>NZ_AP023174.1:0-1253315 GCF_013426895.1 Paraburkholderia largidicola | reverse complement strand
GTCTGTTCGGTATCGTCGGCGCGGCGGGCGCAATGGCCGCACCGCTCGCGGGCAAGTTCGCCGACCGGCGCGGGCCGCGTGCGATCGTTTCGCTGTCGATTGCGCTGGCGGCCCTGTCGTTCGTCGTGTTCGCGCTGTCGGGTTCGAGCCTGATTGGCCTCGTGATCGGTGTGATCGTGCTCGATGTCGGCGTGCAAGGCGCGCAGATCTCCAACCAGTCGCGCATCTACGCGCTGAAACCCGAAGCGCGCAGCCGCGTGAACACGGTGTTCATGGTCTGCTATTTCATCGGTGGCGCGATCGGGTCGGGCGTCGGCGCGTTCGTGTGGCCGCTGTTCGGTTGGGTGGGCGTGAGTATCGCCGGTCTGCTGTTTACCGCGGTTGCCGGGCTCAATCATCTGCGCGGGCGTCCCGAGCCGCTGGCGGCTTCGGGCGCGACGGAGTGATGTCGATCTGATTTCGCTGCGCGAAACCCGCTATCGCGCTTCCAGACGCGCCTGCGCATATTCGTGCAGCGCGTCGATCACGCGATCGAACTCGAACGACTTGTCGTAGAAATGCCGCACGCCATATTGCTGGCAGCGCTCGCGGTACGCGGGCAACGCATGGTTGGTCAGCACGGCGGCAAACGTCGACTCGATCAATCCTTCTCTTTGCATATACGCCAGCACCGGCACGCTCGATCCGCCCTTCAGTTGCAGATCGACGATTACGGCGTCGAACGCTTCGCCATCCAGCAGCGCGATCGCCTCGTCGGCGGATTCGGCCTGCGCGGCCACCTGCATCACGCCCGACGCATCGATCGCTTCGACGATGCTGCGCCGGATCAGCGGCGAATCCTCGATCAGCAGCACACGCAACGGCGCGCGGCCGGAATCGGTGTGTGCAGTGAGGGAGTCGGCGTTCATCGGTTGCGTTCCATGCTCGCGGGTCGTCACGGGTTCATTCGTTCATTCGATCAGGCCGTTCTTGATCGCGTAGTAGGTCATGTCCGCGTTGTTCGTCATGTGCATCTTTTCGAGCACGCGCGCGCGATACGTGCTGACCGTTTTCACCGACAGATGCAACTCACCGGCGATATCGGTCGGAATCTGACCTGATGCGAGCTTGCAGAAGATCTGGAACTCGCGTTCCGATAGCTGTTCATGCGGGTTCGTCGCAGCAGGCTTGTCGAGACTGTTCGCGAGCGTATCGGCAACGGCCTCCGACAGATAGCGATGCCCGCGCGCGACCGAACGGATGGCACGCACGATCTCGTCGGGCTCGCAGTCCTTGTTCAGATAGCCGTTCGCGCCCGCGCGCAACAGGTTGATTGCGTACTGGCTCTCCGGATAGCCCGACAGGATCAGCACGCCCTGCTCGGGTCGCATCTGGCGGATCACGCGCAACGTGTCGATGCCGTTCTTGTCGGGCATCGCGATATCGAGCAACACGACGTCGAAAGGCTCGCCCGTTAGCTGCTCGCGCACGAGGCGGATCGTTTCGTCGCCCGTCGATGCTTCCGCCGCGACGCACATGTCCGGCTCGTCAGCGACGAACTGTCTGAACCCGCCCCGAACGATCGCGTGGTCGTCCGCTATCAGCACTCGAATCATGGATGTGGTTTATCGCAGTGCAAATGCATGTGCTCTACAGGATTGCGAAGGTTGCGAAGACGGGCGCGGCGCGAACCGCACGCCGCCCGTTGCCTTCGCGCCCAGCCGCCCTTTCCCCTCACTCGCGACCCGACAGCAGATCGGCCATATCGTCCGCGTGCTCTTCCTCGACGGCGAGAATCTCTTCGAAGATCCGGCGCGTCGTGACGTCGGTGTCGCCGAGATAACGGATGATCTCGCGATAGGTATCGATCGCAATGCGCTCCGCGATCAGGTTCTCGCGGATCATGTCGGTCAGGTTCGAGCCTTCCTTGTATTCCGAGTGCGAGCGCTTCGACAGACTGTCCGGCGCAAAGTCCGGCTCGCCCCCGAGTTGCACGATGCGCGCCGCGAGCGTGTCCGCATGGCCCTGCTCTTCGTTCGCGTGTTCGAGGAACTCCTGCGCGACCGCTTCTGAATTGATGCCCTTCGCCATGAAATAGTGGCGCTTGTAGCGCAGCACGCAGACGAGTTCCGTCGCGAGCGAGCCGTTGAGCAGCTTCAGCACGGTCTTGCGATCCGCGCCATAGGTCTGCGTGACGGGACCATCGTCCATATCCTTGCGTGCCTGCTGGCGAATGCGTTCGAGGTCCATCACGAATTCGCCTTTGGTTGCGTTCGACATTGACTGACTCCTTGTTCCGGTATTGTGGGAAACGCACACGCGGCCACCGTCTGTCATGTGTGGCGGCACAGCGTGCGCGATGCGGGCGTATTGCTTGCGCTAGGTTCGGAACACGCCAAGCAGCAGCGTGACGACGAACACCACCAGGAAGATGTAGAACAGAATCTTGGCTATTTCGGCGGCGCCGGCGGCAATGCCGGTGAAGCCGAACACAGCGGCGATGATCGCGATCACGAAGAACACGAGTGCGTAATGCAGCATGACAACGCTCCTTCCTGTTTAAGCGATGACTGGCAGCAGACCCCGTTCGAGCGGCCCGCGCTTGATCCTGAGTTGCCTCCGGGCTTCGCTAATCGACGATCTTCTTCGTGATGACGAAGCCGAGCACGAGGAACACGACGCACAGGATCAGGAACACCACGAACAGGAACTTCGCGATCGCCGCCGCACCTGCAGCAACGCCTGTGAATCCGAGCAGCCCCGCGATCACGGCGATCACGGCGAAGAACAACGCCCACTTGAGCATGATGGCAACCTCCCTTGGCTAATGTGGCTGAATGGTCGCTATGGATTCCTAGCACTCATCGTACGGAGCACGTTGCGTACCCGCATTCGGGCGCGCGCTGTTTTTCGTGTGGGAATCCGCCGACATCCGCTTTCGGCGAGGCGTCTGGCGGCCCGTTCGGGACGCTCGCACGACTCAAACGCGCCGCGCGACGCTACACTGTCGATGACTTCATCGCATGGAGAGTGCAGTGTCAGAGGGCGCGGAAGCGGGATTCACCACCAGGCTTGCGGACTGGATGCATCAGCGCAGCTGGGCCATCGCGATGACGGTCGCGATCGTCATCACGTGCGGCGGTCTCGTCATTCTGGAAACGGCGCGGCAACGCATCGCGTCGGAATACGAAACGGCGCTCGAAGCCCGCAACGCGAGCGTGCAGCTCAGCGACCTCGCCGGACAACTCGCGTTGTTGCAATCGCATGAAAGCCGCTTTCTGCTGACGAGGGACGATGCCGACGCGCGCAGCTATTGCGCACGCGCCGCCGATATCCGCCGCAGCATCCGTTCGCTCGACGCATACTTCAAACGCGCCGCCGACAGCGCGGAACTGTCCAGCTTCACGCAGATCGCCGCGCTGATCGGCGCGCGCATCGGCAGCGGCGCACATGCGTTACAGCAGGCGGCGTCCCATCCGCTCGATCTGGTCGCTTGCGGCGGCGCAGCGGCAAACAGCAGCGTCGATGCATCGCTCGTGACCAGCACGCTCTCTTTACTGCGCGACAACGAAGAGCGCCGCGCGCAGCGCGCGCTCGACGCGAGCCGCGCCGACCAGCGTGTCTCCACCTTCGTCGCGGCGGGCCTGTCCGCGCTCAATATCGTGTTGTTCATTCTGCTGTTCCGCAATCTCGGCATTCAGCTCGACAGCCAGGCGCGCGCGCAAAAACAGTTGATCACGCAGCAGGAAGAACTCGATCAACTCGTCAACGAGCGCACGCGGCAACTCGAAGCGCTTGGCTGGCACTTGCAGGCCGTCAGCGAAAACGAGAAGACCCAGTTGGCGCGCGAACTCCACGACGAACTCGGCGCGATTCTCACGGCGAGCAAGATGGATGTCGCGTGGGCGCGGCGCAAACTCCAGGACACCGACCCGGCAATCGCGGAGAAACTGACGCGTGCGCTCGAGACGCTCGATCAGGGCATCGCGCTCAAGCGACGCATCATCGAGGACATGCGGCCGACCGTGCTCGCGAACTTCGGCCTCGTGACCGCGCTGCGCACGCTCGCCGACGAAGCCGCGCAACGCAATGGCTGGGCGCTCGACCTGCATCTGCCCAGCGACGAACTGCAACTCGACGAGCAGACCGAGATCGCGCTTTTTCGTGTCGCGCAGGAGTCGCTGACCAACGCAGCGAAGTACGCGCGCGCGACGCAGGTCACGATCACCTTGAGCACCGGCCACGGCGAGGTGTCGCTGCATATCGCCGACAACGGCGTCGGTATCATGCCCGCCGATCTGACGCGCACGCATACGCATGGACTGATGGGCATGCGCCAGCGCGTGGCCGCGCGCGGCGGACGCTTCGACATCCGGCGTGGCGAGCTGCACGGCACCGACATACACGTCGTGCTGCCCGTGCCGACCGTTCGCGGGACGAAGGAAGACAGTCTGGGCGTCGATCGGATCGTTGAGGAAGCACCGGGTACCGTTCCGGACAGCACAAGCACCCAGGGCCACGCGCCCGCCGAACGCCTTTGATGTCCACGTAGGATTGCGCCGACACGAAAATCGTGGCGCCTCTGACAGCATCGCGGCAACGCGTCTCTTACCATGGAATCAGACCGGATCGGCTGGCGCGACGCCCCGGTCGGACGACAGGGCGCGCACGCCGGGCGATGTCGAATGCAATACCTGACCAGACCGGCGCGCGCGAATCGATCGAAGCAACCGTCGAAGATTCCTGACTATTCCAGATAGGGAGAAAACTCATGACACGACTCATCGCACTTCTGCTGCTCGCGGGCACGACGCTGCTAGCCGCCTGCAACACGATGGCCGGCGCCGGCCAGGACATCTCCAAGGGCGGCAACGCCATCACCAATTCGGCTGAGAAGCACTCCGACTGATATCGCAGCCACCGGTCGATCCGATTCACCCATTACCCTCACCGCCGCGTATTTCGCGGCGGTTTTTTTGCGCCTGCGCTTCTGGTGTACGAATCAGGCGCCCAAAACAGAACGGCGGCCCATTTGCATGAGCCGCCGTGCCGTCCCCCCTGCTACTGCATCGTCATCAGGCCATGCCGTCGTTGTTTTATTGGCCGTTCAACGTGTTAGTCAATTCAAGCGCCGGTTGGCTCGTGTTGCCGCCCTGCGCGACGAGCAGGTGGATCTGGTTCGGCAGCAACTGGCTGAGCACGCCGCCGATCGGCACCGACGTCACGAGCCAGTCCGCGTTGTTCGCGAGATCGAACGAACTCGACTGGAAGATCGGCGTCTTGCTACCCGCCGTCGTCGCGATCAGCACATACGTGCCGCCCGACACGTAGACCGAGTCCTGGCCGCTCGCAGGCACCGCGTTCTTGAAGGACACGCCTGCCAGCGTCGGACTGGCGCTCGTGATGCTGGTGTTGCTCGCGGGAACCAGATACAGGTCGAGGTTCGACGCGTTCAGCGATGCATTGAAGCCCCGCACGCGCGCGCTGTTCGACAGCAGGCCCTTGTCGAACGGATCGTCGATCAGACCGATATCAGCGCCCGTCGAACCCGGCACCGCGATCACCGTATACTCGTGACCCTTCGCGACATCGGAGAAGGTGCCGCTCGCGAGCGCGGTCGTGGTCCCCGTCGCCGCATACGCCACGGATGTCTGCCCCGTGTTGATGTTCGCGAAGTTCGTCACGTTCTTGTACGAGATGTTCTTCTGCAACGCGCCGCCGTTGACGAGAAAGTCGACGGCAGGGCCGCCTGGAATAGCGTGCACGAAATGGATCAACGGATTTTGCAACCCGAGTTCCTTGCCGACGTCGTTCGAGCTTCCACCGCACGCCGACACGAGCGCGGCCGCTCCGATGAGCGCCGCCATGGTCCTGATAACCTTCATTTGCCACCTCTCCCTGATTGGGCTTGAGCCCGTTGATCTGCGGCTTGCCGCCTGCGCAGTCGGGTCCGTTTCTTTGGTCGACGTTATGTGTCGTTATCCGCCGTAGGGCCTCAACTGCGCGTCCGTCATGGCGACGCGCCTTTCATATGTCCACGAGGTCGGCCAGCGCTTTGAGGATCGACTTGCCCGCATCGATTGGACGATTGCGGACAGCAATCGCCGTGCCGCGGTGGTCATTACCCACGACAGACGAATAAAAGCGGCTTTCAGAATCCGGGGTCGGGAGGCGATTAGAATTTTCCCTCGGAGGTTTTGCGCGAACGCGCGTGTATCGTTCGAGCGGTCCCAACTTTACATGGTGCCTTGCATGTCTTACCCACGGCTCTTGTCCGAACTCGATCTGGGCTTCACGCGCCTGCGCAACCGCGTGGTGATGGGTTCGATGCATACGGGCATGGAGGACCGCTTCTGGAACTATCCGAAGCTCGCCGCCTACTTTCGCGAGCGCGCCAAAGGCGGCGCGGGCCTCATCATCACGGGCGGCATCTCGCCGAATCGCGAAGGCTGGCTGCTGCCATTCGGCGGCACGCTGAACTCGGTCTTCGATCTGCACAATCACCGCAAGCTGACGCGAGCGGTCCACGAAGAAGGCGGCAAGATCGCGCTGCAGATCCTGCATGCGGGGCGCTACGGTTATCAGCCGCTGGTCGTGTCGGCGTCGGCGCTGAAGTCGCCTATCTCGATGTTCAAGCCGCGCGCGTTGACGCTGGCCGGCATAGCGCGAACCGTGCGTGCGTACGCCCGCTGTGCGCGGCTCGCGCAGCGCGCCGGCTACGACGGCGTGGAGATCATGGGCAGCGAAGGCTATCTGCTGAACCAGTTTCTGTGTCCGCGCACGAACCGGCGCGACGATGCCTACGGCGGCAGTCTCGAGAACCGGATGCGCATCGCGCGCGAAGTCGTGCAGGCCGTGCGCGCCGCGTGCGGCGAGCGCTTCATCGTCGTGTACCGGCTGTCGCTGATCGATCTCGTCGAAGGTGGCAATACGTGGGATGAAACCGTGCAGATCGCGAAGGCGCTCGAAGCGGCGGGTGTCACGATCTTCAACACGGGTATCGGCTGGCATGAGGCGCGCGTGCCGACCATCGTCACGTCCGTGCCGCGCGCCGCGTTCGCGCCGTTGGCGGTGCGCCTGAAGGCGGCCGTGGGCGTGCCCGTGATCGTGTCGAACCGGATCAATACGCCGGAGGTCGCCGAAGACCTGCTTGCACAAGGCGCGGGCGATCTGGTGTCGATGGCGCGGCCGCTGCTCGCCGACCCCGAGTTCGTCGTCAAAGCAGCCGAAGGACGCGCGGATGAAATCAACACCTGCATCGCGTGCAATCAGGCATGTCTCGATCACACGTTTCAGAACAAACGTGCAACGTGTCTCGTCAATCCGCGCGCTGGCCGCGAGACGGAACTCGTGTATCGGCCGCTCGCTTCGCATCAGCCGCCGCGCGCCCGTGGCCGTGATCGGCGCGGGACCGGCGGGTTTGTCGGCGGCGACCGTGGCGGCCGCGCGCGGCCATCGCGTGACGCTGTTCGATGCGGCTGCAACCATCGGCGGCCAGTTCAATCTGGCGATGTGCGTGCCCGGCAAGGAGGAGTTCAGCGAGACGATCCGTTATTTCGGCAGCCAGTTGACGAGGCACGGCGTCGACGTGCGCCTGGGCACGCGCGTCGATCCTGCACTGCTCGCGGCTTCCGCGTTCGACGACGTGATCGTCGCCACAGGCATCGTGCCGCGCCGTCCCGCGATCGACGGCATCGACGGGCCGAATGTGCTGTCGTATGTCGACGTGCTGCGCGGCGCGCAGGTCGGACAGCGCGTCGCCGTGATCGGCGCGGGCGGCATCGGCTTCGACGTCAGCGAATTCCTGCTGCATCCCGCGGACGAGCCGCTGCCGCTGTCGCGCGAAAGCTGGACGGACGAATGGGGTGTCGATCTGTCCGTGAGCGGGCGCGGCGGCCTGAGAACGCCACGCGCCTGCGTCCCCATGCGCGAACTCTGGCTATTGCAGCGCAAGGCCGGCAAGCTCGGCGCGGGCCTCGGCAAGACGTCGGGGTGGGTGCACCGCGCGGCGCTCGTGCGCAACCAGGTGAAGATGCTCGATGGCGTCACGTACCGGCAGATCACGGAGCGCGGGCTGTTGATCGAACGCGCGGGCAGCGAGCAATGGCTCGACGTCGATACGATCGTGGTGTGCGCGGGGCAGGAGTCGTTGCGCGACCTCTACCCCGCTACGTCCAGCTCACCCGCTGTGGATGGGCCGCGCTTTCATTTGATCGGCGGAGCCTCGGTGGCGACGGAACTCGACGCGAAACGCGCGATCCGTGAAGGCGCGGAGCTTGCCGCACGGTTGTAGACGCGGTATCGACTGTCGCGCTGGCGGCTCTCAAGCCGTGCCGCGCCGCCGATAGTCGAACCAGAACGACAGCCCGACACTCGCCAGAATCACGCACGTCGCGACGACGGTCGCGCGCGTCACCGGCTCGCCTAGCAGCAGCGCGCCCAGCGCCACCGCGACCACCGGGTTCACGTACATGCAGCTGCTCGCGATGATCGGGCTCGTGTGCCGGATCAGGAAGCCGTACGCGACGTAAGCGGCCATCGTGCCGATCAGCATCAGATACAGGAACGCGACGACGGGCAGAAAGTGAATGTCCATCATCCGCTCGCCCGAGAGCCACGCGACCAGCGTCGACATCGCGCCGCCCAGGCCGATTTGCAGCGACGTCGACAGAAACAGGTCCGACGGCAGCTTGAGGCGCGACGCCAGATGCGCGCCGCCCGCCCAGAACAGCGCGCCGCAGAGAATGGCGAGACTGCCGCCCGCCGAGCCCGAGCTCTGGTCGCCATGACTGAGAATCGCGATGCCGACGAGCCCCAGCCCGATCGCGAACCATTCGCCCCGGCCGATCTTGCGCCCGGCGATCGCCGCGATGACGGTGGCGAACAGCGGCACGGTCGCGACCATCACGGCCGCCGTGCCCGTGCCGACGGTGCGCATCCCGTACGCGAGCATCCCGCTCGACAGGCCGACGAGCATCGTGCCCACCAGCCCCGCATTGCGGATTTCCGTGAGCGGCGGCCACACGGGCTTGCGGCGCATCGCGAAGATGAACAGTCCGACGCCCGCGAAGAAGTTGCGCAGCCCCGACAGCAGCAGCGGCGGAAACGATCCAAGCGCAACGTGCACGGCAAGATACGTCGAGCCCCACACGATATAAACGACGCCCAGCGCGAGCGCGATCTGTCCACCGTGGGATTGCGGCAGGCGGAACGGGAAACGGTCAGGAATATTCAGCGCCACGTTCAGCCCGCCCGTGCCGGCGATTGCGCCGCGGCCCCGCTGAACACCCATGAACGGGACGGCAGGCGCCGCATCGGCGACGCGGCAGAAAGGGCAAAGCGGGCGGGCATGGCAGTAGAGCGGATGTCGAACGGCAAGGGAAGCACCAGGTCAATGGTGCGAATTGATGGCCTACGCGATGCAGAATGCAACAAAAGCAGCCAACGGGCGCGAATCGCTCGCGCCGCCGAGCATTATGCAATATCTGGACATTCCTCCGGCAAGAGAATCGTAACTTTCGTTGTAAGCGAGATGAAACGACGGACGCGGGCGACCATCGCGCCGCCCGCCCGGATTCGCCGGGGTCAGTCGTAGCTCACCAGCACCGTCACCGCCCTCTCCGTTTGCGCGCCGCCCACGATCGACAGCGTGCCGCCGGCGCGGCCCACGCTGTACGCTGCGTCCGCCGACTGGGCGACGTGCTTCGCGTTGTCGGTGAAGCGCGTCTTTAGCGTATGCGGTGTGACCACGCCTGCGTCCGTGTTGACCAGCAGCGAAACGTGCGCGGCCAGCGACGTGTTCAGCGCAGGCGCAAACGTGACATCGACCGTCGATGCATTCTCGCCTCCAGTTTTTTCCGTATGGAATCCTTGATAACTTCCTGAAACGTGAGTCGAGATGCCGTATGACGGCGCGACAATGGCGCCCGTAAAGGTAATCGTCCCACCCGTCTGAAATTGCGCTGCGTCAACCGCCGACGGCAGCCATACGCCTGCCGCAACGACACATGCAGTCATCGCAGCTATCGACCCGTTTGCTGACTTCATTGCACTCTCCGATTGAAACGATTTTGATTAGGCTGACTGATTAATTATCCGCCTTGATTGGGTATATCGGCTCTCTTCGGGCAATCTTGAATAAGGTTGATCGAAGTCGGTCAGGGGATGAGGTCTTTCCCTGCATTATTGAGATTACGGTCTGAATCGGACGCGCGGCGTGCGCGACCCGTGTAAATGCAATGAAAGCGAGGCGCAGCGCGGCTTGTCCGTCGGTCGTCATGCGCGAAGGGTCCGCGCATTCCGCCAATTTCAAGACAAGTTGCCAAACCCGGCCCGGCCAGGTTATCGTGTGCGCTGCTAACGCGGGGGTCCTGCGTTGTGCGTCGCCTGAAAGACAACGGGCACCGCATGGCGTGGGTGAGAAATACCCTTTGAACCTGATCTGGATAATGCCAGCGCAGGGAAGCGTTCGGGCTCGCCGCTTCACCTGCCGTACCGTTTCACCTCCTCGCGCGAACCCGGTCTACTTCCCCTCCGTCTCGTTCTCCTGCGTAGCTGTAACGCCCCACATTTGCATGGAGAGACGCATGAACGCCAACCCGAAATTCATTTCCGCGAACGCCCACGTCGACGAAGCCGCCGTCGCGCCGCTGCCGAACTCGCGCAAGGTCTACGTGACCGGCTCGCAGCCCGATATCCGCGTGCCGATGCGTGAAATCACGCAATCGGATACGCCAACGGGCTTCGGCGGCGAAAAGAATCCGCCCATCTACGTGTACGACACGTCGGGCCCGTACACCGATCCGGACGCGAAAATCGACATTCGCGCGGGCCTTTCCGCGCTGCGTCAAGGCTGGATCGAAGCACGCGGCGACACGGAGTCGCTGGACGGTCTGTCGAGCGATTACGGCCGCGAGCGCGCCGCCGATCCCGCCACCGCGCAGCTGCGCTTTCCCGGCCTGCATCGCACGCCGCGCCGCGCGCAGCCTGGCAAGAACGTGTCGCAGATGCACTACGCGAAGCAAGGCATCATCACGCCGGAAATGGAATACATCGCGATTCGCGAGAACCAGCGCCGCGCCGAGTATCTGGAGAGCCTGAAGACGAGCGGCCCGACGGGCGCGAAGCTCGCCGCGATGATGGGCCGCCAGCATCCCGGCCAGGCATTCGGCGCGAGCGCATTCGGCCCGAACGGCTTGACGGAGATCACGCCTGAGTTCGTGCGCGAGGAAGTCGCGCGCGGCCGCGCGATCATCCCGGCGAACATCAATCACCCGGAAAGCGAACCGATGATCATCGGCCGCAACTTCCTCGTGAAGATCAACGCGAACATCGGCAATTCGGCCGTGACGTCGTCGATCGGCGAAGAAGTCGACAAGATGACGTGGGCGATCCGCTGGGGCGGCGACACGGTCATGGATCTGTCGACGGGCAAGCACATTCATGAGACGCGTGAATGGATCATCCGCAATTCGCCCGTACCGATCGGCACGGTGCCGATCTATCAGGCGCTCGAAAAGGTCAACGGCAAGGCCGAGGACCTGACGTGGGAAATCTTCCGCGACACGCTGATTGAACAGGCCGAACAGGGCGTCGACTACTTCACGATCCATGCGGGCGTGCGTCTGCAGTACGTGCCGCTCACCGCCAACCGGATGACGGGCATCGTGTCGCGCGGCGGCTCGATCATGGCGAAGTGGTGTCTCGCGCATCACAAGGAAAGCTTCCTGTACGAGCACTTCGAAGACATCTGCGAAATCATGAAGGCGTACGACGTGAGCTTCTCGCTCGGCGACGGTCTGCGCCCCGGCTCAATCTACGACGCGAACGACGAAGCGCAGCTCGGCGAGCTGAAGACGCTCGGCGAACTGACGCAGATCGCGTGGAAGCACGACGTGCAGGTGATGATCGAAGGTCCGGGCCATGTGCCGATGCAGCTCATCAAGGAGAACATGGACCTGCAGCTGGAATGGTGCGACGAAGCGCCCTTCTACACGCTCGGGCCGCTGACGACGGACATCGCGCCCGGCTACGACCACATCACGTCGGGTATCGGCGCGGCGATGATCGGCTGGTTCGGCACGGCGATGCTTTGCTACGTGACGCCGAAGGAGCACCTGGGCCTGCCGAACAAGGACGACGTGAAGACGGGCATCATCACGTACAAGCTCGCCGCGCACGCCGCCGATCTGGCGAAGGGCCATCCGGGCGCGCAGGTGCGCGATAACGCGTTGTCGAAGGCACGCTTCGAGTTCCGTTGGGAAGACCAGTTCAACATCGGCCTCGATCCCGACAAGGCGCGCGAATTCCACGACGAAACCTTGCCGAAGGATTCCGCGAAGGTCGCGCATTTCTGTTCGATGTGCGGCCCGCACTTCTGCTCGATGAAGATCACGCAGGATGTGCGCGACTACGCGGCGAAGGAAGGGATGAGCGATACCGACGCGCTGAAGAAAGGCATGGAAGTGAAGGCCGTCGAGTTCATCAAGAGCGGCGCGGAGATTTATCAACGGCAGTGAACGCGCAATGGTGCGCGTGGGTGTTGGTGTGCTGTGCTGTACTGTGCTGTGCCGGCATCCGCGATATGCCTACGTGCTTCAAACGTCGCCCCTGTGCGGGGCGGCACCTACTTTTCTTTGCCGCCGCAAAGAAAAGTAGGCAAAAGAAAGCGGCTAACACCGCCAATCCTTGTTCCTGCCTGAGGGCCCCCACAGGTTCTTACGCTTCAAACGGTAACCACGTGACCCACGTTCGTTGCCAACGCTCTCGCAGTGCGCCTCACCCGCTTCATGTGCCCGCGTCGCGGCACGCACTACCAGATAGTCCCCCGCCGCCCAGGTGGCAAACTGTGTGTCGGCCGTAGTGCCTCACACGCCTCACTCCGGACCGATAGCGCACGCGCTCCACGCTGTAAGAGCGCCACGCTATACGACGCGACAACCTACACACCGTTTGCCACCTCGGCGGCACATACCATTCGCTGCCTCTGGCCCGTGTACGGGTATTCGAAGCGGGTGAGGCGTTCATTCGAAGCGCTGGCAACGGGCAACGAACAACGCGTTACCGTGTGACATGTGGGGACGTTGGGGGCCCGTGGATAGGAACACGGGCTGGCGGTGTGAGCCGCTTTCTTTTGCCTACTTTTCTTTGCGGCGGCAAAGAAAAGTAGGTGCCGCCCCGCACAGGGGCGACGCTTGCGAACCAGTAACATCACGCGGATGCCAGCGCAAAGCGAAAGCAAAAACAAAAAAACAAAAGCAAAACCGATCCCCGAAACATTTGATTACGAAACCGACACTTTCCTGACAAGCCCATACAAACAGAAACGGCACGCAGCGATACCATCGAATCACCAGATCGGGATCGCGATTTGCAAATCCCGTCGACAGGAACAACAGGGAGACGCAATCATGAAAACCTTCCATCGAATCGGTGCGCTGGCTACGGTCGTCGCCGTGGTGGCAAGTCTATCCGCATGCGACGGCATGACCACGCGGCAGCGCGATACGGCAATCGGCGCGGGCGTGGGCGGCGCGGCGGGCGCGGCGATCGGCGGTAACGCACTGTCGACGTTGGGCGGCGCGGCTGTCGGCGGCGTGATTGGCAACCAGGTCGGCAAGTAACGCATCGAGCCATTGACTGAAGCGCGAGCGCCCGCATCAATCGATTCAAAGCGATTCGCGCGCAACACGAGATACGACAAATCGCCGTCGAAGGCGATGCAGGCAAACGGCTTCGAATTCCACACCGGTGCAGTTGCGGCGCGGAAATTCAAAGCCGAAGGGAGATGGGCAAAGTCCGGCGCGCACGTACGCGCCGGACCTGTCCTGTTCACTGATCGTGCATGAAATAAGCCGTTACCACTTTGTGACGTGCGCATTGAAATGCTGACGTAAGCTCTTTAGATAAAGCGCGCGAAATGGGCGCTGCGAGATCACGAGGAGCACGTCATGAAACCGCTCGATGCAACGTTGCGCGCCGCCAGCGCCGTTGCAGCGCTGGCACTGTCGGGCGTGCTGTCCGGCTGCTACTACTATGCGCCGTACGGCTACTACCCCGGCTACGGGTACTACCCCGCTTATCCCACTGTGCCGACGGCGGCGACGCAACAGGAAATGCCCGTCGGGCCCGGCTATCCGGCAGGCGATCCCTCACAAACTTCCGCGCAGGCGCAGTTCACGATGCCGGGCGACAGCGCGTCCTATCCGACCGCGCAAGCCTACGACGTCGCACCCGCTTACGCCGCGCCCGCGTACTACCCCGTCGCGTACCCCGTCTATCCATACGGTTATCCGTACTACGGCTGGCCCGGCTGGTGGGGACCGTCCATCTCGCTGAGCTTCGGCTACTGGGGCGGGTGCTGCGGCGGCGGCCACTATGGCCACTACGGCTACTGGGGACATCACGGCTATTGGGGCGGCCATGGCTACTGGGGCGGCGGCGGACACGGCAACTGGGGCGGCGGTCATGGCGGATGGGGTGGTGGCGGCGGCTGGGGCGGCGGTGGCGGCCATACCTGGGCAGGGGGCGGCCACGGGCGCTCGCACTGAGCAGTACCAGATGCGGCACCCGTCGAAACGTCGGTTCCGTTCCGCGAACGCCGGCGAATGCCCGCGCTACGATTCAGCGCCCACTTCTATTCCCGCAACAACCTTCTTCGTTTTCCCTGCTTGACTGGAATCGCCAGCGCTCTATGCTGGCGGTTGCCTGTGCAACATCTGTTTAATTGCGTGATCCGACGTCGCGCGCTCTCCAGCTTTCCCCACTCCGCGCGCTACGCCGCTTTCATCCGTCCAGCCCTGCCGCTTCGCCGCGTAGGTGCAGTCTTCGCGTCGAATCGAACAACAATGATGGAGACGTGATGTTCCACCAGTTTCTGACTCCCATCGGCAATTCGCTATTGCCATCGTTCCTCGTTGCCGCATTGCCCATTCTCGTCGTGCTCGTGCTGCTCGGCTGGGCGCGCCGCCCGGCGTGGCAGGCGTCGCTTGCCGGTCTCGTCGTCGGGTTGCTGATTGCGATCATCGGCTGGCACTTTCCCGTCGGCCTCGCGCTCGATTCCGTCGCGGCGGGCGCCGTGTTCGCCTGCTGGCCCGTGATGTGGATCGTCGTCACCGCGATCCTGCTCTACAACATCGCGCAGTACTCGGGACGCTTCGCCGCCTTCCGCATGTGGATGATCGACAATCTGCCGAACGACCGGCGCATCGTGCTCGTCGTCATCGGCTTTTCGTTCGGCGCGCTGTTCGAAGGCATCTCGGGCTTCGGCACGCCGATTGCGATCACCAGTTCGCTGCTGATCCTGCTCGGCTTCCCGCCGCTCGAAGCGCTGACTTTCACGCTGATCTTCAACACGGCACCCGTCGCGTTCGGCGCGCTCGGCGTGCCCATCACCGTGCTCGGCGCAGTCACGCACCTGCCTGTCGATTCCCTCGCCAAAATGGTCGGCCGCCAGTTGCCGTTCTTCGCGTTGGCGCTGCCGTTCTACGTGATCGGCGTGTACGCGGGCTTTCGCAACATGCTTCGCGTATGGCCCGTGCTGCTGGTGTCGGGCGGCAGCTTCGCGCTGACGCAGTTCGTCACGTCGAACTTCATCAACTACAGCCTGACGGACGTGCTGTCCTCACTGGTCTCGCTGATCCTGACAATTGCCTTCCTGCGCGTCTGGCGCCCCGCCGCCGATCCCGCGTTCGCCATCAACGTCGATCGGGTGAACGAGACGCGTGGCAAGATCACGGGCACACAAGGCTGGTATCCGTGGCTGATCGTGTCGGCTGTCGTGATCATCTGGACGATCGCGAAGATTTTCATGATCGGCGACGTGAAAGTGCCGTGGCCGGGTCTCGACAAGGCTGTCTACATCACGCTGTACAACGCGCCGTATGGCGCGATCTGGGACTTCCAGCCGCTCGCGACAGGCACCGCGATTCTCGTCGCGGCGCTCATCACGGCATTCGTCGTCAAGCTGAAACCCAGTGACTTCGGCCGCGCAATCGTCGATACGTGGGTGCAGACGCGCATCGCCATCCTGACGGTGGCGACTATCGTCGGTCTCGCGTACCTGATGAACTACTCGGGCATGAACTACACGCTCGGTCTCGGCGTGGCGTCCGTGGGCGCGTTCTTCCCGCTGGTGTCGGCGTTCCTTGGCTGGGTCGCGGTGTTCCTGTCCGGCAGCGACACGTCGGGCAACGCGCTGTTCGGCAATCTGCAGGTGGTCGCTGCGAATCAGCTGAACCTGAACCCGGTGCTGATGGCCGCGACCAACTCGTCGGGCGGTGTGATGGGCAAGATGATCTCGCCGCAGAACATCGCCACGGGCGTCGCGACGACCGATCTCAAAGGCAAGGAAGGCTATGTGTTCGCGAAGACCTTCAAGCATTCGATCCTGCTGACCGTGCTGCTCGGCATTCTCGTATGGCTGCAGCAGAACGTGCTGCAATGGATGATTCCGCATTGACGTCTGCCGATGGCATAGCGGGCGCGACACGCTTCGCGCCCGCGTGATAGCGCCGATCCCCGGCGACGGATTGTCGATTCTTGCTGTTTCATCTCAACGTGAAACGACGCGCGTAATCTGGGTGTTAGCATGCGTACGCATCGCGACTCAACTGCGCGCGATACCTTCACGATGAATCCAGTCAACATCTTCCAGCTCCTTATCCTCGCCGCGCTCTGGGGCGCGTCCTTCCTGTTCATTCGCGTTGGCGTGAGCGACTTCGGAGTCGCACCGCTGATGGCGCTGCGCGTCGGTATCGGCGCGCTGTTTCTGCTGGTCGTGCTCGTCGCGCGGCGTCCGTTGCGCGAGTCGGCGGCGACGTTGCGCACGCGCGCGCTGCCGTTGCTCATCGTCGGCATTCTCAATTCGGCCGCGCCGTTCTGTCTGTTCGCGTATGCCGAGATCACGCTGTCGGCCGGCGTTACCTCGGTGATCAACGCAACGACGCCGCTGTGGGGCGCGCTGGTTGCCTTCCTGTGGCTCAAGGACCGTCTGAGCGCGCTACGTACGATCGGTCTTGCGATCGGTTTCGCGGGCGTGCTGATCCTCGTGTGGGATCAGATCGCGACGCCAGCCGGCACCAACATCTCGCCCACGACGACGGCGCTCGCGGCCGCCGCCGCACTCGGCGCAACGCTGTTGTATGGGATCGCCGCCAGCTACACGAAAAAGCATCTGACGGGCGTCGACGCGCTCACCGTTGCGACGGGCACGATGATCGGCGCAACGATCGTGCTGTTGCCGCTCGCCGTGTCGTCATGGCCAGCCGTCGCGCCGTCCGCGAAGGCATGGGGCTCGGTGATCGCGATGGGCGTCGCGTGCACGGGCATCGCCTATATGCTGTTCTTCCATCTGATCGCCGTCGCCGGCCCTGCTCGCGCGATCACCGTGACGTTCGTGATCCCCATCTTCGGCATCCTGTGGGGCGCGCTGTTTCTTGGCGAACGCGTGTCGATGGGCATGCTCGAGGGCTGCGCGGTGATTCTCATCGGCACCGCGCTCGCGACGGGCGTGATCAAGCGTATTCCTGGCTTCGGCGGACGGCGCGTGAGCGAGCGCTGCTGATTCGCTTGCAGGGTCGTCGTCGCGCCTTCCCGTAACGGGGACGGTGGTCGCAACAAAAAAATGGCCCGCGCTCCAACCATGGAGCGCGGGCGAAACCGCCGCCCTACGAGGATAGGCGACGGGGCCACCGAGACAGGCGCTGGCAGACGCCCGTCCAAATCCAGCGTTAACCACATCGGTCCGCAGCGGTTTTCGAGCCTGGGCGCGTTCACAGTCGACATCCCGCTAATCCAGACTGCATCAGGCTTTGCGGCCCACTACGTCAATCTCGGGACAGTTAAAAGCAGCTAGCGTGCCAAACACGCACGGACTGCCTCGTCTCGCGCAAGTGCCTGATTTGGTGTGGAGAATCGAAAGAGACGGTGTTGCGGGTCGCCGTGTGGGGCGTGCGTTACGGCGTAACGTCACGTTACGCGCGGGCCGCGGCGCTCAAGCCCGGCCCACGCGATGATCACGATCAACGGACCTTGCGGAGCCCGGGAAGTCCGCGCCGGTCACGCAGTGCCACGCGAGCCTTCGGCGGTTCGAACGACGGCGCCACGCCGCACATCACGGCGAGCACGATCAGGCTCACTACCCACATCCAGTACGGTACGACGTCGAACATGGCCGGTCTCCTTTTGATGATTGGCCTGATCAACCTCTGAGCAAAACGCATGCACGTGCGTGTCACCTGGACTAGAGGAAGTTGCCGACGCGGAGCCCGGCGGCAATAAAAAAGCCCGCGTGACGATCTCCGTCAGGCGGGCTTCTTTGCGAGGCCGCGCGAGGCGCGCGGCCTCCAGCGTCAATGCAACTGATCGACCATCAGCGACATGATCTGCTTGGCTTGCGGCGACGAATCGACGTCGCCCTTGTCGTCGACGACAGCGACACGCGTCTGGTTCGGCGTCACTGCGCGAACGTTCACGCGATATTGCTTGGCAACCTTTTCCTTGCGGCCGTGGAACACCTGGCTCCAGAAGCCCTGCTCGGCCGACGTCATATCCTTCGGATCGACATAGCGGACAAAGTACAGGCCGCGCGTGAGATCGCGGTCGTCGACCGTGAAATTGCTGCGGTCGAGCGCGAGACCGACGCGCAGCCACGCGCGATCATACGGCTCGCCAAGCGTCAGTTCCGTCGACGAGAACTGCGCGGACGTATCCGCCGACGAAGGATCCCGCATCGGCGTTTGTCCGGCCAGCGCGACGTTCTGCGCAGCCGTTGCGGCCGCCGCGGATTTCGCGCCGCCCGCCGCTGCGTTCGGCGGCGTTTGCGAGCCGGCCGGCGACACATCTGCCGTCGCGTTCGCGGTCCGCGTGCCCGTGTCGTTCTTGGCGAGCGCTGCCATCAGGCGTTTCAGGTATTCGGTTTCCAGCCCGGGATCGTTCGGCTTCGGCTCCCACTTGCTGGTGTCGTTGTTCGTGCCGCTGAGCGCTTCGCGCAAGCCCTTCTGGCTGATGAACACATAGGTGCCGCCGTTCGGCGCCGCTTCGAGACGCGTGCGGTACTTGTTGCGCTCGGCCGTCACGTACGAGTTGCCCATCGCCTTCGACAGCGTGCTGCGGATCAGCCCGTCATTGATGGACGGATGCGTTTCGTTCCAGTCCGTCTCCATCACGCCCTTGTCGCGCTGGTCGACGACGAGCAGAAAGCCCTGTTCCTGCCAGAAACG
The DNA here is from genome assembly GCF_013426895.1 of Paraburkholderia largidicola. Taxonomy (NCBI): domain Bacteria; kingdom Pseudomonadati; phylum Pseudomonadota; class Betaproteobacteria; order Burkholderiales; family Burkholderiaceae; genus Paraburkholderia; species Paraburkholderia largidicola. The sequence goes on along the minus strand of NZ_AP023174.1, from coordinate 1,234,116 downwards.
GCGGATTTGCGGCCACGCCTTGTCCGGGGTCTGGTTGTCGAGCACGAGCCAGCTTTCCGTGCCGTCGCGCTGGATATGCATGCCACTGACGTTCGGTGCCACGACTGCCGTGGTCGGCGCATCGCTTTGCACCTGCTGCAGCGTGGACAGCGACGTCTGACCGCTTTGCGGCGGCAGCGAGCGCTGGTCTGCGGTTTCCTCGAGCATGTTCGGCGGAACAGCGAGTGACACTTCCTTCGATTTCGAGTCGCTCTTGTAGTCGATCTTGGTCGGCGACGACGTGCCGCAGCCGGCGACCAGACCGCCTGCCATCAGCAATGCTGCAAACCGCTTGGTGAGACGAAGTTCAGTCATGTTCCAGGAATCCTTCCTATAAGCCACGGAAGCCACGGCAAGTCCGTGGACTAACCCATCATTTTACCGGCCCGGCGACGCGAAGTGCAAAAAGCGCGGCTTACCGCGCGTCATTTTGCTTACGGCCGAGGCCCGATTACGCCGTCCCGCCTGTCGCGGCGCGTGTTCGAATTGCGAACTTTCGTGCAGGCCGCCCCGCGGCGCAAAAAAACCGCACGCATCATCTCACAATGAATCGGGAAGTCCGCATTTCCGACCGGTTGACGGCCCGATATTTAACATTCCGACACAGTGTTTGGGGCGGCGAGAACGACCCACGCCCTTGTCCTATGTCATTGATTTCGATGGATTAAATGTGCGTATCCGGCGCGCTTTATTTTGAGACGCACCCCTGACGTTTCTGCGGTCGCAAATTTAATCTCAAAACCTCGGTGCTATCTTGAATTAACGATCTTAAAAATAATCCGAGGGCCCGAGGGAGTTGCAACATGTCATTCATCCAGACTCATCCGGCGATCACCATCGCCACATCCGTCGTGATTGCGCTGTGCGCGAACGCGCTCGCCGCCGGCGACGCGCTTGCCCAACTCGGCGGCACGATGGCCGCGTCCCAGGTCAACGACAACTCGACACAGCGCGTGTTGCCGGGCAGCGCGGTCCGGGTGCGTTCGACCATTGACGCAGGTGGCACGACCATCAACGAGTACGCCACCCGCGACGGTTTGATCTTCGCCTGCGCGTGGCAAGGCCCGACCATGCCGGACCTGACGCGCATCCTAGGCCCCTATGCGGAGCGTTATCGCGCGAATGCTGCGGCACAGTTCAACGCGACGGGGCATCTTCATGCGTCGCGCGTCGAGCAACCGGACGTCATCATCGAAGCGGGTGGACAGATGCGCAGTTATGTCGGTCGCGCGTGGTTGCCGGCGGCCCTTCCAGCCGACGTTTCACTCGTCGATCTGCGCTGACGGGACTTGCGATGAACAACGTACGGAAAGGTGCAGTTCGCTTTGCGCAGGCCACGATCGTCACACTCGCCGCACTCATCACGTTAGCCGGATGCGGCGGCGGCAGTTCCGGCACGACGAACACCGCCGGCAATTCGCCCCAGTCAACTCCCGCGTCGCCAGGCGTAACGGCCAGTGGCGCGCCATCGGCCAGCGCTGCCGCGCCTGCCAGTTCGCCCGTCGCGACCGTGCCGCAATCGACGATCCCTAACGTTCACCCCGTGGTCGTCACGTCGACGCCCACGCAGACCCGCAACATGCTCACGACGAGCGTGACGGTATGCGTACCTGGCACGTCGAACTGCGCGACGATCGATAACGTGCAGGTCGATACGGGTTCGCAGGGCCTGCGTGTGCTCGCCTCGCAATTGCCAGCGAGCCTCATGCTGCCCGCCGTGCCCGCCACACCGGCTGCGGGCACGGCCAACACGCTCAACGGGGAATGCAGCGTGTTCGGCACGGGCTTCACCTGGGGCGCCGTGCGCACCGCCGATGTCCGCATGGCCGGCCAGCTCGCGCCCGGCATCGCGATCCAGGTGATCGCCGACCCCTCCGTTCCGACCGTGCCGTCCGACTGCGCCGCTTCAGGCCTGCCGATGATGACGCCCAGCACGCTGCGGGTGAACGGCATCCTCGGCGTCGGCCTGTTTTCGGCCGATTGCGGCGGCGGCTGTATCGCGTCGGCCTTGCCTCGCTGGTATTACGCGTGCGACCCGGCGGGCGCGTGCATATCGACCAGGCAGCCGCTTGCTCAACAGGTGTCCAATCCCATCAGCCAGTTTGCGCTCGACAACAACGGCATCGTGATCGATCTGCCCGCCGTGGGTCCGAACGGCGCCGCGACCTTGAATGGATCGATGATCTTCGGCATCGGCACGCAGGCCAACAATACGCTCGGCAGTGCGACTGTCCTGAAGGCCAACACGACGAGTGGCTATGTGACGACCTCGCTCGACGGACAACCCTATTCACAAAGCTTTTTCGACAGCGGTTCGAACGGCCTGTTCTTCCCGAGTACCACGCTCACGCGTTGTGGGTTCTGGTGGTGCCCCGCGTCGACGCAATCGCTGACGGCGACGGTGACGGGCACCAATGGCGCATCGGCTTCGCCGGCGTTTTCAATTGCCAACGCGCAAACGCTGTTCGCCACCCAGAACTATGCGTTCAACAACCTGGGCGGTCCCTCGAACGCATTCGACTGGGGGCTGCCGTTCTTCTTCGGACGGCGCGTCTACACCGCGATCGAATCGCGCCTGACTTCCGCCGGCAAGGGCCCGTTCTACGCGTTTTGAACCTGCCGCTCATGCGCGGTTGATGAACCGTCGTAACGCGACGTCTGGCACGGGTGTCGATGAAACGGACACCCGCGCCAGCTCGTCGCAGTCAGTTGCCGAGCACGATGCCGATACCCGCGCGCACAATCGTACTGTTACTGCCCGACGACGCGACGCCCGCATTGAGATTGATCGTCCCCTTCTCGTTCCAGCGCGACACGCCCAGCCCAAACGCCGCCTGGCCGCGATAGCCGGCAACCCCGGCGTTGAGCGTGGTGCGTCCGGGCAGATAGGGCGTCACGATCTGCAACGCAGAAGCGGATGCGATGCCTTTGCGTGTGCTTCGGTCGAGATCGTTGATCGACTGATACGTCTGGTCGACAGCCGCGTTCAACTGGTTCAGGTTGACAGCGTCCGTACCATGCGTGCCGGGCGCGACGTTGACGATCTGCCGTTCGCTGCCCGCCTGACCGACCGACACGGTATTCGCCCGATCCGCCACCGATCCCGCGCCCAGCGCAACCGCATTGCCCGCACTGGCCTGGCTGCCCGCGCCGACGGCCGAAGCGTTTGCGCCAGTGACGACGGCCTGTGCGCCGACGGCCGTCGCTGCGGTCGCGTTGGACTGCGCGCCGCCGCCGATCGCCGTGGCCTGATCGCCATTCGCGACCGCGGCTGCGCCGACGGCCGTAGCATGCGTACCCGTCGCGGACGCGGCTTCCGTGGTCGCGTCGCCATTCGCGCTGACGAACGGCATAGACGCCGTCTGCACGTTGACGACCCGGTTCATTGCGTCGTTCAACTGACCGAGATTGATGGCGTCGCTAGCCAGTACACCGTTGGCCAGATTGTGAATGGCAGTGCCACCCGCCACGCCTTGCCCGAGGGTGACGTTCGCGTAGTCGACCTGGCCGCCCGCGTTGTCGTAGACCACTGCGCTCGCCATATGGCCGTTGCCGTCAACCAGCCCCGCCTGCTTCAACTGAGCGACGTTGACCGCGTCGGTGTCGGCCGTACCGGCAGCGACATGCGTGATCTGCCGCTCGTTGCCCGCCGATCCCACCGACACCGAATTTGCGCGATCGGCCACCGCGTTGGAGCCGAGCGCGACCGAATTCGAATACGCGGCCTGTGCGCCGCCGCCAATCGCGACGGACTCGACGCCGGTTGCCAGCGAGTCGGCAAGTGTCGAGCTGGCGTGGAAGTAGCGCGGCTCGACGCCGCTGTTGATCACGTTGCCGAGTGCGATGTTGAGATCGTTGATCGCGCTGGTGTTGCTCGTGACTCGGGTATCGAGATTGCCGAGCGCGTCGCCGACATTGCGAAACACGCTGCCGCCCACGCGATAGGTCGGTGCCGCGACCGTTCCGTCGGGCGACACCGACGCGCCGCCGCCTAGCGCCGACGCGACACTTGCGCTCAGCCCGTACAGTTGACTGCCGTTGATCGCATCGCGGCTGGCCGCATCGACGGCGCCGTTGGCCACGTTGCCGAGCCGCACGGGCACGCTTGCTGTCACGCCGCCCAGCGTGACGGAGTCATGCGCGGACGAGTCGTACATGACGGCATCCGCCAGACCTGACGACACAGCGCCGCGCAACTGACTGACGTTGACCGCGTCCGTGTCCGCCGTGCCCGCTGCGAGGTTGACGATCTGACGTTGCAGCGTCGTATTGCCCACGGACACCGTGTTCGCGCGGTCGGCCTTTGCGTTCGCGCCCAACGCGACAGCGCCGGGCGCCAGGACCAGACTGTTCGGCCCTAGCGCCACGCTATCTGGGGCGTTAGTACCGGTGAATGCGTTGACGCCGAAGGCGAGCGACCGCTGCCCGGACGCCATTGAAAACGAACCGAACCCGAGTGCATCGATCCCGTCCGACCCTGCCATATAGCCGATCGACACGGCTCTGTCGGCATTGAAGCCTGTCGACGCGCCTAAGCCGATCACCAGCGAGTTCATCGCCAATGCAGCCGAGCGCGAGCCAATCGCGGTCGATCCCGTGCGAGCCGCGCCCGCCCCTCCTCCAACGGCCAACGCATCGTCGCCCCATGCCGTCGCAGATGGCCCGATGGCCATCGTGTTCAGGTTGTTCGACGCCGTGGTGGGCGCACCGGGGTTCACGTTGTTGCTTACCGCGATGTAATCGGTGACGGGAGCAGCACGCGCCGCGTGCGGCGCCGCTGTCATCGTCCCCACACTGATCGCGACGGCCATGCCGGCATACCCGCGTCGACCTAAACGCCCGTCCGCGCGGCGAACCGGCGAAGCAGCCGACTTACGTCCAACAGCTATTACGCTTTGCAAATTGCTCATCCAAAACCTTGGTACAGGTAATGACCTCTCTCCCCAAAAACATGACATCGAACGGCGCGCGGATCATTCGCTTCGTATACCGAACCAAAATGGGCACAGTATCTGATTGACGATTGCACCTACGCCTCCGCAAGAATGCCTCCTACGTACCGTCACTTCTTCGATGTCGGTTACGACAGGCAAATCCTACGGAGACGGTTCACCCGTCAATACAAGAAAACTCCCAAAGTCGGAATTCTTCGATCCGCGGACGCGAGGCGCGTCAGAAGGCCACGCAAGCCGCACGAAACGAACGGGACGATAAGCAAGGGAAAGCGCGCGACGACAATGCGCGAACGAGCCGGACAAGAACCGGCGAGAAGGAATTCGGGCTACGCGCCCGGATGGCAACAAAACCGGGCCGCGCTACGAGCCGCCGCCCGCCAGCACCTGTTCGAGCGCCATTGAACGCGCAGCTTCCTCGGCTTCTTCAGGCGTATCGAACACGCTGCCCGACACATGGACCTGATGCCATTCGGGTTTGTCGGCGGCGTCGCGGAAGATGCGAAAGCGCGCGCAGTAGCCGCGCGGCGTGACGGGCACGACGTCGATATCGACGGATGCGCCTTCAATCTGATGTCTGACGAAGCCGTCCATGCTGTCCTCCTGACATCTGCGTTGCACGCGGAAATCCTAGCATGGCGGGATTGCGTGCGTTGCAGCATGGCGGAAGCGCGGCGTGGACACCGCCCGCGTCACTCGTCGGTGTGCGTTTCGTCGTCCGGCGACGTGTCTTTCGCGAGGCGCGCCGGCGCCAGCCAGCGGAACGCGCTCTGCTGGCCGTTCGCGTCATACGTGCACTCGGCTGCGGCAGGCACGGCGGTCGTCGGCGGCTTGGTCTTTTCGATCGCGGCCATGAGGGGCGCGAGCAGCCCGGCTTCGATGATATTGGTGTTGGGCGGCTTCGCGACAGCGGCTTCCGACGCCGTCTGCGGGTGCTCGAGCGTGCCTTCGACGACCACCCGGCTGCCGTGAATGCCCGAACCCGCGTGCGTCACCTTCAGCGTGTCCCTGCCGGAAAGCTCGCTCGCCGACTGCCGCATCGTCTGCTCGCATGCGCTCGTGTTCTTGTACACGGCCGCGCAGCCCGCGGACAAAGCGGCGGCAACCATGCAGCAGGCGATAACAGGAGTGCGGGTCTTCATCGATCTTCCATCGTTCAGGGCGACGGCCATTGTAGCGTAGCTGTCCGCCGCGAGCATGGAGCGGGGAGCCCGGAAAGAAACAAGGGCGCCCGCAGGCGCCCTCTCAAATGCATCGACAGACAGCGTTCAGTCTTCCCAGCTGTCCGGCAGGCTCTGCGTCAGCGTCGACACGAAGCTCGCGGTTTCCGGCTGCTGAGGCCGCGTGAAGATATCGCGCGAATGGCCTTGCTCGACGATCGAGCCGTTGCTCAGAAACACCACGTTGCGCGCGATCGATGCCGCGAGCCGCAGATCGTGCGTCGCCATCAGCATTGTCATGCCTTCTTTTGCGAGCTGGCGCAGCACTTCGACCACTTCGGCGGCAAGGCCCGGATCGAGCGCGGAGGTCGGCTCGTCGCACAGCAGCACTTCGGGCGAAGGCGCCAGCGCCCGCGCAATCGCGACGCGCTGCTGCTGACCGCCCGACAGCGTGACGGGCCACGCATCGGCCTTGTGCGCGATGCCGACCTTCTCCAGCAATTCGAGCGCGCGCACCCGCGCGCGTTCGCGGTCCCACTTCTGCACGGTGAGAAGCCCTTCCATCACGTTCTCGATCACCGTGCGATGCGGGAACAGCTGGAAGTTCTGGAACACCATGCCCGTGCGGCGGCGAATCGCGAGCACGGCTTCCTTCGACGGCTTTTCCGTGCGGCTGAACTGGATGCGCTGGTCGCCGAGTTCGAGCGAACCGGCTTCGGGGATTTCGAGCAGGTTCACGCAGCGCAGCAGCGTACTTTTGCCGCTGCCCGACGGCCCGATCAGCGCGGTCACATTGCCTTGCGCGAGCGCAAGATCGACGCTGTTCAGCACGCGATGATCGCCGAAATACTTTTCGATTTTTTCGAGGCGGATCATCGTTCAGTTACCCGACGTGAAAAGCGCGTGACGGCCGAAGCGGCGTTCGAGGCGCACCTGCGCGGACGACAGCACCGAGCTGAACACCAGATAGATCAGCGCGGCTTCCGTATAGAGAATCAGCGGCTCGTACGTCACCGACGCGATGCGCTGTGCGGCCTGGAAAATTTCCGGCACGGTAAGCACGGCGGCGAGCGACGTGTCCTTCACGAGCGCGATGAATGAATTCGACAGCGGCGGCAGCGCGACGCGTGCCGCCTGCGGCAGGATCGCGCGGCGCAGTGCCTGGCCGCGCGTCATGCCCATCGAGTACGCGGCTTCCCACTGCCCTTTCGGGATCGACTCGATCACGCCGCGTATCACTTCCGAGTTATACGCGCCGACGTTCAGCGAGAAGCCGATGATGGCGGCCGTCAGCGGATCGAGCACGATCCCCACGTTCGGCAAGCCATAGAAGATGACGAACAGCTGGACCAGCAGCGGCGAGCCACGAAACAGCCACACGTAGAAACGCACGATCGCCACCGACCACCCGGGCCCAAACAGCCGGACCAGCGCCACGATGAACGCAAGCGCGATCCCGATCGCAAACGACACGAGGGTCAACGGCACGGTGAACACGAGGCCCGCATACAGCAGCGGCCACAGTGATTCACCCATCAGGTGCAACCATGCAGGCATGATTCAGACTCGCCTTGTCGCTTACTTGGAAACGTCTTTGCCGAAGTACTTTTCGGAGATCTTCGCGTACGTGCCGTCCGCCTTGATCTCGGCGAGCGCCTTGTTGATCGCTGCCTGCAGTTCAGGATTGCCTTTGCGGATCAGGACGGCCGAATGGTCTGAGCTGTCCGAAGAGGTATCGATGGCGGCGATCTTCACCTTCGCATCCGGCTTGTGCTTCTTGAAGTCGAGGAACGACAGCGAGTCGTTGACCGTCGCGTCGACGCGGCCCGACGTCAGCAGATCGATCGATTCGTTGAAGCCCTGCACGGGGATCACTTCCGCGCCGTGCGCGGCGGCGATCTTGCCGAAGTTGCTGGTCAGCGTGTTGGCCGACTTCTTGCCCTTCAGGTCGTCGAAGTTCTTGATCGTGCTGTTGTTCGAGGCCACGATCAGCGCGGCGTGCGACACGATGTACGGGTCCGAGAAGTCGTACTTCTGCTTGCGCGCGTCGGTGACGGCCACTTCGTTGATCACCGCGTCATAGCGGTTCGCGTCGAGACCGGCGATCAGGCCGTCCCACTTGCCCTCGATGAACTCCGCTTTCACGCCCAGTTTCGCCGCGATAGCACGGGCGATATCGACGTCGAAGCCCGTCAACTGGTTCGACGCGTCGTGGTACGTGAACGGCGCATACGTGCCTTCCGTGCCGACCTTGAAGGCGCCGGCGGACTTGATCTTCGCGAGGTCGTCAGCGGCGAACGCGGCCGTCGCGGTAGCGACTTGCAGCAGGCCGATCAGCAGAAGGGATCGAATCGACTTCATAGAGTGTGCTCCGAGGTTCGTTTTGTCCGGTTTTGCGTTTTGTCTGCAGGAACACCCGTCCGGCAGCGTGGGCGGACTGTAGCAAACGGTCCTTATTTCCACAACGCATTTGAAGGCTTATTCATATGCCGAGGCGGAATAAACTAGACCGATATAGCGGGTTTGCGCAATGCGGGAGTATACGGTGGCAGGCCAAACCCCTGCAGGCCATGGGGCCTTGCTGTTGCCGGCATGTTGCCTGCAACGAGGCGCGAAAGCATACCCGAAAACGAAAACGGCCGCTCCCGCTCGAAAATGCGGGGGCGGCCGCGCGTGCTGCACCGCGACGAAGCGGGTGCGGCAACGCCGTCAGCGCTCGACGGGGTGCGGCTCCTTCAACTTGTTCGCGACCCGCACGGCGTCGTAATAGGCGGCGTTCGGCGGACGCTTCAGATATTGACCCGCGCCGCGTTGCGCACGCAGATCGCCGTCGGCCCACGCATGCGCGCCGCGCGTGAACGTGTGCATCGCGACGCCCTGCACCGTCATCCCTTCGAAGACATTGAAGTCGACCTTCTGATGATGCGTCTTCACCGAGATCGTCTTCGTCGCGGTCGGGTCCCAGATGACGAGATCTGCGTCCGCGCCGACCTGCACCGCGCCCTTGCGCGGGTACAGGTTGAAAATCTGCGCGGCGTTCGCCGACGTGATGCGCACGAACTCGTTCGGCGTGATGCGCCCCTGGTTCACGCCCTCATGCCACAACACCGACATCCGGTCTTCGACACCGCCGCAGCCGTTCGGAATCTTCGTGAAGTCCTCGCGGCCCATCGCCTTCTGCGACGCGCAGAACACGCAGTGGTCGGTGGCCGTGGTATGCAACTGGCCCGCCTGCAGCCCGCGCCACAACGCCTCGCGATGCTCGCTCGTGCGGAACGGCGGGCTCATCACGTGCGCGGCGGCGCGCGTCCAGTCGGGATCGCGATACACCGATTCGTCGATCACCAGATGCCCCGGCAGCACTTCGCCGAACACCCGCTGCCCTTCGTTGCGCGCACGCGAAATCGCTTCGACGGCTTCCTTCGATGACACATGCACGATGTACACGGGCACGCCGAGCACCTGCGCAATGCGGATCGCACGGTTCGCTGCCTCGCCCTCGACCTCGGGCGGACGCGACAACGGATGCGCCTCCGGCCCCTTGAAGCCCTTCGCGAGCAACTGCTTCTGCAACTGGAACACGAGTTCGCCGTTTTCCGCGTGCACGGTCGGCAGCGCGCCGAGTTCGAGCGAACGCGAGAAGCTGTTCACGAGCACTTCGTCGTCGGCCATGATCGCGTTCTTGTAGGCCATGAAGTGCTTGAAGCTCGACACGCCATGCTCGTGCACGAGCGTGCCCATGTCGCGATACACGGAATCGTCCCACCATGTCACGGCCACATGAAAGCCGTAATCGGCGGATGCTTTCTCTGCCCAGCCGCGCCACTCCTTGAATGCGTCCATCAGCGGCTGCTTCGGGCTGGGAATGACGAAGTCGATGATGCTCGTCGTGCCGCCCGACAGGCCCGCCGCCGTGCCCGTATAGAAGTCGTCGCTGGCCGTCGTGCCCATGAAGGGCAGTTCCATATGCGTGTGCGGATCGATGCCGCCCGGCATCACGTACTGATCGTGCGCATCGACGATGTTCGCGCCCGCGGGCGGATCGATCGTGCGTTCGATCTGCAGGATCGTGCCGCCATCCTGCGGGTCCGCGATCAGCACATCGGCTCTGTGCGTGCGGTCCGAATCGATTACCGTGCCGCCGCGAATCAGGGTTGTCATCGGGTGCCTCCTCTATGAATTCACTAGAACCGCGATTCAGGCGCTCGCCATGCTCGCGCCGGGACTGCGGCGCATCTTCATCCATGTGCCGTACACGATGGATGCGAGCGCCAGTCCCACGAACCACGCATACGTATAAAGCGTGTTGAAGAACGCGGGCACATTCGGAAACGACGCGGGAAACGCGGTATGCAAAAAGCCCGGCAGATTCGGCAGCACGCCGATTACCAGCGCGACGACAGCAGCGATGTTCCAGCCGCCCGTGTAGCTGTATTCGCCGTTCTCGTCGAACAGTTCGCGCTGATCAAGCCGTGTGCCGCGAATGAAAAAGTAGTCGACCATCAGGATGCCCGCGACAGGGCCGAGCAATGCCGAATAACCTACGAGCCACGTGAAGATGTAGCCCTGCGTGGTCGCGAGAATCTTCCACGGCATCATCACGATCGCGATGGTCGCGGTAATCATCCCGCCGGCGCGATACGAAATGCCCTTTGGCCACAGGCTCGAAAAGTCGTACGCGGGCCCGACCAGGTTCGCCGCGAGATTGCAGCACATCGTATCGAGCGTGAGGATGATGAGCGCGACGCCGACGCCGATGCCCGTCATGCGGCTGGTCAGATCGATTGGGTCCCAGATCGCCTTGCCGTAGATCACGACCGTCGCCGACGTGACGACCACCGAAATCACCGACAGCAGCGCCATCGGCACGGGCAGGCCAATCGACTGGCCGATGATCTGATCGCGCTGCGTCTTCGCAAAGCGCGTGAAGTCGGGAATGTTGAGGGCGAGCGTCGCCCAGAAGCCGACCATTGCCGTAAGGCCGGGCCAGAACGTGACCCAGAACAGCCCTTCTTTCTTGCCGCCCGGCGCGAATTGCGAAGGCGCAGACAACATCGAACCGACGCCGCCCGCCTTCGACGTTGCCCACCATACGAGCGCGATGCACATCACGACCTTGATGGGCGCCGACCAGCTTTCAAGCCAGCGGATCGAGTCGGTGCCGTGCACGATGAAGTAGATCTGCAATGCCCAGAACGCGAGAAAGCACGCAAGCTGTCCGATCGAAATGTCGAGAAACGGCAGCGCCGCGCCGTGCAGTGCGTTGCCCGTCAGGATGTTGAGCAGCGTGTAGATCGCGCTGCCGCCGAGCCACGTCTGGATGCCATACCAGCCACACGCGACGATCGCGCGCAGCATCGCGGGCAGTTTCGCGCCCTGCGTGCCGAATGACGAACGCACCAGCACTGCGTACGGAATGCCGTGCTTCGCGCCAGCGTGGCCGATCAGCAGCATCGGCACCAGCACGATCAGGTTGCCGAGCAATACCGTCAGCACCGCCTGCCACGGTGACATGCCCTCTTCCGTCAAGCCGGCCGCGAGCATGTAAGAGGCGATGTTCATCACCATGCCGACCCACAGCGCGGCAAAGTGATACCACTTCCACGTGCGCTGCGCGGGGCCCGTCGGCGCGAGGTCTTCGTTATAGAGGCTGCTGCCGGCGTGCGTCGCATCGGCCGTTTGCGCTGTCTGCTTCATCGATGGATCTCCACTTGATCTCTCGTTGACTGTTGTCGTTCAGGCCGCTTTTGCCGCGTGTTGTTGTGTGTGCGTTGTTTCAGCTGCATCCGCAACGACCCGTGCCGGATTGTTCGGATGCGTGGTCCAGTTCGCGTATTCGCCGCTATCGACGCGCTCCATCGTGATGCATTGCTCGACCGGGCACACATGCATGCAAAGATTGCACCCGACGCATTCCGCATCGACCACTTCGAAATGGCGCTTGCCGTCCTTCTCGCGCGTGATGGCCTGGTGCGACGTGTCTTCGCACGCGATATGACAGAGGCCGCACTGAATGCACTTGTCCTGATCGATGCGCGCCTTGATGTCGTACTTCATGTTCAGGTACTTCCAGTCGGTGACGTTCGGCACCGCGCGGCCGCGAATGTCGTCGAGCGTCGCGTAGCCCTTTTCGTCCATCCAGTTCGACAGGCCGTCCGCGAGATCGGAGACGATGCGAAAGCCGTAATGCATGGCGGCCGTACACACCTGCACGCTACCCGCGCCGAGCACCATGAACTCGGCCGCGTCGCGCCACGACGAAATGCCGCCGATGCCGGAGATCGGCAGATTCGGCGTTTCAGGATCGCGCGCGATCTCGGCGACCATGTTCAATGCGATCGGCTTCACGGCCGGGCCGCAGTAGCCGCCGTGCGTGCCCTTGCCATCGACGGTCGGCATCGGCGCCATCTGGTCGAGATCGACGGCAACGATCGAGTTGATCGTGTTGATCAGCGACACGCCATCCGCGCCGCCCTTGTATGCGGCGCGCGAGCCCATGCGGATATCGCTGATGTTCGGCGTGAGCTTCACGAGGCAAGGCAGCTTCGTGCCTTCCTTCACCCAGCGCGTGACCATCTCGATGTACTCGGGCACCTGACCGACAGCCGAGCCCATGCCGCGCTCGCTCATCCCGTGTGGGCAGCCGAAGTTGAGTTCGACGGCGTCGGCGCCCGTGTCTTCGACGAGCGGCAGAATCCATTTCCAGTCGCGCTCGTTACACGGCACCATCAGCGAGACGATCATCGCGCGGTCGGGCCAGTCGCGCTTGACCTCTCTGATCTCGCGCAGATTGACATCGAGCGGCCGGTCGGTGATCAGTTCGATATTGTTCAGGCCCGCCATGCGCTGGCCGTTCCATTGCACCGCGCCGTAACGCGAACTGACGTTGACCACATGCGGGTCGAGCCCGAGCGTCTTCCATACGACGCCGCCCCAGCCCGCTTCGAACGCGCGGTTCACGTTATAGGCTTTGTCCGTTGGAGGCGCGGACGCGAGCCAGAAAGGATTCGGCGAAGTGATGCCGGCAATCGTGCAGCGAAGATCAGCCATGTTCGGCTCCGTGGGGATTCGGTTTTGTCTTTACGTTGCGTGCTGCGAGTGTGCGTTGTGCGTTCGCGTCTCAGGCTGCCTTGACAGCGGCGAGCGAGAACGCGGCATCGATCGATGCCGCCGCGAGCTTGCCGTCCTGCACCGCCTGCACGGTCAGATCGACGCCGCCCGATGCCGCGCAATCGCCGCCCGCCCACACCTTGTCCAGTGACGTGCGCATGTCGGCGCCGACTGCGATGCGGCTTTGATCGAGTGTCAACAGTCCGTGATCGAGGCCGACGCTCACGAGCGTCTGGCCGATTGCCTTGAGCACCATGTCGGCTTCGAGCGTGAAGCGCTCAGCGCTGCCGTCGCTCGCCGTGCGTTCGAATTCGACGCCCGTCACCACACCGTCGCTGCCGATCAATCGCACGGGTTTTGCATGCGTGATGAGCGTCACGCTCTGCGTCTGCGCAAAATCGCGCTCGGCCCACGTTGCGCTCATCGATTCGACGCCGCGGCGATACACCATCGTCACGCTCGTTGCGCCGAGCTTGCGGCTTTGCACGGCGGCATCGACGGCCGTATTGCCGCCGCCGATCACGATCACGCGGCGGCCGACCGGCACCGTGCCGAGATCGCTCGCCTGACGCACCTGCTCGATGAAATCGACGGCATCCATCACACCGTTCAGCGCTTCGCCTTCGAGTGCGAGCGCGCGCACGCCAGCAAGGCCGACTGACAGAAACACGGCGTCGTGTTGTTGACGCAGCGAATCGAGCGACACGTCATCTCCCAGCTTCACACCCGTCTTCAATTCGATACCGCCTACCGACAGCAACCACTGCACTTCACGCTGCGCGAAGTCATCGACCGTTTTATAGGCGGCGATGCCGTATTCGTTGAGGCCACCGCCCTTGTCGTGCGCGTCATAAATCGTCACGCGATGACCCGCAACGGCCAGCCGATGCGCGCACGCCAGTCCCGCCGGCCCCGCGCCGACGACGGCCACATGCCGCCCGCTATCGGGCGCGCGCGTGAATTTCACGGCATCGCGCGCCATCGCCCAATCGGTTGCATGACGCTGCAATGCGCCAATCGCGACGGGCTTCGCGTCCTGGTGATTGCGCACGCATGCGCCTTCGCAAAGAATCTCGGTTGGACATACACGCGAGCACATCCCGCCCAATGGATTCGCCGAAAGAATATCGGTCGCGGCGCCCTTCAGATTGCCGTTGCCGATCTTGCGAATGAAGCTCGGGATGTCGATCTGCGTGGGACACGCCTGCACGCACGGTGCGTCGTAGCAGTAGTGACAGCGGCTTGCGGCTGCGGCGGCTGCCGTGGGATCGAGCAGCGGCGCAATGTCGGCGAATTCGCAGGAAAGCTGTTCGGACGACAAGCGCTGCACCGCGATATCGCCCGTTTGCCTGATAGCCATAACTCTTCCTTCGTCAAAGTGAGGACGTAGCCGTGCCTGCCGGTTTCGCCTGAACGAAGCCGGGACGGCGTGTTTCATGGGTGCAGCGTTACAGCGTGATCAGACTTTTACGATGCAGGCTCGCAAGCGCGCTCCAGCATCGCGTGCAGCAACACGTTCGCGCCCGCCTCGATCCATTCGGGCGTTGCGTCTTCGATTTCGTTGTGACTGATGCCGTCTACGCACGGCACGAACACCATCGATGTCGGCGCCACCTGCGACAGATAGCAGGCGTCGTGACCCGCGCCCGACACCATGTCGCGATGCGGATAGCCGAAACGCTCGGCAGCGGCGCGCACGGACTTCACGCAGGCCGCGTCGAACTTGACGGGCTCGTAATAAAAGATCTGTTCGAGTTGCGTTTCGAGGCCGATGCCGCCCGCGATCTTCGCGACGCCTTCGCGTAGCGCGGCGTCCATTTTCGCGAGCACGGCATCGTCGGGATGGCGGAAATCGACCGTGAAAAACACGCGGCCGGGAATCACGTTGCGCGAGTTCGGATGCACCTGCATCATGCCGACCGTCGCGCAGGCGAGCGGCGCATGATCGAGACCGATACGGTTCACGAGATCGACTACGCGCGCCGCACCGAGCAACGCATCCTTGCGACGCGGCATCGGCGTCGGGCCCGCGTGCGCTTCCTGCCCCGTCAGCGTGATTTCGTACCAGCGTTGGCCTTGCGCATCGGTGACGACGCCAATCGTCTTCTGCTCCGCTTCGAGAATCGGTCCCTGTTCGATGTGCAGTTCGAACGCTGCGTGAAGCGGGCGGCCGCCGCACGGCACGTCACCCGCATAGCCGATGCGTTTAAGTTCTTCACCGATCGTCTTGCCGTCGACATCCTTGCGCGACAAACCGTAGTCGAGCGTGAAGACACCCGCGAACACACCGGACGCCACCATTGCGGGCGCAAAACGCGAGCCTTCTTCGTTGGTCCAGATCACGACTTCGATCGGATGCTCGGTCTCGATGCCGCGATCATTGAGGCTGCGGATCACTTCAAGACCGCCGAGCACGCCGTAGATGCCGTCGAAGCGGCCGCCTGTCGGTTGCGAGTCCGCATGCGAGCCGGTCATCACGGGCAGCGCATTCGGGTTCACACCCGCACGCCGCATGAACACGTTGCCCATCTGATCGACGCTGACCGTGCAGCCCGCCTCTTTCGCCCAACTGACGATCAGGTCGCGCCCCTCCTTGTCGAGGTCGGTCAGCGCGAGGCGGCAGACGCCGCCCTTTTGCGTCGCGCCGATCTTCGCCATCGTCATCAGGCTGTCCCACAGACGTTTGCCGTTGACGGTGATCGACGTATCGAGTCCTTGTTTCAACGCTTCGGATACCGCATTCATTCGTTGCTCCTCTGGATCAACACGCTGTGCAGTTCAACCGCGAGCGGCTTTGCGTCCTCTCGCGACGATGTGAAACTGGTGCATCGCGGCGCGTTCGAATTCGCTTTGGGGCATGCGTGCACAGTCGGCGTGCACGGCTCCCAAGCCTTCGTATTAGCGGTAAACCCTGGCCATCGGCCGCTCTGCGAATCCTGTCCGATTGGACAGGTTGTAGCCGATTAAAAACATCAAATCAATGTCTTTTGTGCAGACAGGAACAGATGAACACGAGAGCGAGAACCATGCCATTGCAACGCAGCATGACTTTCGGCACGTGCAACGAAACGATGGATGCGTTGATGTGGATCGCGACGCGAGCGGCTAGAATGAAGCGCGACGCGGCACAAAGGCTAACGATGAGACACGACGACACGATAGTGAGCGAGACCGGCAACGACGAAGCGCCCGCCCCTTTGCGGCGGCGCAAGGCTCACATTCGCGAGAGCAATGAAGCGCATCTGCTGGCCTGTGCGGAAGCCGTTTTTGCGGAGCGCGGCTTCGAAGGCGCGAGCACGGCGATGATCGCGGAGCGCGCTGGCTTACCGAAAGCCAACGTCCACTACTACTTTCCGACCAAGCTCGCGCTCTACCGGCGCGTGCTCGAAGACCTGTTCGAAGACTGGCATCGCGCGGCGAATACGTTCGAAGGCAGCGACGATCCCGTCGAAGCGATCGGCGGCTATGTGCGCGCGAAGATGGCGTTGTCACGGCGACGGCCGCTCGGATCGAAGGTGTGGGCGAACGAGATCATTCATGGCGCGGACCACATGCTCGACATTCTCGAGCAGCGCGTGAAGCCGTGGCTCGATACGCGCGTGACGGTCATCGACGACTGGATCGCGCGCGGCCTGCTCGCAGACGTGGATGCGCAAACGCTGTTGTACATGATCTGGGCCACGACGCAGCACTATGCGGATTTCGACGCACAGATACGCGCGCTGGGCGGCAAGCGCGCGTTCTCGCAAAAGGCCTTCGACGCAACGACGGAGCAGGTGGTGCAACTCGTGATTCGCGCGTGCGGAGCGAAGTCTCCGTCATCGAAGCGTTGACGCCTGCGCTCGCTCAGTATGTTTCCAGATGCAGGCGCCCTTCGCGCTTGAGCCGCTGCCATAGCGCGTCCCATTCGAGTCCATGCTGATCCGCGATGTCCTTCAGCGACTGCAGCACGCCATCTTCCATCCCTTTCAGCCCGCACACGTAGATGTGGGTGTTCTCGTCGCGCAGCAACTGCGCGACGTCGACGGCACGCTCGCGCATTGCGTCCTGCACGTAGCGCTTCGGCTCGCCCGGCGTACGTGAAAACGCGAGGTTCGTGTCGATGAAGTCTTTCGGCAGATTCGTCAACGGTCCGAAGTAAGGCAACTCCTCTTTCGTACGCGCGCCGAAGAACAGCATCAGCTTGCCCGTTGCGCCCTTCAGCCTGCGCCGGCGCCGGTACTCGGTCATCGCGCGCATCGGTGCGGAGCCCGTGCCCGTGCAGATCATCAACAGATGCGAATTCGGATGATTAGGCATCAGGAACGTGCTGCCGAACGGGCCGATCACGTTGACCACGTCGCCCTTCTTCAGGTCGCACAGATAGTTCGAGCACACGCCGATCGCCGCGTCGCCCTGATAGTCCTGGGTGACACGCTTCACGGTCAGCGAAACGTTGTTGTAGCCGGGCCGCTCGCCGTCGCGCGGACTGGCAATCGAGTACTGGCGCGCATGATGGGCGCGTCCATCGGCGGCGCTCCCAGGCGGCAGAATGCCGATCGACTGCCCTTCGAGCACAGGGAACGGCATCGAACCAAAATCGAGCACGATGTGATGGATATCGCTTTGCGTCGTCTCGTCCGTCAACCGGTAGTTGCCGACGACAGTGGCCGTCGTCGGATTCTTGTGCGTGTAGAGATTCACATACGGACGCGCGGCGGACCACGGCGGCACGACTGCGCCGCGCACCGTATCGACGTCGATGCCCAGCGCTTCGCTGGTGCTGTCGGTGCTCGTGACGCTTTCTTGCGCCGGTGCCTCAGTTGACGGCGGCAGCGCCATCGTGCCCTGCTCCGGCAAGACGTCCCACGTGTACTGCTCATCGATGCTGTACGCGTCGGCCTTGAGCACCGAGCGCCAGTTGTCGATCGCGCCCGTCGGACACGGCGGCACGCACGCCATGCAGCCGTTGCACACGTCCGGCATCACGACGTAATTCGTGCCGTCATGCGTGATCGCATCGATCGGACAGGTCTCTTCGCAGGTATTGCAGCGAATGCAGATCTCCGGATCGATCAGGTGCTGCTTGAGAATATCGACCGGTACAGGCGCGTTCATGATGGTTCTGCCTTTGGCTTTGCTTTACGTTGCGTTCAGTTGAAGCGCACGTATTCGAAATCGACGGGCTGGCGGTTGATACCCATCGCGGGTGGCGCGATCCAGTTCGCGAACTTGCCCGGCTCGACGACGCGTCCCATCAGCGACGCGACGAACGCGCGATCCTCGGGCGTCGGCAGCCATTTCGCTTCGTTCGCCGCCCATTCTGTCTCGCTGATCACGCGGCCATCGGGCGATACGCGCGTGCTCGCAAACGTGCCAATCTGGCGGTTGAATGCCTTGTGCGGCACAGTCAGGCGAAACTCGATACCGGCCTTCTCCAGCACCTTGTTCCAGCGCCCAACCCCCGCGACGGAATCCTTGATGTAGTCGTCGCGCAGCACTTCGTTCATCGCGTTGAGCATCGGCACTTCGCGTTCGACCAGCTTGCCGTCTGCGACATCGAGCAGCTTGTAGCTCTGTCCGTTCAGCTGATGATCGTCGTCGCGCTTCGTTTCCTCATAGCGGCCCTTGAGGCCCGAGCTGTAAAACGTTGCCGCATTCGACGAATGATCCGCGCCGAACAGGTCGATCGTCACCGAGTAGTGGAAGTTCAGATAGCGCTGGATGGTGGCGAGATCGATCACGCCTGCTGCGCGAATGCGGTTCGCGTCGTCCGTTTTCAGTTCGTTCATCACTTGCGCGGTACGCTGCACGACACGCGACACGCCCGATTCGCCGACGAACATGTGATGCGCTTCTTCCGTCAGCATGAATTTCGTGGTGCGCGCAAGCGGATCGAAACCCGATTCGGCGAGCGCGCTCAACTGAAACTTGCCATCGCGGTCCGTGAAGTACGTGAACATGTAGAACGCGAGCCAGTCGGGCGTTTTCTCGTTGAACGCGCCGAGAATCCGCGGGTTGTCGTCGTCGCCCGAACGGCGGCCGAGCAGCGCCTCCGCTTCTTCGCGCCCGTCGCGGCCGAAATGACGATGCAGCAGATACACCATCGCCCACAGGTGGCGGCCTTCTTCGACGTTCACCTGAAAGAGGTTGCGCAGGTCGTACATCGACGGCGCCGTGAGGCCGAGGTGACGTTGTTGCTCGACAGACGCCGGCTCCGTATCGCCCTGCGTGACGATGATGCGGCGCAGGTTCGCGCGATGCTCGCCCGGCACGTCCTGCCACGCCGCTTCGCCCTTGTGCTCGCCGAAGTTGATCTTGCGATCCTGATCGCCGGGCGCGAGGAAGATGCCCCAGCGGTAGTCGGGCATCTTCACGTAATCGAAATGTGCCCAACCGCCCGGATCGACGCTCGTTGCCGTGCGCAGATAGACGTCGAAATCATGCGAGCCGTCGGGGCCCATGTCGCCCCACCATGACAGGAAGTTCGGCTGCCATTGTTCGAGCGCGCGTTGCAGCGCGCGGTCGTCGGCGAGGTTGACGTTGTTCGGGATCTTGTCGGTGTAATTGATCGTGGACATGTCGGTTCCTTGTGCGCGGTGCGTTCGTCTGCGAGAGGGTTCGTATCGACGCGATGTCGTTATGTCAGCGTGGCGCGCCCTTACACGCGCGAGACGTCGAATTGCGCCTTGCTGCCCTTGCCGTACACCTTGAGCGCGCCCTTCTCGCCCACCGCGTTCGGCCGGTTGAAAATCCAGTTCTGCCACGCCGTCAGACGGCCGAAGATGCGCGTCTCCATCGTCTCGCGGCCGTTGAAACGCAGATTCGCTTCCATGCCCGTCAGCGCATCCGGCGACATCGCCGCGCGCTCTTCGAGCGCAATGCGGATTTCGTCGGCCCAGTCGATGTCATCCGGCGATGCCGTGACCAGACCGAGGCGTTCGGCTTCCACCGCTTTCACGGGCTGGCCGATCTTCGCGCGCACGGCATCGAGCGGTTCCGTCTCTTCGTAAAAGCGCCGCGCCAGCCGCGACTGATGCGTGACCATCGGATACAGGCCGAAGTTGGCTTCCGACAGCGTGATCGCGGGCTCTTCATCTTCGTTCGCGGGCAGCGCGGCCATGTAGGTTCGATCGGCAGCGAATGCGAACTCAGCAAACGTGCCTGCGAAGCACGAACCCGGCTCGATCAGAGCAAACAGCGAACGCGACGACACGTCGATGCGCGCAAGCGTGCGGCGCAACAGGCCGATCGTTTCGCGCACCAACCAGTGGTCCTTGTGTTGCAGCAGCGTAGCGTCGACGGCGAGCACTGCACGCGCATCGCCTTCCGTCTTCAGAATCCACGTGCCGATATCGAGTTCGTTCGTGCGCATCGACAGGATCGCGTCGTCGAGTTCGCGGGCGAACTGCAGCGGCCACCAGTTCGCGCCCTTCGCGACGATGGCATCGATCTCCGTAGGCTGCCCGGTAGCGGGCGCTTTGGCCGTGAAAGTGGCCGTGCGTTTGGCCCGGTCGATGCTGACGTCGAGCGTCGCATACGTGAGGCCGTCTTCGCGATCCGTGCGTTCGATGCGCGTCAACGCCACGCCTCGTGCGTCGGCAGGACGATCGCTTTGCTGCGCGAGTTCCAATGCACGCGCCGCGATCGCCTGCTCGAACTGGTTCGGCTTCACGACTTCGTCGACCAGACGCCACTCTTTCGCGCGCGCGCCGCGAATGCCTTCGACCACCGTGCAGAAAATGTCGGCGCGATCGTGCCGCACCTTGCGTTTGTCGGTGACGCGCGTGAGGCCGCCCGTTCCCGGCAGCACGCCGAGCAGCGGCACTTCCGGCAGCGCCACCGACGACGAACGGTCGTCGATCAGATAGATCTCATCGCATGCGAGTGCCAGTTCATATCCGCCGCCTGCACAGGCACCGTTGACGGCAGCAAGAAACTTCAGGCCCGAGTGACGCGACGAGTCCTCGATGCCGTTGCGGGTTTCATTCGTAAATTTGCAGAAGTTGACCTTCCATGCATGCGACGACAGGCCGAGCATGAAGATGTTTGCACCCGAGCAGAACACACGGTCCTTCAGGCTCGTGAGGACGACCGTCCGCACTTCGGGATGCTCGAAGCGGATGCGTTGGAGTGCATCGTGCAGTTCGATATCGACACCCAGGTCGTATGAATTCAACTTCAGCTTGTAACCGTCGCGGATGCCGCCGTCTTCGGCGATGTCGATACCGAGCGTCGCCACCGGACCATTGAACGCGAGCTTCCAGTGCTTGTACTGCGAGGGATCGGTGCGGTAGTCGACTCGCACGGCGGCGGTCTCTGCCGGGAACATGGCTGCGGACATGGGGCGTCTCCTGAGACGGATGCAGATTGTTTGAACGAACAATAGTGCACCATCGCAGCCATGTAAAGCACTTTACTTCATGTTTTCGGGTTATCCCTGGCGCAGCCGTGCCTGGAACGACTGCGGCATCTGCATTACGTTTCGTCGCTCAGTTCAGCCGCGAGCCGTGCGGCAAGGCGGTCGCGCAGTTGCAGATAGGCGTCGGCCAGCGTGCGCTCGCTGGTATCGAAGGTCATGTCGGCGCGGCCGTACAGTTCGCCGCGGCCGGCGAGGATGCGCTTCAGGTCCTCCATCGCCTCCTTGTTGCCCGACATCGGCCGTAAGTCACCTTGCGCCACGACGCGGCGCATATGCTCCTCCGGCGTGGCCTGCAGCCACACGGTGAAACAGTGCGCGAGCAGCGCATTGAAGGTGGCGGGCTCCGACACCAGCCCACCCGGCGAAGCGATCACGGCGCGCTCGTGCTCGCCGATCACCGCCTCGAGCGCACGCTGCTCGTAACGGCGATACGCGCTCGCGCCGTACAGCGAATGGATCTCCGCCGGCGGGCAGCCCGCCATCTGCTGGATCACCTTGGTGATCTCGATGAACGGCACTTTGCGCTCCTGCGCGAGCATGCGGCCAAGCGTCGACTTGCCCGCCCCACGCAGCCCGATCAGCGCGATGCGGTCCTTGCGATGCGGATCGCGCGGCGCCTGCGCGAACATCTCCGACAACGCGACGCGTGCGCGTTGTAGCGCCGCCTGGTCTCGCCCCTGCAGCAGTTCACGGATCAGCAGCCATTCGGCGGACGAGGTGGTCTCGTCGCCGATCACTTCGGCGAGCGGGCAGTTCAGCGTGGCCGCGATCTGCCGCAACACCAGCACGGACGCATTGCCGACGCCCGACTCGAGATTCGCGAGGTGCCGCTCGGACAAGCCCGTTTCCGAGGCCAGTGTCTTGCGCGTCATGCCGCGGCGCGCGCGCAGCAGGCGCACGCGCTCGCCCATCGCGGTCAGGAACGGATCGCGTTCTTCGCGCTCGGCTTTCGGCGCGTCGTCGTCTGCGCGCGGGTTCGACTGAGCGTTCGCCGCAGCGTCGGAGTAAGTTTGGTTCATGTCGCGGAGCCTCATCGACTAGGTATATGTACTATAGTGCTTGACATGCTCAAGGTGAACGGTTAATTTTCGCCGCATATCGATGCAATAACAACGCCAACAGCCCTCCGCCGGATGGCATAGGCGAAATCGGAGACGATCGGCGACGCAGCACATGAATTAAGGTGCGTGTCGACGGCAGCAAAATCATCTTGCGTGAGACCTGAGCAAGGCAGGCAAAGCAAACGCGAAAGCGTCGGCTGCGTTCGATACGCCAGTTCGGTCGACAGGAGGCAAGCATGTCCCCTCAGGAATTTCAGCGTC
Source organism: Paraburkholderia largidicola (assembly GCF_013426895.1). Taxonomy (NCBI): domain Bacteria; kingdom Pseudomonadati; phylum Pseudomonadota; class Betaproteobacteria; order Burkholderiales; family Burkholderiaceae; genus Paraburkholderia; species Paraburkholderia largidicola. Next base: position 1,211,132 of record NZ_AP023174.1, on the reverse strand, counting down.
TGCTTCAGGGCGTGACTGCAGGCGTCACCGCGCAACTGGACGGCCGCCCGCTCGACGCATCGCTGGCCGACTGGCTCAACGCGACCTGGCCCGTTGGCAGTGCGACCTACGACGAACTCGCCGATGCCTGCCGCGTAGGCGTCACCGAAGGCTGGCTGTGCAATCGCGAACATGGCGGGATCCGCTACGGCCGCGTCATCAAGCCCACACCGGACACGCACGGCTTTTCAGTCGACGTCGTCGACATGCAGGACATTGCCGGTCCGCATCATGTGCACCCACACGGCGAGATCGATCTGATCATGCCGCTCACCGACGGCGCGACCTTCGACGGCCATCCGGCCGGGTGGTGCGCATATGGGCCCGGCAGCGCGCATCGGCCGACGGTCGCGCACGGTCAGGCGCTCGTGCTGTATCTGCTGCCGCAAGGTGCAATCGAATTCACGCGGGACGCCAGCGTCGCCTGAAGCGCATTCACACGCCTTCAGCGCTTTCACGTCCCCTTTCCGTTCCCACACACTCCGCCTCAACTCGCCGGAGGAAACATGCAAGCCTTGCTGGAATCGCACCCAGGCGAGCCCGCGCCGAACGTCGCCGCGCCGCCCGCGCAGTTCAACTTCGCGTCGCACCTGTTTCGGCTCAACGACGTGCGGCCCGACAAGCCTGCCTATATCGACGACGCCGGCGTCACCACCTACGCGCAGCTCGAAGACCGCGCGCGCCGCTTCGCTGGCGCGTTGCGTTCGCTCGGTGTGCACTCCGAGGAGCGCATCCTGCTCGTGATGCTCGACACGGCTGAATTGCCCGTCGCGTTTCTCGGGGCGCTCTATGCGGGCGTCGTACCTGTGGTCGCGAACACGCTGCTGACGTCGGCGGACTATCTGTACATGCTCACGCATAGCCACGCACGGGCCGTGATCGCATCGGGCGCGCTGCTGCTGAATGTCGAAAAAGCGATGAGCGAGGCGGAACACGACGGCTGTCTGTTGATCGTGTCGCAGCCCGTGCAGGTCGATCCGCCGCCAACCTATGTGCTTGGCCAGTTGATCGACGGCGCCCAGCCGTCGATGAAGCCCAATGCATGTAGCGGCGACGACATCGCATTCTGGTTGTATTCATCCGGTTCGACCGGCAAACCGAAAGGCACGGTGCACACGCACGCAAACCTGTACTGGACTGCAGAGCTCTATGCAAAGCCGATTCTCGGCATCGGCGAACGCGACGTCGTGTTCTCCGCCGCCAAGCTGTTCTTCGCCTATGGCCTCGGCAATGCGCTGACGTTCCCCCTGTCGGTCGGTGCAACGGCCGTGCTGATGGCCGAGCGTCCAACACCCGACGCGATCTTCAGGCGACTCGTCGAGCATCGGCCGACGATTTTCTACGGCGTGCCGACGCTGTACGCGAGCATGCTCGTGTCGCCGAATCTGCCGCCGCGCGAGCAGGTCGCGATGCGCGTCTGCGCATCGGCGGGTGAGGCCTTGCCGCGCGAGATCGGCGAGCGGTTTACTGCGCACTTCGGCTGCGAGATTCTCGACGGCATCGGTTCGACGGAGATGCTGCACATCTTTCTGTCGAATCGCCCAGGTGCAGTCGAGTACGGAACAACGGGCCGTCCCGTGCCGGGATATGAAGTGGAGTTACGCGACGAAGCGGGTCATTCCGTGCCCGACGGTGAAGTCGGCGATCTGTTCATCAAGGGGCCGAGCGCCGCACTGATGTACTGGAGCAACCGCGAGAAATCGCGCGCGACCTTTCTGGGCGAGTGGATCCGTAGCGGCGACAAGTACTGCCGCCTGCCGAACGGCTGCTACCAATATGCAGGCCGCAGCGACGACATGCTGAAGGTAAGCGGCCAGTACGTGTCGCCCGTCGAAGTGGAAATGGTCCTCGTGCAACATACTGCCGTGCTCGAAGCCGCCGTGGTTGGCGTCGATCATGGCGGCCTCGTGAAAACACGTGCATTCGTCGTGCTGAAACACAATGCAGATGCATGCGATGCACTGGCGGATGAACTCAAGTCGTTCGTCAAGGACAAGCTCGCGCCGCACAAGTATCCGCGCGATATCGTCTTCGTCGACGATCTGCCGAAGACGGCAACAGGTAAGATTCAACGCTTCAAACTGCGGGAACAGCTCAACAGCTGATGAACGGAATGGCCGAACCTGTCACGACCTTGGGCGACGACGCGCGGAGTGCGACCGTCGCGTTGCCTGCGACCGCGCAACGCGGCGCGCTGGATATCGAATACCGCTGGCTCAACACGCATCTGACCGATGCGCCGCTGGCCGTGTTCCTGCACGAGGGACTCGGCTCCGTCGCGATGTGGAAGGACTGGCCGCAGAGCGTGTGCGACAGGCTCGGCATGCGCGGCCTGGTGTATTCGCGCCCGGGTTATGGACGCTCGACGCCGCGTCCGCATCACGTCAAATTGCCCGTCGATTTCATGTCGGTGCAGGCGCGTGACATTCTTCCCGCCTTGCTCGATGCACTCGATGTCAGCGCAGAAGAAAGAAAACGCATGTGGGTGATCGGCCACAGCGACGGCGGATCGATCACGCTGCTTTATGCTGCCGCTTTTCCTGATGCACTCGCCGGCGCCGTCGCGATTGCGCCGCATGTCTTCGTCGAGGACATTTCCGTCGCGAGCATCGCCGAGGCGAAGACGGCGTACGAGCAATCCGATTTGCGCAGCAAGCTGGCGCGACACCACGACGACGTCGATTCGGCCTTCTATGGCTGGAACGACATCTGGCTAAGCGATGCGTTCCGATCATGGAGCATCGTCGACGAACTCGAATACATTCGATGCCCGCTGCTCGCGGTGCAGGGATACGACGATCATTACGGCACGATGGCGCAGATCGACACGATTGCGCAGCGCGCTTCACACACCCGACTGGCGAAGCTCGACAACTGCGGGCATTCGCCTCATCGCGACGCGCCGCAAGCGCTCAACGATGTGATCGTGGACTTCATCAAGAAGCACGACGGCAGCGCGTCGGCCTGAATCGGCAAGCGAAACAAGCCGGCTCCAGCGCGCAGTGATGCATTGCACTGCAGTTCTCCACAGAAACCGTGCACAAGCCTGTGGGTAACCTGCGCAAGACCAGCGCAAGTCATTGACGCAATTCAGATTGCACGCGCTGCCTCCACCCCGCGTCAGTCGCGCGCGCATCTTCTTCGCGCGGACACGTCGCAAGGTTGTCCACATTTTCCGTGATCAACCTTGTGGACAACACGCCAATAACACACTCAAGTCATTGAACGGTCACAGGTAATGCGCAGCGCATCGGATGCAGCGCACTCTGCTGCACGTCGATGCATATGCGCATCGCCACGATGCATTACACGCATCTTTCTGCATTTTCTTCCGCGCTCGTTCCTCATTTCTTTCGTCGCCTCACGCTTCACAATAGCTACACACACGATAGCTATCGTTACGCGTCTCTCAAGCATGGTGCCGGAGGATGACGATGCCCGCTCTGCATAAAACTGCACGTAGCCCGCAACCCAAGCGATTGCACTGGATGCTCGCCGTCGTCGCGTTATCGATCGTCGCCACGGCATGCAGCGACGACACCTCGATGCAGGCGTCGCAGTAACAGAAACAGCAGCAGCAACAGGCACAACGCGAACAACAGCCTGCACTCGCGACGACATTCAACGCCGCACCGACGCAATCCACTTCAGCAGCCGGCAACACGCTGCAAACACCGCAGTCCCCTTCCGCGCAGGCACAAACCGCATCCCCCAGCGGCGCCAGCGCAGCCGATTCCGTCGTTCTCGCACCACCCGTCATTCACACCGTCGATTGAGTTCTGCCCAGTCAGGCTCCCTGCCCCCGCATGGATGCCCTCCCTTACCGTTTCTTCCCTCACGATCAAAGGCAACATGACCTCAAAAAACCGCCGTGATTTTCTGCGAGCAGCCGCCCAGGCAGCCGGCTCCGCCACCGCATTGACGATGCTCCCCCTCGGCATCCGCAATGCGCTCGCGATTCCCGCGAACAACAAGACAGGCAGCATCCGCGATATCGAACACATCGTCGTGCTGATGCAGGAGAACCGCTCGTTCGATCATTACTTCGGCACGCTGCGAGGCGTGCGCGGCTTCGGCGACACGCGCGCGATCAACCTGCCAAATGGGAAACCGGTGTGGCATCAACCGCTGGCGGGCGGCGTCGGTGAAGTGCTGCCGTTCCGTCCGACGGCGCCGAATCTCGGTCTGCAATTCCTGCAAGACTTGCCGCACGACTGGCCGACGACCCACGGCGCATGGAACGGCGGTCGCAACGACCAGTGGGTGCCGAACAAGGGCACGACGACGATGGCGTACCTCACGCGCGACGACATCCCGTTCCACTATCAGCTGGCCGATTCGTTCACGATCTGCGACGCGTACCACTGCTCGCTGATGGGCGCGACCGATCCGAACCGCTACTACATGTGGACGGGCTGGGTCGGCAACGACGGTTCGGGCGGCGGCCCCGTCGTCGACAATTCGGAACTGGGTTACGGCTGGTCGACGTATCCCGAGGTACTGGAAACCGCGGGTATTTCGTGGAAGATCTATCAGGACATCGGCACGGGCCTGGATGCCAATGGATCGTGGGGCTGGACAAACAATCCGTACATCGGCAACTACGGCGACAACTCGCTGCTCTACTTCAACCAGTATCGCAACGCGCAGCCGGGCAATCCGCTGTACGACAAGGCACGCACGGGCACGAACGTGTCGGCGGGCGACACGTACTTCGACGTTCTGCGCAAGGACGTGCAGAATAACCAGTTGCCGCAGGTGTCGTGGATCGTCGCGCCGGAAGCCTACTCCGAGCATCCGAACTGGCCCGCGAACTACGGCGCGTGGTACGTCGATCAGGTGCTGCAGATTCTCACGTCGAATCCCGAGGTGTGGAGCAAGACGGCGCTGTTGATCAACTATGACGAGAACGACGGTTTCTTCGATCACGTGTCGCCGCCGTTTGCGCCGTCGTCGAGTGCGAATGGCCTGTCGACCGTCGACACCACCAATGAAATCTATCCCGGCGGCAACAACGGCAAATACGCGCCCGGTCCGTATGGCCTCGGGCCGCGTGTGCCGATGCTGGTCGTGTCGCCGTGGTCGAAGGGCGGCTTTGTGTGCTCGGAGGTGTTCGATCACACGTCGGTGATCCAGTTCATCGAAGCGCGCTTCGGTCATGGCCACAAGCTGTCGGAGCCGAACATCACACCGTGGCGTCGGACGGTGTGCGGCGATCTGACGTCGGCGTTCAACTTCAAGAACCCGAACGATGCGTTCCCGAGGCTGCCGTCCACCGCAGCGTACAAGCCGCAGGATCAGAACCGTCACCCCGATTACGTGCCGTTGCCGCCCGCTGTCGGCTCCGTGCCGAAACAGGAGCCTGGCGTGCGCCCGGCTCGCGCGGTGCCGTACGAACTGTTCGTGCGTGTCAACGACAACAGCAGCGGCAAGCTCTCGATGCGTTTCGTCAACACGGGCGACGCCGGCGCGAACTTCCTCGTGTTCGAAGCGCAGAGCGCCGATGCGCCGCGCACGTACACGGTCGAAGCAGGCAAGCGTCTCGTCGATCAGTTGCCCGTGAACGCAGATGGTTCGTACGATTTCACGGTACATGGGCCGAATGGCTTCCTGCGCCGCTTTGCCGGCAAGCAGGTCGCGCAGCACTTCTGGAACAGCCACGATCGCGCTAACCCGGAAGTCGCGGAGGGCTACGACGTGGCGAACGGCAATCTGCAGTTGCGTCTGAAGAACGAAGGCAACACGCGCTGCCAGTTCAAGATCGTCAATGCGTATGACTCGGGCAAAGCGCTCACGCACACTGTGCGCGGCGGCGATAGCGATACCGTGAATCTCGATTTGCGTCACGTGTACGGCTGGTACGATCTGACGATCACCGTCGATAGCGATGCGTCGTTCACGCGCCGTTTCGCGGGTCACGTCGAGACGGGCAAGCCGAGCATGAGCGATCCGGCGCTGGGCGGTGTGTAAGCGGGTGACCGGTCTGACGGTTTAGAGCGCTGCTCAAAACGAAAGCCCGTGCCGTTGTGTCGACGGCACGGGCTTTTTGTTCGCTGCGCTTACACGCGCTTCGGAATGTCCAACCCGCGCGCGACGGCAGGTCGCGCCAGAAATGCGTCGAGCGCGCGCTTCACATGCGGGAAGTCGTCAAAGCCGACCAGATCGGAAGCCTCGTAGAAGCCGACCAGATTGCGCACCCACGGAAACGTCGCGATATCGGCGATCGTGTAGTCGTCACCCATGATCCACTTGCGTGTCGCGAGCCGCTCGTTCAGCACGTTGAGCAGCCGTTTCGATTCGTTGACGTAGCGCTCGCGTGGACGCTTGTCCTCGTACTCCTTGCCCGCGAACTTATGGAAGAAGCCGACCTGGCCGAACATCGGTCCGATCCCTCCCATCTGGAACATCACCCATTGAATTGTCTCGTAGCGGTCCGACGCCCGCTTCGACATCAATTGCCCCGTCTTGTCCGCGAGATAGATCAGGATCGCGCCCGACTCGAAGAGCGGCAGCGGCTCGCCATCCGGGCCGTTCGGATCGATGATCGCGGGAATCTTGTTGTTCGGATTGAGCGACATGAATTCCGGCGACAGCTGGTCGTTCGTATCGAAACGCACCAGATGCGGTTCGTACGCGAGACCTGTTTCTTCCAGCATGATCGACACCTTGACGCCGTTGGGCGTGGGCAGCGAGTACAGCTGGATGCGCTCGGGATGCGTTGCGGGCCACTTCTTCGCGATCGGGAACAGGGATGGGTCAGGCATGAAAGGTCCTTGTGAGCTTGAGTCGTCAAACAGGGACCAATATAGACGGGTTGACTACGTTTTGCTTGCGGTTGAACAGACGAGGCTCGCCGACCCGACGACGTGCGGCCTGCGCATGGTCGACTGGATGTTCGCTCAATCGATGCGCGATATCCGCGCCTGCGCCTCCGACGGGTCGAACAGATGCGCCAGGGTACGCACGCTCAGATAGCCGATGAACAAATTTGCGCCGACGAACACGGGCACCGACAGCGTCTGGGCAGGCGGCACGCCCGCCTGCGCGAGCTTCATGCACGCGAGCGTCGCCGAGGCGGCACCGAATGTGTAAGCCCACCATGATGGCGCGAACGGGTGCTTCGTCAGCCAGCCACCGAGCCGCAAGCCGATCAGCATCTGAAACAGGCCATAGCCGAGCAGCATCACGATCCAGTGATCGACGGAACCCGGCTGCAACACCAGCGCGGCCGCCGCGCCGACGACGGGCGGCGCGAACTGGATGCCGAGCAGCGGACGCTGCTCGGGCGGCAGCGCAGCACCGTGCCACAGGCGATAGATGATCAGCGGCTCGATGGCGAGCCACGAAAATATGCCTGCACCGAACAGCAGCCAGCCCCATTCGGGACGACCCATCGTGGCGAGCGCCGCCGCGCCTGTGAAGTTACCGGCGACGGTCGGCAGATAGAGCGTGGGCGCCGTGTCGCGCATGTCGCGTCCGCCCTGCCACAGCATGCCCGTGTGCCAGAGCGCGAAACTCAGATGCCATGCGAGCCCCGCTACGGCGAGCGCCGCCGCGAGTCCGCGAGAATACGGAAAGACGGCCTGCACGATCAGCAGCGTCGACACGCCGAGCAGCGCTGCCGTGCCGCCCGCGACGGGATGCTTGAACTCATCGACGACTTTGGCAGGGTGGCGCAATGCATGCAGCACGTACGCGATCAACAGGCCGAACCAGACGAGCGTCGCAAGCAGCAGGATCGCTTCCCCGACCGCTGCACTCACATGCCACATTCGCGCCGCGACCCGCCACGACTGTCCGAGGCCGGACAGACCGAGCACGACGCTGAAGAGCGAAGCGGAAATCGAGGTGCTTTTCATGATGCGGGTTGATGTGACCTGCGGGCAAAACGCGTTGCGACGCAGTGGGATTGCGAACTTGCATGGCCGAGCACGCGCGCTTGAACCGTTCGCGCGCGATTGCCCGAAAGTATGCCGTCGATAAGTGGATCGTGTCCGTCAGAAAGACTGGGGGAAGTGCGTCGATGCGCGGGCGGTGGAGCCCGCAATCGCATGCTGGACGGCATCGGCCTGTTGTTGTCTTGCCAGACGGCCGGAGCCCTGTCTGACAATCGTTGTGGCAACGTGTCGCAGACGTGTAGCCGATGCGTTCGGTTTCGAGCGTGATGATTTCGCGCGCGGGACGAGGCGCGAGCAGTGCTTCAACGTTTCGGCTCGATGCGAGAACGCTTGATCTCTGCCCCTGACGCGCGCGGCATCGTGTCGAACGAACGACGCCGCGCGGCCTTTCTTGCTACATCAGCCAGCGCTCACGCGCACGCCCGCTACGCTCTCGCCGGCGTCGCTCGCTACTCTCGCGAGTACCGGCTCCAGCGCCCGCCCCGTATGGCTGGCCGCGACGCGCACCAGGCCTTCGGGATCCGTCGACGCGACGATCGAGCCGCCGCCCACGCCCCCCTCAGGTCCGAGATCGATGATCCAGTCCGCCTCGGCGATCACATCGAGATCGTGTTCGATCACGACAACGCTGTGCCCCGCGTCGGCGAGCCGATGCAGCACGCGAATCAGCTTCGCGACGTCGGCCATATGCAGGCCGACAGTCGGCTCGTCGAGCACGTACAGCGTGTGCGGCGCTTTTTGTCCGCGGCGTGTGATGTCGTCGCGCACCTTGCTCAACTCGGTGACCAGCTTGATGCGCTGCGCCTCGCCGCCCGACAGCGTCGGCGACGGCTGGCCGAGCGTCAGATAGCCAAGGCCGACGTCCTTCATCAGTTGCAGCGGATGCGCGATGTTCGACATCGACGCGAAAAAGTCGACGGCTTCGTCGATTTCCATCGTCAGCACGTCGCCGATATTCTTGCCACGCCACGTCACCGCGAGCGTTTCCGGATTGAAGCGCTGACCATGGCAGACGTCGCACGGCACTTTCACGTCGGGCAGGAAGCTCATGCCGATCGTGCGCACGCCTTGTCCTTCGCACGCTGGGCAACGGCCGTCGCCTGTGTTGAACGAGAAGCGCGATGCCGTGTAGCCGCGCGCCCGCGCCTCGAGCGTATCGGCGAACAGACGTCTGATCGTGTCCCATACGCCGATATACGTGGCAGGACATGAACGCGGCGTCTTGCCGATCGGCGTCTGGTCGACTTCCAGCACGCGGTCGATCGACTCGAAGCCGCTGATCGATTCGCAGCCTTGCCATGCATGCGCGACGTTCAGCGACGGCCGGGGCGCGCTGCGTGCGAGCACGCTCGAACGACGGTTCGCAGCGGGCGCCTGCTCCGTTTGCGCGGCCTTGCGCGCGCGGCGTACGGCGGGCGACGACAGTACCGACCGGCCGACGGCATCGAGCAGGTTCGTCATCAGTACATCGCGCGCGAGCGTCGACTTACCCGACCCGCTCACGCCCGTCACGGCGACGAGACGCCCGAGCGGAATGCCGACGGTCACATCGCGCAGATTGTGCAGCGTCGCGCCATGCACGGTGAGCCACTTCTCCGGCACGGCGGGCGCACGCTTCGTTGCGAGCGAAACGTGACGCCGCGCTTGCAGCGGATGCAGAATCGGCTGAGCAAGAAACTGACCTGTCAGCGAATCCGACTGCGCGGACAGATCACCAACGCGCCCCTGCGCGACCAGCGTACCGCCGCGCTTGCCCGCGCCCGGACCAATGTCGATGATGTGGTCCGCGCGACGGATGGTGTCTTCGTCATGCTCGACGACGACCAGCGTATTGCCCTTGTCGCCGAGCTTGCGCAGCGCGTTCAGCAGAATCTGGTTGTCTCGCGGGTGCAGACCGATGGTCGGCTCGTCGAGCACGTAGCAGACGCCCTGCAGGTTACTGCCAAGTTGCGCGGCGAGACGGATGCGTTGCGCTTCGCCGCCCGACAGACTCGGTGCCGCCCGGTCGAGGCTCAGATAACCGAGACCCACTTCTTCGAGGAACTGCAGGCGGCTGCCGATTTCGCTGATCACGTCGCGTGCGATTTCCGCATCGCGCCCGGTGAGTTCGAGCCCGTCGATCCAGCGTCGCGTATCCGTCACGGTCCACTGCGCGACGTCGACGATCGACGTTTCGCTGAACGACACCGCGCGAGCGGACGGATTCAGACGCGTGCCGTGGCAATCCGGACACGGCTCGTCGACGACGCCTTCCGGTTCCTGCTCATCCGACGGCAAGGTCTGTTCGCGGCCACGGTTGTCGTCGACGAGGACCGTGTCGTCATAGGCGGCGCGCTGCTCGCGCGTCAATGCGAGACCCGTGCCGACGCAGGTCGTGCACCACCCGTGCTTGCTGTTGTACGAGAACATGCGCGGGTCCAGTTCCGGATAACTCGTGCCGCACACGGGACACGCGCGCTTGACCGACAACACCTTCACTTCGCCGACATGCGCCGTCGGCCCATTGCGGGTCATCGCGTGTTCGAGGCCGTCGAGCGGCGCAAGCAGATGGATCACGCCCTTGCCGGTTTCGAGCGTCTCATCGAGCAGGCGACGCAGTTCGGCTTCCTTGTCCGCCGACACGACGATGTCGCCGACGGGCAATTCGATCGTATGCTCGCGGAAACGATCGAGCTTCGGCCACGGATCGACGGGCACGAATTCCCCGTCGACGCGCAAGTGCGAATTGCCGCGCGCTTTCGCCCACTTCGCGAGGTCGGTATAGACGCCCTTACGGTTTACGACGAGCGGCGCAAGCAGTCCGACATGATCGCCTTTGTGATCGCGCATCAACTGCGCGACGATCGACTCGACGCTTTGCGACGTGACGGGCGCCCCGTCGTGAATGCAATGCTGGATGCCGAGCTTCACGTAGAGCAGACGCAGAAAGTGCCATACCTCGGACGTCGTTGCGACCGTGCTCTTGCGTCCGCCCCGCGACAAACGCTGCTCGATCGCGACGGTTGGCGGGATGCCATACACGGCGTCGACTTCGGGACGCCCGGCGGGCTGCACGATAGAACGCGCATACGCGTTCAGCGATTCCAGATAACGGCGCTGCCCTTCATGGAACAGGATGTCAAATGCGAGCGTCGACTTGCCCGAACCCGAGACCCCCGTGATGACGTTGAACTTGCCGTGTGGAATATCGACGTCCAGCGCTTTCAGGTTGTGTTCGCGCGCGTTGACGATGCGCACGACGTCTTCGCCTTCCACCGCGCGCCGCGCCCGCGCCGCATTCAGTGCTGTCTGGAGCGGCATGCCATGGGCGGCCGCTTCCGCTTTTTCGGCCGCCTCGGTCGGCTCGATGGCGAGCCCCATGGCGCGGTCGTATTGCACGAGCGCTTCGCCCGTATGGGACCCGGGGCATTGCTTGACGTCGTCCGGCGTACCCGCACACACGACCAGACCGCCCGCATCGCCGCCTTCGGGACCGAGATCGATCAGCCAGTCAGCTGCACGGATCACGTCGAGATTGTGCTCGATCACGATCAACGAATGACCGCTTGCCAGCAGCTTGCCGAACGCCTGCATCAGCTTGGCGATATCGTCGAAGTGAAGACCGGTGGTCGGCTCGTCGAACATGAAAAGGCGTGCCGCCGGCGCCTGCTTCGCACCGCGTGCCGTCTTCGCCTGAGCGGTTTCCGCGAGGAAGCCCGCGAGCTTCAGACGCTGCGCTTCGCCACCCGACAGCGTGGGGACCGGCTGCCCCAGTTTCACGTATTCGAGACCGACGTCGACGATAGGCTGCAACACGCGCAGCACTTCGCCATCCGCGGCGAACAGCGTGACCGCCTCGTGCACGGTCAGTTCCAGCACGTCCGCGATGCTCAGCGCGCGAGCCGCGCGCTCGATCTTCACCTCGAGCACCTCTGGCCGATAACGGCTGCCGTCACAGTCCGGGCAACGCAAATAGACGTCGCTCAGGAACTGCATTTCGATATGTTCGAAGCCGGAGCCGCCGCAGGTCGGGCAGCGGCCGTCGCCCGAATTGAAGCTGAACACGCCCGCGCCGTAGCCGCGTTGCAGCGCGAGCGGCGCCTTCGCAAACAGCTTGCGGATTTCGTCGAAGGCGCCGACGTAGCTCGCGGGATTCGAGCGCGTGGTTTTACCGATCGGCGACTGGTCGACAAAAATCGCGTCGCTGATCTGCTCGCCCCCCGTCAGACTGCGGTGCGCGCCCGGGGATTCCGTCGCCTTGCCAAGCTGCCGCGCCAGCGCGGGATACAGCACGTCCTGGATCAGCGTGGACTTGCCGGACCCCGATACGCCCGTCACGCACACGAGGCGCTGCAAAGGAATGTCGACCGTCACGTCGCGCAGATTGTGCTGGCGCGCGCCTTCCAGCACGATGCGCGGCGTACTCGTGTCGACGGGCCGACGTGCCCAGTGCGCTGCGTCCGCGACATGCTTGCGTCCGCCGAGATATTCGCCCGTCAGCGTTCCCGCCGAACGGATCTTGTCCGGCGTGCCGTCGTAGATGATCGTGCCGCCGCGTTCGCCCGGTCCCGGTCCCATGTCGATCAAACGATCGGCGGCGAGCATCACGGAAGGATCATGTTCGACGACGACAAGCGTATTGCCCGCATCGCGCAGCCGATGCATTGCTTCCACGATCCTGTTCAGGTCGCGCGGATGCAGGCCGATGCTTGGCTCGTCGAGCACGAACAGCGTCTTGGTCAGCGACGTGCCAAGTGCCGTGGTCAGGTTGATCCGCTGCACTTCGCCGCCCGACAGCGTGCGGCTCTGACGATCGAGCGTGAGGTAGCCGAGGCCGACGTCACACAGATATTTGAGGCGCGTGCGCACTTCGGCGAGCAACAGCTTGAGTGCGTCGTCGAGCAGCGCGCTCGGCAATGTGATCTCGTCGAAGAAGCGCCGGATGCGCTCGATAGGCAGCAGCATCAGGTCGTGCACCGTCAGCCCCGCCAACGCTTCGAGCTGCGCACGGTTCCAGTCGACCCCGCGCGGCATGAAACGCTGCGACGGCTCCAGCACGCCGTCCGCATTCTGTTTCGAGCCGAGTCGCCACAGCAGCGATTCCGTCTTCAGGCGCGCGCCGCCGCACGTCTCGCACGGTGTGTAGCTACGGTACTTCGAGAGCAGCACGCGGATATGCATCTTGTACGCTTTCGACTCCAGATAGCCGAAGAAGCGCTTCACGCCATACCACTGTTTCTGCCACTCGCCGTCCCAGTCCGGCGAGCCATTGATGACCCAGTCGCGCTCGGCTTCCGTGAGTTCGGACCAGCGTGTGTCGCGGCGAATGTTGGCCTTCGCCGCGTAGCGCATCAGGTCGTCCTGGCACTCTTTCCACGCGGGCGTCTGCATCGGCTTGATTGCGCCGCCGCGCAGCGTCTTGCGCTCGTCGGGAATCACGAGGCCGAGATCGACGCCGATCACCCGTCCGAAGCCGCGGCACGTATCGCATGCGCCATAGGCAGAATTGAACGAGAACAATGCGGGCTGTGGGTCGGCGTAGCGAAGATCGCTGTCCGGGTTGTGCAACCCGGTGGAGAAGCGCCAGATCTGCGGCTCGGCTTCTTCGCCCTCTTGAGACTGCGACAGCACGTAGACATTGACGCGCCCGCCGCCACGCTTGAGCGACGCCTCGATCGCCTCGACCACCCGCGCTTTTTCGATCTGATGCAGACGGAAGCGGTCGGCCACGACGTCGAGTACCTTGCGCATACCCGTGGGCGACGCGACTTCGCGCTGCGCCTGAACACGCGTATAGCCGCTCGCTGAAAGCCATTGCTCGACTTCTGCCTCGCTCGTCGATTCGGGTAGCTCGACCGGAAAAGTCACGACGATGCGCGGATCGTCAGTGGCCGTGCGGGCGTCGAGGTCGGCGTAGATCGTCTCCGGCGAATCATGCCGGACAGCCTGAGCGGTCTTGCGGTCGAACAGTTCCGCCGCGCGTGCGTATAGCAGCTTCAAATGGTCGTTCAGCTCGGTCATCGTGCCGACCGTGGAGCGGGAACTGCGCACCGGGTTGGTCTGGTCGATGGCGATGGCGGGTGGCACACCGTCGACACGGTCGACCTGCGGCCGATCCATCCGGTCGAGAAATTGCCGCGCATACGCGCTGAAGGTTTCGACGTAGCGCCGCTGCCCTTCGGCATACAGCGTGTCGAACACGAGGCTCGACTTACCCGAGCCCGATGGCCCCGTCACGACGGTCATTTCACCCGTGTGAAGGTCAAGGTCGACGTTCTTCAGGTTGTGCTGGCGTGCGCCACGAATTCGGATCGTTCCGTTAGATGACAATTTGCCTGTCCGTCTGAATGAGTTGGCCGGGGCATGATGGCCGGCCGTTTGCGGCCATGCGTGCTCGTCGGCGAGGTTCGTGCAGCGCGTGTAGCCGAAATATCTGCAGGCCGCCGCGCCGGATAGGTGAATACTATACTGTATGTTTATACAGTTTTGCACGCCGATTGCACGACGATAGCGCGGCAAACGGCATAAGCCAAATGACCAGTGTGTGACGCGACGGAGGCCGCACGGTTCAGCGTGGAATCGAGTCAATCCTGCGCAGGGTTCGTGCCCGTGCGTGATGGGCCGGCGCGCGCCGGAAAAGAAAAACCCGGTGGAGCACCGGGTTCGAATGGCCGTCCCCCACAGCCCTCGGGCGAAGGCTGATCGGCCGCTTGCCACACGCCATCTGTCGCCTTGCGGCGGTCGAATGCGCATCGACGATGGTCTTCGGCTGGTTCGCCCCCCGGCGGACCACGAAGCGTCGGACGACTCCTCGCAGCACCTCCTGCATCGTCCGAACGCTCGAACAATGTATGAGCGCAGCCTTAACAGAAACTTAAAGCGCGAGTCGCTTGCTGGATCGGATGCGGTAAGGCACACAGAAACCGCCCAAATACCCCGTGCTTGCGCCTGGAAGTTCGAGGCGGGATGCCTATCATTCTTTGGAACGCCGAGGTGGCGGCATCGGGTTGCGGATTCTGTAGGACGAATCTGCATGCGATGCAGGCTCCCGAGCGCCGCTATCCGCAGCGCCCGTCACGGTGACGGCTCGCCACTGGCCGGCATCGCCGCGACTGAAGTGGAGGTGCGCAATGAAGTTCATTGTTCAGTGGAACGGTTTGCCAACAGCACAGCAATCGGCCGTCGAGCGCTTCATGAAAACGGGCGGCGCCCTGCCGCCTGACGGCATCACGATGCTTGGACGCTGGCATTCGATCGGCGAATTGAGCGGCTGCGCGATCATCGAGTCCAACAGCACCGCGCCGATGGCCGCGTGGATGCTGCAATGGGGCGATATCTTTACGTTCACCATTTCGCCCGCTGTCACCGACGAGGAACTCGGGCAAGCGTTGGGCGCGTTTCTCGCGCAGAAGTGACGTGGTGCTGCATTCGGCCAGGGCGTTGATTCCCTTGGACATCGATTAATCAGGATGACGATGCAGTTCGATGTCCATCCGCGACAGGTACCAAACCGCCGCGCAAAGAAAAAAGGACTTACGGCATGACACCGTAAGTCCTTTTTGTCTTTCTGGTCGGGGCGAGAGGATTTGAACCTCCGACCACCTGCACCCCATGCAGGTACGCTACCAGGCTGCGCTACGCCCCGAAAGCATGAAAGTATAACAGACCCTTCACGCGAATAGAACTGCAACAATCAAATCTCGATACAACAAATCGTTCAATGCCCGAGCAGGTCGATCACTTGCAGCAACTCCTTGCGCAACTGATCGACATCGACCGTGGCCGTGTTCGCCGCCGTTTGCGTGACCGTACCTTCGACCACTTCGCCTTCGACTTCCGCCGCTTGACCCGCGCCATGCGAATCGAGCCGGTTGCGCGCGCCATTGATCGTGAAGCCCTGCTCGTACAACAACTCGCGGATCCGCCGGATCAGCAGCACTTCATGATGCTGGTAGTACCGGCGATTGCCCCTGCGCTTCACCGGCCGCAACTGCGTGAACTCCTGCTCCCAGTACCGCAGCACATGCGGTTTCACACCGCATAGTTCGCTGACTTCACCGATCGTGAAGTAGCGCTTCGCGGGAATCGGAGGCAAGACGACTTTTTCGATCGTCGCTGTCATCGTCAGTTAGCGGTCGGATAACCGTCGTAGTGGTTGCGCGGGCGCGCGAATCGATCAGCGCGCGAAGCTTTCTTCAGCGCCGTTCTCGACCAGCGCCTTCAGCTTTTGACTTGCGTGGAACGTCACGACGCGGCGCGCGGCGATAGGAATCGCCTCGCCCGTTTTCGGATTTCTGCCCGGACGCTGAGGCTTGTCGCGCAACTGGAAGTTGCCGAAGCCGGACAGCTTGACGCTGTCGCCACTCTCCAACGCGTCGCGAATTACCTCGAAGAACGCTTCGACCATGTCCTTCGCTTCCCGCTTGTTGAGCCCGACATTGTCGAACAGCAGCTCGGCAAGCTCAGCCTTGGTAAGCGTCGGCGCTTCGCCCGACGCGCTAGCGGTTGAGGTAGGGATATCGCGGATCATGGCGCTACGCTGCGCCGTAAGAAGGGCTTCGAAATCACTCGAGTTCATTTCATTCATATCTGTCAAATGGCGCGTCAACCAGAACGGAACTTGCGGAACAGCCGTTATCAGTTATCCGCGCAACCGGGCGCCATATACTCGAGCAAGACGATCCACCAGAGTCTGAATGGCCAGATCGACCGTTTCATCCTGAAGGGTGCCACCAGTATCTTGCAAGGTTACACGGAACGCAAGGCTTTTCTCGTGCGCTGCCAGCCCGCCGGAAGTATTTGATTTTGCACGAAATTCATCGAAAAGCGCAACCCTTTGAATGGTCTTGCAAGCCTCGTCCGAAAGTGCCTTTTGCATCTCGTCAAAGAGCGCCTGAACTTCGATTTTCTGATCGACGACGATCGCGATATCACGCCGCACGGGCGGGAATTTCGACACTTCCGTCGGGCTCGGCAGCGCGCGCTGCATCAGCGCTTCTGCTTCGACTTCGAACAGGATCGGCGCATGCGGCAGGTCGTACTTCTGCATCCATCGCGGATGCAGTTCGCCGATCCAGCCGATCGCGCGGCCATCGAGTTCGATGCGCGCGCTACGTCCCGGATGCAGCGCCGGATGTTCCGCCTTCACGAAGCGCGCGACGGCGGGTGCCAGCAGCGCTTCGAGATCGCCCTTCACGTCGAAGAAGTCGACGGCACGCGTTTGCGCGCCCCACTGCTCTTCGATGACGGGGCCATAGGCGAGCGCGCCGAACATCTTCGGTTGCGCGAAGCCTTCCACAGCCAGTTCACCCGCCTTGATCGACGCGTCCTGCAGGAACACGCGTCCCGCTTCGAACACGCGAATGCGCTCCGCACGACGGTTCAGGTTGTGGCGCAGCACGTTGATCAGGCTGCCGAACAGCGTTGTACGCATCACCGACAGCTGGCTCGCGATCGGATTGAGCAGCTTCACGGGCTTGTCGTTGCCCGCGAAATCCTGCTCCCATTCGGCATCGACGAAACTGAAGTTCACCGTTTCCGCGTAATCGCGTGCGGCCAGCGCGTGACGCAGCGTGTGAATGGAGCGCTGCGTTTCGTTCGTGCGGCGCATCTCGCTGCGCGCTACGGGCGGATTCGCCGGAATCTTCTCGAAGCCGTAAATGCGCGCGACTTCTTCAATCAGGTCTTCTTCGATTTCGATATCGAAGCGATACGGCGGCGGCGTCACGAGGAAATCGTCGCCGTCGCGTTCGAACGGCAGGCCGAGGCGCGTGAAGATTTGCGCAATTTCATCGCCGCCGATCGCCACGCCGATGATGCGGTTCGCGCGCGCGACGCGCATCTTGACGGGCTCGCGCTTCGGCACATTGACGATCTGATCGTCGACGGGACCCGCTTCGCCGCCGCAGATGTCGAGAATCAGTTGCGTGATCCGTTCGATATGCTCGACAGTCGTCGAGTAGTCGACGCCGCGTTCGAAGCGATGGCCCGCGTCCGTCGAGAAGTTATAACGGCGCGAACGGCCGCGAATGCTATCGGGCCACCAGAATGCGGCTTCGAGATAGATGTTGGTCGTGTCGAGCGTCACGGCCGTGCTGTCGCCGCCCATGATGCCCGCGAGGCTTTCGATGTGGTGATCGTCGGCGATCACGCCGACCGTTTCGTCCACTTCGACCGTATTGCCGTTCAGCAGTTTGAGCGACTCGCCGGGCTTGCCCCAGCGCACGTCCATCTCGCCGTGAATCTTGTCCAGATCGAACACGTGCGACGGACGGCCGAGTTCGAGCATCACGTAGTTCGAGATGTCGACCAAAGCCGAAATGCTTCGTTGACCGGAACGTTCGAGCCGCTCGACCATCCACGCCGGCGACTTGGCACGCGCGTTGACGCCGCGGATCACGCGGCCCGAAAAACGGCCGCACAGGTCCGGCGCCGAGATCTTCACGGGCAGCGTTTCGTTCAGCTTCACTTCGACGGGCTTGATATCGAGCGGACGCAGCAGCGCGCCCGTGATCGCGGCCGTCTCGCGCGCGACGCCGAACACCGACAGGCAATCGGCCTTGTTCGGCGTCAGCTTGATTTCGAACACAGTGTCGTCGAGGTTCAGCGTTTCGCGGATATCCTGGCCGATCGGCGTATCTTCCGGCAGGATCAGCAGGCCGCTATGATCTTCGGACAACTTCAGTTCACGCGCCGAGCACAGCATGCCTTCGCTTTGCACGCCACGCAGCTTCGACAGCTTGATCGCGAACGGTGCACCGCCCTCTTCGGCGGGCGGCAGTTGCGCGCCGACCAGCGCGACGGGCACCTTGATGCCAGGCGACACGTTCGGCGCACCGCACACGATGTTCAACGTCGCGCCTGTGCCGGCGTCGACCTGACAGACGTTGAGCTTGTCCGCGTCCGGGTGCTTGACGACTTCGAGCACGCGGCCCACCACGATCTTCGACGTCGGCGGCGCAGCGGGACGCAGGTCCTCCACTTCGAGACCGGCCATCGTCAGGGCGTGCGACAGCTCGGCCGTCGTCAGTTGCGGATCGACAAAGGTTCTGAGCCAGGATTCCGGGAATTGCATGGTTCTGTACGTTCTAAACAGGTTGTGTCCGCATCCGGCCGGTATGTCGACAAGGTCGGCATCAACCGGAGGCGCTGTTTGCGGCGGCAGTCAGATTGCCGAATGCCGTGCCGCTCTCGTCGCGTGCTTAAAGCCTGTTGGCTCGCGCTCTACGCTTTGGCTCGCCTCAGGCGAACTGGCGCAGGAAGCGCAGGTCGTTTTCAAAGAACAGACGCAGGTCCTGAACGCCGTAGCGCAGCATCGTCAGGCGCTCGAGGCCGCTGCCGAACGCAAAACCGATATAGCGCTCGGGGTCGAGGCCCATGTTGCGGATCACCGTCGGGTGAACCTGGCCCGAGCCCGAAATTTCGAGCCACTTACCGGCGTTCTTGCCATGCTCGAACATCATGTCGATCTCGGCCGAAGGCTCGGTGAACGGGAAGTACGACGGACGGAAGCGCACGAGAATATCGTCGCGCTCGAAGAATTTTTTGAGGAAGTCGGTGTAGACGCCCTTCAGGTCGGCGAAGCTGATGTTCTCGTCGATCCACAGGCCTTCGACCTGATTGAACATCGGCGAGTGCGTCGCGTCGCTGTCCACGCGGTACGTGCGGCCAGGCACGATCACCTTGATAGGCGGCGTGTTGGTGCGCGCGTAGCGGACCTGCATCGGGCTGGTGTGCGTGCGCAGCAGCAGCGGACGGCCTTCAGCGTCCTTGCCGTCGACGTAGAACGTGTCTTGCATCGAACGGGCCGGATGGTTTTCCGGGCTGTTCAGCGACGTGAAGTTGTACCAGTCGGTTTCGATCTCGGGGCCGTCGGCCACGTCGAAACCAATCGTGCGAAAGATCTGTTCGACCCGCTCCCACGTGTGCATCACGGGGTGCAGACTACCTGTACCGGTGCCGCGACCGGGCAAGGTGACGTCGATGGCTTCGGCGGCGAGGCGCTGGTTCAGCAGCGCGTCGGCAAGCGCCTGGCGGCGCGCCGTCAACGCAGCTTCGACCTGCTGCTTCACAATGTTGATCCGCGCGCCTTCCGTCTTGCGCGTTTCGGGATCGAGCTTGCCGAGCCCCTTCAACAGTTCCGTCAGTGCGCCCGACTTGCCGAGAAAGCGTGCCTTCTCGTTTTCGAGCGTGGTGACGTCGGAGGCTTGTTCAAAGGCGCTTTTTGCGTCGGCGACAATCTGGTCCAGATCCATTGATCCCATCTTTTCAACGTCAGTATTCAATCGAAGTAAAACTGGCTCGACCAACAAAAAAGGGGCTCGGTGAGGAGCCCCGTTTTTGTTGCAGCGTCACCGAGACTACCGGACTGTTCGCTGCAACGAACCACGCAGTACTAGATGCTAACAGCGCACTCAGGCTGCAACGGCGGCTTTCACCTGCTGGACGATCGCAGCAAAAGCAGCCTTGTCGAACACAGCCATGTCGGCCAGCACCTTGCGGTCGAGTTCGATCGACGCCTTCTTCAGGCCGTTGATGAACACGCTGTACGTCATGTCGTGCTGACGCACCGCCGCGTTGATACGCGTGATCCACAGTGCGCGGAACACACGCTTCTTGTTGCGGCGATCGCGGTAGGCGTATTGGCCTGCGCGCATGACCGCCTGCTTGGCGATGCGATAGACGTTATTGCGGCGGCCGCGGTAACCCTTGGCCAGATTAATGATCTTCTTGTGGCGGGCCCGTGCGGTAACCCCACGTTTGACTCGAGGCATGTTTCGCTCCTATGAGTGTCGGTTAAGGGTTAGGCGAACGGCAGCATCGCGCGTACGGAGTTCAGATCGGAATCATGAACTGCCGTGGCGCCGCGCAGGTGACGCTTGTTCTTGGTGGTCTTCTTGGTAAGAATGTGGCGCTTGAAGGCTTGACCGCGCTTGACGGTACCGCCCGGACGAACCACGAAGCGCTTTGCAGCGCTCTTCTTGGTCTTCATCTTCGGCATGACAACTACTCCATTATTTGATGGACATGGGTGTGCGGTTGGCCCAGAAAGCCCTCATCCGCCCTTTGAAACCCACTCCACTTGGTATGCAGACGGCCTGAATTGCTGGCCGCTGCTTTTCAGGAAGAACGCTCGCTGTACGACAACTGCGAGCGCATTCCGAAACCTGCCTTCACACACCGCCTTCGGCGACGTGCGACTCAAACTTTCCGACAAACTCGCTGCACACAATGCGATGCGCAGCGAAAGTCTGCTTACTTCTTTTTCTTCGGCGCCAGCACCATGATCATCTGGCGGCCTTCCATCTTTGGCATCTGCTCGACCTGACCGACTTCATCCAGATCGGTGCGCAGACGCTCGAGCATGCGCATGCCGATTTCCTGGTGAGCCATTTCGCGGCCACGGAAACGCAACGTGATCTTCGTCTTGTCGCCATCTTCAAGGAAGCGGACGAGATTGCGCAGCTTGACGTTGTAGTCACCGTCATCCGTACCCGGCCGGAATTTGACTTCCTTGACCTGGATGACTTTCTGCTTGAGCTTGGCCTCGTGCTGCTTCTTCGCTTCCTGGTACTTGAACTTGCCGTAGTCCATCAGGCGGCAGACGGGCGGAACCGCTTGCGGCGCGATTTCAACCAGATCCACGTCCTGCTGTTCCGACAGGCGGAAAGCATCAGCCAGTTTTACGATGCCGAGCGGTTCGTTGTCGATTCCGACCAGACGCACCTCGGGTGCAGTAATTTCACCGTTGATGCGATGCGACGACTTATCAGTAGCGATGTTACGTTTCCTCTAAAAATTAAAAAAACGAGCCGCGCTGCCTGGTGGCTACTTGAACGTCTGCACGTCCTGGCGCAGACGCTCGCTGAAGGCATCGAGGGACATCACGCCCAGATCGACGCCGCCACGGGCACGCACGGCTACCGTTTGTGCATCACGCTCCTTATCGCCGACGACCAGCAGATACGGGACCTTTTCCAGCGTGTGCTCGCGTATTTTATAGCTAATCTTCTCGTTGCGCAAATCAGCCTCTACTCTAACCCCTTGTTTTTGCAACGATTGGGCCAGAGATTGTGCGTATTCCGCCTGACTTTCCGCGATATTCATCACGACGACCTGCATCGGCGCCAGCCAGGCAGGCATTGCACCGGCATGGTGCTCGATCAGAATGCCGAGGAAACGCTCCATTGATCCGACGATTGCCCGGTGCAGCATGATCGGGCGGCGACGGCTGTTGTCCTCGGCGACGTATTCGGCGCCGAGGCGCTCCGGCAGCACCATGTCGAGCTGGAGCGTGCCGCACTGCCACGAACGGCCGAGCGCATCCTTGATGTGATATTCGACCTTCGGACCGTAGAACGCGCCCTCGCCGGGCAATTCTTCCCAGCTCACGCCGCAGGCCGTCAGCGCATCCCGCAGACCCTGCTCGGCGCGATCCCAGGTTTCATCCGTACCCGCGCGCGCATCGGGGCGCAGCGACAGCTTGATTTCGACGTTGTCGAAGCCGAAATCTTTATAAACGCTCATCGCAAGCGTATTGAACGCGATCGATTCGCTGATGAACTGGTCTTCGGTACAGAAAATATGCGCATCGTCCTGGACGAAGCCGCGCACGCGCATCAGGCCGTGCAGTGCGCCCGATGACTCATTCCGATGGCACGAGCCGAATTCCGCGTAACGCAGCGGCAGATCGCGGTACGAACGCAGGCCGTGATTGAACACCTGCACGTGACCCGGGCAGTTCATCGGCTTGATTGCGTAGTCGCGCTTTTCCGACTCCGTCGTGAACATGTTTTCACGATAGTTCTGCCAGTGACCGGACGCTTCCCACAGCGAACGGTCCATGATCATCGGCGTCTTGATCTCGAGGTAGCCCGCGTCGTTCACGCGACGGCGCATGTACTGCTCGACCTGCTGCCACAAGGTCCAGCCGCGCGGATGCCAGAACACCATGCCCGGCGACTCGTCCTGCATGTGGAACAGGTCGAGCTGCTTGCCGAGCTTGCGGTGATCGCGTTTTTCCGCCTCTTCGAGCATGTGCAGATACGCGTCCTGGTCTTCCTTCTTCGTCCAGGCCGTGCCGTAGATACGCTGCAACTGCTCGTTCTTCGAGTCGCCGCGCCAGTACGCGCCCGCGAGCTTCATCAGCTTGAAGACCTTCAGCTTACCCGTCGACGGAACGTGCGGGCCACGGCAGAGATCCGTAAAGCCACCGTGCGAGTACAGCTTGATTTCATCGCTGGCGGGAATCGATTCGATGATCTCGGCCTTGTACTTCTCACCGATGCTCTTGAAGTACTCGACGGCCTCATCGCGCGACACCACGCGGCGCGACACCGGCTCATCCTTCTTCGCGAGTTCCTGCATGCGTTTTTCGATCTTCTCGAGATCTTCGGGCGTGAAGGGACGGCTATACGAGAAGTCGTAGTAGAAGCCGTTGTCGATCACCGGCCCGATCGTCACCTGCGCTTCAGGAAAAAGGTCCTTCACCGCGTACGCGAGCAAATGCGCCGTCGAGTGGCGAATGATGTCGAGGCCATCGGCGTCCTTGTCCGTGACGATCGCGAGCGAGACATCGCGATCGATCAGCGCAGACGTATCGACCAGTTCACCGTCGATCTTGCCGCCGAGCGCCGCCTTCGCGAGACCGGGGCCGATCGAGGCCGCCACTTCGGCGACGGTCACGGGATGCTCGTACTGTCGAACAGAACCATCGGGCAGTCGTATCGAAACCATTGCGTTCTCCGTAATGCCGGCCGGCGGCACAGGCAACAAGACTTAAAGACAAAAAAGCGCGACAAAAAAAATGCGGCCCCGCTTTCGAGGGGCCGCATTCACGTTTCTGCAAACTACTGCAAACAACAAGGGCGAAAGTGGTCCTCGACTAGCGTCGCTCCGAAGCAGTTCCGGTCAACGTTCGCGGTGTCATAACCATGTTCGCTTGATTCGCCATTTACGCCGAAGCGCTCATTGCTACTTGCGTTTGCGAAACATCGGCAAGCCGAAGTTTCGGATTCGTTGGTAGGCTCGATTGGACTCGAACCAACGACCCCCACCATGTCAAGGTGGTGCTCTAACCAGCTGAGCTACGAGCCTAGAGAAACGAGATTATATGGAGCGTAGAGAAAGTTGGCAAGCGTTTTTATGCAGCGACATCAAAATCCCAATGCCCGCTTCGCGAACGGCCAGCGCCGTCACTTGCGCGTAGCGCTGACGACGCCCGCCACTTCACCCAACATTGCGCACGCTCGCTGGATTTGTGCCGCGCTCGACACTTCGACCGTGAACTGCATGAACGCCGCATTGCGCCGCGACTGCGTCTTTACGCCCACCACGTTCATCTTCTCGCGGGCGAAGACTTCGGAGATATCGCGCAGCAGACCTTGCCGGTCGGTGGCTTCGATTGAGAGATCCACGGGATAGACCGACTTGCCGCGCCCGCTCATCACGTCCGCGGACCAGGCCGTTTGCAGCACGCGCTCCGGCGCACGGTCCGCCATGCGCAGGAACGTCGGGCAGTCGCTGCGATGTATCGACATGCCCTTGCCGCGCGTGACGAAGCCCGCGATGTCATCGGGCGGCGCCGGGCGACAGCAGCGCGCGAGTTGCGTGAGCAACGCATCGACGCCGACGACCAGCACACCCGTCGACGCGCCATGCGCGACGCTCGCGCCGCTGCTGCGTTTCTCGAACTGCTCGGGCGCTTCGACGACGGGCTCGGCGGGTGGCGCATCGTTCAGCGCCTGCTCGACGAGCCGCAAGCTGAACTCTTCCTTGCCGACCACCGAGAACAGGTCGTCGGTGGACTTGAAGCCGAGCTTCGCAGCAAGCTGATCGAGATTGACCGACGTCTTGCCTTCACGCTGCAAGGTCTTTTCGACCATCGCGCGCCCGGTCGCGATGTTCTCCTGCACTTCGACTGCGTTGAACCACGCGCGCACCTTCTGGCGCGCGCGATTGCTTTGCAGATAGCCGAGATTCGGATTGAGCCAGTCGCGCGACGGACCTCCCTCTTTCACTGAGATGATCTCGACCGTCTGCCCGTTCTGCAACGGCGTGTTCAACGGTACCATCGCCCCGTCGACGCGCGCGCCGCGGCAGCGATGCCCCAGTTCGCTATGCAGGTGATATGCGAAATCGAGCGGCGTCGCGCCTTGCGGCAGCGGAATCACGCGCGCCTGCGGCGTGAGCGTGTAGATATGATCGTCGTCGAGCGTCGCCTGGCGAAGCTGCTCCCACGGCCGGGCAGCGCCCTTTTCACCGGGCTTGCCTTCGGACACATCGTCCTTCCACGCCAGCAGCTGACGCAGCCACGCAATCTTCTCGTCGTACTTCTCGCTAGCGCTGAATTGCCCGCCATAGCCGCGCGTGCCCGCTTCCTTGTAGCGCCAGTGCGCGGCCACGCCGTACTCGGCGAACTGATGCATTTCCTGCGTGCGGATCTGCACTTCGAACGCGCGGCCGTCGTCGCCAATCACGACCGTATGCAGCGACTTGTAGCCGTTCGGCTTGGGACGCGAGATGTAGTCGTCGAATTCCCTCGGCACTGGCTGCCACAGGTTGTGCACGATGCCGAGCACCGTGTAGCAATCCTTGATGTCCGGCACGATGACGCGAAACGCGCGCACATCGTAGAGCTCGGAAAAGTCGAGCTCCTTGCCACGCATCTTGCGCCAGATGCTGTAGATATGCTTTGGCCGGCCGCTGACTTCGGCGTCGATATGCGCAGCCGCCAACTCCTGTTGCAGCTGCGCGATCGCCTCGGACACATAGGTTTCGCGCTCGACGCGCTTCTCGTCGAGCAGTTTCGCGATCCGCTTGTAGGTTTGCGGCTCCTCGAAGCGAAACGCGAGGTCTTCGAGTTCCCACTTCAATTGCCAGATGCCGAGCCGGTTAGCGAGCGGCGCGTAGATATCGAGCGTCTCGCGCGGCACGTCCGGCGTCGGCGTGATCTTCGCCGCAGCGTAATAGCGCAGCGATTGCAGCCGCGATGCGAGCCGGATCAGCACGACGCGGATGTCCTGCGCGAACGCGAGCAGCATCTTGCGTAGCGCTTCGACCTGCGCGCGGCGCGCGGCCTGCGCATCGCGGCCCGCTTCGGGCATTGCATTTTGCGCCGCGCGCATGCTCACGGTGCCGAGCCGCAGCAGCTTACGCACGTCGCCGACCAGTTGCGCGACTTCCTCACCGAAGTTGTCGGCGATGGTCTGCTCGGGGTTCGCCAGATGCGGCGTCAGCGAGAACAATGCCGCCGCCAGCACCGCAGGCGGATCGACGTTGAGTGTGCGCATGATGGCGGCCGTGCCCGCAGCATGGTCGGCGAGCGACTCGCCCGACGACAGGCGCGCGTCGCCCGCGTGCTCGCGCACGAACGCGAGCGCGTCGTCGAAAGACGGCGTTGGGTTCGGAGCGGTCGTGACGGTGTCGGTGTTCATCATGCGGCGGCCCGCGGCAAACGCGGGCGGTCAGGCGAATGCTTGAAACGTGATGGCGTGCCTAGCTGCGCTGCGCGGCGACGACGACCACTTCGACGAGGCACTTCGGGTTGGCGAGCTTCGCCTCGACGGTTGCGCGCGGCGGCGTGTTGCCTTGCGCGACCCATTCGTCCCACGCGGCGTTCATGCCGGCGAAATGCACCATGTCCGAGATATAGATCTGCACCGAGAGCAGCAGCGACTTGTCGCTGTTGACTTCACCGAGCAGACGGTCGATGTGACCCAGCACTTCGCGCGTTTGACCGACGATGTCCTGATCGGTGTCCTCGGCGATCTGGCCAGCAAGATAAACCGTGCCGTTGTGCACAGCGGTTTCCGAAAGGCGCTTGCCGACGTGATGACGAATGACTGCCATGAAATGTCCTGTCCGTTGAGAATGAAAAACGACCCTGCGCGGCGATGTGTTATGCGTGCACCTCGATGCTTCGAGATCCATCAGCGACGCCGCGCCAATCTCATATTATGACGCCTCAGCGCCGTCCCCGATAAAGAACCGTTTCACGATATCGATCTGATCAGCGGAGAGAAAGGCTGGCGCGTGTCCTACACCGGGGATTTCGACGCTCGACACATTACGTCCCTTCTCGATCATCTGCGCGACGGTTTCGCGCGACAGCAGATCCGATTGCTCGCCGCGCACGACGAGTACGGGCCCTTCGATCGCCGCAAACGAATGCCACAGCGCCGCCTCGCCGAGCGCGGTCATTTCAGGCGTGGTCTTCGTGAAGGGCTCCGCGATGCGCGGGTCGTAGCGGAACCCCCATGCGCCGTCGTGCTCGCGCACGAGCGGCGTATTGATCTCGCGCCACTCGTCCGGCGTCAACGGACCGAATGATTGCGCGAGCAAGGCCGCATGATCGATCACTTCCTGCTGCGTGGCGAACGACACCGGCTGCCCCAGATAACTGCCAATACGTTCGAGCGCGACCGGCTCGACGTGCGGGCCGACGTCGTTGACGATCATCTTGCGAATGGGCGAGTCCTTCAGCCCGGCGAAAGCCATGCCGATCAGCCCGCCCATCGAGGTGCCGAACCAGTCCACCGATTCCACGCCGAGCCGCGCAACGAGCGTGACCATGTCGCCGACGTACTGCGGAATCGTGTAATAAGCGGGATTGGCCAGCCACGACGACAACCCTCGCCCGACCACGTCAGGACACACCACGCGATACACCGACGACAACGCCGCCGCGACCCGGTCAAAGTCGCGCCCCGAGCGCGTGAGGCCATGCACGCAGACCAGCACGCGCGGATTGTCAGGCGCACCCCATTCGGTGTACGCGATGCGATGCAGGCCCACAGGGCTCGCGCATTGCACGTAGCGCTGACGGGGCGCGGTGATATCGATGGCGGACGAAACAGCGACGGTCGTAGCAGTCATCAGGAAACCCTCGATCGGAAGATGGTGGCGTGCAATGCTGCACGGAACACAATCGATTCTAAACTGCTTCGTCTCGCATGCTTATTGGCCCAAAGGCCTAAGGCAAATGCGCGAGCCGCAAAAGGAAAACGGGCGCGACCTGCGTCGCGCCCGCTTCCCGATAGTCGAGTCCGGCGCGAGGCCGGACAACGGCAATCAGCCCACCGCGCTCGTATCCAGCGGCGCACCCGTCTTCGCCTTGATCTCGTCGATCGTGACGCCGTCGGCCAGTTCGACCAGCTTCAGGCCGCCGTCGACCACGTCGATCACACCGAGGTCGGTGATGATGCGGTCGACCACGCCCACGCCCGTCAACGGCAGCGTGCACTCTTCGAGGATCTTGTGCTGGTCGCCCTTCGCAACATGCTCCATCAGCACGACGACCTTCTTCACGCCCGCGACGAGGTCCATCGCGCCGCCCATGCCCTTGATCATCTTGCCCGGGATCATCCAGTTCGCCAGATCACCCTTCTTGCTGATCTGCATGGCACCCAGAATGGCCAGGTTGATGTGTCCGCCGCGAATCATCGCGAACGAGTCAGCCGACGAGAAAATCGACGAACCCGGCAGCGTCGTCACCGTCTGCTTGCCGGCGTTGATGAGATCGGCGTCGACTTCTTCTTCATACGGCGACGGGCCGATGCCGAGCAGGCCGTTTTCCGATTGCAGCCACACTTCCATGCCCGCGGGCACGTGGTTGGCGACGAGCGTCGGCAGGCCGATGCCGAGGTTCACATAGAAGCCGTCTTGCAGTTCCTGCGCCGCGCGCGCGGCCATCTGGTCACGATTCCAAGCCATGATTACTCTCCTTTCGCGCGGACGATGCGTTGTTCAATGCGTTTTTCGGGGCTCGCATTCAGCACGAGGCGCTGGACGAAAATGCCCGGCAGGTGAATCGCGTCCGGATCGAGTTCGCCCGTTTCGACGATCTCTTCGACTTCGGCGACCGTGATCTTGCCGGCCATCGCGCACATCGGGTTGAAGTTGCGCGCGGTGCGGCGGAAGATCAGGTTGCCCGACTTGTCGGCCTTCCACGCCTTGACCAGCGCGACGTCAGCCGTCAGCGAATGTTCGAGCACGTAGTGGTTTTCGCCGAACTGGCGCGTTTCCTTGCCTTCCGCGATGATCGTGCCGTAGCCCGTGTTCGTGAAGAACGCCGGAATGCCCGAGCCGCCCGCGCGCAGCTTTTCGGCTAGCGTGCCTTGCGGCGTGAATTCCAGCTCGAGTTCGCCCGCCAGATACTGGCGCTCGAATTCCTTGTTCTCGCCGACGTACGACGAGATCATTTTCTTGATCTGACGCGTTTCCAGCAGCAGGCCGAGGCCGAATCCATCGACGCCCGCGTTATTGCTGATGCAGGTGATGCCCTTGACGCCCGAATCGCGCAGGGCGGCGATCAGCGCTTCGGGAATGCCGCACAGGCCAAAGCCGCCGACAGCGAATGTCTGGCCGTCCTTGACGATGCCTTCGAGCGCGGACGCCGCGCTTGCGTAGACTTTGTTCATCAGTGTGTCCCTTCCTTGATTGGATACCCGAAAATCCGGATCGATGCGACGCCGTTCTTATATCGACTGGCAGCGTGTTCCTGCGCGCTTTCACGCGGCCTGAACCGGTTGCCGGGGCGCTGCGGGCCTGGCCCGAATCGCCCATTCTAGTCATCTGCGGCGAACGGTGGCGTGATACCTGCAAAACATTGCAAAGGGTTGCTCACAGAAGGCTCCGAGCAAGCCTTGCGAGCCGTTTGCCGTGTCCTGCCATTTCCGTCCGGCGCGCCTGCCGCGCATCTTGTGATGTGCCGAAAGGGTACGATGCGGCGGGCTTGCGGCACAATACGCAAAAATACATAAGTATTCGTACCGCATCCTTCGCTGATTTCATGCCCGCACTGGATTACCAAACCGCTTTTCACCTCGCGCCGATCGGTCTCGTGCTGTCGCGAGAACGGATCATCGAAGACTGCAACGACCAGCTGGCCGCGATCTTCGGCCGCTCGCGCGAATCGTTGCTGGGGCAATCGTTCGAAGTACTGTATCCGTCGCCCGACGAGTTCGAGCGCATCGGCGAACGCATTCCGCCCATCATGACGGCGCAAGGCAGCTACGCCGACGACCGCATCATGAAGCGCGCCAACGGCGAGCTGTTCTGGTGCCATGTGACAGGCCGCTCGCTCGATCGCGCGATGCCGCACGCAGCGGGCGTCTGGACGTTCGAGGATCTGAGCGCGACGCGGCGCGTCGCCGTCGAACTGACGCCGCGCGAGCGCGAAATCGCCGCGCAACTGGTGACGGGGAAAACGAGCAAGCAGATCGGCCGGATTCTCGACATCAGCTCGCGCACGGTCGACGTCTATCGCGCGCGGCTGATGCGCAAATACGGTACAGGGAACGCGACTGAACTGCTGCAGCGCCTGCTCGGGAATTGAGTTCCGCCTGAAAACCGGCCTGGAAACCGGCGAGCGGCGCCGACACTGAGGGCCGGCGCGCGAAGATGACGCTCAGACCTTCACGAGGTGAGCGTTTTCGATAGTCGAGCGCAGCAGATCGGGAATCGGCACCGACTTGCCCGCCGCGTAGTCGATCCACACGCACTTCGCATTGCCGCGCGCGTACAACGTGTCCGGATCGTCTGCGCGGTACAGCTCGAAGCCCGTGTCGAAGCTGCTGCGCCCCGGCACGCCGACCGTCATGCGGCCAATCACGTCGCCCGGATAGTGCAGCTGCTTCAGAAACTCCATCGATGCATTGACGATCACGGGCCCTTGCCCTTCGCCATTGCCGCCGGCGATGCCCAGCTGCTCGAACCAGGAAATCCGCACCTGCTCCATGTAACGGAAATAGACCGTGTTGTTCACATGGCCGAACGCGTCCATGTCGCCCCAACGGATCGGCATCGACATCTCAAAAACGGGGTGGTAATCGCTCATTGCACTTCTTCTACGGTTTAAATCGGGGAAACGGAACGGCTGGGCCGCACTCGGCTGGGCCGCACTCGACCTCGGCCGCACTGGAAAGCGCGGCGGCCAGATTGGACTGCGCAACGCGCCGCGCGATGCGGACGTTGCGCAAGGGTGTCAATGATCGCGCGTTTCGCGTTTTTCTGCTCTGCGGATCGCGAAACGCCCGGTCTTCTGTAGGTTCGGACCGGTTACGACAGGCCGAAGCCGTCGTCGGCGGCAATCACCGAGCCGTTGATGAACTGCGATTCGTCAGCGGCGAGCAGCAGCAACAGCCCGTCGAGATCTTCCGGTTTGCCGACGCGGTGCCGCGGCAGCATCGAAATCAGCTTTTGCCCCTGATCGGTCGACCAGTGATGATGATTGATCTCGGTATCGATGTAACCCGGGCAGATCGCGTTCACATTGATGCCGTGCCGGCCCCACTCCTGCGCCATCGCCTTCGTCATGTGCACGACGGCCGCCTTGCTCATCGAGTAAAGCCCGATCTGTGGCAGCACGCGCAAGCCCGCCACCGAAGCAATATTGATGATCCGGTACGACGGCTTGTTGGTGGCGCCGCAGCGCATGATCATCCGCTTGGCCACTTCCTGCGCGACGAAGAAGGCGCCGCGCGTGTTCGTGTCGAACACGTATTCGAAATCCGCGGGCGTCACTTCCGTCAGCTTTTGCGTGGTCGAGACACCCGAGTTGTTGACGAGGATATCGATCGTTCCCGCCTCCGTCTCCGCATGCGCGACGGCCGACTTGATGCTCTGATAATCGGTCACGTCGAGCGAAACGACGTGCGCCGCGCCGCCCGACGCTTCGATCTCGGCGCGCAATTCCTTCAGGCGTTCGATTCGTCGGCTTGCCAGCACGACCTTGGCGCCCGCTTGCGACAGCACCATGGCAAACCGCTTGCCGAGTCCACTCGACGCGCCCGTAATCAGCGCCACCTTGCCTTCCAGATTGATCGAACGGCCCATTGTCGTTTTCCTTGGAACGTGGATGTGACGGGGATGACAGGCCGCGCGTTGCGCCGGCATGGCGTTATTCCCAGTTCACAATAATAGAACGATCGTGCTAATCTTGCCTCATTGTGTTGCAGCGCAGGGATCGTTCGCTGACAATACGATCCCGAAAAAAGCATTCTAACGGTAAGAGGAGCATCAATGACCCCCGCAAGTCTGATCGAGCAATACGGCCCGCGCGAGTCGATGGAATATGACGTGGTGATCGTCGGCGGCGGCCCGGCGGGCCTGTCGGCGGCCATTCGCCTGAAGCAGCGCGCGGCGGAAAAAGGCGTCGAGATCGGCGTCTGCGTGCTCGAAAAAGGCTCGGAAATTGGGGCGCATATCCTCTCGGGCGCCGTGATGGACCCGCGTGCGCTGAACGAACTGATTCCTGACTGGAAAGAAAAAGGCGCGCCGCTGGACGTCGAAGTGACGGAAGACCGCTTTTTGTTTCTCTCCGAGACGGGCGCGAAATCGGTGCCGAACTGGGCGTTGCCGGACAATTTCAAGAATCACGGCAACTACGTGATCAGCCTCGCGAACGTCACGCGCTGGCTGGGCCAGCAGGCCGAAGCGGCGGGCGTCGAAATTTTCCCGGGTTTTGCTGCCGCTGAAGTGCTGTACAACGACGATGGCTCGGTCAAGGGCGTTGCGACGGGCAATCTGGGCATCGGCAAGGACGGTGAGCCGACCGAAAACTTCCAGCTCGGCATGGAACTGCATGCGAAGTACACGCTGTTCTGCGAAGGCGCGCGCGGGCATCTGGGCCGCCAGCTGTCGGACAAGTTCAAGCTTCGCGACGGCGCCGATCCGCAGGTGTATGGCATCGGCATCAAGGAACTGTGGGAGATCGATCCGGCGAAGCACAAGCCCGGCCTCGTGATCCACACGGCCGGCTGGCCGCTCGATACGCAGACTTACGGCGGCTCGTTCCTCTATCACATCGACAACAATCAGGTGATGGTGGGCTTTGTGGTGGGCCTGGGCTATTCGAACCCGTATCTGTCGCCGTTCGAGGAGTTCCAGCGCTACAAGACGCACCCTGAGATCCGCAAGTTCCTGGAGGGCGGCAAGCGCGTGTCGTACGGCGCGCGCGCGATTACGGCAGGCGGCCTGCTGTCGCTGCCGAAGCTCGCTTTCCCGGGCGGCGCACTCGTTGGCGACGACGCAGGCTTCCTGAACGCGTCGCGGATCAAGGGTTCGCACGCGGCAATCAAGACAGGCATGCTCGCCGCCGATGCCGCATTCGACGCCGTACAGGCCGGCCGCCATAACGACGAACTGACGGCTTATCCGGACTCGTTCAAGACTTCGTGGCTGCACACCGAGCTTTATCGTGCGCGCAACTTCAAGCAGTGGATGAGCAAGGGCCTGTATCTCGGCACGCTGATGGTCGGCATCGAACAGAAGCTGCTGGGCGGCAATGTGCCGTGGACGCTGCATCACCAGCACTGGGATCACGAGATGCTGAAACCGGCATCGCAGTGCACGCCGATCGAGTATCCGAAGCCGGACGGCAAGCTGACGTTCGACCGTCTCTCGTCGGTGTTCATCTCGAACACGAATCACGAAGAGAATCAGCCTGCACACCTGACACTGAAAGACCCGTCGGTACCGGTGAAGGTCAACCTGCAAACCTACGCAGGCCCTGAAAGTCGTTACTGCCCCGCCGCGGTCTACGAGTTCGTGAAAAACGACGACGGCAGCGAGCGCCTCGTCATCAACGCCCAAAACTGCGTCCACTGCAAGACCTGCGATATCAAGGACCCGACGCAGAACATCGTGTGGGTCACGCCCGAAGGCGGCGGCGGTCCGAACTATCCGAACATGTGACGCACACCGCGTCGTCCGCAAAGCAAAACGCCGCTCGATGAGCGGCGTTTTCGCATCGAAGCCCTGCCCTGCACCGGCTCACGCCACCAGCGCTTCCAGCCGCGCACGCACGCGTTCGAGCACGGGTGTCCACGCGCCAGCCGCCGGCTGACGAAACAGCTCGACGGTTTGATACCACGGCGTACGCTCCGTCTCCTCGCCCCAGAACCATGCGGACACGAGATCGAGCATCAGCCTGGTGGGCACGCCGAGCGCACCCGCCAGATGCGCGGGGCCGCTGTCGATGGTGACGAGCGCATCGAGGTTCACGAGCAACGCGGCCACATCGTCGAAGCCGGCCGTGAACTGCGGCGTCAGATCGACGATATCGACGCCCTGCGTGCGCCATTGCCCGACCGTCTGCTCGCGCCCGGGTGAAATCGCGAAGAACGTCACGCCCGGCACATCGAGAATCTGCGCGATCTCATGCGCCGGGACCGAGCGCCGCCTGTCTCGGATGTGATTGGGATTGCCGTTCCACACGAGGCCGACCTTGCGATGCCCCGCCGGAGTGACGGCAGCGACACGCTCGCGCCATACATCCGCAAGCGCGGGATCAGCGCTCAGATATGGCCGCCCCCACATCGACGGATCGTTGATGCCCAGGCGCAGCGGCAGGCTCATCAACCCGCAGTGATAGTCCGGCTTCGTGTCGAGGCTCGTTTCGATCTTGATGCCGTCCGGCAGCATGCGTTCGAACAGATGCTGCATCGGCCCGGCGTAACCAAAAATCACGCGGCCGCCTTCACGTTGCGCGCGCTCGGCGAGCAGCGGCAGAAAGCGCACCGACCACAGGCAGTCGCCGTTGCCCTGCTCGCCATAAACGACGAGCGTCTTCCCCGCCAGCGGCTCGCCGCGCCAGTTCGGACAGATGGCGGCAAGCGCAGCCCGCGCGGCATTCGAATCGTGCGCGAATGCGACGCGCGCCTCGTAGTCGAGCCAGCCTTGCGCGTAACGCCCTGCGCGCACTTCCAGTTCCGACAGATCGAAAAGCGCGTGCGCGTTGTTCGGCGACAGTTCCAGCACGCGACGCAGTAACGCTTCCGCTTCGCCGAAGCGGCCCTGTTCCTTGATGCACAACGCGAGCTTGTGCAGAACGATGTGATTGCCGGGCGCCGCGCGCGCGGCTTCGTGCAGCAGACGCTGCGCTTCCGTGAAATCGTCGCGCTCCTGGACGGCGGCCGCGCGCCAGACGAGCGCGTTCGCGTCGTTGGCATCACGCGCCAGCAGAAGTGCAGTGGAAGATTCGATGAGCGCCCAGTCGCGCAGGATGAAGGCCGTTTGCGCGATGTCGTGCAACAGCCTGGCGTCGCAATTCGCGTCCAGCCGATGCGCCCGCATCAGCGCATCGACGGCTTCGCGTAGCAGCGCCTTGTCGCCGTTTGCACGTTCGAGCAACGCGTTGCCGAGCGTGAACCAGTCGGTCGCGACAGCGTCGGGCAACGCCGTGCGCGCTCGCAGCGGCGCGAGCAGATCGGCGGCGGTGGAATGCATAGTGTTCATGTTGACCGCCCCGTCGGGAACCAGCGAGTTTGCCGGATAGCTTCGACCCTACGCCGAACGGCGTTGCCCGTCAGGGCGCGCTGGCAGCGATCTTCGGCGTATCGACGGTGACGTCGCCGCATTGCGCGCGGTGCCGCAGCGCGTGGTCGATCAGCACGAGCGCGAGCATCGCCTCGGCGATCGGCGTCGCGCGAATGCCGACGCACGGATCGTGACGTCCGAACGTTTCGACGATGGCGGGCTGGCCGTTTTTATCGATCGAGCGGCGCGGCGTGCGGATGCTCGACGTCGGCTTGATGGCGATCGACACGGTGATGTCCTGTCCCGTCGAAATGCCGCCGAGCACGCCACCCGCATGGTTGCCGACGAAGCCTTCCGGCGTCAGTTCGTCGCCATGCACGGAGCCGCGCTGCCGCACGCTTTCGAAGCCCGCGCCGATCTCGACGCCCTTCACCGCGTTGATGCCCATCATGGCGTGCGCGATGTCGGCGTCGAGACGGTCGAACAGCGGCTCACCAAGGCCGACAGGCACGCCCGACGCAACCACGTTGATACGCGCGCCGATCGAATCGCCGTCCTTGCGCAGTTCGTCCATATACGTTTCGAGCTGCGGCACGATATCCGCGTTCGGCACGAAGAACGGATTCTCGCGCACGTATTGCCAGTCGACGAACGGCACGTCGATCTCGCCCAGCGCCGCCATATAGCCGCGAATCTCCGCGCCAAACTTCTCGCGCAGCCATTTCTTCGCGACCGCGCCCGCCGCCACGGTCGGCGCCGTCAGGCGCGCCGACGAACGGCCGCCGCCGCGATAGTCGCGAATGCCGTATTTCTGCCAGTAGGTGTAGTCGGCGTGGCCGGGACGGAATGTTTCGACGATGTTGCCGTAGTCCTTGCTGCGCTGGTCCGTGTTGCGGATCAGCAGCGCGATGGGCGCGCCCGTCGTTTTGCCCTCGAAGACGCCCGAGAGAATCTCGACCTTGTCTTCTTCCTGGCGCTGCGTCACATGGCGCGACGTGCCGGGCCGGCGGCGGTCGAGTTCGAACTGGATGTCGGCTTCGACGAGCGACATGCCCGGCGGGCAGCCGTCGATCACACAGCCGATGGCCGGGCCATGCGATTCGCCGAAAGTCGTGACGGTGAAGAGCGTACCGAGGGTATTGCCGGACATGAGCGTCGTCCAAAGAAATGCGGGGAGAACGTTATTATGCCAGCCCGGCCGCGCCGGCGTGGCACGCTGCGGCCCGGCCGGTGGTCATAGGACGAATGGACGAAGCGTCGCGCCTTCCGCCAGACGGTTCAGGGCCGCCGCCTTACTTGCGCGCGCCGCGTAGCTCGGTGACGACCTGCTGCAGACGTTCCGGCGTCGCCTCGGCCGGTTCGAGCGGCTCGCCGACGGCCAGCGTCAGGCGGCTCATCACGCCCTTCTGGAGCGGCCGCGGAAAGCGCGCATCGGTGCTGCGCGACCAGAAGCTGCCCCACAGCCCGCGCAGCGCCATCGGCACAACGGGCACGGCCTTGCGCCGCAAAATTTCCGCGACGCCATGGCGGAACGGATTCATCTCGCCCGTTCGTGTCAGCTTGCCTTCGGGAAAAATACAGACGAGATCGCCGTCGTCGAGCGCTTTCGCGCAGGCTTCATAGGCACGTTTCAGCATTTCCGGGTCTTCATGCGCGGGGGCGATCGGAATCGCCTTAGCGTGTCTGAAGAGCCAACCGACAAGCGGCGTGCGGAAAATCCGGTGATCCATCACGAAGCGGATCGGCCGCGGGCTTTCCGCCATGATGACAATCGCGTCGACATAGCTCACGTGATTGCACACCAGCACGGCGGCGCCCTCTTCGGGAATGCGCTCCGCGTGCACGAGGCGCATCCGGTAGAACGTGTGCACCATCAGCCACGCGACGAAGCGCAGCAGAAACTCCGGCACGAGCGAATAGATATAGATCGCGACGACCACGTTGAGCAACGCCGTCACGAGGAACAAGCCCGGAATGCCGACGCCCGCCGACGTCAGCGCGACGGCCATCAGCGCCGACACGATCATGAACAGCGAGTTGAGGATATTGTTCGCCGCGATGATCCGCGCGCGGTGGCTCGGCTGGCTGCGGCTCTGGATCAGCGCGTAGAGCGGCACGCTGTAGAAGCCGCCGAACATCGCCAGCAGGAACAGATCGGCGAGCACGCGCCAATGCGCGTGCATCGCCATGAATTCGCCGACCGTCAGCAGATGCGTGACGCCGGGCAGCGCGTGGCTCGCGAAGAACAGGTCGATCGCGAAAACGCTGATGCCGATCGAGCCGAGCGGCACGAGTCCGATTTCGATGCGCTTCTTCGACAGCCGCTCGCACAGCAGCGACCCGGTGCCGATACCGATCGAAAAGGTGGCGAGCAGCACGGTCACGACATCGGGATTGGCGGACAGCACGTCCTTGGCGAACCGGAAGAAGGACGACAGGAACGTCGCGCCGACGAACCACAGCCAGGAAATGCCAAGCAGACTCAGAAACACCGTCCGGTTCTGACGCGCCAGTTTCAGATTGCGCCAGGTTTCACTGATCGGATTCCAG
The DNA here is from genome assembly GCF_013426895.1 of Paraburkholderia largidicola. Taxonomy (NCBI): domain Bacteria; kingdom Pseudomonadati; phylum Pseudomonadota; class Betaproteobacteria; order Burkholderiales; family Burkholderiaceae; genus Paraburkholderia; species Paraburkholderia largidicola. Next base: position 1,173,408 of record NZ_AP023174.1, on the reverse strand, counting down.
TTGATGCGCAGGTCCGGTTGAGAAGGCATCGACGGCGGCACGAAGCCCGACGCGACGCGTCCAATCAGCGCAATCGCCACGCAGCCGAACGCGAGGATCGCCGCGCCGTGTGCGTCCGAGCCTGCCGCCGCGCCGCCCAGGATCGTGCCGAACAGGATCGCGACGAACGTGCCCATCTCGACCATGCCGTTGCCGCCGACCAGTTCCGACTTGTCGAGATGCTGCGGCAGATAGGCGTACTTGACGGGACCGAACACCGTCGAATGGACGCCCATCAGGAAGGTACACAGATACAGCAGCACGGCGTTGTGCAGCCAGAAGCCCGCGCCGCCGACCAGCATGACGCCGATCTCGAACGTCTTCACGAAGCGCGTGAGCATCGCCTTGTCGTACTTGTCGGCGATCTGACCGGAGGTCGCCGAGAACAGGACGAACGGCAGAATGAAGATCGCCGAAATCAGAAAAGCCGCGGTATCCGCATTGACGCCTGAGAAGCGCGCGGCCTGATACGTAACGAGCGACGTGAAGCCGATCTTGAACACGTTGTCGTTCATCGCGCCGAGGAACTGTGTCCAGAAAAACGGCGCGAAACGGCGCTCGCGCAACAGCCGGAACTGCGAACCGTGTTCACGCGCGGCGCGCTTTCGCTGTTGGGCGGTAGACAACGGACGATCGTTCATTGAGTGATGGATGCTGGGCAGTTCTGTCCGGATTCACAAGCGATTTGCGAAACTGGCAGGCACAAAAAAGCGCACGCTGATCGCGCGCGCTTCGAAGATAGTTCAGTCATGCGACAACGGCATGCCGGCAGGCTTCATCGGCAAACTGAACCGACGCCGGGCCTCGCTCAGCGCGACGGCTGCTCCTGTTGCGGCTCGTCTTCCGCGGGCCAGTCGCGGATATACGCCTTCAGCATCCGGTTCTCGAAGCCCTGCTCTTCGACGACGGCCTTCGCGACGTCGTAGAACGAAATCACGCCCATCAGCTTGCGGCTTTCCATGACGGGCAGATAACGCACGTGATGTTCGAGCATCATGCGGCGAACTTCGTTGACATCCGTTTCGGGCGTGCAGGTGAGCGGGTGATCGTCCATGATCTTGCGGATCGTGCTGCCGCCGACGCTGCCGCCGTTGCGGCTCAGCACGAGGATGATCTCGCGGAACGTCAGCATGCCGACGAGATCGCCATATTCCATCACGACGAGCGAGCCGATATCGTGCTCGGCCATCGTGTTGACGGCTTCGTTGAGCGGGCTATCGGGCGTGACGGTGAAAAGGGTGTTGCCCTTGAGCTTGAGAATGTCGCTGACGCGCATGATTTGTCTCCTGATGAAGCCTTCTGAAGCAAAAAAAGGCCTGACTGACTTTCGATCGTAGCGGAAAGGCCCACAAAAAGAAAGCGCACAACCACCGCCGGGAGCGCGCCAGCGCACGTCCGGCGGGCGGCGCTCGCGGGCTGGCCGGCGGCTGCGTGTGGCGCGCCGGACGGCTCATTCTCGCCTTGCCGGCCTACTTTCCATACAGATGTAATACGGGCGTTAACCGAGTGGTTCGCGCGCGGCACGATGATACGATGGCCCCCACTTTCACCTTCGCCGGGCTGTCGAGGTCCGGCCGTCCACGATGTCCGCCAACCGTTTCGACACGCTTGCGCTGCATGCGGGCGCCGCCCCCGACCCCGCGACGGGCGCGCGCGCGACGCCCATTTACCAGACCACGTCGTTCACGTTCCGAGATTCCGACCACGCCGCTGCGCTCTTCAACATGGAGCGCGCGGGCCATGTCTATTCGCGCATCTCGAACCCGACGGTCGCCGTGTTCGAAGAGCGCGTGGCCGCGCTCGAAAACGGCGCGGGCGCGATCGGCACGGCGAGCGGCCAGGCCGCGCTGCATCTGGCGATCGCCACGCTGATGGGCGCGGGCTCGCATATCGTCGCGTCGAGTGCGCTCTATGGCGGCTCGCACAACCTGCTCAACTACACGCTGCGCCGCTTCGGCATAGAAACGACGTTCGTGAAACCGGGCGACATCGACGCATGGCGCGCCGCGCTGCGCCCGAACACGAAACTGCTGTTCGGCGAGACGCTCGGCAACCCCGGCCTCGACGTGCTCGATATCGCAGCGGTCGCACAGATTGCGCATGAGCATCGCGTGCCTTTGCTGGTCGATTCGACCTTCACGACGCCGTATCTGCTCAAGCCGTTCGACCACGGCGCGGATTTCGTCTACCACTCGGCGACCAAATTCCTTGGCGGCCACGGCACGACGATCGGCGGCGTGCTCGTCGACGGCGGCACGTTCGACTTCGCCGCGTCCGGGCGCTTCCCCGAATTCACCGAGCCGTACGAAGGCTTTCACGGCATGGTGTTCGCCGAGGAAAGCACCGTCGCGCCTTTCCTGCTGCGCGCCCGCCGCGAAGGGCTGCGCGATTTCGGCGCGTGCCTGCATCCGCAAGCCGCGTGGCAACTGCTGCAGGGCATCGAAACGCTGCCGCTGCGCATGGAGCGCCATGTCGCGAACACGCGCAAGGTGGTCGAATTTCTCGCTGCGCATGCCGCCGTCGAATCAGTCGCCTATCCCGAACTGCCGACCCACCCGGATCACGCGCTCGCCCAGCGCCTGCTGCCGCGCGGCGCGGGCGCCGTGTTCAGTTTCAACCTGCGCGGCGATCGCGCCGCTGGACGGGCGTTCATCGAAGCGCTGTCGCTGTTCTCGCACCTCGCGAACGTCGGCGACGCCCGCTCGCTCGTCATTCATCCCGCGTCCACCACGCACTTCCGCATGGACGCCGCCGCGCTAGCCGCCGCAGGCATCGCGGAAGGCACGATACGTCTTTCGATCGGCCTCGAGGACCCCGACGATCTGATCGACGATCTCAAGCGCGCGCTCAAGGCTGCGCAGAAATCCGCGGGCGGCGCTGCGCAACCTGCTGCCTCGAAGCCCGCCGGTCCGGCGCGCAAGGAGTCCGCATGATCGTCGACGTCAACGGCAAACCGGCTTACGCCTACACGGGCGGCAAGGCATTCGACGTCACCCTGCGCACCGCCGTCTTCATTCATGGCGCCGAGCACGATCACAGCGTCTGGGCGCTGCAAACGCGCTATTTCGCGCATCACGGCTTCGGCGTGCTGGCCGTCGACCTGCCCGGCCACCACCGCAGCGCCGGCCCGGCGCTGACCAGCATCGGCGCGATGGCCGACTGGCTCGTGGCGTTGCTCGACGCCGTGGGCGTGTCGCGTGCGTTCGTCGCGGGGCACAGCATGGGCTCGCTGATCGCGCTCGACTTCGCCGGCCGCTATCCGTCACGCGCAACGCATCTGGCGCTCGTCGCGACAGCCGTGCCGATGGCTGTTTCCGACGCGCTGCTCGATGCCGCGCGCGAGCGCGAGCCGGAAGCCATCGAGATGGTCAACCAGTGGTCGCATTCGACGCTCGCCGCCAAACCGTCCTGCCCCGCGCCTGGCTTCTGGCTGCATGGCATGAACCAGCGACTGATGGAGCGCGTTTCAGCGACGGGGGAGCCACGGCTCTTTCACACCGACTTCAGCGCCTGCAACGCGTACACGGACGGCCTCGCGCGCGCCGCGCAGGTGACGTGCCCCGCGCGTCTGATCGTCGGCAGGCGCGACGTCATGACGCCGCCGCGTGCCGCCAAAGCCCTCGCCGACGCGCTGCGTGGCGCTCACGTGTCCGTCGACACGATCACGCTCGACGCCGGCCACGCGCTGATGTCCGAGCAACCCGATGCGACGCTCGACGCGCTTTACACATTTGCGACGGCGCACGCTCCGAACCGCTCATAGGCTTCACATTAACCGTCCCGAAGCGCGCGCACCATATGCCGAATGGCCAGGTTGCGCGCGTCTGACGATAGCAGCACAATGAATCCATGCCCGATAGAATCGGGCAGCGCGGCGGCGCTCACGCAGGCGCGCAATGGAGGCGATCATGAGCCATCAGACGACGCACGACGAGCACTTCGCCAGCTTCGCGGAGTTCTATCCGTACTATCTGACCGAACATCGCAACGCGGTGTCGCGGCGGCTGCATTTCGTCGGATCGCTGGGTGTGATCGGCTTCGTCGCGATGGCACTCGCGACGGGCGACTGGCTATGGCTGCCGGCAGCCGTGATATGTGGGTATGGCTTTGCGTGGGTCGGCCATTTCTTCTTCGAGAAGAACCGGCCGGCGACCTTCCGGCATCCCATCTACAGCCTGATGGGCGACTGGGTGATGTTCAAGGACATCTGCACAGGGCGTATTTCGTTATAGCTAGCGGTGTGCGGGGGGACGCGGTTCGGGCACTACGCACGACGCGCAGGCGCCCCAAAGCCCGAGAGTGCTCAGGCCGTTTGCTGGGGCAGCGCCGCCGCGTCGGCCACGCCTGTCTGATCCCGTTGCGTAGCGCCGCGCGCAACAGCGCGCGCCGCCAGCAAGGTCGACAGGCTCACTTTGAGCGCGTCGTTATCGAGTGCGGCGAGCAGCGTGGCGCTATCCACATGCGTCGAATCGAGATTCAGCTGATACGCGAGTTCCTCGCGGTCGATCACGAACAGGCTGAAGAGCCGCTCCACGGTAATCTGATTCGGGTTCGCGATCAGCAGAAAACGCGGGCGCTGGCCGTTCTCATCGAGTTGCACGATCCAGTCGATCGCTTCGAGGCGCTGCAACAGGCGCACTGTCGTTTCCATATCGCGACGCAAGGCGCGCGCGAGTTCCGGCACCGTGTAGCCGTGCGTGCCCGCATCGCGCGCTTCGACGAGCCGTGCCAGCAATTCGAGCGAGTCGAGCAGATCACTGCCCGGAAAGTCGGGTCGATGGAATTGCCCTGTGCGTATCGCCGGCAGCGCCGACGCGATCATCGCGCCCGCGAGCGTGATGAACCAGCTGAGGTACATCCATAGGAGAAAAAGCGGCACGACGGCGAACGCGCCATACACGGCCGTATAAGTCGGAATGCGCCGGATGTAGAAGCCGAAGCCGCGCTTCGCCAGTTCGAACGCGATCGCGGCCGTCACGCCACCTACGATGGCGTCGCGCCACTCCACGCGGCAGTTCGGCACGAACACGTACATCAGCGTGAACGCGAGCACCGTCAGCGGCAACGCAGCGCCCGCCAGCGCCCATTCGATGAGCGGCGTGATGCGCTGCGCGGCCGTGTACGTCATGGACTGCGTGAACAGATACGAGGAGATCGACAGGCTGACGCCGATCAGGATCGGACCGAGCGTCAGGATCGACCAGTAGACCAGCACGCGCTGGGCAAACGGGCGCGCCTTGCGCACGCGCCAGATCACATTGAATGCCGATTCGATCGTCATCATCGTCATCACGGACGTGACGAACAGGATGATCATGCCGACCGTGGTCAGCCCCTTTGCCTTCGATGCGAACTGGTTCAGGTACTTGAAGATCTGGCTGCTGACCTGGTCGGGCATCAGATGGTCGGCGAGAAAGGTCTGCAGCGACATCTGGAACTGCGCGAAGATCGGAAACGCGGTAAACAACGCAAACGCGACCGTCGCGAGCGGCACCAGCGAAAGCATCGTCGTGAACGTGAGACTGCCCGCCACCTGAGGAATGCGATCCTCGCCGCTGCGCTTCGCGGCGAACTCCGCGAGACGCTTGAGCGCGTCGAGATCGAGACGCAACCTGGACAACAAACCAACCTCCTCCACTTCAGTGCACGCGCCAGCATCGAGCGCGTCGACAATCTCGCGGCACCGCCAGCGAACCCACCCCTATAATACCCGTTCACTGCCAATGCCTATGAAAGACATTCTCGTGCTTTACTACAGCCGGCACGGCGCCACGCGCGAACTCGCGCTGGCCATCGCGCACGGCGTCGACAGCGTTCCCGGCATGCAGGCGCGCGTGCGCACGGTGCCACCCGTCTCGACGGTCTGCGAAGCCACGCAGCCCGACATTCCCTCAGAAGGCCCGCCGTACGTGGAACTGCGCGACCTCGAAGAGTGCGCGGGGCTCGCGCTCGGCTCGCCGACCCGCTTCGGCAACATGGCCGCGCCGCTCAAATATTTCCTCGACGGCACCACGCCGCAGTGGCTCTCGGGCGCGCTCGCGGGCAAGCCGGCCTGCGTGTTCACGTCGACGGGCAGCCTGCACGGCGGCCAGGAAACGACGCTGCTGTCGATGATGCTGCCGCTTCTGCATCACGGCATGCTGATACTCGGCATTCCGTACACCGAGAGCACGCTCACGACGACGCAAACGGGCGGCACGCCCTACGGCGCATCCCACTTCGCGCGTGCGGACTCGGCTGGCCACGGCATTTCCGCCGACGAAAAAACGCTCGCCATTGCGCTGGGCGCGCGGATCGCGCGAACGGCGGCCTCGATGAGCGAGCGGCCATGAATACCGCGCGCGACGCCGCTTCCGTTAGCAGCGCGCAAGGCAACCGTGCCGCCGCAGCGGGCGCGCTGGTTGCGCTCATCGCACTGATTGCGTTGTGCGTCGCGTGGGAATGGTGGCTCGCGCCATTGCGCGCAGGCGGCTCGCTGCTCGTGCTCAAGGCCGTGCCGCTGCTGCTCGCGCTGCCCGGCGTGTGGCGCAAGCGGCTTTACACCTTGCAGTGGGCATCGATGCTGAGCCTGCTGTATCTGATGGAAGGCATCGTGCGCGGCATGTCGGATCGCGGCCTGAGCGCCCGGCTCGGCTGGTGCGAGGCGATCGTCGCCGCCGTGTTCTTCGTTTGCGCGCTGGTGTATGTCGCGCCGTTCAAGCGCGCGGCGAAGCGTCACGCGCGCAGCGAAAGCGGCGCGGCCAGCGGCCCCGTCTGATTGCCAGTCGCAGCGCGGCCACCGCCCTGGCCGCGTTGCATATCGGATGCATCACGACTACATCTAAGCCGAACACGTCCCACCCGCCCTGACCGACCATCCATGAACTCCGCCGCTTCATCGACCTTCATCGCCGCGTGCGCCGACGCGATCGGCGCCGCGCACGTCCTCACCGATCCGCACGACACCGCGCCCTATCTCACCGACTGGCGCCGCCGCTACACGGGCGGCGCATGCGCGGTGCTGTGCCCGTCGACGGCCGAAGAAGTCGCCGCGATCGTGCGGCTCGCGAACGAGCATCGTGTCGCGATCGTGCCGCAAGGCGGCAACACCGGCCTCGTAGGCGGCGCTACGCCCGACACGAGCGGCGCGCAAGCGGTGCTGAGTCTCCGACGGCTGAATCGCGTGCGCGACGTCGACCCGCACAACAACACGATCACCGTCGAAGCCGGCGTCGTGCTCGCCGACGTGCAGGCGCGCGCCGAAGCGGCGGGCCGCCTGTTTCCGCTGAGTCTCGCGGCGCAAGGCAGTTGCACGATCGGCGGCAATCTGTCGACGAACGCGGGCGGCACAGGCGTACTGCGCTATGGCAACACGCGTGAACTGTGTCTCGGACTGGAAGTGGTGACACCGCAAGGCGAACTGTGGGACGGGCTGCGCGGATTGCGCAAGGACAATACCGGCTACGATCTGCGCGATCTCTTCATCGGCGCGGAAGGCACGCTCGGCATCATCACGGCGGCCGTGATGAAACTGCATCCGCAGCCGGCGGCGCGCGTGACGGCGCTCGCCGCGCTGCCTTCGGCGCATGCCGCGCTGGACTTTCTGTCGCTCGCGCAACGTCACGCCGGGCCGCTTCTGACGGGCTTCGAGTTGATGTCGGATTTCTGCCTGCGTCTCGTGAACCGGCATTTTCCGCAGATGCGCTATCCGTTCGCCGAGCCGCACGCACAGATCGTGCTGCTCGAACTGTCGGATAGCGAAAGCGAAGAACACGCGCGCGCGCTCTTCGAACGGATGATGGAAACGGCACTCGAAAGCGGTCTCGTCGAAGATGCCGTGGTCGCCGAAAATCTCGCGCAGACGCAGGCATTCTGGAATCTGCGCGAGCACATTCCGCTGGCGCAGGCGGAGGAAGGGCTGAACATCAAACACGATATCGCGGTGCCGATTTCGCGGATCGGCCATTTCATCGAAGAAACGGATGCGCTGATCGCGAAGGCCGCGCCCGGCGCGCGGATGGTGACATTCGGCCATCTCGGCGACGGCAATCTGCATTACAACGTGCAAGCGCCGGAAGGCGGCGATGCGAAGCAGTTTCTCGCCCAATATCAGAGCACGATGAATCAGATCGTCTACGACAGCGTGCATCGGCATCGCGGCAGCATCAGCGCGGAGCATGGAATCGGTCAGTTGAAGATCGACGAATCCGCGCATTACAAATCGGATCTCGAGGTGCGTCTGATGAAGACCTTAAAAACCGCGTTCGATCCGCTGAACCTGATGAATCCCGGCAAGGTGCTACGCTAACAGCATAGGTATCGACGAGAGGCGTCCATGAAAATTCGCGTGCTGTCCGATCTGCATCTCGAATCCGACCAGCCGGAAATCATTCCGCATGCGGACGCCGATCTGGTCGTGCTGGCAGGCGACATCCACAATCACGCCGAAGGCCTGCGCTGGGCCGCCGAAACATTCGACGGCGCGGTGCCCGTCGTCTATGTGCCGGGCAACCACGAGTATTACGACGGCGAGTTCGGCGCGCTCGAAGCGGCGATGCACGACGCCGCCGCCAGCGTCGACAACGTGCACTTTCTCAACAACGCGACGCTCGTCGATCCGCTCGGACAGTGGCGCGTGCTGGGCACGACGCTATGGACCGACTTCGATCTTTACGGTGACGATGAAGCATCGCGCGCCGCGTCGATCGCGGCGGCCGAGCGCGTGATGCTCGACTATCGCGGGCTGATTCAGGTGACGTGGACAGCGGGAAATGATCTGGGTGGGCAAGGCGCGCTGCAGGACAACACGCCGCGCAACCTGACGCCTGCCGATACGATCGCGCTTCACCGTCACGCGCGCGCATGGCTGGAAACGGAACTGGCAAAGCCCTTCGCGGGCAAGACGATCGTCGTCACGCATCATGCGCCGCACCGGCGCAGTCTCGCCGAGCGTTATGCGGACGACGTCGTGTCAGCGGGATTCGTCAACGATCTGCCGTCGATGGTGCGCGCGCCCGTGACGCTATGGGTGCACGGCCATACACATACGGCATTCGATTATGTGGAAAACGGCACACGCGTCGTGTGCAATCCGCGCGGCTACCTCGACCGACGCACGCGCGCGCTCGAAAACGCGGCGTTCGCGTGGAACAAAGTGGTCGAGATCTAGGCTCGTCGAGAGCCGGACATCACATCCCGCTGATATCGCGCGGACGCCGCGCCGGCCGTTCGACGCGAATCGGCACGAGACGCGGCTGCGGCCGCAGGCGACGCAGCATATCGCGCGACGCGGCAACGCCAATCAGTCCGAGCATGACGGCGACGCCGATCATCAGCAGATTCGTATCCATGTTGTCCTCTTCGATTCAGATGTGCTTGCGTGCCGAAAGATGCCGGCCTTGATGACACGTTAGCAAACCCGATGCCGCGAGGAAGTAAGGAAGTGTTGCGACGCGGCAGAGGGATGTAACAGTCCGTCAAAAGGCTGCTCTCACCATATCGCGCCATGTGCCCGCTATTTCAAGTGCGCGCGAACTTGCGAAGCTCCGCCTGATCCGCCGCGAGCGTCGGCGGCAGTTCGTCGCGCAGAAATTCGACCCACGTGCGGATCTTCGCGTCCAGATATTGCCGCGACGGGTACAACGCGTACACATTCATTTCCTGCGAGATATATTCCGGAAGAATCCACACGAGTTCGCCGCTGCGCAGGCCAGCAATGGCCGAATAGATGGGCAACACGGCGACGCCCATGCCTTCGCGCACCGCCACGGCCATCGCTTCCGCGACGTTGATCTGGAATGTGGAGGCGCCCAGATGCAGCGTCTCCTGCCCGTTCGGGCCGTCGAACGTCCATTCGTCGGCGGGCATCACGGGCGTGATCATTTGCAGGCAGGTGTGGCCGCGCAAATCGGACAGCGTCTGCGGCACGCCGCTGCGCTCCAGATAGTCCGGCGACGCGACCACCACGCTGAACGCGCTGCCAAGGCGCTGCGAGACGAGCCCCGAATCGGGCAGGCTCTGCGCGAGCACGACCGCGACGTCGTAGCCTTCGTCGAGCAGATCGGGCATGCGCTGCGCGAGCGTCAGTTCGAGATGCACGTCGGGATAACGCTGCTGATAGCGGCTCACGGCCGGCACCACGTAGTGCTGGCCGAAACTCGTCATCGCGTGAACCTTCAGTTTGCCCGACGGACGCGCGTGCGCGTCGCTGGCCTCGGCTTCCGCCTGATCGACGTAGGCAAGAATCTGCTCGCAGCGCTGCAGATAGCGCTCGCCCGCTTCCGTGAGCGCGATGCGGCGCGTCGTGCGGTTCAACAGACGCGTGCGCAGATGTGCCTCCAGATCGGACACGGCGCGCGACGCGTAAGCCGTCGTCGTGTTCAGATGCTGGGCCGCGCCCGTGAAGCTACCGGCTTCGACGACGCGGACAAATACCCGCATGTTCTGAAGCGTATCCATGATTTAGACCCAAATCTTTCAGTACGGGAAGGATTGTTGCACGATTTGGAAAGGCGATTATCTCATTCTCCGTAAGTATGCGTTACACCCTTGCGGGTTATTCGCTAATTGATCGAAAAATATAATCCCCTACAAGGTTCTATAGCCATTTGGGGAGCAAATCGTGCAGTTTCCGGTAAAGAAAGGGATCGCCGCGCTGTCGGTTCTTACGATCTCGTTGATAATCGCCGGCTGTGCGAGCACGGGACACATCGCGCCCCAATCGACCAGCACCGAGCCTGCCTCGCTCGACGTCGGCGCCGCGATCCGAGCGGCCGATACCGATGCGCAATGGCCCGCCGCCGACTGGTGGCGCGCCTATAACGATCCGCAGCTGAACGCATGGATCGAGCAGGCGCAGGCAGGCAGTCCGACGCTCGCGGCGGCGCAGGCGCGCGTGCGCGAGGCGCAGTCGTTCGCGGGCGTCGCGCGATCGGCGGAGCTGCCGCAGGTGAACGGCAGCATGCAGATCCAGCGCAAGCAGTGGCCGAACAACGTCTTCTATGGTCCGGGCGAACTGGCCGGCCAGCAGTCGTGGAACAACACGGCGGAACTCGGCCTGTCGTATCACCTCGATCTGTGGGGCAAGGACAAGAACGCCACAGAGGAAGCACTCGACATCGCACACGCGCGCGCCGCCGATTTCCGCGCCGCGCAGCTGGAGCTCGAATCGAACATCGTGCGCGCCTATATCGGGATGTCGCTGAACTACGCGTTGCTCGATATCGCGAAACAGACGCTCGAACAGCAGGAGCAGGTCGCTGCGCTCGCCAACCGGCGGCTGAAAGGCGGCATCGGCACGCAACTCGAAGTCGCGCAGGCGGAAACGCCGCTGCCCGAATACGAACGCCAGATCGACGCGATCGAAGAAGAAATCGCACTCGGCCGCAACCAGCTGGCCGCGCTGGCGGGGAAAGGCCCCGGCGCGGGCGATTCGATCACGCGCCCGCAGCTCGCGCTGTCCGCCTTCGCCGGCCTGCCGACGACGATGCCCGCCGAGCTGATCGGCCATCGCCCCGATATCGTTGCGGCACGCTGGACGGTCGCCGCGCAGGCGCGCGGCATCGACGTCGCGAAGGCGGATTTCTATCCGAATATCGATCTGCTCGCGTCCGTCGGCGGCTACGCGGCGATGGGGCCGCTGTTCGGCTTCCTGAAATCGCAGGCGGGCGGCTGGACGGCAGGTCCGGCGCTGTCGCTGCCCATCTTCACGGGCGGACGCCTGCGCTCGCAACTGGGCGCGGCATCGGCGGGCTACGACGTGGCCGTCGAGCAGTACAACCAGTCGATCGTCGGCGCATTGAAGGAAATCGCCGATCAGGTCGTGCGCATGCGTTCGCTCGATACCCAACTGAAGGACGCGCAGCGTTCCGTCGCGACCGCGAACAAGACCTATCAGCTGGCTCGCGAAGGGTATCGCCGCGGCCTGACCGACTACGTGAACGTGCTGATCGCGCAGACCCAGTTGCTGCGCGCGCAGGAAGGCGTCGCAAAGGTTCAGGCAGGACAGTTGCAGGCGCACGCGACGCTCGTGACGGCGTTGGGCGGCGGCGTGATCGATCCCGCCGATGGTCCATCGCAAAAGGACGTGCTGCCCGCGCATGGCAAGGGCAAGAAGAGTGATGGCGCAAAACCCGACGACAAAGCCACCGCCAGCGCGATGAACGGCGCCTCGACCGGCACGCCGGCCGCTCACTGACAGGAGCGCCGCCCATGTCCTCGAATCCTTCCACGTCCCGCACGCCTTCGACGCCCGCCGCTTTCCACGCCGCGTTCATCGACTGGGCGCGTACCGACGGCCGCACCTGGATTTATCTCTTCAAGGCGCTCGCCGCGTGCTTTCTTGCGCTCGGCATCGCGATGAAGCTCGACCTGCCGCAGCCGCGAACCGCGATGACGACTGTCTTCATCGTGATGCAGCCGCAAAGCGGCATGGTGTTCGCGAAAAGCTTCTACCGGATTTGCGGCACGCTGATCGGCCTCGTCGTGATGATGGCGCTGATCGGCCTGTTTTCGCAGCAGCCGGAGCTGTTCATCATCTCGACGGCGATCTGGGTCGGCATCTGCACGGCAGGCGCGGCGCGCAACCGCAACTTCCGCTCGTACGGATTCGTGCTCGCGGGTTATACGGCAGCGTTGATCGGCATACCCGCTTCGCAGCATCCCGATGGCGCGTTCATGTCGGCCCTGACACGGGTTGCGGAAATCGTGGTCGGCATTCTGTGCTCGGGCGTCGTCAGTGCGCTCGTGTTTCCCGAGCACGCGGGCGAGCAGATGCGCAGCACGGTACGCGCGCGCTTCTCGTCGTTCGTCGACTACGTGTGCGCCGCACTCTCGGGCAAGGCCGATCGCGCGCGCATCGAGGACACCAACGCGAAGTTCGTGGCCGATATCGTCGGCTTCGAGGCCGTGCGCAGTGTGGCCGTGTTCGAAAGCCCCGATTCGCGGATGCGCAACGGCCGGCTGTCGCGCCTGAACAGCGAGTTCATGACGGTGTCGACGCGCTTTCACGCGCTGCATCAGCTGATGAACCGTCTGCGCGTCTCGGGCGCGTCCGGCGCCGCGGGCGCGACGGCCGCCGTCGCCGCGCTCGAGCCGTACTTCCGCGAGATTGCGCCGTTGCTGAGCAAGTCGGGCGAACCGGTGTTGACGGCGGCCGACGCATCGCACGCAGCCGCGCAACTCGAAGCGTTCAAGGCCGAATTGCCGAAGCGCGTGCGCGCGAGCCGCGCCGCGCTCGAAAGCGACGCCGGCGTGCCGCTGCTCGATTTCGACACGGGCGCGGAACTGCTGTACCGCTTCGTCGACGATCTGCATGCGTACGCGGCGACGTATGCCTCGCTGGCCGTCGCGACGCACGAGCGCGAGCGCTGGATCGAACGCTACGAGCCGAAGACGAACGGCATCGCGGCGGGCGTCGCGGGCCTGCGCGCGGCGATCGTGATGGCGATCCTCGGCGCGTTCTGGATCGCCACCGCGTGGCCGAGCGGCTCGACGCTCACGCTGAATGCAGCCGCCGTGTGCGCGCTCGCGTCGTCGTCGCCGAACCCGACGCGCACCGCGTTTCAGATGGCGGCGGGCACGATCCTGTCGTCGACGCTTGCGCTGTTGCTGACGTTCGGCATCTATCCGCATATCGACGGCTTTGCGCTGCTGTGCGTCGCGCTCACGCCGTTCCTCGCGCTTGGCGTGTGGATGACGACGCGCCCGAAGCTCGCGGGCTACGGCGTCGGCTATTGCATTTTCTTCTGCTTTCTCGCGGGCCCGGACAACGTGATTCACTACGACCCGAGCGGCTTCATCAACGACGCGATTGCGCTCGCGCTGTCGATGCTGGTCGCGTCGATCGCTTTTGCTGTGCTGCTGCCGCCGTCGACGCCGTGGCTGCGCAACCGGCTGCTCGCCGACTTGCGCGCGCAGGTGGTGCTGGCGTGCCGGGGCCGGATCGGACGTTTGTGGCGGCCGACGCGGCTGCGTACGCGCTTCGAAAGCGGCGCGCGCGACCTGATGCATCAGATCAACGCGCTGGCGGCCAGCGAGCCGAACGTGAAGCGCGACACGATGCGCTGGATGTTCGCGGTGCTGGAGATCGGCAATGCCGTGATCGACCTGCGCAGCGAAGTCGCGACGCTGCCGCGCGACGCTCGCTATGCGCCGTCGATGCCGTGGCGCGTCAGTCTGCGCGCGACCTGTGCCGCCGTGAGCCGGCTGTTCGAGCGTCCTCGCGCCGCTCGCCTCGACAAGGCGCTGGCCGCGACGGCCGATGCGATCGCCGCCGTCCAGCAGACGCTTTCGACGTTCACGCCGCCGCGCGACGAACGTCATCAGTTGCAACGCATTTTGAGTCATCTACATTTCATCCGGAGCGCGCTGCTCGACCCGCAATCGCCGCTGGCGCAAGCCGACGACGCCAGCGATACGAACAGCGATGCGCCACAAGGAGTCCGCCATGCCACGTGAGATTGCCGTTCTCGACGCCTACGTGCCCGCCATCGTGCTGCTGTTCATTGCGGGCGCCGCGATCACCTGGCTGCTCGACCGCGCGATAGCGTGGACGGGTCTGTATCGGGTCGTGTGGCACCCGTCCCTGTTCCGCGCGAGTTTGCTCGTGTGTGTGTGCGGCGTGCTGGGCCTCGCCGTTTATCGTTGATACGAGTCGAATCATGACAATCAGAAACATCATTGGGTTTATCGCGACGGCCATCGTGTTCGTCGTTGCGATTTTGATCGGGCGTGCGCTGTGGGTGCACTACATGGACGAGCCGTGGACGCGCGACGGCCGCGTACGTGCCGAAGTCGTCAACATCGCGCCCGATGTGTCGGGCGCCGTGGTCGAACTGCCCGTGCGCGACAACCAGTTCGTGCACAAGGGCGATCTGCTGATGCAGATCGATCCGTCGCACTATCAGATCGCCGTCGAGCAGGCACAAGCGGCCGTGGCCGCGCGCAAGGCCGAGTTGCAGATGCGGCGTGACGATGCGCAGCGGCGTGCGGATATGGATAGTCTCGTGGTGTCGAAGGAAAACCGCGAGAACGCGACGCACACGGCGTCTGCCGCCGAGGCGCAGTATCAGCAGGCGCTGGCCGCGCTGGATGCAGCGAAGCTGAATCTGGAACGCACTCGTGTTGTGTCGCCGGTTGATGGGTATGTGACGAATCTGAATGTGTATCGCGGGGACTATGCGATTTCTGGTTCAGCGAAGCTGGCTGTCGTGGATAGCAATTCGTTCTGGGTGTATGGGTACTTCGAGGAAACGAAGCTGCCGCATGTGCGCGTTGGCGATAAGGCTGATATCAGGCTGATGAGCGGGGGCACGCTGAAGGGGCATGTCGAGAGCATTTCGCGCGGGATTTATGATCGCGATAATCCGCAGAGCCGCGAGTTGCTGGCGGATGTGAATCCGACTTTTAACTGGGTGCGGTTGGCGCAGCGCGTGCCTGTGCGCGTGAAGATTGATTCTGTGCCTGACGGTGTGTTGCTTTCGGCGGGGACGACTTGTACGGTGGTTGTTACGCCTTCCTGATTGGTTTTTGGTTTTGGGTTTTGGTTTTGTCTTGCGACGCTTTGGTTTGCTTGTTTTTGCGCTGGCATCCGCGTTTTGCTTTCGTGCTTCATGCGTCGCCCCTGTGCGGGGCGGCACCTACTTTTCTTTGCCGCCGCAAAGAAAAGTAGGCAAAAGAAAGCGGCTCACACCGCCAGCTCTTGTTCCTGCCTGAGGGCCCCCACAGGGTCTTACGCTTCACACGGCAACCACGTGACTCACGTCCGTTGCCCGCGCGCTTGCGATGCGCCTCACCCACTTCATGCTCCCGAGTTGCAGCATGCCGCGCCAGATAGTCCACCGCCGCCCAGGTGGCAAACTTTGTGTAGGCCCAGGTACTCCCCACGCCTCACTTCGGACCGATAGCGCACGCGCCCCACACTGTAAGAGCACCAGGCTATACGACGCGACAACCTGCACACAGTTTGCCACCTGGGCTGCATACACCATTCGCTGTCGCTTGCTTTTGCACGAGTATTCGAAACGGGTGAGGCGCTTATTTGGAGCGTTGGCAACGCACACAAACAAAGAAGTTGCCGTATGAAGGATGGGGACGTTGAGGGCCCGTGGATAAACACACGGGCTGGCGGTGTGAGCCGCTTTCTTTTGCCTACTTTTCTTTGCGGCGGCAAAGAAAAGTAGGTGCCGCCCCGCACAGGGGCAACGCTTGCAGACCAGAATCAAACCGCGGATGCCAGCGAAAACAGGAGCAAACCACCCCAGCGTCGCAGACACCCCCCTCACTGTAAAGAAAACTTCGCCACAGCCACCTTCAGCGCCTGCGCCTGATCATCCAAAGCCCGCGCAGCGGCAGTAGCCTGCTCGACGAGTGCAGCATTCTGCTGAGTCCCAGCATCCATCTGCGACACCGCGAGGTTAATCTCCTCGATCCCCGAACTCTGCTCGGCGGAAGCCGCCGAAATCTCCCCCATAATGTCCGTCACGCGCTTCACGGCCTTGACGACTTCATCCATCGTCTGCCCCGCGTCCTGCGCAAGCTGCGAGCCGTTGCTCGCCCGCTCGACAGACGCGCTGATCAGCGTCTTGATCTCCTTGGCGGCCGCCGCGCTGCGCTGCGCGAGGTTGCGCACCTCGCCCGCCACCACCGAGAACCCGCGCCCTTCCTCACCGGCACGCGCCGCCTCGACGGCGGCATTCAACGCGAGAATGTTCGTCTGGAACGCAATCCCTTCGATCACGCCGATGATGTCGCCAATGCTCTTCGCGCTGTCGTTGATCTGGCCCATCGTTGCGACCACTCGGCCCACCACGTCGCCGCCCTTCTCCGCAATCGACGACGCATTGTCCGCAAGCGTACGCGCCTGCTTCGCGTTGTCCGCGTTCTGACGCACCGTCGACGTCAACTCCTCCATGCTGCTCGCTGTCCGTTCGAGCGCCATCGCCTGCTGCTCGGTGCGCTGCGACAGGTCGAGATTGCCCATCGAAATCTGCCCGGAAGCAGCTGCGATCGCCTCGGCGCTCGCCGCGATATGCGAGACGGTCGACGACAGGCCGTTCTGCATGTCGCGCAGCGCGGACAGCATGCTGCCGTTGTCTCGCTTGCCGAGCGCGATATCGTTCGACAGATCGCCCGCTGCGATACGGCTCGCGATCTCCTTCGCGTACACCGGCTCGCCGCCCAGTTGCCGCGCGAGTCGCCGCACGACCCACTCGCTGATGACGAACGCCAGCACGATCAACGCGATCGTCATCACGGCCATCATCACGAACGACGATCGATAGATAAACGACGACGCATCGATCGTCGCCTTTGCGGCCGTACCGCGCTGCGCGACCAGTTCATCGACGAGTTTTTCGAGCTTGCCCGTCTCGACCAGCAGCGACACGTCCATCGTGCCGACCTGCCAGTTCATCTGCGACAGATCGAGCGGCTGCGCCTTCACGAGCGTCACGAAATCGCGCAGATGCCCGCTCCACACACCGATCGCGGCAGCGAACTTCTTCTGCTGCGCGGCGGCGTCGGCGGAATCGGCGTATTGCTGGAGCGTCTTGAGTTCGGCCGACAGCGCCGTTAGCCCCTTGTCGATATCGGCGCCGAGTTCGTCGCGTTCCTTCGCGGTCGTCGCCGTCAGCAGCATCTTCTGGGCGCGGCTCGAGCGCAACAGATAGCCGCGCGCCTCTTCCGCGGCCCGGCTCGCGATGTGCCCCTGCTCGTAAATGGAACGCATCTGCCCGTTCAGGCGACTGATCTGCGCGAGCGAAAACACGCCGATCGCCAGCGTGCCCGCCAGCAGCACCGCGAAGGCGAACCGCAAGGTCGTCTTCACCGACCAGCCGCGCAACCTGCCGCCCGCCGCCTGTTTGCCCGAATGCGGCCGTTCTCCCACCGCTTCACCATCCGGCGCGAAGCCCGCGCGCGGCTGGCCACCTAGCGAAACTGCTTTCATATTTCTCGTCCCCGCTTTGTCGTGCTGCCGGAAAGGTCGGTTCCGGCATTGCTGCTTTTCTCTCCGGGTTGACGGCATCGCCGGCGGCGTTCTTGAGGCCGTCCGTCCGGCAATTTTCCCGGTCCTGCGCGCGCCGCCTCGTGGGCAGCGCGCCGCGTCGGATTTATACATTGGCCAAAATTCGTTGAGCGCGTTTTCCCACGTTTTGCGCCGCAGCTTTCACTCTAAATCGGCCGACGGCGCTCCATCCCGGTGCCGTCGGGAGCATCGGTCGCACAAAAAACAGGCACAACAGCTCGTTTGACGCGCCCGCCGATGTCCGAATCACGACAAAACTTGGCAGGACAATTGATGGGAGACACACTACACTTCATCAAACGCTAAAAACATCTGCTGCCGCCGACGGCCTTGCCGCAACTGCCGGCGTCTGCTTCCGAGCCACTCTCTCCTGACCGACCTCATGGAATCCAGCCTCGACAAAGGCGCCCTGGCTGGCGCCGCCGCTTCAGCTTCCGCCCCTGCCGCCCCCCGGCCGCAAGCGAAGACCGTTTATTCGATCCTTGGCGCGATCAGCTTCTCGCACCTGATGAACGACATGATCCAGTCGTTGATCCTTGCGATCTATCCGATGCTGAAGGCGAACTTCTCGCTGTCGTTCGGACAGATCGGCCTGATCACACTGACGTATCAGATCACCGCCTCCCTGCTGCAACCGCTGGTCGGCATTTACACGGACAAGCATCCGAAGCCGTACTCGCTGCCTGCCGGCATGGGTTTCACGCTGTCGGGGCTGCTGCTGATGTCGGTGGCGCCGAGCTTCGGCGTGCTGCTGATCGCGGCGGCGCTGGTTGGCTGCGGATCGTCGGTGTTTCACCCGGAGTCGTCGCGTGTTGCGCGGATGGCGTCGGGCGGCAAGCATGGTCTCGCGCAGTCGCTGTTCCAGGTGGGCGGCAACGCCGGCTCATCGCTCGGGCCGCTGCTCGCGGCGCTGATCGTGATTCCGCATGGCCAGCGCAGTATTGCGTGGTTTTCGGTAGCGGCGCTGGTCGGGATTCTCGTGCTTACGCATATCAGCCGCTGGTACAAGCATCATCCCGCGACCAAGAAGGCGCGTAGCGGACAGATCGCGCATGCGGCGCTGCCGCGCGGGAAGGTCGCGTTCGCGATGAGCATTCTCGTGTTGCTGGTGTTTTCGAAGTACTTCTATCTGACCAGCATCAACAGCTACTTCACGTTCTATCTGATCGACAAGTTCCATCTGCCCGTGCAGGCCGCGCAGGTGCATCTGTTCGTGTTCCTCGCGGCTGTCGCGGCGGGCACGGTGATCGGCGGGCCGGTTGGCGACCGGATTGGGCGTAAGTATGTGATCTGGGTGTCGATTCTTGGCGTGGCGCCGTTCACGCTCTTGTTGCCGTATGCCAATCTGTTCTGGACGGGGGTGTTGACCGTCATTATCGGTATCGTGCTGGCGTCGGCGTTTTCGGCGATTCTCGTTTATGCGCAGGAGCTCATTCCTGGCAAGGTCGGGATGGTGGCAGGGCTGTTTTTTGGATTTGCCTTCGGGCTGGGTGGGATCGGCGCGGCCGTGTTGGGGCAGTTGGCTGACGCGACCAGCATCGCGTATGTGTATAAGGTTTGTTCGTTCTTGCCGTTGCTTGGGATTTTGACTGTGTTTTTGCCGGATGTTGAGGGGAAGAAGGTCACAGGCTGACCTGCCGGCGCGGGTGTTGCCAGGTGGTGTTCTGGGGTTTGCGCTGGCATCCGCGCCAGGTTATCGGTCTGCGTGCGTTTGCCCCTGTGCGGGGCGGCACTTGGGCTTTTGTTTGCATAGCGGAAGCTGGGTGGTCTGCTTATGTTGTCGCTGGCATCCGCTAGATGTTATTGGTGCTTCACGCGTCGCCCCTGTGCGGGGCGGCACCTACTTTTCTTTGCCGCCGCAAAGAAAAGTAGGCAAAAGAAAGCGGCTCACACCGCCAACATTTCTTCCCGCCTGAGGGACCCCAACCGGTCCCTTACTTCACGCGGCAACTTCTCGATTCAAGTTCGTTGCCAGCGCTCCTGCAGTGCGCCTCACCCGCTTCATGTGCCCGCGTCGTGGCACGCACCACCAGACAGTCCCCCGCCGCCCAGGTGGCAAACTGTGTGTCGGCCCAAGTTCTCCGCACGCCTCACTTCGGACCGATAGCGCATGCGCCGCACACTGTAAGAGCACCAGGCTATACGACGCGACAACCTGCACACCGTTTGCCACCTGGGCGGCGCATACCATTCGCTGACGCTTGCCTTGGTACGGGTATTTGAAGCGGGTGAGGCGCTCATTTAGAGCGTTGGCAACGCACACAAACAAAGAAGTTGCCGTATGAAGGATGGGGACGTTGGGGGCCCGTGGATAAACACACGGGCTGGCGGTGTGAGCCGCTTTCTTTTGCCTACTTTTCTTTGCGGCGGCAAAGAAAAGTAGGTGCCGCCCCGCACAGGGGCAACGCGTGCGAACCAATAACATCTAGCGGATGCCAGCGACAACATAAGCAGACCACCCAAAGCGTCGCAGACAAAAAACCATGGTCTACCCGCGTTGCCCCCACCACAACCCCTGCTCTATCCTGTGAAAACCCGCGCCAGCGAAAAGCCAAAAGCCAGGAGGGGCCACGCCCAATGACCACCTACCGCGAATTCCACCGCCGCTCGATCGAATCCCCTGAAGACTTCTGGCGCGAAGAGGCCAACCGTATCCACTGGCAAACCCCATTCGACACCGTCCTCGACCGCTCGAACCCACCCTTCGCGCGCTGGTTCGTCGGCGGAAAAACGAACCTCTGCCACAACGCGGTGGACCGCCATCTCGCGGAACGCGCACAACAAAACGCCCTCGTATATATATCGACGGAAACGGGCATCGAGCGCCGCTACACGTTTGCCGATCTGCACGCGGAAGTGAACCGCATGGCAGCCGTGATGCGCTCGCTCGGCGTCAAGCGCAGCGACCGCGTGCTCATCTATCTTCCGATGATCCCCGAAGCCGTGTTCGCCATGCTCGCGTGCGCGCGTCTCGGCGCGATCCACTCGGTGGTGTTCGGCGGCTTCGCCGCGCCCAATCTCGCCGCGCGCATCGACGACGCAAAACCCGCGCTGATCGTCACAGCCGACGCCGGCGCGCGCGCAGGCAAGGTGATCGACTACACGCCGCTCGTCGACGAAGCGCTGTCGCGCGCGACGCACAAGACGCCCAAGGT
This sequence comes from Paraburkholderia largidicola, assembly GCF_013426895.1. NCBI lineage: Bacteria > Pseudomonadati > Pseudomonadota > Betaproteobacteria > Burkholderiales > Burkholderiaceae > Paraburkholderia > Paraburkholderia largidicola. Next base: position 1,152,210 of record NZ_AP023174.1, on the reverse strand, counting down.
GCTGCTGATCGACCGGCAACTGGCGCCCGAGCGCCTGAACGCGCCCTATCTCGTCGCCTACGAACCACTGCGCGAGCAATTCTTCGACGCGCACGTGCAATGCGAATGGCTCGAATCGACGGAGCCGTCGTACGTGCTCTATACGTCCGGCACGACGGGCAAGCCCAAAGGCGTGCAACGCGATGTCGGCGGCTATGCCGTGGCGCTCGCGGCATCGATGGAATACATCTTCCAGGGCAAAGCGGGCGACACGATGTTCACCGCGTCCGACGTCGGCTGGGTGGTCGGCCACAGCTACATCGTCTACGCGCCGCTGATCGCGGGCCTCACGACGGTCATGTACGAAGGCACCCCGATCCGCCCCGACGGCGGCATCTGGTGGCGGCTCGTCGAGCAGCACAAGATCAATCTGATGTTCACGGCGCCGACGGCCATCCGCGTGCTGAAAAAGCAGGACCCGGCGCTGCTGAAACAGGCCGATCTGTCGAGCCTGCGCACGCTCTTCCTCGCGGGCGAGCCGCTCGACGAGCCGACGGCGTCGTGGATCACCGACGCGCTCGGCAAGCCCGTCGTCGACAACTTCTGGCAGACGGAAACCGGCTGGCCGATTCTCGCGATCCAGCGCGGCGTCGAAGCGCTGCCGCAAAAGCTCGGCTCGCCGGGCGTGCCCTGCTACGGCTACGACCTGACGCTGCGCAACGAGCACACGGGCGAGCCGTGCGCGCCCGGCGAAAAAGGCGTCATCACGCTCGGCTATCCGTTGCCGCCGGGCTGCATGTCGACGGTATGGGGCGACGATAAACGCTTCGTCAAAACGTATTGGGAGAGCGTGCCGAACCAGCAGCTCTATTCGACCTTCGACTGGGGCATTCAGGACGAAGACGGCTACGTGACGATCCTCGGCCGCACCGACGACGTGATCAACGTCGCCGGCCATCGCCTCGGCACGCGGGAAATCGAAGAGGCGCTATCGGCGCACAAGGCCGTCGCGGAAGTCGCCGTCGTGGGCGTGACGGATCAGGTGAAAGGACAGGCCGCCGTCGCGTTCGTCGTCGTGCGCGACGCGGGCGCGTACGAATCCGATGAAGCGCGCGCGAAGCTGTCCGCCGAACTGTGCGCGACCGTCGACCGTCAGCTGGGCGCAATCGCGCGACCCGCGCATGTCGTGCTGGTGTCGATGCTGCCGAAGACCCGCTCCGGCAAGCTGTTGCGCCGCGCGATCGCGGCGCTCGCCGAAGGCCGCGACCCCGGCGATCTGCCGACCATCGAAGATCCGTCGGCATTGCAGCAGATCCGCGACGCCGTCGCGGCTGCGTTCAGCGCAAAGTGAGCGCCGTGAAAAACGGCGCGCGTCTCAACCGCGCGCCGACAGGAACCGCCGGAGAATCCCGCTCGAATACGTGCCCGCCAGTTCAGTCAGAAACGTGACGAACGACGCGGGCGCATGCGCGTCCGCCGTATCGGAAATGGTTCGCACGATCGCGCACGGCACGCCGTACTCGTAGCAGACCTGCGCGATCGCCGCGCCTTCCATTTCGACGGCGAGCGCATCGGGCAACGCGGCGCGCAGCAGATCGACGGACGTCGCGCTGGCGACGAACTGGTCACCGCTGATGATCAGGCCGCAATGCACCGTCGGCGCCGCTTCCGTCAGAAAACGCTGCGACAGCGCCGCGCCCTCTTCTTCGACGAAGCGCTCGCAGGCGTTGCGCAACGCGGCCGTCAACGGCGCGTCGGCGGCAAAGCGCGACATGCCGAGCAGCGGCACTTCGAAGCGCGGAAAAAGCGGCGACGCATCCAGATCGTGCTGCATCAACGTTTCGGCCACGACGATATCGCCGATTCGCACTGCGGGCCCGACACCGCCCGCCACGCCCGTGAACACCACAGCCTCGACGTCGAACGCGTGTATCAGCGCGCTGACCGTCGCCGCCGCCGCGACCTTGCCGACGCGCGCCAGCGTCACGACGCACGGCGCGTCGTGCACTGTGCCAATGTGATAGTCGCGCTTGCCGTGCGTGATGGTTTCGACTGCGCCCTCGGCCCGCATCGATGCGACGAGATCGCCGAGTTCGTCGGGCAGTGCCGCCATCACGCCGAGCGGGCGGCGCGGAATCGTCGCTTCGGACGGCAGCGCGCTCATTCGACCGCCTGCAGTTTCGCGACAGCCAGCGCGAGCCATTTCTCGCCGTGTCGCTTGAACTTGACCTGCGCCTTCGCGTCGGTACCGCCGCCTTCGAGCGCCGTGATCGTGCCTTCGCCGAACTTCGTGTGGAATACCTGCTGGCCGACGCGGAAGCCGGTGTCCGCGGCGCGCTGTTCGTTCGCAAACGCGGGCAAAGGCGCGCTCGCCTCCGTCGACGCCCCGCCGCCATAACCCTGTTTGCGATCCGGCCGCGAGAACCAGTCGCGACCCCAGCCCGCGTTATCGGAACGGCCGCCCCAGCGCGCGCCCGCTTCGACTTTCGGCGTCAGCCATTTGAGCGTTTCCTGCGGCAATTCGTCGAAGAAGCGCGAGCGGATGTTGTAACGCGTCTGGCCATGCAGCATCCGGCTCTGCGCAAACGACAGATACAGCCGCTCCTTCGCACGCGTAATCGCGACGTACATCAGACGGCGCTCTTCTTCGAGGCCGTCCGTTTCCATCGCGCTGTTCTCGTGCGGGAACAGGCCCTCTTCGAGACCCGTGATGAACACTGCCGTGAATTCGAGGCCCTTCGCCGCATGCACGGTCATCAGTTGCACGGCTTCCTGGCCGGCCTGCGCCTGGTTGTCGCCTGCTTCGAGCGAGGCGTGCGACAGGAAGCCCGCGAGCGGCGTCATCGTGTCGGGGTTTTGCGCCGGGTCGGTGGGATCCACGGCGTCGAGCACGTCGACACCCGGATCGTCGGTCGCAACGACCAGTTCGGGCGCCGCCGTCGCGCCCGGACGCAGCGGAATCGAGCGCGCGGGCGTATCGAGGCCGTAGCCTTCTTCACTGACGAAGGCCGTCGCCGCGTTGACCAGTTCCTGCAAGTTTTCGAGCCGATCCTGACCTTCGCGCTCGTTCTGATAGAACTCGGACAGGCCGCTTGCGCGCACCACGTATTCGACCGTTTCGGGCAGGCTCATCTGCGCCGTTTCGGCGCGCATCTTCGCGATCAGATTCGCAAAGCCGCCGAGGCTCGTGCCCGCCTTGCCCGTCACGTACGGAATCGCCACGGCCATCGACGTGTTGTAAAGACGCGCCGCGTCCGCCAGCTGTTCGATCGAACGCGCGCCGATGCCACGCGTCGGGAAATTGACGACGCGCGCGAACGCTGTGTCGTCGTTCGGATTGTCGATCAGACGCAGATACGCGAGCGCGTGCTTCACTTCCTGACGCTCGAAAAAGCGCAAGCCGCCATACACGCGATACGGAATGCCCGCGTTCACCAGCGTATGTTCGATCGTCCGCGACTGCGCGTTGCTCCGGTACAGCACGGCAATCTCGCTGCGCGAGGCGCCCGTGTTGATCAGCGCGCGAATTTCTTCGACGATCCAGCCCGCTTCCTGCGAATCCGTGGCCGCCTCGTAGACGCGCACCGGCTCGCCGTGGCCCGCGTCGGTGCGCAGGTTCTTGCCGAGCCGCCGCGAGTTGTTCGCGATCAGGTGGTTCGCGGCATCGAGAATATGGCCGTGCGAGCGGTAATTCTGTTCGAGCTTGATCAGGTTGCGAACCTTGAACTCCTGCTCGAAGTCGCGCATGTTGCCGACGTTCGCGCCGCGGAACGCATAGATGGACTGGTCGTCGTCACCGACGGCAAAAATCGCGTTGTGCTCGCCCGCCAGCAGCTTCAGCCACGCATATTGCAGTTTGTTCGTGTCCTGAAACTCATCGACCAGAATGTGACGGAAGCGCGCCTGGTAGTGCGCGCGCAGCGGCGGGTTGTACGACAGCAGCTCGTAGCAACGCAGCAGCAGTTCCGGAAAATCGACCACGCCTTCGCGCTGGCATTGCTGGTCGTACGCTTCATACAGCTCGACGAACTTGCGGTTGAAGTTGTCGGACGCGTCGACGTCTTTCGCGCGCAGCCCCTGCTCCTTCGCGTTGTTGATGAAGTACTGCAGGTTCTTCGCCGGATATTTCTCGTCGTCGATATTCAGGCCCTTCATCAGGCGCTTGATCGCGGAAAGCTGGTCCGACGTGTCGAGAATCTGGAACGTCTGCGGCAGACCCGCGTCGCGGAAATGCGCGCGCAGCATCCGGTTGCACAGGCCGTGGAACGTGCCGATCCACATGCCGCGCGTGTCGATGGGCAGCAGCGCCGACAGGCGCGACATCATTTCGCGCGCGGCCTTGTTCGTGAAGGTGACGCCGAGAATGGTCGGCGGCGATGCCAGGCCTTGCTGGATCAGCCACGCGATCCGCGTGATCAGCACGCGTGTCTTGCCGCTGCCTGCGCCCGCCAGAATGAGCGCCGGTTCGTTCGGCAGCGTGACGGCGGCGTGTTGTTCGGGGTTCAGGTTCGCGAGCAGTTCGGGCATGGATCAGGAGGAGAAACAACGGTTGCGGCGGGTGGTCCGTCATTATAAGACCGTGGGGCTATGCTGCCCGGCCGCGTGATTTCCGCGCCCGATTCGGCGGCTGATTGCGCGCCCCCTGGCGCCCGCGATGCGCAGCCGCGAGGGCAAGCGCGGCCCGCGCCTGCCGCATCCCTTTATAATTCAAGGTTTCAGGCATCTTTCCACGCATTTTCCGGCAGATTTTGACGATGACGACAAGCGACAGCACGCTGGCCAAGAGTTTCGAGCCGCAGACGATCGAGGCCCAATGGGGCCCCGAATGGGAAAAACGCGGCTACGCCGCTCCGACCATGGAGCCGGGCCGCAAGAATTTCTCGATCCAGTTGCCGCCGCCCAACGTCACGGGCACGCTGCACATGGGCCACGCGTTCAACCAGACGATCATGGACGGCCTGACGCGCTACCACCGGATGCTCGGCGAAAACACGCTGTGGGTGCCCGGCACGGACCACGCGGGCATTGCGACGCAGATCGTCGTCGAGCGCCAGCTGGACGCGCAGGGCGTGTCGCGCCATGACCTCGGCCGCGAAAAGTTCGTCGAGCGCGTGTGGGAATGGAAGCAGCAGTCCGGCTCCACGATTACGGGCCAGGTGCGGCGTCTGGGCGCGTCGATCGACTGGTCGCGCGAATACTTCACGATGGACGACAAGATGTCGGCTGCCGTGCGCGACGTGTTCGTACGTCTGTATGAACAGGGCCTGATCTATCGCGGCAAGCGCCTCGTGAACTGGGACCCGGTGCTGCTCACGGCCGTGTCCGATCTCGAAGTGGTCAGCGAAGAAGAAAACGGCAGCCTGTGGCACATCCAGTATCCGCTGTCGGACGGCTCGGGCCATCTGACTGTCGCGACGACGCGCCCCGAAACCATGCTCGGCGACGTCGCCGCGATGGTTCATCCGGAAGACGAGCGTTACGCGCATCTGATCGGCAAGACCGTCAAGCTGCCGCTCACGGACCGCGAAATCCCCATCATCGCCGACGACTATGTGGATCGCGAATTCGGCACGGGCGTCGTGAAAGTCACGCCCGCGCACGATTTCAACGACTATCAGGTCGGCCTGCGCCATAAGCTGCCGCAGATCGAAATCCTCACGCTCGACGCGAAGATCAACGACAACGCGCCCGAAAAGTATCGCGGCATGGACCGCTTCGAAGCGCGCAAGCAGGTCGTCGCGGATCTGGAAGCGCTCGGGCTGCTCGAATCCGTCAAGCCGCACAAGCTGATGGTGCCGCGCGGCGACCGGACGAACGTCGTCATCGAGCCGATGCTCACGGACCAATGGTTCGTCGCCATGACCAAGCCCGCGCCGGAAGGCACCTTCAATCCGGGCAAGTCGATCACGGAAACATCGCTCGATGTGGTACGCAACGGCCAGATCAAGTTCGTGCCGGAAAACTGGACGACCACCTACTACCAGTGGCTCGAGAACATCCAGGACTGGTGCATCTCGCGTCAATTGTGGTGGGGCCATCAGATTCCCGCGTGGTACGGCGAGAACGGCGAAATCTTCGTCGCGAAGACGGAAGAGGACGCACGCGCCAAGGCCGACGCTCAAGGCTACAAGGGCGCACTGAAGCGTGACGAAGACGTGCTCGACACGTGGTTCTCGTCGGCGCTGGTGCCGTTCTCGTCGCTCGGCTGGCCGAGCGAGACGCCCGAACTGAAAGCGTTCCTGCCGTCGTCGGTACTGGTGACGGGCTTCGACATCATCTTCTTCTGGGTCGCGCGCATGGTCATGATGACCACGCACTTCACCGGCAAGGTGCCGTTCGACACCGTCTACGTGCACGGTCTGGTGCGCGATGCCGAAGGCCAGAAGATGTCGAAGAGCAAGGGCAACACGCTCGACCCGATCGATATCGTCGACGGCATTGGCCTCGACGCGCTGGTTGCCAAGCGCACCACGGGCCTGATGAATCCGAAGCAGGCGGCGTCGATCGAAAAGAAGACGCGCAAGGAATTCCCCGACGGCATTCCGGCGTTCGGCACGGATGCGCTGCGCTTTACGATGGCGTCGATGGCGACGCTCGGCCGCAACGTCAATTTCGACCTCGCGCGCTGCGAAGGCTATCGCAACTTCTGCAACAAGCTGTGGAACGCAACGCGCTTCGTGCTGATGAACTGCGAAGGCCACGACTGCGGCTTCTCGAAGCCGGGCGCCTGCCAACCGGGCGATTGCGGCCCGGGCGGCTACACGGACTTCTCGCAGGCCGACCGCTGGATCGTGTCGCTGCTTCAGCGCGTCGAAACCGAAGTCGAAAAGGGCTTTGCCGACTATCGATTCGACAATGTGGCGAACGCCCTATACAAGTTCGTGTGGGACGAATACTGTGACTGGTATCTCGAACTGGCGAAGGTGCAGATCCAGACGGGCACGCCCGAGCAGCAGCGCGCCACGCGCCGCACGCTGTTGCGGGTGCTCGAAACGGTGCTGCGCCTCGCGCACCCGGTGATTCCTTTCATTACGGAAGCGTTGTGGCAAAAGGTGGCGCCGCTCGCGGCGAAGTACCCGGAAGGCCGTGCGGAAGGCGAGGCGTCGATCATGACGCAGCCCTACCCGATCGCCGAACCGGGCAAGATCGACGAATCGGCCGAACAATGGGCCGCCGATCTGAAAGCCGTGATCGACGCGTGCCGGAACCTGCGCGGCGAGATGAATCTGTCGCCGGCGACGAAGGTGCCGCTACTGGTGACGGGCAACGCGGAGCGTCTGGCGACGTTCGCGCCTTACGCGCAGGCGTTGGCGCGTTTGTCCGAAGTGCAGATCATCGCCGACGAAGCGACGCTGGATGCACAGGCACATGGCGCGCCGATTGCTATCGTAGGAACGGACAAGCTCGTGCTGAAGGTAGAGATCGACGTCGCCGCGGAGCGCGAGCGCTTGTCAAAAGAGATTGCGAGACTGAACGCAGAAGTTTCGAAATGTAACGCCAAGCTGCAGAACGAGAGTTTTGTTGCAAAAGCGCCGCCGGCGGTCGTTGAGCAGGAGCAGAAAAGGCTGGCAGAATACCAGACCACGATTGGCAAGCTGACGGCACAACTGTCGCGTTTGCCTGCCTGATTGACGCTGCATGCGCGCCGAGCCACCCGGCGCCGGCGCGCATCCCAAACCAGAGGACGCAGGGTACACACATGCTAAAAGTTACAAAGGCGGTCTTTCCGGTCGCGGGTCTCGGCACCCGCTTCCTCCCTGCCACCAAGGCCAGCCCGAAGGAAATGCTGCCTATCGTCGACAAGCCTTTGATCCAGTACGCGGTCGAGGAAGCGATGGCGGCCGGCATCACCGAGATGATCTTCGTGACGGGCCGCAGCAAGCGGGCGATCGAGGACCATTTCGACAAGTCGTACGAAATCGAGGCGGAACTGGAAGCACGCGGCAAGGCGAAGTTGCTAGAGCTGGTGCGCAGCATCAAGCCGAGCCATGTGGACTGTTTCTACGTGCGTCAGCCTGAGGCACTCGGTCTGGGCCACGCGGTGCTGTGTGCGGAAAAGCTGGTGGGCGACAATCCGTTCGCCGTGATCCTCGCGGACGATTTGCTGTACGGCAAGCCGCCTGTGATGCAGCAGATGATCGAGGTGTTCGATCACTATCACAGCTCGGTGATTGGCGTCGAAGAGATTCCGGCGTCGGAGACGCGGTCTTACGGGATTGTCGATGGCAAGGAGTGGGAAGACGCCATCATCAAGATGTCAGGCATCGTGGAGAAGCCGGCGCCTGAGGTTGCGCCTTCTAACCTTGGGGTGGTCGGGCGCTATGTGCTGAAGCCGCGCATTTTTGATCATATTCGCGCGTTGAAGCCGGGTGCTGGCGGTGAGTTGCAACTCACGGATGCGATTCAGTCGTTGCTGGCTGATGAGCAGGTGCTCGCTTATAAGTACCACGGGACGCGGTTTGATTGTGGTAGCAAGCTGGGGTACCTGAAGGCTACTGTTGAGTTTGCCTTGCGGCATCCGGAAGTGGCTGCTGACTTTGAAGAATATTTGCGGACTCGGTCTCCCGTCCTGGAAGGTTGATTTTTTTTCTGCGACGCTGGGGTGGTTTGCCTGTTCCTGAACTGGCATCCGCGCTTTGTTGTCGTGCTTCATGCGTCGCCCCTGTGCGGGGCGGCACCTACTTTTCTTTGCCGCCGCAAAGAAAAGTAGGCAAAAGAAAGCGGCTCACACCGCCAACATTTCTTCCCGCCTGAGGGACCCCAACCGGTCCCTTACTTCACGCAGCAACTTCTCGATTCAAGTTCGTTGCCAGCGCTCCTGCAGTGCGCCTCACCCGCTTCATGTGCCCGCGTCGCGGCACGCACTACCAGATAGTCCCCCGCCGCCCAGGTGGCAAACTGTGTGTAGGCCTGAGTGCTCCACACGCCTCACTTCGGACCGATAGCGCTCGCGTTCCACGCTGTAAAAGCGCCAAGCTATACGACGCAACAACCTACACACAGTTTGCCACCTGGGCGGCACATACCATTCGCTGCCGCTGGCCCAGGCACGGGTGTTCGAAGTGGGTGAGGCGGTCATTCGAAGCGTGGGCAACGCACGGGAACAGAAATGTTGCCGTATGAAGGGTGGGGACGATGGGGGCCCGTGGGTAAACACACGGGCTGGCGGTGTGAGCCGCTTTCTTTTGCCTACTTTTCTTTGCGGCGGCAAAGAAAAGTAGGTGCCGCCCCGCACAGGGGCAACGCATGCGAACCAATAACATCACGCGGATGCCAGCGAAAAAGCAAACCGCGGATGCCAGCGCAAAGGCAAAGGCCACATGCCACGGCAAAGGCAAAGGCAAAGGCAAAAAAACCAAAAGCGCCGCAGGCAAAAAACCTCACCTCCTCCGCATTAAAAACACAAAAACCTTATCCGACGTAGTCGTGACCTCTACAATCTCATTCCCCGTCTGTTTGGAAAACGCAGCAAAATCCCGCTGCGAGCCGGGATCGGTCGCCAGCACTTTAAGAATCTGACCACTTTCCATATCAGCCAGCGCCTTCTTGGCGCGCAGAATGGGCAGCGGACAGTTCAGACCGCGCGCATCCACTTCCTTGTGAATCTGAATTTCCATCGACGTTGCCCTTCGTAAGCCGGCGCTCGTGCTGGATATACGGCGCTCATGCAGAAGGGTCAAATTCTAACGCAAGCGCTCAACCCACGCCCAAGCCGCAACAGCCCGGGCGTGCGCGCCGCTACAAATCAACAGATCGTCCACTCGCCAGCGACTCACGCAATGCATACCCAATGCGAGTCGCCTCCATTGCGTCCGCCAACGTCGCCCCGCTCTGCTTGCCCTGCCGCACAGCCGCGACGAACGCCTGCGCTTCGCACAAAAACGCATCCTCGAACCGGTCGAAGAAAGTCGGCGTGCACTCGTTGCGAATCCCACTCGCATCGGCGACCTCGACACGGTTCGCGCGCGGATTGCGCCCGACATACAGTGCGCCCGCCGTGCCGATCACCTCGCTGCCCGTATCGTTGCCGTGCGCCAGCGTGCGCGACGCGTAAAACATCGCCATGCGCCCGCCCTCGAACTCGCAGATCGCGACGCCATTATCGACATCGCCGAATTCACGCAGTCCTTCGTGCAACGCGATCACGCCGCTCGCATAGACGCGCGTCGCCTTCGGCATGCCGAGCAGCCAGCGCGCCACATCGATGTCATGCACCGTGCAGTCGAGAAAAATCCCCCCCGAAGTCGGCGCAAAGCGCACGAAAAACCCTTCGGGATCGTTCTGGTCGCAAGTCTGCGAGCGCACCATGAACGGCCGCCCAATCGCGCCCGCTTCGATTTTCTCGAATGCATTGCGATAGCTCGGATCGAAACGGCGCATGAAGCCAATGGTCGCCTGCAACTCGGGATGACGCTGCGCTTCGGCAATCACCCGCTCGCACTCGGCCAGATCGAGCGAAAGCGGTTTCTCGCAGAACACATGCTTGCCCGCGCGCAACGCATCGATGATCTGCTGCGCGTGCAACGCGGACGGCGTGACGAGCCACACCGCGTCCACGTCGCGGTCTTCGAGCAGCGCGTGGTAGTCGTCGTAAAGACGCGGCGCCGGCAGCGCGGCGCGCGCCCACGCGCGCTCCTCTTCGACGGGACTACACGCGGCCACCAGCGCCGCACCCGACACGCGATACGCAAGATTTTCCGCATGCCGCTTGCCAAGCCGCCCCAGCCCAACCACGCCGATCCGCAGCGGGCCGCTCATCACAGTGCCTCGTTGAGCTTGACGGCACGCCCTTCGCGCCACGAACGCGTCGCCGCTTCGGCAAGTTCGAGTGCCTTCAGCCCGTCGGCGACCGTCGTGCGCACCGGCTTGCCTTGCGTCACGGCTTCGAAGAAATGCGCGATTTCGAGCGCATACGCGGCTCGATAGCGTTCGAGGAAGAAATGCTCGGGCACATCGCTCGATACAGCCGTCTTCGAATACGCCGTGACTTCCGTCGGACGCACGTTGCCCGCCTGCAGCATGCCTGCGCTGCCGAGCAGTTCGAAGCGCTGGTCGTACCCGTACGCGGCGCGCCGCGACGTGTTGATCTGGCACAGACGTCCGCGCTTCGTGCGGATCGTCACTGCCGTGCAATCGATATCGCCCGCATCGGCAATCGCGGGATCGGTCAGACAGCTTCCCGTCGCGTGCAGCGTGTCCGCTTCGTCATCGAGAATCCAGCGGAAGATGTCGAAGTCGTGAATCAGCATGTCCTTGAAGATGCCGCCCGAGTGCTTGATGTACTCGACGGGCGGCGCGCCCGGATCGCGGCTCGTCACGACGAGCATTTCCGGCGTGCCGATCTCGCCCGCATCGATGCGCGCCTTCAGCGCGGCGAAGGTCGGATCGAAGCGGCGCTGAAAACCGATCATGCACACCACACCCGCTTTCGCAACCGCATCGGCGCACGCACGCGCACGCTCCAGCGTCAGATCGACAGGCTTCTCGCAGAACACATGCTTCTTCTGTGCCGCCGATTGCAGGATCAGATCGGCGTGCGTGTCGGTGCTCGAACAGATTACGGTCGCGCCCACCGACGCATCGCCCATCGCACCGTCGATATCCGTGACCTGCGCGCCATATTGCGCCGCCAGCGCAGCCGCCGCATCGCGGTTCACATCGACCACGTACTTGAGCCTCACGCCCGGCTGCCGCGCAAGATTGGACGCATGAATCTTGCCGATGCGCCCTGCGCCGAACACCGCTACGTCGATTGTCTTGCCTGCCACATCAGTCATCGTATCCTCCAGTGTCTGTCGACTCTTCTACGTTCAATTCCAGCTTGTACGCGAGCGCGATGAACAGCGCCTGGCACAGGCAGATCGTGCTGGTCAGCGAGCGGAATGCAAACGCGCTGCCCTCTTTCACATACAGCTGCGTGCTCGCATAGCGTGCAAGCGGCGACAGCTGGCTATCCGTAATGACGAGCGTCTTTGCCTGATGGTGATGCGCGACGCGCAGGCAATGCTGCGTCTCTTTACCGTACGGCGCGAAGCTGATCGCGATCACCACGTCGCCCTTCTTCACGCTGCGAATCTGCTCGCGGTACATGCCGCCGAAACCCGACACGAGATGCACACGCTTCGGCGTGTGCTGCAACGCGTAGACGATGTAGCTCGCAACGGGGAACGAGCGCCGCACGCCGATCACATAGATGTTGTCGGCGTGCTGCAGCATCTTCACGGCGGCATCGAACTGCGCGTCGTCGAGCGAGCCTTCGAGTTCGTCGAGGCCGTCGCGGCACGCCGCCACGAACTCGCGCGCGACGCTGCCGCCCGACAGCCGCCCCGGCTTCTCGTCGATCAACCTGCGGATGCGCTGCTGATAACTCTGCGACGACGCGCCTTGCGTCGTGTAAGCCTGGCGGAACACGGCCTGAAGATCGGAAAAACCCGAGAAGCCGAAACGCTGCGCAAAGCGCACCACGGCCGACGGATGCACGCCGCAACTCGCCGCGATGTCGCTGGTGCGATCCACCATCACGCTCGACCGATGCTGTTCGAGATACGTCGCCACGCTCTTCAACTGACGCGGCAACGATTCGTAGTTTTCCGCGATGCGCTGCATCAATTCTTCAACGCTCGGCAACTCTTCTGTGCTGTCTTCCGCCATGGTCTTTACCTCTGTGCTTCCGTGTGCTTTTTTGCAGCGCAAAATCCCATCCCGTAAGGCTTTCAGGGAACGGCAATGCACTGTCCCGACGTTGCGGAGTATAGGCACAACCGAAAGCAAATGGAATGGATTTTCCATTTTTCTTTGACATGAAATTTTCATTGCAAGTCTCGAAAAGTTGGCCTAATCTTGGTCCTGAGCGATGACGCAACACCGAGCCGGCATCACCTCGCAAAGCGTCAGACGCTCCCCTCAAATACGAACAGACAAAGGTGGAGACAATGAGACTTTGCAATGGCAAGGCTTCGTTCAAGGTTCTGGCAGCAGCGCTGACCCTGGCCGCAGGCATCGGTGCAATGACGGCGGCATCGACGGCACAGGCGGCGGACGCGAAGTTCGTGCTCATCAGCCACGCGCCGGATTCGGACTCGTGGTGGAACACGATCAAGAATGCGATCAAGCAGGCCGACGAGGATTTCAACGTCGAGACCGACTACCGCAACCCGCCTAACGGCGACCTCGCCGATATGTCGCGCCTGATCGAACAGGCTGCGGCGCGCAACTACGACGGCGTGATCGTCACCATCGCCGACTTCGACGTGCTGAAGAGTTCGCTCGGCAAGGTCACGGGCAAGAAGATTCCCCTCGTCACGATCAACTCCGGCACGGAAGAACAGAGCGCGCAGCTCGGCGCGATCATGCATATCGGCCAGCCCGAATACGTGGCAGGCAAGGCGGCAGGCGAAAAGGCCAAGGCTGCGGGCGTGAAGTCGTTCCTGTGCGTGAACCACTTCGCCACCAACGTGGTTTCGTTCGAACGCTGCCGAGGCTTTGCCGATGCGCTCGGCGTGAACTACAAGACCTCGACCATCGATTCCGGCCAGGACCCGACGGAAATCCAGTCGAAGGTGAGCGCGTATCTGCGCAACCATCCGAACACAGGCGCAGTGCTGACACTCGGCCCGACGCCCGCTTCGGCGACGATCAAGGCCGTGCAGCAGATGGGCCTGGCAGGCAAGATCTACTTCGCCACGTTCGACTTCTCGGATGACATCGCGAAGGGCATCCAGGACGGCACGATCAATTTCGCAATCGATCAGCAGCCGTATCTGCAAGGCTATATCGCCGTCGCCGTGCTGGCGATCGTGAAGAAAGAACACACGACCGATCCGACGAAGATCCGGCAAATCCTGCAAGCGAATCCGAAGTTCAAGGAACGCCTGCAGACCTACGGCCTCGAGCCGTCGTATGGGCCGAAGAACATCCGTTCCGGTCCGGGCTTCATCACGAAGGCGAATATCGACAAGGTCATCAAGTACGCGGGCCAGTACCGCTAACGGCCTTTCCTCTAGCCAGTCATACGCGGTACCGGGCGCGCCAGCACAGCGCGACCCCGGCGGCCTTTTGCCGCCATCGTCGGGTGCCCCGACCGCGTCGTTTAACGGCTTGCTGCGCCTCTCGCCACTCATACGAGTGAACGCACAGCAAAGCTGAATCAGGAGACATCATGGGCGTAGCCGGCAAACACTATCCAACGCATGGTCACGACGCACCGGGCAACGATGCGCCTGGTGCCGACGCGCAATCCGCTGCACCGGCACTGCCGGGCGACGAGCGCGTCCGCAAGGAATCGTTCTTCGGGCATCTGCTGAATCGCCCCGAATTCGCGGCGATTTCCGGCACCGTGCTCGTGTTCCTCGTGTTCGCCCTCACGGCCGGCAGCTCGGGGATGTTCAATCTCGACGGCGTGATGAACTGGTCGCAGGTCTCCGCCTATCTCGGCATTCTCGCCGTCGGCGCGTGCCTGCTGATGATCGCGGGCGAGTTCGATCTGTCCATCGGCTCGATGATCGGTTTCGCGGGCATGATGGTCGCGATTCCGTCCGTCTACTTTCACTGGCCGATCTGGGCGGCCATCATCTTCGCGTTCGCCGGATCGATGGCGCTCGGCGCGCTGAACGGCTATCTGGTGATGCGCACGCGCCTGCCTTCGTTCATCGTGACGCTCGCGTTCCTGTTCATCCTGCGCGGCCTGACGCTCGCACTGTCGATCATGGTCGCGGACCGTACGATCATCTCCGGTGTCGGCGATCTCGCGCAGTCCGATGCCATCACTAACTTCCTGTTCCATGGCGTAGCGCTCCATGGGCTCTTCACGAGTCTCGCGCACATGGGCATCGGCTCGCTGCTCGAGAACGGCCAGCCGCTCGTGCCCGGCATTCCGAAAGTGCTGCTGTGGTGGTTCGCGCTCGCGGCAGTCGGTGCGTTCGTCCTCGCGAAGACGCGCTATGGCAACTGGGTGCTGGCTGTCGGCGGCGATGCGAACGCTGCGAAGAATGTCGGCGTGCCCGTGCGCCGCGTGAAGATTTCGCTCTTCGTGCTGACGGCATTCTGCTCGTGCCTGTTTGCCGTGCTGCAGGTGTGCGACATCGGTTCGGCTGCCGCCGACCGCGGTCTGCAGAAAGAATTCGAAGCGATCATCGCGGCGGTGATCGGCGGCACGCTGCTGACGGGTGGTTATGGGTCCGTGGTGGGCGCCTGCTTCGGCGCGCTGATCTTCGGCGTCGTGCAGATCGGCATCACCTATACGAATGTCAGTTCGGACTGGTTCCGCGTGTTCCTCGGCGTGATGCTGCTGATCGCGGTGCTGTTCAACCACTATGTGCGCCGTCGCGTCGCACAATCGTAATCGGGAGACGATCATGTCCGACACTCTCAAGCAAGACGACATCATCCTGTCGCTCGAAAACGTCAGCAAGTATTTCGGTAAGGTGATCGCGCTTTCGGGCGTCACGCTGCGCCTGCGGCGCGGCGAAGTGCACTGCCTGCTGGGCGACAACGGCGCGGGTAAATCCACGCTCATCAAGACGCTCGCGGGCGTGCACCAACCCTCTGCCGGCGACTACCTGGTGGACGGCAAGAAAGTGCTGTTCGAATCGCCGAGCGATGCGCTCGATATGGGCATCGCAACCGTGTATCAGGATCTCGCGCTGGTGCCGCTGCTATCGGTTGCGCGCAACTTCTTCATGGGACGCGAGCCGCAGAAGAAACTCTTCGGCCTCGTCAATGTGATGGACCTCGACACGAGCGCGCGCATCGCACGCGACAAGCTCGCCGAAATGGGCATCAACGTGCGCGACCCCCATCAGCCAATCGGCACGATGTCGGGCGGCGAACGGCAATGTCTGGCGATTGCGCGTGCGATTCACTTCGGCGCACGCGTGCTCATTCTCGACGAACCGACGGCCGCGCTCGGCGTAAAGCAGAGCTTCAACGTGCTCAAGCTGATTCACAAGGCGCGCGCGAAAGGCATCTCCGTGATCTTCATTACGCACAACGTGCACCACGCGTATCCGATCGGCGATTCGTTCACGCTGCTCAACCGCGGCAAATCGATGGGCACGTACACGAAAGAAACCATCACGAAGGACGAAGTGCTCGACATGATGGCGGGCGGCGCAGAAATGCAGAAGATGATCGGCGAACTCGAAGGCGCGACGATCTAGTCTACGGCTAGCCCGGCACACTCAGGACACACTCATGGCTCTTACCAGTAAACCCACGCCTCAGAATGCGAGCCGCTTCGCGGCGGGCCGCAGCCGCGACATCATCTGTCTCGGCCGGCTTGCCGTCGATCTGTACGCGCAGCAGGTCGGCTCGCGCCTCGAAGACGTCGCGAGCTTCGCGAAGTATCTGGGCGGCTCGTCGGCGAACATCGCATTCGGCTGCGCGCGCCTCGGCCTGAATGCATCGATGCTCGCGCGCGTCGGCAACGACCACATGGGCCGCTTCCTCACCGAAACGCTCACGAAAGAAGGCTGCGACGTCAGCCACGTGCGCACCGACCACGAGCGCCTCACCGCGCTCGTGCTGCTCGGCCTGAAAGACCGCGACACGTTCCCGCTGATCTTCTACCGCGAGAACTGCGCGGACATGGCCGTCGACGAAGCGGACTTCGACGAGGCCTACATTGCGTCGTCGAAAGCGCTGCTGATTACGGGCACGCACTTCTCGACGGAACAGGTGAACCGCACGAGCCGCCGCGCGCTGGAGTACGCGCGCAACAACGACGTGCGCACCGTGCTCGATATCGACTATCGCCCTGTTCTATGGGGACTCACGGGCAAGGCCGATGGCGAAACGCGCTTCGTCGCGAACGAAGGCGTGAGCGCACATATTCAAGGCATCCTGCCGCTCTTCGATCTCGTGATCGGCACCGAAGAAGAGTTCCGGATTGCAGGCGGCAAGGACTCGCTGATCGAGTGCCTCAGGGAAGTCCGCAAGGTAACGCCCGCGACGCTCGTCGTGAAACGCGGGCCGCTAGGTTGCCAGATCATCGACGGCGACGTGCCTGCGTCGATCGACGATGCGCCCATTCAGGGCGGCGTCGAAGTCGAAGTGCTGAACGTGCTCGGCGCAGGCGATGCGTTCGCGTCCGGCTTCCTGTCGGGCTGGCTGCGCGATGAACCGCTCGAAGCCTGCGCACGCGCAGCGAACGCCAGCGGTGCGCTAGTCGTGTCGCGCCACGGCTGCGCGCCAGCGATGCCGACGCCCGCCGAACTCGACTACTTCCTGAGCGAAGCGAAAGCGGACCCGGCACGCATGCGCCGCCCCGATCGCGACGCGAAGCTCGCGCGTCTGCATCGCGTGACGCCGGCGCGCAAGACCTATGACGAGGTGCTCGGCTTCGCATTCGATCACCGCAACCAGTTCTTCGAACTCGCGCAGCAAACGGGCGCGGACCTGTCGCGCATTTCGAAGCTGAAGAGCCTGTTTGTCGAGGCCGTCGCGCAAACGGAAGCGGCGCTTGGCTTGCAAGGCAAGACCGCCGTGCTGATCGATGACCGCTACGGGCAGGATGCGCTAAACGCGGCAACGGGTCGCGGCTGGTGGATCGGCCGCCCCGTCGAATTGCCGGGCTCGGTGCCGCTCGTGTTCGATCACGGACGTTCGATCGGCACGACGCTCGCCAGCTGGCCGCGCGAGCATGTGGTGAAGTGCCTTGTGCAGTTTCATCCCGACGAGCCGATCGAACAGCGCATCGAACAGGAAGCGCAGCTGCGCGCGCTCTATGATGCCGTGCAGGAGTCCGGCCACGAACTGCTGCTCGAAGTGATCCCGCCGAAGAGCTTGCCCACAGGACCGGATATCGTCTATCGCGCGTTGAAGCGGCTCTACAACATCGGCCTCTATCCGGAGTGGTGGAAGCTCGAACCGATGGAAGCATCGCAGTGGCAAGCCGTCGATGCATTGATTCAGGAACGCGACCCGCACTGCCGCGGCGTCGTGCTGCTCGGTCTGTCGGCGCCCGTCGAGCAGATGATCGAAGGCTTCCGCGCGGCCGCGCAATCGAAGACATGCAAGGGTTTCACGGTCGGCCGCACGATCCATTACGAGGCAAGCCAGGCATGGCTTGCGGGTCAGATCGACGACGAAGAAGTGATCGCACGCGTGCGCCGCACGTTCGAAACGCTGATCCAGTCGTGGCGCGAAAGCCGTGGCACAGCGCATGCGGCGGGTTCGCATACCATCCGTCAGGAGCAGGCAGCATGAATCAACGTGCGTTGCATCACGATGTGACGACCTCGCCCGAAACGGCCGCACAGGTATCGGCTGACGGCACGATCCGTTTGACGGCGGCGCAGGCCGTGGTCCGCTATCTCGCCGCGCAACGTGTCGAGACGGAAGACGGCACGGGCACCGAACCGCTGTTCGGCGGCGTGTTCGCGATCTTCGGACACGGCAATGTCGCGGGTCTTGGCGAGGCGCTCTATCAGTATCGACGCGAGCTGCCGACCTATCGCGCGCACAACGAACAGGCGATGGCGCACAGCGCGATCGCGTTCGCGAAAGCGCACTTCCGTCGAAGGATGATGGCTGTCACGACCTCGATCGGTCCCGGCGCGACCAACCTCGTCACAGCAGCGGCGCTTGCGCATGTGAACCGCTTGCCCGTGTTGCTGCTCCCCGGCGATATTTTCGTGTCGCGCGCGCCGGACCCGGTATTGCAGCAGGTCGAAGACTTTCAGGACGGCGGCATTTCCGCCAACGACGCATTCAAGCCCGTGTCGCGCTACTTCGATCGCATCGTGCATCCGGCGCAACTGCTCAACGCATTGCCGCGCGCGATTCGCGTGCTGACGGATGCCGCGCTGTGCGGCCCCGTCACGCTGGCGATGCCGCAAGACGTGCAAGCCGCCGCGTACGACTACCCCGCCGATTTCTTCACACCGCGCGTGGTGAAGTTCCATGCGCCCGCGCCCGTCGAGCATGAAATCGATGAAGCGCTGGCGATGCTGCGCAACGCGAAACAGCCGATGATCGTCGCGGGTGGCGGCGTGCTCTACGGCCACGCAACGGATGCGTTGAAGGCATTCGCGACGAAACACGGCATTCCCGTTGCGGAAACGCAAGCGGGCAAGAGCGCGCTCGCCTGGGACGATCCGTTGAATCTCGGCCCGCTTGGTGTGACGGGATCGCCCGGTGCAAATGAAATCGCGCACGGCGCCGATTGCGTGCTCGCTGTCGGCACGCGTCTGCAGGACTTCACGACGGGCTCGAACACGCTGTTCACGCATGCGCAGGTGATCGGCATCAACGCGAATGCATTCGACGCCATCAAGCATCGCGGCTGCATCGTGCAGGCCGATGCACGGCTTGCACTCGATGCTCTGTCGTCACGGCTGGAAGGCTGGCAAGCGGATGCGGCGTGGACATCACGCGCGCAGCAGCGTGCGAACGAATGGCGCGACATCGTGCACAAGCTCACGCATGCGCCGCAAGGTGTAGAAGGCAAGCGCGCCCTTCCCTACGACGCCGACGTGATCGGCGCGGTACAGCGTTCGAGCGCGCGCTCGACGACGGACGACATCGTCGTCTGCGCAGCGGGCACGCTGCCCGCCGAGTTGCACAAGCTGTGGCGTGCCGGACGTCCGGGTGCCTATCACGTCGAGTACGGCTATTCGTGCATGGGCTACGAGATCGCAGGCGGACTTGGCGCGAAGCTCGCACGGCCCGAGCGCGAAGTGATCGTGATGGTCGGCGACGGCAGCTATCTGATGATGAACAGCGAGATCGCCACCTCCGTGATGCTGGACGCGAAGCTGATCGTCGTGGTGCTCGACAATCGCGGCTATGGTTGCATCAATCGCTTGCAGCAGGCCTGCGGCGGCGCACCGTTCAACAACATGTTCGACGACTGCGTGCAAGGCTCGCCCGGCGCACCGACCATCGACTTCGCCGCTCACGCGCGCGCGATGGGCGCGCAGGCCGAGCACGTTGCGAACGTGCAGGAACTCGAAGCGGCGATGCAACGCGCTCGCACGGCGGATCGCACCTACCTGATCAGCATCGACACCGACGCCGCGCGCACCACGGACGAAGGCGGCTGGTGGTGGGAAGTCGCCGTGCCGGAAGTGTCGCAGCGCGAAGGCGTGCGCAAGGCGCGCGCCGACTACGAAGCGCACATCAGCGCGCGTGGCAAAGACAACGAATGAGGAAGCGCACATGAGTCAGTTCGAGGTACGCATTGGTATTAATCCGCTATCGTGGATGAACGACGATCTGCCGTCGCTCGGCGGCGAGACGCCGCTCCACGTCGCGCTTACGGAAGGACGCGAGATCGGCTATCAGGGGTTCGAGCTTGGCAACAAGTTTCCGCGCGAGCCCGAGGCGTTGAAGGCGTTGTTCAAACAGTACGATCTCTCGCTCGTGTCCGGCTGGTACTCGGGGCGGCTAGCGGATTTCAGCCGCAGCGTCGAGGATGAATGTAGCGCCGCCGATTCGCATCTGGAACTACTCGCGAAGAACGGCGCGACGGTGATGGTCTACGGCGAAGTGCACAACACGATCCAGGGCTCGCCGTTGCCGCTGTATCAGCGGCCGCGCTTTTTCACCGATGAGCAATGGAACACATACGCAAAGCGGCTGAACGAGTTTGCGCGTTATACGTTGAGCAAGGGTGTTCGGGTCGCTTATCACCATCACATGGGTGCGTATGTCGAAACGCCCGCCGACGTCGATCGCCTGATGGCGTTGACGAGCGATGATGTCGGCCTGCTGTTCGACGCGGGCCACATCACGTTTGCGGGCGGCGATGCGCTCGCGGTGCTCAACCGGCACGTGGGCCGCGTGTGTCATGTGCATTGCAAGGACGTGCGCCCTGCCGTGATGAAACTCGCGCGCAATCGTAACTGGAGCTTTCTCGATGCCGTGATTGCGGGCGCGTTCACCGTACCGGGCGATGGCGCCGTCGATTTTTCCGCGATCATCGATACGTTGAAACGTCACGGTTATCGCGGCTGGCTTGTCGTCGAGGCGGAGCAGGACCCGGCCGTCGCGCCGTCGTATGCGTATGCGCAGAAGGGTTATCGCACGCTGCGCACGCTCGTCGATGCGCCGCTCGATGTCGCACAGGAGGCAGCATGAGTTTGCTAGTGAAGGCACAGCGCGAAGGCCAGACGATCGCGCGCGTGACGCCCGAATCGGCGGGCTGGAAGTATGTTGGCTTCGCCGCTTACCGGATGGAAGCGAACGAAGTCGTGCATGTGCTCGAAGCTTCGCGCGAGGTGTGCATTGTGGTGATGGCGGGTGCCGTCGATATCGAAACGGATGGGCAGACGTGGACCAGTCTTGGCTCGCGGGATAGCGTGTTCGAGGACAGCGCGCCTGTGGCGGTGTATTTGCCGCCGGGTGTGCGGGCTATTGTTCGCGCGAATCGGCGTGCGGAGGTGGGTGTGGCGAGTGCGCCTGCCAAGGGCGAATATCCTGCGCGGTTGATCGAGTCATCGCAGATGAAGCGGTCCGTACGTGGGAAGGGCGCGAATACGCGATATGTGTGCGATATTCTTCCGCAGACTGAGCCGGCTGAGTCGCTGCTCGTGGTTGAGGTGCGTACGCCCGGTGGACATTCGTCCAGCTATCCGCCGCATAAGCACGATACGAATAATATTCCTGCGGAAAGCTTTCTTGAGGAGACTTATTATCATCGGCTAAGTCCGCCGCAAGGGTTTGCGTTTCAACGCGTGTATACCGATGAGCGGGATATCGATGAGTCTCTCGCGGTGGAGGATCACGATGTCGTGATGGTGCCGCGTGGGTATCATCCTGTTGTTGTGCCTTATGGCTATGACTCGTACTATCTTAATGTTATGGCTGGGCCTGCTCGTACCTGGCATTTCAAGAATGATCCTAAGCATGAGTGGATTGTTGAGCGGGATTCGAAGGGGTAGTTTTTTGTTTTTTTGTCTGCGACGCTTGGGTGGTTTGCTTTTGTTTTCGCTGGCGTCCGCGGTTTGTTATCTAGCTTCACGCGTCGCCCCTGTGCGGGGCGGCACCTACTTTTCTTTGCCGCCGCAAAGAAAAGTAGGCAAAAGAAAGCGGCTAACCCCGCTAATCCTTGTTCCTGCCTGAGGGCCCCCGCAGGGTCTTACGCTTCACACGGCAACGTTCCAGTCCGCGTTCGTTGCCAGCGCTCTTGAAGTGCGCCTCATCCGCTTCACGCTCCCGCGTTACAGCATGCCGCGCCAGATAAATCACGGCCGCCTAGGTGGCAAACTGTGTGTCGGCCCAGGTACTCCAGCCGCCTCACTTCGGACCGATAGCGCATGCGCTCCACCAATGTAAGAGCGCCAGGCTATACGACGCGACAACCTACACACAGTTTGCCACCTGGGCGGCACGTACCATTCACTGCCGCTTGTTGTTGTATGGGTACCTGAAGCGGGTGATGAAATTGATCGAAGCGTTGGCAACGAGCACGGATCATGGCACTGCCGGGTGAAGTATGGGGACGTTGGGGGCCCGTGGACAGGAACACGGGCTGGCGGTGTGAGCCGCTTTCTTTTGCCTACTTTTCTTTGCGGCGGCAAAGAAAAGTAGGTGCCGCCCCGCACAGGGGCAACGCTTGCGAACCAATAACATCTAGCGGATGCCAGCGCAAAGACAAGCCCCCCTGGCGTCGCAGACAAAAAATCAAAACCGCCCCGCCAGATCAACAACCAGCCCCCCATCCACCCCCATCAAGACCTTACCTTCCGCCACATCACGCCGATAGGCATAAAGATCAAACCGCATAGGCTCTGCACCAACGCGCGCCGAATCGCGAATCAAGGTCCGCCCATTCACCACCAGCGCGTTGAACATCTTGACATCCCCAGCCTCGATCCACACAAAGCTGGTTCCGGCACCAGCCGGCGGCCGCGCAACAGGCACCCCCACCTCACGTTTGAAACTCAGCACAAGCCCATCATCGGTAACCCGCGCGCCCGACAGGCGCCCCTGCAACAAGGGCGGCGGAAACACCGCATACTGATCGAACACGAGTTCATTCCCCTCCAACGCCACACCCTTACGCCGAAATGGCGTCAACGCCGCTAGCGGCACATCGAGCGCCCGTAACATCCCCGCCTGCGGCACGCCAAGCACCTCCACCGACTCCGGCCGATACACCAGGTGCCGCTCGTCACGCACATCGATCGTGCCGCGCATCGTCGTCGGCAGCCATACGCCTGGGAAGTGATTCCACAACTTGATGCCGCCCTTCACCTGCAACCCGCCATCGACAGGCGTCAGCTGCAGATCATTCAGCGAACGCGGCGTGTAATCGAGCAGATAGTCGTTGAAGAGCGCCGCCATCGCCGGCCACGGCTCGACCACTTCGCCGCCAATGATGCGAATGTCGTATTGCGTCGGATCGTCGAGGTCGACGGGCTGGCCCGGGTGCTTCGGCACCATCTGCGCATCGAGCGAACGTACGTGAAAGCCGATCCGCCCCGATACGTAAAAGTCCACGTTCTGCACATGAATCAACGGCGCGGGCCCGGACGAGCTTCGTTCGTCCTGCTGTGCGCTCCCCTTCAACGCCGTTGATCCATTGAAACTCACGGGCACTGTGCGCGCCGCCGCGTTGAGCAGATTCGGCGGCACACGCTGCCATTGCGCGCGCGCCACGGCCAGTGAAGCCTGCTGCTCACGGATGAAGCTGTCATTCAATTTCGCACTCGCGCTGCCGACGCCGACACCGACACCTCGCATCGTGTCGCGCGACGCACTCGCCAGCGCCGCATACGATGGCAGATGCACGGTCAGTGCGCCCGCTTCGTCGAAGGTCAGATAGCCCGCCGCCATCTGCTCCCGGTAGCGATACAGATCGAGCACGAACGGTGCGTTCGCGTCGATCGGCGTGATCGCCATGTCGATGTTCATCGGCATCGAGCGCATGAACTTCACGTCGCCGCCTTCGATCAGCAAACCACGCGCCGGCATCGAGGCGGGCCACGCAATGTCCTTCAACGTGTGATCGTCGAGCGTGAAGCGCACGCCGTCGGGATGGATCGCGATCCGCTCGATCGTCATGTTCAGTGCAGGCGGCGGCGTCAGCTTCGCGACCTGCATCACCACGTCGTCGCCATCGAGGCGCGCAACGGGCGTGTCCACTTTCAACAGATCGGCCATCTTCACATGCGCGGCCTGCATCAGCTTGTCCGCGCCGACACCTGCCACTTCGACATGCTCCGCGTGAAACGCCATCTCGCTCGCGTTGCGCATCGACAGCGTCCCCGTCAACACGATCGGCACCCAGCCGCCGCGCTGCATTTCGCCCGTGATGCGCAGACGCCCTTCTTCCGGTACGACGCGCATGTTGCGCAATGGCGAGCCTTGATACTGGAACAGGTAACGGTCGAAAATCGCAGTCAGCTTCGCGCTGTCGAGCGTCACGTCGCCGCGATGCACGTCGATCGTCACGCTGCGCGGATCGTCGAACACAATCGGACTGCCCGGGCGCGCAGGCACCAGCGACGCCGCCATCTGCCCAATCTGAAAACCGATCTCACCCGTCACGCGAAAGTCGACATCGCGCGCGAACATCATCGAGCCGTCGATGCCCGAATCGCGCAACGTCAACGGTCGCGCGCGCTTTGCGCTCATGCCGCTTGCGGACGGCACGCGGTTCGCCACGGCCTGTTCGTTCGATAGCTGCTTCTGCTTGGCGGCTTCAATCGAAGGCAACGCGGACGATGCAGGCTGATCCGCCGCCGCGTGCGTTGGCGACGCTTGCGACGCGGCGGAATTGGCATCGGCACACGCCGACACAATCAGCGATGCATACAACATCGCGGTTGCCGCAACGAAACGCGTCATCTCGCTTCGCAGAGATCCGCTTCTGCGTAACGATGCGCCGCTCGCTCGCCGCGCGTCGCAACGCGCGCGTATCTCGTCGTTCATGTCTCCTCCCTCGTGCCGGCGTCTTCGATGATTGTCTTTGTTTGGCCACGCGCTGCCGACAAGATTTCTGGAGGACGCTCACCAAACGCGGGAGCGTTTGAACTGCCTCGGACGGTCAGCCGCAAAAGCCCGCCGCACGGCGCTTTGCGCGACGGCAGGCATTCGAGTCAAACGGAGAACGAAGTGATGCGATGCGGAATCAGCCCACGCCGAGCCATTCGCGCGTCACGTCGGGCCGCGCGCGGAACGACGCCAGCGAGCCGTCGAACACGATCTCGCCATGTCCCATCACGGCGATACGGCTCGCAATCCGGTCTGCGATCACGAGCCGCTGTTCGATCAGGAGCATCGCGACGCCGCGCTCGCGCAGCAGCTTCAGTGCTGCTGCAAGTTGCGCGACGACCTGGCCCGCGAGCCCTTCCGTCGGCTCGTCAATCACGACGAGATCAGGATCGCCGAGCAATGCACGCGCCACCGAAAGCATCTGCTGCTCGCCGCCCGACAATCCACCCGCCTTCGTGCGCGCGCGTTCGCGCAGCACGGGAAAGAGCGTCTGCGCGTCGTCGGGTGTGAAGCGCGCAGCGCGTTTGCCGTTGCGCGGCTTGATGCCCAGTTGCAGATTTTCGTGGACCGTCAGCGTCGGAAATACATCTCGCTGTTCGGGCACATAGCCGATGCCGAGCCGCGCGATCTCGAATGCGCGCCGACCTTCCAGCGACTGTCCCGCAAAATGGATCACGCCCTGCGTGCGCACGAAACCCATGATCGCCTTCGCCAGCGTCGAACGTCCCGAACCGTTGCGGCCCGCAAGCGCAACGGCTTCGCCCGCTTCGATACGCAAGTCCACGCCGTGCAGCGCCTGGCTCGCGCCGTACCACGCGCGCAGATCGCGAATCTCCAGCAATGGGTTCATCCCGCGGCTCCCTGTGCGGCGTCGCCGATATCGCCCAGGTACGCCGCGCGCACGACAGGATCGGCGCGAATCGCGTCCGGCGTGCCCGTCGCAATCACCTCGCCTTGCACGAGCACGCTGATGCGATCCGCGAGACCGAATACGACGTCCATGTCGTGCTCGACCATCAGCAGCGTACGGCCCGCCGTCGCCGTGCGGATCAGTTCGACCGCGCGCGCCGCCTCGGCGCGGTTCATGCCCGCCGTCGGCTCGTCGAGCAGCAGCGTATGCGCGCCGCTCGCCAGCGCCAGCCCCAGATCGAGCGCGCGCTGGTCGGCATAACTCAGCGTCCCCGCGATCACGTCGCGGCGCTCGGCGAGACCGACGGCTTCTAAAACCTGCTCGGCGTGCCCGTCACCCTCGCGCGTCGCGGTGTAGCGCTGCCACCAGCGCATGCGGTCGCGATTGGCGATCTGCGCGGCGCAACGCAGGTTGTCGAATACGCTGAGCTTCGCGAAGAAACTCGTCGTCTGAAAACTGCGCGCGAGTCCGCGACGGCAGATCGCCGCGGGCGCAAGACGCGTGATGTCCGCGCCATACAGTTCGATGCGGCCCGCGCTCGGCCGCGCCGCGCCTGCGATCAGATTGAACAGCGTCGACTTGCCCGCGCCGTTCGGACCGATCAGCGCGTGGCGTTCGTGCGGCTCGACCATGAGATCGACGCCGCGCAGGATGCGCGTCGCGCCGAAGCGTTTGTCGAGACGCCGCACGGCAATGGCGGGAATCATTCGCTGACCTCCGCGCGCGTTTCGACGTCGAGCTTGCCGTCGATACGCGCGGCCACGCGCATCGACAGCCAGCCGATTGCGGCGAGGCACAGCACGGAGGCCATGAGCCATAGAGGACCGATCGTCGCGAAGCGACCGCCGCTCTCTTCGGTGCCGAAGCGCTGCGCGTACGCCCATTGCACGCACAGCACGACGGCAAGCGACCACATACAAGCGCTTGCGATGCGGCAAGCAAACCACGGCAGGCACACGCGCCAGCCATCGCGCGCGATGCGTGCAGTTTGACGCCGCATCCATCCCGCGATGCCATCGGGCGCGCCCACCACCACGACCACGAAGAACAGCCCGAGATACAGGAGCCACGCGCGCGTCGTGCTCGCCACCACGACGCTGAAAAACGTCAGCACGACGGCCCCCGCCACCGGCCCGAAAAACACCCCGCTTCCGCCGATCACCGTCGCGATCAGCACCGACCCCGAGCGCAGCATGCCGACGCTTTCCGTCGATACCAGTTCGACGTTGATCAGGCCGAGCGTGCCCGCAATGCCCGCAAAAAACGATGACCACACGACGACTTCATATCGCACGCGGCGCGGAAAGCAGCCGATGGCCGCCGCGCGAACCGGGTTGTCGCGCACGGCATTCGCGAGCCGCATGAACGGCGTGCGCGACAGCCGGTACATCGCGATCACGGCAAGCGCGCACCACAACGCGATCAGCGCGTACGCTTCGCGCGCAGGCCCGAAGGTCAAGCCCGGCACCGCGATGCCCGCCGTGCGGTCGATCGCGACGCCCGCTTCGCCGCCGAACCAGTCGGGCAAGGTCCACGCCGCCGCCGCGACGAGTTCGCCGATGCCGAGCGTGATCATCGCGAACGCGGTGCCCGAACGGCGCGTCGCAACGAGACCATAGAGCGCGCCGAACAACGCGCCGCCGAGCCCGCCCATCAACGGCAGCAGCGGCAACGGCACGCCGACGCGATTGAACAGCTGCGCGGCGATCAGCGCGCCGATGCCCGATGACGCCGCATGCCCGAACGACAGCAGCCCGGCGCCGCCGAGCAGCAGGTTGTACGACAGCGCGAACACGATCATCGCCGCCGTCTGCGCTAGCCAGGCGACGAGCCAGCTTTGCGTCGATATGCAGGGCGGCACGATCAGCAGCGCCGCGAGCGCCAGCCACGGCAATGCAGCGTGCCATATCGGTCGGCGCGGCGAGGCAGGCTGCGCATCGTGCGACGGGTTCAGATCACGCATCGTCGTCGCGTTGTCCGAAGAAGCCGCGCGAGCGCACGGCGAGCATCGCGACCAGCAGCAGATACGGCACGAGCGGCGCGAGTTGCGCGAGCGTCAACGCGCTCCACGCAGCGGGCAGTGCGTTGTCGAAGTCGCCGAACAGCTCGCCGAGCGGAATGTCGGTAGCGACCGCGAAGGTCTGCACGCAGCCGATCACGAGCGACGCCACCAGCGCGCCGCCAAGCGAACCCAGTCCGCCGATCACGACCACGACGAACACGATCGATCCCACCGATTCGGCCATCGCCGGTTCGAGCACGAACAGCGGCGCGCCGATCACGCCCGCCAGCGCGGCGAGCGCCGTGCCCGCCGCGAACACGCCCGTGAAGACGCGCGGCACGTCGTGACCGAGCGCTTCGACGGCTTGCGGATGCGTGAGCGCCGCACGCACGATCAGCCCCGCTTTCGATACGCGCAGCACCGCGTGCAGCACGGCCAGCATCGCGACGGCGACGGCCATCATGAACGCGCGATAGCGCGAGAAGGCAACGCCATATACGTCGAGCAGTGGACCATCGAGCGCTTTCGGCACGACGGCGCTTAGCGCCTGCAAGCCCCACACGAGCTTCACGCCTTCGCCGATCAGATAGGCTGCGCCGAACGTCAGCAGCAACTCCGCCAGATGCCCGTGCGGCCGCACACGCCGCAGCAGCCACCGTTCGAGCGCCGCGCCCATCAGCCCGACGACGAGCGGCGCGACGACGAGCGCCCACCAGAAACCCATGCGTGCCGCGACGGAAAAGCCGACATACGCGCCGAGCATGTAGAAGCTCGCATGCGCGAAGTTCAGCACGCCGAGCATGCTGAAAATCAGCGTCAATCCCGCTGAGAGCATGAACAGCAGCAAGCCGTAGCTCACGCCGTTCAGCGCATCGAGGACGAACGACTGCACGCGTCAGCCTGCCTGCGCGTCTTGCACGCCTTCCACGACGAGCAGCGGTTCGAGCGCCGCGCGCAGCGTGTCGGGCAATGCGACGGGACGGCGCGTTTCGCGATCCACGTACACATGCACGAAATGCCCTTGCGCGGCGGGCGCCGCGTCGCCTTCCCTGAACAGCCCCACTTCGTAGCGCACGCTCGACGTGCCGAGCCGCACGACGCGCAAGCCCGCATCGATGCGATCCGGAAACACGATGGGCGAAAAGTAGTTGCACTGCGTCTCGACGACGAGGCCGATCGTCGTGCCGTGCTCGATATCGAGCACGCCGCTGCGGATCAGATACTCGTTCACGACGGTGTCGAAGTAGCTGTAATAGACGACGTTGTTCACGTGGCCGTACACGTCGTTGTCCATCCAGCGCGTGGCGATGGACAGGAAGTGCGGGTAAGCCGTGCGCGGCGCGGGAGCGGGTTTGTTCATGTCGTATGCGGTTGGATGAAGGGACGGCGCTTACATCGACTCGATCAGCATCCGCCGATAATTGTCGGCCGTCGCTTCGCGCGGATTGGTCTTGTGGCAATGATCGGCGAGCGCGCCCTTGATGACCTTGTCGAACGCGCTTTCGTCGACGCCCATCTGCTTCAGGCCCGTCGGCAGTCCGAGGCGCGCGGTCATGTCGTGCAGCGCTGCGGCGAGATCGGCGTTGTCCGGCAGATTCATCACGCGACGCATGCGCGCATAACGGCGGTTTTCGACGACGGACGGCGCGCCCTCGTTGAAGCGCAGCACGGCGGGCAGCACGACGGCGTTCAGCGTGCCGTGATGCAGCGACGTGCGCCCGTTCACCGACACGCCGCCGAGCGGATGCGACAGCGAATGCACGCAGCCGAGTCCTTTCTGGAACGCCATCGCGCCCTGCATCGACGCGCTCATCATATGCAGGCGCGCGTCGCGGTTCTGGCCGTCGCGCGTCGCAAGTTCGATGTTCGCCCACGCGCGCTCCAGACCGTCGAGCGCAATGCCGTCGGCAGGCGGATTGAACGACGGCGCGAGAAACGTTTCGATGCAGTGCGCGATCGCGTCCATGCCCGTCGCAGCCGTCAGCGACGGCGGCAGGCCGAGCGTGAGACCGGGATCGCAGATCGCCGCCTTCGGCAGCAGATGCCAGGAATGGAAGCCGAGCTTGCGGCCATCGTCCAGGATCACGATTGCGCCGCGCGCCACTTCGCTGCCCGTGCCCGCCGTGGTCGGAATCGCGATCAGCGGCGCGGCCTTGTCGGTGATCTTTGCGCTGCCGCCTTCGATCGTCGCGTAGTCCGTCATCGTGCCCGGATGCGTCGCCATGATCGCGACGCCCTTGGCCAGATCGATCGACGAGCCGCCGCCTATCGCCACCAGCCCGTCGCAGCCTTCCTCCCGATAACGCTGCGCAGCCGCCATCACCATCGCTTCCGTGGGGTTCGACGGCGTGTCGTCGAAGATGGGCACGCCGGACAGTTTCAACGCGTCGATTGCCTGCTGCGCGACGCCCGCCGCCATCACGCCCTTGTCCGTCACCACGAGCGGGCGTCTGATGCCCGAGCGCTCGCACTCCGCCGGCAACTGCGCGAGCGCGTCGTAGCCGAGATGAATGTGCGTCAGATAGTAGATGTAGGCCATGGCGATGCGTCTCCGTTGTTATCGAGGATTCCGTGCTCGCGCCGTCCGAGACGGCGTGAGCGCCTGACTGCGACCATCACGGCAGCGGCTGCGCGTTGCCGTTTTATTGTTCCGTCACCACTCGCCCGGCGTTCAACGCACGCAAGTCAAGCGGCGCACAACTCGCGGACTTCCGCGACGAAGCGCTCGACCGTTTCCGGCTGCGTGTCCCACGCGCACATCAACCGGCAGCCGCCCGCGCCGATGAACTCGTAGAACTTCCAGCCGCGCGTACGCATCGCCTTCGCGACCTGCGGCGGCAGTTGCGCGAACACGGCGTTCGTTTCCGTCGGGAACATGATGCTGACGCCCGGAATTTCCGCGAGGCGCGATTCCATCAGTTGCGCCATCGCGTTCGCGTGGCGCGCGTTGCGCAGCCAGACATCGTTGTCGAGCAGGCCGAGCCACGGCGCGGAGATGAAGCGCATCTTCGAGGCAAGCTGTCCCGCCTGCTTGAGGCGATACGCGAAGTCATCGGCGAGCGCGCGATCGAAGAACACGACCACCTCGCCCACGGGCAAGCCGTTCTTCGTGCCGCCGAAGCACAGCACGTCGACGCCCGCGCGCCACGTGATCTCCGACGGATGCACGTCGAGCGCGGCAACGGCGTTCGCGAAGCGCGCGCCGTCCATGTGCACCTTCAGGTGGCGGCGCTTCGCGATCGCCGCGATCGCGCGAATTTCCTCGACGCTGTACACGGTGCCCACTTCCGTCGATTGCGTGAGCGTGACGACCTTGGGCTTCGGATAGTGGATATCGGCGCGGCGCGTGACGACGGCTTCGATTGCATCGGGCGTGAGCTTGCCGCCGACGCCCGGCGCCGTCAGCAGCTTCGAGCCGTTCGAGAAGAACTCAGGGCCGCCGCATTCGTCCGTTTCGATGTGCGCCAGTTCGTGGCAGATCACGGAGTGGTAGGACTGGCACAACGACGCCAGCGCCAGCGAGTTCGCCGCCGTACCGTTGAACACGAAGAACACTTCGCAGTCGGTCTGGAACAGGTTGCGCAGACGGTCGCAGACTTGCTGCGTCCACGAGTCGTCGCCGTAGGCCGGTTCGTGGCCGCTGTTGTTGGCGGCGATCAGCGCTTCGAGCGCCTCGGGGCAGATACCGGCGTAGTTGTCCGACGCAAAATGTTGCATGGCAGGCGGCGCACCCGGCGATGGGCGCGCAGAGATGACTGGAAAGCGGACATTTTAGTGCGGCGGGTGCTGAATTTGTTTCTGACGGGCTGATCTGGCGGGATTGGGGCGTTTGGTGAGGTTGAGAGGCTGTGTGTACGTGAGTCCGTCCACAGACAGTAGAAGGGAGAGGTGAGCGTCGTTGCGGGTTCGTCGCGATGCTTGCGGACGTTGTTTTACGTCCGCTCAGCCGCGCAATAACGGCCGCAGCACCGCCACCACGACGAGACCCACGGCTCCGGCGAGCAAACTGAGCGCCGCCAGCCACAACGCCAGCGTGAACGAACCGGTGTGCGCGGCGATCGGCGCGGCGACGAGCGGCCCCGCGATCTGCCCGAGGCCGTAGGCCGCCGTCGCATAGCCCATCAGTCCCGCCGCGTTGTCGCCGTGCAACCGGCGCGCCTCGCGCATCGCGAATAGCGTGATAGCCGTAAACGGCAAGCCGATCAGCGCGCTGCCGAGCGCGAATCCGCCCGCCGTCGGCGACACGATGCCCGCGAGAATGCCGAGCGCCTGCAGCACGTAGCAACCCGCCAGCAGCGTGCGGTTGTCCCAGTGCGCCGGCAGACGCGCGCCCGCCAGCGCGCCAACCACCAGCGCGCCGCCGAACATCGGCCAGAACAGGTCGGGCCACGGCGAATCCACCGGCAACGCAGCGCGGGCGATCACGGGCAAAAACGTGGCGGTGATGATGTAGCCGAAGCCAGGCACGCCATAGAGGACGATCAGCCAGAGAGCATCCGCGCGATGCAGATGCGCGCGATGCCGATGCGCGTCAGTCTGCGTCGACGCGTCCTTGTCCGCCGATGCGCGTGCGCCCGCCTTCGCCGTCGATGCCGGCTCGAACGTGCGCCACACGAGCACCGTCAGCACGGCCGATAGGAGCCCAAAACCGATCCAGCCCGCCGACGCACCATATCCGCCCGCCGCGCTGACCAGCAGGCCCGTCGCGGCGATGCCGAGGCCCGGACCT
The DNA here is from genome assembly GCF_013426895.1 of Paraburkholderia largidicola. NCBI lineage: Bacteria > Pseudomonadati > Pseudomonadota > Betaproteobacteria > Burkholderiales > Burkholderiaceae > Paraburkholderia > Paraburkholderia largidicola. Next base: position 1,119,651 of record NZ_AP023174.1, on the reverse strand, counting down.
GTGTAGATCACGCCGCCCCACTCGTTCGCGCCGAGTTCGGCAAGCCGGCGCAAGCCCCATTGCGACGCGAACACGAAGGTCCACGCGCTGATCGCGCCCGCGACGAAACGTACCACCGCCCACACCCAGAACTGATGCGTGACGCCCATCGCGAGTACGAGCAGCACAGTCGACGCGAGACCCGCGTTTACCACGCGAGCGGCGTCCATGCGCAGCGCGACGCAGCCGATCGCGCCGAGAAAGTACCCCGCGTAGTTGAGCGACGCGAGCCAGCCGCCGTGTCGGATATCGAGTTCACCGCCACGGAGCATCAACGGCAACAGCGGCGTAAAGGCGAAGCGGCCGACGCCGAGCGCGACAGCAAGCGCTGCCATGCAGGCGAGCGCGGCGCGGCGCGCGGCATGAGGTGAAGCGTGGTTTTGCTGGAGGGTATGGGTGGCGAAATCGTTCATCGATGACATGGCGGTGGCCCGGCGTTCCGGGATCGGACAGCACGGGAATGGTTTTTTTCACGACCATCGTATCTTGACCATTCGATCTCATAAAATGAATAATACGGATAGGTTTAATCTCACGGAGAGATCAATGGATCTTGCCGCCCTGACAATCTTTCGCGCCGTCGTGCGCGAAAACGGCGTGACGCGCGCTGCAGCGAAGCTCAATCGCGTGCAATCGAACGTGACCACGCGTATCAAGCAACTCGAAGAGCAGTTGGGCACCGAGCTGTTCGTTCGCGACGGACGGCGGCTCGTGCTGACGCCCGCGGGCGAAACGCTGCTGCCCTATGCCGAACGGCTGCTCGCGCTCGCCGACGAAGCCCGCCACGCAGTCAAGGACGCCCGTCCGAGCGGACGCCTGCGGCTGGGCACGATGGAGAGCGTCGCGGCGACCCGGTTGCCCGGACTGCTCGCGCAGTACCACCAGACGTGGCCCGACGTGGCGCTCGAACTGGAGACGGGGACGACGGGCAAGCTGATCGAGCGCGTGCGCGAATTCGAGGTGGATGCGGCGATCGTCGCGACACCGCTCGATCCCGGCTGGATCGGCGAGCTCTTCGAGGTCGTGCCCGTGTTTCGCGAGGAACTGGTGATGGTGTCGCCGCGCGGTCATCCTCCCATCCGTCATGCGGGCGATATTTCGCTTTCGACGCTGATCGCGTTCGAGGTGGGCTGCGCGTACCGCACGCATATCGAGAAGTGGTACATGGAGCACGGCATCCGGCCCGCGCGGGTGCTGGAACTCGGCTCGTATCACGCGATCGTCGCGTGCGTGGCGGCGGGCGCGGGCGTGGCTTTCGCGCCGCGCTCGGTGCTGGCACTGCTGCCCGAATCGGACGATATCGCCGTGCATCCGCTCGCCGAGCTAGGCAGCATCGAAACGCTGCTGGTCTGGCGACGCGGCCATTTCTCGTCGGCACTGAATGCGTTGCGCGGGATGCTGGTCGCGAGCGGGAACGTGCAGGAGAAGCCGGCGGTCGAGGTGGCTGCCTGAGTAACCCAAACGCACAAAAGCAAAAAGCCGCGAGTCTCATCGACTCGCGGCTTTTTCGTTGATGCGAATGCTACGTGACGCGAAGGCTTAAAGCTGCGCTTCGACCCAGCCCTTCACGCCAGCCAGCGCTGCCGGCAGATTGGCCGGCTCGGTGCCGCCCGCCTGCGCCATATCCGGACGGCCGCCGCCCTTGCCGCCGACCTGCTGCGCGACGAAGTTGACCAGTTCACCCGCCTTGACCTTCTTGCTCGCCTCGGCCGTGACGCCCGCGATCAGGCTGACCTTGCCGCCTTCGACGGACGCCAGCACGATCGCCGCGCTCTTGAGCTTGTCCTTCAGCTTGTCGACGGTTTCGCGCAGCGTCTTGACGTCCGCGCCTTCCAGCGTCGCCGCCAGCACCTGCACGCCGGAGACCTCTATGGCCTGGCCGGCCAGTTCATCGCCCTGGCTCGACGCAAGCTTCGACTTCAGCGCGCCCAGTTCCTTTTCCAGCGATTTCACCTGGTCCTGAACCATCGAGATACGCTGCGTCAGTTCCGACGGCTGCGCCTTCAGCGCCGCGGCCGCTGCGTTGATGCGCGCGTCGAGCTCCTGCACATAACGCACCGCGTTGTCGCCGGTGATCGCTTCAACGCGACGGATGCCCGCCGCGACGCCGCCTTCCATCACGATCTTGAAGAAGCCGATGTCGCCCGTGCGATGTACGTGCGTGCCGCCGCACAGCTCGCGCGAAAAGCCCAGATCCAGCACGCGCACTTCGTCGCCGTACTTCTCGCCGAACAGCGCCATGGCGCCACCCTTCACCGCTTCGTCGTACGGCATCACCTGCACGATGCCCGGCGCGTTCGCCAACACTTCCGCGTTGACGATGGCTTCGACGCGGCGGATTTCTTCGTCCGTCATCGGCGCGTTATGCGCGAAGTCGAAACGGGTCTTGTCGGCGTCGACGAGCGAGCCCTTCTGTTGCACGTGGCCACCGAGCACTTCGCGCAGCGCCTTGTGCATCAGGTGGGTAGCCGAGTGGTTGCGGGCCGTGCGTGCGCGGCGGATCGCGTCGATCTCAGCCTTCACGACGTCGCCGACCTTCAGCGCGCCCTGTTCCAGCGTGCCGTGGTGGCCCACGACGTCCGCCTGCACCTTGAGCGTATCGGCGACGGCGAAGCGCACGCTCGCGTTCGCCAGCACGCCCTGATCGCCGACCTGACCACCCGATTCCGCGTAGAACGGTGTGTGATCGAGCACGACGACGGCCTGCTGACCCTTCGTCACTTCGTTGACGGACGCGCCGTCGACATACAGCGCCGTGACCTTCGCGTCGTCGAAGACGATCTCTTCGTAGCCGTGGAACGTAGTCTTCGCGCCCGAGTATTCGAGGCCCTGCGCCATCTTGAACTTGCCGGCCGCACGCGCCTGTTCGCGCTGACGGGCCATGGCTTCGTCGAATGCCGGCTCGTCGACCGTCACTTCGCGCTCGCGGCAGACGTCCGCCGTCAGATCGAGCGGGAAGCCGTAGGTGTCGTGCAGCTTGAACGCGACTTCGCCGTCGAGCGTCTTGCCGCCCTTCGCTTCCAGATCGGCCAGCGCGCTTTCGAGGATCGACATGCCGTGCTCGATGGTCTCGAAGAAGCGCTCTTCTTCCTGACGCAGCACGTCCGTGACGCGCTGCTCGGCGTCTTTCAGTTCGGGATACGCGCCGCCCATCTGCGCGACGAGATCGGCCACCATCTTGTGGAAGAACGAACCCTTGCGGCCCAACTTGTAGCCGTGGCGGATCGCGCGGCGCACGATACGGCGCAGCACGTAGCCGCGGCCTTCGTTGCCGGGAATCACGCCGTCGACGATCAGGAACGAGCACGCGCGGATGTGATCGGCGATCACCTTCAGCGAGTTGTTCGACAGGTCTTCGACGCCCGTTTCGCGCCCGGCCGCCTTGATCAGCGCCTGGAACAGGTCGATCTCGTAGTTGCTGTGCACGTGCTGCAGCACGGCCGCGATACGCTCGAGACCCATGCCCGTGTCCACGCACTGCTTAGGCAGCGGCGTCATGTTGCCCTGTGCGTCGCGGCTGAACTGCATGAAGACGAGATTCCAGATCTCGATGTAACGGTCGCCGTCTTCTTCAGGCGATCCCGGCGGGCCGCCCCACACTTCGGGACCGTGGTCGTAGAAGATTTCCGAGCACGGGCCGCACGGGCCGACGTCGGCCATCTGCCAGAAGTTGTCCGATGCGTAGCGCGCGCCCTTGTTGTCGCCGATGCGGATGATGCGCTCTGCCGGCACGCCGACTTCCTTCTCCCAGATGTTGAAGGCTTCGTCGTCTTCCTGGTAGACCGTGACCCAGAGCTTTTCCTTCGGCAACTGGTAGACGCCCGTCAGCAGTTCCCACGCATAGTGGATCGCGTCGCGCTTGAAATAGTCGCCAAACGAGAAGTTGCCGAGCATTTCGAAGAACGTATGGTGACGCGCCGTGTAGCCGACGTTTTCCAGGTCGTTGTGCTTGCCGCCCGCGCGCACGCTGCGCTGCGAGGTCGTAGCCCGCGAGTACGGACGCGATTCGGTGCCGAGAAACACATCTTTGAACTGCACCATGCCCGAATTGGTGAAGAGCAGCGTCGGGTCGTTGCCGGGCACGAGGCTCGACGAACGGACGATCGTATGGCCCTTCGATTCGAAGAACTTGAGGAATTTCTCGCGGATTTCGGCGGCTTTCATAGCGTGCTTTGGGGACGGTCCTGGCTTGAGCCGACGGCTGCGGAAGACTGACCGGCCGTCGCAATAGATTGTTTCCTGAACGGTCGATTATACGGGATCGGCGCTGTCGCGCGGCACCGTGGCGCGGGCGGCGCACGGTGTTGGCCATCCGGCCAGGTCTGTCTCCCGAAAACGCCCGGAACCCCGGCTGTCATTCGTCCTATGCCGTCGGGCTGAGTAGGTCGAGCGCGCCCAATCGCTTAAGATGCACCACATCGATTCAATCGGGCAGCGCCCGCGCGGCGCGCGCTTCATCACATTGGACACATTGGAGACGTAGACAGAACATGGGTGCACTCAGTCATATCCGCGTACTGGACCTTACCCGCGTGCTTGCCGGTCCGTGGTGCGCGCAGACGCTAGCCGATTTCGGCGCCGACGTAATCAAGGTCGAGCGGCCGGGCGCCGGCGACGACACGCGCCACTGGGGGCCGCCGTACCTGAAGACGCCGGAGGGCACGGACACCCGCGAAGCCGCCTACTACCTCGCGGCGAACCGCAACAAGCGCTCGGTGACCGTCGATATCGCCACGCCCGAAGGGCAGCAGATCGTCCGTGAACTGGCCGCGCAAAGCGACGTCGTGCTGGAGAACTACAAGGTCGGCCAGTTGAAGAAGTACGGGCTCGACTATGAGTCGCTGAAGGCCGTGAAACCCGACATCGTCTACTGCTCGGTGACGGGCTTCGGTCAGACGGGGCCGTATGCGCAGCGCGCGGGCTACGACTTCATCGTGCAGGGCATCGGCGGCTTCATGAGCATTACGGGCGAGCGCGACGGCCAGCCAGGCGGCGGACCGCAGAAGGCAGGCGTGGCGATCGCGGACCTGATGACGGGCATGTACTCGAGCGTCGCCGTGCTGACGGCGCTCGCGCACCGCGACCGCACGGGCGAAGGCCAGTACATCGACATGGCGCTGCTCGACGTGCAGGTCGCCATGCTCGCGAACATGAACTCGAACTACCTCGCGAGCGGCAAGCCGCCAGCGCGCTGGGGCAACGCACACCCGAACATCGTCCCCTATCAGACGTTCCAGACGAGCGACAGCTGGATCATCGTCGCCGTAGGCAACGACGGACAGTTCCGTAAGTTCGTCGAAGCGGGCAACCGCGCGGATCTGGCCGACGACGACCGCTTCGCGACCAACCCGGAGCGCGTGCGCAACCGCGAAACGCTCGTGCCGATCCTCGCGGAGATGGTCCGCACGCGCAGCAAGCACGAATGGATCGACGCGCTCGAAGCGGCAGGCGTGCCCTGCGGCCCGATCAACGATCTGGAAGAGGTGTTCGAGAACGAGCAGGTGGTCGCGCGCGGCATGGAGGTTCAATTGCCACATCCGTCGGGCGGCACCGTGAAGCTGGTGCGCAACCCTATCCGCATGAGCGCGACGCCGCCCGAGGCGCAGGCCCATCCACCGACGCTCGGCGAGCATACGGAAGCGATCCTGCGCGACGTGCTCGGATATGACGATGCGCGCATCGACGCGCTGCGGGGTAAGTCGGTGATCTGACGTGGTGAGGCCGGGAGGCGGCTTGCTTCGGTTGGCTTGCTTCGGTTGGCGGGCCGCGGTTGGCTTCCTGCCGTTGGCGCACTGCAGTTTTGAAGGCTTTCCGGCGAACAGCGGCACCGGCACACGCCGGCTCCAGCGTGCGGCGGCAGAACAAGGCGCGCCCGTCGTCCGGCACCCAACCCTCAGTGCCTGAGTCGCGCCGCCCCGCCGCGACTCACGCCATCGAAGCCAGCCAGCCCTGCCCTTCGTCCCAGTCGCCGAGGCCGCTGTCGGCGTTGATATGGCCGCGCGGGCCGATGTTCTCCCAACGGCTGCCCCATGCCGCCGCGCAGGCCTGCGAGAACGGCACGCCGCCGTACGGATCGTCGGTGCTCGCCACGACGATCGACGGGAAAGACAGCTTGTTCATCGGTACGGCATCGAACCCGACCGCATCAGCGGGAAATCCTGGACCGGCCGGATCGGGCACCGCGACGAGCAGCGCGCCCGCGACTTTCGCCAGCGCATCCTGTGAAGCATGGTGGGCCGCCCAGAACGCGACCGTCAGGCAGCCAAGGCTGTGCGCCGCAAGCAGAACAGGCGCTTTTTCAGCAGCGACGGCAGCGTCGAGCGTATCGCACCACTCATCGCAAACGGGATGGTCCCAGTCGCGCATCGGCACGCGCGAGAAGTTCGGATAACGCGCTTCCCACCGGGTCTGCCAGTGCCCCACGCCTGAGTTCATATAACCCGGCAACACGATCACGTTCTGCTGCTCCAACTCCATTCCTGTTCCCCGTTCGTTGTGAGTTGTCGAAATGCGGCATCGCGCCGCGAGCGCTATTGAATCACACGGCCGACGCCGACGCCGCGCGGATCGGCAGCCGGTTGCGGGGTCGTGCCGTCGATGCGGATCATCTGGACGTCACCGTTGAACGTCTGGCCCTGCAGCGTGTAGCCGCGCGTCTTCAACTGTTCGGCGAGTTCGCCGTCGATGGGATGGTACGGCTCGAAGTAGATCGTCTTCTGCGGCAGCAACTGATGGTGAAAGCGCATCGCGGCGAGCGCGTCGGCGGGCGGCATGTTGAAGTCGTACAGGTTCGTCATCACCTGGAAGATCGACGTGAAGATGCGCGAACCGCCCGGCGTGCCGATCACGAGCGACACCTTGCCGTCCTTCGTCAGGATGGTCGGCGCCATCGATGACAACGGCCGGCGCCCCGGCGCGATCGTGTTGACGTCGCCGCTCGTCACGCCGAACTGGTTCGCCACGCCGGCTTTGATCTCGAAGTCGTCCATCTCGTCGTTCAGCACGAACCCGCCGCCGTCGACGACCACACCCGAGCCGAACGGCCCGTTCAGCGTGTACGTGTTCGACACCGCGTTACCCCACTTGTCGACCACCGAGAAGTGCGTCGTCTGCGCCTTTTCCGGCATCGAGTCGCCGAGGCCCGGCTTGACGGGCACGGCGCCCGGCACTTCGTCAGGCGTGATGTCCTCGACGCGCTTCGCGAGGTAGGCGTCGTCGATCAGCTTGTCGACGGGCACGCGGTACGAATCGGGGTCGCCCATGTACTGCTGGCGATCGGCGAACACGCGGTCCTCGATTTGCGACACCAGATGGATATACGGCTCGGAATTCAACTCGACCCCGTCGAACTGAGGCTTCAGGTCCGCCTTCATTTTCAGCAACTGGATCAAGCCGATGCCGCCCGAACTGGGCGGCGGCGCGGTCACGATCTGATAGCCGTTCCAGCTGGCCGTCACCGGCTGCCGCCACACGGCCTTGTACTGCACCAGATCCGATTTCGTGAGCAGGCCGTGCCCGTACATCTGCCGTGCGATCAGATCGGCCGTTTGCCCTTCGTAGAACTCGCGGCCGCCATCGGATGCGATTCGCGTCAGGGTCTGCGCGAGCTCGGGCTGGCGGAACACGACGCCCGCCTTCAGGTTCGAGAAATACGCATCGAAATTGGTCTTGCCGCCGAAGTTCTGCGCCGCGAATTCGCGGCGCTTCTGCAGCCACGGCTCGACGGGGAAGCCGTCCGTCGCGTACTTGATGGCGGGCGCGAGCACCTGCTTCCATTTGAGCTTGCCGAAGCGCTTCTGCGCTTCCCACATGCCGTCGACCGTGCCCGGCACGGCCACCGCGCGATGTCCGACGAGGCTCATGCCCTTGATCACGTTGCCCTTGTCGTCGAGATACATGTCGCGCGTCGCGCTCTGCGGCGCTTTCTCGCGGTAGTCGAGAAAGTACGGCTTGCCGTCCATGTACACCGTCATGAACCCGCCGCCGCCGATATTGCCCGCATCCGGGTACGTGACGGCGAGCGTGAAGGCGATCGCGACGGCTGCATCGACGGCATTGCCGCCTGCCGCGAACATCTGCTGGGCGGCGTCGGCGGCGTAGCGGTCGGGCGTTGCGACGGCTGACGCGTCGAGCACGGGCTTCGGCTGCGCCGTCTTCGCGTCGACGGCGGGCGAAGCGACCAGGCTCGCGAACAGCGCGCCCGTCAGCGCGAGCGTCGTGGCGAAGCGCGCAAACGCGCCACGCGCAACGACGCGGCCGGCGCTGGAACAGGAATCGGCGTAGGCGCCCGCATGGGATTCGGCATGCATGTCGGCGCCGGAAAGCGCGCGAGACGCGCGCAACATCGGAAGGGACATCCGAGGAACTCCGGGATAGATGGACCTGCCCGCGTGTGCCCGGCGGCATGGGGCGGCCGGATCGCGGCAAGGACAGGTCGCGTGAAGCGGTGGGACGGGCATCGGATGCCCGAGCCCACGACAGAATAACGGAAACGCAGCGCCTGCCGAAAAACGGTGCGCCGGACGCAGCCGGCGGCGAAAGCGCCGCTCGAGGCGCGGGGCGAGGCTCGTGCTCGCCGCAAAGCGCAACGGCAAACCACCCCGCTCACCCGCGGCGACGCAGACCGGCACGGCCGCGGCGTGGGGCATGGCGCGCGACGCATGCTAAGCGTCCGCACCACACCGGGCCAACGCAATTTACCTCCTGTTACAGCGCCGATTGCGCCCCGGAAATCCGCGGATCTCCGTCACTGTCGGCTGCGCGCCGCATCGCGCAAGCCTAAAGACTGTCGTCGAAGGTGTCGTCAGGTAGAATTGACAGACTAACGGACGCATATAGTGTCCAGGACCGACTTTCTCCTTCTCGCATGAACAACGATCGCAAAGACGCCGAGCGCAACGAAGCGCCCGTTTCGAATTTCATCCGCAACATCATCGACGACGACAACCGCTCCGGAAAGTGGGGGCAGCGGGTGGAAACGCGCTTCCCGCCGGAACCGAACGGCTATCTGCACATCGGCCACGCGAAGAGCATCTGCCTGAACTTCGGCATCGCGCAGAGCTACGGCGGCGTCTGTCATCTGCGCTTCGACGACACGAACCCGGAAAAGGAAAGCTTCGAATACGTCGACTCGATCGTCGACGCGGTGAAGTGGCTCGGCTTCGAGTGGAACGCCGAAAGCAAGGAGCACCTCTACTTCGCGAGCGACTACTACGACAAGCTCTATGAGTTCGCCGAGTTGCTGATCACGCGCGGCAAGGCGTATGTCGACAGTCAGACGGCGGAAGAGATGCGCGCGAACCGCGGCTCCGCAACGGAAGTCGGCACGCCGTCGCCGTTCCGCGAGCGCAGCGTCGAAGAAAACCTCGACCTGTTCCGCCGTATGAAGGCGGGCGAGTTCAAGGAAGGCGAGCACGTGCTGCGCGCGAAGATCGACATGTCGTCGCCGAACTTCAACATGCGCGACCCGGTGATCTACCGCATCCGCTTCGCCCACCACTACCGGACGGGCGACACGTGGTGCGTCTACCCGATGTACGACTACACGCACTGCATCTCGGACGCGCTCGAAAACATCACGCATTCGCTGTGCACGCTGGAGTTCGAAGACCACCGTCCGCTGTACGACTGGATCCTCGACGAACTCGCCGAGGCCGGCATCTTCACGCGTCCGCTGCCGCAGCAGATCGAGTTTTCGCGTCTGAACCTCACGTACGCGATCACCAGCAAGCGCAAGCTGCTGCAACTGGTGAACGAAAACCACGTGGACGGCTGGGACGATCCGCGCATGCCGACCATCGTCGGCGTACGCCGCCGCGGCTTTACGCCGGACAGCATCAAGCTGTTCTGCGAGCGCATCGGCATCACGAAGGTCGATTCGTGGATCGACATGAGCGTGTTCGAAGGCGCGCTGCGCGACGATCTCGACGACAAGGCGCCGCGCGCGACCTGCGTGCTCGATCCGTTGAAGCTCGTCATCGACAACTATCCCGAAGGTCAGACGGATGCGTGCAGCGCGCCCGTCCATCCGCATCATCCGGATCGCGGCGTGCGCACGTTCCCGTTCTCGCGTGAATTGTGGATCGAGCGCGAAGACTTCATGGAAAACGCGCCGAAGGGCTATTTCCGCCTGTTCCCGGGCAACAAGGTGCGTCTGAAGTACGGCTACGTCGTGGAATGCACGGGCGTCGACAAGGACGAGAACGGCAACGCGATCGCCGTGCACTGCAACTACTTCCCGGACAGCCGCTCCGGCACGGAAGGCGCGAACAACTACAAGGTCAAGGGCACGATCCACTGGATCAGCGCGACTCAGGCCGTGCCCGTCGAAGTGCGGGTCTACGATCGCCTCTTCAAGGAAGCCCAGCCCGACGCGGGCGGCCGCGATTTCCTCGAGGCGCTCAATCCCGATTCGAAGCGCATCATGCACGCCTACGTCGAGCCGGGTCTGGGCGAGGTCGAGCCCGAAGCACGCTATCAGTTCGAGCGTCACGGCTACTTCGTCGCCGACCGGTATGACACGAAACCGGGCAAACCCGTATTCAACCGGATCGTCAGTCTGCGCGACAGTTGGGGAAAGCCGGCGTAAGCTGATTGTCTGGTTGGGTCACGACGGCAGGCGACGCATTCAGCGCGCATGCCGCCGTGTCCTGCGACGGACATCGCTATGCGACGGCATGTCGATGCAGCCGGAGTGATTGCTGCCGGCCCAGGGGGAACGATGAAGGTTGCAATCAAATACAAGCTGGTAGCGGCTGCGGCGCTGGCGTCGCTCATGTCGCTGACGACGCCCGCGCATGCCGAAGAGCTGACGGGCACGCTCAAGAAGGTCCACGACGACGGCGTGATCACGCTCGGCGTGCGCGAAGCGTCGATCCCCTTCTCCTATTCGAACGGCGACCAGACGGTCGGCTATTCGCAATCGATCGCACTCGCCATCGTCGACGAAATCAGGAAGACGCTCGCGATGCCGAACCTCAAGGTGCGCGAAGTCACGATCACATCGGCGAACCGCTTCCTGATGCTGGTCAACAACCAGATCGATCTTGAATGCGGCTCGACCACACATACGCGCGAGCGCGAGAATGTCGCCGCGTTTTCAAATAGCTTCTTCCAGTACGCGGTGCGGATGATCGCGCGCAAGAACGCCGGTATCAACGACTTCGCGGATCTCGCCGGCAAGCCCGTCGTCACGACGGCGGGCACCTCGGACGAACGGCTCGTGCGTCAGTTGAACAGCGAGAAGCAGCTGAATATGCGTATTGCGAGCGCGAAGGACCACTCCGATGCGTTCGCAGCCGTGAAGGCGGATCGCGCGGTCGCGTTCGTGATGGACGAACCGATTCTCTACGGTTTTCGCGCCACCGACCCGCGCCCCGACGACTTCATCGTGACGGGCACGCCGCTCGGCTACGAGACCTATGCGTGCATGTTCCGCAAGGGCGACGCGCCGTTCCGCGAGCTGGTCAACCGGGTGATCTCGAAAATGCAGACGTCAGGCGAGGCCGAGCGCCTCTACAACGTCTGGTTCACGCAGCCCATTCCGCCGCATGGGATCAACCTGAACTATCCGCTGTCGGCGGAAATGCGCTCGATGTTCGCGCATCCGAACGACAAGGCGCTCGATTGACACGCGAGCGCTACGCCGCGTCCAGCGCGCGGTGCAGTTCGGCGAGCGACAGCGTGGTCTGAAAGAGCCGCGTGAGACTGCGGCTCGCGTAATGCTCGACTTCATCGGGCGCGGCCCAGCGGAATGCGTCCATCTCGGGAATCATCGTGCCGTCGGAGCGGCGCGGAAACATCGACGTGCACGTGCAGCGGGTGAGGTCGAGTTCGTCGGCGCGGGCGCGCGCGGCGAACAGATGCAGGTCCTTGTCCCGCCGATATACGAACAGGCCAAGGTCTTTCAGCCGCGCCGCGTCCACGGCGAGTCCCGTTTCCTCTTCCATCTCGCGCAGCGCCGTCACATGCGGCGCTTCGCCTTCCTCGCCCTGCCCTTTGGGAATATCCCAGTGGCTGGTTTCCGTCGCGTGCGCGAGCAGCACTCGCCCATCCGGGTCGAGCAACACGACGCCGCAAGAGATCGTGCGCGCGCTCAATTCTTCTTCTGCATCACCCAGTTACCCGTGCCTTGCCGGCAGAACTGCGGGTTCAGATTCATCGACTGGCCTTTGGCGCTCAACACGACGTGGATCTGACGGCACGTCCGGTCGCCCGACTTCGATGTCGCATCGGGCGTGAGCTGCGCCTCGATTCTCGTGCTATTGCGCAGACCCTCGTTGTTCCAGGTGGACGATTCGCCGTCCTGCTTCTTGTCGAGCACTTCGAACGCGGCCTTTCTGAGCGAATCGTTGTCGGCCTGCTTCATGTACGCGATCGGCGTGTCGTTCAGGAAGTTGAGATTGGCGGCATGCACGCCGATTGCGCCGGCTAGCAGCAGCCCGCCCACTGAGAGTTGAAACACGGCTCGGGTTCGCATCGACATGAAGTTCTCCGCAGAAGTCGGGTTCGGGCAAGCGTGGCGCGGCCGTAGAGTGGACGCGATCTGGACCCTAAAAGCATAGCACGCCGCCTCGACACAGGTCGCGGCACCGTCCCATCTTTGAGATAGCGCCGCCGCGCCACAGGCCCATCTGAAGCCTGCTCAGAAGAATTTTAGGACGCGTCCCATAGGCCCCGAAGGACGCGATCCATAACATGAGTCGACTCAAATTCAACCGCGCTTCAAACGCCTTGCGCGTTGCGACTCCTGCTCATGGACCTCTCGTTCGCTCTTCAGTTTTTCGCCGCGATGCTGACGCTGATCTGCATCGTTCTCGGCACGATCGTCATGCGCGTCGATCCCGCGCCGATGCCGACCATCGTGCGCATCCACGGCTTGCGCCGCAGCCGGTGGCCGTGCGCGCTGACGCGAGCGGGCCTCGTGTGCCTGCTCGCGTCGTTCGTGCTGTTGATCGCCGGCTGTTATCTGCTGCTGACGATGTGAGCGTCAGCGTGTTGCTGAGGCGGTTCGGGCTGATATCCGTCCGTCAGCGTCTTAAGGAACGCGACGACGTCCTTGATCTCTGATTCATCCAGCGCAGGCTTGTCGCCCGGCTTGCGATCGAATGGCGGGTCGGTATTCAGATTCGCCCAATACTTCTTCGGCAGATCGTCGAACTTCTGCACTTTCCCCTTGACGACGGGATAGAACTTCTCCGGATTCGTATCGCGTTCCGCATAGAAGCGGACGACTTCTTCGAGCGAGTGATAAATCCCGTTGTGGAAGAACGTCTTGCGCAGCGCCACGTTGCGCAGCGTCGGCGTACGGAAGATGCCGCAATACTCGTCTTGTCCCTTCAGATCCGTGCGCTCCGGGCCGCATGCGCCCAGATCGTAGAAATGCGGATCGCGATTCACGGCCAGCGTGCGATTACGCGGCACGCCGAGCGCGATCAGACCGAAGTCGGAGAACGCGGGCGCCGAGCCGTCGAGCGCACGCTGGCTGATGTGGCAGCTCGCGCAGTTGCCCTTGGTCTCGTCGTTGAAGAGCTGCAGGCCGTGCAGCTCGGCCTTCGTGAGCTGCGCCTTGCCGGAGAGAAACGCGTCGTACTTGCTGGTGTACGGATAGAACAGTTCCGGCGTCTCTTCGAACACCTCGAGCGCTTGCAGTACCGCTTTGAACGTCGTGTCGTCGTTATCGAACACATGCTCGCCAAACGTGTCGCGGAACTGGTTCGCGTACGGCGCGGCCTTCACGGCTGCCGCCACTTTCTGCGGCGTGCTGCCCATCTCGAACGACGACGTCAGCGGCATGCGCGCCTGATCGTGCGCGCTGTTCACGCGGCCATCCCACATCAGGCCGCCCGTCGGACCGGCGTCGACGCTTTCGTCGCCCTCGTCGTCCGAGTCGTGATAGTGCTCGGTGAAGGACGGCACCTTCTGCAGATACTTGATGTCGGGCGCGGCGCGCATGCCCTGCTGGCGCATGTCCTGGCCGCCCAGTTGCACCGAGAGCGCGTTCGGCGGCCCGAAAGCGTGCTGCGGACTATGGCACGACGCGCAGGCAAGCTTGCCCGAGCCCGACAGCGACGGATCAACGAATAGCTGCTTGCCGACGGCCGTCATCTTCTTGACGGACTCGTACACCTGGGCGCGCGTCTGACCGCCGGCGGGCATCGCCGCGGCGCCATCGGCGGACACCTTCTGCATCTGCGCGCCGCTCATTGCCGGATGGACCGGTTGCGCCGCTGCTTGAGCGCCGCCGCCCTGCGTACCGCCGGCATCGCACCCGGCCACCATCACCGCAACCGAAATCCCCAGCGCGCCAATCCATCCCGCGCGCCACGCCTGTCTTGTCCAAAGCCCCGCCACATCGCGCCGCATATCTTTCTTACCTGCTCGTGTTGATCGACTGCGCGAGGTTATTTCACCGACATGTCGCTGAAATGACATATACCCGACGACACATCAAAAACCACAAGCCAATCGGAAACTCGATGTAAGAAATTAATCGTTCTGTCAAAAAGCCTTGCGACACTCTCGCCGCCGGTCATCCCAATGCGGATTCACCGCCGGTCCCCAACGCGAGAGAGATAAATCATGAACAAGAAACTGATCTGCGCGACGCCTATCGCGATCGCTGCAGCAATCGGGCTGTACGCATGTGGTGGCAATTCGAACTCGAAGCCGACGTTGTCTTCCGTGAAGAACGTCGTGGTCATCTATGCAGAAAACCGCAGCTTCGACAACCTCTATGGCAACTTCCCGGGCGCCAACGGGCTGCAGAACGTGACGGCGACGACCGCGCGCCAGCTCGACCGCGACGGCTCCGTGCTCGCGACGCTGCCGCCCGTCTGGAAGGGCCTCACGGCTGCGGGCGTGACGCCCGTGATCACGCAGGCGATGACCGTCAATCTGCCGAACGCGCCGTTCGCCATCGACGATCCGGCCGGCTTCAACGCGCCGCTCAGCGCGACGACGCGCGACCTGTATCACCGCTTTTACGAGAACCAGATGCAGATCCACGGCGGCAAGAACGACATGTTCGCCGCGTGGGCCGATTCGGGCGGTCTCGTGATGGGCCACTACACGCCGAACGCCGACAAGCTGCCGCTCTACAAGATCGCACAGCAATTCACGCTGGCCGACAATTTCTTCATGGGCGCGTTCGGCGGCTCGTTCCTGAACCACCAGTGGCTGGTCTGCGCGTGCACGCCGTTCTATGCGAACGCCGACACGAGCGTCGCGAAGACGTCGATCTCCGACGTCGCACCGGACGGTGTCTCGCTGACGCTCAAGTCGACGTCGGCGGCATCGGCGCTGACCGACGTGCCGACCTTCGTCAATTCGGGCAACCTCACGCCCGACTTCTACGCCATCAACACGATGCAGCCGCCGTATCAGCCGAGCGGCAACAAGCCGGCTGCGGGCGGCGACGCGAACCTCGCCGATCCGACGGCCGCGACGACGCTCCCGGCGCAGACGAACCAGCATATCGGCGATCTGCTCAACAACGCGGGCGTGACGTGGGCGTGGTACGGCGGCGCCTGGAGCAACGCGATCTCCGCTGTGCAGAACAACACGGCGAACGTGATCTACGGCGCGAACCTCAGCTCGCCTAACTTCCAGCCGCACCACCAGCCGTTCAACTACTTCGCCGATCTCGCACCGGGCACCGACAACCGCGCGAAGCATCTGCTCGACGGCGGCCTGAACGGCGCGGAGTTCATCAAGCAGATCGACGCCGGCGCGCTGCCGCAAGTCGCGTTCTACAAGCCGCAAGGCAACCTGAACGAGCACGCGGGTTATACGGATGTCTCGCAGGGCGATCAGCACATTGCGGATGTGATCTCGCATCTGCAGAAGAGCCCGCAGTGGAACAACATGGTCGTCATCATCACGTACGACGAGAACGGCGGATTCTGGGATCACGTCGCGCCGCCGAAGGGCGACCGCTGGGGCCCGGGCACGCGGATTCCCGCGATCATCGTGTCGCCGTACGCGAAGAAGGGTTTCGTCGATCATACGCAGTACGACACGACGTCGATCCTGCGCTTCATCACGCACCGCTTCAATCTGCCGAACCTGCCGGGCCTCACGTCGCGTGACAGTGCGCTGGTCGCGAACGGCGGCCAGGCGATGGGCGATCTGACGAACGCGCTCGACATCAGCAAGTAATCACGCAGCAACGCAGGCAGGCGGGCCCGTCGCCCGTCATCGACAAAGCACGGGCAAGCAACAGTCGCGCATTTCTCCACGTTCGATGCGCAACGCTTCAGGGCAGCTTCGGCTGCCCTTTTTTATGGGCGTTCGGTGCGGTGGGGATGGAGGCCGTGCGGAAGTGCAGCAGGTGGTGGCGTAGGCCGGCAGGCAGACTGACTGGATGGCCCCCCCACGAGGAATCGAACCTCGATTTCAGGTTTAGAAGACCCGTGTTCTATCCGTTGAACTATGGGGAGGCGAAACCGGAATTTTAACCTGGCTGGACCTGACGGAAACTGGCGTCAGGCGCCGGGTCGAGCGCGCCACGCATGCCGTGGCGCTCAAACAGAAAGGCCCGGCAGCAACGCCGGGCCCGCGATTATAACCGATCGAACCGCGCGATCAGACCGGCTGCGGATGCGTCATGAACCAGCCGAGAAACACCACGCCCGCGATCACGCAGTACACGCCGAACGACGCAAGACGGCCGCGTCCTTCGAAATAGCGCATCAGGAAACGCACACTCAGGTACGCGGCGATGGCCGTCAGCACGCCGCCCAGCAGCGCATCGGCGAGCTGGTCCGGCGCGTGAAAGAGCTTCGGCAGTTCGAGGATGCCTGCCGCGAAGATGATCGGCGTGCCGAGCAGGAACGAGAACTCGGCGGCCTTTTCGGCCGTCAGGCCCGCGCCGTTGCCGGCGATCATCGTCAGGCCGCTGCGCGAGAAACCGGGAATCAGCGCGCCGACCTGCGCGAGGCCGACCAGAAATGCCTGCTTGAAGGTCAGTTTCTCCGGCGCGCGGTGCACGCGGGAACGCTGCAGCCGGTCGCCGAGCCACAGCAGGATGCCGTTGACGATCAGCGCAATCGCGACGATACGCAGATCGTGGAACACGCGCTCGAGGCGCTTTTCGAGCAGGAGACCTACCAGACCGGCCGGTATGGTCCCGATGATGAGCGCCCACATCATATGGCCATCGTCATTGCGGCGGCCCGATAGCGAGGCGAAAAAGCCGCCTACGAGGGCAACCCAGCGCGCACGGAAGTACCACAGCAGTGCGAACGCGGTGCCCAGATGCAGCGCGACGAGGAACGGCAGCAGTTGCGGTGCATGCTTGTCGATATGCATGCCGAAGAGAGCGGGAATGAGCAGCGTGTGACCAAGACTGCTCACCGGAAACAGTTCCGTGACGCCCTGCAGCACGCTCAAAAAGATCAAAAACGACAGGCTCACGCGTCGGTCCTTTTGAAAAGTGGGGAGGATAAACAGCTTGCCGGAGCATGACGTCCGGCATCTGAAGGCGAGTCGATTATGCCTGGGCGACCGGGGTGCGCCAAGGACAATAATTCGCTTTTAACGGAATCTTGCCGCGTTGCAACAAGATCGAAAGGCTGATTACGGCGATGAAAGCAAAAAGGCCCGCCTGGAAGGCGGGCCTGCGTGCGGAGGCTGCGTGGACCGTCGGTACGTGCCGACGGCTCAACGTGGATTCTCGTCGCCCCGTGTCAGCGTGTAAATTTATAAAAGAAATAAATCGTACTGCCCGTGAACATCCCGAACAGTGCCACGCTCATTGCCATTGCGAGATCCATCGCCCCTCCTGAAAACCGAGTGATCGGATCCGGCCGGAGCCGGTCTTCGTACACATTATTGATTGCGCCGACTGTGCGGTAACACCCGCAATTTCCCGAGAAGGGTTTCCCCGTAGCACAAAGCGGCGCAAAATCGGCCTCGCTGCGCTTTTCGCGCCACAATCGTGCACGCCGATCCTTCCCTAACCGCTTTCTATCGTCACAGCCATGCCTCAATTCCAGCAACAGGACATCATCGAGATCGCACGCGACGGCTCTTTGCTGCGCGTCGCGCCGCAGGCGGGCGGCCGCCTGCTGTCGTGGGACATCGACGGCCAGTCGGTGATCTTCTGGCCCGAGCACGCGGACTGGAGCCAGCCCGCGCGCGTGCGCGGCGGCAATCCGCTGCTGTTTCCGTTTCTCGGCCGCCATTTCGTCGACGGCCAGATTGGCCGCTGGAAGGACGCGCAAGGCATCGTGCGCGATCTGCCCATGCACGGCTTCGCGCGCGACCTGCCGTTCGAAGTCACGGTCGATGAGGCCGCCCGCTCGATCAGCATGACGCTGACCGACAGCGACGCGACGCACGCCGGCTATCCGTTCAGCTTCCGCTTCGAGGCGAAGTACACACTCGTCGACCCGCATACGCTCGACGTCGACTTCATCACGACCAACACAGGCACGGCGGGGAGCGCGCCGCTGCCCTACTACGCGGGCCATCACTTCTACTTCACGTTGCCGCACGCGCAACGCGGCGAAACGGTGCTCGAACTGCCGCGCACGGTGCGCCGCCATCAGTTGCCGGACGGCGCGATCAGCGCGGGCGAAGCGGGCAAGCCGGACTATCGTCTGGACGATCCGGGCATCCTGGATCGCTTCCATTGCCTCGACGGCGCGCCGGATCATGTCGTGCGGATGGTCGCGCTCGGCCTGAACCGCAGCATCACGATCGATCTGCAGCGTCCCAACTCGGTGCCGTGGTACGCGGTCACGACGTGGACGGAAAAGCCCGAGTCGGACTTCTTCTGCGTCGAGCCATGGCTGGGCCTGCCCGATGCGATCCACAACGGCCTCGGCCTGCGCTGGCTCGAAGCGGGCGACACCGAAACGGCGTCGCTGCGCATTACCGTCGGTACGCTGCCCTGAGCGCCGCGCATCGCGCGCGGCACCATCGTCGCGCGTCGCCTGGGTCCGAAAACGGGTGCTGCATGGCAAAACCGTTAGAATCTGGCGTTTTGCATCTGCCACGTGATCGGGATCGGCGCGCGGCGGCGTCTTGCGAGGTCCAATGTTGACAACAAAAATCAGACGGCTTGTCTGCGCGGCCATGGTCGCAGCACTGGCCGCATGCGGCTCGGCACCCGTGGGTCCGGGCTACTATCGCGTCGAACGGGGCGACACGCTGTACAAGATCGCGCGCAGCAATCGCACGTCGGTCGAGAGCCTGACGCGCTGGAACAAGCTATCGAACCCCGATTCGCTCGAGGTCGGCCAGGTGCTGCGCGTCGCGCCGCCGCCCGGCACGGCCACGGCCAGCACGGGTTCGACGCGTAGCAGCTCCTCGGGCAGCGCATCGGCTGGCGCATCGGCGAGCGCGTCGTCTTCGTCGCGCAGCGCGGCTGCGGACACGCCTGCGGCGCCCGCGTCTTCGATCTCGTTGATCTGGCCGGCGACGGGCAACGTGGTGCGCGGCTTCGACGGCAACAACTCGAAGGGCATCGATATCGCCAACGCTGCGGGCACGCCCGTGTTCGCGGCGGCGAGCGGCACCGTCGTCTATGCGAGCAATGGCCTGCGCGGCTATGGCAACCTGCTGATCATCAAGCACAACGCCGACTATCTGACCGCGTACGCGCACAATCGCTCGCTGCTCGTGAAGGAAGGCGAGACGGTGCAGCAAGGTCAGAAGATCGCCGAGATGGGCGACTCCGACAACGACCGTGTGATGCTGCACTTCGAGCTGCGCTACGCCGGCCGTTCGATCGATCCGGCACGCTCGCTCCCGCCGCGCTAAAGCGCTGTCCCGCCGGGAACCCGATGGGCCGTGCGCGGCTCCATCACAGAGGCAGGCGGGCACGCTCCGTGCCACGCCTGTCGACACCGCGTTCATCCGCGCAACGACATACAGAGGACACTCCGATGAAAAACGCCCTTGCGGCAGTCCGTGCGACGGCGACGAGCCTCGCGATCGCCTCTCTCGCGAGCCTTGCCGGCTGCGCCAGTTCCGGTTCGACGACGCTCACTTACCTGCCCAACGGCGAGACGGGCTTCGCGATCAACTGCAGCGGCAGCGATGCGAGCCAGAACTGGGGCGAATGCTACAAGCGTGCGGGCGAGGCATGTGGCGCGTATGGCTATGACGTGGTCTCGAAGGATGTCGACACGGGCGGCACGGCAGGCGGCACGCTGGGTGGCGTGCTCGGCGCCAACGTGAAGAACCGCTCGATGGTGATCCGCTGCAAGCAGTAGCCGGCACTCGCGCGTCGTCTGATTTTTATTGCGTCTGGACAAAAAAAAGTGCCCGGCACGAGGCCGGGCAAACGGGGGTTCGGCGCATATCGGCAAAGGACCGGTTCACCATGCGCCGAGACGAAATCTAGCAACGCACCTATACCCACGCAATCGATTAATTGTGCAAATAGTGTGAGTCGGCGCACGGTTTCAAGGCGAACTGAATGTCGCACCCGTCGATTTGCAAACGGGTTCAGCGCGTCATTTCACATTCAATACGCGCTCGACCCAATAGCGTGCTGCCCCGAAAGCCACAGCTGACGGGCCTTTCGGAAGATTGCGAAAGAATTGCGCGTGAATTGTTCTGCACTGCGATATTCGTCGGAATCACACATTTCACCCGGTTTACCGCAATAGCGGGACTTGGTGCGCCAACGCACTCTTCCGTTACGATTCCTGCAGTCAATTCCTCAGATTTAACGAATTTGCGAGCCTTCGTTTAATGTATTCATATGCGGGCGGACATGGCGATTAAAGCTCGTGACGTGAAGCCATTTATCGGCGCATTCGCACCGCAAGACATTGGCGAGCGAAGTCGCGAGGCGTCGCCTATGGTTTGGTTTATAGTTACGCCCGCCCGTGCCGGCGCACGCCGCCGACACGCCCCCACGCACGAAATCCCTGCTGCCCTGCTAACGCCATGACCTCCCCCGATACCCCACAAAGCCCGCTCTACGAGAAACTGCTCGGTGAAACCGCGAAGATCGGCTGGACGGAACTCGAACGCTTCTTTGCACGTGGCATGCTGCTGCGCGTCGCGCGCGATCTCGATCTGGTGAGCGTCGCCGAAGCCATCGCCAACGACGACACGACGCAGGTCACGCAATGGCTGTCGTCCGGACTGGTCGAGCGCGTGCAGGCGGAGACGGCTGCCGACTTCGCCGCGCGCGATCCCGAATTGTGGGCCGTCGTCGTGTCCCCGTGGGTCTGCGTGCAGGAACGCGGTTGAACGATCGCGCCGACGACAGCGTCGACCCAAACGCCGCGTCAGACGCGCCGCACGCGTGCGCGCCCGCAATGCCCACGCACTGGCATCGGCGCGTGCTGACGCTCGCGTTTCCCATCGTCCTCGCCAACCTCACGCAACCGATACTCGGCGCCGTCGACACCGCCGTCGCCGGGCATCTCGACAGCGCGTCGTATCTCGGCGGCGTCGCGCTCGGCGGTCTGTTCTTCAACTTCGTGTTCTGGGGCTTCGGCTTCCTGCGCATGGGGACGACGGGACTCGTCGCGCAATCGTTCGGCGCGAACGATCAGGCCGGCCTGCGCATGAACATCGTGCGCGCGCTATTGCTCGCGTTCGCGATCGGCGCAGTCGTGCTGGCGATGCAGGTTCCGCTGATCGACTTCGCGGTGCGCACGATCGGCGGCAGCGACGACGTGCAGCGACACGCGCGCGCCTACTGTCACGCGCGCATCTGGGCCGCGCCGCTCGCGCTCGGCAACTATGTCGTACTGGGCTGGCTGCTCGGCACGCAACGCGTGCGCGTTGCGCTTGCCACGCAGGTGTTCATCAACACGGTGAACATCGTCGCCGTGTTGCTGTACGTGTATGCGTTCGACTGGGGCGTGGCGGGCATCGGCGCTGCCACGGCGACGGCCGATGCACTTGGCTTCGTGTTCGGCGCTGTGCTGCTCTGGCAGATGCGTCCGCGCGGCCTGCCCGCGCTAGAGCGCGCCGCGCTGTTCGATCCCGTCGCCCTCAGGCGGATGGTGACCATCAACCGCGACATCTTCGTGCGGACGATGTGCCTGCTCGGCGCGTTCGGCTGGTTCGCGCATCTGGGCGCGAAACAGGGCGACGCGACGCTGGCCGCGAACGCGCTGCTCCTCAACTTCCAGACCTTCATGGGCTACGGGCTCGACGGCTTCGCGCATGCGGCCGAAGCGCTCGTCGGCGCGGCCATCGGCGCGCGCAATCGCGAGGCGTTCCGCCAGGCCGTCAAGGTGACGCTGCTGTGGTCGGGACTTGGCGCGCTGGCGTTCTCGCTCGTCTACTGGGCGGCGGGCACGTGGATCATCGAGCGGCTCACGGATCAGGCCCTCGTGCGGGCAACCGCGGAAGCCTTCCTGCCGTGGACCGTGCTCTCGCCGATCGTGTCCGTGTGGGGCTTTTTGCTCGATGGCGTGTTCATCGGCGCGACGCGCACGCGGGATCTGATGACGTCGATGGTCGTGTCGCTCAGCGTGTTTCTCGCCGCTTCGTGGGCGCTCGCCGGCACGCACGGCAATCACGGACTGTGGGCGGCGCTGATGATCTTCATGGCCGCCCGCGGTCTCACGCTGCTTCGCCTGTTGCCGCGCCTTGCGCGCGATGTAGGGTCCGAGGCCCTGGCGAGCCGCGCGTAAGCGCGCGTCGACGAGCGCGTCCTCGTCGTGCGCTTATTTCGGCGCGGCGGGCGCGTCGATCATCGAAGGCGGACGGTCGTCGGTCGGCACGCCGTGGTAGTCCGCCGGGTCTTTCGGTGGCACGTGGTGGTGAACGGCCGGATCGTCGGCACACGCCGACAGGGCGAACAGCGAAAACAGCGATGCAGCCAGCAGGAAGCGCTTCATAAACTTTTCGGACAAGGTGTGAGCATCGACGGATGACGTCGCGGGCCACGAGTCTAACCGCAAAGCGCAATGTGCGCCGCCGAACCTGGATATCTACCGCATTGCGCCATCTTGCGGCGCCTGTTCTACTATGTACGCATGGTCGTGTTCGTCGAAGGAGGCTGCCATGGATGCCGAATCGATCGCAGGTCTGGTTGGACTCGCCATAGGGTTGCTCGTGCTCGTCGTGCTGTCGGTGTTCGAGTCGCGCACCTATCGCCGTGAACATCATGGCGAAGGGATGATGCATCACTGGCTGGCCGAGCATCACGTGCTGGACAGAATGCGCCGCAGACACTGAAGCTGGATACGCCGCACCCGCGGCGCTATCCCTTGAGACACAGCTGAATTTCGTCCGACTCGCGCGTCGCTTTATCTCGACGCGCGATGTCTTCATTTGCGTGTCCGCATTCCATTTCACGCGCACTCTCCCGCGCTGTTACCCCCGTCGCCTCTGCTTCGCAGCGCTCCTCAGGCCAGGCACATGGCTTGCTGACCTGGAAGGGCATAGAACGCGCATTTCGCGCGCTCGACACTCCGGCCGCCAGCGCGCGCACGGGCGTCGTCTGTACGTGCCAACGCGGTCTCGATTTGTGGCCCGGCCATATAAGGAGAGATAACATGACCCTCGGAACCATTCTGCTGATCGTGGTGATCCTGCTTCTGATCGGCGCCCTCCCAAGCTGGCCGTACAGCCGCGAATGGGGTTATCGCCCGACCGGGCTGGTCGGCATCGTGCTGATCGTGGTGATTGTGCTGCTGCTGATGGGGCAGTTATAACTTTTGTGTCAGCGGGTTTGACTTGCGGACCTCAATGAAGATAGAATCTCGGGCTCGCGTCGGAGCGTAGCGCAGCCTGGTAGCGCATCTGATTTGGGATCAGGGGGTCGTAGGTTCGAATCCTATCGCTCCGACCACCAACATGCCGTACGAACAACCCGCGACACTTATCCTGGTGTCGCGGGTTTTTCTTTTGCGCCGGCGTTTTCACACGAATCAAGCGAAATATCCCGCGAGCGCCACCTACACTCCCGAAACACGCGCACATTAAAACCAGAGCAAAACCCGCCCCGCGCTGTCCATACTTGTCGAAACACACCTGTCGACAGAAAAAACGGAGACATCGCCATGAACCTGATCCTCTGGCGTCACGCTGAGGCCGAAGACACCGCCTCGACCGATCTTGCCCGCCAGCTGACGACGCGTGGCCGCAAGCAGGCCCAGGCGTCCGCAAAATGGCTGCGCGCGCGCCTTCCCGACGACGCCGTGATCCTCGCCAGCCCCGCCACGCGCACGGTGCAGACGGCGGAATCGCTGACAGACCAATACCGCGTCGTCCGTGAGATTGCGCCGGATGCGAGCGCTGAGGCCGTTCTCACGGCAGCCGGCTGGCCCGACGGCATTGCGCCGACGGTCGTGATCGTCGGCCATCAGCCGACGCTCGGCCATGTCATCGCGCGCCTGCTCGCCGACAGCGGCGCGAGCTGGTCGGTGAAGAAGTCGGCGGTGTGGTGGATCGAGAGCCGCTCGCGCAGTAACGGCGAACAGGCGATTTTGCGCGCGACGATCAGCCCCGATCTGATCTGATCCACGCCGCATGGCAGGACCACGCGAAGCAAGGATTGCAGGCGCTGCGAAAGCGTCTGCCTTACGACACGTCATCGAATCGTCACGACGTTGCCACGTGAGCGTCACCCGCCGTTACTACATTGGCGTCGAAGCGAATTTCACATTTTCGACCAGGAACGCCACATGCGAGAACTGCCGACGCCTACCCTGCCCTTCGCATCGATCCTCGAGCCGCGTCGTCGTCTGCCGCGCACGGAAGAAACGGTAACCGCCCAGCATCGTCTGCAAGTGTCGTGGGCGCGCACCGACGAGGAGCTTCGCGAAGCGCAGCGTCTGCGTTACCGCGTCTTCGCCGAGGAAATGGGCGCGCGCCTGTCCGGCCCTGCCGGCCTCGACGTCGATGCGTTCGACGCTTATTGCGATCACCTGATCGTCCGCGATCTCGACACGCTCAAGGTGGTCGGTACGTATCGCGTGCTGCCGCCGCACCAGGCGGCGCGTATCGGGCGACTGTATGCCGAGAGTGAGTTCGATGTATCGCGACTGACGCACCTTCGGTCGAAGATGGTCGAGGTGGGCCGCTCGTGTGTGCATGCTGACTACCGCAGCGGATCGGTGATCATGTCGTTGTGGGCCGGGCTTGGCTCGTATATGCAGCACAACGGGTATGAGACCATGCTCGGCTGCGCGAGCGTCGCAATGGCTGATGGTGGGCACTATGCCGCCAATCTGTATGCGTCGTTGCAGGACGATGCGTTGACCACGCCAGAGTACCGCGCGTTTCCGCATACGCCGTTGCCCGTCGATGAGCTCAAGACTGGCGCGAAGGTCGCGCCGCCGCCCCTTATTAAGGGTTATTTGCGGCTTGGGGCGAAGATTTGCGGTGCGCCGGCGTGGGATCCTGATTTCAATACCGCTGATTATCTGACGTTGTTCAGGCTTTCTGAAATTAATGCGCGGTATGCGCGGCATTTTCTGGGTGAAGCGTAGGACAGGGTTTTTTTGAGGTTTGCTCGGAGGCGGGTTTACGTTCGTGGTGCGGGTGGTGATGTTCGGTGTTCGGGCCTTTGCGCTGGCATCCGCGTTTTGTTAGCTTGCTTCAAGCGTTGCCCCTATGCGGGGCGGCACCTACTTTTCTTTGCCGCCGCAAAGAAAAGTAGGCAAAAGAAAGCGGCTCACACCGCCAGCTCTTGTTCCTGCCTGAGGGCCCCCACAGGTTCTTACGCTTCACACGGCAACCACGTGCTCACGTCCGTTGCCCGCGCTCTTGCGGTGCGCCTCACCCGCCTCACGCTCCCGAACTACAGCACGCCGTGCCAGACAGTCCACCGCCGCCCAGGTGGCAAACTCTGTGTAGGCCCAGGTACTCCCCACGCCTCACTTCGGACCGATAGCGCACGCGCCCCACCCTGTAAGAGCACCAGGCGATACGACGCGACAACCTACACACAGTTTGCCACCTGGGCGGCGCATACCATTCGCTGACGCTTGCCTTGGTACGGGTATTTGAAGTGGGGGAGGCGCTCATTCGAAGCGTTGGCAACGAGCGCGAACAGAAATGTTGCCGTGTGAAACGTGGGGACGTTGGGGGCCCGTGGACAGGAACACGGGCTGGCGGTGTGAGCCGCTTTCTTTTGCCTACTTTTCTTTGCGGCGGCAAAGAAAAGTAGGTGCCGCCCCGCACAGGGGCAACGCTTGCGAACCAGAAGCAAACCGCGGATGCCAGCGACAAGCCCCAAACCAAACCAAACAGCAACACCTACCCCACCCCAGCGTCGCAGACAAAAAACATCACTCTTCGGTATACACAACCCGATACGGCGTCCGAATCTTCTCCCACTCAGCCGCCTCCTGAATGAGGCTATAGTCCGTCAGCGGATTATTCGCAACCCACGACTGAGGCAGTCGCACCTCATACCCGCCATTCGCTTCAGCGACAGTAATCTCAGGCAAACCAGCATCCGCACGCCGCCGGCAAAACAGCGCCGCGAGCCGCAAACAGAACAGCAGATTCCATTCGACATCCCGCGTCTGCGCAAGCTTGCCGAGCTTACCGGCATGCCCCACGACGAGCGCCGCCAGCCGCGCCTGATCCGTGCGCGAAAATCCCGGCATGTCCGCATTACTCGCGATATAGGCCGAATGCTTGTGATACGCGCTATGCGAAATCGACAGCCCGATCTCATGCAGCGCAGCCGCCCACCCGAGGAACATGCGGTTCTCTTCACGCACCTCGGCATCAGGCTCTTCGAGCTGATCGTAGAACCGCACCGTGAGTTCGCCGATACGCGCCGCCTGCTCGCGATCTACGCCATAGCGCCGCATGAAACCTTCAACGGTGACCGTGCGCATGTCCTGATGCTGCGAACGCCCCAGCAAGTCATACAGCACGCCAAGCCGCAACGCGCCATCCGTCGTATCGACGTATTCGACGCCGAGTTCGTCGAACACGGCGATCATGATCGACAGGCCGCCCGCCAGCACGGGCACACGGTCCGGCTTCAGCGCGACGAGCTTGAGCCGGTTGACGTTCTCCGCCTTGATCAGCGCACGCTTCAAACGCTCGAGGCCGCCGCGCGAAATGCCATGCGTAATGCCTGGGTCATTGAAGCCGTTCGCTTCGACAAGTTCGGCCAGCGCGCGCGCCGTGCCCGACGAACCGATGCCCTGGTCCCAACCCTCCGCCCTGTAGTCGGCCGAAATGATCTGGATCTCGCGCGATGCCGCGAGTTCGGCCTGACGCATGGTGTATTCGTCGACATTGCCCGCCGGGAAGAACTGACGGCTGTGACTCACGCAGCCAATGTACAGGCTTTCCATGCGAATCGGCGTGTAGTGCGAGCCAATGATGAATTCCGTCGAGCCGCCGCCGATATCGACGACGAGACGCTTGCCCGCGCTCGCAGGAACCGAATGCGCGGCGCCCGCATAGATCAGGCGCGCTTCTTCGCGGCCCGCGATCACTTCGATGGGGAAGCCGAGCGCCGCTTCCGCTTCGCCGAGAAATTCCTGCGCGTTCTTCGCGACGCGCAGCGTGTTGGTGGCAACCGCGCGCACATGATCGGGATGGAAATCGCGCAGACGTTCGCCGAAACGTTTCAGCGCGTCCCAACCCCGTTCCTGTGAAGCACGGTCGAGCATTTTTTCGCGCGACAGGCCCGCGCCGAGCCGCACCGGTTCGCGCAGCGCGTCAACCTGATAGATCTGGCTGCCCGCCTCGGTTTCCTCGACGCGGCCCACGATCAGACGGAAGCTGTTCGAGCCGAGATCGACGGCGGCAAGGAGTGGCGGAGTATTGACCATCGGGTGTGAGGACCTCATGCGCGCGAGGAAAGCACCCATGCGGGGAGCCTTCGGTGGCGCGTTGTTCAAAAGCGCCATTTTAAGCGTAGTCGTCATTACGCTGTCACCTCCGCCATTGTCGAGCGATATCGTCACACAGGGGTGCGTCATATTTACGACACGACGCGGCAAAAGCGTAAAATCATGACAAACGTCATTTCATGCACTTGTCATCATACTGTGAGAATTTCCGAGCGTCCTTTCGAGTTACCTCCCGACATTTCATTCTCACCGCCGATGTCCAACCGCTACCCTCTTCTGAACCGCGAGCTGGGCATTCTGGGGTTCAACGAACGCGTGCTCGCACAGGCCGCTGACCCTGCTGTTCCTCTACTCGAACGCTTACGGTTCATCTGCATCACCAGCAGCAATCTCGACGAATTCTTCGAAGTCCGCATGGCCGGTCTTCAGGAGCAGATGCGCGACAACCCTGGCGCACTGTCACCCGACGGCATGTCGCTGCAGCATTGCTACGATCTCGTGGTCGAACGCGCGCAGAAGCTCGTGCATCGACAGTACACGATGCTGCAGGACACCGTACTGCCTGCGCTGGAAGACGAAGGCATCTATTTTCATGGGATGGAAGCGTGGAACGAAGCGCAGACGCAATGGGCGCGCGACTACTTCCTCAATGAGCTGCTGCCTGTCCTGACACCGATCGGACTCGATCCTGCGCATCCGTTTCCGCGCGTGCTGAACAAGAGCCTGAACTTCGTCGTCGAACTGGAAGGCAAGGATGCGTTTGGCCGTCAGGCCGTGATGGGCATCGTGCAGGCGCCGCGGGCGCTGCCGCGCCTCGTGCGCATGCCGCAGGATCTCTCCGGCTATCCGCATGGCTTCGTACTGCTCAGTTCGCTGCTGCAACGGTTCGTCGGCGAGCTGTTTCCGAATCTCGCCGTGCGCAGCTGCAACCAGTTCCGCATCACGCGTAACAGCGAGCTGTTCGTCGACGAAGACGAAATCACGAATCTGCGCGTCGCGCTGCAGGGCGAACTGCCCGCGCGGCATCTGGGCAATGCGGTGCGGCTCGAGATGTCGGCGGGAACGCCTGCGCATCTGATGCGGCGCCTCCTCGACGAAAGCGGTTTGTCGCAGAAGGATTGCTACTTCGTCGATGGCCCCGTGAATCTCGTGCGGCTGATGCAGTTGCCCGAGATGGTCGACCGGCCCGATCTGAAGTTCGTCCCGCACATTCCCGCGACGCCGCCGCAGATCGCCAACAGCGCAAGCCTGTTCGACGTGATCGATCAGGGCGACGTGCTGCTGCATCATCCGTACGAAAGTTTCCAGCCGGTGCTCGAACTGTTGCTCCAGGCGGCGAAGGACCCGAACGTCGTCGCGATCAAGCAGACCATTTATCGCACGGGCACCGATTCGCCGCTGATGGACGCGCTGATGCAGGCCGCGCGCAATGGCAAGGAGGTGACTGTCGTCGTGGAGTTGCTCGCGCGTTTCGACGAAGAGACGAACATCAACTGGGCGTCGCAACTGGAAGCCGTCGGTGCGCACGTCGTGTACGGCGTGGTCGGCCACAAGTGCCACGCGAAGATGATGTTGATCGTGCGCCGCGTGTCGGAAGGCGGCAAATCGATCCTGAAGCGCTACGCGCACTTAGGCACGGGCAACTATCATCCGCGCACGGCGCGCCTTTATACCGACTTTGGCCTGATGACGGCCGACCAGAAGATCTGCGAAGACGTTCACCACGTGTTCCAGCAATTGACGGGGATTGGCGGCGAGTTGCCGTTGCATGAGTTGTGGCAGTCGCCGTTCACGCTGCATCCGCGGCTCGTCGACGCGATTCGCGCGGAGGCCGAGCATGCGCGCGAGGGCAAGCGAGCGCGGATCGTCGCCAAGATGAATGCTCTGCTCGAGCCGACTGTCATCGCGGAACTGTACGAGGCGTCGCAGGCGGGCGTGAAGATCGATCTGATCGTGCGGGGCGTGTGTGCCTTGCAGCCGGGTGTGGAAGGGTTGTCGGAGAACATCACGGTGCGCTCGATCGTCGGGCGGTTCCTTGAGCATCACCGTATCTTCTACTTCTACGATAACGGTCGTGAGCAGGTCTATCTGTCTAGCGCTGACTGGATGGATCGGAACTTCTTCCGACGTGTCGAGGTGGCGTTTCCGATCAACAACCGGCGGTTGAAGCGTCGCGTGATTGCTGAAGGGTTGTCCGCGTTTCTTGGGGACAACCAGGCTGCCTGGTTGATGCAGAGTGATGGGCATTATCGGCGCCGCCGGCCAGGGAAGTCGTCGCGGAATGCGCAGATGAGTTTGTTGGCGAAGTTTTGTTCTTGAAGGTGGGGCTGGCGACGCTGGGGCGGTGTTTTTTTGTTTTTTTCGCTGGCGTCCGCGTGATGTTATTGGTGCCTCAAGCGTTGCCCCTGTGCGGGGCGGCACCTACTTTTCTTTGCCGCCGCAAAGAAAAGTAGGCAAAAGAAAGCGGCTCACACCGCCAGCCCGTGTTCTTATCCACGGGCCCCCAACGTCCCCACGCCTCACACGGCAGCGCCCTGGTTAGTGCTCGTTGCCAACGCTTCGAACAGACGCCTCACCCGCTTCAGACACCCAAACACGAGCCAGCGGCAGCGAATGATTGCTGCCGCCCAGGTCGCAAACTGTGTGTAGGTTGTCGCACCGTAGAGGTTAGCGCTCTTACCAGAAACACCAGCCTTGCTACATAGTCCGGAGTGATGCGTGTAGGGCACAAAAGCCTACACACAGTTTGCCACCTAGGCGGCGGTGGCCTATCTGGCACGGCGTGCTGCGACGCGGGCACATGAAGCGGGTGAGGCGTAGAGAGAGAACGTTGGCGACGAGCGCGGACTGGCGCGTTGCCGTGTGAAGGGTAAGAGCCTTTCGGGGGCCCTCAGGCAAACACAAGAACGGGCGGTGTTAGCCGCTTTCTTTTGCCTACTTTTCTTTGCGGCGGCAAAGAAAAGTAGGTGCCGCCCCGCACAGGGGCAACGCTTGAAGCACCAAGGCATAACGCGGATGCCAGCGAAAAGGCAAAACAAAAACAAAAACAAAAACAAAGACAAAAAAACCGAACCTATGCCGCCGTCGACTGCAACCGCGCCGTCCTCGCAACAGGAAACCGCACAGTAAACACACTCCCCCGCCCTTCTTCACTCTTCACATCAAGCTGTGCATCATGCCGTTGCAGCACATGCTTGACGATAGCCAGCCCGAGCCCGGTGCCCCCCGTATCCCGCGACCGACTCCGATCTACGCGATAAAACCGCTCAGTCAACCGCGGAATATCCGCAGCCGGAATCCCAAGCCCACTATCGGTAACAGCAAACGTAGCCTGCCCGCCTTGGGCATGCCAGCTCACACTAATCGAACCACCGTCAGGCGTATACCGAATCGCATTCGTAACGAGATTCCCGAACGCGCTGAGGATTTCAGTCTCAACACCGGTTACGGTAAGCGCCTCGTCGGCATCGAACGTCACCCGATGACGTCCACCAGAAAGACTCTGCGCATCGTCCCGCAAATGCCGCAGCACCGCACGCATATCGACCATCTGGCTGCTCGGCGGCTTGTTATCGCCCTCGAGCGTCGCAAGCACGAGCAGATCGCTGACGATATGCTGCATCCGCTGCGCCTGCTGCATCATCAGATCCAGATAACGAACACGCTCGCTCTCGTCGAGCGGCAACTCGCGCATCGTTTCGAGAAAACCTGACAGCACGGTCAGCGGCGTCTTCAACTCGTGCGATACGTTCGCGACAAAATCGCGGCGCATCGCGTCGGTGCGTTCCAGCTCCGTAATGTCCTGCGACAGCACCAGCTTGCGATTCTCGCCGTACGGAAAGACCTGCACGGAAATCACGTTCTGCCGCTTGTCGCCCATCCCGCGCATGATCAGCATCTCTTCGTAACGATGCGAATTCAGATAGCGGACAAAGTCGGGATGACGCACGAGATGCGTGATGTGCTGGCGCAGATCGCGCTTCGCATCGAGGCCGAAGTGCTGTTCGGAGATGGCGTTGCACCACTCGATCTGATCGTGATCGTCGAGCATCGCAACACCGTTCGGCGACGCCTGGATCGCCTGAATGAAGCGCGAGTGCTGTTGCTCGACCTGGCGCACCTGCGCGTGCCAGCGCTTCGCGAGCTTGTGCAACCGGTAGTAGATTTCGCCCCAGATGCCCGGCGCGCTCGGCACTTCGCCATACACAGGCGCATCGAGCAGGCGCCACAAGCGCTGCTTGTGAAACGTGCTGAAAATGCCTTGCGCGAGCAGTGCGAGCACGGCAAGCGTCAACGCCGCCTTGGTGCTGACGAACACGCCGACAAGCACGCACAGCACAGCGAGGAGCACAAGCGATACCAGGGAGCGCGCCCAGATGATGTTCATGTGTTCCTGCAACCTAGAAGACCGATCTGAAGACTACAGAGACAACAAAGCGCGCTGCGTTGAGATGCCGCAGCGCGCTTCGTGTTTTTCCAATCAGTTTACCTTATGCGCTCTTGGCCAGGCGATACCCGCTGCCACGCACCGTCTCGATCATCGCATCGCAGCCCGCCGGCTTGAGCGCCGCGCGCAGACGCTTGATGTGCACGTCGACCGTGCGCTCTTCGACGAACACATGGTCGCCCCACACCTGATCGAGCAGTTGCGTGCGGCTATGCACGCGCTCCGGGTGCGTCATGAAGAAGTGCAGCAGACGGAATTCCGTCGGACCGAGATCGAGCTTGATCTCATTGCCTTCCGCATGCGCCGCGACACGGTGCGTGGCCGGGTCGAGCTTCAGCCCGTTGATCGCAACGACGTCTTCCGTCAACTGCGGTGCGCGGCGGCGCAGTACCGCCTTGATGCGCGCCATCAGTTCCTTCGGCGAAAACGGCTTCGTCACGTAGTCGTCGGCGCCGATTTCGAGGCCAAGCACCTTGTCCTGCTCGTCGCCGCGCGCCGTCAGCATGATGATGGGAATATGCTTGGTGCGCTCGTTGTTGCGCAGGTCGCGCGCGAACGCAATACCCGATTTGCCCGGCAGCATCCAGTCGAGCAGCACGAGATCGGGAAGCACATCGCTGATCAGGTTCTGCGCCTGTTCGGCGTTGTACGCACGAATCGGACAATGGCCCGCGTGTTGCAAGTTGACCGAGATCAGCTCGGAAATTGCGGGTTCATCTTCGATAACGAGAATACTGCTGGGCATTGGCGCCTCTTGATAAACGGTATGCGATGAAAACGGTTTGCGTGAGCGGATAGACACATCCGCTCACGAATCAGCTCAGCATCAGCTGAGCGCCTCGCGTTCGAGCGCGTCGCGGCCCATATGGCGCACGTCCGTGCCCTTCACCACGTAGATGATGAACTCGGCGATGTTCTTCGAGTGGTCGCCGATCCGCTCGATCGCCTTCGCGATGAACAGGAAGTCCAGCCCCACGGAGATCAAACGCGGATCTTCCGTCATGTACGAAATCAGCTTGCGCACGAACGCGCGGAATTCCTCGTCGATCGCCTTGTCGTCGCGCACGATCTGCGCGGCGGCCACGGTGTCGAGGCGCGCGAACGCATCGAGCGCGCGGCGCAGGATGCTCACGGCCATATCGCCCGACAGCTTGATCTCGGCGATGTTGATCGTGCGCGACGCGCCGTCTTCCGACAGGCGCTTGGTGCGCTTCGCGATCTTCTCGGCCTCGTCGCCAGCGCGTTCGAGGTTCGTGATGGTCTTCGAGATCGCCATCACGAGGCGCAGGTCACGCGCCGTCGGCTGACGTCGCGCAATGATGTTGCTGCACTCTTCGTCGATCTCGACTTCCATCTGGTTCAGGCGGTCTTCGGC
This sequence comes from Paraburkholderia largidicola, assembly GCF_013426895.1. Classification (NCBI taxonomy): domain Bacteria; kingdom Pseudomonadati; phylum Pseudomonadota; class Betaproteobacteria; order Burkholderiales; family Burkholderiaceae; genus Paraburkholderia; species Paraburkholderia largidicola. Next base: position 1,086,038 of record NZ_AP023174.1, on the reverse strand, counting down.
GGCGATCACCTGATCGGCGATACCGATGTCGAATTCGTTCAGCGCGTTCATCGCCGCAACGATCTGCGCCTCGACCAGGCCGCCCATTTCGAGCACCTTCGAAGACACGGCGTTCAGATCGGCGTCGAACTGGCTGGACAGGTGTTTGTCGGTCATGTCGTACTCCCTAAGCTCGTGCGCTCAGCGCTTAGCCGAAACGGCCCGTGATGTAGTCTTCCGTTTCCTTGCGAACCGGCTTGATGAAGATCTTCTCGGTGTCGCCGAATTCGATCAGCTCACCCAGGTACATATACGCAGTGTAGTCCGAACAACGCGCCGCCTGCTGCATGTTGTGCGTGACGATCACCACCGTATAGTCGCTCTTCAGTTCGGCGATCAGCTCTTCGATGCGCCCCGTCGAGATCGGGTCGAGCGCCGAGCACGGTTCGTCGAGCAGCAGCACTTCCGGACGGATCGCAATGCCGCGCGCGATACACAGACGCTGCTGCTGGCCGCCCGACAGGCCGTAGCCGCTCTGGCCCAACTTGTCCTTCACTTCGTTCCACAGCGCCGCCTTGGTCAGCGCCCACTCGACGCGGTCGTCCATCTCCGAGCGCGACAGCGTTTCGAACATCTTCACGCCAAACGCGATGTTGTCGTAGATCGACATCGGGAACGGCGTCGGCTTCTGGAACACCATGCCGATGCGCGCACGCAGCAACGAGATGTCGCGCTTCGTCGTGAGCAGGTTTTCGCCGTCCATCAGGATCTCGCCTTCGGCGCGCTGCTCGGGGTAAAGCGCGTACATCTTGTTGAACGTGCGCAGCAACGTCGACTTGCCGCAACCCGACGGACCGATGAACGCAGTCACCTTGCCTTCGGGAATCTGCAGATTGATGTTCTTAAGCGCGTGGTACTTGTTGTAGAAGAAGTTCAGGTTGTTGACTTCGATCTTCGGGCGCGAGGGCGCTGCCGCTTGACCGCTCTGCGCCGGGTCGAAACCGGCGGGTGCCGCCGGGCGTTCGACGGGATTCAGGTGACTTTCTGCCATGTTCATCGGATCGCTCCGCCCTTACTTTTTCGAGAAGATCGTACGCGCGAGGATGTTGAGTCCCAACACTCCGAGCGTGATCAGGAAGACGCCAGCCCACGCGAGCGATTGCCACTGCGCAAACGGGCTCATCGCGAACTTGAAGATCGTGACCGGCAGGTTCGCAACCGGTTGATTCATGTCCAGCGTGAAGAATTGATTGGACAGCGCCGTGAAGAGCAGCGGCGCCGTTTCGCCAGCGATGCGCGCGATGGCCAGCAACACGCCCGTCACGATGCCCGCCACCGACGCCTTCAACGTAATCGACAGCACCATCTTCCACTTCGGCGTGCCGAGTGCAAATGCCGCTTCGCGCAGCGCGTTCGGCACGAGCTTCAGCATGTTTTCCGTGGTGCGGATCACGATGGGAATCTGCAGCAGCGCCAGCGAGATGACACCCGCCCAGCCGCTGAAGTGGCCCATCTTCGCGACGACCAGCGCATACACGAACAGACCGACGACGATCGACGGCGCCGACAGCAGGATGTCGTTGATGAAGCGCGTGATGCTCGCCAGCCAGCCCTTCTGGCCGTACTCGGCGAGATACACGCCCGCCATGATGCCGATGGGCGTGCCGACAAACGTGGCGATCACCACCAGCATCAGGCTGCCGACGATCGCGTTCGCCAGACCGCCGCCGTCCGTGTTCGGCGGCGGCGTCGACTGCGTGAAGAGTTCGACGGACAGGCCGCCGATGCCCAGACGCAGCGTCGTGTAGAGAATCCACACCAGCCAGAGGAGACCGAACGCCATCGCGGCGAGCGACATCGTCAGCGCGATCGCATTGGTGACCTTGCGGCGCTTTTGCAGCCTGGTGCGCATCGCTTCGAGCGCTGCGGCATCGGTGCTGCCCGGCATGTTCAACGAGGACTGGCTCATTTCGCGCCCTCCGCTTTCTCGAGGCGAAGCAGCATGATCTTCGAAATCGCCAGCACGATGAAGGTAATCACAAACAGGATCAAACCGAGTTCCATCAAGGCGGCCGTATGCAGGCCGGGCGCCGCTTCCGCGAACTCGTTCGCGAGCGCCGACGTGATGCTGTTACCCGGCGAGAACAGCGACACATTGTCGAGCAGGTTCGTATTGCCGATCACGAACGTGACGGCCATCGTCTCGCCGAGCGCGCGGCCAAGGCCGAGCATCACGCCGCCGATCACACCCGTCTTCGTGAACGGAAGCACGATCTTCCACATCACTTCCCACGTCGTGCAGCCGATGCCGTACGCCGATTCCTTCAGCAGCACGGGCGTGACTTCGAACACGTCGCGCATCACGGACGCGATGTACGGAATGATCATGATCGCGAGAATCACGCCTGCGCACAGAATGCCGATGCCGATGGGCGCGCCCTTGAACAGCGCGCCGACGATGGGCAGGCCGCCGAGCAGCTGGCCAAGCGGCTTTTCGAAATACTGCGCGAAGATCGGCGCGAACACGAGCAGGCCCCACATGCCGTAGACGATCGACGGAATCGCGGCGAGCAGTTCAATCGCGATGCCGAGCGGCCGGCGCAGCCAGGCGGGCGACAGTTCGGTCAGGAAGAGCGCGATGCCGAAGCTCACAGGCACCGCGATGATGAGTGCAATGATCGACGTCGCAATCGTGCCGTAGATGGGCACCAGCGCGCCGAACTGTTCGGAAGGTGGATCCCAGTCGGCCGTCCACAGGAAGGCGAAGCCGAATTTCTGGATCGTCGGCAACGAAGCGACGACCAGCGACACGATAATGCCGCCGAGCAGCAGTAGCGTAACGATGGCGGAAAGCCGGGCAATGCCGCCGAAAATGACGTCGCCCGCGCGGCTGGGCGCTTTCTGCGTCGTGCTACCGGGCGGAGTCGACCGGGCCGCGTCAGAAGTGAGAGGGAGGTCGGACATGGGAGCTGATAAACCTGTTTCCGGTTGCCGTTTGGCGTATGCCAGACGGCCAGAACGATGGCCGCCGGGCTCCATCGAAGCCGGGCGGCCGGCCGCGCGCATCATCCAGATATCATGCGCGCGGTGCTTGCTGCTGTTGCTGCAAGTCGAGGATTACTCGGCGAGTGCCTTGCCCGATGCGTCCTTGACCTTTGCCTTCCACTGCGTCTTGATTTCCGACACGACCGATTCCGGCAGCGTGATGTAGTCCAGATCGTTCGCAGCCTGGCTGCCGTTCTTGAACGCCCAGTCGAAGAACTTCAGCGTTTCCGCGCCTTGCGGACCCTTTTCCTGCGTCGTGTGCAGCAGCACGAACGTCGCGCCGACGATCGGCCATGCGTTCTTGCCCGGCTCGTTCGTCAGGATCTGGTAGAACGACTTCGACCAGTCAGCGCCGGCTGCCGCTGCCTTGAACGTTTCCGTCTTCGGCTCGACCACCGTGCCTGCCGAGTTCTTCAGATCGACGTAAGTCATGTGGTTTTGCTTCGCGTACGCCCACTCGACATAGCCGATTGCGCCCGGCAGACGCTGCACGAATGCTGCGACACCATCGTTGCCCTTGCCGCCCGTGCCCGTCGGCCAGTTGACCGTCGAGCCTTCGCCGATCTTCGACTTCCACTCGGGGTTGACCTTCGACAGGTAGTTCGTCCAGATGAAGCTCGTGCCCGAACCGTCAGCGCGGCGGACCACGGCGATGTCGGTATCCGGCAGCTTGACCTTCGGGTTCAGGGCTGCGATTTCCGGGTCATTCCACTTCTTGACCTTGCCCAGGTAGATGTCGCCGAGCACTTCACCCGACAGCGTGATTTCGCCAGCCTTCACGCCCGGCACGTTGATCACGGGCACCACGCCGCCGACCACCGTCGGGAACTGGAACAGGCCTTCCTTCGCGAGTTCGTCGTCCTTCAGCGGAGCGTCCGAGCCTGCGAAGTCAACCGTCTTCGCGACGATCTGCTTGACCCCGCCCGACGAGCCGATGCCCTGATAGTTGACCTTGCCGCCGCCCGTCTTCTGGTAAGCATCTGCCCACTTCGTGTAGATCGGTGCTGCAAAGGTGCTGCCCGCGCCAGTGATATCGGCGGCTTGCGCTGCGATCGCGAAGAGAGCGCCAGCCATGCCAGCGAACGCGGTTTGCATCAGTTTCATGTTTTCTCCGTGGTTATGAGCGTGTGCAACGACACCGCGAAGAATAGTGGCCCATTGTGACAGTCATGTGACTAATCGTGAACTTCCCGTGACAGTTCTATTACGGCCGTGAAAGGCTCTATGTCAGGGTTTCTACGGGCGTAGCAGATGCGCTTTGAATCGGCGGTTTTATGCTCGTGATTAGCCGTCGCGAACGTTTGCGGATGCCGACGTTCGATTGGGCGTTCGTGGCGCGAGCGGGAGTCAACTGAGCATAAAAAAGGGCGGCATGCGGCCGCCCTTTTATCCGGAACGCTAGCGTCGCGAATCAGGTCGTCGCTTGCTTGACGACGTCCGCGATCGTTTCCGCGTGATACACCGCATCTTTCTCGTCCGCCGCCTCGACCATGACGCGCAGGACAGGCTCGGTACCCGACGCGCGTATCAGCACGCGGCCGCGGCCGTCGAGCGCGCCCTCCGCCTCGCTGATGGCCCTGCGGATGGCATCGCTGCCCTTCCAGTCCGCGCCCGGCTGCATCCGTACGTTGATCAGCTTCTGCGGGAACAGATTGACGCCTTCGAGCAACTGCTCGAGCGAACGGCCGCTGCGTTGCATCGCTGCCAGCACCAGCAACGCGGAGACGATACCGTCGCCCGTCGAATGACGATCCAGCGACAGGATGTGTCCCGAGCCTTCCGCGCCAAGCTCCCAGCCATGCTCGCGCAATTGTTCCAGCACGTAGCGGTCGCCGACGGCGGCACGCACGAACTGCACGCCCGTCTTCTTCAGCGCGACTTCGACGGCCATATTGGTCATCAGCGTGCCCACCGCGCCTTCGACCTTGCCTTGCGTCGCGATGCGGTCCTTCACCAGCACGTACAGCAGTTCGTCGCCGTTGTAGAGCCGCCCGTTCGCGTCGACGACCTGCAGACGGTCGGCGTCGCCGTCGAGCGCGATGCCGAGATCCGCCTTGTTCGCGCGCACCGCGCGCACGAGCGCGTCGGGTGCCGTCGCGCCGACGCCGTCGTTGATGTTGAAGCCGTTCGGCGAGACGCCGATCGTGATCACGTCCGCGCCGAGCTCATGGAACACGTGCGGCGCGACGTCGTACGCCGCGCCGTGCGCACAGTCGACGACCAGCTTCATGCCGCGCAGATCGAACGCCTGCGGGAACGTGCTCTTGCAGAACTCGATGTAACGGCCCGCTGCGTCGTCCAGACGCCGCGCCTTGCCGAGGCGCTCGGACGGTGCGCAATCGAGCGGCTTGTCCAGTTGCTCCTCGATCTGCAACTCGACCTCGTCCGGCAGCTTGTTGCCGTCCGCGGAGAAGAACTTGATGCCATTGTCGTAGTACGGATTGTGCGAAGCGCTGATCACGACGCCCGCCGCAAGACGCAGCGCGCGCGTCAGATACGCGACGCCAGGCGTCGGCATCGGACCGGCCAGCATCACGTCGACGCCCGCCGCCGAGAAGCCCGACTCCAGCGCCGCCTCGAGCATATAGCCCGACACGCGCGTGTCCTTGCCGATCAGCACCGTGGGCCGCGTGCCCGTCTTCGCCCAGGTGTCGGCGCCCGCGAGCACCTTGCCGGCTGCGTAGCCGAGCCGCAGCACAAAGTCAGGCGTGATCGGCCCTTCGCCGACCTTGCCACGAATCCCATCCGTTCCGAAATATCGACGTGCCATATTGGAATTTTCCTCCCAAGCGTGGAGATCAGGCGCGCCGCGCTGCGTCGCGCGTCGCCGCCCATACTTTTAGTGCATCCACTGTCTGCTCGACGTCATGCACGCGGATGATTGCCGCCCCCCGTTCAGCCGCGCACACCGCCGCCGCGACACTCGCCGCTACGCGTTTCCGCGCGGGCCGGTTCACGACAGCACCCAGCATCGACTTGCGCGACATGCCCGCCAGAATGGGCAGCGGCGTGCCGACGATCGGCGCGGTCTCAGGCAAGTGAGCAAGCAGCGCGTAATTATGCTCGACCGTCTTGCCAAATCCGAATCCTGGATCGACGCTGATACGATTTTTTGCAACACCTGCACGGATCATCGTATTGACACGTTCGTCGAGGAAGGCGCGGATCTCAGCGACGACGTCCGCGTAGGCGGGTTCGCCGACCTGCATCGTCTGCGGTTCGCCCAGCATATGCATCACGCACAGACCACACTGGCTGTCCTTCACGGCGTCGATCGCGCCGGGCATCCTGAAGCCCCAGATATCATTAATCAGATCAGCGCCCGCCGCTAGCGCATGGCGCATAACTTCAGGTTTGTACGTGTCGACGGATACGGGAATCCCTGCGTCGCTCAGTTCCTTGACGAGGGGGATCACGCGATCCAGTTCGTCTTCGAGTGGTACGGGCGGCGCGCCAGGCCGCGTCGACTCGCCGCCAATGTCGATGATGTCGGCACCGTCGGCCAGCATCAGCTCCGCCTGCAGCCGCGCCTTGCTGGGCTCTGCGTACAGGCCGCCATCGGAAAACGAATCGGGTGTGACGTTCAGAATGCCCATCACAAGCGGGCGTTCGAACGTAAAGACGAACCGGCCGCATTGCATCGGCTCGGGAATGGGATGAAGCGGGGATTGGGCGTTTGACACGAGACAGGAGCGTACTACGTAGGCGAAGGGTTAAGAACGACCGCGAAACGACCGTATCGCGATCCGAGCAGCATTAGAAATGAAAACGGGCCGGTGTGAAAACACACCGGCCCGTAAAACACCTTTAACCGATCATCAGGTAGCCGGCGCGGTCGCGCTGCCCGGCTTCACTTCCGTGCCCGGGCTGCTGCCGCCCGATGCATCGCCAGGCGACGGCGAGCTCTTCGGCGAGCGCGGCGGACGTCCAGCCATGATGTCGTTGATCTGATCGGCGTCGATCGTTTCCCACTCCATCAGCGCGGCGGTCATCGCCTCGACCTTGTCGCGGTTCTCGTCGAGCAGACGCTTGGCGAGGTTGTACTGATCGTCCAGCACACGACGGATTTCTGCGTCGACCTTCTGCTGCGTCGCCTCGGAAATGGTACGCGTAAAGCCACGGCCGAACGGCGACGCATCGTTCTCGTCGTCGACGTAGACCATCGGCCCCAACGCGTCGGTCATGCCGAAGCGCGCCACCATGGCACGTGCGGTTGCCGTCGCCTTGTTGAAGTCGTCGGATGCGCCCGTGCTGATCAGGTTCAGGAACAGCTCTTCCGCCACGCGGCCGCCGAACAGAATGGCCAGACGGTCGAGCAGGTAGTCCTTCGAATACGTCTCGTTGTCGTGCTCCGGCAACTGCCACGTCACACCCAGCGCACGGCCGCGCGGGATGATCGTGACCTTGTGCACCGGGTCCGCCTTCGGCAGCAGCTTGGCGATCACCGCATGGCCCGACTCGTGGTAAGCCGTCGCGCGCTTCGCGTCTTCGCGGATCACGGCCGACTTGCGCTCCGGACCCATGAAGATCTTGTCCTTCGCGTCCTCGAAGTCCTGCATTTCGACGATGCGCTTGCCGCGACGCGCAGCGAACAACGCCGCTTCGTTCACGAGGTTCGCCAGATCGGCGCCCGAGAAGCCCGGCGTGCCACGCGCGATCACTGCCGCGTCGACGTCGTTTGCGATCGGCACCTTGCGCAGGTGCACCTTCATGATGTGCTCACGGCCACGGATATCCGGCAGACCGACATACACCTGACGGTCGAAACGGCCCGGACGCAGCAGCGCCTTGTCGAGCACGTCCGAACGGTTCGTCGCAGCAATCACGATCACACCCGAGTTCGCCTCGAAGCCGTCCATTTCGACGAGCATCTGGTTCAGCGTCTGTTCGCGTTCGTCGTTACCGCCGCCCATGCCGGCGCCGCGATGACGGCCGACCGCATCGATTTCGTCGATGAACACGATGCAAGGCGCATGCTTCTTGGCCTGCTCGAACATGTCGCGCACACGAGCCGCGCCCACGCCGACGAACATTTCGACGAAGTCCGAACCCGAGATGCTGAAGAACGGCACCTTCGCCTCACCCGCGATAGCACGCGCAAGCAGCGTCTTACCGGTTCCTGGCGGGCCGACCAGCAGCACGCCGCGTGGAATACGGCCGCCCAGCTTCTGGAACTTCTGCGGATCGCGCAGGAAGTCGACCAGTTCGGACACTTCTTCCTTGGCCTCGTCGCAGCCGGCGACGTCCGAGAAATTAATTGCGTTGTTGTTCTCATCGATCAGACGCGCACGGGATTTACCGAACGAGAAGGCACCGCCTTTCCCGCCTCCCTGCATCTGTCTCATCATGTAGAACCAGAATCCGATGATCAGGATGGTTGGCCCGAGGTAATACAACGCGGAAACCAGCGCGTTCGGCTCGTCATCTGCCTTGCCGCTGACCTGCACGCCATACTTCATCAGGTCGCCGACCATCCAGATGTCGCCCGGCGACACGATCTGATACTTCTGACCGTCGGCCGGCGTCACCGTGAGGTTGCGCCCCTGAACGATCACACTCTTGACCTTGCCGCTTTTCGCGTCGTCCATGAACTGCGAATAGGAAACGCCTTCCTGGACACGGGGCTTGTCGAACTGCTTGAACACCGTAAACAGCACCAGTGCGATCACCAGCCACACTGCTGCTTTCGAAAACATGTTGTTGTTCAAAGCACCACTCCTTCACTCATAGACAAGCGCCTACATTTGCCTTGCGGCACCACTCAGGCATTCTAATCCAGTCCGAAGACCCCTGCCATAAGCATTCGCTACCGCATAAATAGCGTACCGCGCAACCTCAGCGCTCTTATTTTCCGGCGTGCCGGAAATGCGGGCTTACATATCACTGCACCCGTTTTTAACGGGGTCGCTTCAGATGCCTACCCAGAATGAACGTCTCGGAGGATTTGTCCCGGGACGCCTTCGGTTTCCGAGCGGCCACCGTCTTAAACTGATGCTTGAACTTTTCGACAATCTGGCTGTAACCGCTGCCGTGAAAGCATTTGACTAAAAGGGCACCATCGGGTTTGAGGTGGTTCTGCGAAAACTCCAGCGCGAGGTCGCACACATGCTCGATCCGCGCGGCATCCGCCACCGCCACCCCCGACAGGTTGGGCGCCATATCCGAAATTACAAGATCGACATCGCGATCTCCGACGACTTCTTCCAGTTGTTCGAGAACATTGTCCTCACGGAAGTCGCCCTGGATGAAATGAACGTCGGCGATCGGCTCCATCGGCAGCAGATCGAGCGCAATGATCGTGCCGTCGATCCCGCCGTCCCGCTGCGCGTCGCGATGTTTGCCCTGCGCGAGCTTGTTGCGTACGTACTGACTCCAGCTGCCGGGCGCGGCGCCCAGATCGACGATCACCTGACCCGGGCGGATCAGCTTGTCCTGCTCGTCGATTTCCTTCAGCTTGTAGGCTGCGCGGGCGCGATAGCCCTCCCGCTGCGCCATTTTCACGTACGGATCGTTGATGTGGTCGTGCAGCCACGACGTGTTGAACTTGTTTTTTGCCATTAAACGTTGAACTCTTGCTACGTAATGCCGCGCTTTTAGCGGATAATACGCGTTTAATTCGCGCGACTGCAGCCAAAGGCCGTCTGCCGCGCTCGTGGTTCTGCTTGTAGTCCGCGCTGCCGCTGCCGTCACTCTCTGGCGCCGGCCTCGCCCCGGATTCATCGCCCGCAGTTTCCTGGCCGCAGTTTCCTGATTTTTCGCGTACCGCCTGCTGTTCCGCCGGATCGCCGGTTTGCCGGACCACCGATCCCTGCTCGCGGGCGTCGCCATTTTAGTCGAGTCTTCTACTTCTCATGCCCGCCCTCAAAGTTTCTTCCGAACAACGCGCCGAACTGCGCTCCCAGGCTCACGCGCTCAAGCCGGTCGTGATCATCGGCGCCGACGGGCTGACCGATTCCGTGCTGGCGGAAGTCAAGGTCCATCTGAAAGCGCACCAGCTGATCAAGATCCGCGTGTTCGGCGACGAACGCGAAGAGCGCCTCGCCATCTACGACGAAATCTGTGATCGCCTGAATGCGGCGCCGATCCAGCATATCGGCAAGCTGCTCGTCATCTGGAAGCCGGAAAAGGTGGCCGCCGAACGCGCTCCCGCTGCGAAGACCGCTGTAAAGACGAAGCGCGGCGTACTGCCGAGCGCACGTGAGGCCGTTGGTGAATCGCCGACAAACAAGGGCCGCGCGCCGCGCGTCGTGAAGGTCGTCAAACCGTCCGAAAATCCGACGCGCAAGCCCAAAGCGCAGAAACTGGTGGTTCGCGGCAACGAGCGCGTCACCGCTGGTGGCAACATCAAGAAAGCGAAGAAGCGCCAGACCAGCGCGAAGCGCATGCATCAGACGTCGAAATAAAACCGGCGTGGCGCGGAAAAAACCAGTTTGAGGTTTCGGTCTTGGCCATCTGGCCTGGACCGCGCCGACCGAAGAGAATTTGAAGGGCGCCGCGCCCTTGAGCGCCGACAAGCCAGTCTGCCCGCCTGCCCGGACGCAATCAGCGCCGACGCGCTATCCGGCAGTCCGGCCAGCGACGCGTCCCGCGCCCCGCTCCGCGCCGCCAATACCCGTTCCCGCCGGCAGCTTCCAGGCGAGCACGATACCCAACAGGCTTTCGATCAGATAGAACACGCTCGACACGCCGTGCAGCATGCCAAAGCGGCTTGCATAAACGGAGTGGCCGACATCTGTGCCCGCTTCCTGCGCGGCGATGCGCAGCGCATTCATGAACGGCTGCAGCGCGAAGTAGCCGACCAGCACGCACACCAGCATGCCGGCGATCAGCCAGCGCAGACGCCGATACGCGTCGCCCCCGCGCCGGACCAGCACATTGCACAGCGCGAGCAACAGCACGCCGCATACCACGCCGATCACGCCTTCGATGCGAAACAGCTGTGCCGCCACCGCGCCCGCCGTCATCCGGTCGAGCGACGTGAACAGCACGGGCGCCACGGCGTAGCCAATGGTCAGCAGGCTGCCGACCCAGATGACCGTCAACAGGCGGAACAGGCGATGCGGCATCGAAGACACGGCGGCCGCCTCAGATGTAACGGACCGCGATGATTTCGTACTCGCGCACGCCGCCCGGTGCCTGCACCGACGCGACATCGCCTTCCGTCTTGCCGATCAGCGCGCGCGCGATCGGCGAGCTGACGGAGATGAGACCGCGCTCGAGATCGGCTTCGTCGTCGCCGACGATTTGATAGGTAACCGAAGCACCCGAATCGAGATCTTCCAGATCGACCGTCGCGGCGAACACGACGCGGCCTTCCGCGTCGAGCGCGGCCGGATCGATGATTTGCGCGGCCGCCAGCTTCGATTCGATGTCAGCAATGCGGCCTTCGATAAAGCCCTGCTTCTCTTTCGCAGCGTCGTACTCGGCGTTTTCCGACAGATCGCCCTGGGCACGCGCTTCCGCGATCGAATTGATGACGGACGGACGCTCAACCGATTTCAGGCGCTGCAATTCGTCGCGCAGTTGGTCTGCGCCGCGCTTCGTCAATGGAATAGTGCTCATAAACAACTCTTTGGCAAAAGACAGCCACAAAAAAAATCACCGCGGTTAAGTGCATCCCGGTACGGTGCGCAAACGTGGCACAAAGCCCGATCTGACACCTTAGGGACGCCGCTTAACCGCGGCACTTACGACTTGGACAGAAATCTGAAGCCTTAGTTTAGGCGAGCGTGGAGTCCTTGTAAATCATAGACTTCCAGATCCTTCAGATAACGCAAGCCTTCAACGGCGGCACGCGCGCCCGACATCGTCGTGTAGTACGTGACCTTGTTCGCCTGCGCGCTCATGCGGATCGAACGCGAATCGGCGATCGCTGCGCGCGTTTCGTCGACGGTCGTGAAGACGAGTGCGATTTCGCCGTTCTTGATCATGTCGACGATGTGCGGACGGCCGTCCTTCACCTTGTTGACGACCTTCACCGGCACGCCGGCCGCTTCGATCGCCGCAGCCGTGCCCTTCGTCGCGACGAGCGGATAGCCCAGCTCATGCAGCATCCGCGCGACTTCGACAGCCTTCGGCTTGTCGGCGTCCATCACGGTCAGCAGCACGGTGCCCGTCTCCGGCAAACGCGAACCCGCCGCGAGCTGCGACTTGAACAACGCCTCGCCGAAGGTTTGACCCACGCCCATCACTTCGCCCGTCGAACGCATTTCCGGTCCGAGCACCGGGTCGACCGTCGGGAACTTGACGAACGGGAACACGGCTTCCTTCACGCTGAAGTACGGCGGAATCACTTCCTTCGTCACGCCCTGCTGCGCGAGCTTCTGGCCGACCATCGCGCGCGCTGCGATCTTTGCGAGCGGCAGGCTGGTCGCCTTCGACACGTACGGCACCGTACGCGAAGCACGCGGGTTCACTTCGAGCACGTAGATGACGTCGAGCTTCGAGCCATCCGCCTGCGGCACCTGCTGAATCGCGAACTGCACGTTCATCAGACCGACCACGTTCAGCGCCTTTGCCATCGCGCCCGTCTGGCGCTTGAGTTCAGCGACGGTTTCCTTCGACAGCGAATACGGCGGCAGCGAGCAAGCCGAATCGCCTGAGTGGACGCCTGCCTGTTCGATGTGCTCCATCACGCCGCCAATGAACACCGTGTCGCCGTCCGAGATGCAATCCACATCGCATTCGATCGCGTCGTTCAGGAAGCGGTCGAGCAGCACGGGCGAATCGTTCGACACCTTCACGGCCTCGCGCATATAGCGCTCGAGGTCGCGCGGCTCGTGGACGATTTCCATCGCACGGCCACCCAGCACGTACGAAGGACGCACGACGAGCGGATAGCCGATTTCGTCGGCGAGCTTCAGCGCTTCGTCTTCGGCGCGTGCCGTGCGGTTCGGCGGCTGACGCAGGCCGAGGTCCTGCAGCAGCTTCTGGAAACGCTCGCGGTCTTCTGCAGCGTCGATCATGTCCGGCGACGTGCCGACGATGGGCACGCCATTCGCCTCGAGATCGAGCGCGAGTTTCAGCGGCGTCTGGCCGCCGTACTGAACGATCACGCCGAGCGGCTTTTCCTTGTCGACGATTTCGAGCACGTCTTCGAGCGTCAGCGGCTCGAAGTACAGACGGTCCGACGTGTCGTAGTCGGTCGAAACGGTTTCAGGGTTGCAATTGACCATGATCGTTTCGTAGCCGTCTTCGCGCATCGCGAGCGCGGCGTGCACGCAGCAGTAGTCGAACTCGATGCCCTGGCCGATCCGGTTCGGGCCGCCGCCCAGCACCATGATCTTCTTGTTGTTCGTCGGGTTCGCTTCGCACTCTTCTTCGTACGTCGAGTACATGTACGCCGTCTTCGTCGCGAACTCGGCCGCACAGGTATCGACGCGCTTGTACACGGGGCGCACGTTCAGTTCGATACGGCGCTTGCGCACATCCGCGCCCGTCGCGCCGAGCAACTTCGCGAGGCGGCGATCCGAGAAGCCGCTCTGCTTCAGATACGTCAACTCTTCCTTCGTGAGGCTCGCGAGCGTCCGGCCTTCGAGCGCCTTCTCCTTGCGGATGATCTCTTCGATCTGCGCGAGGAACCACGGGTCGATTGCGGTTTCCTCGAAGATTTCCTGTTGCGTCAGGCCGAGGCGGAACGCGTCGCCGACGTACCAGATGCGGTCCGGGCCGGCTTCGCCGATCTCGCGGATTACTTCGTCGCGGCTCGTGGTCTTTTCATCCAGACCGTCGACGCCGACTTCCAGACCGCGCAGCGCCTTCTGGAACGACTCCTGGAACGTGCGGCCGATCGCCATCACTTCGCCGACCGACTTCATCTGCGTCGTCAGACGCGGATCGGCTTCGCGGAATTTTTCGAACGCGAAACGCGGGATCTTGGTGACGACGTAATCGATGGTCGGTTCGAACGATGCCGGCGTCTGACCGCCCGTGATTTCGTTCTTCAGTTCGTCCAGCGTATAGCCGACGGCGAGCTTCGCCGCGACCTTCGCGATCGGGAAGCCCGTTGCCTTCGAAGCCAACGCCGACGAACGCGACACGCGCGGGTTCATTTCGATCACGATCATCCGGCCGTCGACGGGATTGATCGAGAACTGCACGTTCGATCCGCCCGTATCGACGCCGATCTCGCGCAGCACCGCGAGCGATGCATTACGCAGGATCTGATATTCCTTGTCGGTGAGCGTCTGCGCCGGCGCGACGGTGATCGAGTCGCCCGTGTGGATGCCCATCGGGTCGAGGTTTTCGATCGAGCAAACGATGATGCAGTTGTCCTTTTTATCGCGGACCACTTCCATCTCGTACTCTTTCCAGCCGAGCAGCGATTCTTCGATCAGCAGTTCACGCGTCGGCGAGAGGTCGAGACCGCGCTTGCAGATCTCTTCGAATTCTTCGCGGTTGTACGCAATGCCGCCGCCCGAGCCGCCGAGCGTGAACGACGGACGGATCACGATCGGGTAACCGCTGCCGCCCGTGAACGCCGCGATTTCCGCTTGCACCTGCAACGCTTCTTCCATCGAATGCGCGATGCCCGACTTCGCCGAGCCGAGCCCGATCTTCGTCATCGCGTCCTTGAACTTCTGACGGTCTTCGGCCTTGTCGATCGCTTCCGGCGATGCGCCGATCAGTTCGACCTTGTACTTCTCCAGCACGCCGTGGTGATGCAGATCGAGCGCGCAATTCAGCGCGGTCTGGCCGCCCATCGTCGGCAGGATCGCGTCCGGGCGCTCCTTCGCGATGATGCGCTCGACCACTTCCCACGTGATCGGCTCGATGTAGGTGACGTCGGCCGTATTCGGGTCGGTCATGATCGTCGCCGGATTGCTGTTGACGAGAATGACCTTGTAGCCTTCCTCACGCAGCGCCTTGCACGCCTGCGCGCCCGAGTAGTCGAACTCGCACGCCTGGCCGATGATGATCGGACCCGCGCCGATAATGAGGATGCTCTTGATGTCTGTCCGCTTGGGCATAACGCTCTCGCTAATGTATTCCTGAGTTCTTACCGTTGGCGCGCCGGCGGTGTGCCGTTCGGACCGTGCCCAGATGGGCCAGCCGAACGGCGTCGCGGGGCGCGCTTTCTTACCGTCGCTGTTATTGCGAACGCCTGCTTACGCCGCTGCCGACTTGTTGCCCTTCGCCGTGTCCATCAACGCGGTGAAGCGGTCGAACAGATAGGCGATGTCGTGCGGACCGGGCGACGCCTCCGGGTGACCCTGGAAGCAGAATGCCGGCTTGTCGGTCAGCGCGAAGCCTTGCAGCGTGCCGTCGAATAGCGACACGTGCGTCACCTTCGCGTTGGCGGGCAGCGTGTCGGCGTCGACCGCGAAGCCGTGGTTCTGCGACGTGATGACGACTCGGCCGTCGTCGAGGTCCTTCACGGGATGATTCGCGCCGTGGTGGCCCGTCTTCATCTTCATGGTCTTCGCGCCGACGGCGAGACCCATGATCTGATGGCCCAGACAGATGCCGAACGTCGGAATGCCGCGCTCGATGAATTCGCGCGTTGCGGCGATCGCGTAATCGCACGGTTCCGGGTCGCCAGGGCCGTTCGACAGGAAGATACCGTCCGGATTCAGCGCCAGCGCGTCAGCGGCCGTCGCTTGCGCCGGCAGCACGGTGACCTGGCAGCCGCGTTCCGCGAGCATGCGCAGGATGTTGTACTTCACGCCGAAGTCGAACGCGACGACGCGGTAGCGCGGCGTGTTCTGCATGCCGTAGCCGCTACCCAGACGCCATTCCGTCTGCTTCCATTCGTAGGGCTTTTGCGTCGACACGACCTTTGCGAGGTCCATGCCTGCGAGGCCGGGGAACGAGCGCGCGAGTTCGATTGCCTTCGCTTCGTCATCAGAGCCTGCGAGAATCGCGCCGTTTTGCGCGCCCTTGTCGCGCAGCACACGCGTGAGCTTGCGGGTGTCGATACCGGCGATCGCGACGACGCCTTCCGCTTTCAGGTAATCCGGGAGCGTGCGCTCCATGCGGAAGTTCGACGCGAGGACAGGCAGATCACGGATGATCAGGCCGGCGGCATGGACTTTCGTGGCTTCGACATCTTCGGCGTTCACACCGACATTACCGATGTGCGGATACGTCAGCGTGACGATCTGGCGCGCGTAGCTGGGGTCGGTCAGGATTTCCTGATAGCCGGTGATGGCCGTGTTGAAGACGACTTCACCGATCGTATGACCGGGCGCGCCGATCGAGTAACCACGAAAGACCGTGCCGTCGGCGAGCGCGAGCAGAGCGGGAGAAAATGACGGCAACACGGGAGACTCCTTGGGGGAGCACCCTGTTGCCGACCTGTCTATCCGACCGTGCGGGCCGCGGCGAGGCGCATCAGTCGATGCGCGCGCAGGCTCGCTCGCGTTGTCGCTGTTCGCGGAGAGTCGCAGGGGGCGCCGCAGAGCACGCAGTCGGCCCATTGTGTAGGCGAACTGGCTGGTTGCGGGCCGCTGGCGACGGTAGCCGGGAGATTTCACGCATGAAAAACAACCGGGACTACAACGAAACGCGGCGGATGAACGGTGTGGGAGAGGTAGGCGCTAGGGTGCGGGTTGATAAGCTCAAACCTTGAAATTATAGCCTGAAACGACCCTTCTCTTCAAATCCGAGATGGGGGACGCGGTGGCGAAGCTGCTGCTAGCAGGCGCTCCGGACGCAATCAGCTTGCCGCACCGCGCGCCCGCCCGGGCTTTCACCGCCTATCAGGATATGCCCGGCACCTTACGGTTGATGTTCTGCGTGCACGCGCGCCGGACTTTTGGCCAGCACTCGGCTCGGCAGCACGTACCAGATGGCGCTCGCCAGTTGCAGCGCAACGAGAATGCCCCACGCGGTGAGGTGCGCGACGGGCGGATAGTGTCCGTCGACGGGCGTCCAGCGCGACAGCACCGCGCCCACGCCAATCTGGAAGCCGAAGATCAACAGAAAAATGATCAGCGTCAGCGTCGTATTCGCGCGTCCGATCAGATGCGGCGGGAAATGGCGCGCGAGCACCGCGTAACTCAGAATGCCTACGCCACCGAAAATCCCGTAAGCCGCCCACAACAATCCTGCGGGAAGCGGCGCACGCAACATGATCAGAAGCTGCGTGATGACGAAAAGCGCCATGCCGACGCCGCAAAACGCATATAGCGACAGCCCGCGCCGCTCCATGCTGCGCGCCGCCGCGCCGAAGCCGACACAGCCTGCCATCATCGCGAAACCCAGCACCGAGACGAACGCAGCGGCTTCATGTGACTGGAAACCGGAGACGTCGCGCAACCAGGCGCCCACCCACAGCGACTGCATGGCGTAGAACACGCCTTGCGTGACGACCGAGAACGACGCGATCTTCCAGAACGCCGCGCTGCGCAGGATATGCCACGTACCCTTGAACTGGCTGACGAGGCTGGCCTGATGGTGTGTTTCCTTCGTTTCGGGCGCGAACGCCCATAGCATCGCCGCGACGACGATCGTGAGAACGACGAGTCCAAAACAGACTGCACGCCAGCTCGCAAAAGTCAGCAGCCAGGTCAACGGCGACCCGACCACGACCCCACCCAGACCGCCGACGGCCATCACGAGCCCATTGATCAGCGGCAGCCGCGCCGCCGGAAAATGCTGCGCCAGCGCCTTGAACGCGCCGCCCAGACACACCGAGACGCCGACGCCGATCAACAGCCGACCCGCCATCATCGCCACGACGCCGTGCGCCGCGCCGAACACGCCGATGCCTGCCGCGGCGAACAGCAGCATCCCCGCCGTCACGCGACGCGCGCCGTAGTGATCGAGCAGGACGCCGGCAGGCAGTTGCGCGCCTGCGAAGCCGAGGAAATAAAGGCTAGTCAGCAGGCCGAGATCGGCGGCCGTCAGCCCGAGTTCGTGCGTAATCAACGGCGCAAAACCGAGATTCACACCACGAAACACGTACGAGACGAAGTAACCGGCGGAAAACAGGAGAAAAACACGAAGGGGCGTCGAAAACATGAGGCGTCAGCGAGTTGGCCCAGCGGGCCCGAGGGTGAACGATAGCCCAATCGTGTCCATCGTGGTGCAAGACCGCGCATGGCGTACGGGCTCCCGTATAGGCGCTCCGTCAGGGAAACGTCGGTGGAAATGAAAAACGCCGTCACCTCGGGTGACGGCGTCAAGGAAAACGAGGAGAGATCGGAGCGCACTTCATGCGCTGCCCCCGCAGCGCATGTTCGGTCATCCTCGAGAAGGCCGCTGTTGTTTACTTGCCCTTCTTCGCGTTGGCCGAGACCTTATGGCGGCTACCCGTATCGGCCTTCGACGCCTTGCCAGCCGCTTCCGTCGAAACCTTCGTCACCTTGCCTTTTGCGGCAGCAGGCTTCGCAACCGGTTCCGACACCTTCACCACACCAGTCTGACCGCGGCTTCGCTTCTTATCGTAGCGCGATTCGGACCGGGTGTCTGCGACCTGGGCGCTGGCCTTCTCGACGCCGCCGCCGACGGGCACCGTCGCCAGTTTCTGCGGACCCGGCTCGCTCGGCATCGCCTTGCCGACAGGAACGTGCAACACGACCACCTGGCCCGGCATGACGAGATCACGCTTCGTCCGGTTCCACGCCTTCAACTGACCGATCGACACGTCGTAACGGTCGGCGATCATCGCCATCGACTGCTTGCGGCGCACGCGGATCAGCATCTTGCGCGTGTCGGGCACGTCCGGCTCCATCGCGAGCACGGCGCCTTCGGCGACATCGGCGCTGATGTCTTCGTCGTCGTCATCGGCGCGCGGCACGACGATCGTCGAGCCGGGCTTCAGGCGCATGCCCGCCGGAATCTTGTTGACGGCCATCAGCGTGTCGGCATCGACGCCTATCTTTTCGGCAATCGCAGCCGGGCGAGAGCGTTCGGTGACCGTGTAGGTCGTCCACGAGGACAGCGAACCCGTGTACGACTTCAGATTGCGCTCGAATGCGCTGGCGTTATCGAACGGCAGGAGGATCTGCGGCTGCGTGGCGCCGAGAATCACCGGCTTCTTGAACGACGGGTTCAGCGAACGGAATTCGTCCGGCGTCATGTTCGCGAGCTTGGCCGCGGTATCGACGTCGATATCGTGCGAAGTCGTCACCGTCACGAAGTACGGGTGGTTCGGAATGGACGGCAGCGTGAGCCCGTAGACCTGCGGGTTCATCACGATGTTCTTGACGGCCTGCAGCTTCGGCACGTAATTGCGCGTTTCCATCGGCATGCGCAGGCTCTGGTAGTCCGTCGGCAAGCCAGCCGCTTCGTTGCGCGCGATCGCGCGCTGCACGTTCCCCTCGCCCCAGTTATACGCGGCGAGCGCCAGATACCAGTCGCCGAACATATCGTGCAGACGCGACAGATAGTCGAGTGCAGCGCTGGTGGACGCGAGCACGTCGCGGCGCTCGTCCTGCCACATGTTCTGCTTGAGGTTGTACGTGCGACCCGTGCCCGGCACGAACTGCCACATGCCCGCCGCCTTCGCGACCGACAGCGCCTGCGGGTTGTACGCGGATTCGATGAACGGCAGGAGCGCCAGCTCAGTCGGCATATGGCGCGCTTCCAGTTCTTCGACGATGTGATACAGGTACTTCTGCGACCGTTCGGTCATGCGCTGGACGTAGTCCGGGCGCTGCGCATACCAGTTGACCTGCATGTCGACGAGGTCGGTCTGCAGGTCGGGCATCTGAAAACCACGGCGGATACGGCCCCAGAGATCGCTGTCCGCGCTCGTCAACTGGTCGACGGAACCCTGGTCGACGTTGATCGTTTCTTTGGCGGTGGCAGTCTTGCGAAGGGCGTCGGCAACGGCTTGCTGGCTGGCGGGATCGGAAGCAGTGGAAAGGCTGTTCGTTGCTGGTCCTTGACTCGCACATGCCGCGAGCGTCAGGACCAACAACGCGCTAAAGATGAATCTCATGAACGTCTCGGCTTCCAAAAGGGCTGGAATTTGCAGCCGATAGTACGAAAGACCGCCCTTTCCGTCAATCAGAATAATGTGAAAAACGTAGCCAAATCTGAGGCTTGGCGTTTGTTTCTACGATTCGGATGAGCATGACCCCATGCTTTACCTGGTCAGTGGAACCTGTTCTTCCATTCGCGCATCAGCGTGAAAGCGGCCAACCGATCCGGCACCGATTCATGCAACTGCTCGGCGAGCGTCGCCTGAACGGACGGCTCACCCGCGCGCAGGAACGGGTTGACGGCGCGCTCGTGGGCGATCGTGGTGGGCAGCGTCGGCACATGGCGCGCGCGCAAATTCGTCGCCTCGTCGCGCCAGGCTTGCAGCTTTGCGTTGTCCGGCTCGCACGCCAGCGCGAAGCGGATATTCGACAGCGTGTATTCGTGCGCGCAGTGCACTTCCGTCTCGCCCGGCAATCCGGCGAGCGCGTCGAGCGAGTCCAGCATCTGCGCCGGCGTCCCTTCGAACAGCCGGCCGCAACCGCAGGCGAACAGCGTGTCGCCGCAGAACACATGCGGTGTGCCGCGCGGATCGGCTGCCTGGAAAAACGCGATGTGGCCGCTCGTGTGGCCGGGCACGTCGAGAATGCTGAAATTGAGCGCGGGCGCCGCGATATGCACCTCGTCGCCCTGTTTGAGGCGTGTCGTCAGGTACGGAATCGCTTCTCCGGCGGGGCCGTAGACGGGCACAACCTGGCCATCCAGCAGATCGGCCACTCCGCCGACGTGGTCGGCATGATGGTGCGTGAGTAAAATAGCGCTCAGCCGCCATCCCCGTTTTGCCAGATAAGCCTTCACCGGGGCGGCGTCGCCCGGATCGACGACGACGGCATGATGGCCGTCCGACACGACCCAGATGTAATTGTCATCAAACGCCGGGACTGGTACGTACTCGAGCGAATTCATAGGCGACGCATTCTTTAACATGTCTGACCGATCGATTATAGACTGGCCTGCCTGGACCACCTCCCCACCCGGACGCTATGTGCTGGAGTGGGAGCAGGCGCAGCTCGACCGCGTCGTGTCCGACGTATTCGGCTATCACGCGCTGCAACTGGGCCTGCCGCAACTCGACGCGCTGCGCGAAAACCGCATGCCCTGCCGCGGCCTCGTACTCGACGCCGAGAGCGGCGCGAGCGCGCCGTACACGTTTCCGCGCGGCGTCGCAGGCGGGCTGCCCGAGCGTCACGCGCCGTCCGGACGCAGCGCGGTCTGGTGCGACCTGCTCGATCTGCCGTTCGAGGCACAAAGCGTCGATCTGATCGTGATGCCGCACACGCTGGAATTCACACGCGATCCGCACCGTCTGCTACGCGAAGCCGAGCGCGTCCTGATGCCCGAAGGCCAACTGATCATTCTCGGCTTCAATTCGCTGTCGCTGTGGGGCGCGCGGCAATCGGTCGGCAAGGTCACTGGGCGGCCGTTCGTGCCCGCGGCGCATGATCTGATCGCGTTCACGCGGCTCAAAGACTGGATCAAGCTGCTCGGTTTCGACCTTGAACGCGGACGCTTCGGCTGCTATCGTCCGCCCCTCGTCGGCGAAAAATGGCTGTCGCGCTATGAGTTCATGGAAGCCGCCGGTGACCGCTGGTGGCCGATTTTCGGCGCCGTCTACATGGTCACGGCAATCAAGCGCGTGCGCGGCATGCGCCTCGTCGGTCCGTTGAAAGTCAAGAAGCCCGTGCTGGCCGCTGGCCTCGCGCCCGCCGCCACGCCCAATACCCGCAACAAGGCAAAATGAGTTCTGATCTGATCGAAATCTTCACCGACGGCGCCTGCAAGGGCAATCCCGGTCCCGGCGGCTGGGGCGCGCTGCTGCGCTTCGGCGCGCAGGAAAAGGAACTGTTCGGCGGCGAAGCGAACACGACCAACAACCGGATGGAACTGATGGCCGTGATCGCCGCGCTCGAGGCGTTGAAGCGCCCCTGCAAGGCGGTCGTGCACACCGATTCGCAATACGTGCAGAAAGGCATCAGCGAATGGATTCACGGC
Source organism: Paraburkholderia largidicola (assembly GCF_013426895.1). NCBI lineage: Bacteria > Pseudomonadati > Pseudomonadota > Betaproteobacteria > Burkholderiales > Burkholderiaceae > Paraburkholderia > Paraburkholderia largidicola. The sequence goes on along the minus strand of NZ_AP023174.1, from coordinate 1,064,093 downwards.
TGGAAGAAAAAAGGCTGGATCACGGCCGCAAAGGCGCCCGTGAAAAACGCGGATCTCTGGAAACGGCTCGACGCACTCACGCAGCAGCATGAGCTCGAGTGGCGCTGGGTCAAGGGCCACGCGGGCCATCCTGAGAACGAACGCGCGGACGCGCTCGCCAACCGTGGCGTGGCTTCACTGGCGCAGCTCTGATCCTCAGCAGCACCTTTAAGATCGCTCCATTCTTTTCACGCATCAACACGAACAGGCAAGACCGACATGCGTCAAATCATCCTCGATACGGAAACGACGGGACTGAACGCGAAGAGTGGCGACCGCATCATCGAAATAGGCTGCGTCGAGCTGGTGAATCGGCGGCTGACGGGCAACAACCTGCACTTCTATGTCAATCCGGAGCGCGACAGCGATCCGGGCGCGCTGGCCGTCCACGGACTGACGACGGAATTCCTGCGCGACAAGCCCAAGTTCGCGGAGATCGCCGACGCACTGCGCGACTTCGTGAAGGACGCGGAACTCATCATCCACAACGCGCCCTTCGACATCGGCTTTCTCAACGCCGAGTTCTCGCTGCTGGGGTTGCCGCCGTTCACCGATCACTGCGGCGAGGTGATCGACACGCTCGTGCGCGCGAAGTCGATGTTCCCGGGCAAGCGCAACTCGCTCGATGCGCTGTGCGACCGCTTCGGCATCAGCAACGCGCACCGCACGCTGCACGGCGCACTGCTCGACTCGGAACTGCTCGCCGAGGTGTACCTCGCGATGACGCGCGGCCAGGAAAGCCTCGTGATCGACATGATCGGCGAAGCGGCAGCGGGCGAAACAGGTGGCGCCAAGCGCGTCAAGCTCGATACGCTCGAACTCGTCGTGCTCACGGCGACGGACGACGAACTGGCCGAACACGAAGCACTGCTCGATGGTCTCGACAAAGCGGTGAAGGGAACCAGTGTGTGGCGCACGCAACCGGCTGCGGAAGATGTCTCCGCGACCGCGGATGCGCAAATCGCTTAAAAAGTACTTGTCGAAGTCTAAAAGAGCTGACATAATGCACAGCTCTTCGGGTGGTTAGCTCAGCGGTAGAGCACTGCCTTCACACGGCAGGGGTCACTGGTTCGATCCCAGTACTACCCACCAAATTCGAAGAAAAGAAGGCCCGGACGGAAACGTCCGGGCCTTTTTCTTTTCCGCTTGCGTTTCATCGTCGTTACTCGCGTTCACGCGATTGCCTCCGTGCTCCCTCACGTTCATGCTCCGCGCCGCGACACCCGCCTCGAACGATCCGTTCGCGCCTGATGCGTGCGATAAAATAGCCGCGCTTCGCGCCGCCGGCCGGCACCCGCGAAGCCTGTCACCATCATCACCCAACATCCTGCCGATGCCCCTTTACGATTCGCTTCGTCTAGCCGTTCTGATTCCCTGCTACAACGAGGCAGCGACTGTCCGATCCGTCGTGCGGGATTTTCGCGCGGCCCTGCCGGGCGCCGACATCTACGTGTTCGACAACAACTCGACGGATAACACGAGCGACGTCGCGCGTGCGGCGGGCGCCGTGGTGCGCCAGGTGGGGTATCAGGGCAAGGGCAATGTCATCCGGCGCATGTTCGCGGACATCGACGCCGATGCGTACGTACTCGTCGACGGCGACGATACCTACGACGCCGCTGCCGCGCCGCAGATGATCGAGCGTCTGATCGAGGACGCACTCGACATGGTCGTCGCGACCCGTCATACGGACGAGCACGAAGCGTATCGCCTCGGCCATCGCTTCGGCAATGTGATGCTCACGCGCTTCGTCGCATCGATCTTCGGCCGCACGTTCACCGACATGCTGTCGGGCTATCGCGTGTTCTCGCGTCGCTATGTGAAGTCGTTTCCCGCGCATTCGAAAGGCTTCGAGACGGAGACGGAACTCACCGTCCACGCGCTGGAGCTGCGCATGCCCGTCGCCGAAATCGCGACCCGCTACAAATCGCGTCCCGAAGGCTCCGTCAGCAAGCTCAACACGTACCGCGACGGCTTTCGCATTCTCAGCATGATCGTGAAACTGTTCCGTGCCGAGCGGCCGCTCACGTTCTTCTCGATCGGCACGGCGCTATGCGCGCTCGCGTCGATCGCACTCGCCGTGCCGCTGTTCGAAACGTACTTCGAAACGGGTCTCGTGCCGCGGCTGCCGACGGCCGTGCTATGCGCCGCGCTAATGATCTTCGCGGCGCTGTTCCTCGTGTGCGGCGTGATACTCGATACGGTGACCCATGGCCGCGCCGAGGTGAAGCGACTCGCCTACCTCGCTTTTCCGGCACCGGGCGCTCAACGCGAAGCAACGGGCGCAACAACGACAGCAGCGGCTGCGACACTCGCAGGACGCGCCGGCAAATGAAGCGCGAACTACTCCGCTTCGCCATCGCCGGCGTGATCGGCCTCATCGTCGACGCAGGCGTGCTGTATGGAATGCTCGCACTCGGAGCAGGCTATTTCGCTGGCCGCGCGGTGTCGTTTGTCGCGGCGGTCTGGTCGACGTGGCAGTTCAATCGACGCTTCACCTTCGTCCAGGGCAGCAACAAATCGGCGTGGGCCGAGTGGTGGCATTACCTGTTCGCGATGCTGGGCGGCGGCGTCGTCAATTACGCAGCCTATAGCGCGACCGTCCTGCTCCTGCCGAAGAGCGCGCTGCTGCCGCTCATCGCCGTTGCCGTCGGTTCGCTTGCGGGCATGACGGTCAACTTCGTCAGCGCGAAGCTGTGGGTGTTCAAGGCCCGCTCATGACCGCTCGTTCCGTGAAAGAGGATCTTCAAACCCGGGCTGCATTGTCCACGGCGCGCCCGCGCATCGTCGATCTGCGCTCGCGTCGCGCGATGACGGCCGCGTGCGTGATCGTGCCACTGCTGTTTGGGCTGTACTCGCTGCTGCTCGGCGCGGACGCGAACTGGGACCTGTACAACTATCACCTGTACAACCCGTTCGCGTGGCTGCATGGCAAGCTGCAGACCGACCTCGCCCCGGCGGGCATGCAATCCTATTTCAACCCGCTGCTCGACACAGCGCTATACCTGTTGAATACGCATCTGCCGTCGCGAGTCGTCGGGTTTCTGCTCGGCGTGCTGCATGGCTCGACGTTCGTGCTGATCGTCGCGATCGCCCGCGAAGTATGGCCGTCCGCATCCAGCGATGATCGCTACCGCCTGCCCATTCTGATCGCGGCGGCTGGCTGCCTCACCGCGAACTTTCTGTCCGGCCTGGGCAATTCGATGGGCGACGACACGACCGCACTGCTCGTGCTCGGTGGGCTGCTGGTAGCGCTCTCGAACTGGCGGCGGCTCGACGGACGCACGGCGGGCGCGTTCGCGGCGCCTATCATCAGCGGCCTGCTCGTGGGTGTCGCGACAGGCCTGAAGCTGACCAACGCGGTTTTCGCCGTCGCGCTGTGCGTGAGCCTTCTGAGCTATCCGGGGACGCTGGGCGCGCGCGTGCGCATCGCGTTTCTATTCGGCGTCGGCGTGCTGCTCGGCATGGCCGCGACGACGGGCTACTGGATGCTGCATCTGTGGCAGCAGTTCGGCAACCCGCTCTATCCGCAGTTCGGCAAGTTCTTTCCGAACGCGCTGACGGCCTCCGCCGCGCAGGGCGACGTGCGCTGGCTGCCGCGCAATCTCGGAGAGACGCTGCTGTGGCCATTCATCATCGCGGCCGATTCGAAGCGCGTCGGCGAAACGCCGATCCGTCAGATCATCTGGCCGATCGTCTATCTCGTGCTCGTGTGGTGGGTACTCGCGAGTGCAGCCCAGCGCTTCAAGGGCCAAGCGCGCATCGCGCTCGAACCGAAGCAACGCCTCGTGGTGCTGTTCGTCGTGCTCGGCTTCGTCGTGTGGATGAAGCTGTTCAGCATCTATCGTTACATCGTGCCCATCGAAATGCTCGCGCCGATGGTGCTCGTGCTGCTGCTCGACCGGCTGCTGCCCGCCCGTATCGCGCGGCGCGCGGCGGCGTGGGCGCTTATCGCCGCCACCGCTGTCGTCGTGACGGGCGGCGCTCGCACGTGGGGACACGAAGGCTGGGCCGATCCGCTGTACCACGCGCAGCTTCCGCCGCTGGCGCAGCCGGAGCGCACGACGGTCGTCATCCGGAGCACCACGACGGGCTGGGCATGGATCGCGACGCGCTTTCCCGACTCGGTCGCATTCACGCAGATCGACAGCAGCTTTCCTGCAAGCGACGCGTTTCGCGCACGCATCGTGACGCTCGCGCGCGAACGCGGCGGCCCGACGTTTGCGTTGATCGACGGCGCGCACAACTGGCGCGAGGACAACGTCAACGGCGTGAACGACGTTGCCGCCACGCTCGGGCTGACGCGCTCGGCGCGCGGCTGCCACGCGTTGCGTTGGGCGGTGTCGAAGCTGCATCTGCACGCGGCCGTCGAAGCTCCGCGCGACGCGTCGGAACAGTGCCGGCTCGGCCTGCGCGCCGACGACCGGCTGGATCTTGGCGCCCGCAACCGTCAGCTCGCCGCCGACGCCGCACGCGCTTTCGAGCGCGCCGGGTTCGGCTTCGACGCGGCCTCATGCACGCCGTACGAAGCCGGGATCGGCAAGGGCGTGCTGGCGTGGCAGTGGTGCCGCATCAGCCCGCGCTGAAAGCCATCGTTCGACAACGACGCGCCGGTCAGCAGACCGGCTCGAAGGCTTAAGACGCCCCCGCGCCAATCCCGCGCGCCATCCCCGACGCGGCAAACACCATCACGATCAGCAGAATGGATTGCCAGTGCCCCGCGCGGGCAAAGCGGCGAGCGCGGGAGAGATCCGGCGTCTCGCCGTTTCTGACGGCGACGCGCCAGCGGATCAAGGTCATCATCGGAGCGATCTCGAAAGCGAGGATCAGTAAGAGCGCCGCCATCTTCAGGTGAAAGAGCGGCTCGTGCAGGTAATAATCCGCGCCTTTCTCAAAGCCACCGAAAACGCGCATCAGGCCCGTGACGATCAGGACGACGGCCGTGATTCCCCAGACATTGTCCGCAAGGAATACGCGCTGCAGACCAGCGGGACCCGACAGCCGACGCAACCCGCGCGTGCGTCCGATGATCGCTGCGAGCGCGAAGCCATAACCGAGTAGATGGACGGCGGCCAGCATCCAGCGGATCAGCATGGACATCTCCATGAACGATGCAATTCAGACCACGGAGCATGGACGCGACGGCCGCGTCCAGAAAGAGCGTTCAGGCCTGGCGCAGATTCGCGTCGAGCGCCCGCGCCGCAACACGATCGCCTTCCGTCGCGAGCGGCGACCTGAACACGGTTTGCCGGTTGTGGCCGGCGGCAGCGGGTGAATCCCACATCAATTCGACTTTCGGACGGCGCAGCAAGCCGCCGACACCCGCGCGCTCGAGCGTCGCGTGACCGTTCGACATGGGGGGCACCGTCGCCGCCTGCGCGCCTGACAGATCGACGGCCTGCGTCATGCGCGACGCCCCACGGGCCGCGCGCCCGGTCCCGTCGTGCCAGCGCAGCGACAACTCGCGCGCGTCGTACTGGCCGAGTTTGCGGCTTTCCGCCCAAACGATGGCCGTGCGCGTGACAGCGTCGATCGAAATGGCAAAGCGGCCGATCGCGAAGCGGCGCGCAGCGATATTCGTGCGCCACAGCGCGCGCGGACGGCAGATCCACACGACTGCAGCGTACAGCGTCGGCGCGGCAAGCAGCCAGCCGTTGGTCGCCGCGACGGCGTTGAACGCGCGCCGCCAGCCGGCCGCCCAGACGAACGCGCCCACCGACCAGACCGCGAACAGCAAACCGAGGAAAGCAAACAGGCGCAGCGCCTGACGCAGCCATTGCGGCAGCGGATGGAACGGCCGCTCGGCGCGGGCCTTCGCGCCTGGCAGGAAGATCAGCAAAAACAGGAAAACGAGGTTGATGCACGCCCATGGCGACGAGGCCATTGCCTGTAGCGCCGTCAGCGGGTCCATCTCGCCCATCGAGAAGAGCCAGCGCGCCAGTATCACGAGACCGATGGCGCGAAGCGCGAACATCGTGCCGGCGCCGGGCGCCGCGCTCGCACGCGTCTGTTTCGTTCTCGCCAAAGCAATCTCCTCATATGGACCGGCTGCGCCGGATTTGCGGCACGGCCATTATAGGGATATTACCGATTCGTCTCACGGTTGCAGGACCACGAACGCACACTTTCGGTCCATTCCCCACGCGTTTTGCATCGGCGTGCGGCGCAAATGCAACAACGCCCCGCATGTTCGACACATGCGGGGCGTTGTCGGCCCACCGGACAGGCCGCGCGAAGACTAAGAACAGTCTCCAGCGCGGCCCGCCAACGCGGCAATCAGCCTGCGTTGACTTCGCGCAGCACCGTGCGGCGCTTTGCGTGCAGCAGTTCTTCGTAGGTCTTCAGGTAGTTCTGAGCCATCACCTTCGACGTGAAGCGCGATTCGAACGCCTTGCGCACTTGCGCGCGCGGCAGCTGGTCGAGGCGCTTGAGGGCCGCAACGGCGCTGATCTCGTCTTCGACGACGAAGCCCGACACGCCGTTCTCGATCACTTCCGGCACCGAGCCGCGCTTGAACGCGATCACGGGCGTGCCGCAAGCCATCGCTTCGATCATCACCAGACCGAACGGCTCCGGCCAGTCGATCGGGAACACCAGTGCATGCGCGTTGCCGAGGAACTCACGCTTTTCGGCTTCGCCGATTTCGCCGATGTACTCGACGTGCGGGAGCGCCATCAGCGGCTTGATGACTTCTTCGTAGTAGGCACGATCGGCCTTGTCGATCTTGGCGGCGACCTTGAGCTTCATGCCTGCCTGGCCGGCGATGCGGATCGCGCGGTCGAGGCCCTTCTCCGGCGAGACGCGGCCGAGGAATGCGAGGTAGCCCGGCTCGACGTTGGGGATCGGCGTGAGCACGTTTTCCGGCAGGCCGTGGTACACCGTCGACAGCCAGTGCGCCTGTTGCAGCGGCTGACGCTGGTTGTCCGAGATCGACACGACGGGCACGTCGCTGAACGTGTTGAAGACCGGCTGCAGTTCGGGCAGATCGAGACGGCCGTGCATGGTCGTCAGGAACGGCACCGGCTGGCGCGCGAACAGCGAGAACGGGTAGTAGTCGATGTGGAAATGCAGCACGTCGAATTCTTCCGCGCGGCGGCGGACTTCTTCGAGCAGCAGCATGTGCGGCGCCATCACGTCGCGGATGGTCGGGTCCAGACGCAACGCTTGCGGCCAGAAGGCTTCGAGCTTCGCGGAGGTTTGCGAATCGCCACTGGCAAAAAGCGTCACGTCATGTCCCAGCTCGACGAGCGCTTCCGTCAGGTACGACACGACGCGTTCCGTGCCGCCATAGAGCTTGGGAGGAACCGCCTCGTGCAAGGGAGCGATTTGAGCGATTCGCATAGGGAGAACTCCTCGTAAAAAATCAGGCAAAAAGACTGCAGTTTGGAAAAAGCGACTTCGCTTGCTCGCCAGGGCGCCCGGTTCGGCGTGCATTCTGAAGCTGCACCGGACACGAGCCTGATTCTTTCGAGAAATTCCTGCGATGGATCGCTTGGTAAGACGCCAGCTTGGTCAATGTCAAAGTCTGTGCTCAAAGCCATAAACGCGGCTCGTGATAGGACGTTGACAAACTGTCAGATATTTCCTGACGCGACCGAGCATGCATTATCGATGCCTGCCTGGCAGACCGGCCCCCACATTTCAAAGTCTTTACGTTGTTACAAACGCGAAACACTTCGCAAACCCTTGTTTTCTCAAGGTGTTTTACAGTGGTAGCCCTGCATCGGCACTGGCGTCGCAAGCCGTTCGACCGCGGTCATCGAGGACCCGTCTTGCGTCGGCTGGAATTCAATGCAATTCCGCCTCGCCGGCTCGTATGCAATCTGTAATTATATCTCGAAAATTCACGCCATTGCCGTGAACCACTTGCCCGCACGCGGGTCAAGCCTGGGAAAGCTTACCGGTACGTGTCGCGAAAATAATCGCGCCCCCTTTGGCTGTACCGCCATGCGAAATGGCTTTTGCATGTTTACAATGCGAGGCCTACGCTGGTGTTACGGGCCGTTCCCAGGCACGACCGTTGCACGACCTGAACCCGTTTCAGACGTCTCAAACCGACACTGACAGACCAAACGAACAATTGGAACATCTGACCATTGCCCAGCGAAACGCCCATAACGCAAAGCTTGCGAGCTATGCGAACCGGCCGCTTGCGTTCCTTTTCCGCTTTATCCGCCGCCATCCGGTCGCTCATCTGATCGTGCTGGGCAGCGTGTTTGCGGCCGTGGGCTGTGCGCTCGCTTCGCAATACGCGATCAAACATCTGATCGATGTGCTCGGCGCGGGCCGTCATCATCCGGGGCCGCTGTGGGGCGCATTTGCGATCCTGGTTGGCCTGATTGCCGCCGACAACCTGCTGTGGCGCGTCGGCGGCTGGGTGGCCGCGCATACGTTCGTGGCCGTCACGGGCGATCTGCGCAAGGACCTGTTCCAGTATCTGACGGGCCATTCGCCGACCTATTACGCGGAGAAACAGCCGGGTACGCTGGCGAGCCGGATCACTGCGACGTCCAACGCCGTCTACACGGCCGAAAACACGACGGCGTGGAACGTCCTCCCGCCGTGCATCGCGGTCGTCGGCGCGATCGTCATGATCGTCACCGTCAATCCGCTGATGGCGCTCGGTCTGCTGACCTGCTCGGCAATTCTGTCGATCGTGCTCTTCAAGCTGGCGGGGCGCGGTTCGGCGCGGCATCACAACTTCGCGAGCCGGGCCGCCGCCGTCGACGGCGAACTCGTCGACGTGATCGGCAACATGGGCCTCGTGCGCGCGTTCGGCATGACGTTCCGCGAGCAGAAGCGCTTCAGCGCGACCGTGAAGTCGGAAATGGTCGCGCGTCAGCAAAGCCTGCTGTATCTGGAGAAGCTGCGTCTGCTGCACGCGGTCATCACGGCGCTGCTGTCGGCCGGGCTGCTCGGCTGGGCGCTGTGGCTGTGGGATCAGGGCAAGGCGACCTCGGGCGACATCGTGCTGGTCAGCTCGCTGGGCTTCACGATCCTGCACGGCACGCGCGATCTGGCCGTTGCGCTCGTCGACGTGACGCAGCACGTCGCGCGTCTCGCGGAAGCCGTGAAGACGCTGCTGGAGCCGCACGGCATGCCTGACCACAACGACGCCGTCGAACTCGTGCCACAAGGCGGCCGCGTGACCTTCGACAAAGTCACCTTCGCGTATCCGAAGCGCCGCCCGATTCTCGATCATTTCGATCTCGACATTCCGGCGGGCCAGCGCGTCGGCCTGATCGGCAAATCGGGCGCAGGCAAGTCGACCGTCCTCGCGTTGCTGCAACGTTTCTACGAAACGCAGGGCGGACGCATCCTGATCGACGGCCAGGATATCTCGTCGATCTCACAGGACAGCCTGCGCCACTCGATCGCGCTGGTGCCGCAGGACATCTCGCTGTTCCACCGCACCGTTTATGAAAACATCGCCTACGGCCGTCCCGAAGCGACGCGCGACGAGGTGCTCGCCGCCGCGCGTGAAGCCCGCTGCTCCGACTTTATCGAGGCGATGCCGGAAGGATTCGATACGATCGTCGGCGACCGCGGCGTGAAGCTGTCGGGCGGTCAGCGGCAACGTATCGCGATTGCGCGCGCGATCCTGAAGAACGCGCCGATCCTGCTGCTCGACGAAGCGACCTCCGCGCTCGACAGCGCTTCCGAAGAAGCGATCCAGAAAGCCCTGGACCGGCTGATGGTCGGCCGCACGGTGGTCGCGATCGCCCACCGTCTGTCGACGCTGCACAACTTCGACCGCATCATCGTGATGAGCGCCGGCAAGGTGATCGACGACGGCAGTCCCGAAGAATTACGCAACCGTCCGGGCCTGTATCGCGACCTGCTGTCGAAGCAGTTCGGCAAGCATTCGACGCTGCATGTCGGCGGCAAGAAGTTCGACGAGCAGCATGTCGCCTGACGTACTTCTGAACTGACGCTCCGCGAAAAAAGCCGCTTCGAAGAAGCGGCTTTTTCTTTTCCTGCGACAGCGATAAAAGCGATCAACGCTCGGCGGCTTCGCTCGCTACCGGTTGCGCGCTGGGCATCTTCTGCAGGTCGCGCATGAAGTTGTCGCGCCACACCGACACATTGTTCTCGCGCAGCTGCACCATCATGTCGTTGTAGCGCGCTTTTCGTTCGGCAAGCGGCATTGAAAGCGCCGTGCCGAGCGCATCGGCCATGCCGTCGATATCGACGGGATTGACGATCAGCGCGCCCGTCAGCTCCTGCGCGGCGCCCGCGAAACGCGACAGCACCAGCACGCCCGGATCTTCGGGGTCTTGCGCGGACACATACTCTTTCGCGACGAGATTCATGCCGTCGCGCAGCGGCGTGACGTAGCCGACATGCGCGGTGCGAAACAACGCCGCGAGCACGGGCCGCTCGTACTGCCGGTGGATATAGCGGATCGGCGTCCAGTCGAGTTCGGCAAAGCGGCCGTTGATGCGCCCCGACTCGCCTTCCAGTTGCAGGCGGATTTCCTGATAGGCGTGCAGATCGGAACGCGTCGGCGGGGCGATCTGCAGGAACGACACCTTGTCGCGATACGACGGCGAATGCTCGAGCAGCCGCTCGAACGCGCGAAACCGCTCGACCAGTCCCTTCGAATAATCGAGCCGGTCGACGCTCATGATCAGCTTGCGCGCATGCAGCGTCGCTTCGATCGTGCGCACCGGCTTGTCGCCCTCGCCCGCTTTCGCCAGTTCTGCGATCTCGTCGGGATACACGCCGATCGGATAGGCTGCCGCGCGCAGTGTGCGGCCGAAACCGTGCACCAGCGTCGGCCCTTGCGCCGACGCTTCGACCGAGCCATTGGCCTCGTTGATGATGTAGTCGCAGAACGCGCGCAGATCGGGCTTCGTCTGGAAGCCGAGCAGATCGAACGAACACAGCGCCTCGACCAGCGCGCGATGCGGCGGCACGGCCAGCAGCACCTGCGATGCCGGAAACGGAATGTGCAGGAAGAAGCCGATGCGGTTCTTCACGCCCGCTGCGCGCAGCGCCTGCGCGAACGGAATCAGATGGTAGTCGTGGACCCAGATGACGTCGTCGTCGCGCAGCAGCGGCACCAGTTGTTGCGCGAGCCACGTGTTCACGCGGCAATAGCCTTCGAAATCGTGCCGGTCGTACTGAAGCAGATCGGGCCGGTAATGAAACGCCGGCCAGAGCGTCGCATTCGAGAAGCCGCGGTAGTACTGGTCGTAGTCGCGCCGCACGAGGCCAATCGTCGCGAACGTGACCGGGCCGCGCTCTTCGACCTTGATCTGCGGCTGACCAGAGCCGAGCACGTCGCCGCTCCAGCCGAACCACATGCCGCCCGTTTCCTTCAATGCGTCGTAGACGCCAACGGCCAGGCCGCCCGCCGCGGGGCCGCCTTCCGAAATCGGCGCGACGCGGTTCGATACGATGATCAGTCGGCTCATGACGCGGGGTTTCCGTGCTGAACGGGCGCGAAGCGCGGATAAACGGATGCCATCATGCGTTGCGCGCCGCCGCGACGATTTCCGACAGCCACGCGAGCAATGCGCTCACCGAGCCGATGCGCGAGCGCGCGATCGTATCGCCGCCACCGACCTTGATCGACAGACCGCCCTTTTCGTTGACGACCGCGAAGCCTTTTTCGTCCGTCAGATCGTCGCCCGCGAACACGGGCGCGCGGCCCGTGAATGGCGGCTCGTCGAGAAAGGCGCGCAACGCGCGGCCTTTATCAACGTCTTTGGGTTTGATTTCATAGACCATCTTGCCGGGCTGCAGCACATAAGCGCCCGGGTATTCGGCTACCAGCCGGCTCGTCGCTTCGCGCGCCACCGGCTCGCGGTCGGGCGCGTTGCGATAGTGCAGCGCAACCGCCGCGCCCTTGATTTCGAGCAGCATGCCGGGATTGGCGTTGACGACTTGCGCGAGCACCTGCTCCATGCGCAGCAGCCGGTCGTCGTTGAAGCCAATGCGCTGCGTGTCGCCGTTCGAATCGCGCCGCTCGGCGCCGTGCAGTCCGGCGATGGGCAGATCGGGCATGCCCAGAAACTGGTCAATGCTGTCGATCCCGCGTCCCGACACGATAGCCACGGCGCCGTTCGTCAGACGCCGAAGTTCGGTGAGCAAGGCGATCGCCTCGGGTTGGACCAGCACGCCATCGGGCGTCGGTGCCAGATCGACGAGCGTGCCGTCGAAATCGAAGAAAAATGCCGTCTCCGTCGGAGACAGAAAAGCGGGAAGTGCTTGCATCGGTGTACGTTGCCTCTCAGCCGCTTGCGGCCGGAAAAGTGTGCGCATCTTACCGCGCATCGGTCGTTTTTTCGAGAAAGTAAGTTTTCATGCCGCGCGGGCGGGCGTTCCGGGCTGTCGGCCCAACGAACGGAATGCAAACTCCGCACGATCCGGCTACAGCCGGCTTTCAACGCGCTGCGGCATATTGACTCGCTTTTTCCCTTACAGGGCCACGGTACAACGATGCGTCTGAAATTGCGATAGAGTCGCAACGGCGCGCGCCGAGGACATGGAATAGCATGGGCCGCCATCGAGTCACGCCAATTGCGGCGCGCTGATTGTGTTGCGCCGTGCCCTGTTCTGAATCGAGTCGTCGAAACTGCCTTTGTTCCCGAAAGCACTGGTGTCCATCTCCCGTTTCCTCGCCCTGCACACTTGCACGTCAATGCGTATCGCGGCGTCGAGCGTCGCGCTGTGCGTGGCGCTGGGCAGCGCTGGATGCTCGCAGCACGGCGCACCCTGGCAGTTGACGAACGTGAGCGGCCATCTGCCCGATCTCGATTTCACGCTGACGGGCGACAACGGCCGGCCTGTCGCGGCCGATACGCTCAAGGGCCGCGTATCGCTGGTCTACTTCGGCTATACGCATTGCCCGGACGTCTGCCCGGAAACGATGGCGCGTCTGATGCAGGTCATCGGCAAGCTCGGGCCGGACGCGCAGAATGTTCGCATCCTGTTCGTCAGCGTCGATCCCGCGCGCGACACACCCAGCGCGTTGCACGACTACGTCGGAGCATTCGATTCGCAGCACGCGTTCGGCCTGACGGGCACGGATGCACAGATCGAGCAGATGGCGAGGCATTACCGCGTCGCGTATCAGATGGAAAAGCGCGACCCGAACGGCAATTACGAGGTGACGCACAGTTCGGCCGTCTATATCTTCGACGCACGCAACCGCGCGCGCCTGCTCGCCACGGACCACGACTCGCCCGATGTGATCGCGCAAGACGTGCGCCGTATCATTGAAGACCACTCCTGATTTCTCACAGGTTCGCCATGACACAACAAATCAAAACAGTTTCGAGGATTCACACGCTGGTTTGCGCCGCCGCTGTCGCGTTTGTCGCCACGGGCAGCATCGCCGCGCATGCCGCCGACAGCAAGCAGGCCATCGCCGTGCAGAACGCATGGGTCCGCTGGCTGCCGAACAACCTGCCCGCCGCCGCGTACGTCACGCTCACCAATTCGAGCGACAAGCCGATCGATCTCGTGGACGTATCGAGCGCCGACTACGGCAGCGCGATGCTGCATCAGACGGTGTCGAACGGTTCGACGCAAAAGATGGTGATGGTCGACAAGCTGACGGTGCCCGCGCACGGCCAGGCGTCAATTGCGCCGGGCGGCTATCACGTGATGCTCGAAGAGGCCAGGCACAAGATCGCGCCGGGCGATACGGTACATCTGAAGCTGCAGTTCTCCGACGGCGAAACGCTCGACGCGCCGTTCGCCGTCAAGTCGCCTTCGCAGACCAAGTAACGGCGGTGATAAACCCGCGATGACTTTGCTCTACTGGCTCGAACCCTGGGAGCCGTCGCCGGCTATCGTGGTCGTGATGGTGATCGCCGCGCTGCTGTTCGCGCGCGGCGTGCGCAAGGCGAAGGTGTCGGCGGCGCGGCAGGCGTCGTTCTGGTTCGGGCTGGCCGCGCTCTACGTCGCGCTGCATACGCGGCTCGACTATTTCTTCGAGCATGAGTTCTTCATGCATCGCGCGCAGCATCTGGTGCTGCATCATCTCGGGCCATTCTTCATCGCGCTGTCCTATCCTGGTGCCGCGATGCGCGCGGGTATTCCGTTCGCGTGGCGGCAGCGCTTCGTGCGGCCCGCGCTACAGACGCGATACGTGCGCGCGACGCTCGACGTGCTGTTTCATCCCGTCGTCGCTGTCGTTCTGTTCGTTGGACTGATCTATTTCTGGCTGCTCTCGCCGGTTCATTTCGTCGCGATGCTCGACTGGCGGCTGTATCGCGTGATGAACTGGAGCATGGTGATCGACGGGTTGATGTTCTGGTGGCTCGTGCTCGATTCGCGGCCCACGCCGCCCGCGCGGCTATCGCCCGGCAAACGCGTGCTGCTGATCGTCGCCGCCATTCCGCCACAGATCGCGCTCGGCGCGTTCATCTTCTTTTCACCGCGCGAGCTTTATCCCGTGTATTCGATTTGCGGGCGCGCGTTCACATGGCTCAGCCCGATGCGCGACCAGCAGATCGGCGGGTTGGTGCTATGGATTCCGGGTTCGATGATGAGCGTGATCGGCGCCGTGCTCGCACTGCGTCACTGGATGAGACTCTCGGCGCGAGCGCGTCTGCGTGACGAACGGCACACGCACGTGCCGACCTCTGCCGGCACGCAAATCGTCGCGCACGCCGACCGTTGATCTGCCTTCAGACGCAGCAGAGCAAGCGTCAGGCAGAACGCATCCAGATATGCGGGATACCGTCCTCTTCGTGTACGTCCGAAATCGGCGAGAAGCCGAACGCACCATAGAACGGCTGCAGATGCGCCTGCGCATGCAGACGTATGGGCGTGCCGGGCCATTGCGTACGGATATGGCCAAGTACCGTTTCGAGCATCGCGCTACCGAGGCCTTGTCCGCGAAAATCGGCGGTCGTCAGCACGCGGCCGATGCGGATGTCGGCATCCTCGCCATCGGGCAGCAACACGCGCAGATAGCCAGCCAGTTGCGCGCGCGTGCCGGACGGCTGCTGCGCGCCGTACGCGAACAGATGCCATGCGCCGATATCGAGTCCATCGACATCGCCATACAGACAGTTCTGCTCGATCACGAAGACGGCCGCGCGAGCGGCGAGCATGTCGTAGACCTCGACGTTCGTCAGATCGTCGAAAGCCTTCCAGCGCCAGTCGATAGGAGAAGTCTGTTTGCTTTGCATACGTTGCTTCCGGTCGTGACGTTGCCAGGGCGCGAAACCTCGCGCTGAAAAAAGAAAAGCCCCGAAATCTCGGGGCTTTTCTTTGCTTCTGGAGGCGCGAACCGGAGTCGAACCGGTCTAAACGGCTTTGCAGGCCGCTGCATAACCGCTTTGCTATCGCGCCGAAAGCGGACTGCCGAACCGTACTTTGTTGCAGCTGCAACGGCTCGCAGATTGTGTGCGACGACCTGATTAACACTACATCAGAGCCATCTACGCTCGATGCTCCTCACGAAGCATCAAACAAAAAGGGAAGCTTGGCTTCCCCCTGTGTGTGGAGCGGGAGACGAGTCTCGAACTCGCGACCTCAACCTTGGCAAGGTTGCGCTCTACCAACTGAGCTACTCCCGCATGAACCTGCGCTTTACTGCTTCACAACGCCCTGCTGACTGCCTGATGCAAAACGCTGCTTCGAAATCTGGAGCGGGAGACGAGTCTCGAACTCGCGACCTCAACCTTGGCAAGGTTGCGCTCTACCAACTGAGCTACTCCCGCGTTTTGCTTCTACTGCTTCCTAGTGTTTCGCGCTGTTTAGTAGCGCGTGCACCGGAGAAACGAGATTATGTAGAAGCCGCCGAATCGTGTCAACTCTTTTTGTACGAGAGATTGAAAATTCTACTGACGCATCGCGCGGACACCGCGACGGCGACCACTGCGTCACGCCATACCACCGCGCTCGCGGATCTGCGGCCACGCAAGTTTCATGTAGTACAGCATCGACCAGATCGTGAGGAACGCGGCGAGATAGATGAGCCACAAACCCCACACGCGCGTGTCGATCGACAACACGCCGAGCGATAGCGGACCATAGAACAGCAGCATCGGAATCGCCGTCATCTGACAGGCCGTCTTGAACTTGCCGAGCGAATTCACCGCGACGCTCTTCGACGCGCCGATCTGCGCCATCCATTCGCGCAGCGCAGAAATCGCAATCTCGCGGCCGACGATCACCAGCGCGATCGCCGAATCCAGACGCGACAACTGGACGAGCACGAGCAACGCGGCGGTCACCATCAGCTTGTCGGCGACGGGATCGAGGAACGCGCCGAACGCGGACGTCTGGTTCCACTTACGCGCGAGAAAGCCGTCGAACCAGTCGGTCAGCGCGGCGAGAATGAAAATCGTCGCCGCGGCCAGATTGCGGTGCGCCGGACTCAGCATCATGTCCGGCAAATAGAACACGCCCACGACGAGCGGAATCAACACTATCCGCAGCCACGTCAGGAAAATCGGGAAATTAAACGGCATGGGCAGGCGCTACGTTCTGAGATAAGAGATGCAATTGTGCCGCTTCACCGGGCGAGCCACAAGCAAGGCCCGGGCGCACGGCCCGCAGAGCGCCGTCAGCGCTCGAAGCAGAACCAAATGCAGACGCATTCAATGCAACTGACGATAAATCTGCTCGGCAAGCGCGCGCGAAATACCCTCGACGCTCGCGAGATCGTCGATACTCGCCGCCACCACGCCGCGCAAGCCGCCAAAGCGTGCCAGCAGCCGCTGACGCCGCTTCGCGCCGACGCCTTCCAGTTCTTCGAGCCGCGACGTCTGGCGCGTCTTGCCGCGCTTCGCGCGCATACCGGTGATCGCGAAGCGGTGCGCTTCGTCGCGGATCTGCGCGACCAGCATCAGCGCCGCGCTTTCCTTGCCGAGTTCGAGCGACGGACGCCCGTCCGCAAATACGAGCGTTTCCAGGCCAACCTTACGCCCTTCGCCCTTCGCGACACCGACCAGCATGCCGAGGTCCAGCCCAAGTTCGTTGAACACCTGGCGCGCGATCTCGACCTGCCCTTTACCACCGTCGATCAGCACGATGTTCGGCAACAGCCCGCCCGCCGCGACGGGTTCCGCGCCTTCCGGCGTGACGGCTGGGTCGGCGGCGGCTTCGGGTTGCAGTTCGGCCGCTTCGTCGTTGGCGTTGGCCGCGGCCTGCGCGACCATCTTTTCGTAGCGGCGCGTGAGCACCTGACGCATCGCCGCGTAATCGTCGCCGGGCGTGATGCCTGTGATGTTGTAGCGCCGGTATTCGGACGACTGCATCTTGTGATGGTGAAAGACGACGCACGACGCCTGCGTCGCTTCGCCCATCGTGTGGCTGATGTCGAAGCATTCGATACGCAGATGCGCCAGGTCTTCGCATTCGAGCGACAACGTGTCGGTGAGCGCGCGCGTACGCGATTGCTGCGAGCCTTGCTCCGACAGCAGCCGCGCAAGCGCGATCTTCGCGTTCTGCTCGGCCATCGCGAGCCAGGCGCGTTTCTGGCCCTGCGGCTGGCGCAGCAGCGTGACCTTGTGTCCGGCCTGCTCGATCAGCAGATCGACGAGTTCGCGGCTCGCGGGGGCGTGGCTGACCACGAGCACGGGCGGCACGCGATTGCCCAGATAATGCTGCGCGATAAACGCTTCGAGCACTTCCGATTCGATGCCCGGTGTTCCGCGCGGCTTCTTGCCGGCATCGGTATCGGTATCAGTATTGGCATCAGCATTTGCGTCAACGACGACTTCGTCACCATCCTCCGACGGGTCTGCATCCACACCCACGACTTCATCGGACTCGTCGCCCAGTTCCGCTTCGACATCGATCACCGCCGCAGGCGCGACCGGCACGATTCCATCGCCGTCGTCGAAACCGCCCTCTGCCGCTGTCAACGCGCTTTCGACATGCGTCGGGAAATACGCCTTGTCGCCCAGATGCCGGCCGCCACGCACCATCGCGAGGTTCACACACACGCGCCCGCCAAGCGCGACGACGGCCAGAATATCGACGTCACTCTCGCCGCCCACCTCGATGGCCTGCTGATGCAGCACCGTCGACAGCGAACTCATCTGATTGCGCACAGCCGCTGCCTGCTCGAACTTCAGTTCGCTGGCGAACGCGTGCATCTTCTGCTCGAGTTCCTTCATCACTTCCGACTGCCGTCCAAGCAGGAAGCGCGACGCGTTCGATACATCGCGTGCGTAGTCCTCTTCACTGATCGCGGCAACGCACGGCGCCGTGCATCGTCCGATCTGATGCAGCAAACACGGCCGCGTGCGGTTGTTGAACACGGAGTCTTCGCAGGTGCGCAACTGGAACACGCGCTGCAGGATCTGAATGCTCTCACGCACAGCCCATGCGCTCGGGAACGGTCCGAAGTACTGGTTCTTCTTGTCGACCGAACCGCGGTAATACGCCATGCGCGGGAACTGATGACCCGTCAGCTTCAGATACGGATACGACTTGTCATCGCGAAACAGGATGTTGTAGCGCGGCGCCAACGCCTTGATCAGATTGTTCTCAAGCAATAGCGCTTCGGCCTCGGAACGCGTGACCGTCGTTTCAATCTTCGCGATCCGCGTGACCATCATCGCAATGCGCGGCGACAGCAGCGTCTTCGTGAAGTAGCTCGACACGCGCTTTTTCAGGTCGCGCGCCTTGCCCACGTACAACACCGCGCCCTGCGCATCGTAGTAACGATAGACGCCCGGCATGTGCGGCAACTGGCGCAGCACCTTCTTCGGGTCGAAGTCTTCGGCGACGGCTTCGGGCACACCGGGCTTCGCGGCGGAACCGGCTGCGGGAGAGGAATCGGATCGGGTCATGCAGAATCGGATTGGACGCCGCGTACGGACGGCGCGTCATGTGGGTGATGTGGCTTAGAATCGCCAGTTTAGAACATTCCGCTCACGCCCGAACCCAGGCGCCGCCATCATGTCTTCCGCTCCCACTCAAGCGTTGCAGCCGTCGACGATCGCGTGCGACATATTCTGCGCGGTGATCGACAACTTCGGCGACATCGGCGTCTGCTGGCGCCTCGCGCGGCAACTCGCAGGCGAGCATGGCTGGCAGGTGCGCCTCCTCGTCGACGATCTGCATGCGTTTCACAAGCTCAATGCATCCGTCGATGTGAAAAGCGCGCGGCAGACGGTGGACGGCATTGTCGTCGAACACTGGCACGAGCCGGCGCACGCGGGCGATACGCTGCAGGTGGCGGACGTCGTGATCGAGGCGTTCGCGTGCGAGCTGCCGCATGTCTATATCGAAGCAATGGCGCGGCGCGAGCACGCACCCGTCTGGTTCAACCTCGAGTATCTGAGCGGCGAGGACTGGGTCGCGGACTTTCATTTGCGGCCGTCGCCGCATCCACGTCACGCGCTGAACAAGACGTTCTTTTTCCCAGGGCTCGGCAAGGGCACGGGCGGTGTGCTGAAGGAGCGCGATCTGGACGCGCGCCGCGCGGCGTTCGAAGCATCGCCCGATGCGCGCGCCGCCTGGTGGCAAGCGAAGACGGGCGGCAGGCCGCCGTCGGCGGACGCCACCGTCGTTTCGCTGTTTGCCTACGAGAACCCGGCCGTCGACAGCCTGCTCGAGCAATGGCGCGATGCCGAAGGCGAAATCGTGCTGCTCGTGCCCGAAGGCCGTATTTCGGGCGCGGTCGCGCGGTTCTTTGGCCTGCCGTCGTTCGCGGCGGGGACGCAGACCTCGCGCGGCAGTCTGCGCGCGCACGCGCTCGCGTTCACCGATCAGCCCGGCTACGACGAACTGCTGTGGGCGAGCGACTTCAACTTCGTGCGCGGCGAGGATTCGTTCGTGCGCGCGCAATGGGCGGCACGGCCCTTCGTCTGGCACATCTATCCGCAAGCCGATGACGCGCATCTGCCAAAGCTGGACGCCGCGCTCGCTCACTATGCGCACGGCCTGCCCGCGGCGGCCCGCGCCGCCCTCGGCCGCTTCTGGCACGCGTGGAACGGCAACGGCACGCCCGACTGGACCGAACTGCAACGCCACCGCCGAGTGCTCGACACGCGCGCGGCCGACTGGGCGCGCGAACTCGCGTCGATCGGCGATCTCGCCGGAAATCTCGCCGTATTCGCAAAAAGTCAGTTAAAATAAGCGGTTATCCAACGGCCGACGACGCAAGCGCGGCACGACGACGAAGCGCAAGGCGGCGCATGACAGGTCCGCCTTCGCAGCCATGTCAGTCCGTGTCACACGCGTACGCGCCCGCTTCGGGTAAAAAGAAGCAGACGGACGAAGCACGGAACCACGCGCCAGCAGACATCGGCGCCGCTCCGGCAAGCACCGGCCCCGCTCACCGCGCACCCTAGCTCGATCTACCGCCAAGGTGTCGAACGCGCGCCGGGCGCCGAACCCGCTTACGCCGTATGCCGTTGAGCAAAAAGTTGAAGCACCTTATTTCGTACAGGACAGTTTTATGAAGATCGCTCAAGAACTCCGCACCGGCAACGTGGTGATGATCGGCACCGACGCGATGGTCGTGCAGAAGGCCGAATACAACAAGTCGGGCCGTAACGCCGCCGTCGTCAAGATGAAGTTCAAGAACCTGCTGACGGGCGCGGGCATGGAAACCGTGTACAAGGCGGACGACAAGTTCGACGTCGTCGTGCTGGATCGCAAGGAAGTCACGTACTCGTACTTCGCTGACCCGATGTACGTGTTCATGGACGCCGACTACAACCAGTACGAAGTCGAAGCCGAAATGATGGGCGACGCGCTGAACTACCTCGAAGACGGCATGGCTTGCGAAGTCGTGTTCTACAACGAGAAGGCGATCTCGGTCGAACTGCCGACCACGCTGGTCCGCGAAATCATCTACACGGAACCGGCTGTCAAGGGCGACACGTCGTCGGGCAAGGTTCTCAAGACCGCCAAGCTGAACACCGGCTTCGAACTGCAAGTCCCGCTGTTCTGCAACATCGGCGACAAGATCGAAATCGACACGCGTACCAACGAATATCGCAGCCGCGCATAAATTTGAATCGCACGGCATTGCATTCGTCTTAAGTCCTGAGTCAACTCAGGGTTTTTGAATTAAAAAGCGCCCTTCGGGGCGCTTTTTCTTTTTTTCGCGACCGTGTATGGTGGTGGAAATCTTTACCGGCCAGTCATGCAATTTTGCCAGGTCGGCTGGCGCCACCGGTGTTTTTATCCCGCGCTCACGTCGGTTTTTCAAGAAAGTCCGGTTTGGCACGCGTCCTGCTTATATCGAAGAGATCAAGCCTTTAAGGCTTTCGTTCATTCGGAAAACACGGGAGGTGTGTCATGAACAACGATATCGCTGAAGGCAAGTGGAAACAGATGATCGGCAAAGCGAAAACCGCGTGGGGCGAACTCACGGACGACGAACTGACCAAGGCGGAGGGTCGCGCAGACAAACTGGCGGGCTTGATCCAGGAACGCTATGGCAAGACCCGCGACGAAGCGGAGCTCGAAGTGCGCCGTTTCTTCGACAGCAACCGGCCCTTCTGATCCGGGTCGCGTCCGACCACCGCGCCTGCCTGGGAGCATTGGCCGCTCAAGCCCACTCATCAAGCGTCCGTGCGTGCGCCGCCTCTGGCGAGCCGCGCGCGTCGGGCATCCGTCAATCTGAACAGTTGCGCTCGTTATGCCACATGCCCTGATTGTCGAAGACGATCCTAATAGCCTGTCAGGCCTGTCCGCGATTCTCGCCGCCGACGGCTTCTCCGTCGACACCGCGATCACGCTCTCCGAAGCACGCGCAGCCCTGACACGCTTCATCCCCGACGTCGTGCTGGTCGACTTGAACCTGCCCGACGGCAGCGGGCTCGACCTGCTCCAGCATCTGCCTGCGCAGCCGCCCGGCGGCGCATTGCCCGTGATCGTGATGACGGGCAATGCGACGGTCGAAAGCGCGATCGAAGGCTTGCGCCACGGCATCTGGGACTACCTGCTCAAGCCCGTCAACATTCCACGGCTGCGCAGCCTGCTGGCGCGCATCCCGCGTCCCTATGAACTCACCGAGGAAGTGCAGACGCTGCGCGCCAAGCTTCGCCGCATGGGTCGCTTCGGGCCGATGATCGGCTGCAGCGGCGCGATCCAGCATATCTACGATTCGATCGAGCACATCGCGCCGACGGAAGCGGCCGTGCTGATTTCGGGCGAAGCGGGCACCGGCAAGGAAGTCGCCGCGCGCACGCTGCATGAGATGAGCCGGCGCCGCAAAGGCCCGTTCGTCGTGCTCGACTGCCGCTCGGCGCAGGCCGTCGCGGGCGGCCGGCCGCTCGAGAGCCTGCTGTTCGGTCACGAACGCGGCGCATTCGGCGGCGCGGAGCAGCGCGAGCCCGGTCTCTTCGAGCAGGCCAGTGGCGGCACGCTCTTCATCGACGAGATCACGATGCTGCCGCGCCCGCAGCAAGAAGCACTGCTGA
Source organism: Paraburkholderia largidicola (assembly GCF_013426895.1). Classification (NCBI taxonomy): domain Bacteria; kingdom Pseudomonadati; phylum Pseudomonadota; class Betaproteobacteria; order Burkholderiales; family Burkholderiaceae; genus Paraburkholderia; species Paraburkholderia largidicola. The sequence continues at coordinate 1,041,696 of NZ_AP023174.1, read as the reverse complement.
GCGCGCTCGATTCCCAGACGTTCATGCGCGTCGGCGGCACGAATCAGGTGGCGACCGACTTCCGGCTGATCGCATCGACGCGCAAGGTGCCGCGCTCGGCCGTTGCCGAAGGCACGCTGCATCAGGATCTCGGCTTGCGTCTCGAAGCGGCCGCGTTGTCGCTGCCGCCACTGCGCGAGCGCGGCGAAGACCCCGCTCTCTTCGCGCAGGCGCTCGTCGACGAACTGAACGACGAAGCCAACGCGCGCGGTGTCGCGGATGCGACCAAGCTGGTCGGGCCAAACTTCGTCCGCGAGTGCCTGGCGTACGAGTGGCCGGGCAACGTGCGCGAATTGCAGGATCGCGTGCGGCGCGCGTATCACGCGTCCGGTGACGTGCTGGAAACGCTGCGCGCCGACGAAGGCAACGGCGCAGGCGGCCGTGATCTGAACGGCGGCCGCGTGCAGGTCACCGTCGGCACGCCGCTCGCGGACGTCGAGGAAATGCTGATTCGCGCGACGCTCGATGCGGTTGGCGGCACGCGGCATCGCGCGGCATCTCTGCTCGGCATCAGTCCGAAGACGCTGTACAACAAACTGCAGCGCATGCGCCTGAACTGAACTCGCGCGTCACCAAAGCAAAAGGACGGGTTCCGGCTGGAATCCGTCCTTTTTTATTTTCGACCGCGAGGTGACGATCAGCCCGCGAACGTCTCGCGCAACAACGCCTGCGCCTGCTGATACTGCGGCTCGTCCATCAACGCGTCCCACGAAAGCGCATCGCCGCGCGGCCGCATCCGTTCGAGACGCTGCCTCGATTCCTCCGACGGCATGAAGCGCAGCGCATCGAGCACCTTGCCCGCCTCGTCCGGCTGATTACAGATCAGCACCATATCGACACCCGCTTCGAGCGCGGCCGTCGCGGCCTGCGTCAGCGTGCCGCCCTGGCGCGCAGCCTCCATCGACAGATCGTCGCTGAAAACCGCGCCCTCGAAGCCGAGCTTCGTGCGCAGAATGTCCTGAATCCACACGCGCGAGAAACCGGCCGGCTTGCTGTCGACCTTCGGATAGATCACGTGCCCCGGCAGCACCGAAGCGAGCGACAAGCCAAGCCAGTCATACGGCTTGACGTCCTCGCCGAGGATCTCGTCGAGCGTGCGTTCGTCGACGGGCACGGCCACATGCGAATCCGCCGACGCAAATCCGTGCCCCGGAAAATGCTTGCCGCAGTTCGCCATGCCCGCAAGGGCGAGACCGTGATTGAGGCTCTTGGCGAGCATCGTCACGACGCGCGGATCGCGATGGAACGCGCGGTCGCCGATCACCTGCGAGTGGCCGTAGTTCAGATCGAGCACGGGCGTGAAGCTCATGTCGATACCGCATGCGCGAAGCTCGGAGGCGAGCACATAGCCGACGGCCGTCGTCACCTTGGTCGCGCGCAGCACGTCTTCGTCCCACAGCGCGCCGAGCTTGCCCATCGATGGCAACACCGTGAAGCCATCGGTGCGAAAGCGCTGCACGCGGCCGCCTTCGTGATCGACGGCAATCAGCAGATCGTCGCGTATGTTGCGGATCGCATTGGTCAGCGCGACGAGTTGTGCGCGGCTCTCGAAATGGCGCGTGAACAGGATCACGCCGCCCGTCATCGGATGCGCGAGGCGACGCTCGTCGTCGGCGTTCAGGGTCTTGCCGACGACGTCGAGCATCACCGGGCCAGGAGTCAGTTTCATCGGATTTGCGAAGAAGAAGGAAGAACGCGGCGCCGCTCTCTAAGACGCGCCGCGCTGAAAGAATCAGGCAGAAGGTTCAGCTGTCTCGGCGATCACGAATGACACCGCGTAATCGCGCTCATCGGACAAGGTCACTTTCGACGTAATCCCGCGCTCGGCAAGCCAGTCGGCCAGCTCACCCGACGCCACGCACATCGGACGGCCGCTCGGCTCGTTCAGCGTCTGTAGCGCTCGCCATGTCATCGGCCAGCGCATGCCGAGTCCGATCGCTTTCGAGAACGCTTCCTTGACGGAGAAGCGCGTCGCGAGAAAAGCGAGACCGCGCACCTGCGAGCGCGCGTTACGCGCGTGATAGATGCGAAGCTCGTCAGGGCCGAGCACTTTCTCGGCGAAGCGTCCGTTGGTGCGCTCCATCACCGCCGCGACGCGGCTGACCTGAACGATGTCGGTGCCGATGCCGTAGATCGCCATACGTGTGCCGTCGCTGTCCGTTATGAGTGTTGCCGTGTCGGGTCAAGCACGCGCCGCGAGACGCGCGGCGACCATGATCGCCTTCATCTCGCGCACGGCGTTGTCCCAGCCCGCGAAGATCGCATGCGCGACGATCGCGTGGCCGATGTTGAGTTCGACGATGCCTTCGATCGCCGCAATCTGCTGGACGTTCGTGTAGTGCAGGCCGTGACCCGCGTTGACCTTCAGTCCCAGCGACGCGCCGAATTCGACGCCGCGCACGATGCGCTCGTACTCGCGCTGCTGTTCGCCCGCGTCGTGCGCTTCAGCGTAAGCGCCCGTGTGCAGTTCGATCACGGGCGCGCCCGCCTCGTGTGCGGCGCGAATCTGCGCCTCGTCGGCATCGATGAAGAGCGACACGCGCGAGCCGGCGTCGGCCAGTTGCTTGCACGCGGCACGTACCGACTCGAAATGCCCGACCACATCGAGGCCGCCTTCCGTCGTCAGCTCCTGACGCTTCTCCGGCACGAGACACGTGTCATGCGGCTGCACCTCGCACGCAATATCGAGCATCTCCTGCGTCACAGCGCATTCGAGGTTCATGCGCGTCTTCAATTGCGAGCGCAGCGCGCGCACGTCGGCATCGACGATATGGCGGCGGTCTTCGCGCAGATGCAACGTGATCGCATCGGCGCCCGCTTCTTCCGCCTGCAACGCCGCGCGGATCGGGTCGGGATAGGACGTGCCGCGCACGTTGCGCAGCGTGGCGACGTGATCGATATTCACGCCGAGGTCGATCACAGTCGGGGAAGTCAGAAAGAAGCTCATAGATTCTGCAGGTCGATCAGGATCTGGCGGGTCGCGAGCGGCGTGCCGCCCAGATAGGTGTTGAGCAAAAAGCGCATCAGCGTCTTGCTTTGCGCGACGGTCTGCGCTCGATGGTAATCGTCCTGCTCCATGTCGAGCAAGGTCTGTCCGCTGATCACAGGCCAGTTCGAAGGATACTCGCCGGATGCTTCGCGCACACCGCGCTCGGGATCGAACACATAGCGGCCTTCAGGCACGACGGCCTTGCGCGCTACGGTGCGATTGAGCGACATCGCGTAGCCGGTTTCGCGCAGCAGCACGCGCTCGAACGAACGCAGCACCTGCACAGGCGGCTCATCGTGTGCAAGGCGCGTCAGCGTGACGACGTAGTGATGGAACAGTTGTGGATGCGGGTCTTCGCGCGCGAGAAACTTGACGAGCAATTCGTTCACGTAGAAGCCGCACAACAGCGCATCGCCGCCGAGCGGCAACATGCCCCCGACCCACTCGGCGCCCGTCAGCGTGCGCATTTCCGACTTGCCGGACCAAGCGAGCGACAACGGCTGGAAGGTCTGCAGCACGCCGCGCAGCGCGGAATGCGGACGCTTCGCGCCCTTCGCGACGAGCGCGATGCGGCCATGATCGCGCGACAGCACGTCGACGATCAGACTCGTCTCGCGATACGGATAGCTATGCAGCACGAACGCGGGCTGCTCGGAGATACGGAAATCGGAGGCTGGCGCACGCGGCACACGCGAGCTCGAACGACGGCCTGATGTCTTGCGCAGCGTGGCTTCAGCGTGATCGCCGCCCTCGCTGAAGTCATCCCCGTCCTGACGCGGCGCGCTGCGTTTCGTCGAGCGCGCAGGGCGCGCCGGCTTTGCGCGTGGCGGCGGCGCAAGCGAGGCCGGCTGCTCGTCGTGAGCGGGGGCGTCGTCGGGATCGGCGTCCGAGCTGGTTTCGTTCGGCGGCGTCATCCACGCTTCAGATTGGGTGTCCGATGCGCCGTCATTCGTAACCATAGGCGCGGAGTCCGGCTTCATTGTCGGCCCAGCCACTCTTCACCTTGATGAACGTCTCCAGATACACGGGGCCGTCGAACAGCTTCTCCATGTCGAGGCGCGCCTCCGTGCTGATCTGCTTCAGCTTCGCGCCCTTCTGGCCGATGATCATCGCCTTGTGCATATCGCGCTCGACGAGGATCGTCGCGAAAATGCGGCGCAAGCGCCCTTCCGTCTCGAACTTGTCGATCAGCACCGTGCTCGTGTACGGCAGTTCGTCGCCTGTCCAGCGGAACACTTTCTCGCGCAGGATTTCGGCGGCGAGGAAACGTTCGCTGCGGTCGGTCAGATCGTCTTCGCCGTAGATCGGCTGGCCTTCGGGCAGGTACGGCTTGACGGTCGCCAGCAGGCGCTTGATGTCGTCGGGATTCTTGGCCGACAGCGGCACGATTTCCTTGAATTCGCGCAGCGCGTTCATCTGCTGCATGAACGGGAACAGCGAATCCTTGTCGTTCACGCGGTCGAGTTTGTTCGCGATGAGCAGCGTCGGCGCGGACTTCGGGATCAGGTCCAGCACTTTCTGGTCGTCGGGACCGAAGCGGCCGGCTTCGATCACGAACAGTACGGCATCGACGGATGACAGCGTCGACGTCACCGCCCGATTCAGCGAGCGGTTCAGCGCGCTGCTGTGACGCGTCTGGAAGCCGGGCGTATCGACGAAGATGTACTGCGCGTCGTCGATCGTGTTGATGCCCGTGATGCGATGGCGGGTCGTCTGCGCCTTGCGCGACGTGATACTGACTTTCTGGCCGACCAGCGCGTTCATCAGCGTCGACTTGCCGACATTCGGGCGACCGACGATTGCGACCATGCCGCAGCGAAAACCAGTGGGAGTGGGAGCGTTCATATTCGTACTACGGCAGGTTCGTGCGGACGCGCGTCAGATCGAGCGCGTCCACGTCGTATAGCGTTCAATGACCGGCATCGGCCACGCGGGTGTGCACCGCGCCGGCGACGCCGGGTTCGAGGTCGCCCGCGCTCGCGCCGGGCGCGGCCTCACGGGCGCGGGACGCGGATTTGTCCGCGCCGCGAGCGTTGGTGTCGGGTTTTTCTGCGGGTTTTTCCGCAGACTTCTCGGCAGGTTTGTCCGACGCCTTGTCAGCCGGCTTTTCGACGGGCTTCTCAGGCGTCTTTTCCGCTGCACGCGCCGGCGTGTTGTCCGGCTTGTCCTGATTCTGGCGTTCGGCTGGACGCTCGGCCAGTTTCAGTACCGTGTCCGGTTTGTCTGCCGAGCGCGTAGCGCGCTCGCCCTTTTCGCCGCGCTCGGTCTTGTCGCCGCCCGCGGATTCCTGGCTGTATTCGACATGCGCCGCGCGTATGACCGCAAGCGGCGCCGCAGCCGCCGCCTGCCCCGCCGACGGCAGATCCGGCGTGACCGGCTTCGCCTCGGCGCGTGACGCGCGATCGGACCGGCGCGTGTCGGGCGCGCGCAGATCGAGCGCCGCCTGAACGCCCGTCACGCCCGGCACGATTTCGGTTTCGGCCTGCTTGGCCGCGCGCGAACTCTTCGAGCGCTTCGGCTTGGCCACCATGGCGGGCGCTGCCGCCATCACCTCGTCGAGCGCCTTCTTCGCGGCGGCCTGCTCGGCCGCACGGCGGCTCGCGCCCGACCCGGACACCTTCACGTCCAGCTTAGGCACGGTGCACTCGACTTCGAACTGCTGATTGTGCGCCGCACCATGCGTGGCGACGACGGTGTAGGTCGGCAGCGGAATCTTGTGACCCTGCAGGTACTCTTGCAGCAGGGTCTTGGCGTCCTTGCCGAGCGTGCGCGGGTCGATGTGATCGAGAATCGGCACGTACAGCCGCTTGATGACCGTCTGCGCCGCCTCGAAACCGCTATCCAGAAAGATCGCGCCCAGTATGGCTTCCAGCGTGTCAGCGAGAATGGACGGGCGACGGAAGCCGCCGCTGCGCAATTCGCCTTCACCGAGCCGCAGGCTCTCCGAAATATTCAGGGCCTGAGCAATCTCGTATAGCGACTGTTGCTTGACCAGATTGGCACGAACGCGGGACAGATCACCCTCGTCCAGTTTCCCGAAACGTTGGAACAAAAGCGCAGCCACCGCGCAATTCAGAACGGAGTCGCCGAGAAATTCCAGCCGCTCGTTATGCGTGGCACTGTGACTGCGGTGAGTTAAAGCCTGACGCAACAATTCCGCATTGCGAAATTCGTAGCGCAAACGGCTTTCCAACGGAGATAGGGGCATGTGCAGAGTATAACGCGGGCGCACCACAGGGCGGAGAGTGCGAGCCTCGCAGCCCCGGCGCCGAAAAAGCGTGTTGTAGCGACGTTACCGCGCGTTGTTAAAGTAGCGTGATAACACGTCGCACGCGATGCGCGACGTGTTGCGCGGTTCAGTGCGCATCGTCATGCGATGCGCGAGTGGCGATCAATGGAAGCCGCCGATGCGTTTCAGGTTGCTGAAGTTCATCCAGATGAAGAACGCACGACCGACGATGTTCTTGTCCGGCGCGAAGCCCCAATAGCGACTGTCGGCACTGTTGTCGCGGTTGTCGCCCATCATGAAGTAGTTGCCCGGCGGCACCTTGCACGTGACACCGCGTGCGTCGTACTTGCAGTTATCGCGATAAGGGAAGTCTTCTGCCCCGACGATGAACGGCGGCACGGCCGGGTTATTGAGAATGCGGTTCTTGCGGCCGTCGAGGTCTTCTTCGAACTGCTTCGCGTAGCCGATGCGCTCTTCATCGAAGTAATCGGGCAGCGGCGTCTCGGGCACGGGCTTGCCGTTGATCGTGAGCTGCTTGTCCTCGTACGCAACGACGTCGCCGGGCAAGCCGATCACGCGCTTGATGTAGTCGACCGATTCGTCCTTCGGATAGCGGAACACGACGACATCGCCACGTTGCAGCGGACGGCCTTCCGTGACCTTCGTATTCGTGATGGGCAGACGGATGCCGTAGTCGAACTTGTTGACGAGGATGAAGTCGCCGACGAGCAGCGTCGGCACCATCGAACCGGACGGAATCTTGAACGGCTCGACGACGAACGAACGCACGACGAACACGACGAGAATGACCGGGAAAAAGCTCGCCGTGTATTCAAGCCACCACGGCTGGCGCAGCTTTTCGTCACGCAGGCGCGCGCGCGTGGCGGGCGCATTCTCATCGGCGAAGCGTTCGCCGACGCGTGCCTGTTGATTGTCGAACTCGGCGACGGCTGCTTCCGCCGCGCGGCGCCGTTTTGGCAGGAAAACCAGTTTGTCCGCGACCCATGCCACGCCCGTAATGATCACGAGCACAAAAAGAATCAGCGCAAAATTCATAGGGTTCCAGTTCTTAGTCTTATTTGTCTTCGACGCGCAGAATCGCGAGGAAAGCTTCTTGCGGAATCTCGACGGAGCCGACTTGCTTCATCCGCTTCTTGCCTTCCTTCTGCTTTTCCAACAGCTTCTTCTTACGCGTAATGTCACCGCCGTAGCACTTTGCCAGAACGTTCTTACGAAGTGCTTTGATGTTCTCGCGCGCAATGATGTGCGCACCGATGGTCGCCTGAATGGCGACGTCATACATCTGGCGCGGAATGATTTCACGCATCTTCGCCGCGACTTCGCGACCGCGATACTGGCTCTGTGAACGGTGAACGATCACCGACAACGCATCGACCTTGTCGCCGTTGATCAGCATGTCGACCTTCACGACGTCCGACGCGCGATACTCCTTGAACTCGTAGTCCATCGACGCGTAGCCGCGCGACACCGACTTCAACCGGTCGAAGAAGTCGAGCACGATTTCGCCCATCGGGATTTCGTACGTCAACTGCACCTGCCGGCCGTGATACTGCATGTTGATCTGCGAGCCGCGCTTTTGCGTGCACAGCGTGATCACCGAGCCGACATAGTCTTGCGGCATGTACAGGTTCACGGTGACGATCGGTTCGCGCACTTCTTCGATCTTCGACGGATCCGGCATCTTCGCCGGGTTCTCGACCGTCAGGATCGTACCGTCGCGCTGCACGACTTCGTAGACGACGGTCGGCGCGGTCGTGATCAGGTCCATGTCGAACTCGCGCTCGAGCCGTTCCTGGACGATCTCCATGTGCAACAGCCCGAGGAAGCCGCAACGGAAACCGAAGCCGAGCGCCTGAGACACTTCCGGCTCGTACATCAGCGACGCGTCGTTGAGCTTGAGCTTTTCCAGCGATTCGCGCAGTGCGTCGTACTGGTTCGCCTCAACGGGATAGAGACCGGCGAACACCTGCGGCTTCACTTCCTTGAAGCCGGGCAGCGGTTCGGCCGCCGGACGCTTGACGATAGTGACGGTATCGCCCACCTTCGCCGCCGTCAGTTCCTTGATGCCGGCGATGATGAAACCCACCTGCCCCGCCGACAACTCTTCCAGATTCTTCGATTTCGGTGTGAACACGCCGACGTGTTCGACGGGATATTCCGCGCCCGTCGCCATCATGCGGATCTTGTCTTTCGGACGCAGCGTACCGTTGACGATACGCACCAGCATCACGACGCCGACGTAGTTGTCGAACCACGAGTCGATGATCAGCGCTTGCAGCGGCTCGTCTGCGCTGCCCTTCGGCGGCGGCACTTTCGCGATCAGCGCTTCGAGCACATCCTGCACGCCCAGGCCCGTCTTGGCGCTGCAATGGGTGGCGTCGGTGGCGTCGATACCGATCACGTCTTCGATCTCGGTGATCGCGTTTTCGGGGTTCGCAGCCGGCAGATCGATCTTGTTCAGCACGGGCACGACTTCGACGCCCAGTTCGATGGCCGTATAGCAGTTGGCGACCGTCTGCGCCTCGACGCCCTGACTCGCGTCGACGACCAGCAGCGCGCCCTCACACGCGGAGAGCGAGCGGCTGACCTCGTACGAGAAGTCGACGTGCCCTGGCGTGTCGATCATGTTCAGGTTGTACACCTTGCCGTCGCGCGCGCGGTACGTCAGCGCGGCCGTTTGTGCCTTGATGGTGATGCCACGCTCGCGTTCGAGGTCCATCGAGTCGAGAACCTGTGCTTCCATCTCGCGGTCCGACAGACCGCCGCAAAGCTGGATGATGCGATCGGCGAGCGTCGACTTGCCATGGTCGATGTGCGCAATGATCGAAAAGTTACGAATATGATCCATTCAGTGCCGATCAAGCGAAAAAGGCGCGCTCTGACGATAGCGGAGCACGCCTTGTAAGTAAGTGAAAAACCTATCTATTTTAGCCGAAAAGGGGGTCGCCGGGCGGGACTTACAGGCAGCGGGCGTTATTCATGCTATCTCGCCGTCCGCTTCGGTCTGCAGGTTCGGCTCTCAACGCGGCGGCGTTGCGTGATGACGTGTCAGCGCCGCACGCACCCGCGCTTCGTCGAGATGGTAGTGACACAGCTCGACGCCCTCGTGAACCAGCACGGGCACCCAATCGTTGTAACGCGCTTCGAGCGTTGGATCGGCGTCGATGTCGATCACTTCGAGTTGCGCGCCGAATTCAGCCAGCAAAGGCGCGAGCGCGGCGCGCATGTCGTCGCAGAGGTGGCACCACGCGCGTCCATAGAGCGTGAGCGATGCCACCGCGTCGACCATGTCGCTTACTTCTGCGCGCGCGGGCGAACCGGCACGAACTGCGTGTTCTCGCCGCGACGGACCAGCAGCGCGACCATCTTCGACGGATCGAGATGCGACGTCACTTCGTCAAACTGCTTGGCACTCGTGATATCCGTGTCGCCGACACGCAGAATGATGTCGCCGCGCTGCAGCCCAACGCGCGCAGCCGGACCGTCGACGGCATCGACCTGCACGCCGTTGCGCAGCTTGAGCGTCTTCATCTGGTCGGCCGGAATGTCGCTGACGGCCACGCCCAGCGCATTCGACGCCCGCGGCTTGGGCGTCGGCGCCTTCTTCGGGTCGACCTTCGCGGTCTTGTCGGCCTGCATTTCGGTCACGGTCACCGGCAATTCGCGCGTCTGGCCCTTGCGCCACAGCGTGATCGTCGCCTTCGTGCCCGGCTTCGTGTCGCCGACCATGCGCGGCAGATCGGTTGCCGTATCCACATTGTGGCCGTTGAACTTCAGGATGATGTCGCCCGGCTGCACACCGGCCTTGTCGGCGGGACCGCCCGGCTCGACGCTGCTGACGAGCGCGCCCTGCGCTTTCGGCAGACCGAGCGAATCGGCCACGTCCTTCGTCACTTCGCCGATCGCGACGGCAATCCGGCCACGTGTGACCTTGCCCGACGTTTTCAGCTGATCGGCCACACGCATCGCTTCGTCGATCGGAATCGCGAACGAGATGCCCATGAAGCCGCCCGTGCGGCTATAGATCTGCGAGTTGATGCCGATCACCTCGCCCTGCATGTTGATCAGCGGGCCGCCCGAGTTGCCGGGATTCACGGCGACGTCGGTCTGGATGAACGGCAGATAGTCGCCCGTATCGCGTCCCTTCGCGCTGACGATACCCGCCGTCACCGTGTTCTCGAGACCGAACGGCGAACCGATCGCGACGACCCATTCGCCAACGCGCACCTTGTTCGAGTCGCCGATCGGCACAGTAGGCAGATTGGTTGCGTTGATCTTCACGACGGCCACGTCCGTGCGGTCGTCGACGCCGATCAGCTTGGCCTTGAACTCGCGCTTGTCAGTGAGCGTGACGTAAATCGTGTCCGCGTCGTCGATCACGTGTGCATTCGTCATCACGTAGCCGTCCGTCGACAGGATGAAGCCCGATCCGACACCGCTGTTCTGCTCGGAATCGCTGCCGCCGCTATCCGGCGACTGATCCTGGTCGTTATTGCCGCCGCGCGGCGAATTCGGGGAATTCGGTGAGTTCGGCGTACCCGGCGACTGCGGGGAGTTAGGCATCGGAATGCCGAAGAAACGCCGGAAAAACTCCGACATGTCGCCGTCGTCCATGCCGGGCGGCAAACCGCGCGTGCTATTGGAGACGCGCGCCGTGGTGCGGATGTTGACGACGGCCGGCCCGACCTTGTCGACCAGATCGGTGAAATCAGGCAGATTGGCAGCAGGCGCCGCCGACGCCGCATGCGGCACGAGAGGCAGGCAAGCCATCAGCACTGCGGCCGCGAAGAATTTGCGCACCGAAAGAATCGTCATGTCGTAGGGGACCGAAGGATTACCTGGAAGGCTTGTATTCTATGGCAGCCGCAAATTGCTGCAACGTGGTCTGAGGCACTTCCCCGAGCAAGGTGATCCAGAAATCGCCGCGCCGCTTGACCAGCACGTGCGTTGCGCCGCTGCTTCCCGCGCCTTCCTTGCGGGTGCTCTTTTCGACCGGCTCGACGAAGATCGAGATTGCGGCGAGACCGTCGGAGTACACCATCTGGTCGACGGGAATGGGCGGATTGGCCGGATCGTGAGCCGCCATCGGCCGGCGCAGTTCGCGAATCTTGCGGAAACCCGCAACGGGCGACGTCACCTGCCAGCCCTGCGCTTCCATATCGACGGGCTCGACGGGCGGGCGCACCACCGTCCAACCCGACGTGTTCTTGATGCCCGCGGCGATCGGCGCTTTATCGACTGGCACGCCGATGCGAATCTGCGAAAACGACATCTGCTCGAGCACCTGACCGCTCGGGTCGAGCGTCTGCGCGCGCAGCAGCAGGCCGGTTTTGGTGTCGGCCCACAGCTTGTACGCGAAGCGGTTCGCGTCCTTCGGATCGAGTTCGATGACCTGGCTGTCGAGGCCCGCCACGCGGTCCGTGCCCAGCATTTTCGGCTCGTAGACGGACAGGACCTGCTCGCCGCTCGCCGACATCAGCGCCGGGAACGAGTCCTTGTTCTGCCGTTTTTCGACGACGCACAGATGCCGTTCCGGCACGAACGTGTAGAGCTCGTCGTTGTGGCGCAGGATCTTGCGCGGCGCGCCGTCGAGGCTTTCGAGCGACTCGAACTCGCCGTCGCTACGTGTCGTGTAGTGGGCAATGCGCGACGATTGCACGAAATTGCCGCGCTGATAGAGGAACGTGCCTTCGTAGTTCTGCTGCTGCGCAGCCTGATGAACGCGGTTCAACAGTTCCGCCGCGCTGTGCCGGGTGGCAGAGTCGTCGGTTTGCGCGTAAGTGCGCGACGTGGCGGACAACATCACGGCTGCGCAGAACAGGAATGCTGGCAGCCGCCCCCAGATAGTCGTTTTTTTCAACCGCAGACTCTGCATCAGGTTAGTGGCCCTGCGTGGTCAGAGAAGCCGCGCGGAGCAACGGCATCGAACCCGATACGACGGGCTGAAGGCCGAACTGTTGATGCGCTTCCAGATATTGGTCGAGGCTCGCGTCACGGATGATGTTGCCGTCCGATACATTGGCTTGAGCCGTGGTCGCGGCAGGCATCGAAGCCATCGCCACGCGCTGCACCGAATCGCCCTGCGGCGCGACCGATGCAACCTGCGTCACGCCTGCGACCGTGCTCACGCCCGAAAGCTGCGGCATCACGATCCACGTCAGCGTCGCGGCGGCAGCGGCCACGGCGAATGCCGGAATGACCCGGCGGCGCAGCGCCAGCAGACGGCGCGTAGCCGGCACGGAAGCTGGCGCCAATACATGCGCCTCGCTTTCGAAGCGGGCCGCGAAACCGTTCAGAAACGCGCTGCTCGTTGCCGGACTGACGGCCAGGTCGTCGGAACGCAGCGCGTCGCCGATCAGGTGATAACACGACCATGTCGCGCGCTCTTCACGACCCAGCGCGGCCAGAATTGTGTTTGGATGCTCGCCGTCGAGCAGTTCACCGTCGACAAAAGCCGACAGACGCTCGCCCTGCGAGCTTGCTTGCGCATTCGATTGCATTGGCATCGAAACCGACCCCATGATGCTCCCCATCTTTACAGACACCCCGTAGTGACACCACTTAACCCAGAGACTGCGCCGCCGTCCGCGAGACCGGCTGGCTGCTGTGTCGAACAGCTGCTACCAGCGCTTGCCTTCGGGTGTGTCAAGCAGCGGACGCAATTTTGCCGCAATGGCCTCGCGAGCGCGGAAAATTCTTGATCTGACGGTGCCGATCGGGCAACCCATCATTTCAGCGATTTCCTCGTAGCTCAGACCTTCAATTTCACGAAGAGTTATGGCGGTGCGCAGCTCTTCCGGTAAAACCGCCATCGCAGCATTGACCGTCTCAGCGATCTGTTTGCTCATCAACATCGACTCGGGCGTGTTGATATCCCTTAGTTGGTCCGCATCCGAGAAAGTTTCAGCTTCTTCTGCATCCGCTTCCGTCGAAGTGGGCGCTCGCCGGCCCTGGGTCGCAAGGTAATTCTTGGCCGTGTTGACGGCAATCCGGTACAACCACGTATAGAACGCGGACTCGCCGCGGAATTGGGGCAGCGCCCGGTATGCCTTGATGAAGGCATCCTGGGCCACATCCTCGACCTCGGCGGGATCCCGCACGAGGCGCGAGATCAGGCGGATGATCTTGCGGTGGTACTTGGCGACCAGAAGCTCGAACGCGGCCTTGTCACCATTCTGGACGCGTTCAACCAGCACCTGATCTATTTCTTTTTCGCTCACCTGATAAATCCGTTAACTTTTGCGCGTGTAGCGGGGCACCATTGTAGCGTCCCCTTCAACGCGGCACGTTACGCCCGTAACAGCCGTTACAGTCTTTACAGTCAAGGCGCCTAGCCGCGCCGCAAGGCCCGCTCAGACGTGCGCGCCGTGTCTTGCGAGCACGGCGAGCTCACGAAAAGCGTCGCGTCCGGCCATGTCGGCGAAGATCAGGAGGCGATGCAACTTCCCGCCGTCTTCTTCCAGCCACAGCATCAGCAGGCTGTCGCTCCACTGGCTGCATCCAACGATACTGCCCTGAGCGCGTAATATTCCCGCCCGATTCCAGACGGACAGTCCTTCCGGCCCGATTTTAAGGGCGACCGGCTGATTGCGCGCGTGACGGGCCGCAGCCGCCGCGAGAATCGCGAACACGGCGGCCGCAGCCACGACCGCGTGGCCCACGCCGAAGCGGGGCCCGACCGTCATGCCCACGGCGGCGACAGCAAAAGCGATGAAAAGTGCCGTCGCCAGATACAACGCGGCGGACCGCCGCAGCGCGATGCGCCGCGAGGGTCCGCCGTTCAGTGCGGTAAAGGAAGCAGGCGCCGGCGTAGCCGGCAGCGATGCTGTCGCCGTCAAATGCTTAGGCGCGCTTGAAAACCAGCGTGCCGTTCGTGCCGCCGAACCCGAACGAGTTCTTCAGCGCGACATCGATCTTCATCTCCCGCGCGGTGTTGGCGCAGTAGTCGAGATCGCATTCCGGATCCTGGTTGAAGATGTTGATGGTCGGCGGCGATACCTGATGATGCACGGCCAGCACCGTGAACACCGACTCCAGACCGCCCGCGCCACCCAGCAGGTGACCCGTCATCGACTTCGTCGAGTTCACGACGATCTTCTTCGAGTGATCGCCAAATGCGCGCTTGATGCCCGTGGTTTCAGCAAGGTCACCCAGCGGCGTCGACGTGCCGTGCGCGTTCAGGTAGTTCACCGATTCGGGGTTCACGCCCGCGTTCTTCATCGCCGCAAGCATGCAGCGGCGTGCGCCGTCGCCGTCTTCAAGCGGGGCCGTCATGTGATACGCGTCGCCGCTCATGCCGTAGCCGCTGACTTCCGCGTAGATCTTCGCGCCGCGCGCCTTGGCATGTTCGTACTCTTCGAGCACCATCACGCCCGCGCCCTCGCCGAGCACGAAACCGTCGCGGTCCTTGTCCCACGGACGGCTGGCCGTCGCCGGATCATCGTTACGCTGCGACAGCGCGCGCGCCGCCGCAAAGCCGCCGATGCCCAGCGGCGACACGGTCGATTCCGCGCCGCCAGCGATCATCACGTCGGCGTCGCCGTATTCGATCAGGCGCGAAGCCTCGCCGATGCAGTGCAGACCCGTCGTGCAAGCCGTCACCATCGACAGGTTCGGGCCCTTGAGGCCGAATTTGATCGACAGATGGCCGGAGATCATGTTGATGATCGACGCAGGCACGAAGAACGGCGAAATGCGGCGCGGGCCGCGGTTCAGCAGTTCCGTTTGGGTGACTTCGATCATCGGCAGGCCGCCGATACCCGAACCGACCACCACGCCGACACGTTCCGCGTTCGCTTCGGTGATTTCGAGGCCGCTGTCCTGCATTGCCTGGAAGCCGGCAGCCACGCCGTAATGGATGAACGTATCCATGTGACGGGCTTCTTTGGCGGGGATGTAGTCCTCGATATTGAAGCCCTTCACCTCGCCGGCGAAACGCGTGGAGAAGTTCGACGCGTCGAACTTCGTGACGTTGGCGATGCCGGACTTGCCGGCGACCAGATTGGCCCAGCCGTCGGCAACATTATTGCCAACAGGCGAAATAAGCCCCAGGCCTGTAACAACAACACGACGACGGCTCACGGTAACCCCTTTTCCATAGATGACAAAACAAAAGCCACAGCAGCGCACAGGAAAGTGCCCTGTGTGCCCTGTGGCTGTTTAACCTGACGATCGCGCCGACCAGGGCGCTGACGAATACGCTGACCAGTGCACTGGCGTTGACGCCAGAACATGCACCAGTAAGCGCAATGGCGAAAGAGCCGATCTTTGCTGCATCGGCCAGTACGCCTTGAACGACGCCGTCAGGCTCGCGCGCATGCGCATTGACATTGACGCCTGCCCTTGTTGCGCCGACGGGCGGCACGACAGGGCTGCCGGTACGACGGACGCCGCGTTTATCGCAGCAGCCGAAGCAACCAGGCAGGCGCGAATGGCCTTAGGCCTTGACGTTAGCGCGAGCGTAGTCGATCGCTTGCTGAACCGTCGTGATCTTCTCGGCTTCTTCATCCGGAATTTCCATGCCGAATTCGTCTTCGAGAGCCATCACCAGCTCGACCGTGTCGAGCGAGTCAGCGCCGAGGTCGTTCACGAACGATGCTTCGTTCTTGATTTCCGCTTCGGCAACACCGAGTTGTTCTGCAACGATCTTCTTGACGCGCTGTTCGATATTGTCCATTACCCCTCCAAGGGAAAAAAGTTCATAAATACAGGTGCGCGCATTTTATCAGGTTTGCATCTGTAAAAAAGCGACGCACAAGGTTGCTGTAGAGCCGTTTAAATCCGCACTTCGAATGGCATCAAGGCGCGGATAGTAACCGAATTCGATTACGACATATACATGCCGCCGTTCACGTGCAACGTCGTGCCGGTGATATAACCGGCCTGCGGCGATGCGAGGAACGTCACGGCGTGTGCGATATCTTCCGGGCTGCCGAGACGGCCGAGCGGAATCTGCGCCTTCAGCGCGGTTTGCTGTTCTTCGGGCAGCGTTTTGGTCATGTCGGTGTCGATGAAACCCGGCGCGACACAATTCACCGTGATACCGCGGCTGCCGATTTCACGAGCGAGCGCACGTGCCATGCCCGCCACACCCGCCTTCGCTGCAGCGTAGTTGGCCTGCCCGGGATTTCCCGCCGAGCCGACCACCGACGTGATATTGATGATGCGGCCGCCGCGCGCCTTCATCATCGGGCGCAGCACGGCGCGCGACAGACGGAACACGGACTTCAGGTTCGTGTCGATGACGGCATCCCAGTCGTCGTCCTTCATGCGCATAGCCAGCTGGTCTTGCGTAATGCCCGCGTTGTTCACCAGCACGTTGAGCACGCCGAATTCCTTCACCGTGCCGTCGATCAGCGCCTCGGCCGCAGCCGCATCGTTGACGTTGAGCACCGCGCCACGGCCGCTCAGACCTTCGGCCTTGAAGGCTTCCGTGATCGCGTTCGCGCCGCTTTCGCTCGTTGCCGTGCCGATCACCGTCGCGCCCTGACGCGCGAGTTCGATCGCGATTGCGCGGCCGATGCCACGCGAAGCGCCTGTCACGATCGCAATCTGTTTATCGAGAGTCTTTTCCATTGTTGCTTTCCACAGTGCCCTGCACATGCAGAGCTGTTTGATTCTTTGCTGACTTCAACCAGACGTTCAGGCCGCCACGACTTTTAGCACTTCATCGAGCGAAGCCGGATCGACGATCGACGCGCCGACCAGATTGCCGTCGATACGCCTGGTCAAACCCGCGAGCACCTTGCCCGGACCGCATTCGATCACGTGCGTGACGCCCTGCTTGCCGATCGACTGCACGCATTCGACCCAGCGCACAGCGCCAGCCGCCTGACGCACCAGCGCATCCTTGATGCCAGCCGGCTCGTTGACGATGGCCACATCGACGTTGTTCACGACGGGAATGGACGGCACCTGCACGTCGACGCTCGCCAGGTACTCACGCAGCTGATCCGACGCCGGCTTGAGCAGCGACGAGTGGAACGGCGCGGACACGGGCAGCGGCAGCGCGCGCTTGGCGCCCTTCGCCTTGGCGACTTCGCACGCTTTCTCGACAGCCGCCTTGTGACCGGCGATCACGACCTGCGCGGGTGCGTTGAAGTTGACGGCTTCGACGATACCCGCCACCGATGCTTCCTTGCACACTTCGCGCACAGTATCGTCGTCGAGGCCAAGAATCGCGGCCATGCCGCCCTGACCGACAGGCACCGCGTTCTGCATGGCCTGCGCGCGGAAACGCACGAGCGGCACGGCGTCGCGGAACTTCAGCGCGCCAGCGGCGACGAGCGCCGTGTACTCACCGAGGCTATGACCGGCCACGATTGTAGGCGCAGGACCGCCCGCTGCCTGCCATGCGCGAAAGATCGCGTAAGCAGCCGTCAGCATCACGGGTTGGGTGTTGGTAGTGAGATTCAGGTCTTCAGCGGGCCCTTCGGCGATCAGCTTGCCGAGGTCCTGGTCGAGCGCGTCGGACGCTTCCTGGAGGGTTTCGCGCACGATCGCATTGTCGGCGAACGCGTTGAGCATGCCGACCGACTGCGAGCCCTGCCCCGGAAAAACGAACGCAAATTTCATATCGTCCCCAATTCGATGAGTTCAAATGTGCGTGACGCGCACGCGACGTGCGCTGCCACTTGAAGCGGCGCTCCAGGCGCCGCCGCGCGCGGTCTTCAGAAACGGATGACCGACGCGCCCCATGTAAAGCCGCCGCCGACGCCTTCGATCAGCACGTTATGGCCGCGCTGGATGCGTCCGTCGCGAACGGCGACGTCGAGCGCGAGCGGAATCGACGCTGCCGACGTATTGCCGTGCTCGTGCACGGTGACGACCATCCGCTCCTGCGGCAGGCCGAGCTTGCGGCACGTGCTCTGCATGATGCGGATATTGGCCTGGTGCGGAATCAGCCAGTCCACCTGCTCAGGCTTGAGATCAGCCTTCTGCAGCGCTTCGACCGCGACTTTCTCGAGCACGTTGACGGCGAGCTTGAAGACCGCCTGACCGTCCATGTGCAGGAACGCACTGCCTTGCACGATGCCGCCGTTCACATTGCCCGGCGTACACAGGATGTTCGAATGGCTGCCGTCCGCGTGCAGGGCGCTCGACAGCACGCCCGGTTCGTCCGATGCCTGCAGCACGACCGCGCCCGCGCCGTCGCCGAACAGCACGCAGGTAGTACGGTCGTTGAAATCGAGGATGCGCGAGAACGTTTCAGCACCGACCACCAGCGCAGTACGATGTTGCCCGCTTCGGATGAAGCTGTCAGCCGTCGCAACGGCATAGGCAAAACCTGAGCATACGGCCTGCACGTCGAAGGCCGCGCCATGGTTTTTGATGCCCAGCTTGTTCTGCAGCAGACACGCCGTGCTCGGAAACACGAAGTCCGGCGTCGAGGTGGCGACGATGATGAGGTCGATGGCTTGCGGATCGACGTCGGCCGCTTCGATCGCGCGTTGCGACGCGAACAGCGCGAGGTCGCTGGTCGTGACATCAGGTTCGGCGAAGTGACGCGCGTGGATGCCCGTGCGGGCCACGATCCATTCGTCGCTCGTCTCGACGCCTTGCTTCGCGAGACGATCAGCCAGTTCCTGATTGGAAACGCGGTTGGGCGGCAGATAGCTGCCCGTGCCCAGCACGCGGGAATAGGTAGTGGATTGAGCCATTATGTCTTCGAGGATTGTGCGCTGTAGGGCTCGGCCGGCTGTCCGGACACCGGACCCGCGATCGGGCTCGCCATCTGGCTCGCGGAACCCGCGCCGCCGGCCTCGTGCTTCGCCTGTTCGAGTGAACCCGCGTTCTCCTCCATCGCACGGGCAAGGCGTTCAAGAACGCCATTTTTGACGGCATCATACCCGCGTTTGATGGCCCACTCAAACGCGTAGGCGTCGGCCGAGCCGTGGCTCTTGATCACCAGCCCGCGCAGGCCGAGCAGCGCCGCGCCGTTGTATTGCCGGTGATCGACGCGTTTCTTGAAACGCAGCAGCACGGGCAGCGCCAGCACCGCCATCACCTTGGTCAGCCACGAACGGCCGAATTCTTCCTTGATGATGTCGGACAGCATCTGCGCGAGCCCTTCTGACGTTTTCAGCGCAACGTTACCGACAAAGCCATCGCAGACGATTACGTCGACGGTGCCTTTGTAGATATCGTTGCCTTCCACGTTGCCGCGAAAATTCAGTGTACTGCTACGCAGCAGTTCGCCCGCACGTTTGATGGTTTCGTTGCCCTTGATGACCTCTTCGCCGATATTCAGGAGCCCGATGCTCGGACGCTCCTTGCCTTCGACAGCAGAAACCAGCGCGTGCCCCATCTCCGCGAACTGCAGCAGATGCTGCGGCTCGCAATCGACGTTCGCGCCGAGGTCGAGCATCGTCGTGTAGCCGGTGGGATTGGGCAGGGCAAACGCGATCGCCGGACGTTCGATGCCCGGGAGCGTTTTAAGGACATAGCGGGAAACGGCCATCAGCGCGCCGGTGTTGCCGGCGGAGACACAGGCCTGCGCCTCGTCGTCCTTGACGCGGTTGAGCGCCACGCGCATCGACGAGTCTTTCTTCTTGCGAAGCGCGACTTCGACGGGATCGTCCATAGCGACGATCTCGGACGCGGGGACGACCGTGAGTGCCGGATTGTCGGACGCCTTCAGCTTCTTCAGCTGAGCACGAATCGCGCTTTCGATGCCGACGAGCATCAGGTGCGCATCGGGGTGCGAGCGAACGAAGTTGACGGCAGCGGGAACGGTCACGGACGGGCCGTGGTCGCCTCCCATGCAATCTATCGTGAGCTTTACAGTCATGGAATGCGACGAATTTCAGGCACAAAAAAGCGGCAGTTGAATGCCGCCTTTTTGATGAACCGGGAAAATGTCAAGCGAGCCGATCGCCACGCGAAATACCAATGGGTCAGACCCAAAGGAGCGCGATGCCTGGCGATTAGTCGTTCTTCGTCTTGACGACTTTCTTGCCGCGATAGTAGCCGTTCGGGCTGACGTGGTGACGCAGATGCACTTCACCCGTGCTCGGCTCAACAGCCAGCGGCGCTGCGTTGAGGAAATCGTGCGAGCGGTGCATGCCGCGCTTCGACGGCGACTTCTTGTTTTGTTGAACTGCCATGATAACTCCTGAAAATTTTCCGAATTCTAACACAGCCCGGCACGGCAACCGCCATAGGCCACGTGGCTAAACCATCGTGCCCGGCGCGCCCTGTCGCGCTCCCATGCAACTGTTCAGTGCTTCTTGCCGCCGGATTCGCCCGATTTCAGGCCTTCGAGCGCCGCAAAAGGATTCGGCCGCTTGGGCTCTTCACCCTCTTCAGCTTCACCCTCCACGGCCTCTTCGCCTTCCTCCCCGCTTGCGCCCGAGGTGAGACTCTCGTGCACTTCCGGGCAGGCATCGTGTTTCGGCACGAGCGGCAACGAAAGCAGCAATTCCTCTTCGATCAAGTCGACAAGATCGAACTGGCGTGACCCAACGATCACATCGACTTCATCCTCGTCCAGAGGAAACTCTTCAGCTTCCTCTTCGGTATTGACGATCCGGTAAGTCGCATCGACGTTGAATGCCTGCTCGTACGGAGACAGGCAACGCTGACATTCGAGCCATGCGGCGCCGTGAATCGCAAGCCTCAGATACGGCTGCGGACCCTCGGTGCCGTCGTCCTGCAATTCCGGCTGCGTCGCCCCTTCGGCTTGCCAGGTGAACGCGGTGTCGCGGTCTGGCGCTTCCTGCGGGACTTCGTTTAACATGCGCGGCAGTTGCGAGACGCGCACGGTACCCGCGGCCTGACGTCCACTGCGGGCAAACTCGAACAGATCGAGTGCACGCGGGTCGACGAGACCAGCAGGTTTGCCAGGATGTTGAGTCATGTGCGCTCCTGCGTCGGCAAGGATTTCAGCCGGGTAAGTCGTTATGCGTCGGTGGCGCTGATAGACGGTCTGGATGTCACCAGGACGCCATCCGGTGCGCCATTCGGCAAAGCATACCGATGAAAAGCCCAAAATCATATCCGTTTTGTCTTTTCGAGTCAAACACTTAAGGCCACCCGCGCGATCGCGTTCGCGCCCCGCCTTTTCACCTTCAGTTTTACCTACAGATCAAGGTTCTTCTCCAGCATGCCGGATTCCTCCAAACGCCCGCCCCGCCTGATTCTGGCGTCGAGTTCGCCGTATCGGCGCGAACTGCTCGAACGGTTGCGCATTCCGTTCGACGTCGCCGTGCCCGCCATCGACGAGACGCCGCTCGCGGGTGAATCGCCGGAAGCGACGGCGCTTCGCCTCGCGCAAGCGAAAGCGCGCGCCGTCGCGGCGGGACTCGCCGCTGGCGTGCGAGCGCTCGTGATCGGCTCGGACCAGGTCGCGACCTACGACGGGCATCAGATCGGCAAGCCGGGCACGCACGAAAAGGCGCTCGCGCAATTGCAGGGCATGCGCGGCCGCGAAGTGCTCTTCCACAGCGCGCTGTGCCTGCTCGACAGCGCCTCGGGCGACGCGCAATGCGTCGACGTGGTGACGCGCGTGCGCTTTCGCGACCTGCCCGACGCCTCGCTCGACGCGTATCTGCGCGCCGAAACACCTTACGACTGCGCGGGCAGCGCAAAAGCGGAAGGCCTCGGCATCGCGCTACTCGACGCGATCGAATCCGACGATCCCACGGCGCTGATCGGCCTGCCGCTGATTGCGCTCACGCGCATGCTGCTCGCCGCAGGCTATCCATTGCTGGAGGCGCGATGAGCGGCATTCTCTATCTGATTCCGAACACACTCGGCGACGGCGACGCCGCCGCGCTGGACGCCGTTCTGCCGGCACCCGTTCGCGCTCGCGCGGCGGCCCTGCACTATTACATAGGCGAGAACGCCAAAACGACGCGCGCTTTCCTGAAAAAAGTCGGCACAGAGCGGCCGATCCAGGAAATCGAAATTCGCGAATTGAACGTCAACACGCCGGCCGGAGAAATCGACAAACTGCTGGCGCCGGTGCTCGCCGGGACGGACGCCGGACTTGTGTCCGAAGCCGGCTGCCCGGCCGTCGCCGATCCGGGCGCGCTGCTCGTGCGGCGCGCGCACGAGCGCGGCGTAAAGGTGGTGCCATTCGTCGGGCCGAGTTCGATCCTGCTCGCGCTGATGGCGTCGGGATTGAACGGCCAGAGCTTTGCGTTTCACGGCTACCTGCCCGTCGATGCGAACGAGCGCGCAAAGCGTCTGCGCGACCTCGAACAGCAGTCGCGCAAAGGCAACCAGACGCAGATTTTCATCGAGACGCCTTACCGAAACCGCGCACTGCTGGACACGCTGATTGCGACCTGCGCGCCGTCGACGCTCGTTTGCGTCGCCGTGGATCTGACGCTGGAAAGCGAAACGATCGTGAGCCGGACAGTTGCCGACTGGAAGAAAAGGCCGGCACTGGATCTCCACAAACGTCCGGCAATCTTTCTGATTCTGGCGACCTAAGTCGGGGAAACGGTGGCCTGCCAAGCCTTGGGCCGGGCCACCGCCGGAGACCGCCTTATCGCAGATTCAACCTGCCGATCGCCGCCATCGCGTGCACGGCGCCGTTGCCGACGGCCGCGCCGAACTTGCGCGCGACGCGGTCGGTGATGCTCTCCTTCACCGTGTAGTCGACGACGTCGGGCGCCTTGATGATTTCGCGCGCGACGTAATCGGTGTCGCCGAAACCGTCCGCGAGGCCCAACTCGACGCTCTTTTCACCCGTCCAGAACAGACCGGAGAAGATATCCTGCGATTCCTGAAGGCGCTTGCCGCGACCCTGCTTCACGGCATCGATGAACTGCGCGTGGATCTCATCCAGCATCGCTTGCGCATGTTCATCCATCTTCGGCGTATCGGGCGAGAACGGATCGTAAAAGCCCTTGTTCTCACCGGAAGTGCGCATTCTGCGTTGAATGCCCAACTTGTCCATCAAGCCGGTGAAGCCGAAGCCATCCATCAGCACGCCGATCGAGCCGACGATGCTGGCCTTGTCCACATAAATCTTGTCGGCAGCCGCCGCGGCGTAGTAGCCGCCGGATGCGCACATGTCGCTCACGACGACGTAGAGCGGAATAGACGGATATTTGGCCCGCAATCGCCGGATTTCGCGGTAAATGATCCCAGCCTGAACCGGACTGCCGCCCGGGCTGTTGCAGCGCAAGATCACGCCAGCAGTGCCCGCGTCATCGAACGCGCTCGCCAGCGCAGCGTCGACATCTTCCGCGTTTGCGTTGGTATCGGAGGATATCTCGCCCTCAAGTGTCACGAGAGCCGAGTGCCGACCCGTGGTTGCAACCTTCTCGCCGCTGAAATCCAGCACAGCCCATGCAACCAGGACCAGCACGCCGAGAAACAGGAAACGAAAAAAGATGCGCCAGCGTCGGGCTGCGCGTTGCTCGTTGACGGCGGCCAGCGCAATCCGTTCGAGCGCGGCACGCTCCCAGTTCGGCTCGTCGGCGGGCACCCGGCGCGGCTCGCGGCCCGTTGCAGCCGGTTCGTTCGGATCGGGAGTCAGATTGTCGGACATGCGTTGCCGCCGGAAAAAACGAGGTTTGGGAAAATGATGCCTGGAAAATCAGGCGGATGCAGGACGCAGGTCGGCGTCCGGAAGCCAGAACACAGTGCGGCCTTCAGGCGTGTCGCGCTCGTCGACGCGGACTGGGCGAAGCCTGCCGCCGCGGCACGGACCGCCGACGCACTTGCCGGTATCCGGCGCATAAATCGCGCCATGCGTCGCGCACATCAAGTATAAGCCGGACGATTCGAAGAACTGTCCTTCGTTCCAGTCCAGTTCCATAGGCACGTGCGCGCAACGGTTCAGGTAGCCATACGCCACGCCGTCATAGCGGACGAAGAACACCACGGCATCACCGCCCGCGTACGTCGCCTCGCGGCGCACGCCCGCGCCGCCGTCGACGAGTTCTTCGGATGCGCAAACGCGCACCGCCTCCTGCGCCGCGTCCGTCATGCGTGCTCCCGAAGCCAGCCCGACAGCGACGCGATACTGTCCGCAACGAATTTCGGCTCCAGCGCCGTCAACGAATCCGCAGGATGCGCGCCGTACGTGACGCCGATGCCCGACACGCCCGCATTGATCGCCATCTGAAGATCGTGCGTGGTATCGCCGATCATCACCGTGCGCACGGGATCCTGCCCCAGTTCACGCGTCAGTTCCTGCAGCATGGCCGGATGCGGTTTCGAGAACGTTTCATCGGCGCAGCGCGTGCCGTCGAAAAGACTCGTGAGCCGCACCTGATCGAGCGCGCGGTTCAGGCCGACGCGACTCTTCCCCGTCGCGATTGCGAGCAGATAGCCCTGATCGCGCAGATCGGCGAGCATCTCGCGCACACCCGCAAACAGTTCCGTCGTCTGATCCTTCACCAGATAGTGAAAGCGATAGCGCTCGGCAAGGCGCGGATAGTCGGACGGATCGAGCGTCGGCGCGGCGATCTGCAGCGCGTCCCGCAACCCCAGGCCGATCACGAAGCTCGCAGCCTCGTCAGCCGGCACGGGCAGTCCGAGATCGCGGCAGGCCGCCTGAATGCTGCGTGTGATGTGGACGGTCGAGTCCATCAACGTGCCGTCCCAATCGAACACGATCAGGTCAAATTGCTCTCTAGCCATGCGTTTTCGTCTCGGTTTGTGATGGTTCGTGCGGCGTTCCGGCGTTCGCCATCCCGGCAAGTTGCGCAATGAACCGCTTGCAGTCTGCCGGCAGTGGCGCCTCGAACTGTATCGTGTCGCCCGTTGCCGGGTGCGTCAGCTTAAGCCGGTATGCGTGCAAGAACATCCGTTTGAGCCCCGGCTGCGCGTTCGCGCGAGCCAGCGCCTTGTTCAGCGCGAAATCGCCGTATTTGGCGTCGCCAACGATCGGCAACCCCAGATGCGCCAGATGAACACGAATCTGATGGGTCCGCCCCGTTTTCAGTTCCGCTTCGAGCAACGCGTAACCGGGCCAGCGGTCGATGAGATTGAAAATAGTGTGCGATGGCAACCCGTCCGGCTGCACGCGCACACGCCGCTCGCCGTCCGGCAGCAGATATTTGTGCAGCGGCTCCTTCACGGCACGCCGGCGGCCCCAGTCGCTCGCCCATTCGCCGTGCACGCACGCGTAATAGCGCTTGTCCATCCGGTTTTCGCGGATCTGCTCGTGCAGATTCACGAGCGCCGCGCGCTTTTTCGCGAGCATCAGCACGCCCGACGTCTCGCGATCCAGCCGGTGCACCAGTTCCAGAAACTTCGCCTGGGGACGCGCCGCCCGCAACTGTTCGATCACGCCGAACGCGACCCCGCTGCCGCCATGCACGGCGACGCCGGCCGGCTTGTCGATCACGAGCATGTGCTCGTCTTCGAACAGGATCTCGAAATGCGCGGAGGGTACGGGCGCGTGCACCGCCTCGTCCGCCTTGGCGACCCGAATGGGCGGCACGCGCACCAGATCGCCGAAGGCGAGACGGTACTGCGCGTCCACCCGGCCCTTGTTCACACGCACTTCGCCGCTGCGCAGAATCCGATAAATATGACTTTTCGGCACGCCCTTACAGACGCGCAACAGGAAGTTGTCGATCCGCTGACCGGCCGCGCTGTCGTCGATTTCGATCATCGACACCTGATCGCTTGCAACGGGGCTCGTCACCGATTTCTGGGATATTTTGCCTAACTCTTTCATTCTGAATATAATTTGCCCAGCAGTCTGCGGTGGCCGACTATATAGGATCGGCGCCTTAAACCGAATCGCGGGTGGATTGCGCAGGTGCAAGCGATAAAACGTCATTTTACTTGCGCCGGGGGCTGGTTGCTCGCCCTGAAAATGAGATGCAACAAGTTGCACGCACGATGCACGACACGGCAGGGACGGCGCCCACAGGCACGTTCGGTCACAGTCGGCACCGTCGGTAACGGAATTTTGGTCAAAAAGAATTTGACTGGCGAGCTTCGGCAAGGGCGGCTTTCATGTCCCTTAAGCGCGAAGCGGCCGGTGGCGAAAATACGGCGTGCGCCCGAGTCGTCCTGCGGAGAGTGCAGGACATGGCGACGTCAAAATGAGGCGAGACACCCCGAGCGGGACAGGCACGCGCAGTGAGCGAGTCTGCCCGCTGCGGCAAGACCGCAGCCTTCGAACGTGTCCGGACGCGCGCCCAACTGGCGCGCCGGTGCACGTGGACGAAGGCTTATGCTAGTCGGCTGCCAGGACCCGCGGCGTGTCGGGCCATTATTTGAAGCCGTGTTCGCATGTGCCCTGCGGCTGCGCGTCCATTTATTGGAGACGGCGCCCATATCAGGCAATTCTCCCGCCATCTTTCCCGCTCCAGCGTGCTTGTGAAAACACAATAAGGCGCGGCATGCCGCTGCCCAAGCCGTCGGCCGGGTTCGTTCCCGTGCGCCGTCGGCTGGACAGGCAGAGCCGCTCTGGAGCCGTTCAATGAAACGCATGTTGTTTAATGCGACGCAGCAGGAAGAACTGCGCGTCGCCATCGTCGATGGGCAAAAACTCATCGACATCGACATCGAAACCGCCGGGCGCGAACAGCGCAAAGGCAATATCTACAAGGGGATCGTGACGCGCATCGAGCCGTCGCTCGAAGCCTGTTTCGTCAACTACGGCGAAGACCGCCATGGTTTTCTCCCGTTCAAGGAAGTCGCCCGCCAGTACTTCCGCGAAGGCATCGACATGCGCTCCGCGCGCATCCAGGACGCCCTCAAGGAAGGCCAGGAACTGATCGTTCAGGTCGAGAAGGAAGAACGCGGCAACAAGGGCGCGGCCCTCACCACGTTCATCTCGCTCGCCGGCCGCTACCTCGTGCTGATGCCGAACAATCCGCGCGGCGGCGGCGTGTCGCGCCGGATCGAAGGCGACGACCGTCAGGAACTGCGCGAAACGATGTCGCAGCTGCAATTGCCGGAAGGCATGAGCATCATCGCGCGCACTGCCGGGATTGGCCGCAGCGCGGAAGAGCTGCAGTGGGACCTGAACTACCTGATGCAGCTGTGGCGCGCAATCGAAGCCGCGTCGCAAAGCGGTTCGCAAGGTCAGCCGATGCTGATCTATCTCGAATCGAGCCTCGTGATCCGCGCGATTCGCGACTACTTCCAGCCGGATATCGGCGAAATCCTCATCGACACCACGGAAATCCATGACCAGGCACGCGCCTTCATGGACATCGTGATGCCGGACAATGTCAACAAGGTGAAGCGGTATCACGACGACGTGCCGCTTTTCTCGCGTTTCCAGATCGAACACCAGATCGAGACCGCGTACTCGCGCACGGTGCCGCTGCCGTCGGGTGGCGCGATCGTGATCGACCACACGGAAGCGCTCGTCGCGATCGACGTGAACTCGGCGCGCGCCACCAAGGGCGCCGACATCGAGGAAACGGCCACGCGCACGAACCTCGAAGCCGCCGACGAAGTCGCGCGCCAGCTGCGTCTGCGCGACCTGGGCGGCCTGATCGTGATCGACTTCATCGACATGGAGTCGGCCAAGAGCCAGCGCGAAGTCGAGCAGCGCCTGAAAGACGCGCTCAAGCACGACCGCGCGCGTGTCCAGATGGGCAAGATCTCGCGCTTCGGCCTGATGGAACTGTCGCGCCAGCGTCTGCGTCCGGCACTGTCGGAAGGCAGCCACGTCACCTGCCCGCGCTGTAACGGCACGGGTCACATCCGCGATACCGAATCGTCCGCGCTGCAAGTGCTGCGGATCATTCAGGAAGAAGCGATGAAGGAAAACACCGCGGCAATCCACTGCCAGGTGCCCGTCGAAGTCACGGCCTTCCTGCTCAACGAAAAGCGCTCGGAAATCAACAAGATCGAGTCGCGCTTCAAGGTCAACGTCGTGCTGGTGCCGAACAAGCACCTCGACACGCCGCATTACAAGCTCGAGCGTCTGCGTCACGACGACGCGCGTCTCGACGATCCGCGCGCGTCGTGGAAGATGGCCGAAGAAGCCGCCCGCGAACTGGAATCCGAAACGGGCTACAGCAAGCGCGCTGAAGAGGTGAAGCCGAAGCAGGAAGCTGCCGTCAAGGGCATCACGCCCGAGAAGCCGGCGCCTAGCGCACCGGTGCGCACGCCGGCCCCCACCGCCGCCACGGTCGAAGTCAAGCCCGCCACGGGCGGCTTCATCGGCTGGCTGAAGGGTCTGTTCGGTGTGCAACCGGCGGCTCCCGCTCCCGCGCCCGCACCTGTCGAGAAAACGGCGAAGCCCGCGCGCGGCGAACGCACCGAGCGCGGTGAGCGCACGGGCGAACGCGGCGGCGATCGCAACCGCAACCGTCGCAACGGCGCAGGTGGTGGCCGCGACGCGGCGGGCCGTGGCGAAGGCGCGGCAACGCAAGGCCGTCAAGGCCAGCCGGCGCAGCGCGGCGAACGTCAGGAACGCGAACCGCGTGAAGCACGCGAACCGCGCGGCGGCCGCGAACCGCGCGAAGGCCGTGAGCCACGTGAAGCACGTGAACCGCGCGAGGCACGTCCGGAGCGCGTCGAACGCGGTCAGGATCGTGCGGAACGCGGAGAAACCGCTGAGGCAACGCGCGGCGAGCGTCAGGAACGCCAGGATCGGGTGGAGCGTGGCGAGCGCCGTGAACGTGGCGAACGCGCCGAGCGTGGTGAACGTCGCAAGCAGCAACCCGAAGCAGCCGACGCGCTGAGCCAGAACGAGGCTCAGGCCGATGTCGCCGCACAGGCGCAAGCGAATCTGATGGGCGGCGCTGCTCCCATCGACGATGCGCGTGATGGCGAAGAGCGTCGTCGTCGCCGTCGCGGTCGCCGTGGTGGCCGTCGCGAGCGTGACGAGGAAGGCGTGAACGTGAATACGGCTGCCGATGTCGCGGAAGCGGAAGGTGAAACGGCTGTGGCAGCATCGGCGGAAACGCCTGTGCGCGCGCCGGAACACACGGGCCGTCACGAAGCGCAGCCGCAAGCGGTCGAGGCGGCGCAACAGCAGCCGGCACAGGAAGTGAAGCCGGTCGAGGTCGTCGTGGCAGCCGTCGCGACGGGCGCCGCCGTGGTCAGCGAGCTGCATGCATCGGCTGAAACGCCGGCTCTCGCCGTCGAAAAGGCTGCAAAGGCGGAAGCCGTCGTGCCTGCCGATCAGGCACCTGCACCGACGCACACGGAAGTAGCCGTCGAAGAACCCGCAGTTGTCGAGCCGCAAGCCGTTGCACCTGTCGCCACGACGCAAGCTCCCGTTGAAGTGCCTGCGCCGGTCGAAACCGTCGCGGCAGCACCCGCCGAAGCGCCCGTCGTCGTCGAGCCTGTGATCGAGGCGGTCGCAGCGGCTCCGGCAGCGCCTGCTGTAGAAGCGCAACCGGTGGTCGAAGCGCCCGTTGCAACCCAGCCCGTCGCCGAGCCCGTTGTTCAGGCCGCCGCCGAGCCCGTGGTTCAGCCAGTCGCGGAACCCGTCGCGGATGTCGCGCAAGCGCACCCCGCAGCGGAACCGGTCATAACGGAACCCGCAACGCAAGCCGCGCCGGTCGCCGCAGCAGCCGAGCCGCAACCCGTTCGCCCGAACGGCGCATCGGCCGGCCGCCCGACGGAAAACCTCGAAGCGATGCTGGCAAGCGCCGGCCTCGTCTGGGTCAACACCGACTCGGACAAGCTGCGCGTCGCGCAGGAAGCCGCCGCGCAAGCGGTGAAACCCGCCCGCGCACCGCGCGAGCGCAAGCCGCTTCCAGCCGCCGACACCACGCCGATGCAACAGGTCGAAACGGCAAAGCAGCCGCAGTAAGCGGTCGCTAACTTCGCCCGGCGGTAACGCCGGGCAACCCGAAAAGCCCGCCTTTCAGGCGGGCTTTTTGCTGTACCTTGCCTGACAGCACCGAGCGTTCGCCCTACTGTGACGGAAAGGGCCTTCCGCTAGAATGAAGTCTGATATCCCAAATATGTCATCATGTCCCGACGCATCATCCCTGTTGCCGACGTCAGCGCCGTTCCAGACGTCGCCGGTCCTGTCCGGACCCCGCGCGGCGAACTGGCCGATACGCTGTCGCGCCCGCTGCGCGACTTGCGCATCTCGGTCACGGACCGCTGCAACTTCCGGTGCGTCTACTGCATGCCACGCGCAGTGTTCGACAAGGACTATTCGTTCCTGCCGCACAGCGCGCTGCTGACTTTCGAGGAAATCGAGCGGATCGCGACGATTTTCGTCGCGCATGGCGTCGAGAAAATCCGCCTGACGGGCGGTGAGCCGCTGTTGCGCAAGAACCTCGAATTCCTGATCGAACGGCTAGCGCGAATGACGACGGCCGCGGGCAAGCCGCTCGACCTGACCCTCACCACCAACGGTTCGCTGCTCGCGCGCAAGGCGCGCAGCCTGAAAGACGCCGGCCTGAGCCGCGTGACCGTTAGCCTCGACGCACTCGATGATGCGTTGTTTCGTCGCATGAACGACGCGGACTTTGCGGTGCGCGACGTGCTCGACGGTATCGAAGTTGCGCAATCGGTCGGTCTTGCGCCGCTGAAGGTCAATATGGTCGTCAAGCGCGGCACGAACGACAGCGAAATCGTGCCGATGGCGCAGCATTTCAGGGGCTCTGGCGCGGTGCTGCGCTTCATCGAATACATGGACGTCGGCACGTCGAACGGCTGGAACATGACGGAAGTGCTGCCGTCGGCGGACGTCGTCGCGCGCATCAGCGAGCACTTCCCGCTGTTGCCGCTCGAAGCGCACAGCGCCGCCGAAACCGCGCAGCGCTGGGGCTACGCAGACGGCGGCGGCGAAATCGGCGTGATTTCCAGCGTGACACGCGCGTTCTGCGGCGACTGCACGCGCGCGCGGCTGTCGACGGAGGGCAAGGTGTATCTGTGCCTGTTCGCTTCGTCGGGCCACGACCTGCGCGCGCTCGTGCGCAACGGCACGAGCGACGAAGGCATCGCTACGGCCATCGCCAACATCTGGCACGCGCGCGGCGACCGCTACTCGCAACTGCGCGGCAGCGCGAACGCGGCATCGACGACGACACGCGAAGAACGGCGCGTCGAGATGTCGTACATCGGCGGCTGAGCCGGACTTTCCAGTGAGCATCACGCGCGACGACATCACTGGCCTGCTGCTCGCCGGCGGACGCGGCATGCGCATGGGCGGCGTCGACAAAGGCCTGCAGATGCTGCACGGCGAACCGCTCGCGCTTCACGTGATGCGGCGTCTCGCGCCGCAGGCCGGGCCGCTGCTGATCAGCGCGAACCGGCACACGGCGCGCTACGCGGAACTGGGCGAGCCATTTCACGCAACCGTCATCTCCGACACGCTGCCTGATTTCCCTGGTCCGCTCGCCGGTCTCCTCGCCGGTTTGCGCGCGGCGCGCACGCCGTTCGTCCTGTCGGCGCCATGCGACACACCTGGCTTGCCGGCCGATCTCGCCGTGCGCCTCGCAGCCGCGCTCGATGCCCAAAACGCGCATGATGCCGGCATCGCGACTGTCACGACCACGAGTGCCCAGGGCGACACGTCGATCCACCCCGTTTTCGCGCTGGTGCGCACGTCGCTAGCCGACGATCTCGAAGGCTTTCTGCAGGCGGGCGAGCGCAAGGTTCGCACGTGGTACGCACGCCACAGGGCGGTCGAAGTCGCCTTTCCAGACGAGCGCACGTTTTACAATATCAATTCACTGCAGGAACTCGCCGACCTCGAACGACCATGACCGAGGTCAAGCGGGTTTGACATTAGCAGCCGCCATTTGCCGCGATCGCCCGGCCGCCGCCGCACCGCATCCCGTCGCGACGCTCCCCTTTCATGACCACGCTGAACGAAACTTCGAGTTGCGTCGCACAGTACGACGCTCAAGCCATGCCGGTGTCCGCCGTACAGGCGATCGTGCGCGAGTGGGCGACGCCCGTGACGACCGTCGAGCGCGTTCATCTGCGTGACGCGTTGAACCGCGTGCTGGCGCAGGACATCGTGTCGCCCATCGACGTCCCCGCGCACGACAACTCGGCAATGGACGGCTACGCGTTTTCCGGCGCGGCGCTCGAAGAGCAACCGGGCACAACAGGCGAAAACGGCGAGCTCGCACTGAGCGTCGCGGGCAAGGCCTTCGCGGGGCATCCGTTCGCAGGAAGCATCGAGCGCACGCAATGCGTGCGCGTGATGACGGGCGCGACGATGCCCGCCGGGTGCGACACCGTCGTGCCGCAGGAAGCCGTCACGCGCGACGGCGACACCATCCGCTTTCCGGCTGCCCAATTGCGCACGGGCGCGAACCGGCGCCTCGCGGGCGAAGACCTTGCGCAGGGTGCGGTCGCGCTGAAGTCGGGCCGCATCGTGCGCGCGTCGGACCTCGGGCTGCTCGCGTCGCTGGGCATTGGCGAGGTGTCCGTGCGCCGCCGTCTGCGTGTCGCATTCTTTTCGACGGGCGACGAACTGCGCTCGATCGGTCAGCCGCTCGATGCGGGCTGCGTCTACGACAGCAACCGCTACACGCTCTTCGCGATGCTCAAGCGCCTCGACCTCGACCCCATCGACCTCGGCGTGGTCCGCGACGAACCTGCCGCGCTCGAAGAGGCGTTGCGAACGGCTGCATCGAGCGCGGATGTCGTGATAACCTCCGGCGGCGTTTCCGTCGGCGAAGCCGATTTGACCAAACAGATGCTGCGCATGCTCGGCGATGTCGCGCACTGGAGTCTCGCGATGCGTCCAGGCCGGCCGCTGGCGTTCGGGCGCATCTGGTCGGGCGGCAAACCCGGCGCGGGCGAACCGGCAGTCTTCTTCGGTCTGCCGGGCAACCCCGTCGCGGTCATGGCGGCGTTCTATCAGATCGTGCGCGAAGTGCTGCTGCGGATGTCCGGCGCGACGACGCATCCTGTGCCGCTGATCCGCGCAGCGTGCGTCGACACAATTCGCAAACGGCCGGGCCGCACCGAATTCCAGCGCGGCATCGCGCAGCGCGACGCGCAAGGCGCATGGCGCGTGACGCCGACGGGCTCGCAAGGCTCCGGCGTGCTGAGTTCGATGAGCGAAGCGAATTGCTTCATCGTGCTCGCCCATGACCAGGGCGATCTCGATCCGGGCGACGCCGTCGACATCATGCTGTTCGACGGCCTGATCTGAGCGCACCAGGCCGGCAAGTTTTTACGCAATCCACTACGACATACGGGTTTGACTTACATGAAAAAACAGATCTCGTTCATTGCACCGGGGCAAACGGCAAAGGCATTGATCCTCGTGTATCTGACGTTCAGTGTGCCTATCGTGCTGCTCGGCGTGCTGGTCGCCTTCATCCGTTACGGGTCGGTGGAACTGAGCACCGTGTTCAGCGCGCTTCTGCTCAACGCGATTCTGGGCTTCATCCTGCTGTGGATTGCATGCCACGCGTACAACTGGGTGGCGTCGCGCTTCGGCGGCATCGAGATCCAGTTGAGCGACGTGCCGGAGGAAGCGTAATGTCGGCGACAATCCGCGCGGCCACGCATGAAGACGTCGGCGCGATGCTCGCGCTGATGTACGAACTGGCCGAGTTCGAAAAGCTGACGCATCTGTTCATCGCGACGGAAGACGGCCTGCGCGACGCGCTGTTCGGCGCGCGTCCTTCGGCGGAAGCGATAGTCGCGGAGCGCGATGGCCGGATGATCGGCTACGCGCTGTTCTTCCACAACTACTCGACGTTCCTCGGACGACGCGGTTTGTATCTCGAAGACCTGTACGTGCAGCCGACCGAGCGCGGTACGGGGCTCGGGTCGAAGATGCTGCGCTATCTGGCGGCATTGGCTGTCGAGCGGCAGTGCGGCCGTTTCGAATGGTCGGTGCTGGACTGGAATCAGCCTGCTATCGATTTCTATCAGAAGATGGGCGCGACCGTGTTGCCGGACTGGCGCATCGTGCGCATAACGGGCGACGCGCTCGATCAACTGGCGGCAAGCGCGGGCTGATCGCGTCGCGCGTCTCGCGGGCAGCTTCGCTTCCGTTCGAAGCTGCCCTATCGGCTGACGAGACGCATAACCATCGCGGTTACGCCTCGCCCGCCTTCCCTGCCTGCATCAAGACTCTTCCGCATCGACTCCGGACAGCGAGTCGCCGAGCAAGCCCGCCGCCCGTTCTTCGGGCAACGCCTCGACGTCGCGCAGCTTTTTCTTCATCTGACGCGTGCGCACTTCCGCTGCCTCGATCGAACGCGTGACGGTCTCGAGTTGTGACTTGGTCTTCGCCAGCACGTCGCCGAATTTGCCGAACTCGGTCTTCACCGCGCCCAGCACCTGCCACACTTCGCTCGAACGCTTCTCGATGGCGAGCGTGCGGAAACCCATTTGCAGACTGTTGAGCAAGGCGGTCAACGTCGTCGGCCCGGCGATCGTCACGCGATAGTCGCGCTGCAGAAGATCCGTGAGGCCCGGGCGACGCAGAATCTCGGCGTACAGCCCTTCCGTCGGCAGGAACAGCAGCGCGAAGTCCGTGGTATGCGGCGGTGACACGTACTTTTCCGCAATCGTCTTGGCTTCCGCGCGAATCCGCCCTTCGAGCGCGCGCGATGCGTCTTCGACTGCGACGGGATCAGCCCGCTCCTGCGCTTCGATCAGACGTTCATAGTCTTCACGTGGAAACTTCGCATCGATGGGCAGCCAAACGGGCGTTGCCGCCGCATCGGGAGTCGGTTGCCGACCCGGCAGCTTGATTGCGAACTCGACGCGATCGTTGCTCTTCGGAATCGTCGCAACGTTCTTCGCGTACTGATCCGACGTCAGTACCTGTTCGAGCAATGCTTCGAGCTGCACTTCGCCCCATGTACCACGCGTCTTAACGTTCGTCAGAACCTTCTTCAGATCGCCAACGCCCGCCGCCAAAGTCTGCATTTCGCCGAGACCGCGATGCACCTGTTCGAGACGATCGGACACGAGCTTGAACGATTCGCCAAGCCGCTGTTCGAGCGTCGCGTGCAGCTTTTCGTCGACGGTGCGGCGCATTTCTTCGAGCTTCGTCGAGTTGTTGGCCTCGATGTCTTTCAGCCGCTGCTCGATCGTCGCTCGCACTTCCGCAAAGCGCCGGTCGTTCGCCTCCGTGACCTGCGCCAGTTGCTGTTGCAACGTTTCGCCGAAACGCTTCAGCGTGAGACCCTGTTCGTCGCGCGCCTGTTGCGCCTGTTGCTGCAGGCTGTGGCGCACGGCGTCGAGCTGTTGCGTATTCGTATCCGTCAGCTTGACGAGCTGCTGCGCAAAGCCGTCGATCTTGGCGGCCTGCACGGTCGTCATGCTCGTGAACTGGGAAGCGAGCGTCTGCTGGAACTGCGAGAAACCGCCGCTCAATTCCGTGCGAGACACCCGCGCCGTTTCCGAGATTTCGCCGCGCAGCTCACGTTCGAGCCGCTCGTACTCGCGCGTCTGCGCAAGCGCGGCCGCGTCGAGGCGCTCGCCCAGTTCATCGAATTGCATCTGCTGATGCGCGCCGCCGTTGCCGCGCATCAGTATGAACAGCACAATCACCAACGCAACGGCCAGTACGGCGACGGCCGCGATCAAAACCATCGTCATGAACGCGCCTTCCCGATCACGTCAGGGTTGATCGGGTTCGGCGGACGCCCTGCTCGCGGACCCTCGCCCAGCCCCGCGATCAGATTGTCGGCCGCGAGATTCGCCATTGCGCGGCGCGTGGCTTCCGTCGCGCTCGCGATGTGCGGCGTCAGCACGACATTCGGCACGGTGAGCAGCGCCGGATTGAGCTTTGGCTCACCCTCGAACACGTCGAGACCCGCCGCGGCGATGCGCTTGTCGCGCAAAGCTTCAGCGAGCGCCGCGTCGTCGACGATGCCGCCGCGCGCGATATTCGTCAGCGTCGCCGTCCGTTTCATCAACGCAAGATCGGCGGCGCCGATGGTGTGATGGTTCTCCGCCGTGTACGGCAGCACGAGCACGACATGATCGGCACGGCGCAGCAGGTCTTGCTTCGACGCATACTCCGCGTTCAGCTCGGCCTCGATCTCAGGCGCGACACGCGAACGGTTGTGATAGATCACGTTCATGTTGAAGCCGCGCGCGCGACGCGCGAGCGCCTGGCCGATACGGCCCATGCCGATCACGCCGAGCGTCGAGCCATACAGGTCCGAACCGAGAAAGCCGTCGTACGACCACTTTTCCCATTTGCCCGCGCGCAACCAGTGCTCCGATTCCGCGATGCGGCGCGCAGCCGCCATCATCAGCGCCCAGCCGAAATCCGCCGTCGATTCATTGAGCACGTCGGGCGTGTTCGTGCCGAGCACGTTCGCCGCATTGAACGCGCCCATGTCGAAGTTGTTGTAACCGACCGCCATGTTCGACACCACGCGCAGACGCGGCGCGGCGGCAAACACGGATGCATTGATGACGTCGCCTGCCGTCAGCGCACCGTCCTTGTCGGCGAGCCGACGCGTGAGTTCGTCGGTGGGCAGCACGTCGCCGTTATGCCAGTCCACTTCGAAATGTTGCTTGAGGCGCTCGATCACATCCGGAAAGATGGGACGCGCAACCAGAACCTTTTGCATTGCCATTCTCCGAGTATCAGGCCGTAGCGCATGCCTTTCGGCGCGCGCACGGCGTCAAAAGAAAATCAACGATGTTGCGATGAACAACGGTATCAGCACGACGCCCGACCACGCGAGATACCCGAAAAAACTCGGCATCTTCACGCCGCGCGATTCGGCGATCGCCTTGACCATGAAATTCGGCGCGTTGCCAATGTAGCTGTTCGCGCCCATGAACACCGCGCCCGCCGAAATGGCCGCGAGCGTCGATGCGCCCGTGGTCGTCAACGTCTGCGCGTCGCCGCCAGCGAGGTTGAAGAACACGAGATACGTGGGAGCATTATCGAGGAAAGACGACAGCAGGCCCGTCGCCCAGAAGTACATTTCGTCGCGCGGCTGGCCGGACGTGTCATTGACGAGATGCACGATGCCGCTGAACGCACCCGCCTCGCCCGCGCGCAACATCATGATGACGGGCGCGATCGTCACGAAGATTCCCGCGAACAGTTTCGCGACCTCTTCGATGGGCGCCCAGTTGAACGCGTTGCCCTCGCGCGCGGCGCGCGGCGTCACGGCGAGCGACAGCAGCGTCACCGCTATCAGCGCTACGTCGCGCACGAGATTCTGCAGCTCGACATGCGTGCCCGCCACATCGAACGTGATGCCGGGTTTCCAGATGCCGCTCATCAGTACCAGCGCGATCACCAGCGCCAGCAGCACGAAGTTGATCTTGCCGACGACGCCAACCGCAAGCGTATCGGGCGAAGGATCGACAGGAAGCGTTTCTTCGCGATGCCGGAAATAGTACGTATCGAGCGCGTAGAAAACGACCAGCAGCACGACGCAGACGAACAGCATCGGCAGCGCGAGATGCACCGTGGTCCAGAAAAAGCCGACGCCGTTCAGAAAACCGAGGAACAGCGGCGGATCGCCAAGCGGCGACAGCGAACCGCCCGCATTCGCGACCAGAAAGATAAAGAACACGACGACATGCACGACATGTTTGCGATTGTCGTTCGCGCGCAAGAGCGGCCGGATCAGCAGCATCGCCGCGCCCGTCGTGCCCATGATGCTGGCGAGCGCCGTGCCGAGCGCGAGCAGCGCCGTATTCAGGCGCGGCGAGCCGTGCAGATTGCCCGTCACGCAGATGCCGCCCGCGACGGTATAGAGCACTGTCAACAGCACGATGAACGGCACGTACTCTTCAAGCAGCGCATGAATCAGTGTGCCGAACGCCGTCGATACGCCAAACGCGAAGGCGAACGGCACGAGAAACGCGACGGCCCACGCGGCAGAAATCTTGCCGAAGTGGTGATGCCAAAGCTTGGGCGCAACGAGCGGGAATACGGCAATCGACAGCAGGACACCTGCGAACGGCACGCCCCACCAGGCTGAAAGCGATGCGCCGTCGAGACTCGCGGCCGATGCTGCGAGCGGCCAGCATGACAGCACGAACAACAAGGCGACGGCGCGAATTCCATAACGCGCGCCAGAACACGCGCGCTCGACACGTCCCTGCAACGACACAGCGTTACGCGCCACGCACGACGATCGCATGCACGCGATAAGGACCGTGCGCGCCGAGCACGATGGTTTGTTCGATGTCACCCGTACGCGACGGGCCGGAGACGAAATTGACAGCGCGCGGCAGCTCGCCGCGTTCGCTGCGGATCAGGTTGAACGCTTCTTCATGACCGGCAACGATGCGTGAGGCCGGCACGATCGCGATATGCGTTTCCGGCAGCAAGCCCGCCGACGCATACGTCTCTGGCCCGGACAGCAATACCAGCGTGCCCGTTTCAGCCGTCGCGCAGAAGCAGCCCGTGATGCCGACGCGGTCTTCGTCGCGCGGCTTGCGAAACTCGACGTCGATGCCCGAGCCGCTCCAGGGCAGCGCTTCGAGCGTCTGCCATGCGATGGCCTGGGTCGGAAGATTCAGTTCGGAAAGGTAACGGTGCGCGGCGGCGGGCGCGTCGGCGAGCGACTCGACGGTGTCGACCGTGGTCGCCATCTTCTTTGCCTGCTCGATGAAATGCGCGACGAGATCGGCCGGCATGGGCGGACGCGGACCTTGCGGATGACTTGCGAGATACGCCTGCGCCGCCTCGCGTTCGGACGCGGCCGGCTCGGGCTCGCGCCCTTGCGCCGCGCGGATGCGCGCCAGGATGTTGCGGCGGGCCGTCGATGTATCCATGTGCAATATCCTCGTGCCGGTGATCGTGCTGAACGTGGGACATACGCGTGCAAAATGCGCGTGCGCATTCCGCACCTTGACGGTCGAATTATACCGGCCGCCCTTGATGCCAACACCTGGCCGAACGGCATATAGCGGCACGCGTGCGAAGTGCCGACAATGCCCTCACATGCTCTCCGGCTGCAACGCGAAAGAACAGCCGCACGTCACTTGCCCGCGGTTTCTTCCTCAGGTTGCTCGATGCCGAACACCTGGCGCAGATAGGCAAGATAGGCCTTGTCTTCGCACATGTTCTTGCCCGGCGAATCGGACAGCTTGGCGACAGGCTGGCCATTGCACTTGACCATTTTGATGACGATCTGCAGCGGGTTGTAGCCGAGGTCGTTGGTGAGGTTCGTGCCGACGCCGAACGCGAGCTTGCAGCGGCCGCGGAAGCGCTCGTACAGCTGCAGCACCTTCGGGATGTCGAGCGCGTCGGAGAATACGAGCACTTTGGTGCGCGGGTCGCAGCGGTTCGCTTCGTAGTGCGCGAGAAGGCGCTCGCCCCAGTCGAACGGGTCGCCGGAATCGTGGCGCGCGCCGTCGAAGAGCTTGCAGAAATACATGTCGAAATCACGGAGGAATGCCTTCATGCCATACACGTCCGACAACGCGATGCCCAGGTCGCCGCGATATTCCTTCGCCCACATTTCGAAGCCGAAAATCTGCGAGTCGCGCAGACGCGGCCCGAGCGCCTGGCACGCCTGCAGGTATTCGTGCGCCATCGTGCCGAGCGGCGTCAGGCCGTGCTTCATCGCGTAGAACACGTTGCTCGTGCCCGTGAACTGGTCGCGCAGGCCGTCCTTGAGCGTGAGAATCACCTCTTCGTGCCAGCGCCCGGAGAAGCGGCGGCGCGTGCCGTAGTCGGCGATCTTGCAGTCGGCGAACTCGGGGCGCGCGCCGAGCAGCTGGATCTTGTCGCGCAGCCGCTCGCGTCCTTCGCTGTAGTCGGGTTGCTGCTGCGTGTTGCGGAAATACACCTCGTTGACGATGGCGAGCACCGGGATCTCGAAGAGGATCGTGTGCAGCCACGGCCCCTTGATGTCGATTTCGATCTCCCCGTTGCCTTTCGCCGAAGGCGTGATCGAGATGTACTTCTCGTTCAGATGGAAGAGCGCGAGGAAGTCGATGAAGTCGCTCTTGATGAAACGCATCCGGCGCAGATAGTCGAGATCGCCCTCACTGAAGCGCAGCTTGCAGAGCTTGTGCACTTCGCTGCGAATCTCGTCGATGTACGGCACGAGGTTGACCTTCGGCGTGCGGCAGCGGAACTTGTATTCGACGTTGGCGGCAGGGAAATAATGCAGCACCACCTGCATCATCGTGAACTTGTACAGGTCGGTATCGAGCAGCGAAGTAATGATCATGATCTTGCAAACCGGGACTGCATGAAATCGGAAGACGTCAGGCCTCGTGCGCCCTCGCCCTTTTCGTGTTCGCCACGTGCGCCATGTTCTCATGTGCGCTTCGGGCTTCGCTTAGAACCCGCTCAACAGGGGTCTCGCGAAGATGCTGTCGCATGTTACCCGAATGCGCGCCGGCGGTTGTTTGAATGCGTCAAGGCCGGCGGGCGCCCGCGGCGCAAACCGCCCGCCATAAACTAATCACCAAACGATATAAGAGGCTTGGGACGATGGCGTATGCACTACTTGACGTTACGCTACAATACCGCTTTTGGCGCCTCGCCATCCCCCCATTACCTAAAAGATATCGTTTGCAGGAGTTGCCTGAATGACTCACGTTGTGACCGAAAGCTGCATCAAGTGCCGCTATACCGACTGCGTCGATGTGTGCCCGGTGGACTGCTTTCGCGAAGGTCCCAACTTCCTCGCGATCGACCCGGATGAATGCATCGACTGCGCGGTGTGCGTTGCGGAATGCCCGGTGAACGCCATCTACGCGGAAGAAGACGTGCCCGGCGACCAGCAGCACTTCACGGAGCTCAATGCCGAGCTCGCGAAGGCATGGCCGAGCATCACCAAGACCAAATCGCCGCTGCCCGAAGCCGACGAATTCAAGGACGTGAAGGAAAAGCTGGCGCTGCTCGAGCGTTGAGCGCCGCAAGCTGTCGCCCTCTCGCGAATCAGTCGAATTAAATTGAGATGATTCGAGGGTATTGACAGCTTCTGCGACACCTCCTACAATTCCGCTTCTCTGCTGTTGTTGTTCCCCGATAGCTCAGTCGGTAGAGCGCCGGACTGTTAATCCGTAGGTCCCTGGTTCGAGCCCAGGTCGGGGAGCCAAAGAATTGCAAGAGCCCGTTAACCACAGCGGGCTTTTTTATGTAGCGACAAGTTGTATTGCTGTTCCCCGATAGCTCAGTCGGTAGAGCGCCGGACTGTTAATCCGTAGGTCCCTGGTTCGAGCCCAGGTCGGGGAGCCAAAATTTGAAGGCCCGCATTCGTGCGGGCCTTTTCTTTTTCCGCCGCTGCCTGGCGGCACGCGATTTTCATCGATGGAATGGAAGCGCCACAAGCGTATCGCACGCCAGCAGCCAGCATCGGCAACCAGGTTACGATGGCGTTCAAACTGGCAGCCGTCCTGCTCCGTGCTGCTCTTCAAACGCCCATTCTTCCGGTCACCTGATGAAACTCGCCCTGCCCTGTGCGTGCATCGCACGCGCCGCCGCCATCCTCGCCGCTTCGGCAGCGTTCACCTGCGCGCCGCTCGCGCAGGCCGAGGAAGTCGCCAGCGTCAACACGAACTTTCATATCACCGGCTCAGATCGCGTGGTCGTCGAAGCGTACGACGATCCCGCCGTGCAGGGCGTCACCTGCTATGTGTCGCGGGCGCGCACGGGCGGCATCAAGGGCACGCTCGGGATCGCCGAAGATCCGACCGAGGCGTCGATCGCGTGCCGCCAGGTCGCGGCCATCAAGATTCCCGAGCCGCTGCGCCAGCAGGCCGACGTATTCACCGAACGGATGTCGCTGATCTTCAAGACGCTGCACGTGGTGCGCGTGGTCGATTCGAAGCGCAATACGCTCGTGTACCTGACCTACAGCGACCGCGTCGCGACGGGCAGCGCGAAGAACAGCGTCACGGCCGTGCCGATGCCCGCCGGCACGACGATCCCCGTCCGCTGAAAGCGCCTTCCAAATCAGGCCGAGGCCGGCAAGGCGCGGTAAACTGACAGGTCCACCCGGACTTCGCTCATGACTTCGACCCGCTTCCGCGATAACGCCCGTTACTGGCGCACGCCGCTTCTGCCCGGCGCGGATCTGCTCACGGCCGAATATCACGATCACGAATTCACGCCGCACTGGCACGACGCGTACACGATCCCCGTGATCGAGGCGGGCGCGGAAACGTACCGCTATCAGGGCTCGCGCCACGTCGCCGAGGCGGGCAGCGTGCCGATCATCAATCCTGGCGAAGTGCACACCGGCTCCCGGGCAATCGACGAAGGCTGGCGCTACCGCGTGATGTACGCGCCCGTCGACTTCATTCACGCGCTCGCCGAAGACATCGCGGGCTGCGCGCAGCCGCTGCCGTGGTTCGATGCCGACGTGATCCGCGATCCCGATCTCGCCGTGCGGCTGTCGCGTGCGCATCAGTTGCTGGAGGCGAACGGCGATCCGCTCGTCGCGGAAACGGCGATGCTCGACGCGCTGTCGACGCTGCTCGTGCGTTACGGCCGCACGCGGCCCGACACGCCGCAACTCGCCGCCGACGACGCGCGCGTCGTCACGATGAAAGAGCAACTGGCGGGCGACCTGGCCGCGCCGCTCAAGCTCGCGAATCTCGCCGATGCCGTCGGCCTGTCGCAGTTTCACGCCGCGCGGCTCTTCACCCGCGCGACGGGACTGCCGCCGCACGCGTGGCGCAATCAGGTCCGCCTGCAGCGCTCGCTCGCGCCGTTGCGCGCGGGCGTATCGGTGGCCGATGTGGCGGCGGCAGGCGGCTTCACCGATCAAAGCCACTTCACGCGGCATTTCCGGCGCATGTTCGGCGTGCCGCCGGGGCGCTGGCAGTCGTCCTGAACGGACCGCGCGCGCAAGCTCACTCCGCACGCGGCACCGGGCAGCTAGGCACTGAGACCGCACCGCAGCAAATCCCTCACATCGACACGCCCAAGCGCAAGAACGTACAAGCCGCCGCTCCCCTCGCCCGGCTATGCTCGGCCCTAACGAGGAGGAAAGATTGACTCACCCTGCACAACCCGCTCACCGTCTCAAGGAATTCACAGCCGGCGCGCGCGACACGCTGCCGATGATCATCGGCGCGTTACCGTTCGGCGTGATCTACGGCACGCTCGTCGCATCTGGTCCGATGCACCTCTGGCACGGCCAGCTGATGTCGCTGATCGTGTTCGCCGGATCGGCCCAATTCCTCGCACTCGGCCTGATCGCGGGCCACGCGAGCTGCGCCGTCATCTGGGCGACGACGCTCGTCGTCAATGCGCGTCACGTGCTCTACAGCGCGACGCTTGCGCCGTACGTGTCGCATCTGCCGTCGCGCTGGCGCTGGGCGCTCGGCGGCCTGCTCACCGACGAAGTCTTCGCCGTCGCG
This sequence comes from Paraburkholderia largidicola, assembly GCF_013426895.1. Lineage (NCBI taxonomy): Bacteria > Pseudomonadati > Pseudomonadota > Betaproteobacteria > Burkholderiales > Burkholderiaceae > Paraburkholderia > Paraburkholderia largidicola. Next base: position 998,278 of record NZ_AP023174.1, on the reverse strand, counting down.
TGGGCGCACTACCGGCTGCATCCGCCGGGCTCGGTCGGCCCTTACTACTTCCTCGGCTCCGGCCTATCGATGTATATCAACTGGCAGATCTGCACGCTGATCGGCCTGCTGTTCGGCGCGGCCTTCCCCGGCCTGCAATCGCTCGGGCTCGACTTCGCGATGGCCGCGACATTCATCGCGATCGTCGTGCCGCAGCTCGTCGCCGTGCGCTATCTCGCTGCGGCGGCCACGGCCGGCGCGCTGGCGTTCTTCTGGCAAGACTGGCCGTACAAGCTCGGCCTGCTGGGCGCTGTGTTCGTCGGCGTGGCGGTCGGCGTGCTGCTGTCCCTGCCGGCGTTCCAGCGCACCCGCGCGGCGGAGGCATCGCGATGAACTACGTGCTTCTGATACTCGGCATGGCCGTCATCACGTGGCTGATCCGCGCCGCCGTGTTCGTGCTCGGCGACCGCATCGTGTTTCCGCCGCTCGTGCGCACCGCGCTCGGCTTCGTGCCCGTCACCGTGCTGACGGCCATCATCGTGCCGATGACCGTGTCGCCGCACGGCACGGACGCCGAACTCACGTGGCGCAACCCGCAACTGGTCGGCGCGCTGGCCGCCGTTGCCGTCAGCGCCCTCACGCGCCGGCCGCTGCTCACCATCGCGGTCGGCCTCGCCGTGTTCTTCCTCTGGCAAGGCGTCGTACTGAAGTAACGCCGGACCACGCCCTCGCGCGCCGTTCGACGGGACGGCGCGCCGCCCTCAAGTTCCCTTTCAATCCGCCGATAAACACTCGTGGTCCGTGAACCCGGCAGCGTCTATCGACGGCAAGCCGGCAAGCCGGACAGAACCGCGCCGGATATCGGTGCCGCCAACGCACGGGGGCGCACGGCACGAGGCGAAACCCTCGACGGTGTTCGCGCGGTCGACGAAACGGGATAAGACATGGGTCAGATTACCCTTAACATCAAGGACGAAACGCTCGCATCCTTGCGAAAGGACTTCGAGGCGTTCGTGCGGGTTTCAGTGAAGCTGGACCCGCAGTTCGCGACGCCGTCGTTCGAGGATTTTTTGCGCGCGAAGCTCCTCGACAACATGGTGCCGCTGACGGAGCACGCCGTGCAGCGGATGCTGCAAGGCGGCCAGTACGCATGGGCGAAACGCACGCTGGACAAGGAGTTTCCGGACGTCGTCGCGATTCTGATGAAGCAGGCGAACGAGTTCGGTTTCGGCTTCGCCGCGCGCTCGGAATGGACGCCGGAAGAACTCGCGAAGCAGAGCCGCGAGTGGGCCGCCGCGATCGTCAAGGAAGCGGAAGGCGCGCCTTCGCTGGTGGACCCGCTCGCCGCGCAGATCAAGTCGGCGGCACAGGATATCCAGGCGCTCGAGGAAGTGATGCAGACGCCCGCGTGGCGCCTGGCGGAATCGCTGCGTCAGCGGGTGTATGAAGCGAAGGTCGCATGCGAAACCAGCGTGGGCAGCGCCGCCCGTGAAAAACTCGGCGAATTGCGCGGTCTGTTGCGTCTGGGCATTTCGCACGGCTCGTTCCAGAAGCAGGAAGCGCAGCAGATCATGGAATATCTGCGACTGCTGAAGCCGGAAATTTTCGTTGAAGAGCCGTACGACGTGTTCACGCGACTCGCCGCCTGGTTGCGCAACTTCTTCATGCCGCCGCCGCGCCCGCAGCAGCAGCAACAGCGGCAGTCGCGCTAGGCCTCGTTTCGCGACACAGGGCGTCGAACGGGACGCCATCAGATCGCGGCAAGCTCAGTCCCACATTTTTCTGAGCTTCGCCGCGATTTCTATTTTGGCTTGCGCGGCCGCGGCCAGCCCCGCTCGCGTCGGCGCCGACACGACGGGCGCGGGCGGCCACGCATGCGAATCGAACATCGGCAGCAGATGCGCCGGAATGAAGCGCGTGCGCGACGCCCAAACATGCCGGTCGGCGAGATGCGTCTGGTTGTGCACGTAGAAGCGCTGCGGCATGACGATATGCAGTTCCTCTTTCGCGCGCGTCATCGCGACATAGAGCAGACGCCGCTCCTCGTCGATTTCCTCTTCACTGCCCGTGCCGAGATCGGACGGAATGCAGCCGTCGACGCCATTGAGTACGAACACGTTGCGCCACTCCTGCCCTTTCGCCGAATGGATCGTCGACAGGATCAGATAGTCTTCGTCGATCAGCGGAACGCCGGATTCGTCACTGGTGGCGTCGGGCGGATCGAGCGTCAGTTCCGTCAGGAAGCGCTCGCGCGACGCGTACGTGCCCGCGATGCTTTCCATCTGCGCGAGATCGGCCTGGCGAATCGACGCGTCCTCGTGATTGCGCTCGAGATGCGGCTCGTACCAGCGGCGCACCATTTCGAACTCGGCGGGCCACGGCGTCTGCCGACCGCATGCCGACGCCATCATCGCGACGAACGGATGCCAGTCTTCGAGCGCGCGCGCCGGCGGCGTGAACGCGGCGAGCGCATTCGCCGTGCAGCCCGACACACCATGCGCGGCATCGGGCGCGCCGCCTGACTGCAGCGCATCGGCCCGCGCGGCGATATCGTCGAGCACACGCGCAGCCGTTGCCGGCCCGACGCCCGGCAGCAACTGCACGACGCGAAAACCCGCGACGCGATCGCGCGGATTCTCCGCCCAGCGCAGCACGGCCAGCACGTCCTTCACATGAACGGAGTCGAGAAACTTCAGGCCGCCGAACTTCACGAACGGAATGTTGCGCCGCGTCAGTTCGATTTCGAGCGCGGCGCTGTGATGCGCGGCGCGAAACAGCACGGCCTGCGCCTTCAGTTTCATGCCCGCCTCGCGCGCGGCGAGCACCTGCTCGACGATGTAGCGCGCCTGATCGGCGTCGTCGGCGACGGTGACGAGATGCGGGCGTTGCGCCGACGCCTTGTCGGTCCACAGATTCTTCGTGTAACGCTCGGACGCAAGGCCGATCACCGCGTTGGATGCTTCGAGAATCGGCTGTGTCGAGCGGTAGTTGTGCTCCAGCGTGACCTGCTTCGCGGGCGGATCGAAATGCGCGGGGAAATCGAGAATGTTGCGCACGGTCGCGCCGCGAAACGAATAGATCGACTGCGCGTCGTCGCCGACCACCGTCAGGCCGTGTCCGTCGGGTTTCAGCGCGAGCAGGATCGACGCCTGCAGACGGTTGGTGTCCTGGTACTCGTCGACGAGCACATGATCGAAACGGCCGGAGAGATCCGCGGCAATGGCGGGTTCGGCCGCCATGTGCGACCAGTAGAGCAGCAAGTCGTCGTAATCGAGCACGCTTTGCTTCTGCTTCGCGTCGACATAGGCCGCGAACAGCATGCGCAAATCGGCTTCCCATTCGCGGCACCACGGGAACGCGCTGTTGAGCACATCGGCCAGCGACGCGCCTGTATTCACGACGCGCGAGTAGATCGAGAAACACGCCGATTTCGACGGAAAGCGTTTTTCTTTCGCGGACAAGCCAAGCTCGTGGCGCACGAGATTCATCAGGTCGGCGGAATCTTCGCGGTCGTTGATCGTGAAGGTCGGCGCGAGGCCGATCAGATCGGCGTATTCGCGCAACAGGCGCGCGCCGACGCTGTGGAACGTGCCCGACCACGTCAGACCCTGCGCGAGCGCCGCCCGCATGCCAAGCGCCGCGCCTGCAATGCGCGTGACGCGCCGTGTCATTTCGAGCGCGGCGCGGCGCGAGAACGTCAGCAGCAGGATGCGGCGCGGATCGGTGCCCTTGACGACCAGATTCGCGACGCGATGCGCCAGCGTATTCGTCTTACCGGAGCCCGCACCCGCGATGACCAGCAGCGCACCGGACGGATGCCCGATGTCGTCGGCGCCGTATTCGACGGCTTCGCGCTGGGCATCGTTGAGCTTTGCTAACCAGTCGGATGTGGCGGCGGCTGCCGCCGCTGCGGGCGAATCCGTCGCGGCAGCAGGTAATGAAGACGGAGAATCGGCGACGGAAAGCACGATTGGCGGGTCGGATAGTGAGGGCGACGCATACTGTATATCCATACAACCCGCGACGACAAGCGCCCCATTTTTCGTGTGCCGCAAACAAAAAGCCCGGCGCGAGGCCGGGCTTCGCCAGGCGGCGGGAATCCGCCGCCTGACATGTGTGCAAAGGGAACTGCTTACTGCGATTTCGCGTCCTTCACTTTCGCGTCCGCGTTCGCCTTGTCCGCGTCGGCTTGGGCCTCGGTCTTCTTCTTGTCGGCCTTCGCCTGCGCGACGTCAGCCTTCTTGTTGGCCTTCGCCTGTTCCTTGGCCGCCTTATTGTCGGCGTGCGTCATCGGCTCGGTGGGCGGGATCGTGCGTCGTCTGCGCGACCGCGAGCGTCGTCATGCTGCCGGCGATCAGCGCGGCGCACAGTGCGCTCGTCGTCTTGCTGGTCTTTTTCATCTGTCCTCCCTCTTTCCAACTTCAATGCTTGCCGGCAGTCACGGCGCCTGTCGCATCACAGGCGCCGGAAGCCGCTGATCAGTTATGGGCTTCGCCCGATGCCGCCGCGCCTGTCGGCTGGCCCTGCATCTCGGCCTTCAGTTCGTTCGACGCTGCCGCCTTGTCGGCCTTCTTGTTGAGCTTTGCGTTGCTGACCTGGTCCTTGTAGGCGGTCTTCGCAGCCTTTTGCTGCTCCTTCATCTGCTGCTTCGACATCTTTTTCTGCGCGCTGTACTCGGCGTTCGCCTGGGCGTCCGCGTTGCGTTTCTGGACCAGCGGGTCGGTCGAGCCGGGCGCGGTCAGGTTCTGCGGCGCGGGCGCCGGCATCTGGACACCCTGGGCGGCCGGTGCGGCGGCGGGCGCCTGCTGGACCTGAGCCTGGGTGGACAGGTCCGCGGAAGGCTGGGCAGCCGTCTGGGCGAAAGCGGCGGTCGACGCCATCGCAGTGAGGGCGGTCCCGATCAAAAGCGTACGGAGCTGGGTCATGGCAATCCTCTCTGAAGTTTGTCGATATCGGCACGCGGGCGGTTTGGGTTGGCTCTGCCGACTCCATGCCCGCGTTTTCAGCCCGTCGCAAAAAATGCAGCAGGCCATTCCACAGACCGGGCTTTTGCGAGTGAAGTTCGCCACAAAAGGCGACTGTTACTCAACGTTTCATTTCCTGACAACTGAATAACATCTGCTTGCAAATGCCTCGGCGCGTGGCCATTCGCTGGCACCCGAAGGCCGGGCGCCGCGCGATGGCTTATCATGCGAGTCGCTTTTCAACGACCCTGCCGACCACCTGTCGATCGCAACTGCCATGCCCAACCTCGATTTCACCCTGACCGGCGACTACGTCGAACTCCACAATCTGCTGAAGATTACGGGCCTTGCGGACAGCGGCGGATCGGCGAAAGTGATCGTCGCGTCGGGCGCGGTGACCGTCGACGGCCAGGTCGAAACGCGCAAAACGTGCAAAATTCGCGCAGGCCAGGTCGTGCTGCTCGGCGACACGCGGATCGCCGTTCACGAAGGCTGACCTTCGATAAAACCGCCCGGACGTTGCCACAAGGCTGCGAGATATGCGGCTGGCATCAAGCGACGTCATTGCTGCCGCCGCAAACCCGCACCAAAAGTGTGCCTGTTGATCGACAGCACCGCGTTCCCGCAATAAGCTGTCCGTCTGGACAGAAAAACAAACGGTGCGCGGCGCACTTGCCGAGCGTGCCGCCCTTTCGCGCAACAGCGCTTCGAACATGAATCCAACCGGAATGTCCCGCGCGCTCAGCGGGCCGCCCACGCTTTCGCGTCATGCCGCCGACACGGCGCGCCTCGCCGCCCCGCTCGCCATTGCGCAGCTGTCGCAGATGGCGATGAGCGTCACCGACACGGTCCTGCTCGGCTCGCTCGGCCCTGACGCGCTCGCGGCAGGCGGGCTCGGCGCGAATCTGTTCTTCGTCGTCGTGACGCTGCTGCAGGGCGTGCTGACGTCCGTCAGCGTGAGCGTGTCGCATGCGCGCGGCGCGCAGGCCGAGGATCGCGTGCCGCATATCTACTGGACGGGCTTTTTGCTGTCGTTGTTGCTGGCCGTGCCGGCGTTCGCGCTGCTGTCGTTCGCGGCACCGATCATGATGGCGTTCGGCGAGCCGGCGCTGCTCGCGCACAACGTCGGCGAATACTGCGCGGTGCTGCGTTGGGGCGCGCCTGCCAGTCTGATCGGGATTGGCCTGATGCGCTCGTTCCTGCCGGCGATCGGCGCGGCGCGGCGGCTGCTGTGGGTGTCGATTGGCGGCGTGTTCATCAATGGCTTTCTGAACTATGGCTTGATCCATGGCGCGTACGGCTTGCCGCGAATCGGCTTCATCGGCTCGGCCGTCGCAACGACGATCACCGTGTGGCTCACGGCGCTGACGCTGATGGGTCTGCTGCATCTGCGGCCGCGCTTCCGGCATTTCGTCACGGCCACGCGGCCGAACGTGCCGCTGATGGGCGAACTGTTTGGCATAGGCTGGCCGGTGGCAATCACGTATGGCGTCGAGTCGATGTTGTTTCTTGCCACGGGACTGATGGTTGGACTGCTTGGCGAATCGCAGCTGGCGGCGCATCAGATCGCGCTGAATGTGGCCTCGGTGGCGTTCATGGTGCCGCTCGCGATCGGTCAGGCGGCGAACGTGCGCGTCGGGTTCTGGTCGGGCGCGGGCCAACCGCTGGCTGCGCGCCATGCGGGGTTCGTCGCGCTGGGGCTGGGTGTTGCGTTCATGTGCCTGTCCGGGCTGTTTTTGATCACCGCGCCGCGGTTCATTGTCGGGCTGTATTTGCATCTGGACGATCCCGCTAATGCGCCGACTGTGGCACTAGCCAGTTCGTTGTTGGCCGTGGCGGCGATTTTTCAGATTGTCGATGGAATGCAGACGGTTGGGTCGGGGTGCTTGCGCGGGCTGAAGGACACGCGGGTTCCGATGATTGCGGCAGCGTTCGGGTATTGGGGGATCGGGTTTCCGACTGGCTATACGCTCGCGTTTCATTTTGGGCTTGGCGCCCGGGGGTTATGGTGGGGGCTCGCCGCCGGGCTCGCGAGTGTGGCGTTGTTGATGACTTTGCGGTTTCATCGCAAGAGTTTACGGTTTGAGGGCGGCGTTGCCGCAGGAGAGTGAATTTTTTGGCTTTGCGGCAAGGGCGGTTTGGGTTGGTTCGGTTTGCTTGGGTTTTCGCTGGCATCCGCGTTTTGTTATTGGTGCTTCAAGCGTTGCCCCTGTGCGGGGCGGCACCTACTTTTCTTTGCCGCCGCAAAGAAAAGTAGGCAAAAGAAAGCGGCTCACACCGCCAATCCTTGTTCTTGCCTGAGGGCCCCCAAAGGTTCTTACGCTTCACACGGCAACCACGTGACCCACGTTCGTTGCCAACGTTCTAAAAGAGCGCCTCACCCGCTTCACGCTCCCGCACTACAGCACGCCGTGCCAGACAGTCCTCTGCCGCCCAGGTGGCAAACTGTGTGTAGGCCCAGGTGCTCCACCCGCCTCACTTCGGACCGATAGCGCATGCGCTCCACCATGTAAGCGCGCCAGGCTATACAACGCGACAACCAACACACAGTTTGCCACCTGGGCGGCATAAACCATTCGCTGCCGCTGGTTCGTGTACGGGTGTGTGAAGTGGGTGAGGCGCACGTTCAGAGCGTTGGCAATGCACGCAAACGAGGACGTTGCCGTATGAAGCGAGGGGACGTTGGGGGCCCGTGGATAAGCACACGTGCTGGCGGTGTGAGCCGCTTTCTTTTGCCTACTTTTCTTTGCGGCGGCAAAGAAAAGTAGGTGCCGCCCCGCACAGGGGCAACGCTTGAAGCACCAATAACAAAACGCGGATGCCAGCGAAACAACAAACCAAACCCAAACCCAAACCAGAAACAACCCCACCCCAACAGGTAAAATGCCCGCCGCATCCAGGCGAAAAAAACGACCCCTCGAGGACCACTTTCAATGCTTGCCCGCATCACCCGACTCTTCCCTCTGTGGGCCGTGCTGGCCTCGCTAACCGCCTACTTCTCGCCGTCCTCGGTAACGGGCATCGCCCCGCACGTCACGACACTGCTCACGATCATCATGTTGTCGATGGGCGTCACGCTCTCCATCAACGATTTCCGCCGCGTCTTCACGCGTCCGGCACCCGTCGTCGCAGGCATCGTGCTGCACTACCTCGTGATGCCGCTCGCCGCGTGGGTCATCGCAAAAGCACTGCGCATGCCGCCCGATCTGACCGCCGGCATGGTGCTGGTAGGCAGCGTAGCAAGCGGCACAGCGTCGAACGTGATGATCTATCTCGCGCGCGGCGACGTCGCGCTGTCCGTCACGATCAGCGCACTATCGACCCTCGTCGGCGTTTTCGCGACGCCGCTGCTCACGCGCCTCTATGTCGATGCGTCGATCGCCGTCGACGTGCACGGCATGCTGATGAGCATCCTGCAAATCGTCGCGCTGCCGATCATCGTCGGCCTCGTCGTCAATCATCTCGCCGGCAAGCTCGTGCGCAAGATCGAGCCCCTGCTGCCGCTGGTTTCGATGGTGTCGATCCTGCTGATCATCGCGGCCGTGGTGGGCGGCACGCAGAAGAGCATTGCATCGGTGGGACTCGTCGTTGCGCTGGGCGTGGTGCTGCATAACGGCATCGGCCTGCTCGGCGGCTATTGGGGCGGACGCCTGCTCGGCTTCGACGAAGCCGTGTGCCGCACGCTCGCGATCGAAGTCGGCATGCAGAACTCGGGCCTCGCCGCGACGCTCGGCAAGCTCTACTTCACGCCGATCGCCGCGCTGCCAGGCGCACTCTTCTCGGTGTGGCACAACCTGTCGGGCTCGATGCTCGCAGGCTACTGGGCAGGTCGCCCGGCCAAAGGCTCGACAGCCGATCAGGACGCAAACGCGCTCGCCCGTGAACGCGTCTAAGCCTGTCCAACGCCTCCTTCCCGTTTCTTCCTGACACGGCAGGCGCGCTCGACAGCGCGCCGCGTGTCACGGCCGCCTTTGCCCGCCAGACGCCGCCCCGGCTCATCAGCGCCAGGCACGCTCTTTGCGTTGCGGACTGCGTCGCTATCCGACCCGCATTAACGATTCCCCGTAGAATGGTCCGGGTCGATGGACGACGCCACGACGATCCGTGCCGCTCAAGTGGAGGAAACCAGCGTGTCGGTTGATAAGACGAACGACGCCATCGCATCGCAGCATCAACAGCAGCAACGCAATATCCGAATCTCGCGCCACGCGTCCGGCCCGTTGCTCACGCGCGCGTTCGCGCTCATCGTCTCGGCGATGCTGCTGACCGCCTGCGCGACGCGCCCGCCGGCCACTGCGTTCGAGCGCCCCGTCACGCACGCGCTGCCCGCCACCGACGCCACCCCGCTCGCCGCCGCGCTCGCCGCGCCCGAGCGCGCGCATCCGGGCCAGTCGGGCTTTCGCGTGCTGTCCGACGGCACGGAAGCGCTGCAGATGCGCATCGCGCTCGCACGCGCTGCGACGAAGACGCTCGACATGCAGTACTACATCGCCGAAGAAGACACGACGGGCAAGCTGCTGCTCGCCGCTGCCCTCTACGCGGCGGACCACGGCGTGCGCGTGCGCATGCTGGTCGACGATCTGAACTTCAAGGACATCGACCGCGTGATGGCCGCGCTGAACTCGCACGACAAGATCGAGATCCGCGTCTTCAACCCGTTTGGCAGTTCGGAAACGAGCTTCTATCAGCGCAGCCAGAACTTCTTCACGCAGATCGGCGCGTTCACGCGGCGCATGCACAACAAGGCGATGATCGCGGACAACCAGATCGCGATCGTCGGCGGCCGCAATCTCGGCGATGAATACTTCAGCGCGAGCCCGACGCTGCAGTTCCGCGATATCGACGTGCTGACGGCAGGCCCGATCACAACCGATATCTCGACGAGCTTCGACGCGTACTGGAACGACAGCAACGCCTACCCTTTACGCGCACTGAACAAGCAGAAATTCGATCCGCACGAACTCGACGCCATGCGCGACGAACTGCGCGCGCACTGGCGCAAGAACGCCGATCCGTATAACGCGAAGCCGCTGAACGCGACGCCGCTCGCCACGCAGATCGCGAAAGATGGACTGGGCCTCGTGTGGGCGAACGCCGAGTTCAAGGTCGATTCCCCCGAAAAAATGAAGCTGCCCGCCGATCAGTACAAGAGCCCGCCGATGCAGCGGCTCATCGAACTGATGCACGACGCGCAGCAGGAATTCCTCATCACGTCGCCGTATTTCGTGCCGCACCAGGCGGGCGTCGACGCGCTCGGCCAGCTGACGCAGCGCGGCGTCGCCGTCAAGGTGCTGACCAATTCGCTCGCCGCGACGGACGCCGTCGCCGTGCAGGCGGGCTACAGCCCGTACCGCGTGCCGCTGCTGGCGCGCGGCGTGCAGCTGTACGAGTTCAAGCCGACGCCCGGCGACGCGGCGCCGAGGGCCGGCCTGTTCGGCTCGCAATCGAAAGCGAGCCTGCATGCGAAAACCTACGTGATCGACCGCAAGACGCTGGTGATCGGCTCGATGAATCTCGATCCGCGCTCGGCGCATCTGAACACGGAGCTTGCGCTCGTGATCCACAGCCCGCCGCTCGCCGACCAGGTCGCCCAGCTCTTCGACAAGGCGACGGCGCCCGCCGTCAGCTATCACGTGACGCTCGCCACGCCCTCCGAACTGGCCGTGCTGCGCTACTCGGCGACGCCGCAGGCGAAGCTCGTCTGGACCGACGAGGAAAACGGCCAGCTGCGCCGCTACAACCTCGATCCCGGCGCGGGCTTTTACCGTAATGCGCTGACGGGTCTATTCTTGTTGCTGCCAGTCGACGAGCAGTTATAACGGCGCCGTCTCACGTGCAGACAGATTGCAAACTGAGTGCAGAGCGCGCCACTTTCCCGGAAGCCTTCCGATCACCTAGTCAAGCGGAGTAGAACATGACCGAAGATGTACGCATGGAACGCGATACGTTCGGCGAAATCGCCGTGCCGAACGCGAAATTGTGGGGGGCGCAAACGCAGCGTTCGCTGCAGAACTTCAAGATCTCGACGGAAAAGCAGTCGCCCGAACTGGTCACCGCGCTCGCGATCATCAAGCGCGCCGCCGCCGAAGTGAACCTCGCCCTCGGCGTGCTCGATGCGACCAAGGCCAAGGCGATCATGGCCGCCGCCGACGAGATCATCGAAGGCAAGCACCCCGACGAATTTCCGCTCGCGGTCTGGCAGACGGGCTCCGGCACGCAGACCAACATGAATCTCAACGAGGTGATCGCCAACCGTGCGAGCGAGCTGATGGGCGGCGAGCGCGGCGAAGCGCGCCTCGTGCATCCGAACGACGACGTGAATCGCGGGCAATCGTCGAACGACGTGTTCCCGACGGCGATGCACGTGGCGGCTGCCGTCGGCATCGTCAAGCATCTGCAACCGTCGCTGAAGGCGCTGCGCGAGACGCTCGATAAAAAGTCGAAGGCATTCGCCGATATCGTGAAGATCGGCCGCACGCACTTGCAGGACGCGACGCCGCTCACGCTCGGCCAGGAATTCTCCGGCTATGTCGCGCAGCTCGATCACGGCGCGAAGCATGTCGAATCGGCGCTCGCGCATCTGTATGAACTGGCGCAAGGCGGCACGGCTGTCGGCACCGGGCTCAACGCGCATCCGAAATTCGCCGATGACGTGGCAGCGGCGATTGGCCGGCTGACGGGCCTCCCCTTCGTATCCGCGCCGAACAAGTTCGAGGTGATGGCCGCCGCCGACGCGCTGGTGTTCGCGCACGGCGCGCTGAAGACGCTCGCGGCGAGCATGATGAAGATCGCCAACGACGTCCGCTGGCTCGCAAGCGGTCCGCGCTGCGGCCTCGGCGAACTGTCGATTCCCGAAAACGAGCCTGGCAGCTCGATCATGCCGGGCAAGGTGAACCCGACGCAATCCGAAGCGGTGACGATGCTGTGCTGTCAGGTGTTCGGCAACGACGTGGCCGTCAACATCGGTGGCGCGAGCGGCAACTTCGAATTGAACGTGTTCCGGCCGATGATCGCGCACAACGTGCTGCAATCGGTGCGTCTGCTCGCCGACGGCATGCAGAGCTTCAACGACAACTGCGCAATCGGCATCGAGCCGAACCGCGAGCGCGTCGATCAGTTGCTCAACGAATCCTTGATGCTCGTGACGGCGCTCAATCCGCACATCGGCTATGACAAGGCCGCGAAGATCGCCAAGAAGGCGCACAAGGAAGGCACGACGCTGAAGGCGTCGGCGCTGGCGCTCGGCTATGTGACGGAACAGCAGTTCGATGAATGGGTGCGCCCGCACGACATGGTCGGCAACGCGAAGCGCTGAACGCCTTCCCTCCCGCGAGGCTCTCGTTACGAACGTGCAGAGAGCCTCGGGGCGCAGGCTTGCTTTACACCTTGCCCTGCGCCACCTCCTCGGGCTTCAGGTCGACGATCGCATCGAGCGCGGCCTTCACGTCCATCGCGTACTTTGCGAGTGCCTTGTGTTCGTCGGTTTGCGGCTCGAACGACGGCACGGGCACGGGGCTGCCATTCTCGTTGACGGCGACCATCACGACGAGGCAGTCGGTGGTTTGCAGCAGTTCGCCGCCTTTCGGATCGCCGGCATAGACCGACACGTGGATGTGCATGCTGGTTCGCCCCGTCGCGACGACGCGCGCGCGCAGCTCGACCAGATTGCCGACGTGGATCGGCCGGCGAAAGCGGATATTGCCGACGCTCACCGTCACGCAGTAGCGGCTCGACCAGACGGCCGCGCACGCGTACGCGGTTTCGTCGATCCATTTCATCAGCGCGCCGCCGTGCACCTTGCCGCCGAAATTGACCGAAGTCGGTTCGGCGAGGAAACGGAACGTGGTTTCTGAACGATCCAGCGGCGCAGCGGTAGGCGTGCTCATCTTGACTCCGGTCAAACAAATCGAAAGGAGCCGATTATACGAGCGCAATAAGGCGGCCGCTGTGCTATCGGGGTTTGAGCCACATTCGACGCGCGCGCACTTCGATTCAGCGCAGTGCCGACGCAAAGCGCTCGCGGTAATCGACCGGCAACACGCCGAAGCTGCGCATGAACGCGCGCCGCAAGTTCTGCTCGCTGCCGAAGCCGCAATCGAGCGCAATCCGCTTCAACGGGCGGCGCGACTCGGCCAGCGCCCGCGACGCCGCTTCCAGCCGCATCGCCGATACGGTCTTCGCGGGCGTGCGGCCCACTTCGTCGACGTAGCGGCGCGCGAACGTACGCGGACTCATGCGCGCTTCCTCGGCAAGCCGCTCGACGGACAGGTCGCCGTTCAGGTTCGACGCCATCCAGCCGTGCAGCCCGTCGAACGCGCCGCCCGCCGAAGTCTGTGCTGCGAGCGCCGCGCTGAATTGCGACTGCCCGCCCGGCCGCTTGACGAACACGACGAGGCGCCGCGCAACCTGCATCGCGACGGGATGCCCGAAATCTTCCTGGATCAGCGCAAGCGCCAGATCGATGCCCGCCGTCACGCCCGCCGACGTCCACACGGCGCGCGAATCGTCCTCCACGCCGACGCCATTCACCCGCTCGCGGATGAAGATCGGCTCGGCATCGACATGCACCCGGGGGAAACGCTCCGCAAGGCGGTGCGCGTCGCGCCAGTGTGTCGTCGCGCGGCGTCCGTCGAGCACGCCGGCAGCCGCGAGATAAAACGCGCCCGTGCACACCGAACAGACGCGCCGCACATGCGGCGCGCGCCGCGCGATCCAGTCGATCAGCGCGGGCTGCAGCGTGCGCGGATCGTCGACGGGAATGCCGGGGACGATCAGCGTGTCGATCGGTTCGTCGTCGAGCGCATCGAGGCGCTGGGTGACCACCGGCAAGCCGGGAAACGTGTCGAGCACGCCGCCGTCGATCGACGCGACCGTCGTCCGATAGGCGACCGGCTCAACCCGTTCACCAGATGCCGGCGACACGCGGCGCGCATCCCGCATGGTCAATTCGGCGCGATGAAACGCTTCGAGCGGGCCGCATGCGTCGAGCAGCACGAGTTCGGGCGCAACAGCGAACACGATGTGGCGCACCTGCGGCGCAGGCGAGTCGAGGGTGTCGTCGGAAACGTGAGGCATCAATAGATCCTAAAGCGCCATGGTTGGGTCGTTCACATGCCCGACGCCGCAACCACGCGTCGGCGCGACCACGCAAATGTGATCGTTGCCAGCGCGGCAAGCGCGAGGAACGGAAAGATTGCCACGTTGATGGCAGCCCAGCCGAGATGCGCAAGCATCTGCCCCGCGCACAGCGAACCGAGCGCAGAAAACGCGAAGGTGGTAAATTCGCTCGTCGCCTGCGTCTTCGCGCGCTCGGACGGCCGGTACGATTGCGCGAGCAGCGTCGTGCCGCCGACGAACATCAGGTTCCAGCCGACGCCGAGACACGCGAGCGCCGCGTAGAAATGCGGCAGATCGGTCGAGCGCAGCGCGAGCACGCCGCACAGCGCAGACAGCACGATGCCCGCGCCGATCACACGCAGTACGCCGAAGCGCGCGATCAGGCGCGCCGAGAAAAACGACGGCGCAAACATGCCCACCAGATGCCACTGGATGATCTGCGCGCCATCGCCGATCGAGTGCCCGCATGCGACAGCGGCAATCGGCGTCGCCGTCATCACGAACATCATCACGGCGTAGCCGAGCGCATTGTTCGCGAGCGCGGCCACGAAGATCGGCTGACGGACGATCGCGCGCCAGGGCCGCGCGGGTTCGCGGTGCGCGGCGCCGTCCATATGCGGCGCGGCATCGCGGTAGAGGCTCGCCAGCAGCGCGATCGACAGCAGTCCGAGTCCCGTCACGAGCGCATACGAGCCGGCGAACGCGACGGGCGCGAGCCAGTCCTTGCTCCACGCCGCCAGCGCCGGCCCGAGCACCGCGGCGACGACGCCGCCCGTGAGCACCGTCGAGATCGCGCGGCTCTTGGCATCGGCGGGAACGGCGTCGGCTGCGGCGAGCCGGTAGTACTGCGCGAACGCCTGAAACACGCCGACGGTCGCCGTGCCCGCGCAAAACGCCCAGAAGCTCTGCTGAAAAATCGCGTACACGGAGATCGCGCCGCCCGCCGCGCCGATGCCCGCGCCCAGCAGAAAGCCCGCGCGACGGCCGATACGCGCCATCAGAAACGACGCGAACACCGTCGTCAGCGCGGCGGCGACGGTGATCAGCGAAAACGGCAGCGTGGCCAGCGACTTGTCGGCGGCGAGCGTGTAGCCGACGAGACCCGTGAGCGTCAGATCGATCGATACCGACGACGTATAGAGCGCCTGGCAGACAGCCAGCACGCGCGCGGCGCGCCGGCCGTGCGGGTCGGCGTGGCCCGGCACGTCGCTGCGGACGGCGGGAGCGGCGGTAGGAGATGGCGGCATCGGTGGCCTCGAGGCTGGGTGACGATGTCGGCATCGTCACATCGATCGCCTTGGCAGAAAGGCCAATGATGCATCAATTACTGCCACATCTGCCAGTTTGGCATGCGCAATTCGAGCGGAGACGCCGGATGCCGCCTACGTGTCACTTGCGGAAGGTGACGCCTTCGTCGATCGTGCCGTACATCGTGATGCTGCCCGACCCGGCCGACGACGAGCCCGAGCCGCCCTGCGCGCAAGCGCTGCAAAGGACGACGGCGATGACCACGGCAAACAGGATTTTCATGACTGCGTTGTGTTCGCTAAACGGAAGAAAGCCCTTTCGATTCTAGCCTGTCTGGTCTGACGACCGCAGATTGCCTCGCCCGGCGACGCACGCGAGAATGCATACGACGCTTCACCACAGCCTGAAACATCGAATGCGCGTTGCGCCTAGAGTGGAGCCATGACTAGCGAAACCAGAAACAGGAGACCCTGATGGCCGCTGCGTTTCCCTCCGAACCGAGCCACTTTCCCGGCCTGAGCCGCATCGGCGCGCTGCTCGCCGATCCGGGCCGCGCCGCGATGCTGTGGGCGCTGATGGACGGCACCGCGCGTCCCGCGGGCGAACTGACGCTGATCGCGGGCCTGTCGCCATCGGCGGCGAGCGCGCATCTCGCGCGGTTGACGGACGGCGGGCTGCTCGCGCTCGAAGTGCGCGGCCGGCATCGCTATTTCCGGATCGCGTCGGCAGAAATCGCGTCGACCATCGAGGCGCTCGCCAACGTCGCGCAAGCCACGGCGCCGCAACGCACCGTGCCGCGCCCGGCGCGCACCGTGCCCGTCGACATGCGTTATGCGCGCACCTGCTACGACCACATGGCGGGCGAAGTGGCCGTGCGGGTCTACGAGCGGCTCATCGACGGCGGCCTGCTGACGGCCCACGGCGACGCGCTCGAAGCGACCTCCGACGGCGCGGCGCTGCTCGCGCAATGGGGCATCGACGTATCGCAGCAGCGCGGACGCCGCCGGCGCTTCGCCTGCACCTGCCCGGACTGGAGCGAGCGGCGCCCGCATCTCGGCGGCGCGCTCGGGGCGGCGCTGCTCGAGTCGTGGTCGTCGCAGGGCTGGGTCGAGCGCACCGACCGGCCGCGAATCCTGCGCGTAACGCCCGTCGGTCATCGTCAGTTCGACGCTTTTCTGGCCCACTGACGAACGATTCGTCCGACAAGTCGATCCACGCGACAACTTTTGTTACAGCGCCATCTGGGTGGCTTACAAATGAGAGCGCCTTGAAACAGGGGCCACAGGTACAGTGATTTCACACGGCGCCGCCTGACGCGGCGCCCGATGGAGCGACAACCATGAAATCACTCACCACGCCCGGTACGACATCCCGACACGCCAACCCTGCCCTTCGACGCGATGCGCGCCGCGCTTCGCTCGTGGCGCTCGCCGTGGCAGGCGCGCTGACTTCGCTGGCGTTGCAGAGCGCCGTGGCGCAGGACGCGCCGCCGCCCGCGAACTACGCGCAAGCCACGCCGGATAGCGACCCGCCCGGACGCATCGCGCGTCTGAACTACATGGCGGGCACGGTCACGACCGAACCGGCGGGCGCGTCCGACTGGTCATATGCGCAGGTCAACCGCCCGCTCACGACGGGCGACCAGTTGTGGAACGACAAGAATGCCCGCTCCGAACTGCATATCGGATCGACAGCCGTGCGCATGGGCGAGCAAACCAGCCTCGACATCCTGAACCTCGACGACAACAGCGCGCAGCTGAAAGTCGCGCAAGGCACGCTGTCGACGCGTGTGCGCGCGATCGCGCCCGGCTCGTCGTATGAGATCGACACGCCGAACCTCGCGCTCGGCTTGAACGGCCCCGGCGACTACCGCGTCGATGTCGCGCCAGATGGCAGCAGCACTACCGTCACGGTGCGCAGCGGCAGCGCGACCGTCTATGGCGACAACGGCCAGGTGCCCGTCGGCGCCGGACAACAGGTCACGTTCACGGGCACGAGCCTTCAGCAGGCGGCCGCCAGCGGCGCGCCCGGAGCCGATCCGTTCGATCAGTGGGCCGCGAGTCGCGATGCGGCCGAGGAGCGCTCGGTGTCGGCACGTTATGTATCGCGCGAAATGCCCGGCTATCAGGATCTCGATGCGAACGGCACGTGGCGCAGCTCGCCGCAATATGGCCAGGTGTGGGTACCGAATCAGGAGCCGGCCGGCTGGGCGCCGTATCGCGATGGCCACTGGGCCTGGCAGGCGCCATGGGGCTGGACATGGGTCGACGACGCGCCGTGGGGCTTTGCGCCGTATCACTATGGCCGCTGGGCTTATGTCGACGATTCGTGGGCCTGGGTACCGGGACAGGACGCCGTCAGCGAGCCGCCCGTGTATGCGCCTGCCCTCGTTGCCTTCGTCGGCGATGGCGGCGGCGGCAGCGACTGGAGCGTGAACCTCGCTGTCGGCGGCGCGGCGGCGGCCGGTCTCGCGTGGTTCGCGCTCGGACCCGGCGAGCCGTGGCATCCGCACTGGGGCCGCGATCATGACTGGAGCCCGCGCTATTACGAGCGCGTGAACAACACGGTCATCGTCAACAACCGGGTGAATATCCATAACAACATCCACAACACGTACATCAACTATCGCGCGCCGAACGCCGTGACAGCGATGCCCGCGACAGCGTTCGTCCACGGGCAGCCGACCAATCGCTTTGCGCACCGCGTCGATCCCGGGCAATGGCGCAACGCGCGCTTCAATGCAGGCGCGCCGGGCATAGCGCCCGTCAGGCAGAGCTTCGGGCCGGGCACGCGCAACGCGGCTTATCGGCCGCCTGCGAACGTGATGGCGCGGCCGGTCGTCGGTACGCGTAACCCGAGTGTCCCGGCTGCGTTTCATGACCGTCTCGCGCAGAACTTCGCCCAAGGCGGTCATGGACGCGTGCCGGGCGCAGGCGAGCCGATCGTTCATACATCGGTGCCGGCGCGCTTCGGTGCGCAGACGGTTGGCGGAAATGGGCCGGTCGCGAATGTTCGCGTCGTGCGCTCGCATGCGCCGGGGCAGATGCCTGGCGTCATGCCGGGTGCGCCGATGGCGGGCGGTGCGGGCGCTCAGCGCCCCGGCGGCGGCACGCCGCAAGGCAATGGGCAGCAGCCAGGCATGCCGGGACACGGCTTCGTACCGGGACAGATGGCGGGCGCGCCGAATGGCCAGCGGCCGGGCGGCGAGGCGCAGGGTAATGGCCAGCCGCACGCCATGCCCGCGCAGCCGGGGAATGGCGTACCGCGTCCGCCGCAATTTGCGGGTGGCCGCCCGATGAACGGGATGCTGCAACAGCCGGGTCAGCCCGGAAGCGCGCAACGTCCCGATATGGCCGCGGGACAGCAGCATGAACCCGCGTGGACACAGCACCATGCGCCGATGGCGCAGCAACACGGCAATCCGCAGCAGTTCGGCGCGGCGCAGACGGCCGGACAGCGTCCGCCGATGTCACAGCCGGGTCAGGTCGCGCAGCAACGTGAGCCGGCGCAGCGACCGGGGACTAGTTTCGGCGGCGGCGTCGTACAAGGACAAACGCCGCATGGGCAGGATCAGCGCGGGCAACCCGCACCGATGCAGCAAGCTCAGGCGCAACCGCGTCCGGAGATGCATCAGCAGCAGGTTCAGGGGCCACCGCAGCCGCGAGCCGACATGCGCGCGCAGCCACAGCCGCAACCACAGCAGCAGGCGCGTCAGGAATTCCGACCGCAAGCGCAACCGCAGCCGCGCGCGGAGTTTCATCCGCAACCACAGCAACCGCAGCAGCAGGCGCGTCAGGAAATCCGGCCGCAGCCGCAACCTCAACCGCGTCCTGAGTTTCATCCGCAACCGCAACAACCGCAGCAGCAGGCTCGCCAGGAATTCCATCCACAGCCGCAACCTCAGCCGCGTCCCCAGCCGCAACCGCGTCCGGAATCCCATCCGCCGCAGCAGGTGCAACAGCCGCATCCGCAACCCCAACCGCAACCTCAGCCGCATCAGGAACAGCGGACCACGGGCGGCGGACACGACGAGCATCATCGCGGATAAGCACCCGCGTCACGCCACAAACAGAAACGCCCGCCGCGAATCGCGGCGGGCGTTTTCTCGTTCGAGTCGAAGAATACAGCTGGAAGATCAGATCGCCATCGGCGCCGTCAGCGGTTCATGGTGGCGATACCCGACCAGCGAGAAATCGGACGGCTCGATCTTCTCCAGCCACTCAGGCTCGTACACGCCCGTCTTTGCATAGTCGGGAACGCGCTCCGAAATCGCGAACTGCGGGCTTTCGTACGGATCGCGCATCAGTTGCTGCTGCAACATATCGAGCTGATTTTCATAGATATGCGCATCGCCGATGAAGTAAGTGAACCAGCGCGGCGTATAGCCCGTCAGGCGGCCGACGAGGTGCAGCAGCGCCGCCCCTTCCGTCAGGTTGAACGGCGTGCCGAGCCCGACGTCGTTACTGCGGATATACAGGCACAGCGAAATTTCGCGCTTCGCAACGTTCGGCAGGAACTGATACAGCAGATGGCACGCGGGAAGCGCGATTTCCTCGAGCACGGCCGGATTCCACGCATGAAACAAAATCCGACGGTCGGACGGGTTGTTCATGATCGTGTCGAGACACTGGCGAATCTGGTCGATCGCTTTGTACAGCAGCACCTTCCGCACGCCGTCTTCTTCGAACTCGGTGACGGGCGCATAGCCGCGCGATGCCGCGTCTTCGAGCTGCGCGCTCGCCGTCGCATCGAGCACCTTGTAGGCGGGCCATTTGCGCCACTGCACGCCGTACACGTCGCCAAGGTCGTCGAGCCCTTGCCGGTACGGATTGGCGAGCCACTGAGCGTTTTCGTTCGCGTTCCCGTCCCAGACCTTGCAGCCGAGCGCACGGAAATCGGCGGCACTGCGCGATGCGCGCAGAAAGCCGATCAGTTCGCCGATCGCCGACTTGAACGCGAGCTTCTTCGTCGTCACGGCGGGGAAACCCTGCTGCAGATCGAAGCGCAACATCGCCCCCGGCATGCTGATCGTGCGGATGCCGGTGCGGTTTTCCTGCCAGCTGCCGGTATCGAGGATCGTGCGGACGAGGTCGAGGTACTGTTTCATGCGGGTTCCTTCGGCAGGACGCAGGCGCGCCGGACCGGTTTTTGGGAAAAACCCGATTCTAGCAAGCCGGACGAACGCACGTGAACGCGCGAGTAGCGCCGAGGAGAACGGTCGCAAATGCAACCATCTGAAGCCTGAGCGCTTCGTGCACGGCTGAACCCGGCATTCAGGAACAGGCGCTTCGCAAACGTAAAAAAGCCCGGTCAATCGACCGGGCTTTTGCCCTTACACCAGCCCGTTGGCCGCGAGGCCGGGCGCTCAGAGATGCGGCATCGTCGACGGCATCTCGGCGTGTGGCGCAAGTGGCTCGCTTTCCATATGCCGCATTCCGTGCGAGCACAACAACCGGTACAGCGTGACGCGCGAAATGCCCAGCTCCTGCGCGGCATCGCCCAGACGGCCGCGATGACGCAGCAGCGCCAGTTCGATCGCCTGCCGCTCGGCGGCTTCGCGCGCCTGCGCAAGCGACACGGGAACGATTTCGACGTACTCGGCCAGTTCGAGGTCGCGCGCCGTGATCGCCCGCCCTTCCGACATCACGATCGCGCGCCGCACGCGGTTGATCAGCTCGCGCACGTTGCCCGGCCAGCTGTAGTTGTGGAGCGCCGCGATCGCGTCGGGTGCGAAGCCGCGCAGCCGGCGGCTCGCATCTTTCCTGAAACGTTCGAGCATATGCCGCGCAAGCAGCTCGATATCCTTGCCGCGCGCGCGCAGCGGCGGCTCGTCGATCTGCAGCACGCACAGCCGGTGATACAGGTCCGAGCGGAACCGCCCTTCGATCATCGCCGTGTTCATGTCGACGTGCGTCGCCGAAATGATCCGCACGTCCACTTCGATCGAGCCGTGGCCGCCGAGCCGCTCGACCTTACGCTCCTGCAGGAAGCGCAGCAGGCTCGCCTGGCTTTCTAGCGGCAGGTCGCCGATTTCATCGAGGAACAGCGTGCCGCCGTTGGCCGCTTCGACGCGTCCGATCTTGCGCTGGTTCGCGCCCGTGAACGCGCCGCGCTCGTAGCCGAACAGCTCCGATTGCAGCAGATGCGGCGGAATCGCGCCGCAGTTGATCGGGATGAACGGGGCGTTGCGGCGCGACGAGCGCTCGTGAATGGCGACCGCCGTCAGTTCCTTGCCAGTGCCCGATTCACCCGAAATGAAGACGGGCGCGTCGGTCATCGCGACCTTGCGGATCGAGCGGAACAGCGCGAGCATCGCGTCGCACGAACCGACCATTTCGCCTTCGGAACCGCCTTGCGACGCGTCATTCGACGCTGGCTCGCCAAGCGAAACCATGCCATATGCGTGACCCACCGAATCGACGATCCGGTCGCCCGAATAAGGCACGGTTACGTAATCGAAACAATAGTCGCGCACGAGCCGGCGCAATGCGGCGTCCTGTAACTGGCCCGCCATCGTGGTGGCGACCCAGCCGACATTCGGCATGGTCAAACACGATTCAAACGCCGCGATTTCATGCTGCTGGAAACAGCTCGACAGATCGAGCAGACCACCCGCCGCCATCCCCGAGCGTACGGCGCGGCGGGCATCGCGTGCCGAACCGACTACTTCGACATGCCACCCGCGCTCATGAAAACGCGAGTTCAACTCAGCGCTGGGATCTCTTGATACGTAAATCAGTTGCCGCGTGGCGGATTCCATTATTCAGATCCTCTCGTCAACGAACGTTAAGGATGACGGCATGTGCTGATCTGGATTTAGCTTAGAGGCACGCCTATTCGCACGGGATTCGCAAACAGCGAAAACCGAACGGCCATTCCATTCCGTACGGACAGCTGATCCCCGAAAAACGGCGCGTGTATTGAAACGGCCCAGTAGTGGGCTTTTTAAAAACGTGTGCTGTGGTTGAGAGCTTACTATACGCGCGAGCCGTCGAAAACAAATATGCGAATTAAATCGTTCAGCCTTGTCCGGTAAGGGTTTGCGGTGCATCGGCGTGCCCATTGGGGACCGATTAAAACGGTGGAAGCGCATTCACCATACTTTTTTATCAACGTACTACGCATGACTCCCGCTTAACGCATCGATTTGAAATCCGCGTGTTTTCAGCGCCAGGTTTCAGACCTGAAACGTTTACGTCCGATTTGACTCGACAGACACCCGAACCATTTCGCCACGTCCAATTGCATCAATGGATTGCGGCAGATGGCACACGTTTCGCTAAATGTCCTGCACCAAGGAGAGACATCATGCGACTCGTTTTCCGCATCGACTCGAACCACATTTCACTGCTGCCGGCCGGCGTCGCCGTGTGCATCGCACTTGCGCTGTCGTCAATGTCGGCCGGTGCAGCCGATGTATACGCACAGGAATCCACCACGGATGCGACAAGCGTGACGACAGCGGCACCCGTGCAACAGCCGGCGGGAGCCACCGCGGACGAAACATCGAACATGACCGCGGACGCAACGACAGGAGTAGATATTGCTGATGGGGTCGACTCGACTGGCCGGCAGTTTCTGAACGTACCGGCCGACAGCGCATCGATGAACGATTTCGCGCTGGACGACCAGGTGCTGTCGCGCCAGCGCGGCGGCGCCACCGGCATGGTGATGGTCGCAGCGACGCCGCAGCTGATGCGCGGTTCGGCCGTGACGCTGTGGGACGAAATCGCGCCGCCCTCACCGCTGCCGATTCCCATCGATGCCGCCCGCGCCGCACAAGGTAACGTAGCGAACTACCAGAGAAAGTAACACCGCAACGCCACAGCGAATACAAAAGAGACCAGTGCAGACTGTTTCGCACTCCAAACTGGACGAGTCGGGGACATACAAAATGATCGCTTCATTGGGGACGCTGTGCAGCCGCGCCATCGGCGCAGTCAGCACCGCAGTTGGCAAGACCGGCGCGCCACGGCTCTCGACACGGGTGGCCGCCATCGCCGGTCTGTGCACCGCCTTCGCGGGCGCAGCCTTCGCACAGGCCGCGAACCCGGGCGACATCGTCGTGCAGCGCGAGATCGCGCCGCGTATCGCCTACGCGCCCGTGCCGAAAGATCAGGACCCGATCAGCGCGCGCGTCTCGACCTTCCCTGGCAACACCTTCAACCCGACGATGGCCCAAGTCGCGTCGGACGCCGACCTGACCAACGCGCACGGCTCGACGGGCCTCGACAGAAACGTCGCGGGCGGCGCCGGCCTGCAGGCCGTCACGCGCATCCTGACGGGCAACACCACGAACAACAACGTCGCGCTCAACTCGGGCGGCATCGGCCAGCCGGCGCCCGGCGTCGGCGGCACGATCTCGTCGTCGGTGACGGGCGCGCTTGCGCCGCTGTCGACGGCGCTGGGCGGCGCGCTCGGAGGCCTCGGCAAATGAACACGCTACTTCGCCCGATTCCGCTGCTCGCGGCCCTCGCCCTGCTCGCCGCGCAACCCTCCTACGCACAGCAGGCAGGACGCGTGAGCGGCGACGCCAGCATCGCCACAGGCGCCGCCGTCAGCGCGACGGGCGCGATCACGGTGAATCAGGCCGCGGGCCTGAACAACGCGCAAACCAACCAGCTGACGATCACCAACGGCGAGGCCGTCGCGAACGACAACGCGAGCATGCAGAGCGCCACCGCGCGGGCGCGGGTACCGAGCGCGCGCGCGTCGATCGAAGGCAACGCATTTTCGAATTCGTCCGGAGCGGTGATGGTGAACCAGTCTGCGGGCGCAGGGAATCTCCAGCGCAACAGTGTGCTGCTCGGCACTGCCGCGCCTGGGGTCGAGACCGTCCCGGATGGGGTGCTATCCGCGACGGCCGCGAACAACGGCGGTCAGGGTCGAGCGGTCGCACCACAAGGCGTCCGCGAGACCAGCATTTCCAGCGATGCGTTCAAGAACGTCAATGGAATCGTGCAGATCAACCAGACTGCCGGAGCCGGTAATGCAACGGCGAACAGTTTTGTGCTCCGTCCCCCGGCGGGCACTCTTTTCTAACTGACCACAACTAGTATCGGAGCGAAACCATGAAGCGCACTCTTATTGCAGCAGCCGTCCTCGCAGCCGCTTCCACCAGCGCCTTCGCGAGCCCGCTGAAGAACCCGTTCATCTTCAATGCGACGCTGGTCGGAGAAGCCGTCGGGATCGAAGGGTTCGTCACGCTGTTCGGCTGCGTCGGCGTCTCCAGCACGGCGGGCGCCGTCGTCAACAACACGCAGCATGCCTACGCGAACGCCTCGCTCAGCCCGAACGCGCAGTCCTACACGTCCGGCTCCGTCACGACGCGGATCGACAACAGCTACAAGTCGATCAACGGCGGCGGCAATGCGTGGGCTTCGCTGTCGACCTCGCACTCGTCCGAGTCGTATAGCGCACAGGGCCATCAGGCATCCGCGGGCTACGCGTACGGCAGCCAGAGCAGCTCGGTCAAGGGCGGCGGCTTCGAGTTCAGCGCGCAGGCAGCGGCCATCGGCGGCAGCTTCAGCCATGAAAGCCAGAACTCGGGCGGCCACATCTCGGCGGGCGGACACGCAGGCGCCAGCTATGAAACCGCTTCGCACTACAACCCGTGGACGGGCACCGCATCGGGTCATACCAGCATCTCGGGCGGCCTGTCGGCTGGCTACAAGGAATCGAGCTACAGCAACAGCGAGCAGGTCGGCGGCGCGTTCGGCGCAGTCGAAGCCTCGGGCCAGGGCAAGGTGTGGGGCTACCAGGCCAAGCAGGGCTCCGGTTATGTGGCCTATGGCGAGCAGTCGAGCGGCTATGAAGTCGAGAAATCGAAGACCCACGACAGCGTCGCTGCGCAATGGGGCTTCAGCTCGTCGGTTTCGAAGACGGATGTCGAAGTGTATGGCTCGGTCACGCAGCACATCAACACGCAGAAGGCGGGCAACCTGACGGCGACGACGGGCAGCAACGCCGCGCAGAACGTGAGCGGCAACATCGGCGTCAACATCGCGGAAGGCGTCAACAACGCGCAGAGCAACGACGCAGCGCTCGCTTCCGTCGATGCCGGCAACGTGTTCGGCAACGCTCAGGTCTTCAACAACCAGAGCTCCGGCGGCAAGGCCAGCATCAACAACTTCAACGTGAACGCATCCGTGGGCGACGGCTCGCTGCAGTACGCATCGGGCAACGTCGGCGTGAACGTCGCGTCGGGCATCAGCAACGTGCAGAACAACAGCATGGCGGCCTCGACATCGACGGTCTCGCGCAGCCACGGCAGCGCGGCCATGGTGGCGACGGATGAATCGTCGCAAACGGCGGGCGTCGACTTCCGCGGCTCGTTCGAAGGCACGGCGATGCTCGGCGCAGGCGCGCTCAGCCACGCGACGGGCAACATCGGCGTGAACATCGCGGGCGGCGCGGGCAACGTGCAGCACAACGGGCTCGCGATCGCTTCGATGAACACCAGCCGCTAACGAAGGCAGCTGAAACAGGCAGCCATACGGGATGCGCCGGCGGCCAATGCAGCCGCCGGCGCGACTTGGCAGGAGACCAGCATGTCCGGGTTTGACCGGTTCCCGGCGTTTCGACTCGCCGCCACTGGCGTTGCGCTCGTTACTTGCACTATGTGTGCGCGAGTGAACGCACAGGCGACCGTCGACACGTCTACCCTCGCAGGTATTCCGCTTACCAAAACGGTGCACTCGATGAGGGACCTGCGTTACCGCCACATCGTCAGCCAGCAGTTCGATTACAGCTGCGGTGCGGCGGCGCTCGCAACCCTACTCAAGTACGGCTACGGCATCGAGATTCCCGAGACGGAGCTGATCCGCCGGATGATGGTTTTCTCGACGCCCGAGGTAGTGGTGAAGAACGGCTTCTCGATGCTCGACATGAAGAAGTTCGTCGAGACGATCGGGCTGCGGGGCCGCGGATTCCGGGTGAACACGGATGCGCTGTATCACCTCCAGGTGCCCGTCATGGTTCTGATGAACCTCGACGGCTATGAGCATTTCGTGATCGTCAAGCACGCGCAGGACGGTCGCATCTTCATCGCGGACCCCGCTCTCGGCAACCGGATATTGCTCGAGGAGGACTTCGCGAAGACATGGAATGGGCTCGTATTTGCAGTCGTCGGGAAACCCTTCAGGGAGGATTCCCCGCTGTTGCAGGACAACGAGTCGCTGGCCTTGCGGCTGCGCGAGCGCGCGCTCGCCAACGGCACGGCCGCGACTCCCTTTGTCGAATACGGCTTGATCAAGGCAGACCTGTTCTGACCACCCATGAAGCACTACCTCAACCCGCCTCGCCGCACCTGTCTCGCGACATTGATCGCCACGGCGTGCGGCCTCGCCACCAGCGCTTTCGCCGCCGACCTTTCGAGTTCGCGCGACGTGGCGCCGGCGGCGATCCAGTGGCAAAGCGTCGGGGATGATGTGCTCGCCCAGCAGACCGGAAAAGGCGCGGGCGGACAAATGATCTCCGGTTTCGTATTGAACGTACTTTCGCAATGGCAGTTGCCGAACGGCGCGAACGCGCTCGCGCAAGGCAGCCTCTCCGTTGCACGCGATGCATCGAACGCGCTGACGGCCAACGTCAACACGCTCGCGCGCGTCACCGACGGCCGCGGCAATCCGGGCGCAGACCCGAATGCCCAGACGATCGGCGGACAGCGCATCGCGGTCAACGGCGTATCGCAGGTCACGCAGGTGGCGGGCGATCGCAACGCCGGCTTCAACACGGCGACGATCGACTTCAACAACAATCCGCAACTGCTGGCAGGCGGCACGAATGCGCAGAGCGCAGCGGCCTCGAATGCCTCGGGCAACGTCAAGGCAGGCATCTCGTTCGGCAACGGCGGCGTGACCGTCGCGCTGCAGACGCCTGCCGGCATCGCATCGCAAACCATTGCACCCAGCAACGCGCAACAGGCCGGCGCGATTGCTCAACTACTGCAGATTGCAGGCAATAACCAGCAAGTCGCCAACCAGTTGCAGCTGTCGTTGCAGACGACGCCGATGTCGTCCTCGATGCTGCGCCAGGCCGGCGTACTACAAGCCCTGCAAAACGCAGTAAACGCAAGGAGATAAGGCGGGCCGCCACCCGTCAACAGGCGTCATCAGGAGGAGAAGTAGGACAGAAAGCGGCGGCACGAAGCATAAGAACCAGCCAAGTGCTGCCAGATTCACCGGGGGAAGAATAATGATGATTGACACAACAGGCAGGAAGCCGCGAGTCCGACTTGCGGCTATTCCTGCTGCTGCGATGCTGTTCGCGCTGTCGCAGGGGGTTTCCGCACAAGCCATCAACAACCAGTCGCTCGAAGAACGGCTCAACACGCTGATGCGCGTCGTCGACGAGCAGCAGCGTCAGATTCACTCGCTCGAACGGCAGGTAACGAATCTGGAAATGTCGCAGCGAGGCCGCGGCGCGCCGGGCTATGGCGCGCCTGCCGGCAGCGAAGCCGTTGCCGAGCAGCCGGGCGCGGATGGCCTGCCGATGCCGCTGCCGCCGCTCGCCCAGGTGACGCCGGGCGCGCCTGCGCCGGGCAATGCAACGGGCACCGCGACGGGCGTGCCCGTCAATCCGCCCGCGCCGGAAGGCTCGACGGCGGCGGGCTCGCCCGGCACCAGCAATCCGAATGCGCAGGCGAGCGGCCCCGGCATGCCGGAAGGCGCCGTCGGCCAGACGCAGAAAGCCGCCGAGCCGGTGCGCACCCAGGCCGAAGAGGCTGTCGTGCAGCGCGAACACGCGCCGCTGTTCGACCACAAGCTGACGCTGGACTGGGGTATCAGCGACACCTACTACGATCGCCGGCAATTGCAGCTGTCGGGCTTCCTCGCGCTCGACGCGATCTTCCTCGGCAACATCAACCTGGGACAGACCAAGTCGCACCAGGTGATGGCCGATCTCGACGTGCGCTACGGCCTCACGGACCGCATCAGCGTCGACGTCGACGTGCCGTACGTCTACCGGCATAGCCAGTTCATCGTCGGCGGCGCGGGCGGCGCGGCGAATACGTTGTCGGATGCGTCCGTCAACTCGAGCTCGGTGGGCGACATGAACTTCGGGTTCTACTACCAGATCCTGAAGGAAACCAACAACATCCCCGACGTGGTCGGCAGCCTGCGTGTGAAAGCGCCGACGGGCACCTCGCCGTTCGGCATCAAGGTCGTGCAGCTCGAGCCCGACAACACGAACCTCGTCGCGCCGTCGAAGCTGCCAACGGGCACAGGCTTCTGGAACCTGACGGCGGGCCTGTCGGTACTGAAAACCTACGACCCCGTCGTGCTGTTCGGCAGCCTGTCCTACACGTACAACATCGCGCGCTCCTTCTCGGACATCTCGTCGATCGCCGGGCAGACGCAGCCCGCGACCGTCAAGCTCGGCGACATCTTCCAGCTTGGCGCGGGCGTCGCGCTCGCGTTCTCCGACAAGGACTCGGCCAGCATCTCGTACACGCTCGCGCTGCAGCCCGCGTCGAAGACCAAGGCGCCCGGCGGCGATTACGTAAAGGTGCCGGGCAGCGAGACCACGGCAGCGGTGATGAATTTTGGCCTGAACCACGTAGTGAACAAGCATCTGACGATCAACGGTTCGGTGTCGTTCGGCATGACGCCCGACGCGCCGAACTATGTGATCGGCGTGCGCTTTCCCTACACCTTTTGACGTAACACCGATACGAGGCAGATCGTGCGCGAAACTTCTCATCTGAGCTCTGTTCCCCCGCTCGCCGGCTCCGGGTTGCGTCTTGCCGTGTCACGCGGGAACGACACGCCCGCTGCGCGTCCCGTGGACGTCGACGCGCCGCGCGGCGTCGCGCCCGACCCCGGCGCGCGCATCCTGCTGTACGCCGCGCGCACGCCCGACGAGGCGCTCGTCGAGCATCTGAAGAGTCGCGGCTGGAGCGTGCTGGTTGCGCGCTCGGCGCACGAGATCGGCCGGCTCGTCAAACCCGCGACGATGTGCGCGGGGATCGTCGACATGGCGAGTTTCGCCGTGCGCGATCTGCCGGGCCTCGAGGCGAGCCTGCGCCAGCAGCAGGTCGGCTGGATCGCGCTGGCGAATCCCGAACGGCTCGCGGACCCGGCCGTGCGGCGGCTGATCCGCCATTACTGCTTCGACTACGTGAAGATTCCCGTGGCGAACGCGACGATCGACTATCTGGTCGGCCATGCGTACGGCATGGTCAATCTGTGCGACGCCGACCTGCCGCCCGACACGACGGGTGCGAGCGACGACGAGATGGTCGGCACCTGCGAGCCGATGCAGCAGTTGTTCCGTACGATCCGCAAGGTCGCGAACACCGACGCGAGCGTGTTCATCTCGGGGGAATCCGGCACCGGCAAGGAACTGACGGCGCTGGCGATCCACGAACGCTCGCCGCGCCGCAAGGCGCCCTTCGTGCCGATCAACTGTGGCGCGATTCCGCATCATCTGCTGCAGTCGGAACTGTTCGGCTATGAACGCGGCGCGTTTACAGGCGCGAACCAGCGCAAGATCGGGCGCGTCGAATCGGCCAACGGCGGCACGCTGTTCCTCGACGAAATCGGCGATCTGCCGATGGAAAGCCAGGCGAGCCTGTTGCGTTTTCTGCAGGAAGGCAAGATCGAGCGGCTGGGCGGCCACGAATCGATTTCCGTCGACGTGCGCATCATCTCCGCGACGCACGTCGATCTGGAAGGCGCGATGGGTGACGGGCGCTTCCGTCAGGATCTGTTTCACCGGCTGTGCGTGCTGCGCGTCGACGAGCCGCCGCTGCGCGCGCGGGGCAAAGACATCGAGCTGCTCGCGCATCATATTCTCGGCAAGTTCAAGACGGACAATGCGCGCAAGATTCGCGGCTTTACGCCGTCGGCGATCGAGGCGATGTACAACTATCACTGGCCGGGCAACGTGCGCGAGTTGATCAACCGTGTACGCCGCGCGATCGTGATGGCTGAGAACAAGCTGATTTCCGCCGCGGATCTCGACCTCGCGCAATTTAGCGAGCAGCAGACGATGAGCCTCGCGCAGGCGCGCGAAGCCGCCGAGAAGCGTGCGATCGAAGTCGCTTTGCTGCGGCACCGGCACCGACTCAACGAGGCGGCCACGGACCTTGGGATTTCGCGTGTGACGCTTTACCGGCTGATGGGCACGCATGGGTTGCGCGACACGTCGACCGAAGACAAGGCGGGGTTCAAGGGCGACGAGAAGGGCGATGGCAAGGGCGCGTATGGCGGGGACCACGAATCGCGGGAGTGATGTTTTGTTCTGTTTGCGGTTTCGCTTTGCAGTTCGTCGGCAGACGCCGATGTGTTTGAGCGAGGTGATTTCTGGCGGACGGCGCGCGGTCGGGTAGAATCGGCTTCCGCTTTCTATCCGCTTCACTTTTCGCATGACGACGCTGACTCTGATCGTCGCTCGCGCCCGCAATGGCGTGATCGGCCGCGATAACCAGTTGCCCTGGCGGCTGCCCGAAGATCTCGCATTCTTCAAGCGTACGACGATGGGTGCGCCTATTGTCATGGGGCGCAAGACGCATGAATCGATCGGGCGGGTGCTACCTGGGCGGCGCAATATCGTCGTGACGCGCGATGCTCAGCGGCGTTTCGACGGCTGCGATGCCGTGACCAATCTCGATGATGCGCTGGCGCTCGCGGCGCGTGATGGGGCGGCTGAGGCGTTTTTGATCGGCGGCGCGCAGTTGTATCAGGAAGGTGCGCTTCGCGCGGATAAGATGATCGTTACCGAGATTCATGCCGATTTTGATGGCGATGCCAGGTTTCCGGCGCCTGATCCGGCGGTGTGGCATGAGGTTTCTCGCGAGACGCATTGGGCTAAAGAGCCGAATGATTTTGAGTATGCGTTTGTGGTTTATCAGCGTGTAGCGCGGTAGGTTTTTTTTGTCTGCGACGCTGGGTGGTTTGCTTGCCTTTGCGGCGGCATCCGCGATTTGTTATTGGTGCTTCAAGCGTTGCCCCTGTGCGGGGCGGCACCTACTTTTCTTTGCCGCCGCAAAGAAAAGTAGGCAAAAGAAAGCGGCTCACACCGCCAGCCCGTGTGCTTATCCACGGGCCCTCAACGTCCCCATCCTTCACACGGCAGTGCCCTGGTCGATGCTCGTTGCCAGCGCTTCGAACAATCGCATCACCCGCTTCAGGCACCCGTACAACGGTAAGCGGCAGCGAATGGTATGTGCCGCCCAGGTGGCAAACTGTGTGTAGGTTGTCGCGTCGTATAAGTTAGCGCTCTTACAGGTAGGACGCGTGTGCTATCGGTCCGAAGTGAGGCGTGTGGAGCACTACGGCCTACACACAGTTTGCCACCTGGGCGACCGTGGACTATCTGGCGCGGGATGCTGTAATGCGGGTGTGCGAAGCGGGTGAGGCGCTCATTAGAGCGCTGGCAGCGAGCATGTATGACGTGATTGCCGTGTGAAGTGTAAGACCCTGTGGGGACCCTCAGGCAAATACAAGAACTGGCGGTGTTAGCCGCTTTCTTTTGCCTACTTTTCTTTGCGGCGGCAAAGAAAAGTAGGTGCCGCCCCGCACAGGGGCAACGCGTGCGAACCAATAACATCACGCGGATGCCAGCACAAAGCCGGCCGCAGGCCAAAAAAACCGATCACTGCCCAGCAACAGTCATCCGCTCGATCAGAACGGAGCCCGTCTGCTTAGTCCCGCGGACAATCGTGTCCGCACCAATAGCGACGACATGCCGGAACATCTCCTGCAGCGTACTGGCAACAGTAATCTCTTCAACGGGATACTGAATCTTCCCATTCTCGACCCAGAACCCTGATGCGCCGCGCGAATAATCGCCCGTCACGTAATTGACGCCCTGCCCCATCAGCTCGGTGAGCAACAGGCCAGTCCCAAGCTTGCGCAGCATCTCCTCGAAGTCATCAGACGCCTGCGTCAACGAACTCCGCAGCGAGAGATTATGCGAACCGCCTGCGTTACCCGTCGTCGGCATGCCGAGTTTGCGTGCCGAATACGTCGACAGGAAATACCCTTCCACGACGCCATCTTTCACGACAGAACGCTGCTTCGTCCGCACACCCTCTTCATCGAACGGCGCACTGCCCATCGCACGCGGCACGTGCGGATCTTCGACCACCTGCACATGCGGTGCGAATACCGGCTTGCCGAGGCTGTCGACCAGAAACGTCGTCTTGCGATACAGCGCGCCGCCGCTCGTCGCCTGCACGAACGCGCCGAGCAGGCCCGCCGCGAGCGGCGCCTCGAACAGCACCGGTACCTTGCGCGTGTCGAGCCCACGCGCCCCCATGCGCGCCAGCGCGCGCTCGGCGGCGTAACGGCCGACGGCTTCGGGGTCGGCAAGCTCGGTTGCGCTGCGCTTCGACGTGTACCAGTCGTCGCGCTGCATGTTGCGGCCACTGCCCGCGATGGGCGCACACGCCACGTAATGACGCGAGTACGGATAGCCCGAGAGAAAGCCCCGCGACGTGCCGAGCACGAACTGCGAATGCTGCGCCGATACGCTCGCGCCTTCCGAGTTCTTGATCTGCGGGCTCACGGCGAAGGCCGCGTCTTCCGCGCGGCGCGCCAGTTCGACGGCTTCGTCCGCGTCCAGATTCCACGGGTGATACAGGTCGAGATCGCGCGGATCCTTTTCGAGCAGTTCTTCTTCCGCGAGACCCGCGCAGTCGTCCTCGGCCGTGAAGCGCGCGATGTTGTACGCGGCCATCACCGTGTCCTTCAGCGCCTCTGACGAAAAGTCAGACGTACTCGCATTGCCGCGCTTGTTGCCGATGAAAACCGTCACGCCGACCATCTTGTCGCGGTTGTGCTCGATCGTCTCGACTTCGCCGCGACGCACTGAGACGGACAGGCCATCGCCTTCCGAAATCTCGGTTGCCGCGTCGCTCGCGCCGAGCGACTTTGCGTGACGAAGAATGTCGGAGGCGATTTCCTTCAGTTCATCCTGCGTATGCGGGAAAAATCGTTGCCGGGCTTCCGTGTCTGCTGCCATTGTCGTTTGCCGTCCTGAGTTGCGGTGCCGTCCGGGCCGAAGCCCGCGAGAGTTCGTCGTTGCAAGCGCTGTATTCAGCCGGCCTGTGCGCCGACGTATCCCGCGATCATAGCAAGCTCTACGCGAGCGTACCTGGCATTCGCATGTGCCTCGCGCGTATGCCCTTCGCGGACCGCACCTCGTCCGGCCGGCGCCGCCCGGCACGCTACAATATCGCGCATGACACGCAAAACCCGCATTCAACCCATGGAGCCCGCTGACGTCGTCGACGACAACGGGTATGACCGTCCCAGCAAGTCGCAACTGAAGCGCGAAATGCACGCGTTGCAGGAGCTGGGCGTAGAACTCGTCGCGCTGCCGAAAGACGCATTGAAGCGCATGCCGATGCCTGAATCGCTCGATGAAGCCGTGCGTGCAGCACGCCGCATCACCGATCACGAAGGCAAGCGCCGCCAGATGCAGTACGTCGGCAAGGTGATGCGCGGCCTGACGGACGATGAAACGGCTGCGCTGCGCGAAGCGCTCGACAAATACAAAGGCGTCAACAAGGCCGAAACGGCGCGCCTGCACTGGATCGAACGCACGCGCGAGCAGCTGCTCGCCGACGACGCCGCGCTGACCGAATTCATCCGCCAGCACCCCGCCGCCGACCCGCAGGAAGGCCGCACACTGATCCGCAACGCGCGCAGGGAAGCGCAGCAAGGCAAGCCGCCGCGCTACTTCCGCGACCTGTTCCAGTGGATCAAGAACGCGGACGGCGCCGGCAACGACGACGAAGACAGCCACGATTCCGAAGATCTGGACGACGACGATGACGAATCCCGTGCGTAATCATCCCGACGAGCTGATCGTCGGTCTGGTGTCGATCAGCGACCGCGCCAGCACGGGCGTCTACGAGGACAAGGGCATTCCCTCGCTGCAGGAGTGGCTTGGCGGCGCGCTCACCTCGCCGTTTCGCACGGAAACGCGGCTGATCCAGGACGACGCGCCGACCATCACGAAGACGCTGATCGAACTGGTCGACGAAGCCGGCTGCGATCTGGTGCTGACAACGGGCGGCACGGGCCCCGCGCGCCGCGACGTGACGCCCGAGGCGACGCTCGCGGCCGGGACGAAGGAAATGCCGGGATTCGGCGAGCAGATGCGGCAGATCAGCCTGAACTTCGTGCCGACGGCGATCCTGTCGCGCCAGGTGGCGGTGATCCGCGAGACGGCCGAACGCGCTGCGCTGATCATCAATCTGCCGGGGCAGCCGAAGTCGATCAGGGAAACGCTGGAGGGCTTGCGCGATGAAACGGGGAAAGTGAAAGTGCCGGGCATTTTCGCCGCCGTGCCGTATTGCATCGACCTGATCGGCGGCCCGTACATCGAGACGAACGCTGCCGTCGTGGCGGCGTTCCGGCCGAAGAGCGCGATGCGCGCTCCGCGGCCAGGCTGACCGTTATTTCGTGCTGGCGTCGCCGGACGGCGCGTCGGCCGCGTTCGAGGCGCTCGCGGCCGGGATCAGGAAATGCTCGCGGTAGTAGCGCAGTTCATCGATCGATTCATGGATATCGGCGAGTGCGGTATGCATCGCGCGCTTCTGGAAGCCCTTGTAGATCGCGGGCTGCCAGCGGCGGCACAGTTCCTTCAGCGTGCTGACGTCGAGGTTGCGGTAATGGAAGAACGTTTCCAGTTCGGGCATCCAGCGCGCCATGAAACGGCGGTCCTGGCAGATCGAGTTGCCGCACATCGGCGACTTGCCGGGCGGCACGTGCTGGCCGAGGAACGCGCGGATCTGCTCGGTGGCGTCGGCTTCCGTCACCGTCGACGCGCGCACGCGGTCGATCAGCCCCGAACGGCCATGCGTGTTCTTGTTCCAGTCGTCCATCTTGCCGAGCGTTTCGTCGCTCTGGTGGATGGCGAGCACGGGGCCTTCGACCAGCCTTTCGAGCGTCGAATTCGTCACGACAACGGCGATTTCGATGATCCGGTCGTTGTCGGGATCGAGCCCCGTCATTTCCATGTCCAGCCAGACGAGATTCATGTCGCTGCGCACGAGCGGCTGATCGACGGATTCGATAATGTCAGTCATTGAAGGCAACCTTGATTGGGGACCGCGCGAGCGGATCACGTTACACCCGCCGCCCGCCGAAGATGGCGCGCTCCCGCCCACGAGCGGGAACAAACATATAATTCTCGCATAGAACCTACGGATTCCCCGGATGCCTCCTCTCTACTTCACCGTTCTGTTCGTGATCGCCGTGCTGGCGATGGTCGGCACGAAGCTCTGGCTCGCGTCGCGCCAGATCCGCTTCGTTGCGGCGCACCGTGAAAGCGTGCCTCAGCAGTTCGCCGGCACGATCGCCCTGTCCGCGCACCAGCGAGCCGCCGACTATACGGTCGAGCGCACGCGGCTCACGATGATCGAGATCGTCGTCAGCGCCGCCGTGCTGATCGCGCTCACGCTGCTGGGCGGCGTGCAGGCGCTCGATCTCGCCATCGGCGACTGGGTGGGCTATGGCTACGTCGGCCAGATCCTTCTGGTGGCGGCCGTGATCGCGATCACGAGCGCAATCGACCTGCCGTTCGACTACTACCGCCAGTTCGGCATCGAGCAGCGCTTCGGCTTCAACCGCATGACGAAACGCATCTTTTTCGCCGACCGCATCAAGGGCGTGCTGCTCGGCGCTGCGTTCGGTCTGCCGCTGCTGTTCGTCGTGCTGTGGCTGATGAATCAGGCGGGCACGTACTGGTGGTGGTGGACGTGGGTCGTGTGGGTCGTGTTCCAGATGCTGGTGCTGATCCTCTATCCGAGCTTCATCGCGCCGATGTTCAACAAGTTCGAGCCGCTGAAAGACGAAGCGCTGGTGCAGCGCATCGATGCGCTGATGAAGCGCTGCGGCTTCGCAGCCAAGGGCCTGTTCGTGATGGACGGCAGCCGCCGCTCCGCGCACGGCAACGCGTATTTCACGGGCTTCGGCTCGTCCAAGCGCATCGTGTTCTTCGACACGCTGCTCTCGCGCCTGTCGGGCAGCGAGATCGAAGCGGTGTTGGCGCACGAGCTCGGTCACTTCAAGCGTCGCCATGTGATCAAGCGGATGGTCGTCACGTTCCTGATCAGCCTCGCGATGCTCGCGCTGCTCGGCTGGCTCACGCAGCGTACGTGGTTCTTCGAAGGTCTCGGCGTACGTCCGTCGATGACGGGCAGCAACGACGGCCTCGCGCTCGTGCTGTTCTTCCTCGCCGTCCCCGTGTTCCTGTTCTTCGTGACGCCGCTCGGCAGCCTCAGCTCGCGCAAGCATGAGTTCGAAGCAGACGCTTTCGCCGCGACGCAGGCTGACGCGAAGGATCTCGTCAACGCGCTCGTCAAGCTGTATGAGGACAACGCGTCGACGCTCACCCCCGACCCGCTTTACACCGCGTTCTACTACTCGCATCCGCCTGCCTCGCAGCGGATCGACCGCCTGCTGCGTCACGCATGAGCGGCCGCTCCCCGAAAGCGCTGCGCGCCGCCGCCGTCAGCGACCGCGCGCAGGAGCGCGTGCGCGGTCTCGTGATCGCCGCGCATGGACGTCACTACATCGTCGCGCCAGAGGACGGCGGCGCGATCCTGCAATGCTTCCCGCGCGGCAAGCGCAGCGAGATCGCCGTCGGCGATCAGGTGCTGTACGAGCCGACATCCGCCGATCAGGGCGTCATCGTCGAAATCGGCGAACGGCGCAATCTGCTGTATCGCTCGGATCAGTACAAGTCGAAGCTGTTCGCCGCGAATCTCGATCAGTTGCTGATCGTGCTCGCCACCGAGCCGCATTTCAGCGAAGACCTGCTCGGGCGCGCGCTCGTCTCCGCGGAAGAGAACGAGCTGAAGCCGCTGATCGTGCTGAACAAGATCGACGTCGAAGCCGCGCTGCCGCTCGCGCGCAAGCGCCTCGACCTGTATCGCGGGCTCGGCTACACGGTGCTCGAAGTGTCGATCAAGGCGCAGCCGGAGGCCGCGCGCGAGACGCTCGAAGCGCATCTGAGCGGCCATTCGACGCTGCTGCTCGGTCAGTCGGGCATGGGCAAGTCGACGCTCGTCAATCTGCTGATTCCCGATGCCGAAGTGGCGACGCGCGAAATCTCGACGGCGCTCAACAGCGGCCGTCACACGACGACGTTCACGCGCCTCTACCCCCTTCCTACGGGCGAAGGCGCGCTGATCGATTCACCGGGCTTTCAGGAATTCGGCCTGCATCATCTGACGGAAGGCATGCTCGAACGCGCGTTTCCCGAGTTCAGGCCGCTGTTGCCGAACTGCCGGTTCTACAACTGTCATCATCTGCATGAGCCCGGCTGCGCGATTCTCGAAGCGGTCGCCGATGGCCGTATCGCGAAGGAAAGGCATGCGCTTTATGCGCAGCTCGTACATGAGGCGAGCCAGATCGTCCGCTGACAGGCAATCATGATGAAGCTCATGCGCGCGCCCAACGTCGTGATTGGGCAGCATTGGATCAACGTGCTGGCAGCCGCGGGTATCGCGTGCGAATTGCATAACCGCTATCTGAGCGGTGCGATCGGCGAGATTCCGGCTGATCAGTGCGCGCCGGAGTTGTGGCTCATGGATGAGCGCGACGAAGCGTTGGCGAGGAAGTTGATCGATGCGGCGCGCAGCGGGCCGGCCGTCGGTGCGCCCGGCTGGCGTTGCGCGCACTGCGGTGAAGTGCTCGAAGCGCAGTTCACCGTGTGCTGGAATTGCGGAACGGCGCGCGATCCGCTGGACGGCTGAATCGCTCTTTAGCGGGCAGCGCGGCTGTCAGGCGAGCCAGACGGCGATCGTCAGCATCAGCAGCAGGATCATCCACAGGATAACGGCCCGCCATACGAGCCCCACCGCAGATTGCAGGGTGCGCGGCGTGCAGTCGTCGCCGACGGGCATCGGTCCGCCGTCGCCCGTTGCCAGTGCGTCGAGGCTCGATACCTCGGCAAGCGGTCCTGCGAGACGCGCGCCCAACGCGCCGCTGCCCGCGGCGAGCAGCACGCCATCGTTCGGGTCGGGCCATTGGCGCGCGTGATTGCGCCAGGCGTAAATCGCGTCTTCGAAGTTGCCGACGATCGCAAAGCCCATCGACGTCAAACGCGACGGAATCCAGTCGATCACGAAGAACGCGCGTTGCGCGAAAGTGGAGAACGCCGCCGTCCGGTCGTCGACAGGCTTCGACCAGGTGCGCGCCAGATACTCGGCCGTACGATACAGCACCGCGCCCGCCGGCCCGACGGGAATCAGGAACCAGAAGAACACGCCGAACACATGCCGATGCGACGCGACGACAGCATGAATCAACGTGTGACGGACGATCTCGCTGACGGGCATATCGACGGTATCGATACCCGTCCATTCATTGAGGATTTCACGCGCGCGCGGCACGTCGTCGTTGTTCAACGACAGATGGATGTCCGTGAAGTAATGGCTGAACTGGCGAAAGCCGAGCGTGAAGTACAGCACCGCGACGTTCCACAGGAACGCGAGCGCGAAGTGAATCTCGTACAGGACGAAATAGATCAGGCCGGTGACGAGCGTCCACGGCAGCACGACGACCAGCCACGCGAGGATGCCGTGCTTCTCCTTGCCTGCGTCGAAGCCGTGCGCCGTCGATTCCGCATGGTATTGAAGGAGTGCCGACACCGGATTGTTCGGCGACAGCGCGCGCACCTGTTCGATGATGAGGGCCAGCAATACGGAGAAAAAAGTCATGCGAGACGCCGTGCTATTCGAGTTCTTTCCGGGCGGCTCTTGCCGGCCGATCCGGTCCGATGAGCGGAATTGGTCATAACGATAGCACAGGGTCGGATGAGGCTGAGCGGCTGCAATACAAACGTAATACAGCGAGACCGCGTGCCGATCGCGCTGCTACGCATCATGCCGCGAGGAAGCGATAGAAATTGCGCAACATGCCCGCCGTTGCACCCCAGATGAAGTAATCGCCGCCGACTTCGCCGCGTGGATAGGGCATTGCAAAAAAACGACGCTCGCCGCCTTCCCAACTCAGCACGCGCACCTCGTGATTCTTCGGGTCCATCAAAAAGCTGAGTGGGACTTCGAAAATCTCCGCTACCTCGAACGTGTCCGCCTGAACTGTGAACGGCGGATGCACGAGACCGACGACGGGCGTCACGCGAAACCCCGTGCC
Organism: Paraburkholderia largidicola; assembly: GCF_013426895.1. NCBI lineage: Bacteria > Pseudomonadati > Pseudomonadota > Betaproteobacteria > Burkholderiales > Burkholderiaceae > Paraburkholderia > Paraburkholderia largidicola. The sequence continues at coordinate 958,851 of NZ_AP023174.1, read as the reverse complement.
CGTCAGATACTCGGGCAAGGTACCGAGCACTTCGACGCGCGACGGATCGAGGCCGACCTCTTCCTGCGCTTCGCGCAAGGCCGTTGCCGTCGTGGTGGCGTCGTGAGGTTCGTGACGGCCGCCGGGAAAGCTGACCTGCCCCGCGTGATCGTTCAGATGCGCGGTGCGCTGCGTGAGCAGCACGGTCAGTCCGCCGTCGCGCACGACGAGCGCGACCAGCACCGCGGCGACACGCGGATCGCCCGTTTCGCGCCACCGTACTTCGCGCGTCTCCTGCTCCCATGGCACGTTTTGCTCGAAGCGAGCGCGCAGGCCGTCCGGCGTCAGACGCGCGGGCGCGACAGCGGGCAGATCGACATCAGCCGGTTCGACGGGCAAGCTTTCGGGATCAAAGACGGGACGAGAGGGACGGGAAGGCGCGGTCAATGGAAGTCTCGAAACGAGCGCTGGTGGGACACACCGCTATTTTGACCTGGCAAACAAAAAAGCACCCGCGGAGGGTGCTTTTTCTTACAGCTTTTACTCTTGAGCAGCTGCAGCGCGGTCTTTCGACACCAGCTTTTCTTTGATTCGAGCCGACTTGCCCGAACGTTCGCGCAGATAGTACAGCTTTGCACGACGCACATCGCCACGACGCTTCACGACGATGCTTGCCAGCAGCGGCGAGTACGTCTGGAACGTACGCTCGACGCCTTCGCCCGACGAAATCTTGCGGACGATGAACGACGAGTTGAGGCCACGATTGCGCTTCGCGATCACGACGCCTTCGTAAGCCTGAACGCGCTTGCGGTTACCTTCAACCACGTTGACGCTGACGATCACCGTATCGCCGGGAGCGAATTCGGGGATGGTTTTGCCTGCGAGCGCGCGCTCGATTTCTTCCTGCTCAAGTTTTGCAATCAGATTCATGACTGACTCCTGGTGCCATCTTGTCGGCGTTCGTACCTGCCTCGCGCTGCGCGCGTTCGGCTACGGCCCCGATAGAGGATGGGTTCACATCTGGAACCGGCCACGCATGGACGGCTCCGCCTTGATCCCGCTTCGTCGCACGAAGCTCAATGCTTCGATGCTTCCTTGGCGAGATTTGCGAGCCACGCCTCGTCGGCACGGCTCAACAACTTGTTCTTTCTGGCCTGAACGATCAGATCGGGCCGTTTGACCAGCGTATTACGTAACGCTTCGCGCCGCCGCCACAACTGGATTTCCGCATGATGGCCGCCGAGCAGCACATCGGGCACGCGCACGCCGTCGTATTCCTCGGGACGTGTGTAGTGCGGGCAATCCAGCAAACCGTCGACGAAACTGTCCTGCACTGCCGATTGCGCGTCGTTCAGCACACCCGGCAGATGACGCACGACGGCGTCGATCAACGCCATGGCCGGCAACTCGCCACCCGACAGCACGAAGTCGCCGAGGCTGACTTCTTCGTCGACTACGCGGTCGATCAGACGTTGATCGATCGCTTCATAGCGGCCGCACAGCAAAATCAGACCAGGCTCAGCGGCAAGGCGCATGACCTTGTCGTGATTGAGCGTGGCGCCTTGCGGCGACATCATCACGACGCGCGCGCCGCCAACGCCCTGCTCCGCCTGCGCTGCTTTCGCGGCGCCGATCGCATCTTCCAGCGGTTTGGCCAGCATTACCATGCCGGGGCCGCCGCCGTACGGACGATCGTCGATTGTGCGGTAGTTGTCGGTTGTGAAATCACGCGGATTCCACGTGCGCAACCCGTATCGCTCCTGCTTCGCGGCGCGGCTCGTAATACCCCAGTCGGTCAGCGCGCGAAACATCTCAGGAAAGAGCGTAACGATATCGAACTGCATCGCTCTCTCCGTGAAGCGAACGTTTTAGTAATCGGCTTCCCAGTCGACGACGATCTTCTTCGCCGCCTGATCTACCGTTTTGATGAAGACGCCGACGAACGGGATCAAGCGCTCGCCGGTAACCGGCTTGCCGTCTTTGCCGGTAGCCGGATATTCGATGCGCAACACCGACTGCGCACCGTTGTCGATCAGATCTGCCACTTTGCCGAGTTCGACGCCGGCCTCGTTGACCACATCGAGGCCCAGCAGGTCGACCCAGTAAAATTCGTCGGTTCCCAGCGCAGGGAAATCGCTGCGGCGCACGTAGACGCGATGACCACGCATCGCGAACGCGGCATCCCGGTCGGCAATGCCGCCCAGCTGCGCAACGATACTGTCGCCATGAACCTTCGACTGCAGGCGGGGCGCCGACTTGCGCTCGCGGCCTTTTTCGAGCCACCAGCGTTTGGCGCTGAGCAAGGCGTCGCCGCCCTGACCGGCGTCCGCGTGCGCGGCCACCTTCACCCACCCTTTGAGACCGTATGCATCGACGATTGCGCCGACTTCGACAGCGTCGTCGGGCCAGCTTTCCGCCGATTCAGCCTGCATTCCCTGCGCGGCGTCAGCCTTTGCAACATTCGTCGCGGGCCGTTCGACCGGCTTGCGGACAAACGCGCCAAACGACGCTCGCGCGCCAGACTCCGTTTTCGCCTTTGCGCGACCTGAACTACCCGAATCACGCTCCGACATCAGCGAACCTCAAGCCTGCATACGTCAAACCTGCACACCCCAGACTCGCGCAGAACGACTGCCGCACGAGCCGACGATGTACCGTAAAACTGCACTTAAGCAGCCGGTTGCGCCTTTTGCGCTTCCTTCACCAGACGCTGCACGGTCGGCGACAGTTGTGCGCCAACGCCTTGCCAGTACGTCAGACGGTCTTGAGCGATACGCAGCGATTCGCCCTTCGTAGCGACCGGGTTGTAGAAACCAACGCGCTCGATGAAGCGGCCGTCACGACGGTTACGCGAATCGGTTGCGACGATGTTGTAGAAAGGGCGCTTCTTCGAGCCGCCACGAGCCAAGCGGATGATGACCATACTAGAATCCTTGAAAACCGGGGTTCGAAACTACTGAAACACGCGATTATAGCCGGAAACCGAAAGCACAACAAACACTTAGCGGGATAAACTGAGCCGCGACGCCGCAGCCGGGGCTCGATGCCGGGCTTTTTCGGTCTGTGCAGGCGGCATGGGAGCGGCATGAAGCGCTCGCTGACACCGTTTTACCTATCTCTCACGACACCGTCGCGCGGATGCCACGCTGCGCCACCGTTTCTGTGTCACATCCACTTCGTGCAGGGCCTCCACGGAATGCCGGCATAAGTCTGCACACGTGCCGCGCGAGATGCGGGCAGCGTAGAATGCGCTCGGCTGTGCGCGGGATCCGCAGCCGCCGAAGCCGTCCGTCACCCTGTCGCTCACGTTCATGGCCACCGTCGCTACGCATAACTCGCGCTTTCGCTCCAAGACCCTTACCGCCGCGCTCGCTTTCTTCTTCGGCACACTCGGCGCACACCGCTTCTATCTGTACGGTTTGCGCGACGTGTGGGGCTGGGCGCACCTCGTTGGAACGATCATCGGGATTCCTGGCTTCATGCTGCTAGCCGCGACCGAGCGCGCCGCGATCATGGGCTGGATTCTCGCGTTCCCCGGCGCCGTGTCGATGCTGGCCGCCTTTCTCGCGGCGATCGTCTACGGTCTGCGCCCAGATGAGAAATGGGACGCCCAGTTCAACGCGCACACCGGCCAGCAGAGCCGTTCCGGCTGGACCGTCATCTTCGTCGTGATCTTTTCGCTGCTGATCGGCGCATTCCTACTGATGACGGGACTCGCGCTATCGTTCCAGACCTACTTCGAATCTCAAGTCGAGGCCGCAAAAGCGATCTCGCAATAAGGTCGCGCTCAGAAAAGACTCAATTGAGGCGTGTCGGGTGCGGCCGGTTTAACCGGCTTGGGCAACTCGACCCGCTTGAAATGCGACATATCGAGAATGCCGTGATTGCGCGCATTGAGACCAAGCCGCCGCACCGCGTTCGCAAAGCGCTGCTTGAGCAGATCGGCCCATAGCCCTTCGCCTTTCATGCGCGTCGAAAACGACGCGTCGTAGTCCTTGCCGCCCCGCATATCGCGCACGCGGTTCATCACGCGCTCGGCGCGGTCGGGGAAATGCGCTTCCAGCCAACCCTTGAAGAGCGGCGCCACTTCCCACGGAAGACGCAACACGATATAGCTCGCGCTCGTCGCGCCCGCTTCCGCGCAGGCCTCGAGTACGCGCTCCATGTCCTGATCCGTGACGAACGGGATAACAGGCGCAATGCTCACGCCCACCGGTATGCCTGCGTCGGTCAACGTCCGGATCGTCCTGAGGCGCCGCGCGGGCGTGGCGGCGCGCGGCTCCAGCGTGCGGGCGATGTCGGCGTCGAGTGTCGTAATGGTGATGGCAGCCATCATCAGCCCTTTCTCGGCCATCGGCGCAAGCAGATCGATATCGCGCTCGATCAGGGAGTTCTTGGTGATCGCGGCGAACGCCTGGTTGTGCTCGCTCATGACCTGGATGACGCGTCGCGTCAGCTGGAGGTCCCGCTCGACGGGTTGCCATGCGTCCGTATTCACGCCCAGCGCGATGGGTTCCGGCACGTACGATTTCTTCGCCATTTCGCGCACGAGCAGTTCCGGCGCATTGACCTTGGCGTAGATCCGGCTTTCGAAGTCGAGCCCCGGCGACAGGCCGAGATAGCTGTGCGTAGGCCGCGCGAAGCAATAGATACAGCCATGCTCGCAGCCGCGATAAGGATTCAGCGACACGCTGAACGGAATATCCGGCGACTGGTTATGCGTGAGGATGCTTTTCGCGCGTTCTTCGAATATCTGCGTGCGCAACGCGGGACGCCCGCTTTCCTCTTCCGACGGCGCGATCCAGCCATCGTCGACGGCCTCGCGCTGATCGACTTCGTAGCGGCCCTGCAGATTCGTGACCGCGCCCCGCCCCTTGCGCGGAGCGGGCGGCGCGATTGGAAATTCGGGAATGTCTCGGTCGTAGTCTGTCACGGCACACGTCGAAGCAACGCTGAATACTGTACAAATATACAGTGTTTACCGCGTTTGTCGAGCGTGACTTTCGGGGCCGGGTCAACCGCCAGGGAGCCCCGCCGTAAGCGTCATTCGCCTACGGCAATGTTCAGCGTTTCCTTGATTTCCTCCATCACGACATAGCTCTTCGACTGCACCGCGCCCGGCAGTTGCAGCAGGATGTCGCCAAGCAGCTTCCGGTAGTCCGCCATTTCGCCGATGCGCGCCTTGATCAGATAGTCGAAGTCGCCCGACACCAGATGGCATTCGAGCACCTCGGGAATCTTCTGCACTTCTCGCCGGAACTGGTCGAACATGTTGCCGCTCTTGTGATCGAGCGTGATCTCGACGAACACCAGCAGCGCCGCGCCAAGCTCCGCCGGATTCACGCGTGCGTGATAGCCCGTAATGACGCCGTCGCGCTCCATGCGCTTGACGCGCTCGATACACGGCGTCACCGAAAGACCCACCTGCTCGGCCAGTTCCTTCATCGCGATCCGGCCGTCCTGCTGGAGGATTCTCAGGATCTTGTGATCGAGTTTGTCGAGCGCTCGAATCGGCTGACGCTGTGTACGCATGGTTTTTACTGAAAATCTGAAAAATACAATAACAAAACCTACCACGACGCAAATAGTATAGCGGTTAACACTAGGCATTCGGCATATCACCTCGTCAATCGAACAAAAGCACGAAGAAACGAGGTTTTCCATCACGCCGCGGCCTTCCGACCTTTATGGAGCAGCTATGCGAGTCGTCGTTCTGGGCAGTGGCGTCGTTGGGGTAACGACCGCCTATTATCTTGCGCGCGCCGGTCATGAAGTCACCGTGATCGATCGCGAAGCAGGTCCTGCGCTCGAAACGAGCTTTGCCAACGCCGGCCAGATTTCACCGGGCTATGCCGCGCCGTGGGCGGCGCCGGGCGTGCCGCTGAAGGCCGTCAAATGGATGTTCCAGAAGCATGCGCCGCTCGCCATCCGGCTCGACGGCACGCAATTCCAGTTGCAATGGATGTGGCAGATGCTGCAGAACTGCACGTCCGCGCGCTACGCCGTCAACAAGGGCCGCATGGTGCGTCTCGCCGAATACAGCCGTGATTGCCTCCAGGCATTGCGCGCCGAGACGGGCATCCAGTACGAAGGCCGCACGGGCGGCACGCTGCAGCTGTTCCGCACGCAACAGCAACTCGATGGCGCAGCGAAGGACATCGCCGTGCTCGAAGACGCGAACGTGCCGTACGAACTGCTGATGCCGAACGACCTCGCGCGTGCCGAACCCGCGCTCGCCGCGACGTCGCACAAGCTGACGGGCGGTCTGCGCCTGCCGGGCGACGAAACAGGCGATTGCCAGCTGTTCACGACGCGCCTCGCCGCGCTCGCCGGGCAACTGGGCGTCAAGTTCCGCTACAACACCCCGATCGACGCGCTCGCGATGGAAGGCGATCGCATCGCTGGCGTGAAGTGCGGCAGCGAGATGGTGCGCGCGGAAAGCTTCGTCGTCGCGCTGGGCTCGTATTCGACGAAGTTCCTGTCGGACATCGTCAAGATTCCGGTGTATCCGCTCAAGGGCTACTCGATCACGGCGCCGATCGTCGATGCCGGGTCGGCGCCCGTATCGACGGTGCTCGACGAGACGTACAAGATCGCGATCACGCGTTTCGACGACCGGATTCGCGTCGGCGGGATGGCGGAGATCGTGGGCTTCGACAAGAAGCTGAAGCAGGCGCGCCGCGAGACGCTCGAGATGTGTGTCAACGATCTGTTCCCGGGCGGCGGCGATACGTCGAAAGCGACGTTCTGGACGGGCCTGCGTCCGATGACGCCGGACGGCACGCCGATCGTCGGCCGCACACCCGTGCCGAACCTGTTCCTGAACACGGGACACGGCACGCTCGGCTGGACGATGTCGTGCGGCTCGGGCCAGCTGCTCGCCGATCTGATCTCGGGCAAGCGTCCGGCGATCCAGTCGGGCGATCTGTCGGTGCATCGCTATCTCGGCGAGACGACGGGGCAGACTCGTCCGGCTTACGCCTGATTCGGTTCCACCTGATGCAACAACGGCGCCTTCGCGGCGCCGTTGTTTTTTCTGCCTTCGACGTCGTCAGAACTGATCTTCCGACAATGCGAGCACGCCCTCGCCGCCCTTCGCGCTGGTAATCGACGCTTCCAGCGCCACCGCCTGCGGCAGCAGATGTTCCGCGAAGAACTGCGCGGTCGCGATTTTCGCGCCGTAGAACGACGGGTCCTGCGCGTGTTTCTGTTGCGCCGCCAGCATCGCGCGCGCCATCTGCCAGCCGCCCAGCACGATGCCCGCGAGCTTCAGATACGACACGCTGCCGGCGAATACCGCGTTCGGATCGCTCTTCGTATTCGCGACGACGAACGCGACGGTCGACTGCAACGCATCATGTCCAAGTGACAGATGTTTTTGCATTGACTGGAACGCTGCGCCCTTGTGCTGTTTCAGTGCTTCGACTGTCTGCGCGATCTGGGCAAGCAGGGCTTTTGCCACTGCGCCGCCGTCACGCACCGTCTTGCGGCCGACCAGATCGTTCGCCTGAATGGCCGTCGTACCTTCGTAGATCGGCAGGATGCGAGCGTCGCGATAGTACTGTGCCGCACCCGTCTCTTCGATGAAGCCCATACCGCCATGCACCTGCACGCCGAGGCTCGTTACATCCACGGATAGCTCCGTGCTCCAGCCCTTCACGATCGGCACCAGATATTCATAGATCGCCTGATGCTCCGCACGCTTCGCTTCGTCAGGATGCCGGTGCGCGAGATCGCTATGCGAAGCGGCGACATACGCCAGTGCGCGCGAGCCTTCGGTGAGTGCGCGCATCGTCGACAGCATGCGGCGCACGTCCGGATGGTGAATGATCGACACGGACTGCTTCGCCGAACCGTCAACTGGCCGGCTCTGCACGCGGTCTTTCGCGTACGCGACCGCCTTCTGGTAAGCCCGGTCCGATATGGCCACGCCCTGCATGCCGACCGCAAACCGCGCCGCGTTCATCATGATGAACATGTATTCGAGGCCGCGATTCTCTTCGCCGATCAGATGACCGATCGCGCCACCGTGGTCGCCGAACTGCAGCACGGCCGTCGGGCTCGCCTTGATCCCGAGCTTGTGTTCGATCGACACGCAGTGCACGTCGTTGCGCTCGCCCAGCGAGCCGTCCTCGTTGACGAGGAACTTCGGCACGACGAACAGCGAAATGCCTTTCACGCCTTCAGGCGCATCCGGCGTGCGCGCGAGCACGAGGTGGACGATGTTGTCCGCCATGTCGTGCTCGCCCCACGTGATGAAAATCTTCGTGCCGAACAGCTTGAACGAGCCGTCGCCCTGCGGCTCGGCGCGCGTTCGCACCAGCGCGAGATCCGAGCCCGCTTGCGGCTCGGTGAGGTTCATCGTGCCCGTCCATTCGCCGGAAATCAGCTTCGGGACATAGGTCTTTTTCTGCGCGTCGCTGCCTGCCGTCAGCAGCGCCTCGATCGCGCCGTCCGTCAGCAGCGGACACAGCGCGAACGACAGGTTCGACGCGTTCAGCATCTCGATACACGCCGTCGCGATCAGCTTCGGCAGGCCCTGGCCTTCGTATTCGACGGGATGCTGCACGCCCTGCCAGCCGCCTGCGGCGAACTGGCGGAACGCATCGGCGAAACCAGGCGTCGCCGTCACGTGGCCGTCTTTCCAGCTGCTCGGGTTGCGGTCGCCTTCGACGTTCAGCGGCGCCAGCACTTCGCCGCACAGCTTCGCGGATTCTTCGAGCACGGCTTGTGCGGTTTCAGCGTTCGCGTCCTCGAAGCCGGGCAGCGCTGCGATGTCATCCAGTCCGGCCAGTTCCTGCATCGCGAACATCATGTCCTTGATGGGTGCCGTGTAGCTCATGTGTGTCTCCTCCCTGACTCCGATGAAAAAAGAGGCGCTGGATTCAACATCCTCGCGCCTCTTCGCTTTGCTGTCGTTTGCCGTCAGGCGGCGTGCCGCTTTATCAGCCGAGTTCCTTCACCAGCTCCGGCACGACGGTGAACAGATCGCCAACGAGGCCATAATCCGCGACGCTGAAAATCGGCGCTTCTTCGTCCTTGTTGATGGCAACGATGACCTTCGAGTCCTTCATGCCTGCGAGATGCTGGATCGCGCCCGAGATACCGACCGCGATGTACAGCTGCGGCGCGACGATCTTGCCCGTCTGACCGACCTGATAGTCGTTCGGCACGTAGCCCGCGTCGACGGCTGCGCGCGATGCGCCCATTGCCGCGCCGAGTTTGTCGGCCAGCGGCTCCAGCACCTTCGTGTAGTTCTCGCCGCTGCCCAGACCACGACCGCCCGACACAATGACGTGCGCCGACGTCAGTTCCGGACGGTCGAGCTTCGTCACTTCACGGCTCACGAACTGCGAGATGCCCGTATCGGCTGCCGCTTCGATCTTCTCGACCGATGCGCTGCCGCCTTCCGCTGCAACCGGGTCGAAGCCCGTCGAACGCACCGTGATGACCTTGATGGGATCAGCCGATTGCACGATCGCAATCGCGTTGCCCGCGTAGATCGGACGCTCGAACGTATCGGCCGAATCGACAGCCGTGATGTCGCTGATCTGCGCGACGTCGAGCTTCGCTGCGATTCGCGGCGCGATGTTCTTGCCGTAAGCCGTAGCGGGCGCGAGGATGTGCGAGTAGTCCTTCGCGACATTCAGCACCGTCGCCTCGACGTTTTCCGCGAGGCCTGCTGCCAGTTGCGGCGCGTCGGCGAGCAGCACCTTCGCCACGCCTGCCACCTTCGCCGCCGCGTCAGCCGCGCCTTGCGCGTTGTGGCCAGCCACCAGCACGTGAACGTCGCCACCGATCTTCTGCGCGGCAGCAACCGTATTGAGCGTCGCTGCCTTCAGCGCCGCGTTGTCGTGTTCAGCAATTACCAGAATCGTCATTTCATTCGTCTCCGTAGATCAAAGCACTTTGGCTTCGGTCTTCAGCTTCTCGACCAGCGTCTTCACGTCGGCCACCTTCACGCCAGCCGAGCGCTTCGGCGGCTCGCTGACCTTCAGCGTCTTCAGACGCGGCGTGACATCGACGCCCAGGTCTTCCGGCTTCACGGTTTCGAGCGGCTTCTTCTTCGCCTTCATGATGTTCGGCAGCGTTACGTAGCGCGGCTCGTTCAGGCGCAGATCGGTCGTGATGACAGCCGGCAGCGTCAGCGACAGCGTTTCCGCGCCGCCATCGACTTCACGCGACACCGTCGCCTTGCCATCCGCTACGACAACCTTCGATGCAAACGTCGCTTGCGGCAGATTGGCCAGTGCAGCGAGCATCTGGCCCGTCTGGTTGGAATCGTCGTCGATGGCCTGCTTGCCGAGGATCACCAGCTGCGGCTGTTCCTTGTCGACCAGCGCCTTGAGCAGCTTCGCGACAGCCAGCGGCTGCAGCTCTTCGTTCGATTCGATCAGGATCGCGCGATCCGCGCCGATCGCCAGCGCCGTGCGCAGCGTTTCCTGACATTGCGCGACGCCCGCCGACACCGCGATCACTTCCGTTGCCACGCCCGCTTCGCGCAGACGCACGGCTTCTTCGACGGCGATTTCGTCGAACGGATTCATCGACATCTTCACATTCGCAATGTCGACACCCGTGTTGTCCGACTTCACGCGGACCTTCACGTTGTAGTCAACCACTCTCTTGACTGGCACCAGGATTTTCATGCACACGCTCCAAAGTTACGAATACGTCAACCCGACGGACATTATAGCGACAGCCTCTGCGGCAGCCGGTCCGGGATTGCTTGGTGTTGAGGATATCGCTCCCCGACGGTGTGACGGAAATAGCGAACGGTCGTGCTATTCTATATCTAAAAAAACCCGGACGCCAAGTCCGGGTTGCTACCGATTCTTCAGACAGCACGATCCCATACGCCGCCCGTCGCCACGTAATGCGGCGCCACGCCGGATTACCAGGACGCGATGACCGCGCCGCCAAACTTGCTTTCGATGAACTGCTTCACTTCCGGCGAGTGGTAAGCCGCGACCAGCTTCGCCACCCACGGCTTGTTGCGGTCCGCCTCGCGGATCGCAATGACGTTCACGTACGGACCCTTCGGATCTTCGATCGCAATGGCGTCCTGCTTCGGCTTCAGACCGGCTTCCATCGCGAAGTTCGTATTGATCGCGGCGGCGTCGACATCGCCGAGCGAACGCGGAATCTGTGCTGCGTCGAGTTCGACGATCTTCAGCTTCTTCGGGTTGTCGACGATATCGAGCGGCGTCGCCTTCAGGCCCGCATCAGCTTTCAGCTTGAGCAGGCCCTGCTTCTGCAGCAACAGCAGCGCGCGGCCGCCGTTGGTCGGATCGTTCGGCACGGCGATCTTCGCGCCCGCCGGCAGTTCGGCGAGCGTCTTCACCTTCTTCGAATAGATGCCCATCGGATAGGTCACGGTGTCCGCGATCCTGATCAGCTTGTAGCCGCGGTCTTTCACCTGTGCCTGCAGATACGGGTCGTGCTGATAGCTGTTCGCGTCGAGGTCGCCGCCCGCGAGCGCCGCGTTCGGTTGCACGTAGTCCGAAAACTCGATCACCTTGATGTTCAGGCCGTTCTTCGCCGCGACCGTCTTTACGACGTCCATGATTTGCGCGTGCGGGCCGCCCGTCACGCCGACCTTGATCGATTCGTCGGCGAATGCGAGCGATGACGTACCGAAGCCGATGAGCGATGCCGCGCCCAGCACGGCGGCGGCCTTCAGAATGAAACGACGTTGCATGACCAAACCTTTGTCTTTTTGAAAGTGTTTATTTGTGGCTCAAACGACGCACGAGCCAATCCCCGAACGACTGCACCAGTTGCACGAAGACGATCAGAATCACGACGACCGTCAACATCACTTCCGGCAAAAAGCGTTGGTATCCGTAGCGGATGCCGAGATCGCCCAGACCGCCACCGCCGATCGCGCCCGCCATCGCCGAATAGCCGACCAGCGACACGAAGGTGATGGTCAGACCCGCGACGATGCCCGGCAGCGATTCCGGCAGCAGCACCTTGAACACGATCTGCGAGGTGGTCGCGCCCATTGCCTGGGCGGCTTCGATCAGGCCACGATCGACTTCGCGCAACGCCGTCTCGGCAAGCCGCGCGATGAACGGCGCGGCGGCGATCGTCAGCGGCACGACGGCCGCCGCCGTGCCGATCGACGAGCCGACCACGAGGCGCGTAAACGGAATCACCGCGACGAGCAGGATGATGAACGGCGTCGAGCGCACGGCATTGACGACCACGCCCATCGCACGATTGGCGGCGATGTTCTGCAGCACGCCCTGGCGATCGGTCAGATAGAGCAGCACGCCGAGCGGCAGGCCGACGGCCGCGCCGATCAGTCCCGAGATGCCGACCATGATCAGCGTCTCCCAGAACGACTGCACGAACATATCGAACATTTCACTCAACATACGACAACTCCTCGACCACCACGCCCTGTTCGCGCAGATACGTCATCGCCTGCGCCACCTTCGTCGGTTCGCCGCCCGCGAGCACCGCGAGCGAGCCGAACGCCTGACCCTGGATCTCGTCGATCTGGCCGTGCAGGATGTTGAAGTCCAGCTCGTAGCGGCGGATCGTCTCCGAAAGAATCGGCTGATCGACGCCTGAACCCGTGAACGCGAGCCGCAGCAGATGGCCGCTGCCCGTCTTCAGACGCTCGGCGACGCGCGCCTTCATCGCAGGCGGCAACTCCTGTGCGATCACGTCGCCGATCAGCGCGCGCGTGACTTCGTGGTGTGGTTGCAGGAACACGTCGATGACCTTGCCCTCTTCGACCACGCGGCCGTTGTCGAGCACCGCGACGCGGTCGCACACCTGCTTGATGACTTCCATCTGGTGGGTGATCAGCACGATGGTGAGCTTCAGTTCGCGGTTGATGCGCTTGAGCAGATCGAGAATCGCGCGGGTCGTTTCGGGGTCGAGCGCGGAGGTCGCTTCGTCGGAGAGCAGCACTTTCGGCTTGCTCGCGAGCGCGCGCGCAATGCCGACGCGCTGCTTCTGCCCGCCGCTGATCTGCGACGGATAGCGGTCCTTCTGCGCCGACAGGCCGACCAGATCGAGCAGCGGCAGCACATGCGCCTCGATTTCCGCGCGCTTCATGCCGGCCAGTTCGAGCGGCAGCGCGACGTTGTCGTACACCGTGCGCGACGACAATAAATTGAAGTGCTGGAAGATCATGCCGATCTCGCGACGCGCTTCGCGCAGTTGCGCGGCGGGCATCGTGGTGAGATCGCTGCCGTCGACGACGACATTGCCTTCCGTCGGGCGCGTCAGCAGGTTGATGGTGCGGACCAGCGTGCTCTTGCCCGCGCCACTGCGTCCGATGATGCCGAACACCTCGCCGCGAGGAATCGACAGATTGACGTTGTGCAGCGCTTCGATCCAGCCCCGTGGCCCCGGAAAACGCTGCGATAGGTTGCGTAGTTCGATCATGAAAAACGAAACGGCGGACTGCCATCGAGCGTTGTACGCCCCGGGCACCGGCCGCCGTGACTTTTATTGGGATTTGAGCCGACGATTTTACCGCAGTCGCGTCATATCCTTTAATAATCAATTCGCGATCTTTCATAACACAGCGGAATTAGAGGATCGCTCCGTTTGACCAGACACGAACGGTCATGCGCATGCGGCTATGATCGAGCGCAATCTATAAACATCGGACAAATGCCATGGAGACCTCCCAGGCTGCCACTTCCGCCGCGCGGAACCCCGAACGCTCGCAGACCCTGACGCGCGACGGCCTCGAACTGCCGCTCTATCGGTGGCGCGCGGCCGGGCTGCGCTGCGCGACGGTCGCGCTGATCCACGGTCTCGCCGAGCACGCGGGACGGTACGCGCCGCTCGCGCAGGCACTCAATGCGAATGGAATCGAACTGATCGCCATCGATCTGCGCGGGCATGGCGATGCGCCGGGCCGGCGCGCCTGGATCGAGCGCTTCGACGAGTATCTGCTCGACGCCGATGCGCTCCTTGCCGAGGCGGCCCACAACGACGGCCCGCTTTTCCTGATGGGTCACAGCATGGGCGGCGCGATCGCGGCGCTTTACGCGATAGAAGAACAGGCGGCGCAACGGCGCCATCTGAACGGGTTGATCCTGTCCAGTCCTGCCCTCGCGCCGGGCCGCGACGTGCCGCGCTGGATGCTGGCGCTGAGCCAGAAGATCAGCCGCGTGTGGCCCACCTTTCCGGCGATGAAGATCGACGCCGCGCTGCTGTCGCGCGACGCGAGCGTGGTCGATGCGAACCGCTACGATCCCCTCGTGCATCACGGCGCGATTCCCGCGCGCACGGGCGCCGAACTGCTGCTTGCGATGCAGCGCATCGAACAGGGACGCGCGGGCCTGCGCACGCCGCTTTTGATCTGGCACGGCACCGCCGACAAGCTCACCGAGCCCGACGGCAGCCGCGACTTCGGCGCGCATGCCGGCTCGCCCGACAAGACGCTGACGCTCTACGAAGGCAGCTATCACGAGACGATGAACGACCTCGACCGCGAGCGCGTGATCGACGCGCTCGTCGCGTGGATTTTGAAACGTTCGGAATAAGCTGGCCTAGCGGCCGGATGTGTGCGGCCAGTCGGGCGGCCGTTTGTCGATGAACGCCTGCACGCCTTCGAGCGCCGATTCGTCCATCATGTTGCAGGCCATCGTTTGCCCGGCCAGCTGGTACGCAGCCTCGACGCCCATTTCGAGCTGCCGGTAGAACAGGCCCTTGCCCGCTTCGACCGCTGCACGCGGCTTCGCGCAAATGCTCTTCGCGAGCGCGGCGACTTCGGCATCGAGCATGTCGAGCGGCACCACGCGATTCACGAGGCCTTGCTGCTTCGCCGCCATCGCGTCGATGAAGTCGCCCGTCAGCAGCATTTCGAGCGCAGCCTTGCGCGACAGGTTGCGCGACAGCGGCACCGACGGCGTCGCGCAGAACAGTCCGAGATTGACGCCCGACACGGCGAAGCGCGCGGTATCGGCAGCAACGGCGAGATCGCACATCGCCACGAGCTGACAGCCCGCCGCCGTCGCCGTGCCATGCACGCGCGCGATCACCGGCTGCGGCAGGCGCTGGATCGCGAGCATCATCTTCGTGCAGCGCGCGAACAGCGACTGGTAGTAATCGAGCGACGGCGCCGCGCGCATTTCCTTCAGATCGTGCCCGGCGCAAAACGCGCGGCCCGCACCCGCAATCACGACGACGCGCGCGTCGCTCTTCGCGATATCGGCGAGATGCGTCTGCATGTCGTCGAGCAGCGCTTCGGAGAGCGCGTTGAATGCGTCCGGCCGGTTCAGCGTGAGGCGCACGACGCCGCGCAGGTCATAAGCGTCTTGCGTGACTTCGATCGGTTGAACCGCTGCGTCTGCGTTCATGATGTGGTGGCCTCTCTTCCGATGCTCGCCGCCTGCCTTCAGATATCGGCGAGCGCCCGCACGTGCGCGACGACGCTGCGCCCGAGCGCCGACAGGTTGTAGCCGCCTTCCAGACAGCTGACGATGCGCCCTTTCGCGTACTTCGCCGCAACCTGGCGAATCTGCTCGGTGATCCACGCATAGTCGTCCTCGACGAGCGCCATATTGCCGAGATCGTCCTCGCGATGCGCATCGAAACCCGCCGACACGAACAGCATCTGCGGCTTGAATGCTTCGAGACGCGGCAGCCAGATCATGTCGACGGCCTCGCGCACCACCATGCCCTTCGAGCGCGCGGCGATCGGCACATTGCACATGTTCGGCGCCTGATTGTCGGCACCCGTGAACGGATAAAACGGATGCTGGAAGATGCTGCACATCAGCACGCGAGAGTCGTTCGAAAACGCGGCCTCGGTGCCGTTGCCGTGATGCACGTCGAAATCGATGATCGCGACGCGTTCGAGCCCGTGTACTTCGAGCGCGTGCCGCGCGGCAATCGCGACGTTATTGAAGAAGCAGAAGCCCATCGCTCGCGCCGGCTCCGCGTGATGGCCAGGCGGCCGCACGCTGCAAAACGCATTGTCGTAACGGCCTTCGATCACGGCATCCGTCGCCGCGACAGCCGCGCCCGCCGCGCGCAATGCGGCGTTCCACGTATGCGGGTTCATCGACGTGTCGGGATCGATCTCCGCGTAGCCCTCGCTCGGCGCACGCTCACGGATGTAGTCGACGTGCGCCTTCGTATGCACGCGCAACAGCGCGGCTTCGTCGGCAAGCGGCGCGGACTCGCGCTCGATCAGCTCGCCGATGCGGCTTGCGATCAGCTGGTCTTCGATCGCCTGCAGGCGGGCCGGGCATTCGGGATGCCATTGACCCATCTCATGTTGCAGACAGTCTGCGTGTGAAAAGAAACCGGTTGCCATGTGTTGATTTCGGGCAGCGCGTCTCGCGAAGTGCGACAGCACGCTGCATGTCTCCGTCCATTGACGCAAGCAGGTTGCGCGAATACTACGAAGTTACCACACGATGCCCCGGGACCGTGATGCCGCAACGCTTCTGCACAGTTTCGCGAACCCCGTCGGGTATACTGCCCCGTAACTTTTTTTTGCCCGCCAACATCCAGTTCACCATGACCGTCAAGCTTGCTCCGTCCGCACACTATCGGCTACGCGCAACGACTGTAGCCGCCGCACTGTCCATCGCATGGTGCGCGTTCGCGGGAGTCGGCCCGGCTTCGGCGCAGACCGTCAGCAAACCGCGCATGCAGCTCGCGCAGGGGCAGCCCGAGCAACCGGCGCAAGGACAGACGTTCGAAGAAGAGATCGTGCCGCAGCGCTATGCGAACAACGCGGATGTCGATTCGTTCATCAACGACATGGCCGCGCGCTACGACTTCGATCCGGCTGCGCTGCACGCGCTGTTCGCGCGCGTCAGCTACTCGGCGACGGCCGTGAAGCTCGTAACGCCTTCGCCGACGCCGTCGGTCAAGAACTGGCGCGTCTATCAGGGGCGCTTTCTCGACCCGGTGCGCATCAACGCGGGCGTGAAGTTCTGGCGCGCGAACCAGGCGACGCTGCAACGCGCGTATGAGCAATATGGCGTGCCGCCCGAAGTGATCGTCGGCATCATCGGCGTCGAGACGATCTATGGGCGCTACATGGGTAACTTCCGCGTGCTCGACGCGCTGACCACGCTCTCGTTCGACTATCCGAACACGCCGAATCGCGCAGACCGGATGATCACGTTCCGCAAGAATCTCGAAGACTACCTGGTGTGGACGCGCGATTCCCAAATCGATCCGACCACCGTGCTCGGCTCGTACACGGGTGCAATCGGCATTCCGCAGTTTTTGCCGAGCAGCATCGTGCAGTACGCAGTCGATTACGACGGCAACAAGCGGATCGATCTGCGCACGAGCCAGGCCGATGCGATCGGCAGCGTCGCGAACTATCTGAACAAGAACGGTTGGGAGACGGGGCGCCCCGTCGTGTGGAATATCGCCACCGACACCGGCAGCCTCGGCATCGCGCAAGCAGCCGCGACGGGCGCGCCGGAGCCGCGCTGGTCGCTGCAGCAACTGCTGAAGGCGGGCATGCTGATGAACCAGCCTGGGCTCGATACGACGGCGGAAGCGGGCACGCCCGTGACCGTGGTCGATCTGCCGTCGCCGGGACGTGCCACGGAGTACACGCTGGGCCTGAAGAACTTCTACGTGCTGACGCGCTACAACCGCAGCTTTTTCTATGCGCTGGCCGTGTACCAGCTCGGCGAGCGTGTGAAAGCGCAGATGGCCGCGACGGAAGCGGGCAATGCGTCGACGCCCGCCGCGTCGCAATAGCCGCGCGCATTTTCAATCCATGCAAAAACGCCGGCTTCCGCCGGCGTTTTGCTTTTGCTGACGTCGCCGCGCGCGGCGGGTCGCATCAGGCGGGGAACACACCCGTCGACAGATAACGGTCGCCGCGATCGCAGACGATGAACACGATGGTCGCGTTCTCGACTTGGCGCGCGATGCGCAGTGCCACTTCGCACGCGCCCGCCGACGAAATGCCGCAGAACACGCCCTCGACGGCGGCCATCCGGCGCGCCATCGCTTCCGACGCCGCCTGGCTCACGTTCTCGACGCGATCGACGCGGCTACGGTCGAAAATCTTCGGCAGATACGCTTCCGGCCATTTGCGGATGCCCGGAATGCGCGAGCCCTCTTCCGGCTGCGCGCCGATGATCTCGATGCCGGGATTCTGTTCCTTCAGATACTGCGACACGCCCATGATCGTGCCCGTCGTGCCCATCGCCGACACGAAGTGCGTGATGCCGCCTTCCGTGTCGCGCCAGATTTCGGGGCCGGTCGCTTCGTAATGCGCGAGCGGATTGTCCGGATTGGCAAACTGATCAAGGATGATGCCCTTGCCTTCGCGCTGCATCTGCTCGGCGAGGTCACGTGCGTACTCCATGCCGCCCGTGACGGGCGTCAGCAGGATCTGCGCGCCATATGCGGCCATGCTCTGACGGCGCTCCAGCGACAGGTCCTCGGGCATGATCAGGATCATCTTGTAACCCTTGATCGCCGCCGCCATCGCGAGCGCGATGCCCGTGTTGCCGCTCGTCGCTTCGATCAGCGTGTCGCCCGGTTTGATGCGTCCACGCTGTTCCGCTTTCTTGATCATCGAAAGCGCCGGGCGGTCCTTCACCGAACCGGCCGGATTGTTGCCCTCCAGCTTGCCGAGCACGACGTTGTTGCGGCTGCGGATGTCGTCGTCCACGAGGCGGACGAGCTGAATGAGGGGCGTATTGCCGATCGTGTCTTCAATCGTTTTGTAAGCCATATCGGTGCGTGCTGTGACGGTGCGCGAAGTCTTGAATCCAGCGATTCTAAACTACCAGGCGCACCACTGCCGGCAGCCCCTGATGCGCGCATGGATGCGTCGACGCCCGTTTTCCGTCGTGCAGCGTGCCTGAAGAAGCGCAAAAAACCGCGGCAGGCTGGATCTGCCGCGGGGAGCCAGTCATCTGAATGACGGCTGAAGGGAGGTTTGTGACAACTCCCGCGAAGAAATCGTCGAAGGTCGAGACGAACGCCCGCCGCGCGTGAGGTGATACGCGTCAGGCGCCCGCTTCATACGTTCAGATCAAAGGGCTACTTCTTGACCACCACGGCCGTGTCGTTCTTCGCAGCGGGCGCGGCCTTCGTGTGCGGCGCCGCAGCCTGTGCGCCAGCAGCAGCGACAGCCGTCGCGCCAGCGCCCGACGTGCCGACCGCGAGGCCCTCGGCCTGCAGACGCTCGACGGTATGGCCGCCCAGACCCTTGACCCGCTTGCTGAGATCCGCCGCGTCCTTGAACGGACCATGCGCCGCGCGTTCGTCGAGAATGGCCTTCGCCTTGGCGGGACCGATGCCCTTGATGCCGCGCAGCGCCGATTCGTTAGCGGAGTTGACGTCGACCGAGGCGAACGCCTGGCCGAAAGCGGCGAGCATGGCCGCCGTGACGAGGATTTTTTTGAACATGTGGAATCTCCCTGAAACACCGACCGGTGACGATCACCGACCGGGAGACTCCAGTGTAGAGAGGTGTACGAACGATTTACACCTGGCCGAATAGCCAACGCACGTAGCGGTCGACGCCTTCCTGCACCGTCAGGAACGGCGCGTCGTAGCCCGCTGCGCGCAGCTTCGTCTGGTCAGCCTGCGTGAAGCACTGATACTTGCCGCGCAGTGCATCGGGGAACGGGACGTATTCGATCAGCCCGCGCTGCACCAGCTCGGCCAGCGACAACGCGACTTCGCCGTCGAGCACACGCAGCGTGTTGACGACCGTCGATGCGATATCGTTGAACGGCTGCGCGCGTCCGCTGCCCAGATTGAAAATGCCCGACTTTTCCGGGTGATCGAAGAAATACAGGTTGACCTTCGCCACGTCTTCGACGGAGACGAAATCACGCGTCTGCTCGCCCGCGGCGTAGCCGTTGTACTCGCCGAACAGCTTCACCTTGCCTTCGGCGCGGAACTGGTTGAAGTTGTGGAACGCGACGGACGCCATGCGCCCCTTGTGTGCCTCACGCTGCCCGTACACGTTGAAGTAGCGAAAGCCGGCGATCTGGCTCTTCGCGCTGGGCAGCACGCGGCGGATCACCTGGTCGAACAGGAACTTCGAGTAGCCGTACACGTTGAGCGGCGCTTCGACCTCGCGCTCTTCGACGAAGCGCGTCGAGCCGCCGTACGTCGCCGCCGACGACGCATACAGAAACTGCACGCCTTGCGCGAGACACGCATCGAGCACCGCGCGGCTATAGCGGAAGTTGTTGTCCATCATGTAGCGGCCGTCGGTTTCCATCGTGTCCGAACAGGCGCCTTCGTGGAAAATCGCGCGCACCTTGCCGAAGTCGCCGCGCGCGAAGCGTTCGACGAATTCGGTCTTGTCGAGATAGTCGTCGATCTCGCAATCGACGAGATTCTTGAACTTGTCGGCGCGAGTCAGATTGTCGACGGCGATGATGCGGTCTTCGCCGCGCTCGTTGAGCGCCTTGACGATATTGCTGCCGATAAAACCAGCCGCGCCGGTGACGATGAGTGTCATGATCGTCCTGCTGTGATGAGAGTCAACGGATGCGGAGATGAACCGCGCGCCGCGCGATCACGCTGGCGCGCGCGGCATCAATGATGAAAGAGTTCGTCGTAGTCGACGGTGGCCGTACCGAGCTTGGCGACCACGATTCCTGCTGCGCGATTCGCGAGGGACACGGCTTCGTCGAGCGGCAGGCCCGCGCCGAGCATCACGGCGAGCGTCGCGATCACGGTGTCGCCTGCGCCGGACACATCATACACTTCGCGAGCGACAGCCGCCGCGTGCAAGACGCCTTCGTCGGAGAAGAGCGTCATGCCCTCTTCCGAGCGCGTGAGGAGCAGCGCTTTCAGGTCGAGCTCGGCGCGCAGCTTCGCCACGCGCGCGTGCAAATCCGCTTCGGACTTCCACTGGCCCACCACTTCGCGCAATTCCGCGCGGTTCGGCGTGATCAGGGTCGCACCGCGATAGCGCTCCCAGTCGTCGCCCTTCGGATCGACCAGCACCGGCTTGCCCGCCGCGCGCGCCTTAGCGATCATCTGCGTGACGTGCGTGAGGCCGCCCTTCGCATAGTCCGACATCAGGATCACGTCGTGGGTCGGCAACAATGCGTCGTAGCGAGCGAGGCCCGCAAGCAGCGCCTCGTGCGCGGGCGCCTTTTCGAAGTCGACGCGCAACAACTGCTGCTGACGCGACAACACGCGCAGCTTGATCGTCGTCGGCAGTTCCGGGTCGCGCTCGAGATACGGCGCGACGCCGCTATCGTCGAGCAGTTGCACGACGCGCTCGCCCGGCTCGTCGTGGCCGACCACGCACAGCAGACCCGCCTGTGCGCCCAGCGCCGCCGCGTTGCGCGCGACGTTCGCCGCGCCACCCAGCCGGTCTTCCTGCTTTTGCACCAGCACCACGGGCACGGGCGCTTCCGGTGAAATGCGGTTGACGTCGCCGAACCAGTAACGGTCCAGCATCACGTCGCCGACGACCAGCACGCGGGCCGCCGCCAGCCGCTCGCGCGCGATGACGCCCACTTCGGGCGCGAGCGTCGCGCCTTCAGGTACGGTCGGCGTCGGATGAATGTTCAGCGGGTCGTGCATACGGACGTCCAATCGAGTGATAGTCGATGCCAAGCTCGGACATCGCCTCGGGTTCATACAGATTGCGGCCGTCGAAGATCAACGGCGTCTTGAGCTCGGACTTCAGATGCGTGAAGTCCGGGCTCTTGAATTCCTTCCATTCGGTCACGATGACGAGCGCATCCGCGCCCGAAAGCGTTTCGTCCTGCGTGCTCGCGAAGTGCAGGCGCGCCTGCTGGTCGGGCGTACTGGCCAGATCGAGCGCGAAGACACGCTTTGCCTCCGATGTCGCGACGGGATCGTACGCGCGCACCGTCGCGCCGCGCGCGAGCAGTTGCGCGATCACGCGGCGGCTCGGCGCCTCGCGCATGTCGTCGGTATTCGGCTTGAACGACAGGCCCCACACGGCGAACGTGCGGCCGCTCAGATCTTCGCCGAGCGTGCCCGTGATCTTGCGGACGAGCACTTCCTTCTGCTCGTGGTTCACCTCTTCGACGGCTTCGAGAATGCGCAGGCTGTGGCCCATTTCACTGCCCGTACGGATCAGCGCCTGCACGTCCTTCGGGAAGCACGAACCGCCATAACCGACGCCCGCATACAGGAAGTGATAGCCGATGCGCGGGTCCGAGCCGATGCCACGGCGCACCGCTTCGATGTCCGCGCCGACGGTGTCGGCCAGATTCGCCATCTCGTTCATGAACGAGATGCGCGTGGCAAGCATCGCGTTGGCCGCGTATTTCGTGAACTCGGCCGAGCGCACGTCCATGTACAACGTGCGTTCGTGATTCCGGTTGAACGGCGCGTACAAGCGGCGGATCTTCTCGCGCGCCTTGTCGCCGTCTTCGTCATTGTCGACGCCCACGACAATGCGATCGGGACGCATGAAGTCGTCGACGGCTGCGCCTTCCTTCAGGAACTCGGGATTCGACACGATCGAGAACCGATGCTGCGCGCTGTCGGCGAGACCGCGCTTCTCCAGCTCCTCCGCGATCACGGCGCGCACGCGCTGCGCAGTGCCGACGGGCACCGTCGACTTGTCGACGATCACCTTGAAGCCGTTCATCGTGCGGCCGATGTTGCGGGCCGCTTCGAGCACGTATTGCAGGTCGGCCGAGCCGTCTTCGTCCGGCGGCGTGCCGACGGCGATGAACTGGATTTCGCCGTGCGCGACGCTCGCCGCGACATCCGTCGAAAACGTGATGCGTCCCGCCGCGCGCGAACGCGCGATGATCTCCCGCAGGCCCGGCTCATGGATCGGCATGCCGCCGTTGTTGAGAATGTCGATCTTGCGCGGATCGACGTCCAGACAGAAAACGTCGTTGCCGACTTCGGCAAGACATGCGCCCGTGACGAGCCCTACGTAACCCGTGCCAATAATGGTGATTTTCATACGCTTCCCGGTAGATGGTGCCGGTTCAATGTTCGACGCTTCAATGCTGTGCGACGGCTTCGCTGCCTGCGATCATGCGCGCGCCAGACGTCAGCTCGATGCCGTGATCGGCTCGACGCGGCGTGGCGCATAGCTTTCCCAACCGCTGCAGCCCGGACACTGCCAATAGAACAGCCGCGCGCGGAAGCCGCAATTCTGGCATGTGTACCGTGGCAGATTTTTGGTGCGCTGACGGATCAGCGTGCGCATCAGCTCCAGTTCGCTGCGGCGCGGTTCCTCGGCCACTGCCTGCTGTGCTTCGAGCAGGCGCGTCATGCCGGCGAGATTCGGCGACTTCTGCATCTGTGTGCGCGCAAGCGCGTGCGCCGCTTCGGGTCCGCGCAGCGCCGACACATGCTGATACGCGACGTCGAGCAGATCGTTCGACGGATAACGGTCCACCCACGACGTCAGCAGATCGGCGCCGTCTTCCTGACGGCCAAGCGCCTCGTAGGCCTTCATCAGCTTTTCAGCGACGAGCGGCAGATACGCTGCATTCTGTTGCTCCACGTGCAGCCACTGCGCGATCGCCTTTTCGTGCTCGCCGGCCGCCGCATCGACGTCGCCGAACAGGATCGTCGCGCGCACGTTCTGCGGGTACGCCTTCAATGCGAGATCCAGCTGACGGCGGGCTTCGTCCGGGTTCTTCTGCTGCAGCGCTTCCTGCGCAAGCTCGCAATGAAAGTGGCCGATTTCCTTATCGAGCGACGCAGCGCCCATCGTTTCGAGCCGGCGCGCGGTATCGATCGACTTGTTCCAGTCCTTCTCGATCTGATAGATCGTGAGCAGCGAGCGCTGTGCGCCGAGCGCGTAGTCGCCCGATTGCAGCGCCTTGAACGTCTCCTCCGCGCGGTCCAGCAAGCCCGCTTTCAGGAAGTCCTGGCCGAGTTCGTACAACGCATGATCGCGCTCGTTGGCGGGCAGGTCCGCGCGGCTGAGCAGGTTCTGATGCACGCGTATCGCGCGATCCGTCTCACCGCGGCGGCGGAACAGGTTGCCGAGGGCGAAGTGCAGTTCAATCGTTTCCGGATCGAGCTTGACGACTTCGATGAAGGCGTCGATGGCCTGGTCCGGCTGCTCGTTCAACAGAAAGTTTAGTCCGCGAAAATAAGAACGCGGCAGATTGGCGCTTTCGGACAGCAGCGCCTTGAGGTCGTAACGCGCGGCCACCCAGCCGAACGCGAACGCGACGGGTATGACGAGCAGCCACCAGAGATCTAGATCCATGCGAATGTGCGGAGTGCGAAAGAGGCCGCGCGTGTGGCGCGCGGCGTGAAAAGGCTAGATGAGCGGCGGCATAGGCGGCTCTTCGACGACAGCGGGCGTTTCGCGCGCCACGCGCAGTTCGCGCTTGAGCCTGCCGTTTTCCATCCGCAACCGGAATATTGCCGGCAGCGACGACACGAGGCCGGCCAGCAAGCCCACGACGAAGAACGCGAGGCCGATCAGAATCAACGGCGCCTGCCACGAATACCCGGCGAGGAAATTCAGCGTAGCGCTTTGCGTATTGGACAGTGCAAGCACCAGCAGCAGCACGAACACCAGCACGCGAATCAGCCAGACGATAAATTTCATGTATTGATCTCTTGACGGCGGTTGCGGGATGACGCCGGCTTGATGACGCGTCGCGCCACGGTGTTCGCCCGCGCCGAAGTGACCCGTATTGTAAATGAAGCCTATGTCGACTGGCACAGCCGTGCCGATCGCGATGCCTTACTGTCGTTTATGGGCTTGAAAAATAGTGCGCAATCGACGGCTGGCTGCCTCTCGTTGGCTGATGGAACGCACAAGGCCGTTATGAACGCGGTAAGCGATGTGTCAACCATGTCCTCGTACGCTCAATGACGACAAGGGGCGTCGGCGACGGACGAAAAAAAAGCGCCCAAAGGCGCTTTTTCTGGTCAATGCCGTCTGACTGACGTAGCCACGGCGAGCTTCAACCTGAACTGCGAATACTACACAGAGCCAGCTTAAAGATCGTCGTCCGCGGACTCGGCTTTCAAAGGCTCGCCCGCACGACGATCGACGCGCTCACGCAACTCCTTGCCAGGCTTGAAGTGCGGCACGTACTTCTCAGGCACCAACACTTTTTCGCCCGACTTCGGGTTGCGCCCGACGCGGGATGGACGGCGGTTCAGGCCAAAGCTGCCGAAGCCGCGAATTTCGATGCGATGGCCGTTCGCTAGAGCGTCCGACATCGCATCGAGCATCGTCTTCACCGCGAAATCCGCATCCTTGAGGACAAGTTGCGGAAATCGCGTAGCCAGCTGGGCGACCAATTCTGATTTGGTCATACTGCAGCAGACCCCTTAAGGCTTACTGGTTCTGGCCGTCGAGCTTGGCCTTCAGCAGCGCGCCCAGGTTCGTCGTGCCGCTGGCTGCCGAGCTGGTGTCAGCTGCCAGGCCGCGAATCGCTTCCTGTTGCTCAGCCGAATCCTTGGCCTTGATCGACAGGTTGATGCCACGCGACTTGCGGTCGATGTTGATGATCATCGCATTGACCTTGTCGCCTTCCTTCAGCACGTTGCGAGCGTCTTCCACGCGGTCTTGTGCGATTTCCGAAGCGCGCAGGTAGCCTTCGACGTCCGCCGTCAGCTGAACCACTGCACCCTTCGCGTCAACCGTCTTGACCACGCCGTCAACGATCGAACCCTTGTCGTTCATTGCAACGAAGTTGCTGAACGGGTCGCCTTCAAGCTGCTTGATACCCAGCGAAATGCGCTCCTTCTCGACGTCGATGCCGAGAACGATCGCTTCCACTTCGTCGCCCTTCTTGTACTTGCGAACAGCTTCTTCGCCCGTTTCCGACCACGACAGGTCCGACAGGTGAACCAGACCG
This sequence comes from Paraburkholderia largidicola, assembly GCF_013426895.1. Classification (NCBI taxonomy): domain Bacteria; kingdom Pseudomonadati; phylum Pseudomonadota; class Betaproteobacteria; order Burkholderiales; family Burkholderiaceae; genus Paraburkholderia; species Paraburkholderia largidicola. The sequence continues at coordinate 933,097 of NZ_AP023174.1, read as the reverse complement.
TCGATGCCGCCAGGCAGACCGATGAACACGCCGAAGTCGGTGATCGACTTGATTGCGCCCTGGATCTTGTCGCCCTTCTTGAAGTTGCGGCTGAAGTCGTCCCACGGGTTCGGCTTGCACTGCTTCATGCCGAGGCTGATACGGCGGCGGTCTTCGTCGATTTCCAGAACCATGACTTCGACTTCGTCGCCCAGCTGGACAACCTTCGACGGCGCAACGTTCTTGTTCGTCCAGTCCATTTCCGACACGTGGACGAGGCCTTCGATGCCCGACTCGACTTCAACGAACGCGCCGTAGTCGGTGATGTTCGTGACCTTGCCGAACAGGCGCGTGCCCGACGGGTAACGGCGCGAGATGCCTTCCCACGGATCGTCGCCCAGTTGCTTGATACCGAGCGAAACGCGGTTCTTCTCTTGATCGAACTTGAGGATCTTTGCCGTGACTTCCTGGCCAACCGACAGAACTTCGCTCGGGTGACGCACGCGACGCCATGCGATGTCGGTGATGTGCAGCAGGCCGTCGATGCCGCCGAGGTCCACGAACGCGCCGTAGTCGGTGATGTTCTTGACCACGCCTTCGACGATCGCGCCTTCCTTCAGCGTTTCGAGCAGCTTTGCGCGCTCTTCGCCTTGGGTCGCTTCGATCACAGCGCGGCGCGACAGCACCACGTTGTTACGCTTGCGGTCCAGCTTGATGACGCGGAATTCCAGCGTCTTGCCTTCGTACGGCGTCGTGTCCTTGACAGGGCGCGTGTCGACCAGCGAGCCCGGCAGGAATGCGCGAATGCCGTTGACCATGACGGTCATGCCGCCCTTGACCTTGCCCGTGATGGTGCCCGTCACGAGTTCGTTGTTGTCGAGGGCCTTTTCCAGCGACAGCCACGAAGCCAGACGCTTCGCCTTGTCGCGCGACAGGATGGTGTCGCCATAGCCGTTTTCCAGCGCGTCGATCGCGACGGAAACGAAGTCGCCCGCCTGCACTTCTACCTCGCCCGCGTCATTCAGGAACTCTTCGAGCGGGATGTAGGCTTCGGACTTGAGACCAGCGTTGACGACCACGAAGTTGTGGTCGACACGCACGACTTCGGCGGAGATCACTTCGCCAGCGCGCATGTCCTGCTTGGTCAGCGACTCTTCGAACAGAGCCGCAAAAGATTCGGTATTCGGGGTAGAGGTTTGCAGGTCGGACATAAAAATCTGAATTTGCATGGTTCTCGCAGCGTCAGGTGAACCACCACGGTTCATCACTACGGCAAAGGAGCGAAAGCCATACGGGGTTAAGGGTTAAACGATCGCTTCGTGTTGCTCACGAGGCACCTACACAACAACAAAAAACACTTCGATACGAGTTCCGCGTTCAGCTTTGCGGAACCAGCGCCTTGTACCACTGGGTCACCTGTTCGACCGCCTGGTCGATCGACAACGCCGAGGTATCGAGGAGCTGTGCATCCGCCGCGGGCTTGAGCGGCGCGGCCGTGCGCTTGCTGTCGCGCTCGTCGCGTTCACGCAAATCCCGGAGCAAGTCATCCATATTAGCAGAAAATCCTTTTTGGATCAATTGCTTATGCCGGCGAGCCGCGCGAGCCTCGACGCTGGCCGTCAAAAACACCTTCAGGACGGCGTCCGGGAAGATCACCGTGCCCATGTCGCGGCCATCCGCGACGAGTCCCGGCTGCTTGCGAAAAGCCCGCTGACGGGCCACCAGCGCGGCTCGAACGGGCGCGTGAACGGCGATCGCCGAGGCCCGGTTACCGACTTCCTCGGCGCGGATGTCGGTCGATACGTCGACGCCATCCAGCTGCGCAATGCCCTCGCGGAAGGTGATATGGAGCTCGCCGATCAGGTTTGCAAGTGCGTCGGCATCGTCGGCGGCGATGTTGTAGCGGACGCTGGCGAGCGCGGCGAGCCGGTACAGCGCGCCACTATCGAGCAGGTGGAAGCCGAGTTCGGCGGCCACCACGGCGGCCACGGTGCCTTTGCCGGATGCGGTCGGGCCGTCGATCGTGATGACGGGCGTCTGGTGAAAGGGACGGGTCGGTTTCATCGGGAAAGTCGCCCGTCGGAACGGGCGGCGGATATTGTCAGGGCCCGTCAGGGTTGAGCGAGCGCGAGGAAGCGCTCGAAGTAATCGGGGAACGTCTTACCGACACATTTCGGGTCGTTGATCCGCACGGGCACGCCGCCGAGGCTCACCAGCGAGAAGCACATCGCCATGCGGTGGTCGTCGTAAGTGTCGATTGCGGCGTTCGGCGTCAGCTTTTCAGGCGGTGTGACGACGAGGAAATCCTCGCCCTCCTGCACCTTCGCGCCGACTTTGCGCAGCTCGGTCGCCATCGCGGCGATGCGGTCGGTTTCCTTCACGCGCCAGCTCGCGATGTTGCGCAGCGTCGTCGTGCCGTCGGCGAACAGCGCGGCGACGGCGATCGTCATGGCCGCGTCGGGGATCAGGTTGAAGTCCATGTCGATCGGGTCGAGCTTGCCGTGGTCGTTGCCGACGCCGCGCACTTCGATCCAGTCGTCGCCCATCGTGACGTTCGCGCCCATCTTTATCAGCGCCGTCGCAAAACCGACGTCGCCCTGGATGCTCGCGCGCCCCACGCCTTCGACGCGCAGCGGTCCACCGCCCAGCGCGCCCGCCGCGAGGAAATACGAGGCTGACGACGCGTCGCCTTCCACCATGATCTTGCCCGGCGACTGATAACGCACGCCGCTCGGAATCGTGAAGCGCTCCCAGCCGAGCCGTTCGACCTTGATGCCGAAGCGCGCCATCAGCGCGATCGTGATCTCGATATACGGCTTCGAGATCAGCTCGCCCGCCACTTCGACGATCGTCTCGCCGCTTTCCGTCTTCACGAGCGGCAGCGTCATCAGCAGCGCCGTCAGGAACTGGCTCGACACGTCACCGCGCACGCGGATGGGCGCATCGACGGAAATCTGGCCGGGACGGATGCGCAGCGGCGGAAAGCCTTCGTTCTCTTCGTAGTCGATCTTCGCGCCGATCTGCCGCAGCCCGTCGACCAGATCGCCGATCGGACGCTCGTGCATGCGCGGCACGCCATGAATCCGGTAGTCACCGCCGTTCACCGCAAGAGCCGCCGTCAAAGGCCGCACTGCCGTGCCCGCGTTGCCGAGGAACAGATCCGCGCGCGCCGCCGGTAGCGCGCCGCGCGTACCCGTCACGACACAGGTGTCGCCGTCGCGCTTGACCTTCACGCCGAGCTTTTCCAGCGCATCGAGCATCACGCGCGTGTCGTCGGAATCGAGCAGATTCGTGATCGTCGTCTCACCCTCGGACAAAGCCGCGAGCAGCAGCACGCGGTTCGAGATGCTCTTCGAGCCGGGCAGACGGACGGTGCCGGACGCGCGGGAAAAGGGTCCGAGATCGAGATGTTCCATGTGAATTCCAGTGTCCAGTTATTTCGACGCGTCGTCGGTGGCCGAGCGTTCGGGCGACGCTTTCTGCGTGAGCGTGGCGCGCTCCTGCCATTCGCTGCGCGCGGCACGCGAGCGGGCGAACACAGCCTCGAGCGTCGCGCCGTCGCCGGCTTCGATCGCGCTGCGAAGACGCGCCAGCACAGCCGTATAGCCGTCGATTTCGTCGAGTAGCGCCACGCGGTTCGCCACGCAGACGTCGCGCCACATTTCCGGGCTCGACGCGGCGATGCGCGTGAAGTCGCGGAAGCCGCCTGCCGCGAAGGAGAACTTCAGTGCGGCATCGGATGAATTGAGAATTTGCTCAACTAGAGCGAACGACAACACGTGCGGCAAATGGCTGACCGACGCGAACACGCGGTCGTGCTGATCGGGCGGCATCGCGTGCACGCTGGCGCCCGTGGCGCGCCACATCGCGGCAATACGGTCGACCGATGCCTGTGCGTTCTCCGGCAACGCGCACAGCACGACGTTGCGGTTCTCGTACAGGTCGGGCAGCGCGGCATCGACGCCGCTCGATTCGCGGCCCGCGATCGGATGACCGGGCACGAACTGGCCGATGCGCTCGCCGAGCGCCGCGCGTGCCGCAGCGACGACATCCGACTTCGTGCTGCCGGCGTCGGTGACGATCGTCGACGGGTCGAGAAACGGCGCGATGCGTTCCAGCAGAGGCTGCGTCTGCGCGACGGGCGCGGCAAGCAGCACCACGTCGGCGTCTTTCAGCGCAGCGCCTAGCGCAGCATCATCTGTGAGCGAGGCGCTTGCGTCGATCACACCCAGTTCGAGCGCGCGCTGCGTCGAGGCAGCCGACCGCCCCACGCCGATCACGCGCCGCTCGCCGCCCACGTCGCCGCGTTCGCGCAGCGCGCGCGCAAGCGATCCGCCGATCAGCCCGACGCCGAAAATCACCAGTTTGTCGAAAGAGAACGCTGCCACGTCAGTCACAGAAAAAACGCGCCTCGCGGTTTTCGAGGCGCGTGGATTGCATTGAAACGCTCAGGCCGTCGCCAGCGTCTTTTCGAGCGCCGCGATGAACGCCTCGTTTTCCTCCGGCAGGCCGATCGTCACGCGCAGCCACTGCGGCAAGCCATAGCTGCCCACCGGCCGCACGATCACGCCCTGCTTCAGCAGTTCGAGATTCACGCGATTGCCCGCGCCGTCATCATTACCGACGCGAACCAGCACGAAATTGCCGTGCGACGGCACATATTCGAGACCGAGCTTGTCGAACGCCTGCGTCAGGCGTTGATAGCCCTGCGCATTCAGTTCAGCGCTCTTTTGCAGGAACGGCTTGTCGTTCAGCGCGGCGATCGCGGCCGCTTGCGCGAGCGTGTTCACATTGAACGGCTGACGCAGACGGTTCATCAGGTCAGTCAGTTCCGGCTGCGCGATGGCGAAGCCGACGCGCAGACCCGCGAGACCGAACGCCTTCGAGAACGTGCGCGACACCAGCAGGTTCGGATAGCGGCGCACCCACGCAATCGAGTCATAGCGCTTGTCGGCACTCAGATATTCCGTGTACGCCTCGTCGAGCACGACGGCGACGTGACGCGGCACCTTCGACAGGAACGCTTCGATCGTCGGGCCGTCGATGAACGTGCCTGTCGGATTGTTCGGGTTCGCGACGAACACGAGGCGCGTGTCGTCGCTGATCGCGGCGAGCATCGCGTCCAGATCGTGGCCGTACTGCACGGCCGGCACGACGATCGCGCGTGCGCCGAGACCTTGCGTCGCCAGCGCGTAGACGGCGAACGAGTACTGCGCGTAGACGACGGACTGGTTCTTCTCGACGAACGCATGCGCGGCCAGTTCGAGAATGTCGTTGCTGCCGTTGCCGAGCGTGATCCAGTCGGCGGGCACGTCGTATTGCGCGGAAAGCGCGGCCTTCAACTCGAACGCGTTCGCGTCCGGATAGCGGCCGAGTTCGCTTGCCGCCTGCGCCATCGCCGTTTTCGCGGATTCCGGCATGCCGAGCGGATTTTCGTTCGACGCCAGTTTCACGATACGCGCTTCGTCCAGCCCAAATTCGCGCGCGACTTCCGAAATCGGCTTGCCAGCCACATAAGGCGCGATCGCGCGAACGTAGGACGGACCGAAAGACGTTGTCATGTGTATCTCCGGATAATTCCTGGACTTGCTTATTGGTTGCGAAATGGTTGCGAAGCGATGTCGGACGGATCAGCGGGCGCGCGGATACGAGCCGAGAATCTTCAGGAAGTCTGCTTTCCTGCCGAGATCGGCAAGCGCGGCTGAAACCGCCGCGTCGTCGCGATGGCCTTCGACGTCGATGTAGAAGTAATACTCCCACGTGCCGACGCGCGCCGGACGCGACTCGAAGCGCGTCATCGACACGCCGTGGCGCGCGAGCGGTTCGAGCAGCTTGAACATCGCGCCCGGCTCGTTCGCGACGGACACGATCAGCGACGTCTTGTCGTAGCCGCTTGCGCCCGTCGGCTGCTTGCCGATCATCACGAAGCGCGTGCGGTTGTGCGGGTCGTCCTGGATCAGCGCGTACGCGACCTGCAGACCGTATTGCGTCGCGGCCCGGTCGCCGGCGATGGCCGCGATGGTCGGATCTTCCGCGGCCATGCGCGCGGCTTCGGCGTTGCTCGACACGGCCTGGCGCTCGACATGCGGCGCGTGCGTGGCCAGCCAGCGCTGGCACTGCGCGAGTGCCTGCGCGTGCGCACACACGCGCGTCACGCCCGCCAGCCCGCCGTTGAGCGTCAGCAGATTGTGATGGATCGGCAATGCGAGTTCGCCACCGATCAGCAGTTGCGTTTGCAGCAGCAGATCGAGCGTGCGCGACACCGCGCCTTCCGTCGAGTTTTCGATGGGCACGACGCCGAATTCCGCGCCACCCGCTTCGACCGAGCGAAACACTTCGTCGATCGACGAACAGGGCAACCCTTCGATCGACTGACCGAAGTACTCGTGCATCGCCTGTTCGCTATACGTGCCGGCCGGCCCGAGGTAGGCGGCCGTGATGTTCTTTTCGAGCGCGCGGCTCGCGGCCATGATTTCGCGCCAGATCGCGCTGATGTGCTCTCCCGCGAGCGGCCCTGCGCTCATGTCCTGCAGACGCGCAATCACCTGCTGCTCGCGCTCCGGACGAAACACGGGCGCGTTGAAGTGCTTCTTGACCTCGCCGACTTCGAGTGCGACCGCCGCACGCTGATTCAGCAGCGCGATGAGCTGCGCGTCGATCGCGTCGATGCGTTCGCGCAGCGGTTTGAGTTGAGAGTTGAGTTCGTCGTCCATGCTTCTAAAGGACCGCTTCGAGTCCTGTATAGGGCCAGTTCGGAGAGGATGCGCGCGCTGCGACCGGAAAGATCACGCGCTGCGCTGTTCGAATTCCCTCATGTACTCGACAAGCGCTTTGACGCCTTCGAGCGGCACCGCGTTGTAAATCGACGCCCGCATGCCGCCGACGGACTTGTGGCCCTTCAGCTGCACCAGCCCGCGCGCTTTCGCGCCGGCCAGGAAATCTTCGTTGCGCGACTCGTCGGCGAGGAAGAACGGTACGTTCATCCGCGACCGCGCGTTGCGCTCCACCTTGTTCAGATAAAAACTGGATGAATCGATGGTGTCGTACAGCAGCTTCGCCTTTTCGACGTTGCGTGCCTCGATCGCCGTCAACCCGCCCTGCTTCTTCAACCACTTGAACACCAGCCCGGCGATGTAGATCGCGTACGTGGGCGGCGTGTTGTACATCGAATTGTTCAGCGCGACCGTCTTCCATTCGAATGCAGACGGACATACGGTCATCGAACGATCGAGCAGATCTTCGCGCACGATCACGACGGTCACGCCCGCCATGCCGATGTTTTTCTGCGCGCCGCCGAACAGCACACCATATTTGGCGATATCCATCGGGCGCGACAGGATGTGCGACGACGCGTCGGCGACGAGCGGGATATCACCGAGGTCGGGAATCTCGAAGGTCTCGACGCCGTGGATGGTTTCGTTCGTGCACAGGTGCACGTAGGCGGGATCGTCGGACAGGTTCCACTCGGCGCGCGCCGGCGCGCGCGTGAAGCCTTCGGCCGTTTCGCCGCTGGCAGCAATGTGCGCCGCGCCGTATTTCTGCGCTTCCTTGAACGACTTCTGCGACCAGGAACCCGTCACGACGAAGTCCGCGCTCGCCTTGCGGCCCATCAGGTTCATCGGCACGATTGCGTTCTCGCCGAGACCGCCGCCTTGCAGAAAGAGAATCTGATGGCTCGCCGGCACCTGCAGCAATTCGCGCAGATCGGTCAGCGCCTCTTCGTGAATCGCCATGAATTCCTTGCCGCGATGGCTCATTTCCATCACGCTCATGCCGCTGCCGCGCCAATCGAGCATTTCGTCGGCTGCCTGGCGCAGCACTTCTTCGGGCATGGCCGCAGGACCGGCGGAGAAATTGAAGACGCGCATCGTGAGAACCCTGGGAAGCAGGCACGCGGCATGGGAAAGAGCCGAAAACCGCGCCTGAAAGAAAATGGCCGTCTGCGCGCAAGCGCAAACGGCCATTATCGCATTGACGCTCGAAACCCGCCAAACCCCGGCGTTTCAAGGGAATTCACACATCCCCTCTCACGCCACCTGTGACAGGCGCCTCAAGCGCCGTTCAGCCTCGTTCGACCTGCTTACTTCGCCGGCTTGACGGAAGCGACTTCCTTGTCAGCCTGGTCGCGCGTTGCCTTGATCGATTGCGGCATGTACTTCTGCATCAGACCGTTCACGACGTCGCGGCCAACCTGGTCTTGAACCTGGATGAACTTGCGGCCCGTCGGGCTCTTGTAGAACGCGGTCAGGTCGTTGATTTCCTGCGTGCTGTAGTACTTCGCGTAGGCGTCGTACTGAGCTTGCATCGCGTCCTGCTTGAATGCGTCCGTTGCGAAGACCTGGCCTGCCGAGTCAACCAGCTTCGGCACGGCGTTCTTCTGCAGCGACGGGACGGAAGCCTGCTTTTGCTTGTCCGTCATCGTCTTGTTTTCCGACAGCGCGTCCGACAGGATGGCCGGGACCAGCTGCTTTGCCTGCATCTGCGCGCTGTTGCCGATTGCGCCGACCAGCTTCTGTGCGTCGATCGCGTCGAGCAGATTCTTGATGGCAGCCTGCTTCGCCGGGTCGACGGGGGCAGCAGCAGCAGCCGGGGCAGCCGGAGCCGGCTGCTGCGTTTGCAGCGCTTGCGCCATCGCGAGGGTCGGGACGAAAGCGGCCAGAACCATCAACTGCTTGAAACGTTTTTGCATCACTACTCCCTAAGAGAAATTAACCTAACTGCTTCGCCGCGCAGGCGGCGCATCGGCCCGATGCGCTCAACATGCCCGCGTGGCTTTACGCATTACTTGAGAAGCTTCGCTGCGGATCACGACGCTTCGCTTTCGTCACCGCCCGCTTCGTCCGCAGGCGCGTCGGCGTCACCGTCCACGTCTGCTTCCGCTTCAGCAACCTGCTGCAGACCGGAAAGCTTGGTACCTTCATCAAGGCTGATGAGTGTAACACCTTGCGTAGCACGGCCCATTTCTCGAATTTCCGACACACGCGTGCGGATCAGCACGCCCGTATTCGTGATCAACATGATCTGCGCGTCCGAGTCGACCAGCGTCGCAGCGACCACCTTGCCGTTGCGCTCGGACGTCTGGATCGCGATCATGCCCTTCGTGCCGCGGCCGTGGCGCGTGTACTCCGTGATCGGGGTGCGCTTGCCGTAGCCGTTTTCCGTTGCCGTCAGCACCGACTCCTGTTCGTCGCCCGCGACCAGCAGTGCAATCACCTGCTGACCGTCTTCGAGCTGCATGCCGCGCACGCCGCGCGCTTCACGGCCCATCGGACGAACGTCGTTCTCGTCGAAGCGGACCGCCTTGCCCGAATCCGAGAACAGCATCACGTCATGCTCGCCGTCGGTGATCGCCGCACCGATCAGGTAATCACCGTCATCCAGACCGACCGCGATGATGCCCTTCTTCAGCGGACGGCTAAATGCTTCGAGCGGCGTCTTCTTGACCGTGCCGAGCGCCGTTGCCATGAAGATGAACTTGTCGGCCGAGAATTCCTTGACGGGCAGCACGACAGTGATCTTCTCGCCTTCCTGCAGCGGGAACATGTTGACGATCGGCCGGCCGCGCGAATTGCGCGAGCCCTGCGGCACTTCGTAAACCTTCAGCCAATAAACACGGCCGCGGTTCGAGAAGCACAGGATGTGGTCGTGCGTGTTCGCGATGAAGAGCGTGTCGATCCAGTCGTCTTCCTTCATCTGTGTCGCCTGCTTGCCGCGACCTCCGCGCTTCTGGGCGCGATATTCGGACAACGGCTGCGATTTCACGTAACCGGAGTGCGACATCGTCACGACCATGTCCTGCGGCGTGATGAGGTCTTCCGTGTTCAGTTCGGTCGCGTTCAACTCGATGCGCGAGCGGCGTTCGTCGCCAAATTCGCCCTTGATCGAGGTGAGTTCGTCGAAGATGATGGAAGTTATGCGCTCCGGACGCGCGAGGATATCCAGCAGGTCGGCGATTTGAGCCATCACGTCGCGGTACTCGCTGAGGATCTTGTCCTGCTCGAGGCCCGTCAGGCGTTGCAGACGCATCTGCAGAATTTCCTGCGCCTGCGTGTCCGACAGACGGTAGAGCCCGTCGGCCTGCATGCCATACGCCGGGTTCAGACCTTCCGGACGGAACGCGGTGCGGCCGCCCGATGTAGCGTTGTCCGTCTCGGCACGCTGCAGCATCTCGCGCACGATCGACGAATCCCACGAACGGTCCATCAACTCCTGCTTCGCGACAGGCGGCGTCGGCGCCGCCTTGATGATCGCGATGAAATCGTCGATGTTGGCCAGCGCGACAGCGAGACCTTCGAGCACGTGGCCGCGTTCGCGCGCCTTGCGCAGTTCGTATACAGTGCGCCGCGTCAATACTTCGCGACGGTGCGACAGGAAATGCGAGAGCATTTCCTTCAGGTTCAGCAGCTTCGGCTGGCCGTCGACCAGCGCGACCATGTTCATGCCGAACGTGTCCTGGAGCTGCGTCGCCTTGTAGAGATTATTAAGAATGACCTCAGGCACTTCGCCGCGCTTCAGTTCGATCACGACGCGCATGCCGCTCTTGTCGGATTCGTCGCGGATGTCCGAAATACCTTCCAGCTTTTTCTCATTCACGAGCTCGGCGATCCGCTCGAGCAGCGAACGCTTGTTCACCTGATACGGCAGCTCGTCGACGATGATCGCCATGCGCTGGCCGCGATCGATCTCTTCGAAGTGCGTGGCCGCGCGCATCACGACGCGCCCGCGCCCTGTGCGGTAGCCGTCGCGCACGCCGGCGACGCCGTAGATGATGCCCGCCGTCGGGAAGTCCGGCGCCGGCACGATCTCGATCAGCTCGTCGATCGTCGCTTCCGGATTCTTCAGCAGATGATGGCAGGCGTCGACGATTTCGCTCAGATTGTGCGGCGGAATGTTGGTCGCCATGCCGACGGCAATGCCCGACGAGCCGTTGATCAGCAGGTTCGGGATGCGCGCGGGCAGGATGGTCGGCTCGTTTTCGCTGCCGTCGTAGTTCGGCTGGAAGTCGACCGTTTCCTTGTCGATGTCGGCGAGCAATTCGTGGCCGATCTTCGCCATGCGGATTTCGGTGTAACGCATCGCCGCGGCGTTGTCGCCGTCGACCGACCCGAAATTGCCTTGTCCGTCGACGAGCATATAGCGCAGCGAAAAATCCTGCGCCATGCGGACGATCGTGTCGTATACAGCCGAGTCGCCGTGCGGATGGTACTTACCGATCACATCGCCGACGATACGCGCCGATTTCTTGTACGCCCGGTTCCAGTCGTTGTTCAGTTCGTGCATGGCGTACAGCACGCGCCGGTGAACCGGCTTCAGACCATCGCGGACATCGGGAAGCGCGCGCCCTACAATCACGCTCATCGCGTACTCGATATACGAGCGGCGCATTTCCTCCTCTAGGGAGATTGGTAGAGTCTCTTTGGCGAATTGATCCATTGTCCGTATCGTTTACGCGCGAAGACGATGAGGGAAACGCGTTCTTCACCTCACCGCTTGGGCCTACCCCTATGCATCTGCGAGCGCAGCGCATCACGCGATTCTACCATGCGCCGCATCCGCTCCCGGCGACATGCGTATACCTATTAGTGGGACGCGCGAAAACGGCACCTGGAAGCGTCTCGCGAGCGTAGCGGCCGGGCCCGGAAAATGCTGTCTCGCAAGCCGCCCGAAACCGCCTCTGGCGGGCTCTTGACGAACTTGACACCTTTTGTTGCGCATGCACCACATTCGACCGGGCGTATGAATAGGGGGCGGATTTTTTTATCGTCAGAAGGGAACGATATGGCAAAATGCCAACGCACAAAGTTAGACACTGCTCGAAGTCTACGCACAGCGTCTTTTGTTCCGCACCGATGTTATACTTCGAGCAATGTATGACTGGTCTTTGTCAACAGGCTCGCAGTAAACCTGCGGTAATCTCAATTTCGAGAGGAGAAATATGAATAAACTTTCAAAGCTCGCGTTCATTGCAGCTACCGCAGTTATGGCTGCATCCGCTATGGCACAGTCGGTGCCGGCGTCGCGACAAGCCACCAACGACAACTGGGTGAACGGCACCGGCGAATACGTGTGGATGAACGGCACGAATGAGCTTTGCTGGCGCGACGCGTTCTGGACGCCGGCAACGGCTAACGCAAAGTGCGATGGCGCACTGGTCGCACAAGCACCGACGCCGCCGGCACCTCCGGCTCCGGTCGCTCCGGCTATCACCAGCCAGAAGATCACGTATCAAGCTGACACGCTGTTCGACTTCGACAAGGCAATCCTGAAGCCGGCTGGCAAGGAAAAGCTGGACGATCTCGCATCGAAGATTCAAGGCCTGAACCTGGAAGTCGTCGTGGCCACCGGCTACACCGACCGCATCGGTTCGGACAAGTACAACGACCGTCTGTCGCTGCGTCGTGCACAAGCTGTCAAGGCATACCTGGTCAGCAAGGGCATCGAAGCCAACCGTATCTACACGGAAGGCAAGGGCAAGCGCAACCCGGTTACGACCGGCTGCAACCAGAAGAACCGCAAGCAACTCATCGCCTGCCTCGCACCGGATCGTCGCGTGGAAGTCGAAGTTGTCGGTACTTCGAAGCAGTAAGCTACAAAACACCGCAGTATCAAGCCCCGCTTCGGCGGGGCTTTTTTTATGCTCCGTCTGCACGTCGTCAACCACGACGCGCGGGACGGGGCGACAAGCGCGACCGGGCGCTTTTTGCCGCCCCATGCGCAGCCCTATATACTCAGGGTTTCTCCGATCCACCCGCCTTCCCGCCCTCGAGGCCGCATCCGTCATGACCAATGCCGATCCCCACGAACTGCAGAAATTCAGCGATCTTGCGCATCGCTGGTGGGACCCGAACGCCGAGTTCAAACCGTTGCACGAACTGAATCCGGTGCGGCTCAACTGGATCGATTCGCACGCGCATCTCGCGGGCAAGCGCGTACTCGATATCGGCTGCGGCGGCGGGATTCTGTCGGAGTCGATGGCGACTTTGGGCGCCGATGTGAAGGGAATCGACCTGTCCAATGAGGCTTTGGGCGTCGCGGATCTTCACAGCCTTGAAAGCGGTGTAACGGTAAATTACGAAGAGATCGCCGCGGAGGCGCTGGCAGCCCGCGAACCTGCTTCGTTCGATGTCGTCACCTGCATGGAAATGCTCGAACACGTGCCCGATCCGTCGAAGGTCGTGGAAGCGTGCAAGACGCTCGTCAAGCCGGGCGGCTGGGTGTTCTTTTCGACCCTCAATCGCAATGTGAAGGCGTACCTGCTGGCGGTGGTCGGCGCGGAGTACATCGCGCGCATGCTGCCGAAGGGCACGCACGACTACGCGCGCTTCATCCGCCCGTCGGAGCTTGCCGGCTTCGCGCGCGCGGCGGGCCTGCATACCGTCGAAATCAAGGGCATCACCTACAACCCGCTCACGCGCCATTTCGGCGTGTCGAACGACACCGACGTCAACTACATGCTCGCGTGCCGTCGCGAAGCGTGATCCAGCGCCTACTTCAATGAGCGATCCCACGCCCCTGCCCCAGCGCGAAGACGAAGAAGCATCGGTCGGTCTTTGCCAGGGCATTCTGTTCGACCTCGACGGCACGCTTGCCGACACCGCGCCCGACCTCGCCGCAGCCGTCAACAAGATGCGCCATGAGCGCGGCCTCGAGATGGTGCCACTTGAGCAGTTGCGCCCGCTTGCCTCAGCGGGTGCGCGCGGCCTGCTCGGCGGCGCGTTCGGCATCGGCCCGGACCATCATGACTACGCGTCGATGCGCGACGAGTTCCTGGCGAACTACGAAGCGGATCTGTGCATCGAAACGCTGCTGTTCCCAGGCATCGGCGACATTCTCGACGACCTCGATGCACGCGGCGTGCGCTGGGGCATCGTGACGAACAAGGTCGCGCGGCTGACGGAGCCACTCGTCGCCCAGCTCGGGCTGGGCGCGCGCGCGGGCTGTGTCGTCAGCGGCGACACGACACCGCATTCGAAGCCCCACCCTGCGCCGCTGCTGCACGCCGCGAAGGAACTGGACCTGCCGCCGGAGCGGATCGTCTATGTCGGCGACGATCTGCGCGATGTGCAAGCAGGCTTTGCGGCCGGCATGGTGACGGTCGCGGCGGCGTATGGCTATTGCGGTAACGACATTCCGCCGACGCAATGGCACGCACAGCATGTCGTCAAGTCGACGGGCGAACTGCATAACCTGCTACGCGACATCAGTTGAAGGTCGCGTGCGCTACCTACGGGAGCACGCGTGCGCTTCGCCGTGACTCGCGAGCGCCGCTACTGTAGAATGATCTGTTGAGCCACCCGTGTGGCTCATTCCTTCTGCGGGGGCGACCTGGTTTCGACAGGGGTTGCGAAGCGGCTAGGGCATGTCGAGGACCCGTCACCTCGTTAATCAATGGGAAAAACGTAACTGCAAACGACGATACGTTCGCACTGGCAGCCTAAGGGCCGCCGTCCTCTGCCTAGTTCACTGACGGGCTAGTGTCGCAAGACCGGTAGCAATACCGACAGAGGTCATATACGTCAGTTAAGCCTTGGCGGCGTCACGACGTCCGGGTCGAAAATTTAGTGAATCGCCGTAGTGAAGCGTGTTCGTTCGCGTCGCTGCGGTTAAATCAAAAGACTGAACTAAACATGTAGAACTAGTCGTGGAGGACTTCTGGACGCGGGTTCGATTCCCGCCGCCTCCACCAATATTCAATACGGTGTAGTACGCCGCAGTACGAAGACCCGCACAGCGAAGCGCTCTGCGGGTTTTTTGTTGCCGTCGGCCCCGCCTGCCAGCCTGTATCAGGCCTCCCAGACGCGCGCGCTTGCGCATCCGGCATTCGTTCGCGCCCTCTTTTCAACCTTTTCTGATAGTCACTGGGGCTGCGCCGGCGTCAAATGAGCGGCCGTCTCCAAGTTCGACGGCACGCCCTATCCGCCCAGTACAACTAACCAAACGGGAGATGCACGAAATGAGCAACCCAGACGACCTCACTATGGCCCGCCTCGGTGACGCCACCGACCACGGCGGCAAGATCGTCGAGGCGACGCAGGATCTGACCGATGAAGGTATCGCCGTTGCGCTCGACGGTCACCTGGTCGCCTGTCCGCGCTGCGGCGGTAAATATCCGATCATCGCTAGCGGGCGACGTCGGCACAACGGCAAGCGCATCGCGTACATCGGCGATATCACGACCTGTGGCGCGAAGCTTGTCCGCGCGTAACCACACGCGATACCTCCTTCCCGCAAACACAAAGCCCGCGGCAGCATCACACTGCGCGCGGGCCTCGCGTCGATCGCACCAGGCTCACGGAGCCAGAACCGTCACGCCGCAGCGCGCACGTACACCTCTTCCGTTTCCTGAATGAACTTGCTGTTGCAGAACTCCCGTTCGGCTTTGGCGCGTGCATGTCGCCCCATCGCGGGTAGCTGGCCACGGTTCGCGAGCATCGCACGCAGCTGCGCGGTCATCGCCTGCGTGTCGCGCGGCTCGACGATCCAGCCGTCGATGCCATCGTCGACGTTCTCAGGCAGGCTCGCGTAGCGGGTGACGAGCACCGGCCGCCCCATCGCCATCATCTCGCGGCATGCGAAGGAACTGCTTTCCACCGCGTACGACACCATGAAGCCGGCATCGAACGTCGCGACATAGTCACGCACGTCGTCCGTGAAGCCGCTGATCAGCAGATGCTCGTTCATGTTCAGCGCGTCGATGACCTTGCGCTGCTCGTCATTCGGCTCCGTGCCGACAACCACCAGCACGACCTGCTTGCGCAAATCCTCCGGCAACGCGGCGACGGCCGCCACCATGTCCATCGTCCCCTTGTACCAGTCGAAGCCGGTAATCGTGCCGACCACCAGCTTCCCGGCATGCTTCGCACCGAGCAGCGCGTCGCGCCTGCGCACGGCCACTGCGTCGTCAAAGGGTGCGTAGTGATGGATATCGACGCCATTCGGAATCACCGACAACCCGCAATCCGCATACACCGACCCTTCGAGCAATCGCGCCGCCGGCTTCGACACGGCGATCACGTGATGCGTCGCGCGCCGCGCCTTGAGCTTCGTCATGAAGTCGCGTTTGACGCGGATCGTGTTGTGCTTGGTGTACACACAATACGGCCGCTTGAACGGGGCGAACAGCGTCGCCAGCAGCACGAGCCGATGATCGGGCGAGCCGTTCACATGAACCACATCGAAGCGCTCGCGCTCGAGCAGCGCACGCAGTTCGCGGATCGCGCCGACAAAGCGCCCAAGCTCCTTGAGCTTGGCGGGAAACTCCATCGGCAACGCGCGGATATTGGCAACGCCGCTTGCATGCTGCAACAGCCTGCTGGTCTTCGGCGCACCGACGAAGACTTCGTGACGCGCGGCCAACGCCCGCGCAATAGAAACGACGTACGTGTCGTGACCGCCTCCACGACCGGTGTGGAAGTTGGTCAATAGTATTTTCATTCTCGACTTTCCCCGTATGCGAGGGCTTGACTTCGCCGCTCGGCCTGCGTCGAACAGTGCAGGCCGGCGCAATGCAATTCGCATTGCCTCTTGATAGATCAGGGGAATTATACCGTCCGCGGTCCCGCCCTTTTTTGACGGCAGGGTTGACCAAAGCGTCGTCATACCAAAACGGCAGCAAACAAAAAGGCCCGTTCGCAAACGCGACGGGCCTTCCTGAACGCATACGACGGGCGCTTTCGATCAACGACGCATGGAATAACAAGGCGCGCCAGCCGTTTATTCGATGCGTGCAGATTCAAAGCATTTAAGGCGCGCACCCGCCGAACGATTGCATACACTCCATACACAACACGTCAGAACAGGAGCCGCATCATGCGCAAGACTCTCCTTCTCATCGCCGCGCTCGCCGTACAACAGGCCGCCTTCGCCGCGCCGCCGAAAACCATGGACGGACATTTGGTCGACGAACAGGGACGCACGCTCTACACCTTCGACAAGGACACGACGCCGGGCAAGAGCGCCTGCTCGGGCGGTTGCGCAGCGGCATGGCCCGCGGCCGCTGCCGCAGCCGGCGACAAGCCCTCGGGCGACTGGACCGTGATCGACGGCGCGGACGGGCAGAAGCAGTGGGCGTACAAAGGCAAGCCGCTCTACCGCTTCGCGAAGGACGAGAAGCCCGGCGACATGAAGGGGGACGGCTTTAAGGACGTGTGGCACACAGCGAAGCCGTAATTCAGCCCGCCGCTTCAACGACACACGCGACGCCGCAAAGCGCCGCGTGTGTCGCGTCATTTACTGATCGTCAGGGCACTTGAGGTTGCAGCCGTTCGGATCGCCGTTGTCGCCGCGCTTGCGCAGTTTCGTAGGCTTGTCGCTCTGATACTTCTTCGACGGTGCCGATGCGCCGAACGGCATCTGCGGATGCTCGTTCAGCTTGAACTCTTCGGTCAGGATACCGCCCGGCACGCCAGGCGAATTCTGCGCAAATGCAACGGACATCGTGGCAAACAACGCGCCGGCCGTGAGGGCGGCAGCGCAAGCGGGAACGAAATATTTCATATCGAATCGATGCGGCAAACGACGCCGCGCAACTGAGGCAGGATCACGAAAGCGTAGAGATTAGCGCAAAGCGCCGTGCAGCGCAGCGTCTGCAGCCTGCTTTCGTTGTTACGGGCGCTTACTCTGCGCGATTCGACGACCGCGTCGGCCGTGCATTTCAGGCCCCGCTCTCCTCCAGACCGGCTTCCAGTTCGAGCAGCTTCCCGCAATCGACGGGATCGTAGCCTTCCAGATGCGCGACGCTCTGCCGGAACGGATTGCCGCGCATCACCGACATCACCGTCGTCAGCGGTTCGCGTTCCAGCCGCGCGCGATCGCATGCAAAGTAATAGTCCTCGTCGACGACCGGGATGAAGTCGAGCCCAAAGTGATGCGCAGCCGGTTCGACACCGAAGCCGACGTCCGCCATCCCGCTCGCGACGAAAGCCGCGATCGCCGAATGCGTCAGTTCAGTCGACGCATAGCCGTTCACGCGATCCGGATCGACACCGACGCGCCGCAGCGCGAGATCAATCAACATGCGCGTGCCGGAACCGTGTTGCCGGTTGACGAAGCGGATGTCGTCGCGCGCGAGGTCGGTCAATCCGCCTATGCCCTTCGGATTGCCCTTCGCGAGAAAGAGCCCTTGCTTGCGCCGCGTCAGATGCACGAGCACATGCCGCTGCGGATCGAGCCACTGGCGATACTTGTCCGCGCATGCCGCACGGAACTCACCGCGCGGCAGATGGAAGCCCGCCAGATCGCACTCGCCGCGCGCGAGCGCGGTGATCGCTTCGGCGCTGTCGCGGTATTTGATGTCGAGGGGCACTTCGTCGGCGACGAGCGCTGTTACGAGCGCGGCCACCGCATAGCCGTGCGACGCATGAATGCGCACGTCTTCTGCGGGCGGCGCAAGCCAGCGGTTCAGATCGGCGGCGACTTCGCTTGCCAGCGCCTGCATGTTGCCGTCCAGACGCTCGCCGCAAAGTCGTTGCGCGCGCAACACGGCCCGTCCGAGTTCCGAGAGCGCCGAGCCGCGGCCACGCTCTTTCTCGATTAGCGCGCCGCCCAGTTGAGTTTCGATGGCGCGCAGCAAACCCCATGCATGACGGTAGGACAAACCCTTAAGCGCAGCGGCCTGCGCGATGCTGCCCGTCTGGTCCACGAGGGACAGGAGCGGCACAGCGTCAGACAGGCTGGACGTTTGGCCGTTGCTGTCCCGCACAATCAGTTGCGCCTGGCATTCGATTCGAATCATATATGTTCTAGCAGTTCCTATTGCGAAAGCCGACCTAGCCGCCTATCGTTCGCATTGATATATCAAACAAGCAAAGCATAGATGCACGGGTTATGAATAACAAGTGCATATATCGACTTTGGAGGAGCCCCACTGTGGATCGACCGAACGCCATTGCGCCAGACGAACTCGTGCAACGTCACGCACGACCCGGCATGTCGCTGGTTGCGCTGCTGCACGCCATTCAGGACGACATCGGCTTCGTGCCGCCCGACACCGTCGCACCGCTCGCGCGGACGATGAACCTGTCGCGGGCCGAAGTGCATGGCGTCATCACGTATTACCACCACTTCCGCCAGTCGCCTGCCGCGCCCGTCACGGTCCAGCTGTGCCGCGCGGAAGCCTGCCGCAGCATGGGTACGGAAGCGCTCGCGCAGCATATCGAGGCGCGCACGGGTTGCCGCTTCGACGCGCACAAGCACGACGCACACGCCCACGACCATGCATGCGATGGCGCAGTCGGTCTCGAATCGGTGTATTGCCTCGGTCAATGCGCGCTGTCGCCCGCCATGATGATCAACGGCGAGCTGCACGCCAAAGTAACGCCGCAGAAGTTCGACGCGCTGCTCGCAGCGGCAATGAAACGGGTGGAGGAAACGGTATGACGCGCATTTACGTTCCCCGCGATTCCTCGGCGCTGGCGCTCGGCGCGGACGCGCTCGCCACGGCCATCGTCGATGAAGCGAAAGCGCGCGGCATCGATATCGAACTCGTGCGCAATGGCTCGCGCGGTTTGCTCTATCTCGAACCGCTCGTCGAAGTGCAGACGCCCGAAGGCCGCATCGGCTACGCGAACGTCGAAGTGGAAGACGTGGCATCGCTGTTCGACGCGGGCTTCATCGAAGGCAAGGCGACGCACGCGAAGCATGTCGGCGTGGTCGAAGAGATCCCATATCTGAAGAAGCAGCAGCGCCTGACGTTCGCGCGCATCGGCATCACCGACCCGCTTTCGACCGACGACTACATCGCCAATGGCGGCATCGTCGGCCTGTACAACGCGCTCGCGATGTCGGGCGACGCAGCCGTCGACGCGCTGATCGAATCCGGCCTGCGCGGCCGCGGCGGCGCGGCGTTCCCGGCCGGCATCAAGTGGCGCACGGTGCGCGCCGCGAAGGCCAACCAGAAGTACATCGTCTGCAACGCGGACGAAGGCGATTCGGGCACGTTCTCCGACCGCCTCGTGATGGAAAGCGATCCGTTCGTGCTGATCGAAGGGATGATCATCGCGGGCATCGTGGCGGGCGCTACCGTCGGCCATATCTATGTGCGCAGCGAGTATCCGCATTCGATCGCCACGCTCGAAGCCGCGATCGTCAAGGCGCGCGCCGCCGGCTGGCTCGGCGACAGCGTGCTCGGCTCGGAGCATCGCTTCGAACTGTTCGTCGCCAAGGGCGCGGGCGCGTATGTGTGCGGCGAGGAAACGGCGCTGCTCGAATCGCTCGAAGGCAAGCGCGGCATCGTGCGCGCAAAGCCGCCGTTGCCGGCGCTCGAAGGCCTGTTCGGCAAGCCGACCGTGATCAACAACGTAATCACGCTCGCCACCGTGCCGATCA
Organism: Paraburkholderia largidicola; assembly: GCF_013426895.1. NCBI lineage: Bacteria > Pseudomonadati > Pseudomonadota > Betaproteobacteria > Burkholderiales > Burkholderiaceae > Paraburkholderia > Paraburkholderia largidicola. The sequence continues at coordinate 912,793 of NZ_AP023174.1, read as the reverse complement.
TCTTCGCGAAGGGCGCGGCGTTCTACAAGGACTTCGGCATGGGCCGCTCGCGCGGCACGCTGCCCTTCCAGGTCGCGGGCAACGTAAAGCGCGGCGGGCTCGTCGAACTCGCGTTCGGCTGCACGCTGCGAGAGCTGATGTTCGACTACGGCGGCGGCACGGCAAGCGGCCGTCCGGCGCGCGCGGTGCAGGTAGGCGGCCCGCTCGGCACGTATCTGCCCGAGAGCCAGTGGGACATCCCGCTCGACTATGAGGAATACGCGAAGGTCGGCGCCGTCGTCGGTCACGGCGGTCTGGTGATTCACGACGATACGTCGAATCTCGCCGATCTCGCGCAATACGCGATGCACTTCTGCGCACTCGAATCGTGCGGCAAGTGCACGCCGTGCCGGATCGGCTCGACGCGCGGCGTCGAAGTCATCCAGCGGATTCGCAACGGCGATACGTCGACGAAGCAGGTGCAACTGCTGCGCGATCTGTGCGACACGATGGTGTCGGGTTCGCTGTGCGCGATGGGCGGCATGACGCCCTTCCCCGTCGTCTCCGCCCTCGACCATTTCCCCGAAGACTTCGGTCTCGAAACCGCCATTCCGAAAGCGGCAGCCTGACCCTGGAGCCCAACATGTCCGATCCGATCACCTTCAAATCCGGCGGCTGCGGCTCCGGCAACTGCGCCTGCAAGGCGGGCGCACTGCGCAACGAACGCGGCCCGATGGACGATACCGACTACGGCACGCCGCTGCGCCATTCCGACGTCGACGTGACGCTCGAAATCGACGGCGAGTCGATCACGGTGCCCGCGGGCACGTCGGTGATGCGCGCCGCCGCTGAAGCCGGCGTCAATATCCCGAAGCTGTGCGCCACCGATTCGCTCGAACCGTTCGGCTCGTGCCGTCTGTGTCTCGTCGAAATCGAAGGACGGCGCGGTTATCCCGCGTCGTGCACGACGCCTGTCGAAGCGGGCATGAAAGTGCGCACGCAAACGGACCGCCTGCAAGGTCTGCGCCGCAACGTGATGGAGCTGTACATCTCCGATCACCCGCTCGACTGTCTCACCTGCCCTGCCAACGGCAACTGCGAACTGCAGGACATGGCGGGCGTCACGGGCCTGCGCGAGGTGCGGTATGGCTTCGACGGCGCGAATCACCTAAAGGACAAGAAAGACGAGTCGAACCCGTACTTCACGTACGATCCGTCGAAGTGCATCGTCTGCAACCGCTGCGTGCGCGCGTGTGAAGAGACGCAAGGCACGTTCGCGCTGACCATCTCCGGCCGCGGCTTCGAATCGCGCGTCGCCGCGAGCGAAAGCCAGCCGTTCATGGACTCGGAGTGCGTGTCGTGCGGCGCGTGCGTCGCCGCGTGCCCGACCGCGACGCTGTCGGAAAAGAGCATCGTGATGCTGGGCCAGGCCGAGCATTCCGTCGTGACGACCTGTGCGTACTGCGGCGTCGGCTGCTCGTTCAAGGCCGAGATGAAGGGCAACACGGTCGTGCGGATGGTGCCGCACAAGAATGGCCAGGCGAACGAAGGCCATGCGTGCGTGAAGGGCCGCTTCGCATGGGGCTACGCGACGCACAAGGATCGCATCAAGAAACCGATGATCCGCGCGAAGATCACCGATCCGTGGCGCGAAGTCAGCTGGGAAGAAGCGCTGAGCTACGCCGCGTCGGAGTTCCGCCGCATCCAGGAGAAGTACGGCCGCGATTCGATCGGTGGCATTACGTCGTCGCGCTGCACGAACGAAGAAACGTATCTGGTGCAGAAGCTGGTGCGCGCCGCGTTCGGCAACAACAACGTCGACACCTGCGCGCGCGTTTGCCACTCGCCGACGGGCTACGGCCTGAAGACGACGCTCGGCGAATCGGCGGGCACGCAGACCTTCGCTTCCGTCGATAAATCCGACGTCATCATCGTGATCGGCGCGAATCCGACCGACGGCCACCCGGTGTTCGGCTCGCGTCTGAAGCGACGTGTACGCGAAGGCGCGAAGCTGATCGTCGTCGATCCGCGCCGCATCGACATCGTCGATACGGCACACGTGAAAGCCACGCATCACCTGCAACTGCGTCCGGGTACGAACGTCGCGATGGTCACGTCGCTTGCTCACGTGCTCGTGTCGGAAGGCCTGCTCAATGAGGCGTTCATCGCCGAGCGTTGCGAAACGCGCGCGTTCCAGCACTGGCGCGATTTCGTCGCGCTGCCGGAGAACTCGCCGGAAATGATGGAAAGCGTGACGGGCGTGCCGGCGCAACAGGTGCGCGAAGCCGCGCGCCTCTACGCGACGGGCGGCAACGCGGCGATCTACTACGGCCTCGGCGTGACGGAACATGCGCAAGGCTCGACGACCGTGATGGGCATCGCGAACCTTGCGATGGCGACGGGCAACATTGGCCGCGAAGGCGTCGGCGTGAATCCGCTGCGCGGCCAGAACAACGTGCAGGGCTCGTGCGACATGGGCTCGTTCCCGCACGAACTGCCGGGCTATCGCCATATCAGCGATACGGTGACGCGCACGCTGTTCGAAGGCGAATGGGGCGTGACGCTGCAGCCGGAGCCGGGCCTGCGCATCCCGAACATGTTCGACGCGGCGCTGCACGGCAGCTTCATGGGCCTGTACTGCCAGGGCGAAGACATCGTCCAGTCCGACCCGAACACGCAGCATGTGGGCGCGGCGCTGTCGTCGATGGAATGTATCGTCGTGCAGGACATCTTCCTGAACGAAACCGCGAAGTATGCGCACGTGCTGCTGCCGGGCTCGACGTTCCTCGAAAAGGACGGCACGTTCACCAACGCCGAGCGCCGCATTTCGCGCGTGCGCAAGGTGATGCCGCCGCTGGCCGGCTACTCGGACTGGGAAGTGACGATCCTGCTCGCCCGCGCGCTCGGCTACGAGATGAACTACACGCATCCGTCGCAGATCATGGACGAGATCGCGCGCCTCACGCCGACTTTCCACGGCGTGTCGTACGAGAAGCTCGACAAGCTGGGCAGCATCCAGTGGCCGTGCAACGAGAACGCGCCGGAAGGCACGCCGACGATGCACATCAACGAGTTCGTGCGCGGCAAGGGCAAGTTCGTCATCACGAAGTACGTCGCGACGCCGGAGAAGGTCAACCAGAAGTTCCCGCTGATCCTGACGACGGGCCGCATTCTGTCGCAGTACAACGTCGGTGCGCAGACGCGCCGTACAGAGAACTCGCTGTGGCACGACGAGGATCGTCTGGAGATCCATCCGCACGACGCCGAAGACCGTGGCATCAAGAATGACGACTGGGTCGGCATCGAATCGCGCGCGGGCTACACGGTGCTGCGCGCGAAGGTGGCGGACCGGATGCAGCCGGGCGTGGTCTACACGACGTTCCACTTCCCCGAGTCCGGGGCGAACGTGATTACGACGGACAGCTCCGACTGGGCGACCAACTGCCCCGAGTACAAGGTGACGGCCGTGCAGGTGATGCCTGTCGAGCAACCGTCGCAATGGCAGAAGGATTACTCGCGCTTCAACAACGAGCAGCTCGAGCATCTCAGCAAGCGTGAGATGGCCACCACGTCAGGCAAGTGAGGCAACGCAATGGACGCACATAACCTGGTCGACATGGCGAACCGCATCGGCGATTTCTTCGAGTCGATGCCGGACCGAGATGAGGCGATCGACAATATTGCCGATCATATCCGGCGGTTTTGGGAGCCGCGTATGCGGCGCTCGATTCTGGCGACGCTGCATGCGAATCCTGAAGGTGTCGAGCTGGAATTGCATGAGATGGTTCGTGAGGCGCTGGTCAGGCATCGCGCGGATTTGACGCCGAAGGAGGCTGCGGCGGTTTAAGGTGTTTCAATTGCCTGGCGGCGCGTTGGCGTCGGCGTTCATGTAATAGCAACAGCAGTTGGGCGTTCGTGTCGGAAGCGATGCGGACGCTTTTTTTTGGTTTTGGGGTTGTCTGCGACGCTGGGGGGTTTGCTTGTTTTTGCTTTCGCTGGCATCGGCGGTTTGGTTTTGCTTTCGCTGGCATCGGCGGTTTGGTTTTGCTTTCGCTGGCATCCGCGGTTTGATTTTGCTTTCGCTGGCATCCGCGGTTTGTTAGCGTGCTTCAGGCGTCGCCCCTGTGCGGGGCGGCACCTACTTTTCTTTGCCGCCGCAAAGAAAAGTAGGCAAAAGAAAGCGGCTCACACCGCCAATCCTTGTTCTTGCCTGAGGGCCCCCAAAGGTTCTTACGCTTCACACGGCAACCACGTGACCCACGTCCGTTGCCAGCGCGCTTGCAGTGCGCCTCACCCGCTGCACGCTTCCGCACTACAGCACGCCGAGCCAGATCGTCCACCGCCGCCCAGGTGGCAAACTGTGTGTTGGCTGTAGTGGCTCACACGCCTCACTCCGGACCGATAGCGCACGCGCTCCACCCTGTAAGAGCGCTACCCATTACGACGCGACAACCTACACACAGTTTGCCACCTGGGCGGCACTAGTCATTCGCTGCCGCTGGCCGCTGTATGGGTTCGTGAAGTAGGTGATGCAATTGTTCGAAGCGCTGGCAACGGGCAACGAACAACGCGTTACCGTGTGACGGGTGGGGACGTTGGGGGCCCGTGGATGAGAACACGTGCTGGCGGTGTGAGCCGCTTTCTTTTGCCTACTTTTCTTTGCGGCGGCAAAGAAAAGTAGGTGCCGCCCCGCACAGGGGCAACGCCTGAAGCACGCTAACATCACGCGGATGCCAGCAAAAGCAAAAACAAAAGCAAAAGCAAAAGCAAAACCAAACCGCAGACGCTGCCAGCTCAACCACAAACACCAAACCCGCAACGAACGTGCGCATCAACTCATCACGACACCGCCGGCTCGCTCGGCGCCCCCTTTGCGAACCACGCTTCGCAATGCCTTAGCAGCCCATTCAAATCAGACCCCGGCCGCCCACGCGCGCACACATATCCGTCGGGCCGCACCAGATAAAACGAAGGCCGCGTCCTCCCGAACGACTCACTGAGCGACGGCCCACCGTCCTCGCCATTCGCATCCGACACGCGCCACACTCGCACCGCCCCCGGCAGCAAATCTTCGACGGCGGCAACGAAACGGTCGAGATCGGCAGCGCGCACAGGCTTGCGATGCAGCGACAGCATTTTGCCGTTGCCCGTCCCCGGTTCCTCCGGCGGATCGACGAGCAGAAACAGCGAGAAAAACGCGGGGTCGTGCAGATCGAAAATGCAGCCCATGCCGGGCACCCGGCCCAACGGTCCATCGACGACATGCACGAGCGCATCGGGCGCGCGTTCGCCCGCGCGCGGGCCGCCGTCCAGTATGCGTTCGAGCGTCAGCGGCGAGCGCCGGTACTGGATCGCCAGTTCGCTGACGGTGAGACGCGCGGCATCGCGCAGCGGCCCCAGCGCGGCGAGCACGGGCATCACGCGCTCGCGCAGCAGCTTGAGCGGCCCGTGGTCCGCTTCCGCCATATGCGTGACGAAGCTGGTCTGCCGCAGCACGTCGCGTTCGATCGGATGACGTTCGAGATGGTAGGTGTCGAGCAGCCGGTCGGGCGCATCGCCCTTCAGCACGCGCGCGATTTTCCAGCCGAGATTGAACGCTTCCTGAATGCCCGTGTTCATCCCCTGCGCGCCCGCGGGACTGTGCACATGCGCGGCGTCGCCCGCCAGGAACACGCGCTGCGCGCGCAACTGCTCGACCATCCGGCTATTCAGATGAAAGTAGCCGGACCACGACAGGCTGCTCAGTTCGACGGGATGATGAATACGACTCTTCGCGATCGCCCGGCATTCTTCGAGCGTGGGCGCGGGGATCGACGCAAGCGGCATCGCGGTGTCGCCGCCCGACGCAACCTCGGCTGGCTCGCGCGCCGGCATCGCGGGATGATCGGCGATCAGCCGATGTCGGCCCTTGCCCATCGGAAAGAGCGCCGCCAGCCCCGCGCCCGACGCGAAGATATGAAACTCGTCGTCGGACCAGCCGGTGTCCGCTTCGATGTCGGCAAGCAGGAAGGTCTGCTCGAAGGTCTTGCCCGCGAAGCTCATGCCGAGCCGGTGACGAATCGCGCTGTGCGCGCCGTCAGCGGCGATCATGTACGACGGATGCAGGGTTTCAATATGACCGTCGGCGCGTTGCAGCGTCGCGTTGATGCCCGCCGAGCCCTGCGCGAACATCGTCAGCTCGACGCCGCGTTCGACCTCCACGCCGAACGTCGCGAGATGCTCCGTCAGCAGGCGCTCGGTAACGGATTGATCGAGAAACAGCAGATACGGATAGCGCGTTTGTAGCGGATCGAAATCGAGCCGCGTCAGCCGCTGGCCGTTCGAATACAGATTCGCGGTGCGCGCGCGATGACCGAGTTCGAGAAAGCGTTCGACGAGGCGATGTTGCTCCAGCAGTTCGAGCGTGCGCGCCTGGATGCCGATCGCGCGCGAATGCGGATCCGCTTGCAGCGCCTTGTCGATCAGCCGCACGGGCACCTGCGCGCGAGCAAGACTCATGGCCGCCGCCAGCCCCGTCGGTCCCGCGCCGACGATCAGCACGGGCGGCACGTCGAAGGAAGCACCCGTCATGCAGACCTCCGCAGTCGGACATGCTCGCTAGTGTACGCCGAGCGTCCCGCTCGCTGACGTGCGGCCGACGACGCGGCGCATCAAGCCCGCATCAGCCGTGCGACATAACGCTCAGTGCGCGTGCGGCGTGTGATCGAGCGAACAGCGGTGCTGCGTCGTGCCCATGTCGACCTGCAGCGTCGCGTGATGCATGTCGAACTCCGCGCGCAGCGTGCCGACGATCCCGTCGATCACCACGTCGCCCGGATGGCCGTCCGGAATCACGAGATGCGCGGACAGCGCGTTGCCCGTCGTCGACAGCGCCCATACGTGCAAATCGTGGACGTCGGTGACGCCGGGCTGCGCGGCGAGATACTCGCGGATCTTCTGCACGTCGACGCCGGGCGGCACGCCGTTGAGCGCGAGCTTGATGGAATCGCGCAGCAGGCCCCACGTGCCGTAGACGATTACCGCGACCACGACGATGCTCATCACCGGATCGAGCCATGTCCAGCCGCTGAAAAGGATGGCGAGGCCGCTGACGGCGACGGCGGCCGATACGGCCGCGTCGGCGACCATATGCAGGAACGCGCCGCGAATGTTCAGGTCGTCTTCCTGGCCGCGCATGAAAAGCCATGCCGAGAAGCCATTCACGACCATGCCGACGAGCGCGACGATGAACACGTCGAGCCCCGCGACGGGCGACGGATGAAAAAGCCTGCCGACCGCTTCCGCGACGATCACGCCGCACGCGAACAGCAGTAGCCCCGCATTGAGCAGGCTGGCGAGAATCGACGAGCCGCCAAGGCCAAACGTGTAACGCGCGGACGGCCGGCGCGTCGCGAGCCAGGTTGCGCCCCAAGCGAGCAGCAGGCCGAGCACGTCGGAGAGATTGTGTCCGGCATCAGCGAGCAGCGCGGTCGAGTTGGCGAGCACGCCGTAGATCCCCTGTACGACGACGATCGTGACATTCAGCGCGACGGCGAGCGCGAACGCGCGTCCGTGGCCCGACGCGGGCGCGTGATGGTGGTGATGGCCGTGCCCGTGGCCGTGATGATGCGCATGCGACGCCTTCTTGCCCTCGCCGGGCGCGTGGTCATGGTCATGCGCGTGATCGTGCGTCGCGTGGTCGTGGCCTGCGTGAGCGCAGGCATCCGTGTGCACATGCGCGTCGGACTTCGGCTGATGCTGCGCCGTGGTGCCGTTGGTCTGATGAGCGGTGTATTTCATGCGTGATCCTGCGTGAGGTCGGCGGCGGATTCGCTGACGGGTTCGGCGACGTGCTCGAGCATGTCGGTCAGCATGCCGCTGATGTGGCCGTCGGCGGCGACGTAGAAAACCTGCTTGCCCTGCCGCTCCGCGCGCACGATGCGCGCCGCCCGCAGCAACCGCAGATGGTGGCTCACGAGCGAAGGCGACAGATTCAGCGATTCGGCGATCGCGCCCACCGCGCGCCGCTCGTCGACACACGCGAGCACGATGCGCAGGCGCGTCGGGTCGCCAAGCAGGCGGAACAGATCGGCGATCTGCACGACGCGGTCGTCGGCATTCAGAGAGAGCGCGGTAGACATGGAGGGTCGTCGATACATACATTTGAACAGATGTTCATATGTTATTGAGCAACACTCTCCGCGTCAAGTCGGGGGGCGTGCGCCGAGTGTGGGAAAATGCGGGTTTTCCTGCATCACACCCTCGCCTGCGTCATGCACCCTGTTTTCGACCGCGCCTACAGCGCGCATCGCGACGGACGCCTCGACGACGCCGAGCGCGACTATCGCGCCACGCTCGAACTCGATCCCGTCCACGTCGATGCGCTGCATCTGCTTGGCGTGCTGCGCCACCAGCAAGGCCAGCACGAAGAAGCGGCCGACCTCGTGCGCCGCGCCGCGGACTTGCGCCCGCAGGACGCCGCGCTGCAACTGAACCTCGGCAACGCACTGAAAGCGCTCGGCCGGCTCGACCAGGCAATCGAACGCTTTCGCAATGCGCTGACGCTCGCGCCGACGTTTCCGATGGCGCATTACAACCTCGGCAATGCGTACGCGCTCGCCGGGCGCCACGAAGATGCCGTCGACGCGTTCCAGAAATCGCTGCGCCTGCAGCCGATGGACGCGTCGTCGCACGTCAATCTCGGCAATGCGCTGCATGCGCTCGGCCAGCACCGCGAAGCCGTCGATTCGTTCAGGCGCGCGCTCGAACTGCGGCCCCGCCATGCGGGTGCGCACAACAACATCGGCATGGCGCTCAATGCGCTCGGCTCGGCCACCGAGGCGATCGCGCATTTCCGCGCGGCGCTCAGGATCGAGCCGCGCTTCGTGGCCGCGCGCTTCAACCTGGGCAATACGCTCGACGCGACGGGACAGCATCACGAAGCCGTCGCCGAGTTCGAAGCCGTTCTCGCGCTGCAGGCGAACCTGCCACCCGCACTGTTCGGGCTGGGCAACGCGCTTGCCTCGCTCGGCCGCCACGAAGAAGCGTGGCCACGCTTCGAACTCGCCGTCGGTCTGGACCCGAACTTCGCGCTGGCGTGGCTGAGCCTCGGCGCCGCGCATCACGCGCTCGGCTCATATGACGCCGCCTTGCGCGCTTTCGAGCAGGCGCTGCGTCTACGGCCCGATCTGGCGATAGCGCACACCAATCGCGGCGTCACGCTGCTCACGCTCGGCGATTTCAAGCGCGGTCTGCCCGAATACGAATGGCGGCTGGAAAACACGGCGTTGCCGCCTGACGCGACACCTCTGCCGCGCTGGAACGGCGAGCCGATTACCGGACGCACGCTGCTCGTGCACGCCGAACAGGGTTTCGGCGACACGCTGCAATTCGTGCGCTTCGTCGAACGGGTGGCGCAGCGCGCCGGGCGTGTCGTGCTCGAAGTGCAGCCCCAGCTGCTGTCGCTGCTCGAACCGACGGCGCAGCAATGGCGCGTGACGCTGATCGCGCAGGGCGCGCCGCGGCCTCGCGCCGATCTGCAATGCCCGCTGTTGAGCTTGCCGCTCGCGCTCGGCACCGAACTGGAGACGATTCAGGCGCGCACGCCGTATCTGAATGCGCCGGCCGCCTCGCGCCGCGCCTGGCGCGGCTCGCTCGGTGGGCAGGCCAAACGCAAGATCGGTCTCGCGTGGTCGGGACGCGCGCAGCGTCAGGAAAACCGCTCGCTGCCGCTGGCCGCACTCGAACCGCTGTTCGCGCTCGACGGCATCGACTGGATCGTGCTGCAGCCCTCGCTCAGCGACGACGAGCGCGCCGCGCTCGATGCACATCCGAACGCGAAGCACATTCATCGCTTCGACAAGCGCATCCGCGACTTTGCGGACACGGCGGCGATCATCGAGCGGCTCGACGGCGTGGTGTCGGTCGACACGGCCATCGCCCACCTGGCGGGTGCGCTCGGCAAGCCGCTCTGGCTGATGCTGCCGTTCGCCGCCGACTGGCGCTGGTTCACGCGCGATACGCGGAGCCCGTGGTATCCGTCCGCGCGGCTCGTGCGGCAGCCGCGGCCCGGCGCGTGGACGGAAGTCGTCGAAGAGGTGGCGGCGGCATTACGCAGTTGAACGATCGAGGCTTCGCCAAAGCAGACGCTGAAACAAAAACCCCCGCACGCGTGCGGGGGTTTTTGTTTGGCGGGTGCGACGAACGCTTACGCCGTCCGATACTGGTTGCGCGCTTCCGGCGTGCGATACAGCACGAGCGTCGCGATCAGGCCGCAGACGGCCGCAACGCTCATCCACAGGCCGGGCGCCGCCTTGTTGCCCGTCGAGTGGATCAGATAGGTCGCGATAGCAGGCGTAAAGCCGCCGATCGTCGTCGCGAGGCTGTACGCCAGCGAGAAGCCAGCCGTGCGCACGTCCGCCGGCATCACTTCCGTCAGCGCGACGACCATGCCGCCGTTGTAGCAGCCGTACAGGAACGACAGCCACAGTTCGACCATCAAGAGGCGCGCGAACGACGGATCGGCGACGAGCCATTGCACAGCGGGATACGACGTCAGGATCGTGAGGATCGTAAACGTCAGCAGCACGGGACGGCGGCCGATGCGGTCCGAGATCGCGCCCGACACGGGTAGCCAGACCAGGTTCGATACGCCGATGCAGACGGTCACGATCAGCGTGTCGATCGACGACAGTTTCAGGACTTCCTTGCCGAAGGTCGGCGTGTACGCGGTGATCATGTAGAACGACACCGTCGTCATGATGACCATGCCCATGCCGCCGAGCACGACGCCCCAGTTCTGCAGCATCGACGCGAAAATCTCGCTGACCGACGGACGGTGCTTCTTCGCGAGGAACTCGTCCGTCTCCTTCAGCGAACGGCGGATGATGAACAGGAACGGCACGATCAGACAGCCGATCAGGAACGGCACGCGCCAGCCCCAGGACGTCATCTGGTCGGCGGGCAGCATGCGGTTCAGGATCACGCCGATCAGCGCGGCGAACACGACGGCTACCTGCTGGCTGCCCGATTGCCACGAGCAATAGAAGCCCTTGTTGCCCTTCGTCGCGATCTCCGACAGATAGACCGACACGCCGCCCAGCTCCACGCCGGCCGAGAAGCCTTGCAGCAAGCGCCCGAGCAGCACGAGCACGGGCGCGAGCACGCCGATCGTCGCGTAGCCGGGAATCGCGGCGACCGTCAACGTGCCGAGCGCCATCAGCGCGAGCGTCAGGATCAGGCCCTTGCGGCGGCCATGATGGTCGATGTACGCGCCGAGCACGATCGCGCCGAGCGGACGCATCAGGAAGCCTGCGCCGAACACCGACAACGACAGCATCAGCGATGCGAACTCATTGCCGCTCGGAAAATACGTCTTCGCAATGGCCGCGGCGTAATAGCCGTAGACCATGAAGTCGTACATTTCCAGGAAGTTGCCGCTGACGACGCGGAATACGGTGCGGACCTTGGATTCGTCCGTCGCTACATGAGCATGGGATGCAGTTGCCATGACCTTCTCGAAATGAGCCCGCTGTCTGCAGGAACAGACAGCGTTGGGCAGTTCAAACGATCCGCGAAAACGGCGCGGATGCCCGGTCCGGCTGGGCCGGGTTGCGTCTGCACCCGTCAGGGCGCGGCGCGTTGCGTGGGCGCGGTATTCTCATGCGGCAAATGCTGTCGAGATATCAGGGTAAACGTGATATTTCGCTTACAACATGTGCCTGACGTGATAATAACGTTACTCCGAACGACGTGCATTTAATACAATCTGCTTACAATCGCGCTCTTCCAAGAAAATTCTTCCGATGCGGTTTTCTCCCGGCAAGTCGCGCCAGGGTGACGCCGGGCGACATGCGCCGTATCGTGACTCTCTGTGACTCTTTTGCCGCCTGCCAACGGCCGACCCGTTCCTTTCTACCGCGCACCACCGCCGCAATGTCCGATTCCGCTTCGCTGCCCGCTCTTTCGTCCCTCACGCTGCGCCCCGCGACCGAGGCCGACGCCGATCTCATCGCCGCCATCCATAGCGCGAGCTGGCAGGCGACCTATCGCGGGCTGCTGCCGGATGCATTTCTCGACGGCGAAGTCACGCAGGAGCGGGCGTCGTACTGGCGCGCGCGGATGTCGGCGCCCGGCGCCGAACGACGCATCGTGCTGGTCGCGGAGCGTGCGGGCGAGCCGGTCGGCTTCGTGTGCGTCGAACGCCAGCCGGATTCGCCGTGGGGCGTGCTGCTCGACAATCTGCACGCGCTGCCCGCGCACCAGGGAATCGGCGCGGGCAAGCTGCTGATGCGTGCCGCGCAGGACTGGGCGCGCGAGCATGGCGAGGCGCAACTGTATCTGTATGTGCTGGAAGGCAATGCGCCCGCGATCGCGTTCTATGAACGGCAAGGCTGGCAGTTTTCGGGCGCCGAGCCCGATCAGATGGGTGGCGTCGACATCACGGCGTTGCGGTATGTCTATCGCCTGAACCGCGAATCGACAGATTATTAAGATAACTAACTATTTCAGATTGATCTGATGTCTGATTGGCACTTTGCCTGCCAACATACCGCGACCCAACGCCTCGACGGCACCGTGGACATGCGCCGCGTTCTCGTCTGCTGTTGTCTGCCGCTTCGAGGCTAAAAAATCGCGAACAACAACGAGGCGAAGCCGTGTCGACACCCCCACTCACATTAGTAGTCGGCGAAATCAGAATGCCGCGCCTCCGCCCTCTTGAGCTGGTGTCGCGCTCTCTCGGCCGCGAATGGTCGCTGCTGCCGCCCAACGTGAGTTTTCGCACGGAACTGAAGGCGCTGTACGCCGCCATGCTGCGCACGTTCTGCCTGAGCGCGGACGCCATTCGTACGATGTGCCGCTGGGATCCACAAAGTCTGCGACAGCAATCCGCCATGACGGCCACACCGGATGCTGCCACGCCCAGCACGATTTCATTGGACATGCGTCATCCGACGCACTCGCCGATTCGTGAGAGCCGGCAATGGAACATGCTTGCGGGCAGTGCATGTGCGATCGGCGGCGTAGCCGCGATTGCGTGGCTGATGGCGAGCCACCCGCGACAGCCTGCGTCGCCGACGCTCGCCGCCGCGCCCGAAGTGACGCTCAACCCCGCTGCGAATCAGGCAGGAACCGTGCGCAGCCGTTCTGGCAATATCGAACGCCCTGCCGATGCGCCCCTTGCGTGGAATCGCGCGCGCAGTGATCTGACGGCGCGCAAACCGGACGGGAGCCGAGTGATTAACACGTCGGGCAGTGACGCCGGACATGTTTCATCCAAGCTTACTGAGCCCGCATCGACGGAGACCAGCGCGGCTTCCGCTTCACGGATCACCACGGAGCGCGCGTCGCCCGTCGCTCCGCGCACTGTCGATGCATACGCAAGCGTCCCGCCGAAGAGCGCCAAGCCATCCACCATCGATAACGCTGCGCGAGATATGCGCAAAGCCCGCTCGACGAAGCGCGAGCGCAACGACCTTGCCAGTACGAGCGCGCGTCGCGTTCCACACGCGGTGGCCCGCGCGCTGGACGTCGCGTCGCGTCACGCTTTGCGAGCATCATCGGAAGCACCGCTTTCGACGGGACATCGCGCTCGCCACTTGCCGTCTGTCGCAGGCGACTATTCGCCTCTCGCGCCGTCGGCGCGCCTCAGTGGCGACTACGATTCCGTCACGATGTCGGCGGGCACGCATGTGCGGGACATCGCACCGAGCACGATCCGCCAGGACCGCGTCAAAACCAACAGCACAGAGTGGATGAACCACATGTCGCAGCGGCGGGTCACCGAGATCCCCGATAGCTTTTCGAAGTAACTCCGCGAGCGGCAGCGAATCCAAACCAGCCTTAAACAAAAAGGGCTGAGTCCAACGAATTCCGGACTCAGCCCTTTGCTCATTCACGCACAACCACCACTGCGTTTCACTGCCGCGAGGCCGTGCAGTTTCCACGCAGCAAACCCCGTCATCGGTTCCCCGGCAGCCCAGCCTCCGCCTGACGCTGCAACTGCAGCACCTGCTGCTGCAACTGACGCAATTGCGCCTGTGCCTTGTCCTTCTCGTCACGCAAGGCGAGCGTTTCGTCCTGCGTTTGCCGCTGATAGTCGGCGACCTTCGCTTCCTGGGCACGTGCCACTTCGATATCCGCCTGCAGCCGCTGCGCGCGCGCCTGTGATTCGCCGATCACCCGCTCGATCGACGCCTTCTGCGCCTGCAACTGCGTGCGGCGGATCTCGACGTCCGCGAGTTGCGCCGTTTGCCGCGCGAAGCCCGCATAGATCGATTCAGCACGCCCCTGGTCGGACGTCCTGATGACGCGCCAGAAATGCTTCTCCTGAAACAGCGCGACGTAATAGGTCATGCTCTGCGCGTGGAAGAACAGCGAAGCGCCATAACCGCCGTTGTACGTGGTGCGCATTTCCGTCAGCCCACCGTCGTGGATCAGTTGCATCAGATCGGCGACATCGCCTTGTACGCTGCCACCTGTGTCGGCATTCGGGTCGAGGCCGGGTGCGCTGGCCATATCCTCGGCGGAACCTGCATCGCTTTGGGTGTCCGGCGCGTCGGCTGATGCGACTTTCGCCGCGCCCGCGCTCACGACGCCCGCTCCTGCCGCCGACTTGCTGGCCGCCAGCGCGACGCCGCCATGCATGAGCGCACAAGCAAGCGTGAGTGAGGCCATGCGGCGCAGATCGAGGGGGTACTTCATACGTCGATACTCCATGCGTATCCGGAAACAGCCTCGGATTATCGCGCGGAATCTGCCCTTTCTGACGCGCCGTGACAGGACTTTAAATCGAGATGAACGGACAACTAAGCAATACGATGCGCAATCGCAAAACATCGTAAAAACGCTCGTTGTTTCTCAAGCAAATGCGTTTGCAACCAGGCGCCGCGACACGCAGCGAGTAGAAGTGAAAAACGCGAGCGAGCCTCAGCGGCCCGCTCGCGTTCGATCCAACCACGCGGCAATCAGAAACGCGTTTCGCGCGCGACCCGCAGGAACGTGTCGAGCAGCGGCGTGCAATCGAGCAGTTCGGGACCGCCCGCCCGGTGGAACTCAGGGTGCCACTGCACGCCCATCACGAACGGCGCGCGCCGGTAGCGCACGGCTTCGATGATGCCGTCCGTCCCGGACACCGCCTCGATGTTCAGATCGCGTCCCAGCTGGTTGACCGCCTGGTGGTGAATCGAGTTGACGATCGCCTCGCGCCGGCCCGGGAACATGTTGACGAGCGTCGAGCCTTCGGGGAAGTGAATCGAGTGACGATGCTGGTCGTAGTGTTCGTTGACGTGGATGCCCGCCGTCGGCACATCCGTCGCGATGTCCTGATACAGCGTGCCGCCGAACGCGACGTTGATCAGCTGACAGCCGCGGCACACGCCGAGCACGGGCTTGCCCGACTCGATGAACTCATGCAGCAGTTCCAGCTCGTACATGTCTCGCACGCGATCGCCGGGCCATTCGGGCCGCGTCGCCACCTCCGCGTACGACTGCGGCGACACGTCGGCGCCGCCTTGCAGCAGCAGACCGTCCAGATGCTTGGCGTAGTCACGCAGGCGGATGTTGCTCGGGTGCAGCATCCCCTGATGGCCGACGGTCGGAATCATGAAGACCAGTACGTCGCGCGACATCACCCAGTGCGCGATCGACTCCTCCAGATACTGCAGCGTCTTGCCGCGCAGCCCCTTCGCGCCCGGCTCCGGGTGAAAGATCCGCGCCGATACGCCGATGCGCAACGTGCGCTGCGTGATCCTGCGGCCCGCGCGGTCGAAAATCTGCCGCGCGCGCGCCGCGATGATCCGTCCGAACACGGACCACGCCGAATCGTTGTGCTTCAGATACGCAGGTGGCCCCGGCGGATAGGCGCTTGCCGGTGGCGGATTGGTTGCGCTGAAGTCCGGCGCCGAGCCGAAGCCCGGCGGCGGCGTGCCGCTTTTGCCCGATGCGCCGAGCGTGCCATCCGGCTCGCCGCCCGCCGGCGTTTTCGCGGGAGCGTCCGCTGCACCGGCCGTCGCGCCTGACGCAGCGCCCGCGGCCGGCGCGCTCGCCGACGCGGCCGTGGCGGCCGCCCGTTCCGCGTTCGACACCACCGACTGCACTCGCGCCGCTGCTTCCTGCTGCGCGCTAGCCTGCGCGGCGCTCGTGCGCGCCTGCTCGGCGTCGCGTCGCTGTGCGGCGGCGGCGTTCTCGGGCGTCACGTTGGAGGCGCTTTCGGGGGAATCGGTGGAAGCCGCTTCTTTGGCTTCGCGTGCGGGAGTGGGCGTAGGCGTTGGGCCCAATGAAGCGCCCGAGGGAATCGATGAAGGGGCCGGTGACGATGGCGACCCGGCTGCGCCGGATTGGCTCGTCGAAGGAGATGGTGTGCCGGGTGTGCCGGCGTTATCGGAGTTGTTCTCGCTCATGACTGTTTGACAGACGCGTCTTCGCGCGCGAACGATTAGACATATCTCATTATCCGCCTCGCGCCCCAGCGGGGCAAACCAGCACACAATTCGTCACATCAGGACACAACATGCAACCTTGCGCGAACGTGTCTCAATCGGCCGACGCGGACGTACCGCTTCATGGATCGGGCTGCTCATCGAAGGTCTCGCGCAGCGCGATCTGCATGGTTGCGTGAATCCGCACGCACCAGCGCCACAACAGCGTCAGCAGCAACGCGGCGACGACCAGCACGGCGACGAGCAGGCCCGTCGGCGGCAGGATCGTGCTCGACAGCGCCGCGACGAGCAGGAACACGCCTAGCATCGAAACGACAGGCACGAGGTCCGAAATGGCGTAGCGGATCGCGCTCGTGAAGCGCCCGGCCTTCGCCGGCTGCACGCTGATTTCGGCCAGCAGCAGCGCAAGCGACTTGGTCTTCCGGTAGACGGCGACGAGAAACGGCAGCGAGACGAGCAGCGCCGCGCTCCACAGCACGACGCGCTGCATCGGTTCGGACGGCAGCCATTTCTCAATGAATCCACTGCCGTAAGGCGCTCCATAAGACGCGCCCAGAAAAACCGCCGCGACGATCGCGAGATTGACCGCGATCTGCAGAATGATCCGACGCGTGAGGCCGAAGACGGTCGGCTCGCCTGACGCCGGCCGCAGACTGCCGAGCCACTGCCCGTACATGCCGAACACATTGGCGACCGTGCGCGGCATCGCGCGGCCGAGGCGCTGCGTGAGCGGGTCGGCCGCGCGGATCAGGTAGGGCGTGAAGAGCGTCGTCAGCGCGGAGACGGCGACGGCGATCGGATAGAGGAACGCGCTCGTCACCTTCAGCGTGAGGCCGAGCGACGCGATGATGAACGAGAACTCGCCGATCTGCGACACCGTCATGCCTACGCGCATCGCCGTGCGCCCGTCCTTGCCCGCGAGGAAGGTGCCGAGTCCGCACGAGACGATCTTGCCGAGAATCACCGCGACCGTGATGACGGCAATCGGCCATGCGTAGTCGACCAGCACGGCGGGGTTGAGCATCAGCCCGATGGTCACGAAGAAGATTGCCGAGAACGCGTCGCGCAGCGGCGCGATCAGGTGCTCGATGCGATGCAGATGGCGCGACTCGGCCATGATCGCGCCGATCAGGAACGCGCCGAGCGCGATGCTGTAGTCGAGCTTGACGACCAGCAGGCAGAACGCGAAGCAGAAGCCCAGCACGGAGACGAGCAGCATCTCGTCGCTCTGCGACTTCGCGACGTAATTGAGCGCGCGCGGCACGACCAGAATGCCGACCACCAGCGACACCGTCATGAACAGCAGCAGTTTGCCGAGCGTGACGAACGCGACACCCGCCGACAATTCTCCCGTCTGCGCGATGCCCGACAGCAGCACGAGCATCGCGATGGCCAGAATGTCCTCGACGATCAGAATGCCGAACACCAGTTGCGCGAAGCTCTCGCGCTTGAGGCCCAGTTCGGAGAGCGCCTTGACGATGATGGTGGTCGACGAAATAGCGAGGATCGCGCCGAGAAAGAGCGAATCCATCGAACTCCAGCCAAACGCGCTGCCGATCTCATAGCCGATCCACAGCATCAGCACGATCTCCGACAGCGCAGCGACGATGGCCGTCGCGCCGACCTTGAACAGCTTGCGCAGGCTGAATTCCAGACCGAGCGAAAACATCAGGAACACGACGCCGAGTTCACCCAGCGTCTGGATGGTCTGCTCGTCGTGGATCAGCTGGAACGGCGGCGTGTACGGCCCGATGATCACGCCCGCTGCTATATAGCCGAGCACTACCGGCTGTTTCAGGCGATGGAACAGCACGGTGACGACGCCGGCGAGCGCCATCACGACTGCCAGATCCTGAATGAAGCCGATGCCGTGGTGCATAGTCTTGTTCCTTACAAAAAGTAATCCAGAACGCGATGGTAACGCACGAACGGTTAAAAACGATTTAGCGCAGCACGAAGAAAGGATACAAACCCGAGCTTGCGGTGAAACTTGCGCGGCGCGGCGCGGTCATCATGCAGTCGCGCCAATCTCGCCCGACGCGTCACAATACGGTTCCCGACTGCCGACCTTCGATCTCACGCCATGACCACCGCCACGTCACCCGAATCCACGCCCTTCCCGCCGCTCGCCCAGATCGCCGCCGATCTCGCCGCCGGCCGCACGACCAGCCGCGCGCTCGTCGAAGCCGCGCTCGAACGCATCGCCGATCCCGCCGGCCAGGGCGCGGCCGTCTTCATGCAGGTCGACGCCGGCAACGCCCGCGCCACCGCCGACGCGCACGACCGCCTGCGCGCGGCGGGCACCGTGCTGTCGCCGCTCGCGGGCATTCCCGTGTCGGTGAAGGACCTGTTCGACATCGAAGGCCAGGTGACGCGGGCCGGCTCGACGGCGCTGGCGAACGCCGCGCCCGCAACCTCGGACGCGCCCGCCGTCGCGCGGCTCAAGCGCGCGGGCGCCGTGATCGTCGGACGCACGAACATGAGCGAGTTCGCGTTCTCCGGCCTCGGTCTCAATCCGCACTACGGCAACCCGCTGTCGCCGTACCGGCGCGGCGTGAAAGGCGACGAGCGGGTGTCGGGCGGATCGTCGTCGGGCGCGGCGGCGTCGGTGGCGGACGGCATGGCGGCCGTGGCGCTCGGCAGCGACACGGGCGGCTCGCTGCGCATTCCCGCCGCGCTGTGCGGCCTGACGGGCTTCAAGCCGACCGCCGACCGCGTGCCGAAGCAAGGCGGCGTGCCGCTTTCGCCGACGCTCGACGCGTTCGGTCCGATCGGCGCGACGGTCGCGTGCTGCGCGCTCGTCGACCGGATTCTCGCGGGGCTGGAGCCTGTCGTTCCGGCGGCGCGACCGCTCGAAGGCGTGCGCCTCGGCGTGCTGAACCATTACGTGACGGACGATATCGAGCCGGAAGTCGCGCAGGCTTACGACGCCGCCCTCAAGCATCTGGAGGCGGCGGGCGCGATCGTCAGCGACGTGCGCTTTGCGCCGCTCGACCGGCTCGCCACGATCAACCGCTTCGGCTTTTCGCCGATCGAAGCCTACGCGTGGCACCGGCCGCTGCTCGAAGCTCAGCGCGACGCCTACGATCCGCGCGTGCTCGCGCGCATCCTGAAGGGCCAGCCGGCGACGGCCGCCGATTATCTCGACCTGCTCGCCGAACGCGCCGCCGTGCTCGCCGAGGCGCGCACGATGTGGCAGCGCTTCGACGCCGTCGTCGCGCCGACCGTGCCGATCGTGCCGCCGCGCGTCGCCGGCCTGGTCGATGACGACGAGGCGTTCTTCCGCGCCAACGGCCTCGTGCTGCGCAACCCGAGCGCGTTCAATTTCCTCGATGCGTGCGCGATCTCGCTGCCGTGCCATCCGCGCGGCAGCGCGCCCGTCGGCCTGATGCTGGCTGCCGCGCCGCACGCAGACGACGCGCTGCTGGGAATAGGACGGGCCGTCGAAGCGGTATTGAATACGATTCGCTGACGCACCCGGTGTGGTGCTTGCGGAGGCACCGGCATACGCCGCGGGCTTCGGCTAGAATCGCCGCACCCTTTTACCGAACTTCCACCGCTAGCAGGATCATGATTATCGATAACGTTACATTGCGCCGCGAGCGCAGTCTGCTCGTACTACTCGGTCTCGTCTGTCTCGCGCTCGTGGGGGGCGCGCTGTATCTGCAGTTCGTCGAGCACGAAGATCCGTGTCCGTTGTGCATCATCCAGCGCTATTTCTACCTGCTGATCGCGATTTTCGCGTTTCTCGGCGCGCGACTGCGCGGCTGGACGGGCGTCAGGCTGCTCGAAGTGCTCGCGCTGCTGTCGGCGCTCGGCGGGCTGCTGACGGCCGCCCGGCACGTGTATGTGCAGTCGCATCCGAACTTCAGCTGCGGGTTCGATGCGTTGCAGCCGATCGTCGACGGCTTGCCGCCGGCGCATTGGCTGCCGAGCGTGTTCAAGGTCGCCGGCCTGTGCGAGACGCCGTATCCGCCGATTCTTGGGATTTCCTTGCCCGGATGGTCGTTGATCGGGTTCGTGGTCGCGTTTCTTGCGCTGGCGTTTAGTCTTTGGCGGAATCGCCGCGCTCGGTAAGCGGGTTTTCGAGGTTTTTCTCGGGGATGGATTTGGTCCGCGGTTTGATTTTGCTTTGCGCTGGCATCCGCGTGATGTTATTGGTTCGCTAGCGTTGCCCCTGTGCGGGGCGGCACCTACTTTTCTTTGCCGCCGCAAAGAAAAGTAGGCAAAAGAAAGCGGCTCACACCGCCAATCCTTGTTCCTGCCTGAGGGCCCCCACAGGGTCTTACGCTTCACACGGCAACCACGTGACCCACGTTCGTTGCCAGCGCTCTTGCGATGCGCCTCACCCGCTTCACGCTCCCGCGCTACAGCACGCCGGCCCAGACAGTCCACGGCCGCCCAGGTGGCAAACTGTGTGTAGGCCCCTGGTGCTTCACACGCCTCACTCCGGACCGGTAGCGCATGCGTCCCACGCTGTAAGAGCGCCAGGCTATACGACGCGACAACCTACACACAGTTTGCCACCTGGGCGGCGTCGACCATTCGCTGCCGCTGGCCTTGGTGCGGGAGTCTGACGCGGGTGATGAGCACATTCATAGCGTTGGCAACGGGCACGAGCCAAAACACTGCCGTGTGAAGGATGGGGACGTTGGGGGCCCGTGGACAAGCACACGGGCTGGCGGTGTGAGCCGCTTTCTTTTGCCTACTTTTCTTTGCGGCGGCAAAGAAAAGTAGGTGCCGCCCCGCACAGGGGCAACGCTAGCAAACCAATAACATCACGCGGATGCCAGCAAAAGCACAAGCACAAACAAACCACCCAGCATCGCAGACCAGCAAACCAGAATCAACCCGCGTACGCCAGCAAAAACCCAACCCCAACCCCCGCCCCACAAGGCTCCGCACGAAATTCGCGCAAATCTCGGCGCGTTGCGCCCCCTCTCTTATGAGCCCCGCCGAATAACCCCCATTCGCGCAGGGAAATATTTTTGGGACAAAGTGGTGTTATGTTCGAGCATGGATGGCGATCTACGTGCGCGAGGCCGGCTACGGCGCGACCCCATGCGTAACGCGCGCCCGGTCCGCAATGTCTTCAGGATTCGCCGTGACAACGCAAACCATCCGCTTCTATCACCAGGGGACCGTCCGCGAGATCAGCGGCACGCCCGCTTCGCGCACCGTGCTCCAGCACCTGCGCGAAGACCTGTACTGCACGGGCACCAAGGAAGGTTGCGCGGAAGGCGATTGCGGCGCCTGCACGGTCGTCGTCGGTGAACTCGATGCGCGCGGGCAACTGGCGCTCAAAGCCGTCAATGCGTGCATTCAGTTCCTGCCGACCCTCGACGGCAAGGCACTCTTCACGGTCGAAGACCTGCGTGCCGCGAGCGGCGTGCTGCACCCGGTTCAGGAGGCGCTGGTCGACTGCCACGGCTCGCAGTGCGGGTTCTGCACGCCGGGCTTCGCGATGTCGATGTGGGCGCTGTACGAGAACCAGCCCGCAGGCGCCGGCCTGCCGACGCGCGACGAAATCAACACCGCCCTCTCCGGCAATCTGTGCCGCTGCACCGGCTACCGGCCGATCGTCGAAGCGTCGCAGAAGATGTTCGACGAGCAGCAATACCCGCGCGTCGCACTCGACCGCGCCGCCGTCGTCAAGGCCTTGCAATCGATCCAGCGCAACGACACCTTCGAATACCGCGCGCCCGACACACGCGGCACCGACTACGGCAGCCCGGCCTTCTTCGCGCCCGTCACGCTCGACGCGTTTGCCGCGCTGCGCGCGCAGCATCCGCATGCCCGCCTGCTGGCTGGCAGCACCGACGTCGGCCTGTGGGTCACCAAGCAGTTCCGCGATCTCGGCGACATCCTGTATATCGGCAACGTCGCCGAACTGAAGACGATCGACCGCGATGCGCAGACGCTCACGATCGGCGCGGCGGTATCGCTGGAAGACGCGTACGCCGCGCTGACCGCCGACTATCCCGAACTTGCCGAATTGTGGACGCGCTTCGCGTCGCTGCCGATCCGCAATGCAGGCACGCTCGGCGGCAACGTCGCGAACGGTTCGCCCATCGGCGATTCGATGCCGGCGCTGATCGCGCTCAATGCGCTCGTCGTGCTGCAGCGCGAGCGCAAGACGCGCGCGCTGCCGCTCGATGCGTTCTACGTCGGCTACCAGAAGACGGCGCTCGAACCCGGCGAGTTCGTCGCGGCGATCCGCGTGCCGCGTCCCGCGCCGGATTTGCGCTTTCGCACGTACAAGGTCGCGAAGCGCTACGACCAGGACATCTCGGCCGTATGCGGCGCGTTTGCGCTGCGCATCGCCGACGGCGTGATCGCCGACGCGCGCATCGCGTTCGGTGGCGTGGCCGCGAAGTCGAAGCGCGCGCCGCACGCCGAGGCCGCACTCAAAGGCGCGCCGTGGGACGCCGCCACCACGCAACGCGCGATGGACACGCTCGCCGCCGACTATCAACCGCTTACCGATATGCGCGCGACCAGCGCCTATCGGCTGAAAGTCGCGCGCAATCTGCTGTGGCGCTTCCATCTGGAAACGCGCGACGCCAATCCGCTCGCGCTGTGCGACGTCAACGCGTTTGCATTCGACGCAGCCGCGAGCGCGCAGGAGCAGAGGCCATGAACAAGCAGACGGAAGCCTTCGTGCATCACGCGTCGCTGGCCACACACGACGTGCAAGCTGCCATCGGCGTGCCGTTGCCGCACGAATCGGCGACGCTGCACGTGAGCGGCGAAGCAACCTACACCGACGACATCCCCGAACTTGCGCAGACGCTGCACGCGGCGCTCGGTTTGTCGCGGCATGCGCATGCGCGCATCGTGTCGCTGGATCTCGATGCCGTGCGCGCGGCACCCGGCGTCGTCGCCGTACTGACCGTCGACGACATCCCCGGTGAAAACAACTGCGGCCCCGTGCTGCACGACGACCCGATTCTCGCCGACGGCGAAGTGCTGTATCTCGGCCAGCCCGTCTTCATCGTCGTTGCGCAGAGTCATGAGTTGGCGCGGCGCGCGGCGGCGCTCGCGAAGAGCGACGACGTGGTGCGCTACGAGCCGCTCGAAGCCGTGCTCACCGCTGCCGAAGCGAAAGCGAAGAAGCAGTACGTGCTGCCGCCGCTGCACCTGAAGCGCGGTACGCCCGCCGAGAAGATCGCGCAGGCGCCGCACCGGATCGCGGGCACGTTCGAAGTCGGCGGGCAAGAGCAGTTCTATCTGGAAGGCCAGGTTGCGTATGCGGTGCCGAAGGAAATGGACGGCATGCTCGTCTACAGCTCGACGCAGCATCCGAGCGAGATGCAACACGTCGTCGCGCACATGTTCGGCTGGCCGACGCATAGCGTGATGTGCGAATGCCGGCGCATGGGCGGCGGCTTCGGCGGCAAGGAATCGCAGTCGGCGCTGTTTGCGTGCGCGGCGTCGCTGGCGGCGCACCGCTTACGCCGCCCCGTGAAGCTGCGCGCCGATCGCGACGACGACTTCATGATCACAGGCAAGCGTCACGACGCGATCTACGAATACGAAGCCGGCTTCGACGACGACGGCCGCATTCTCGGCGCGCGCGTCGAGATCGCGCTGCGCGCCGGGTTTTCGGCGGATCTGTCGGGCGCCGTCGCGACGCGCGCCGTGTGCCACTTCGACAACGCGTACTACCTGTCGGACGTCGATATCGTCGCGCTGCCTTGCAAGACGAATACGCAGTCGAACACCGCGTTTCGCGGCTTCGGCGGACCGCAGGGCGCGATCGTGATGGAAGTGATGATGGACGGCATTGCGCGCGAACTGAAGCGCGATCCGCTCGACGTGCGCCGCGCGAACTTCTATGGCATCGAAGAACGCAACGTGACACCGTACGGCCAGACCGTCGAAGACAACGTCATCGCGCCGCTGACGGATGAGCTGATCGAATCGAGCGACTACGCAGCGCGGCGCGCCGCGATTGCCGCGTTCAACGCGTCGAGCCCCGTGCTCAAGCGCGGCATCGCGTATTCGCCGGTGAAGTTCGGCATCTCGTTCAACGTGCCGTTCCTGAACCAGGCGGGCGCGCTCGTGCACGTCTACAAGGACGGCTCGGCGCTCGTGAATCACGGCGGCACCGAAATGGGCCAGGGGCTGAACACGAAAGTCGCGCAAGTGGTCGCGAACGCATTCGGCCTGCCGCTCTCGCGCGTGCGCGTGACGGCCACGGATACGTCGAAGGTAGCGAACACATCGGCGACGGCGGCATCGACGGGCAGCGACCTGAACGGCAAGGCCGCCGAAGCCGCCGCACACGCGATCCGCGAACGTCTCGCCGTGCTGGCGGCCAAAGAACTCGGCGGCAAAGCGGAAGACGTGATCTTCGAAAACGGCGAAGTGCGCGCGAACGGCGCGGCGATGCCGTTTGCGCAACTGGTCGGCGCGGCGTATCTGGCGCGTATCCAGTTGTGGTCCGACGGCTTCTATGCGACGCCGAAAGTGCATTGGGACGCGAAGACGCTGACGGGCCATCCGTTCTACTACTTCGCGTATGGCGCGGCGGTGTCCGAAGTCGTGATCGACACGTTGACGGGCGAATGGAAGCTCGTGCGCGCCGACGTGCTGCACGATGCCGGCCAGTCGATCAACCCCGCCATCGATCTCGGCCAGGTGGAAGGCGCGTTCATCCAGGGCATGGGCTGGCTGACGACGGAAGAGCTCTGGTGGAACCGCGACGGCCGGCTGATGACGCATGCGCCGTCGACGTACAAGATCCCCGCCGTCAGCGACACGCCCGCCGCGTTCAATGTGAAGCTGTACCACAACCCGAACGCTGAGCCGACTGTGTTCCGCTCGAAGGCTGTCGGCGAGCCGCCGTTGTTGCTGCCGTTCTCGGTGTTTCTCGCGATCCGCGATGCCGTCGCGGCCACCGCGCCCGATGCACCGCACGCGCCGGCGCTACGCGCGCCCGCGACGCCCGAAGCCATCCTCGATGCGATCGATGCGCTGAACCCTGCGACGCCCGCTGCAACAATCGCTGCAGCGGCCAGTCCAACGTCGCAGGAGCCTGCGGGCGCGGGCACGACCGCATAGCGATACACGTGTAAAGGTGCCGCGCGACACGACCGCAACGCACAGAAGATCAACCGGCTGCGCGGCCAACCCGCGCGGCCTCGTATGGAGAACCGCCGGATGCATGCCTGGCTCACCGATCTGCAGCAACTGCTCGCGCACGGCGACGCCGTCGTGCTGGTGACGGTCGCGCGCGCCGAAGGTTCGGCGCCACGCGATGCCGGCACGAAGATGATCGTCACGCGCGACTCCGCGCGCCATACGATCGGCGGCGGACATCTCGAATGGAAAGCGATCGAGAGCGCGCGCCGCGTGTTGCGCGACGGCATGCGCGCGCCGAACATGCGGCGACTCGAACGTTTCGCGCTCGGACCGAGCCTCGGCCAGTGCTGCGGCGGCGCGGTCGTGCTCGCGTTCGAGCGGCTCGATATCGCCGACCTGGGCTGGGTGACGTCGCTGGCCAAGCGCGTGGCGGCGGGCCATTCGATGGTGCGTAGCGTATCATTCGGCCCCGCACCCGATGCGGTGATGCTGTCCGATCCGGAACCGGGCGTCGAAAGCGCCGACTGTCTGCTGTGGGACGGCGCCGGCTTCGACGACAGCAGCGCGCTGCTCACCGAAACCATCGCGCCGCGCGACTTCCCCGTCGTGCTGTTCGGCGCGGGGCACGTGGGCGCCGCGCTCGTGCGCGTGCTCGCGACGCTGCCCTGCCACGTGCACTGGGTCGACGAACGCGACGCGCAGTTCCCGGCGCCCGACACACTGGGCGCGACGAACGTGACGATCGAGGCGAACGACGCACCCGACGAAGCGATCGACAAGGCCGCGCCGCGCACGTACTTCATCGTGATGACGCATAACCATGCGCTCGATCTCGATCTTGCCGAGCGCATTTTGCGGCGCGGCGACTTCGCGTTCTTCGGCATGATTGGCTCGCATACGAAGCGCAAGCAGTTCGAGCACCGGCTTGCAGCGCGCGGTTTCGATCCTGCCGCGGTTGCGCGGATGAAATGTCCGCTCGGCGTGGACGGCATCGTCGACAAGTCGCCGGAGATCATTGCGATTTCGGCGGCTGCGCAATTGCTGCAGGCCGTCGAGGCCAACGCGGCACACGCGGTGCAGGCGGTATAAACGGCCTGAACATCGAACGCGTATCGACCACGCATCTTCCGCATTGGGGGACGTCCGACCAGCCATCGGGCGTTGAATAAATCAACCGATAACCCGAATCATCGACCGACCATGACGACAATCACACTTTCCCCGCTAGCTCACAAGACGAACGGCGCACCGAAGGCCGAGCTGCATATTCATATCGAAGGCTCGCTCGAACCGGAGCTGATCTTCAAGCTGGCCGAACGCAATGGCGTGAAGCTCGCGTATGACTCGATCGACGCGCTGCGTGCCGCGTACGCGTTCACCGATCTGCAGTCGTTCCTCGACATCTACTATGCGGGCGCGAGCGTGCTGCTGAAGGAAGAAGACTTCTACGACATGACGATGGCCTATGTCGAGCGCGCGCTCGCGGACAACGTCGTGCATACGGAAATCTTCTTCGATCCGCAGACGCATACCGAGCGCGGCGTGCCGATCGCGACCGTGGTCGCGGGCATCGAGCGCGCGCTGGCCGAAGCGGAAACGCGCGGCCTCACGAGCAAGCTGATTCTGTGCTTCCTGCGGCACCTGTCCGAAGAGGATGCGCTCGCAACCTTCGACGAAGCGTTGCCGCTGTTCGACGAGTACAAGCACCGGCTTATCGGCGTCGGTCTCGATTCGTCGGAGCGCGGCCATCCGCCGTCGAAGTTCGAGCGTGTGTTCGCGAAGGCCCGCGACAAGGGTCTGAAGCTGGTCGCGCATGCGGGCGAAGAAGGTCCGCCGTCGTACATCTACGAAGCGCTCGATCTGCTGAAAGTGGACCGTGTCGATCATGGCGTGCGCAGCATCGAAGATCCGGCGCTCGTCGCGCGGCTTGCCGACACGCGCGTCGCGCTGACGGTGTGCCCGCTGTCGAACCTGAAGCTGTGCGTGTTCGACGACCTGACCAAACACACGTTGAAGGCGCTGCTCGATCAGGGCGTCGCCGTCACCGTCAATTCCGACGATCCCGCCTACTTCGGCGGCTACGTCAACGAAAACTACCTCGCGACGATCGATGCCCTCAAGCTCGACGACGACGAGGTGTACACGATCATCCGCAACAGCTTCGAAGCGTCGTTCGTGACGCCCGCGGAGCGCGACGCGATGATCGCCAAACTCGATGCGCACTGGCGCGCATCCGCTTGATCCCCGCTTGATCTTATAGTTCGGAGACGGTTTCACCATGACTCAAACAGCTTATCGCGCGCAACTGCTGACGTTCAACGGCGATCCTGCGCAATCGTCCAATGCTGCAGTCTTCAACGAAGACGGCCTTCTGATCGTCGAAGACGGACATGTCGTCGCGGCGGGCGCGTATGCGTCCGTCGCAGCGCAGCTCGCGCCCGCCACGCAGGTGGTCGACATGCGCGACAAGCTGATCGTCCCCGGTTTCATCGATACGCACATTCATTATCCGCAGACGGACATGATCGCGTCGCCCGCGCCGGGACTGTTGCCATGGCTCGACACGTACACCTTCCCGACCGAGCGCGGCTTCAGCGATGCCGCTGTCGCGCAGGACACGGCGCGCTTTTTTATCGATGAGCTACTCGCATGCGGCACGACGACGGCGCTCGTTTACTGCACGGTGCACAAGCAGTCGGCGGATGCTTTGTTTACCGAAGCGCAGCGACGCAATGTGCGGATGATCGGCGGCAAAGTGCTGATGGACCGCAACTGCCCCGAGTTCCTGCGCGACACTGCGCAATCCGGCTACGACGATAGCGCCGAGCTGATCGCACGCTGGCACAACAAGGGACGTCAGATGTACGCGCTGACGCCGCGTTTTGCGCCGACTTCAACGGAAGCTCAGCTCGAAGCGACGGGCGCGCTGGCCAAGCTGCATCCGGACGTGTTCATTCAGAGCCATGTTGCGGAGAATCATGACGAAGTGAAGTGGGTCGCGGGACTCTTTCCGGGGCATCGCAGCTATCTCGACATCTACGATCACTACGGGCTGTTGCGGCCGCGTGCTGTGTATGGGCATTGCATTCATCTCGATGCCGAGGATCGTCGACGCATGGCGGAAACTCGCGCGGTTGCTGCGCATTGCCCGACGTCGAATCTGTTTCTTGGCAGCGGGCTTTTTGATTTCGACAAGGCTGGGGAATCGGGGATGCCTGTGGCGCTGGCGACTGACGTCGGGGGCGGTACGTCGTTCTCGATGCTGCAGACCATGAACGAGGCGCATAAGGTTGCGCGGCTGGGTGGGCATCATCTGACCGCTACGCGGATGTTCTGGCTGGCGACTGCTGGCGCGGCTGAGGCGCTCGATCTTGCCGATCGGGTTGGGACTTTGCAGCCTCGGGCTGAGGCGGATTTTGTGGTGCTCGATCCTAAGGCTACGCCGTTGTTGGCTCGTAGGACTGAGCGTACTGAGACGCTCGAGGAGCTGTTGTTCGCGTTTGCGCTGCTGGGCGATGATCGCGCGGTGTTTGAGACTTATGCGGCTGGGCAGCGCGTGCATCGGCGGGATGATGTCCGGCAACGGGTTGCGGGGAGTGCGCGGATCGCTGCTTGAGGTTTTTT
Organism: Paraburkholderia largidicola; assembly: GCF_013426895.1. Lineage (NCBI taxonomy): Bacteria > Pseudomonadati > Pseudomonadota > Betaproteobacteria > Burkholderiales > Burkholderiaceae > Paraburkholderia > Paraburkholderia largidicola. The sequence goes on along the minus strand of NZ_AP023174.1, from coordinate 883,685 downwards.
TTCGTCTGCGACGCTGGGGTGGTTTGCTTTTGTTTTCGCTGGCATCCGCGTGATGTCATTGGTTCGCTAGCGTTGCCCCTGTGCGGGGCGGCACCTACTTTTCTTTGCCGCCGCAAAGAAAAGTAGGCAAAAGAAAGCGGCTAACACCGCCAGCACGTGTGCCTATCCACGGCCCCCCAACGTCCCCACCCTTCACACGGCAGCGCCCTGGCTGGTGCTCGTCGCCAACGCTTCGAATGAACGCCTCACCCCCTTCGAATACCCGTACTCGGGCAAGCGGCAGCGAATGGTATGTGCCGCCCAGGTGGCACACTGTGTGTAGGCCCAAGTACTCCACACGCCTCACTACGGACGATACCGCACGCGTCCCGCACTGTAAGAGCGCTACCCTATACGACGCGACAACCTACACACAGTTTGCCACCTGGGCGGCGGTGGACTGTCTGGCGCGGCCTGCTGTCGTGCGGGAGCGTGAAGCGGGTGAGGCGCACTGCAAGAGCGCTGGCAACGAACGTCGGTCACGTGGTTGCCGTGTGAAGTGTAAGAACCTTTGGGGGCCCTCAGGCAAACACAAGCACTGGCGGTGTGAGCCGCTTTCTTTTGCCTACTTTTCTTTGCGGCGGCAAAGAAAAGTAGGTGCCGCCCCGCACAGGGGCAACGCTAGCAAACCAATAACATCACGCGGATGCCAGCAAAAAGCAAAATCAAACCGCGCAGCAAATCTATCCCCGAGAAAAACTCAGGAACACCCCTCCATCGCCACCTGCACCACCCGCAGGGCAACCTTCCCCCCCTCCTTGACAAACGAAACGCCCAACGCCCGTACGCGTTGCCCCGCCACACACTGCCCCTGCGTCAGATCATAGTGAAACATCGACACGCACTGCCCGTCAGGGAAGGAAGACACAACCTTCACCGCATCCGGATGCCGATCCCGCCCAAGGTAATAAAGAAAGCTCACATCATGCGTACTCTTGAAAGCCGAAAAGTACTCAGGATGATCGCCAAGAAACGAAGCCAGCTTGCCCGCACGCGCAGGCCCCGATTTCTCCGTGTTGTTGATATCGGCCACATCCGCGACATTCGACACAATCTTCATGTCGTGCGCCGCGTACTTCGCAAACTCATCGGCCGATGGGTAATGCGCCCAAAAGCCATCATCAAGTGCCTTCACCTCGGCACGCGTGACACACTCACCCGCCTTCGGCGCAGCAGAACCGGCAGCAAAAGCACCCACGCTGCACCCAAGCAGCCCCAAAACCATCACGCGGTTCAGCGTCTTAACGATCTGCATGATCTTTCTTTTTCTTGAATTCGATGTGGAAGGCGTCATTCAATTCTTCGGCTGTCGATGTTTCGAGTACCGCACCCTTCGCAAGTTCAGCCTGCGCAAACTTCAGATAGCTAGCCGGCACAAAAAAGCCCTTCAGTTCAGTCGCTTTCTGCGTGCCGAAGTTGATCGCGTCGCTCTGATTGCCGCCCAGCAAGATCGGGCTGCCCGCCTTCGTCTTCGCATAAACGAACGCGGCGTGGCCGCCCTTGGTGTGCTTGTAGACGGCCACCGCGCCAAACACAGGCTTGTCGATCTTCACGAAGTTCTTGCTGTGCCGGAACGACTGTGAATCCATCGGAGTCGCGGTGATCGGATAACCCGCCTGCATCAGGCACCAGTTCGCAAACGACGCGCACCACGGATTGCCATTCCCCACCAGCGACTTCAGATTGCCACCCACTTCCTTGTGATAGTTGATCGTCTTCGTGATCACGTCTTCCTTCTGACCGTGCCAGAGCTTCGCTTGCTCCAACGCCTTTTCCATCCATGGCGCCTGCGGCGAAACTGCGGGGATCAACGCGAGGGGATGCCCTTGCCCCTGCTTGCTGCGATCGGGCGTGGTCGCCTGTGAGGCACCTTGCAGCCCGGCGGCAGCAGAGGGACCCGAGGCAGGCGCGCTCGCGGCAGATGCCGGTGCATTGCCCGCTGCTGGCCGGGCGGCCAGACCAGGAACAGGTTTTGGAACGGGCGTCGGCGTCAGGACAGCACTCGACACAGCCGTCGTCATCGGTTTCGTCACTGCGGCAGCGGCACCCGAGCCACTCGCATTCGACGTCGCAGCCCCACCCGGCGAAGCAGCATCATGCGCGATCGAAGAAAGGCTCTCATGCGAGCCACTCTGCGCCCCCGTATTCGACGCCCGCACCGCGCTGTCATGCGAGGACGGTGATGGCGCGAGCGCAGCCACTTGCGGCTTCGCTCCATGAATCATCAGGTAATCACCTGCAAAAATGCGGTTGGACTTCAGATGATTGTCCTGCTTCAACTGATCGACGCTCGTCTTGAACTTCGTCGCGATCTTGCTAAGCGAGTCGCCGGAGACGATCTTGTAGCGAAACGGCGTCTTCGCGTCATCGCGCGTCGAGTCCTTCGCGTAGTGCGTCTGCGTCGCCGCCTTGCTGACGAACAGATCGCGAAAGAACACATGCGCCGAGGAGACGGCCTGAGTGGTGATCGAACCGATCTCTTTCAGGCCGTCCTGGGTGTCGTGCATCAGCAGCTGGATCTGTTCGCCCGCCTTGTCGAACGGCAGCAGCGGCAGTTGCCCGAGCAGGTTGGTCTGCATGGTCTGCTGCTTGCCGCCCGACTTCACGACGACCGGTTGATTCGGGATCGGCTGCGCGCCGTTCGACAGCGTGACAGCCGCCGTCTTCACCCATTTCTCGTGACGCGTCTCGGGGCGCGCGTAGTAGCCTTCGCGCTTTTCCATCGCGTTCATCATCGAGTCGAGCTCGCTGTCGTTCATCGAACTGAGCTGGCGGTCGCGCGAAAAACCGGTACGGTCGCAGATCCACTTGATATACGCGTCGGTGTCGTTCTCGCTGCGCGGCGCGTAGATTTCCATCGCCGATGCGATTGTCTCGTTGTTGTACTTGCGGCGCAGCAGCGCTTTTTTCTCGGCGCGCCCCGTGTCGTAGTCAGGGAATATGAAGAACTCGCCGCTCTTCGAATCGCCCACGCCGATCGACGTCGTCACGTACTTCGAAGGCGGCCGCATGTTGCCGGGATTGTTGAATCGCCACGCAATGGTGCCGCCGCTGCGCAACAGAATGTCGCCGTTGTCGGCGACGTATTGGACGGTCAACGTGGTCTTGTCGTGGGTCGCGGAAACGAATCTAGGCATGTCGCACCACAGTCGCAGGCATGAGCAAAATGAACATCGGAACGGTCAACGCAGCGCTTTTGCCGTTTCGGCCAGCGCGCGCTCGACCGTGTAGTTCTGCTGCTCCGTGTATTCGCCGTGGGCCACGGGCGCGAAGTAATACTTCCATTGCACCTCCTCTCCCGTGAACAGGCGATAGGTCTGCGTCGTCACTTGGCCCGGGCTGCCATAACCGTGCGTCGCGTTCTTGTGCGCCGTCACGAGCCATGTGTTGCCGCCCTTCACGACCACCATCGCGTCGGTGATGATGTCGTCGCCGCCGTTGAACGTGCTGAAGTTCAGGTTGTAGTCGTTGAGCTTCGCCTTGTCCTTGACGATGGGAATCATCACCAGCTTGTGGTCGAGGCCTTCCAGATAGAACGAATAGTTGAGGTAGTACAGGCGCGCGTTGTCGGTCAGGACGCCGGCGACCAGCATCAGCTTGCCGTCCTTGACGTCCCAGCGGGTCACGCCGCTTTCGTATTGCTCGGCCCACGCGCCGCTGCTCGCGAGCGTGCTGCCCGCGATCAGCAACGCTGCGGCGATGCTTCGAAGGAAATTTAGCTTCATGCTCTTTGTGTCAGGCTTCGCCCTGGCTCGTCTGAGCAAGGACATTGGATGGAAGAAGTGCGCTCAGATCGTCCTGCGTGAGAAACTGCGACGCCGCCGCGGCGATCGCGTACGGGTTGTCGTCCCCGGCCAGTTCGGGTGTTTCGGGCGGCTCGTCCGGCGGCGCGGATTCGACAGGGTGCGCGTCCCAATCGTCGGAACCGACCTTCAGTGTCAGCGCCTCGGAACCCTCGTGCATCGTGCGCGGCAAGCGGCCGTCACTCGCAATCTGGCCCGACTGCACCACCGCGCCGTTGCCATCGACGATGCTGAACGGCTTGCCGACCCAGCCGATGTCCTCGGCAAGCTGGTCCGAGCCGAAGGTCGCGAAGCGCAGGCTCTGCATGCCCGCCAGTTCGCCCTGGGGCAACGCGGGCAGTGCATAGGCGGTGCTCGCCGGTCCGGCAAATGCGTGCTGCGTGCCTTTAATATCAATGTTGCCCGGCGCATGAATTTCGATGTTGCCGCCCTTGATGCGAATGTACGCACCGCCCGAGGTCAGCAGAATCTCTTCCTTTGCGGCGGCTTCGATCGCGTCCGTCGCCGAGAGTATCTTCACGCTCTTTTGCGCCGTCAGCTCGACGTTGTCCGAATGCGCACGAATCTCGACCTTGCCCTTCGCCGCGAACAGTTTCATCCCCGCGTTCTGCACGAACAGGCTGATGCGCTCGGTCACGCCCGCGAGCAGCGACTTGCCCGCGGCGACGTGCACGCTGTTCCCGGCGACGATGTTCACATGCTGGTCCGCACTCACCTGCGCGGTGGCCTGCGTCGATAGCGCGATGCCCGACGGGCTGCCAAACAACATCACCGGCTCGCTGAACGTATTCGCGCTGCCCGTGCCGCCGCCCGCCGTCAGGCCGCCGCTGCTGGACGCACCCGTCGCGCCCGATTGCGTGGCGTCGGTGAACGACTTGAGCGACGTGTGCGCATCGCGCAGGTTCTCTGCCTGGTGCGTCTCGCTCGCCTGCGACATGGCATCGACCACGCTCTGCGCGTTCACCAGTTGCGAATGCGAGTCCGACACGTCCAGAGGCTGGCTCGCGGCCGACTTCGCGTGTGTCGACACATACAGGCCACGCCCCGCGCGCACCGCGCCCCAGGCATCCGACTTCAGATCGAAACCGCCGCCGAGATAAGCGCCGCGCGAGTTGCCGCTCTGGTCGATCAGATAGCCGAGATGCAACATCGAGTTGGCGCTGCTGCTGTAGAGCTGCACGCGGTTCTGCCCGGTCGCGTCGTCCATCACGAGCTGGTTGTAGCCGCTGCCCTGATATTCCTTCGAGCGATACCCCGAGAACAGTCCGTGCGAATGCCACTGCGGGCGCTTCGCGCCGTTGTACACACGGCCCGTGACGATGGGCCGGTCGCAGTCGCCGCCCACCCAGTCGACGATCACTTCTTCGCCCACACGCGGCACGTGCACGCTGCCGTAGCCGCTGCCCGTGTCGGAGAAGGCGACACGCATCCAGCACGAAGACTGCAGGCCGTCTTCTGCGCGACGATCCCAATGCATGCGCACACGGATGCGATTCAGTTCGTCCGTGTACACCTCTTCGTTGTCCGGCCCGACGACGCTCGCCGTTTGCAGCGACATGGCCGGCTTGTGGTGTTCGAGCGGACTGCGGAACGGCACCGAGCGGCGTTGCGCCTCGATGTCCATGAGCACGAAGCCGACACTGCCGTCCGCATGCGTGACCTCGGCAATGCCTGCCGCGCGCTGCCTCGCCTGCGCCTGCGCAAGCTGGGGCGCGAGACTGTGCGGGAAGGCTTGCTGCTGCGCGGCGACGGGCAGATTGTTCTCGATGAACCACGCGACGTCTATCACCGCGAACTGCCGCTCGGCGCGAACGCTGCCGATGTGCTCCGGGTGTCCGTCCAGTTCGAACCAGTGCCCCGCGTCGATGCGGCGCACGGCACCCACGCCGTGAAAACGCTTGGCGCGCGACTCCCACTCTTCCATGCGTAGGGTCGAGAGCTGATCGCCGCGCGACTGGTCGCCGTAGCTGTAGGCGCCTGTGTATTCGTAGACTTCCGCCTGCGCGGGCAGTGTGCCCTGGCCAGGATGCGTCGGCACCGACGTGCCCTTCGGATTGAACGTCGACGAGGGCTGCTTGTAGTCGAACGTGCGGGTGGTCAGCATCGTGCTCTGCAGCGTGCGTGAGCCGCTCCACTGCACGAGCGCGTCCGTCTCGCTGCTCGTGCCCGCCCGATAAAAGCTCACCGCCTGCGGCTGGAGCGCCTCAAGCGCGCCGATATCGTCGGCGATGACCAGCGTATGAGATTTCCCGTCGCTCGCCTGTTCGAAATAACCGAACAGACCTTCGCTTTCCATCAGGCGATGACAGAAATTCCAGTCGTCCTCATACTGAATGCAGAAAGAACGCGCGGGCAGCGGCTTCGAAAGCGCAAAGCGAAATGCGCCGTGCGCCTGAGGATGTTCGTTAAAGACGTCGACGAGCATTTCTTCGGCCGTTTTATCCTGCCAGATTCGGGCGTCTTTTCGAAATCGCAGGAAATGCAGCCACGATGCAAATGCGATCTGATAGCTCGTCAGTCCACTATCCGAGCCGAGACGGCGCGCGGTATGGATATAACCGTGATGCGGCAGATAAGACTTGTCGGTCTGCTGCAGCCACAGCGTAACAGGCTGGGCAATCAGCTTTTTCAGTTCGACGTCGCCGGACGGCGAGATGGCGTCGACCGTGAATTCGTAATGCCGCCCGAGCCGCGCACGGCCGACCAGCCTTTGCGCCAATAGAACCCCGTCGTACGACGGCGTATCGAGTTTCAGCAGCCGCTCCTGTTGCGACAGCCCTCCACTCAATGCACTGATTATGTCTTGCGCCCCCATACCGCCCCGTTATGCTTTAAATGCGCCATTTCGCGCTCGCGCAATAGTACAGATAAACGGATAGAGTTTGCAATTACAAGGTCAGGGCAAAATGTTAATTCCGCATGCTATTTATTATTAACGCGCTTCAATGCGCTTTGCATAGCGGAAAATTATTCTATATTGCCAATATGACTCGTCATTTTTACAGCGCACCATTCACACGATTGCAATAGAGACATGCGCGGCGAATGGCCGGTCAATGCCATTTCAGCAATTGACCGGTTGGCCATTCAGCGCATGTGATGCAGAGACGCCCTAGTGCTGCGCGCGAATCGCTTCATGGAGGGTATTTAGCCTGCGGACCGGGTCCGCCACATACGGATTGGTTTCGTCCCACGCATAACCGGCCAGCACGGCGCTAATCATCCGGCGGATTCCGGGCGTCTGTTGCGGATAGAAGATGATGTCCTGCAACTCGCCCGTGTACCAGCGTTCGACGAACGCACGGAACGTGTCGATGCCCTTTCTCAGCGGGACATCGTAAGCGCTCTGCCAGTCGACCGTTTCCCCGTCGAATTGGCGCTCCAGCGTCTTGACGGCCAGATGCGCGGAACGCAGCGCAATCGTCACGCCCGACGAAAACACGGGATCGAGAAACTCACCCGCATTCCCGAGCAACGCAAACCCAGGGCCATGCAGCCGCTCGACATTCGCCGAGTACCCGCCAATATGCCGCACAGGCATCAAAAATGGCGCGTTGCCGATCAGGCGGTTCAGCGTCGGCTCGCTCTGGATCAGCGCGCGTAGCTTCGCCTCACGCTCAGCCTCGGGCACATCGAGAAACGCAGCCTCCGCGACACATCCCACCGACGAGCGCCCGTTCGCCAACGGAATCATCCAGTACCACACATCGCGATGCTCGGGATGCACAGCTACCGTGATCTTGTTGCGATCATGCGCATCGACAGGAATCCCGTCGCGCACGTGCGTGAAGATGGCCGCACGCGTCGGCATACGCGTCGGCGCTTCGAGATTCAACAAACGCGGCAGCACGCGACCAAATCCGCTCGCGTCGAGCACGAAACGCGCTTGCACCTGGTAAGCGTTGCCCGCTTCGTCGGATACATCGAGCACGGGCGCATCGCCCGTCTTCATCGCGTTCACCGTGTGGCCGAAGCGCACGTTGGCACCCTGCTGCGCCGCGCAGCGAATCAGCAGATCGTCGAACGTCGCGCGATCGACCTGATACGTCGTGCCCCAGCCAGCCGAATGCTTGTCGCGAAAGTCGTACGCGCACGCGTGGTCACGATAGACAAAATGCGCACCGTTCTTGTACTGAAAGCCCGCTTCGACTACCGCCTGCAACATGCCCGCCTCTTCGAGGTACGCCATGCTCTGCGGCAACAGGCTTTCGCCAATCGAGAAACGCGGAAAATGCTGGCGCTCGAGTACAAGGACGGAACGTCCCGCCTTGCGCAGCAGCGCCGCAGCGACAGCGCCCGACGGTCCCGCTCCGATGATCGCTACGTCCACTGACGTATTCATCGACGAATCCATATTCATTGATCTTCCTTCACATAGCGTATTGCGCGCGCAACGCTTTCCATCCTTACCAGCGATTACAATGTCGCACAATCATCAAGATCAAAAACCATCCAAAGACCATTTCCGACCGGGGAAAAACGTGCAGTCCACCGAATCATCCAGCGTGACGGACAGCGTACCGTTCGTGCCCGAGACAGCCTTCGGCGTCTGGTTCCTGCGTACTTATACCTGGGAACATCACGTGCTGCGCGTCGCGATCAACGACCTCCACCGCCTGATCGATACGCCGCTGCCCGCCGCACCCGTGATCGTCGACGTCGGCTGCGGACAGGGCATTTCGTTCCGGCTGCTCGCGCAAACGTTCAAGCCGCAACGCATCATCGGCATCGATTTTCATGAGCCGTCGCTCGCACTCGCCAAACAGTCCGCTCAAGTGTGCGGCCAGCACGCCGACACGCGCGCAACCGCAATCGACGTGCTGCACGGCGACTGCGCAAACATGCCGCTGCCCGATGCAAGCGCCGACATCGTGTTCTGCCATCAAACCTTTCACCACCTCGTCGAGCAGGAACGCGCGCTCGCCGAGTTTCGCCGTGTGCTGAAGCCGGGCGGCGTGCTGCTGTTCGCTGAATCGACGGATGCTTACATCCGGTCGTGGGTGATCCGCCTGCTGTTCCGTCACCCCATGCACGTGCAAAAAAGCGCGGACGGCTATCTCGACATGATCCGACGCGGTGGCTTCACATTCGGCGCGCACAACGTCTCGCTGCCGTATTTGTGGTGGAGCCGCGCAAAAGACTTCGGCCTGCTCGAACGTCTGCACATCTATACGCCGAAGCCCGGAAAGCGCCGCGAAACGCTCGTCAATGTCGCCGCCGTCAAGACAGATTGATGGTGCCGCGAGGCTGCATCGCAGGTAAGCGCTGCAGCCGCCCCAGGCACAAAGCCGTTACTTCTTCAGCGTCACCACATCGCCCTTCAACGCGACACCAGCAATCACCGCGCCCGCACCGCAGGTGAACTCCGTTGCGCTCTCGCGCACTTCGTTCTTGTAATTGCTCTTGATGTTGATGACGGCATTGCCGCCCTCCTTGCGCGCGCGATCCTGAAGCTCGATCACGGCCGACAGGAAAACGTGCTGGCACGCCGTCTCGTCACTCTTGCCGAATGCGTTGGTCTTCTTGTTCGTCGCGAACTCGCCGTAGCTCTTCACGACCATCGGATGCTTCTGCCCCGCAAAATACAGCGGGATATCGTCGCCGACTTTGCCCGGCTCGCTAGCGAGCGCATTGGCAACAGGATAGGTCTCGACACTGTCGCGGGCGAACGCGTGCGAGGCAAGGCATGCGAAGACAGCTGCGCAAATCAGGTGACGCTTCATGGTGATTCCCCTCGTGGTTGGCGTTGTTATTGCGTTTCGAGCGTCACGACATCGCCGCGCACGGCGAGTGTCGATCCATTCAGGCTGGCACCGCAAGTGAACTCGGTCGAAGAAGCCGATTCGTTATGCTGAAAGCGCGTCCTGATGTCGACGACGGCGTTCGCGTGCTGCGCGCGCGCATAGTCGCGCAATTCCTGCACTGCCTTCTCCAGCGCGATACTGCAGTTGGCCTCCGGGCTGTTTTCCACCTTGCGCAGCACGCGTACGGCGAATTCCTTGTTGCCGTACGACTGCTTGACGGGCGCATGCGTCTGCTCGCCGAAGTAGAGCGCAACATCTTGCCCGTTCTGCGTCTTGACTGCCGCCGGCATCGGCAGCGATTTGATCTTGGTCGTGCAACCGGCCTGCGTCAGGACAACAGCGGCCACCAGCCCCAGTGCGATTTTCGTTTTCATTGTGTCGACTTCCCTTTTTCGTCGTTTATTTTGCGTACTGCTACTGCTGTTTACCTGTGATTGAGCCCGACAGGCGGCGGTCACATCCTTGCAAACATCAGGCTCGCGCAACTGCCACCAAAGCCGAACGACACCGACAACGCGCTATCGATGTGCGCTTCGCGCGTCGCCTGCACGAGCGGCATCGACTGCGCGAGCGGTTCGAGATGCTCGATGCCCGTGGTCCCCGCGATAAAAGCGTCGCGCATCATCAGCAGCGTGTAGATCGCTTCGTGCGCGCCGCATGCGCCGAGCGGATGCCCCGTCAAACCCTTCGTCGATGAAAACGGCGGCATGTCGCTGCCGAACACGGCTTGCAACGCACGCAGTTCTTCGATATCGCCAAGCGGCGTCGACGGCGCATGCGCGTTCACGTAGTCCGGGCGCGTGCCTGCATCGTCCAGCGCTGCCTGCATCGCGCGCGCGATGCCCTGCGCGTGCGGCGTCACCATGCCCGCGCCGTCGGTGCTATGGCCAAAGCCCGTCAGCTCCGCATAAATGCGCGCGCCGCGCTCAAGCGCATGGTCGAGCGCTTCGAGCACGAGCACGCCGCCGCCCGACGCGATCACGAAGCCGTCGCGCGCGGTATCGTACGGACGCGAGGCGCGCGCGGGCGTGTCGTTGAAATGGCGCGACAATGCATGCATCGCGTCGAACATCAGCGTCATGTTGTCGTGCAGGCATTCGCTGCCGCCCGCGAGCACGACCTGTTGACGCCCGGTCTGAATCAGCTGCATTGCCTGGCCGATTGCGAGCGCCGACGTCGTGCAAGCCGACGACGGCGAATACGTGACGCCCTCGATGCCGAACACCTGCGCAACATTCGCCGACGCCGTGCTGCTCATCGCCTGCGGCACCGTATAAGGCGGCGTTTTCTCGACGCCGCGCACATTCGCTACCGTCATTGCGTCGTCGTACGCCGACATCGTGCCCACGCCCGAGCCGATCACGGCGCCGACATCAGGCGCGCGCAGCGACGCGAGATCGAGGCCCGCATCGTCGATCGCCTTGCGCGCCGCGTGACAGGCGAAGCGCGCGGTGTCGCCCATGAAGCGTTCGAGCTTGCGTTCGAACGGCGGCTCGCCCGCCACCGACGCCACGCCCGCCACCTGCGTGCCGAATCCGCGCTTGCGCCACGCATCGACACGCGTGATGCCGCTACGCCCTTCGCGCAACGCGGCGCTCACGTCGTCGAGCGTATTGCCGATGCACGACACGATGCCCATGCCCGTGACGACGACACGCTGCAAGCCTTGCGAACGGCTACGGCTCATCGAACGCGCCCGAAAATCAGCGACGTATTGATGCCGCCGAACGCGAAGTTGTTGCTCATCACATAGTCGGCGTCGATGCTGCGTGCTTCGCCCATGATGTAATCGAGCGACGCGCAAGCAGGATCGACTTCGGTGAGATTGAGCGTCGGCGCGTACCAGTTGCGCTTCATCATCTCGATGGTCCACCACGCTTCGAGCGCGCCGCATGCGCCGAGCGTATGGCCGACGTAGCTCTTCAGCGATGAAATCGGCATGCGCTCGCCGAAGGTTTGCGCCGTCGCCTGGCTTTCCGCGATGTCGCCGCGATCCGTCGACGTGCCGTGCGCGTTCACATACGCAATCGCGCTCGGGTCGAGCTTCGCGTCTTCCAGCGCGAGCTGCATCGCTCGCGCCATCGTGGCGGCCGTCGGCTGCGTCATGTGCGCGCCGTCCGAATTGCAGCCGAAGCCGACGATCTCCGCATGAATCGTCGCGCCACGCGCCTTCGCATGTTCGTATTCTTCGAGCACGAGGGTGGCCGCGCCCTCGCCCACCACCAGACCGTCGCGCTTCGCGTCGAACGGACGCGGCGTCAGATGCGGCTCGTCGTTGCGCGTGCTGGTCGCGTACAGCGTGTCGAACACGGCGACAGCGGGCCCCGACAGCTCTTCCCCGCCGCCCGCGAGCATCAGCGTCTGCTTGCCTGTCGCGATCGCTTCATAGGCATAGCCGATCGCCTGGCTGCCCGACGCGCACGCCGACGAGGTCGGCACGATGCGCCCTTTCAGGTCCCAGAACAGGCTTACGTTGACGGCCGTCGTGTGCGGCATCATCTGCACGTAGCTGTTCGACGTGACATTGGCCATCGAACCCGTTTCGAGCATCGTGCCGAATGCGCGGATCGGTTCGACGGAACCCGACGACGAACCATACGCGACGCCCATACGGCCGTCCTTGATCGATTCATCGTTGGCGAGGCCTGCGTCGGCGAGCGCCAGTTCGCTCGCGCGCACCGCGTACATCGACACTGCGCCCATCGAACGCGTCTTCTTGCGCGGCCAGTCGGCGGGTTGATCGAACCCGGGCAGCGGCGCTGCGAGGCGCGTATGCAGCGACTCGAAGTAGTCCCACTCCGGCATGCGCCGTATCGCGTTGCGGCCCGCTTTCAACGCGGCTTCGATTTCGTCCCAGCGGCTGCCCAGCGCCGTGACGCCGCCCATGCCCGTAATGACGACGCGCTTCATCAGATCATCCCGCCATTGACGCCGATCACCTGGCGCGTCACGTACGAGGCCGCATCCGACATCAGGAAGCTGACCACCGCCGCGACTTCTGCCGGTTGACCGACACGGTTCATCGGCACGGTCTTCAATGCGTGTTCGAGCGGCATGTCGTCGAGCATGCCCGTTTCGATCAGGCCAGGCGCCACGCAGTTGACCGTGATGTTGCGCGACGCGAGTTCGACGGCGAGCGCCTTCGTCGCGCCGATCAGCCCCGCCTTTGCCGCGCTGTAGTTGACCTGCCCGCGGTTGCCGATCACGCCCGACACCGACGCGATCGTCACGATGCGGCCGCCCTTCTTCGCGCGGACCATCGGCATCGTCAGCGGATGCACCACGTTATAGAACGCGTCGAGACCCGTTTCGATCACGACGTCCCAGTCTTCGTCGGTGAGCGCGGGAAAGGCTGCGTCGCGCGTCACGCCCGCGCTGCATACGATGCCGTAATACGGGCCGTGCGCAGCGACATCCGCTTCGAGCACTTCGCGGCACACGGCGCGCTCGCGCACGTCGAACTGCAGCACGCGCGCCGAGCCGCCTTGCGCGGCGATGCCCGCCGTGACGGCCTCGGCTTCCGTGCGGCCCGTGCGGCAATGCACGGACACCGCAAAACCGTCCGCAGCCAGTTGATATGCAATCGCGCGGCCGATGCCGCGGCTGGCGCCCGTAACCAGTACTCGCCGGCTCATGAACTGATACTCCCTTCGATGAACGTCTGAAAATCGCCCGGTTGATAGACCTTGATGACGGCGTCCGCATAACGCGCGCCGTCGTGATCGATCGTGCATTCGTAGGCGCTGTGGCCGGCGTCGCTGCGCAGCACTTCCTGCACGCTGATCGTCAGCCGCGCGTCGCGCACAAACGCGCTCACGTGTGCCTTGTAGCTGCGCGTGCCGAGCAGCACGCCAGGACGCGCGCGACCACCTGCGCGCATCGCGAGCAGCGCGACATGCGCGGCCACGCCCTGCGCCATCAGTTCGATGCCGATCCACGCGGGCATCGCGCCGTTTTCGTCCGCATACCATGCGTCGCCGCGCACGGCTGCGTAGGCAGTCAACGCTTCGTCGCCGCATGCGCTCACGCCGTCGACGAGCAGCATCGTGCCGCGATGCGGCAGAATCGTGTCGATGGGCGGGAACACTTCGTTGGTCTCAGGTGTGGCCGTCATGTCGTTATGTTTATTGCTTCGTACTTCCGTCCCGTTCAGCGCGCCAGTATCAGGCTGACGTTGCTGCCGCCGAACGCAAACGAATTGCTCATCACGTATTGCGCGCCGTCGCGTGGAATGCGCCGCTCGTCCTGCACGAGATCCAGTTCGGGCAACGCCGGGTCCGCTTCGCCATCCCATCGATGACGCGGCATCGCGACGTCGTCGCGCGCCAGCGTGAGCCACGCAAAGCCCAGTTCCGTCGCGCCCGCCGCGCCGAGCTGGTGCCCCGTGAACGGCTTCGTGCCGCTCGCAGGCACGCCGTGCGCGAACACGCGCGACATCAGATGCGCTTCCATGTCGTCGTTCTTGCGCGTGGCCGTCGCGTGCAGATTCACGTACGCAATCGCCGACGGCTCGACGCCCGCGTCCTTCAGCGCCGCGCGCAACGCAAGCTCGCCGCCGATGCCCTGCGGGTCCGGCGCCGACACATGATGCGCATCGCTCGATTCGCCTGCGCCCGCAAGGCGCACTTCGCCTTCCTCGCGTGTCATCAGGAACACGGTGGCGCCCTCGCCGACATTGATGCCTTTACGGTTGCGGCTCATCGGATTGGTACGCGTCACGCTCGTCGATTCGAGCGACGCAAAGCCCTGCACCGTCAGCTCGCACAGCGTATCGACACCGCCGACCATCATCGCGTCGCACACGCCCAGTTGCAGTAAACGGCGCGCCGACACGAAGGCTTTAGCGCTCGACGTGCAAGCCGTCGAAATCGTGAACGCTGGGCCTTGCACATTCAGCGCAGCGGCCGCGAACGGCGCGGCCGTGCCGATCTCCATCTGCCGGTAGTTGAAGTCTTCCGGCAACTGGCCCGCTTGCGCCTGGTGCACGAATGCGACCTCGGCTGCATCGATGCCCGATGTGCTCGTGCCGAGCACGACGCCGATGCGATGCGCGCCGTAGCGCTCGCGTGCCGCCTCGATCTCGGGGCGGATCTGTTCGAGCGCCGCGAGCAGCATGCGGTTGTTGCGGCAATCGAAGCGCTTGAGCGTGGCGGGCAGTGCCGTGTCGAGCGGCGTCGACACGCGGCCGACGTACGCGTCGCCGATGCCCGTGTGCATCAATCCCATGCCGGGCGATTGCGCGGCTTCGAGCGCGGGCACGATCGAAGCGACGTCGCCGCCGAGCGCATTGACCATGCCGAGCGCATGCAGATAAACGGGTGGCAATGTCATGCGACTCTCCTTCTTCCAGGCGGCATGCCGATCGGTGCGAGCAGCACCGAAACGAGAATGCCGAGCGCCAGTGTGGCGCCAAAACTCTTCAGTGCGGGCATCGCGCTCAGGCCGAGCATGCCGAACGACAGCAGCGTGGTCGCCGCCGACAGCAGCACGCCCGTCCACACCGCGCCGAGATCGGCGTGGTCGCGCAGGCAACCTTCGCGCAGGAATACCGCATAGTTTGCACCGACGCCGAGCACGAGCATCAGCGCGAGACAGTTGAACAGGTTGAGCGGCACGCGCGCATAGCCGAACGCAGCGAGCGTCACGCCGATGGCGAGCAGCACAGGCAGCGTCGTGGCGATGCCGCCGCGCGGCGTGTAGCGCACCATCAGCAGAATCAGCACGAGCAGCAGCGCGCCCGCGAGCCAGATGCCGCTGTCGATGCGATAGGCGCCGAACAGTTTCGAGACGCTCGCGGCCTTGTCGACGAACACGACGCCGTCGACGGAATGCGCAGCGTCGATCAACGCGGCGACGTTTTGCGGCGTCACGCGCTGTGGAATCACGATGGCGGCGTAGCCTTGATCGACCGCACCGAGCCACAGGTGACGATAAGGCTGCGACCACGGCGCAGCGAGCCAGCGCTCGACCGTCAAAGGCGCTGCATTCGACTTCGCATACGAAGCGAGCCACGCATCGGCGACTTCGTCGCGAAAGCCCGCTTGCAGCAGCATCGAACGAAGCGCGGCGGGATCATTGAATACGTGCTGCGCGAGCACGTTGCGCGTGTCGGCCTGGCGTTGCGCCGACGGCACGAACTGCGTCACCGATTGCCAGCCATTCACGGCTTGCGCGCCGCTCAACGCATCGAGCTTCGCGCCGAGCGCTTCCGCGCGCTGCAGGACGGTTTCCTGCGACGATCCACGCACGACGAAAAACTGCGCCGTGTTGTCGACGCCGATCGCGTTGCGCACCTGATCTTCCTGCGCAACGAGTGCGGGATCGCGCTGGATCAGCAGATGGATGTCGTCGTCGCTGGTGAGGCGCAGCCAGCCCGGAATCGCGATCAGCACGAGCACGCCCGCGACGATCCACGCGCGCCGCCCGCCGATGGCCCCGTGCCAGCGTTCGAGCAGCACCGCGGCACGCAGAAAGAGGCGTCGCTGCGCATGCTTCGGTCCCTTGACCAGCAGCACGGGCAGCAACCACAGCACCGACGCGAACGCCGTGCAGATACCAACGATCGCAAAGCACGCAATCTGCTTGAGCGCCGGGAACGGCACCCACGCGAGGATGGCGTAGCCGAGCAGGCTCGTCGCGAGGGCGACACTGAGCGCGGGCCGCACCGAGCGCGCGCCCTGCCGCGCGTTCCAGCCACGCTGTGCGCCGAGGTAGACGACGAAGTATTGAATCGAATAGTCGACAGCCTCGCCGATCAGGCTCGCGCCGAACACGAGCGTCAACAGATGCAGCTTGCCGAACACGAGCATCGTGACGGCGAGCGCGCAAACAATACCGAGCGCCGTCGACACGAAGCCGAACAGCAACAGACGCGGCGAACGGAACACCCACAGCATCAGCAGCGCGATGCCGCACGCGGACGCGACGCCGATCAGATGCACCTCGCGCTCCGACGCGCTGCGTGCCGATTCGGCATAGAACACGGCGCCCGTACGCGCGACGCTCGCATCGGAATAGCCTGTCTTCAGCGCGGCTTGCGCCTGCGCGACGGCCGACAGCACCGCGCGCTGCGTTTGCGATTCATACGCGGAACCGGGCAGCGTCGTGACGACGAGCACGCTCGTCAGGTCGCCGCGATGCGCGACGAGCATGTTGTCTTCGAGATCGAGATTCGAGGTGGCGAGCGGCAAGCCGCTCAGAAAATGTTCGAGCCAGCCGAACGGATCATCGGCGAGCTGCGTGGCGAGCGGACCGCGCACCGGGTTGTAGAGGCGCTGCATCAGCGCATCGTGCAGCGATGCCGTGTCATTGGCGATCGCGTCGCGGTCGTCGCGTGTCAACAGGCCGAAGCGATACGGCATGTACAAGCCGCCGATCTGCGACATGTCGAAAGGCGGCAACTCCGCCGTCACCGACGCGAACGCGCCGCTTTTCTGCAACGCCGCGCCGAATTGTTTCGCTGCCGCTTTCGCGCGCGCGTCGTCCTTGCTCGTCACCAGGAACACCGTGCGATCGCCGAGCGCGTTCGCGAGCGTATCGACGGCTTTTTCGGCGACAGGATCGGCTTCCGTGGCGGGCAGCAACGCGAGCAGATTCGTCTCCAGCGGCGACGGCCCCATGAAACGAAAGACGCAGTACAGCGACGCGACGAGCGCGAGCACGAGCCATGCGGCCCGGATGCCCCACAACTGCGTCTTGGTCCACTGTCGCGCCATCAGCATCATTGTGCTCCAAGCAGCGTGCGCTCGTCGGACGAGAGATCGTCGACCGCTTCGCTCTTCGTGAACTCGATCTGCGTGACATCGCCATTCGCCAGCGTGATGCGCAACGACTGCAGGAACTCGCCGCCCGTCATCTGCAAGCCCTTGATCGATTGCGCGAGCTGCGGCTGGTTTGGCTTCAGCGCGAGCTTCCATTGCGACGTCGTGCCCTGCGCGTCCACATCGAACTGCGAAAAAAGCGCGGACAGGTCGCCGCCGAGCATCGCGCGCATCATCTTCGAGACCTGTGCGACACCGCGCACGCCCTGCGCGCTCTTTGATTTGACGCGCTTGCCGTTTGCATCGACTTCGCTCACGCCTGCATCGGTGATGACGTATATCGCCTTGTATGGCGTGTCGACCCGCCAGATCACGCCTCGCTCACGGAAGAACACCAGCGTGCCCGTGCTCACCAAAGGCTGCTTCATCGCGGACAGCGTCTGCGTCTGCGTGAACTGCGCACGCACGCCCTTGGTCTGCGCAAGACGCGAGGCGACCTGCGAAACGAGAGCGGCGTTGCCGTTTTGCGTTTGTGCTTGCGTTTGTGCTTGTGCTTGCGCTTGCGCTTGCGAGGCAGCCTGCGCGGTTGCTAAAGGCACCGCGCTTGACGCGAGCAACAGAGCCATCAACGCAGCGCGAAATCTCAACGTGCCCATGCGCGCTCCAGCTTTTCGAACACCACAGGCGGCGACACGAATTGCGTTTCCTGCGTGGCGGCTTCAATCGCGACCTGAATCGTGTAGCCCTTCGTCAGCCGCGTACCCGTCGCGCAATCGACGATTTCATAGCCTATTTTCAGGCGGTTTTCGTATTCGAGCAGTTCGGTGCGCACGTCGATCCGCTGGCCGTATGTCGCGGGCCGCACGTACTTCAGATGCGCCTCGACGATCGGCCACAGATAACCCGACGACTGCATCTCGCGGTAGTCGTAGTCGAATGCGCGCAACAGCGCGGCGCGGCCGATCTCGAAGTACTTGAGGTAATGGCCATGCCAGCAGACGTTCATCGCGTCGACATCATGAAACGGCACCTCGACGATCGCGCTCGCCTTCAACGTCTTGCCCGGGTGACGCTCATTCATGATCCGCGCCTCCTTCGATCAGCGCGCAATCGGCAATGCGCGCCGTCAACGCTCGCAGATCGCTTTCGAGCGCGCGGTCTTCGTCGACGAACGGCGACATCGCGGCCACCTCTTGAGCGAATGCACGCAGTGGCGCGGGGACGTTCGTCTCATCGTTGATGCGCACGCGCAGCTTCAGCGCCTGCACGGTGGCGAGCGTATGCGCGGCCGCGACCTGCTCCGTCAGTTCGAGCACGCGCAGGCAATCGCGCGCGGCAATCGTGCCCATGCTGACCTTGTCCTGGTTGTGCGCTTCCGTCGAACGCGAGAACACGCTCGCGGGCATCGTGTGCTTCAGCGCTTCCGCCGTCCACGCCGACGACGAAATCTGCACCGCCTTGAAACCGTGATTGATCGGCGCGCGCGCCGAGGTCGCGCCTGTCAGGTTACGCGGTAAGCCGTTGTTGAACTTGTCGTCGACGATCAGCGCGAGTTGCCGGTCCATCAAATCCGCGAGATTCGCGACGGCTGTTTTCAACGCGTCCATCGCAAATGCGATGTGACCGCCGTAGAAGTTTCCGCCGTGCAGCACGCGCTCGCCGTCCGGGTCGATCAGCGGATTGTCGTTCGCGCTGTTCAGTTCGTTTTCGACGTCGCGCCGCACCCACGACAAGGCATCGACGGCGACGCCGATCACATGCGGCGCGCAGCGGATCGAATAGCGATCCTGCAAACGATGCCCCGGCGTGTCGTCGCGGCCCGCAAGATCCGCGCGAATCCACGCGGCGGCTTCGGCCTGGCCTGCGTGCGGCTTCGCTTCGAAGATCATCGCGTCGAAGTGCGCGGCGCGGCCATCGAGTGCAACCGTCGACAGCGCCGTCAAACGCGATGCAAGACGCGCGAGATGTTTGGCGCGCGCGAACGCGAGACACGCGAGGCCCGTCATCACGGCCGTGCCGTTCATCAGCGCGAGGCCTTCCTTCGGCGCGAGCGTCAGTGGCGCGTGACCCAGCTGCGTCCACACGCCAGCGGCGTCGCGCAGCGTGCCGTCGAACATCACATCGCGTTCGCCGACGAGCGCTGCCGCCACATACGACAGCGGCGTCAGATCGCCGCTCGCCCCAACCGAGCCTTCCGACGGAATACGCGGCAGCACGCGATGATTGATCAGATCGGCGAGCCGTTCAAGCAGCACGGGGCGCACACCGGAAAAGCCGTACGCGAGCGAGTTCAGACGCGCGGCGATCACGGCGAGCGCTTGCGCATCGTCGAGATACGCGCCCATGCCGCAGCCGTGATAGCGCGTCAGTTGCAGCGGCAAGGCTTCGACGAGTTCCATCGGCACATCGACGACGCACGCGTCGCCGTACCCCGTGTTCACGCCGTACACCGTTTCGCCCGCGGCGAGATGACGGCGCAGAAAATCCGCGCCGCGCTGGATGCGCGAACGCCACGCTGGGTCGCCGCTCAGCGCGACGCTCGCGCGCCCTTTCGCAATCGCGACGACCTCTTCGATCGACAGCTTGCGCCCGCCGATCACCACCGTACGCGGCGCTGCCGTGTGCGCAGCGCGTGCGTGCGCATCGTCGACCAGATCATGTTCCGACATTCGCGTCTCCGTGTGGGATGCCACCCGTTATCGTTTTTCGGGGACGCGCCCAGAAATCGAAGAAATTGAACCATTGATAAGGTGCCTTGCGGCAGTAGTGCTCGAGACGCGACGCATAGCGCTGCGCCCAGGCGGCGATATGCTGCGCGCGTTCGCGACGCGGCAAGTCGATGCGCTCGGCGAACGGCTCGAAGTACAGGCGGTAGCGCTCGCGATTGCGTTCATCGCGCTCTTTCAGGCAGAAGAACAGATACACCGGGCAACCAAGCGCATGCGCGAGCACATAAGGTCCTTGCGCGAACGGCGCCGTCGCGCCGAGAAATTGCGCATCGGTCGTGCGGCCCGTTTCGCGCGCGGGCACGCGATCGCCGACGATCACCAGCAACTCGCCCGCGTCGATACGCTCCTGCATCATCATCGACGTCTCGGGTCCGAAGTCGCTGACCTGCACGAGACGTTTCGCGAACTCGCTGTTCGCCGTCGACAGCACGCTGTTGAAGCGCTTCGCGTGCTCGGTGTAGACGATGGCCGTGACCTTCGCGTGGCCGCCGTTCGCGGCAAGCGCGCGCGTCATTTCGAGGTTGCCCAGATGCGCGCCGATCACGAGCGCGCCGCGGCCGCTCGCGACGAGCGCGTCGAACGCGGACGGATCGTCGAAGACCACGTCGTCGGAGTCGATGCGGCCCGACCACGCGGCGAGCTTGTCGAGGCCCGATTGCGCGAACGCGAGCATCTGGCGGTAAGCGGAACGCCAGCCCGGACGCGGCGTGCGCTCACCTTGCGCGGCCTGTTCGAGATGCGTGAAATAGGTGCGCGACGCAGCGCGCGCCGCGCGGCCCGTCATCAGAAAGTACGCGACGATGGGATGCAGCCACAACGCGGTGAAGCGCATGCCGAACAGCTTGCAACTGAGCGCAAGCAGCGTCATGCCGAGGCGGCTGCCGCGCTCGGCCATGCGCCACCATTTCGCATTGTCGCCGGTCGAATTCGAAGCGGCGGACTTGCGCGGCATGAACTTGTGCGCGAGCAGCATCGGCAGGCGCAGCAGCATGCCGCAGACAAGCCGCGTGTGACTCGCGCTGATGCGCACGTTGTCCCACAGCACGTCGAAGTGCGATACGCCGTCCATCGCGTACGTGACGCGCGTCGGTATCGCGCGGAACGCGAGACGCCGCCAGTACAGACGCACCAGAATCTCGATGTCGAAGTCCATGCGCGTCGGCAGATCGACGCTGTCGATCAGCGCGCATGCGGCGTCGAGCGGATAGAGACGGAAGCCGCACATCGAGTCGCGGATCGTCAGCGACAGCGTTTCGATCCATACCCACACATGCGTCAGATAGCGGCCATAAAGACGCGATTTCGGCACGCTGTCGTCATAGACGGGTCGGCCGAGAATCACGGCGCCCGGTTCGGCGCGCGCGGCAGCGAGGAACAGCGGCACGTCGTTCGCGTCGTGCTGGCCGTCCGCGTCGATCTGCAAGGCGTGTGTATGGCCCGCGCGCTTCGCAGCGCGCAGTCCCGCCATCACGGCCGCGCCCTTGCCGCCATTGACGGGCAACCGCAGCAGCGTCATCCGCTCGCGATACTGGCAAGCCAGTTTCGCGAGCACCGCTTGCGTCGCTTCGTCGCTGCCGTCGTCGACGACGAAGATGGGCAGGCCGTGCACGGCCAGACGCTCGACGGTGCCCCCGATCGCGTCCTTGTGGTTGTAGATCGGAATGACGATGCACGCGTTGAACCCTGCGTTGCTCATGCGCGCTCCCGATACACGATCACGCCCGACGAACTGTCGCGGCCATCGATGCGAAACGCGAACTGCACGCGCCGCCGCGCGGCATCGTGCGACAGCTTCAGGTCGAGCACGGCGCCCGGCATCACGGGCGCGGTGAACTTCAGGCGATCGACGGATTCGATCTCGCGCACGCCCGTCACGTGCGCGGCGGCAAGCCGGATCGCCCAGTCGAGCTGCACGACGCCGGGCAGGATCGGCAGGCCGGGAAAGTGGCCTTCGAAATGAGCGAGCGTCGGCGGCACGCGCAGTTCGTAATGCACGTCGTCGCCGTCGCGCGCTTCGGACAGCAGTTCGAAGCCTTCGTCGCGCGGCTCGAATGCAGCGGCGACGGCGGCAACGGGCAACTTGCCGCGCGCGTCGAACGGCAGCGCAATGCGAAAGCGCCAGTGACGCGGCAGCACGACCACGTCGAAATACGCGGCGAGATGGCGGCGCAAGGTCTTCGCGAGCGCGACGCGCCCCTCGGTCCGCAGCGCCGCGCTACCCGCATCATTGAGCGCGACTACTGCGCCGAGACGTTCGCGCGACGCACCCGCGAGCGGCACCACGGCCGACTGCGCGACATAGGGATGCAACGCGAGGCGCGCTTCGACTTCGGGCAGCGACACGCGCTTGCCGTCGAGCTTGATCACGCGGTCGAGACGTCCTTGCAGACGGAAGCGGCCATCGTCGTCGAACACGATGGCGTCATCCGTGCGATGCCAGTCGTCGTGGCCCAGATGCGGCGAGCGCACGTTCAGTGCGCCGTCTTCGCCACGCTGAACCTCGACGCCATTCACCGGCCGCCACGCCGACGTCTCGTTCTGGCGACGCCATGCGATGCCGCCCGTTTCCGTGCTGCCGTAGATTTCGATCGGCGCGCTGCCGAAAGCGGCGGCGTATTCAGCGGCGGCTTCGGCGGACAGTGGGCCGCCCGACGAGAAGAACGCGCGCGGCACGGGCGTCAATGCCGCGAAGCCGGGCATCGCGGGCCAGCGCGACAGTTGCGCGGGCGACGACACGACCACGGCCGCGCCGCACTGCTCGATGCGCGACTGTACGTGCTGCGGCTCGATGCAGACGGCGCGATCGAACGCGCGTCCGGCCGCGAGCGGCCACATCACGCGAAACAGCAAGCCGTAGATGTGATGATGCGGGACGCTCGCGAGCATCGTCGCATCGCCGACGAACTCGCCCCACTCGCGCTCCAGCGTATGCACTTCAGCATCGAATTGCGCGAGCGTCTTGTGAATCGGCTTCGGCGTGCCGCTGCTGCCCGATGTGTAGAGCGTGAGCGGCGCGTTGGGATCGATTTTTAAAGGCGCTTCAGCGCTTGTCTGCGTGGCGGCATGCGCTCGGACGTCGGCGTCCGTGAGTACGGCGTCGTACGCATCGGCGAGATCGGCGAGATAGCCGGGCGTCGCGTTCGCCGGAATGACGGGCGTCTTGCCGCAGGCGAACAGCGCGAACAGTGCGCACGCGAAATCGAAGGGATCGTCGATGCACAGCGCGTACCGTTGGGCCGGCGTCTCACGCAGTTGCAATGCAATGGCGAAGACGCGCGCGCGAAACGCGGAGAAATCGATTGTGTGGTTTGCTTCGTCGTCACGGCAGACAGGGACGTCTCCAGCACGCTCGCACGACAGCAGATCGTGCAGCGCGATCATGCCGCCTCCGAGCGTCGCACGCGCGGCAGGATCACGAGATACCGCCATGCGATTTCACCAGCCAGCAGCAGGCCGATCAGGCCGTAGGCAATCGCGCCGTTATACAGCGACCACGCCTCGCGCGACCAGTAAAGCGCGGTGTACAGAGAGAACCCGCCGTTTGCGAGGAAGAACGCACACCAGATCTGCGTCACGAGGCGCGTGTGGCGGATCGCCGGCTCGCTCAGATCGGGCGTGCCGATGCGCGCGAATTTTTCGATCATCGTCGGGCCGCGCACGAGTGTCGCGCCGAACGCGATCAGCAGGCCGAGATTCACCAGCGACGGATAGATGCGCAGCAGCAGTTCGCTATTGGTCCACACGATGGCTGCGGAAGCGAGGCTCAGCATGAACGCCACCGCCCAGTCCACGCGCGTCAGCTTGCGCAGCGACGCGCCGAATGCGCCCGTGCCCGCGCAACGCTGCAGCCATAGCAACGCGAACAGCAGGCAGCCGACAAAACGCGGCGCGTCCCAGAACCACGCGCACAGAATGACAGCGGGATACGCGAGTTTTGCGAGCACACCCAGCGCGAAACCCGCCCAGCTGCGCGGGCGCTCGCCGTCGTTCGCAGCCTGCGTGGCTGCTTGCGTTGCGCCCGGCGCCTGACTATCGTCCGGGGCGCCCTGCGCGTGCGAACGTTGCGTGTGCATCAGCCCTGCGCCGCGAGCAGCGACTCGACAGCCGCGATCACGTCGCCGACCGTGCGCACCGACTTGAACTCCTCCGGCTTGATCCGGCGGCCCGTCATCTCCTGCAGCTTGATCGCGAGATCGACGGCGTCGATGCTGTCCAGATCGAGTTCTTCGAACAGGTGCGCTTCGGGCGTCACGCGTTCGGGCTCGATCGCGAAGTTCTCTTTGAAGATGGCGCGGATGCGCTCAAGGATCTCGGTGTCGGTCACGGTCATTCCCCTTTCTTTGTGGTATCGCCCGATTCATGCGCAAGCTCGCGCTGGCTCGCCACCAGCGCCGCAAGCGTATTGATCGAGCGGAAGTGCTCTCGCGTGCGTTCGTCATTCGCCGCGATCGTCAATTGATAGTGTTTGCGCAGCACGATGCCGATTTCGAGCGCGTCGATCGAATCGAGACCGACGCCGTCGGTATCGAAGAGCGGCGCATCGTCGTCGATGTCGGCGGGCGTCAGGTCTTCCAGATCGAGTGCTTCGATCAGAAGCTGTTTGATTTCAAGCTTTAAAGAATCCATAGTCGAACAGGTGCTGGGTGATATGTGCTTCGATGGCGCTCGTCACCGTGCGAGCGGCCAGCGCGGGCGGTTCGTCGTGTGCCGCGAGCGCGTCCGCGCCGAGCGGCTCGAGCACGTTGACACGCATGCGGAACGCGCGCTCGGGCACGTTGTACCAGCGCATGCCCTTCGTAAATGCAGGTGGATCGCAGTCCATCAATACCGGCAGGATCGGCGCGCCGGATTTGAGCGCCATGTGCGCGAAACCGCGCGAAAACGCATGCATCCGGTTGCGCGCCGGGCTGCGCGTGCCTTCCGGAAAGATGATCATCGTGTAGCCGCTCTCCAGCTGCCGCGCGCCCGCTTCGACGAGATCGAGCGGATCGGCATTGCTCACGTATTCCGCCGCGCGCACGACGCCCCAGAAAAATGGGTTGCCCCAGTGCGAGCTCTTGACGACGCAGCACGCGCGCGGCGTCAGCGACAGCAGCACCATCACGTCGAGCCACGTCGGATGATTCGCGACCACGATGGCCGGCTCGTTGTCCTTGCGGCGCAGCGCAGCAACGCCGTGCGCATCGAGTTCCATCACGCCGGCCCACTTCAGCACGGCGACGAGCGCGCGAAAAAATGCGTGAATGATCGCCGTGATCGCGCGCTGCTTCGACGCGCGATGCGGCCATATCCACGCGATCGGAAACAGGATCAGCGAAAAGCCGAGCCCGCAGACGCCGAACGCCGTGAATGCGAGTGCCGTCGCCACGAGGCGCCAGTGATAATCAAGCCACGCCTTCATCCCAGCTCCATTCCCAGACCGCATATTCGCCGCGCCACTGCGCGGCCGCACGCGTGTCGAGGCAGTGATGCACAGCCTGACTCTGGGTTGCAAAGAGAGTGCCCGCGCCTTCGGGCGACGCTTCAGGCGACGCATTGCCGTCGTCGACAGCCGTGCGTGAGCAGGACAGGCGACCCACCGGGGCTTCGTCCAGCAGAATCGCGACCGCGCCGCCCTGCACTTCTTCTTCGATCGTGCCGTAGCCGGGATCAGCCGGTTCGTCGGCGTAGACGAGCAGCACGGGGGTCGAAGTGTCGGTGGCGTATTGCGCGTGCGCTTCGAGCAGCGCGTAGCCGAGCGTCTCCGCACCGGCTGACAGCGCGCTCGCGGCCGTGCGGTCGCCGCGCGAAATGCCGAACACGCCCGTCATCGCGTTGAGCACGGAGAGACTGAACGCGGTCGGCGACACCGGCTCGCCCGCGCTGATGTTGCGCAGGATGTCGGTGGTGCGGCGCAGCTCGCCGTGCCGCGATGCGAAGACGATCCGCACGTTCGGCCGGTCGGCGACGCAATCATGCGCAACTTTGAGCGCGATACGCGACAGCGTGCTCAGGCGACGCCGCACCATCGGCTCGATAAAGCCAATATCGGGTGCGGCGGCTGCGACGGCAGGCCAGGAAGACCAGCGAGCAACCGGAATAGTCCAGTGCAGATCGGGCATATCGGTGTTCGCGCGTGAAGGCTGCTGACGCCAGAGGCGCGCCCGCCATCGACAGCACGTGAAGCGCGCAATTCCGGGGCGAGGCGCTACGCCAGTTCGGTGAGTCCACTTTTATTTTAAGGAGTCACCCAAATAACGGCACGCAGCGGTGATTATTTAGGGGCGGGACGCCAAAACGGGTTTTCGTCTGGTCATTACGTTGACCGCCCGAAATGATACAGAGCATTCTGGCCGAAATCAGCCAGAAAAGACGTATCTATCTGTATCCGTCTCTTGCGCGCGACGGACGCGTTCACAGACCTTGCGCGGCCCGTCGGGACGGCCTCCGCCCGGCTTGACCGCGCCCCACGGCGCCTGATATTCGCGCCGTTTGTAACGCTTCCATTCACGTTGGTTGCACGCGACGAATCCGTAAAAAAACGATAATCGCGCCCGATTTTGCAATGACCTGCTGTAAGTGAACCAAAGGAGAACGCAAGTAGCGCGAAAACTTCGCTTTCGCGCAAGCTGCCGTGCTATACTCCGGCCCTTCATTGGGGAGTAGCCGCCCTGCTTCATGCCCGCGCATCGGCCCAGCTTCTGGCCGGCGAGCGCAGCGCGCATGATCCGCGGGGGCGCCTGTCAACAGACTTGGCCGTATGGCCATGGCAGACGCAGCCTCTGGCCTGGCGAGACCGATGATCCACCACCGCCGCTTTAGGGCCCGGCGCGTTGTGGGTCGTCGCTCGCACACATCTCGGCCCGGGGAATCTATCAAAACGTGGAACAA
Source organism: Paraburkholderia largidicola (assembly GCF_013426895.1). NCBI lineage: Bacteria > Pseudomonadati > Pseudomonadota > Betaproteobacteria > Burkholderiales > Burkholderiaceae > Paraburkholderia > Paraburkholderia largidicola. The sequence goes on along the minus strand of NZ_AP023174.1, from coordinate 856,680 downwards.
GCCTTTCTGATCTCGACGGGCGCCGTCGCGCTTGCTGAAATCGGCGACAAGACCCAACTGCTGTCGCTCGTCCTCGCCGCCCGCTACCGCAAGCCGCTGCCCATCATTCTCGGCGTGCTCGTCGCCACGCTGATCAATCATGCGGGCGCCGGCGCACTCGGCGCGTGGCTCGGCTCGCTCGTCACGCCGACCGTGATGCGTTGGGCGCTGGCGGCATCGTTCATTGGCATGGGCTTGTGGATTCTCGTGCCCGACAAGCTCGACGATGCCGAAGCGAACACCAATCGCACGCACTTCGGCGTGTTCGGCGCAACCGTGGTCACGTTCTTTCTCGCCGAAATGGGCGACAAGACGCAGATCGCGACCGTCGCACTCGCCGCGCGCTTCCACGATTTCTTCGGTGTCGTCGCGGGCACGACGCTTGGCATGATGCTCGCGAACGTGCCGGCGATCCTGCTCGGCGACCGCTTCGCGCACAAGCTGCCGACCAAACTCGTACACGGCATCGCCGCCGTCATGTTCGTCGTTCTCGGCGCGATGGCGCTGATGGGCATCGGCGTCTGATGGTCTGCCGGGTCATCCGGCAATCGCTAACGGCAAAAAGCAACGGCCGCATCGCTCACGCGATGCGGCCGTTTTTCGTGGGACACGCGTAATGAACCGTTTCCCGATGCGCGCCTATTGAACCGTCTTGGCAGCCGAGGTCGGCACAGGCGGCGCAGCATTGCCCGCCGCCACTTCGTTCGCGACCCCGCCCGTCCCGTCGACGGGCAGCTTGACAGTGCGCACCACACCGTTGCCCATCGGGAAATCGGACATCGCGCTGCGCGCCAGATACGGCATCGCGGCGATCAGCGAAGATTGCTCGTCCGTGTTGCGCGCCGTCACGTTATAGACTTCCTTGCCCGTCGCGCGATCCGTAATGCGGATGCCGAGCAGATGCGTGTACACGGGATAACTCTGGTTCACGTAGCCGCCCGAATACGGACCCCACGGACCCCAAGGCCCCCACGGGTCGAACGGACGGCCCCAGTAATACGGACCGGGCCATGCGCTGTAGTAATAGACGGGTTGCGCGACCGTCACCGTATCCGAGCGCATGCCATACGCGAGCCCGACCAGATAGTGCGCATCGCGCTCGTCGGTCTGCCGGAACGCATGCGTTGCGAGTTCGTTTGCGACGATCTGTTCGTAGGTGGCCTGCTCGAGACTGTTCTTCTGCTCAGGCGCACGCGAGAACGCGTAAGTGCGCGTCGCGTCGCTGCCGCTCCAGTCGGAAAAGGCCGTCACCTGCGACGTCACATAGGTCGTGCAGCCAGCCAGCATCGTGGCGAACGCCGCAAGCACGAGTGCGGCGCGGCGGGTCAATCGGTCGAGCTTCATGGTCGTCCTCGTTGGTATCGTCGCTCGCGCCTGCCGCGCGAGCGGCCCGATAATACGCTGACCGGACAAGACGGTAAAAAGTTCTATCCGCACGATCGGCCGAGGCTTTGTACAATGGTCCGATCACCCGGCGCACGTCTGTCAGTATGTATATAACGCGCCGGCTTCGAGCTTATTCCCGACACGACACCATGGCCGATACCGAAACGCCTCAAGTGATCCGCCGCGCCGACTACGCGCCGCCCGCTTTTCTCATCGATACCGTCGCGCTCGAGTTCGATCTCGTGCCCGAGCGTACGGTCGTCAGGAATACGATGCGCATCCGCCGTAATCCTGACGCAGTGCGCGCCACGCATCTCGAACTGATGGGCGAGGCACTGCAGTTCGTCGAGGCATCGATCGACGGCAAACCGTATGCCAATGTCCACGCGCACGAGCACGGCCTCACGGTCGACAACGTGCCCGATTCGTTCGAACTGACGCTGACGGGCATCTGCAATGCCGCGGCGAACACGACGCTGTCGGGGCTGTATGTGTCGAGCGGCAACTTCTTCACGCAATGCGAGGCCGAAGGTTTCCGGCGCATCACGTGGTTCCTCGACCGTCCGGACGTGATGGCCACCTACACGGTCACGCTGCGCGCCGACAAGGCCGCCTACCCGGTGCTGCTGTCGAACGGCAACCTGCTCGAACAGGGCGACCTGCCCGACGGCCGCCACTTCGCGCGCTGGGAAGATCCGTTCAGGAAACCGAGCTATCTGTTCGCGCTCGTCGCGGGCAAGCTGGTCGCGCTGGAAGAGCGCGTGAAGTCGGGCTCGGGCAAGGAAAAGCTGCTGCAAGTCTGGGTCGAGCCGCACGATCTCGACAAGACCCGTCACGCAATGGATTCGCTGATCCACTCGATCCGCTGGGACGAAGAGCGTTTTGGCCTGGAGCTCGACCTGGACCGCTTCATGATCGTCGCCGTGAGCGACTTCAACATGGGCGCGATGGAAAACAAGGGCCTCAATATCTTCAACACGAAGTACGTGCTGGCCAATCCCGAAACCGCGACGGACACCGACTTCTCGAACATCGAAGCCGTGGTCGGCCACGAATACTTCCATAACTGGACGGGCAACCGCGTCACCTGCCGCGACTGGTTCCAGTTGAGTCTGAAAGAAGGGCTGACGGTGTTCCGCGATCAGGAGTTTTCCGCGGATATGGCGAGCGGCGGCAGCACGGTCGAGAATCAGGCGGCGCGTGCGACCAAGCGTATCGAAGACGTGCGTGTGCTGCGTCAGATGCAGTTCGCCGAAGATGCCGGTCCGATGGCGCACCCGGTGCGTCCGGAAAGCTACGTCGAGATCAACAACTTCTACACGATGACCGTCTATGAGAAGGGTTCGGAAGTCGTGCGGATGTATCAGACGTTGTTCGGACGCGAAGGCTTCCGGCGCGGCATGGACCTGTACTTCAAGCGCCACGACGGCCAGGCCGTGACGTGCGACGACTTCCGTCACGCGATGGCCGACGCGAATGGCCGCGACCTCGCCCAGTACGAGCGTTGGTATAGCCAGGCGGGCACGCCGCGCATCACCGTCGATACGCACTATGACGCGTCGCAAAAACGCTATACGTTGACGCTCACGCAGGGCTACGGCGATGCCGCGTCGGCGGCGCGCGAAACGCAGAAGGGTCCGCTGCTGATTCCGTTCGCGATCGGCCTGATCGGCGAGGACGGCAACGACATGCCGCTGCGCCTCGAAGGCGAGGCGTCGGCGTCGCCGCAGACCACGCGCGTGCTCGAATTCACAGGGAAAGAACAGAGCTTCACGTTCGTCGATGTCGCCGAAAAACCCCTGCCGTCGCTGCTGCGCAATTTCTCGGCGCCTGTCGTCGTCGAGTACGACTACACGGCGGACGAACTCGCGTTCCTGCTCGCACACGACAGCGATCCGTTCAACCGCTGGGAAGCCGGCCAGCGTCTCGCGACGCGCGAGCTGCTGACGCTCGCCGAGCACGCGGCAACGGGCAACGCGCTGGAACTGGACGATACCGTCGTCGCCGCGTTTGGCCGCGTGCTGAACGACGAGACGCTGTCGCCCGCGTTCCGCGAACTCGCGCTGATGCTGCCGTCGGAAGCGTACCTTGCCGAACAGATGGACGAGTCGAATCCCGCCGCCGTGCACAGCGCGCGGCAGTTCGTGCGCAAGCGTCTCGCGTCGGCGCTCAAGGGCGACTGGCTCGCGGTCTACGAACGGCATCAGACGCCGGGCGCCTACGAACCGACGCCCGAAGCAGGCGGGCATCGCGCGCTGAAGAATCTGGCGCTCGCCTATCTCGCCGAACTCGACGACCCCGCCGACGCCGTGCGCCTCGCAAAAGCGCAGTACGACGCGGCAAACAACATGACGGATCGCGCGGCCGCGCTGTCCGCGTTGCTGACGGCAGCGGCATCGAAGGGCGGCGCAGAGGCCGCCGATGCGCTCGGCGACTTCTATCGACGTTTCGAGAACGAGCCGCTCGTGATCGACAAATGGTTCGCGCTGCAGGCAATGCAACGCGGCACGAAAGCGCGGCCCGTGATCGAGATCGTGCGCAAGCTGATGGCGCATCCCGCGTTCACGCTGAAGAACCCGAACCGCGCCCGCTCGCTGATCTTCAGCTTCTGCTCGGCTAACCCGGCGCAGTTCCACGCGGCAGACGGCTCGGGCTATGCGTTCTGGGCCGAACAGGTGATCGCGCTCGACGCGCTGAATCCGCAGGTCGCGGCACGCCTCGCCCGCGCGCTGGAACTGTGGCGGCGCTTCACGCCGGCGCTGCGCGACCAGATGCGCGCGGCGCTGGAAAAAGTCGCCGCGCAGGCGAAATCGCGCGACGTGCGCGAAATCGTCGAGAAGGCCTTGGCCTGATTCTCAACGGTTCTGCGGTATGCAAAAAGCCGGCACATGTGCCGGCTTTTTTTCGTCTGTTTCGTTGCGTGCGATTTTGCCTATGCCACCCCGCCGACTGGTTGCGCGTCGGCGCCGCGGGCACACTGAACGTGTTCATCTGATGGTTTACGTTTAACATGACACGTTATACACTTCCCGTGATCTCTACTTTTCATGACAAAGAAACCGCAGCCGTTTTCAACGGCGTGTTCGTGCGGTCGCTGCCGCGCGAAGTGCAGTTCGTTGCGCGCCGCAAGCACCTGTTGATCGATGCCGCAGAGTGCGTCGAGGACATGTTCGTGCCGCCCGGCAACCGGCTCGAATTGCTGCAAGGCGCGCGCAGCGGGCAATGGAGCATCCGTATCGACGCGCAGTGGCGCATCTGTTTCCAGTACATCGACGGCGACGCGCTCAATGTCGAGATCGTCGACTATCACTGAATCACGGGAAAGCATCATGGTTATCAAACGCTCTGCACTCGACAACCTCGACTTCTCCGACGTTTCGACCGGCGAGCGCATGCCCGAAGAAACGCCCGGCGATATCCTGCGCACGGAGTTTCTCGAACCGCTCGGCATGTCGGCCCACGCGCTGTCCATCGCGCTGCGCGTGCCCGCGCCGCGCATCAATGACATCGTGCGCGGCAAACGGGCCATTTCGTCGGAAACCGCCTTGCGTCTGTCGTGCTTTTTCAACAATAGTCCGCTCTTCTGGCTCAATCTTCAGATCGCCTACGACCTGCGTGTCGCCATTGCGGAATCGGGCGAGCAGATCAAGCGCGAGATCGAGCCGCTGCCGCCGTCGCGCCGGCCGAAGCATCCGCAGTTGTCGCGCGAGCAGCTGAAAGCTGCAGACGACGCAGCGGCCGCGACGCGCAGGGTCGCAGCCTCGCGTTGACGCATTTATTCGGCCAGTCATGCACGACCTGCGGGCATCGATTTTTTAAAGTCACGGAACCCGCACATCGAAAGGTTAAAATCAGGGAATTCCCAAGCCTCTCCGGAGTACTGCAATGTCTTTGCAACGTCGTACCACCCTTACGAAGTACCTGATCGAGCAGCAGCGCGAGAACAACAATCTGCCTGCCGATCTGCGCCTGCTGATCGAAGTCGTTGCGCGCGCGTGCAAGGCCATCAGCTATCACGTCAGCAAGGGCGCGCTCGGCGATGCGCTGGGCACGGCCGGCAGCGAAAACGTGCAGGGCGAAGTGCAGAAGAAACTCGACATCCTGTCGAACGAAATCCTGCTCGAAGCCAACGAATGGGGCGGCAACCTGGCTGGCATGGCATCGGAAGAGATGGAACAGTTCTTCCCGATTCCCGCGAACTATCCGAAGGGCGAATACCTGCTTGTGTTCGATCCGCTCGACGGCTCGTCGAACATCGACGTCAACGTGTCGATCGGCACGATCTTCTCGGTGCTGCGCTGCCCCGACGGCCAGCAACCGACTGAACAGTCGTTCCTGCAAAAAGGCACGCAGCAGGTCGCAGCGGGCTACGCAGTGTACGGCCCGCAGACCGTGCTGGTGCTGACCACGGGCAACGGCGTCAACTGCTTCACGCTCGACCGCGAACTGGGCTCGTGGGTGCTCACGCAAAGCGATATGCGCATTCCCGTCGAGACGCGCGAATACGCAATCAACGCGTCGAACCAGCGCCACTGGCTCGAGCCCGTGCAGCAGTACATCGGCGAACTGAACGCAGGCAAGGACGGTCCGCGTCAGTCGGACTTCAACATGCGCTGGATCGCATCGATGGTCGCCGACGTCCACCGTATCCTGAACCGTGGCGGCATCTTCATGTATCCCGCCGACAAGCGCGATCCGTCGAAGCCCGGCAAGCTGCGCCTGATGTACGAAGCGAACCCGATGGCGTTCATCGTCGAGCAGGCTGGCGGCGCGGCGACTAATGGCGAGAAGCGCATTCTCGACATTCAGCCGAAGAGCCTGCATGAGCGCGTCGCGGTGTTCCTCGGTTCGAAGAATGAGGTCGATCGCGTGACCCGCTACCATCTCGAAAAGAAAAGTTGAGAAAAGCACTTGCGTGCCGATACAGAGCACTCTATAATCTTGCTTCTTCGTTGCTGACGAACTAAACGAAAGCAACAAAGGCGCCGGAATAGCTCAGACGGTAGAGCAGCGCATTCGTAATGCGAAGGTCGGGGGTTCGATTCCTCTTTCCGGCACCAGCAGATTCAAAAAAGCCCAGTCCTCGCGACTGGGCTTTTTGCTTTTCTCTACCGCTCACCTGTGTCCTGCGTAATCGAAGAAGGGTTCATCCCAACACCGACCGCGCGATCACCGTTCGCTGAATCTCCGACGACCCTTCGTAAATACGCAAGATCCGCGCATCGCGGACATACCGCTCCAGTGGCATCTCACGCGTGAAGCCGTAGCCGCCGTGCATCTGCAATGCTGCATCGGTGACGAATGCAACCATCTCCGATGCATGGAGCTTCGCCATCGACGCATCCAGCGTGAACGGCTCTCCAGCCGCCCGCTTCGCGGCTGCCTGCAAAGTCAGCAGCCATGCAGCTTCGAGCCGCGTCTTCATGTCGGCGATCGTCCATTGCAGACCTTGCCGGTTCGACAGCGGCTCGCCGCCAACCCGCCGCTCTTTCAGCCAGCCGATCGCCGACGACAACGCCACTTCCGCAATCCCGATGGCCGTTGCGGCCACATCGAGCCGGCTGTTGTCGAGCACTTTCATCGCCGTGCGAAAGCCGCTGCCTTCCGCGCCGAGCCGGTTCACAGCGGGGACGAAGCAGTCGAACGCCACTTCGTGCGCCGGCGCGCCGCGAATGCCCATCAGCTTTTCAGCCGGCGCGACATCGACGCCCGGCATATGCCGGTCGACCACGAAAGCGCTGATTCCGCGCGTGCCCGCTTCCGGATCGGTCTTCGCATACACGACGATGAACCCGGCCGCATCGGCGTTCGAGATGAAGTGCTTGACGCCCGTGATCCGGTAGCCGTCACCTTCGCGCGTGGCTCGCGTCGCCATGTCGGCGGGATTGGAGCCCGCGCGCGGCTCGGTCAGCGCGAAGGCGCCGAGCTTGTTACCGCTGGCTGCATCGGGCAGATAGCGATCGCGTAACGCATCGTCGCCGCCGATCAGAATCGAATCGGTCGCGAGGTAGTGCGCGCCGATCATCGATGAAGTCGACGCGCATGCCTTCGCGATCTCCACCAGCGACAGCACGATCGCCACCGGCGACGCCTCCACCCCGCCCCACCGCTCCGGCAGATTCATGCCCATCACGCCGAGTTCGGCGAGTTGCGCGACATAGCGCGTCGTCGGAAGCTCGTCGCGATCGACTTGCGCGGCGTGCGGTGCGAGCTCGCTTTGTGCGAAACGCGAGATCGCATCGGCGATCTCTATGTCACTGTCTTCGACGCCAAGGCGCTTATGCATGATTTCGCTCCTCGTTGCTGACTTCACCCTCGCGAGTTGAAGGCACGCCGAACGCGCCGCGCTCGCGCAACGACGCGATGTCGTCCACGTCATAGCCGAGTTGCTGCAACAGCGCGTCGGCGTGTTCGCCAAGCGCTGGCGCAGGCGATACGCAATTGGCGCCGTACGCGGAAAACTTCACCGGCTGAGACGGCACACGCTTTGTATGTCCGTCGTCTCGCCGCACCTCGGTAAGCAACCCACGATACGCAGCGTGATCGCTTTCGAGCGCCTCCTGAAGATTGCGAATCGGCGCGACGGGAATGCCCGCTACGCCTAACATGCGATTGACCTCTTCAATGGTCAGCGCCGACGACCACGCCTCGATCGTCGCGCGCAGATCGGCTTCGTGAAGGCAGCGCGATGCGTCGCCGGCGAAGCGCGGATCGTCGGCCAGATGAGGCGCGCCGATCGCACGCGCGAAAGCCGCGAAGAGCTTGTTGTTGAGCACTGCGACGACATAGAAGCCGTCGGCGGCACGATACGCGCCAAACGGCGCCGACGACGGATGCCGGTTGCCCACACGGCGCGGCGCGATTCCCGTCGCGGCGTAGCGCGCGACGAGCGTCGCGCTCAGCCCGAGCGTCGCATCGAACATCGACACGTCGACATGCGTACCCTTGCCGTTCTTCTCGCGGCCGAGCAACGCCGCGAGCACGCCCCACGACGCGAACAGCCCGCTGACGACATCCGACACCGACTCGCCGATCATCGTCGGTGGCCCATCGGGCGAACCCGTCGCGTCCATCAGGCCGCACATGGCCTGCAAAATGATGTCGTAGGCAGGGCGATGCGATTCGGGACCCGTCTGCCCGAAGCCCGACACGCTCGCATACACGAGCGCCGGGTTGGCCGCGCTCAAATCCGAGTAGCCGATGCCCAGCCGGTCCGCGACGCCCGGCCGGAAATTCTCGACGACGACATCGGCATCCGCGCACAACGCGCGCGCCAGTTCACGTCCCGCTTCCGTTTTCAGATCGAGCACGATGCTGCGCTTGTTGCGGTTCATCGCGCCGAACAGACCACTCTCGCCGTCCGCCGCAAATGGGCCGACACCGCGATAGTCGTCGCCCGAAGGCGGCTCGATCTTGATCACATCGGCGCCCAGATCGCCGAGCAGCGCGGCGCAATACGGGCCGGCCAGCACGCGTGAGAAGTCGATCACGCGCAGGCCTTCGAGCGGCAGATTCGGACGTTGCATCGAACGCTCCTTTCAGCATAGATGCAACGATTCTCGGCCGCCCAGCCTATCAAGTAAAATATGGAATCAAACTAGCACCTATAGGATTTTCTGATGCGTGTCTCGTTGCGGCTTCTGCGTTATTTCACTGCGGCGGCCGAGACGGGCAGCACCACGGCGGCCGCAAAACTGCTGAACGTATCGCAGCCGTCCATTTCCGTGGCGATCCGTGAACTCGAAGCGCTGTTCGACGACACACTGTTCACCCGCGAATCAGGCGCAAAGATGACATTGACGCGCTTCGGCGTGCGCAAGCTGGCGGAGGCGCATCAACTGCTGAACGCCGCCGCGTCGTTCGAGGCCGACGACAGCGGCGACGCGGCAGCGGGCGAAGTGCAGCTAGGCGTATTCAGCACGATCGCGCCGGTTTATCTGCCCGAATTGCTGCGCATCGCGCGCGCCCGTTTCCCGAGTCTGTCGATACGCTTCATCGAAGGCGACCTGATGCAGCTCGAAGATGCGTTGCGCAGCAGCCGTATCGAACTTGCGCTGATGTACGACGTCGGCTTGCCCGCCGATATCGAACGCGAATGTCTCGCGGAACTTCGTCCCTACGCGCTCGTGCCAGCAGAATCGAAGCTCGCGAGGAAAGCAGGCAAGCTGTCGCTGCACGACCTCGCAAAAGAGCCACTGATCCTGATCGATCTGCCACACAGCCGCGAGTTTCTGATGGCGCCGTTCTGGCAATGCGGGCTCGCGCCCGAAGTGCGTTATCGGGCGACGTCGCTGGCGCTCGTGCGCGGGATGGTGGCGAACGGGCTCGGCGTGTCGCTGCTGATTACGCAGGGCGATCAGGCCGCAACGTCGGGCGCGATCGAGCGGCCCATTCGCGAAGAAACGATTCGACAGCCGCTCGTGATTGCGCGGCCCGCGCGCGCGTCGCGCACGAAAGCATCGGAACTCGTCGCGCAATGCATGCGCGACGCGGTCGACGCCGCGCTGGCAAAACGCGCGGGACAAACGCACAAGGCGGCGAGCAAGCGCCGCCGCACGACGCCACTCACATAGCGCGCTAGCGATGCCACGCATCGAGCGTAGCCGGCTGTAGCAGCCCGCTCGACGCCTGCCGCGCGCCATGCGCGTCGATCAACAGCGTGCGCGGCATCTCGCCATGCCAGTGGGGATCGAGTGCACGGCGCAGCTTCTCGGGAATCGCCTCGGCATTCGCATAGAGCGCGGTTTGCGGCGGCAGCGGCAGCGTCGCGAGCACTTGCGACAGCACCGCCGCGTTGTCGTCGATGGGATCCATCGCGATCATCGTCAGGCGCACGTCGCGATGCTTCTTCTGCCATTCGACGATGCGCGCCGTGTTCTCGCGGCAATAGCTGCAGTCCAAAGACCAGATTTCGACGATCTGCGCCTTGCCTTGCGAAGCGGCGAGCACCGCTTCGACATCGGGCGCGCGCAGCGGCTTGAGATCGACGGCCCATGCGTTGAAGGCGGTAACCCACGCCGCCAGCACCACGAAGATTCGCTTCATTTACTGTGCCTCCTCGACGGGCACGAGCATGTAGCCGTCGTTCTGCGTACGCCACGACAGATAGACGCGGCCGGCGTCGTCGAGCAGTTGCGGGTTGTCGCTGCCGCCCGCCGTCTGCGCGAGCGTGCGCGGCGCGCTCCAGTGCGCGCCTTCGTCGTCGGAGCGGCGCAGCATCAGGCGCATCGTGTCGCCGTCGAAATCCTTCCACGCGAGCCACAACGTCTTGCCTCGGGAAATCATCGCAGCGTGCGACGCCTGCTCATCCGGCTTGCCGGTGTCGCCGAACGCCCACGGCTCGCCGATCGGTTTCCCGTCGGCGGAAAGGCGCGAATAGTAGACATCGGCGCGTCCGTTGACGACGCTGAACCACGCCATGTGGCGCACGCCGTCCGGCGTGATCGCGAGTGCCGGGCCGTGCTCGGGGCACGCTTCCATATGCCAGCCGGAGAACGTCGCGCGGATCGGCACGACGGGCCGCTGCGCGTCGACGGGCAGCACGGCGAGCGCGTGGTCGCGGATCTGGCCTTCGAACACGTTGCGCCACATGGCCTGCACGCGGCCTTCGCTGTCGAGCGCGAGCGCGATGCGGCAGCACTCGCACGTATGGTCGGCGACCTTGCGCTCGGGCTGGAACGTCTGCCCGCCATCCGTCGATACCGCGAAGTAGACGGCCGCACCGTCGTACGGCTTGCCTGCCTTTTTCGCCAGCGTCAGATCGCGCTTGTCGATCCACGTGACGAAGATGCGCCCTTGCCCGTCGACGATCAGCGAATCGAAGCGATGCGTGATCGGCTGCCGGTCGCCGTGCACGGTGGCGGGCACGCTCCACGTCGCGCCGCCGTCCGTCGAGCGCGAGAAGCGGACCATGCCCGTGTACGGCGCGTCGAGCGGCATCGACCACGTCACGTAGATCGTCTTCGCGTCGGGACTCGCGGCGATCTTCGGGCGATTCTCGGCACTCGTGTAGATCGGCTCCGGCATCGCATTGACCGTGACGGGCGGCGACATCGTGCGGCCCCGATCGTCCGAATGCGCGACCACGACGTGCTGACCCTCGACCCACGCCACCCACAGCCGATGTTTCGCATCGAACGCGGCGCCTGTCGCGAGCGGCGTTTTCGCGGGTTTCGCGGCGGCGCTCACGTTCATGCCCGCCATGTCCATCTGCATGCCATGCGCGGCATGCGGATCGCCCGATGCGTCATGCGCCATCAGCGGCTGCGTCAACGAGAAGCCGACGGCCCACACGGCCGCCCATTTTCTTAAAGCATCCATTTGAGTTCTCCGTAGAACGTGCGGCCCGGATACGGGTGAAAGACGTAGTAGCGGCGGTCCGTCAGGTTGTCGATGCCAACCGACGCGAGCCAGTGCTTGCCGACCTGATAGCGCGCCTTCAGGTCGATCACGAAGAACGAACTGGTGCCGCCGTAGACGTCGGGATTGATGTCGCTGTTGTCGAGCGTGTTGTACTGGCGGCCCGAGTAGCGCAGTCCCACGCTGCCCTGCCACTGCTGGGTGAAGTGATAGTTCGCGAGCAGGTTGGCCCGCACCACGGGAATGCGCGGAAAGCGCTTGCCGACATACGACGGATTCGCCGCGTCGGCGAGAATCTTCGAGTGGGTCGCCGTCACATTCGCGTCGAGGTCGAGCCCGCTCAGTAGCACGTTTTGTCCGGAGAAAGCGAGTTCGACCCCGCGCACACGCACCCGGTCGACGTTCGAGATGTTCGTGACGGTCGTCGAACCGCTGACAGTCGTCTGGCTGTAGATCGAGTCGCGCAGGTCGCTCTGGAACACGCTCGCTCGCACCACGCCTACGCCGACGTCGCGTTCCGCCGTGAAGTCCCAGTCGATCGCCTTTTCCGGTTTCAGCCCCGGATTGTTGTTGACGATCGCGTTGTTCGAGATCGTCCCCTGGAACAGTTCGGCGACGCTCGGAAAGCGCGTGCCCGTCGCGAACGACAGACGGAACAGCCAGTCTTGCGTCGCCTGCCACTGCACCGACGCTTTCGGCGACAGCGCGTTCGCGCTGCGATCCGCGTAGCCAAGGGTCGACGAACCGTTGCCGAGCGCGCCGTCGTACGCATCCCAGCGCTCGTAGCGCAGACCGAGCGTCGCGAGCCAGCCGGGCGCGAAACGCCACGCGTCCTGGCCGTACAGCCCTTGCGTGCGCGTGTCGCCGCGATAGGTGCTGGCGAGCGTCGACGGCGAGCCGTTCAGCCAGTCGGGCGTGTTGTACGTCTCGTTGCGCAGGAAGTAGTTGTCGAAGTGATAGCCGACCGTCAGCGCATGGCCCGCGTACGACGGCGATTCCGCTTTCAGGTCGAAGGTGCGCCAGCCCGTGCCGTCGCCATAGAAGATCGTGCCCGGGCCACCGCCGTATGCGGCGGGCGGCGCGGTCGTCGACGAACGCAGCGTGTCGCGCGATACGTCGTACGCGGACACGATGCCCGACAGCTTCCAGCCCGGATCGAGCCGTCCGTTCAGGCCGAACGCGTAGAGCCAGTTCTCCTGATCGCCGTTGGCGGGCGAGAACGCCGTCGGCGAGATCGTGTAGTTCTTCCCACCGATCGCCACATTGCCCGCATAGACGGGATTGCCCGCGGCGTCCGTCAGGAACGTATCCGAACGATCCTTATAGTGGTTTTCCCAGTGGCCGAGCGTGAGCGTCGCATCGACGTGATCGGTGAGCGCGTAGCCCATGCGCACGCTCTCGTTGATCTGCTCGGTGCGCTCCATCGTCTGCGCGCCCACGATGACGCGCGGCTGGCCGTTCGGACCGATGTCCGAGGCCGCGCCCGTCACCGCGACGGGCGCGCCGAGCCTGGCGTTGTACGTGCTGCCGGGACTCGCGTACTGCATCGGCTGACTGTTGTTCTCGAGACGGTCGAGCGTCAGCGAATACCAGAAGCGGCCGACGCGGTCGGCGATATGCGCCGTCTCGTGATTGCCGCCGAAGTTCTTCGAGAAACCGTAGGCGTCGTCGTAATGCTGGTTGAAAAGCTGCGTATCCAGCGACGCTTCGAGCTTCTCCGGCTTGCGCGTCGTGATCTGCACGGTCGAGCCGATCGAGTTGCCCGGATACAGCGCCGAGAACGGGCCATACAGCACTTCGACCTGCGCGATGTCGTCGGGCGCGATCAGCGACCAGCGCGGCGGATACGCGTAGCTCGAGCCCAGCAGGTTCGACAGCAGCAGCCCGTCGGCATAGACGAGGCCGCGCGCGCTCTGCAGTTCGTTGAAGTCACGGCCGGCGAACACCGAGTTGCGGTCGCCCGTGAAGCGCTTGCGCACCATCACGTTCGGCGCGTACTTGAGCGCGTCTTCCGTGTTGACGATGTTGCGTGCGTCGATCTGCTCGCGCGTGACGGTCTCGACGACGCCGGGCGTATCGGGAGCGAATGCCGGCGCGGCGCGCGCGGCTGTCACGCTGACGGCCTGCAATGTCGTGCCGGGTTCCGTCAACGAATTCGCGGAGTTGTTCGTTACAGAAGGATGGGAGACCGAAGTATCGGACGCGGAGCGGTCGATGACGGCACGATCGGTCGTACTATCGTCGGCCCATGCGGGTTGGACGGCGAACACTGCCGCGCACGCAAACGAAAGGGGCGTGCGTGCGGACAGCGCAGCGGAAACGATGCGCATATGAATCCTGTGGACGTGATCGAAGGCGCCATGCCGAGCCGGATGTCGAAGCACTGCGCCGCGAGAAGAACGCGGGCGAACAGAGCACTCGGGACAACGAGGCGCGCATGGCGGCCCGCCGCCCGCTACGTCATGACGACGTCAGACGCGGGCAAGCGGACTGGCTGAGACAGCTGGCTTCAGATCGACGGGACAGGTGGTGCGCGAGGCTGTGCGACGCGTACGCTGCGGCGCACAAAGACGGCCTCCGGCTCGATGGCTTGCGCGTAAGCAAGCGTGCGGACAGAAGGCGCAACGAACGGAACGCTGCCGCCAAGCGCGAAGTTGGCGGCAAAGCCCGGGCAGTAGACACAGTGGGGAACGACGAGGTGCGTCTTCGACGTGTCGTCGTGCGAACCATCGAGGTCGATGACGACGTTCTGCGCACTGCCTGCGTGACAGAGCTCGACGGACAGCGGGCCTTGAGCGCCCGGAGCACGCGCATAGCCGATGACAGGCGACAGTACATTGAGTACCAGCGCCAGCCATACGAGACTGATCCAGCGTGTCGAACGTGTCATCGCTACTTGAAAAAGTGAGCGCGCAGTATAGCAAGCAGCCGCGGGACAGTCTTTAGACGTACTGCAATACAGACAATCGTGAAATTTTAAACAAGGCGCTTCAATCCCTGGGAGCGTGTGCCGTTAAAGCAACAAAGAACGCGCCAAAACATCGGCTGCATGCGGCAGCACTGGTGTGCCACGCGCGCTGAGGGACATAATGAATTCGTAAAGGAGAACCATCATGGATAGCAGACCGCCAAAGATTCCGACCCCCGACAAGGTGTTCAGCCCGGATCCGGAACCTGCAGGCGTTGAGTTTCTGGTCGCCGAACTGCCCGAGCATGTTCGCGCGTTCTTTGACGAACAACGCAAGATGTGCGAGCCGAAGTAACTGTCGACTTGCGCACTGCAGCATCGAAAATTGCGCAGCGGATGCATGCGCATCGTGCCGATGCCCAACTACGCGGCTCATTGATTGAGGCGCGGTGTCGGCGCGCGCCGATGTTCCGGCCTGGCTCGACGCTGATTTCGTTCTGCTGAGCGCCACTTAACGACGCGTCATTGTGTCGCGGGTGCTCGCGCCTGAACGCTCGCTTCTCTTCGTCTTCGCTTCTTCGCTATGTCTGCGCTGGTTGCGCATGCGTGGCGCATCTTCCCGCGCTTCGTCTATTCTTCTGTCTTTTCCTTTATCTCTTATGCGGCCACGTGCTGCATCAAGCTCAATGACCCGTCCGCATCTCATCGGCGCGCTTGGCGCGATCCTGTTCGCTTCCGCCCTCGCCTTCACGCCGGTGTCCGCCCGCGCCGACGGCGACGACACCGCGCTGACGAATCTGATTGCACTCGTGTCGCAGCGCCTGTCGCTTGCCGAGCCTGTCGCGCGCTACAAGTGGGCGCATCAACAGCCGATCACCGATACCCCGCGTGAGCAGGCCTTGCTCGCCGACGTCGAAAAGCGTGCAGCGCGCGCGGGTGTGGACCCGGCGTTCGCGCACGAGTTCTTCCAGGATCAGATCGATGCGAGCAAGGAAGTGCAGAACGCACTCTTCGACACGTGGCGGGCAGGCCGCCCGCCCGAAGGCCCGGCGCCGGACCTCGCGACGAGTCTCAGGCCGCAGCTGGACAAGCTGACGCAGTCGCTGATCAGCGCGCTCGCGCGCGTCCAGACGCTGCGTGCGCAGGACGATTGCCCGACGCGCGTCGCGCGAGGCATCGACAACTGGAAGTCGCTCACCCGCTACGACAACACCCGCAACGCAGCGCTGACACACGCGCTTGGGCACGTGTGCGAATCGGGCGGCGTCGGAGCGACGGGTTAGGCTGCGTCGACGGGAGCCGCTGCGGGGATGGCGCTTGCAGCGGGCTCCGTGGGCTGGCGGCTGAGCGGCAGCACACTCAGGCCGCGCGCGAGATGCGACTGCAAAACGCGCCACGTCGACAACTCGAACGCGCCGGGCACGCTTGCCGCGAGCAGGGTCGCGGCCTCGGCCAGCGAAGGTGCGTGTCCAAGATAGTGCCATCGATCCACGACGTGGAAAGCGCGCGAGCCCTCAACAGTGTCACGTTCCTCGAACGCGATCGCGCCGTCGTAAGGCCAGGGCGCGTCGACGGGATCGGCGCGGCTCATCCGAGGCACGCGGTTATGCGGCGGGCGGAGTGCCGCGATCATCTGCGCTTCGGCAAGTAGCGCGCCGATCTCCCCGCCCGTGCCGCGCCACTCGACGCGGCGTACCTGCTGCGCCAGCTTCAACTCTTTCGACGAACGGCGCTCTCCCGTCAGATGCGTGCGCAGACGCTGGCGCACACGCACGCTTCTGCCGACGTACAACGGCGCGTCGTTCTCGCCATAGAACGCGTAGACGCCGCAGCCGGCGGGCGCGGTATCGAGCAGATCTTCCGTGATATCGCCCGCGAGCCGGAACCGGCGCATGGTCTTGTCGATTTGCGCACGCAGAACCTCGACAGGGACGAGACCGTGCAGCCGCTGCCAGAACTGCCAGAGCAGATCGGCGTCGGCGAGCGCGCGGTGCCGGTCCGACGGAACCAGCGCATGCCGTTCCACCAGCGCGTCGAGGCCGTGGCGCTTTTCTGCGGGAAACAGCGCGCGCGACAGGCGCACGGTGCACAACATATCGGGATTGAACGCGAAGCCCACGCGCTGGAACTCGCTGCGCAAAAATCCGCGGTCGAAGTTCGCGTTATGCGCAATGAACAGCTTGCCGTCGAGCCGCGCAAAAAGATCGGCGGCGATCGACTCGAAGGTCGGCGCGCCACGCACCATGGCGTCGGTGATGCCCGTCAACTGCTGGATGAAAGGCGGAATGGGCTGACCAGGGTCGACGAGCGTGGTCCATGTGGACGCGCCATCCGGCCCCAGCTCGACGACACCGATTTCCGTGATCCGGTGTTGGCCGACGGAACCACCCGTCGTTTCCAGGTCGACAAACACGATCGGCACATCGAGGGCCGGTTCAGACAGAAGCAGTTCGGACATGAGAGAAAACTGTGCAATACATAACTTTGCACAAGTATGCCCTATCGGCGGCGGGCGCTGCGCGGGCAATCGCGAGCAGCGGCAAACGACGCACCATTGTCGACGAGGTCGACGGGAATATGTTTATTCGAATGATTGACCATAAATAAATCATCAATCAGGGATTACACGAATATGACATATTGATGTGCATTCGAAAACTGTCGGACGTTTTCTAACTGCGTGGATTAACTCCGGATTGCAGGCAATAAAAAACCCTCGCGAACGAGGGTTTATCCTAAGAGCCAGCGGCTCAGCCGTGTATTACAGCGGCTGGATGTTCGCAGCCTGCTTGCCCTTGGGCCCAGCCTTCACTTCGAACGACACGCGCTGGTTCTCCTTCAGCGACTTGAAGCCGTCCGCGCGGATTTCCGAGAAGTGCGCGAAGAGGTCCTCGCCGCCCGCGTCGGACGTGATGAAGCCGAAGCCCTTAGCATCGTTGAACCATTTGACGATACCAGTTTCCATGTTCCACTTTTCCTCAATTTGATAAGACAGGCAATGCCATTAATGCCGATTACGATTCACGACTCCGCAAACCGAAAATATATGCGCGACGCACAATCAGGTTTCGCCATCGAAAATCCAGCAAAGCATTTATAAGGGGAAGCGGATATGGGCGTCAAGCGGTTTCAAATCGAAAGCGCGATGCACGTCAAATGCGCTGTTAAAGCGAACATAAAGTCAGCAATTATTCAGCTGATTCATAACTGGAACCGGTCTGAATTGCCGAACCGGTATCTCTGACGAAAAGATGAAGAAAACTTTACCGCAGTGTAACAAAACGTGTCATTCGTAAGTGTTTTCACGACTTGTTAAGGTGAACTGTCAAACGGAAGATTTGAGTCAGCAGTTTGCAATCGGAGAAATGCCATGCTGTTCGATACCGTTCGCCGCATCGCCGCACAACTGTTCGACTCCACGAAGGGCGAACCGCTCTCTGAAACCACCTCGCAACGCCCGTCCCTGCTGGAGTTCGACCCGATGTGGCACGGCGATCACTGGCAGAACCTGCTGTCTTCCCCAATGGACGCACGTCATTACGTGATCGAAGATTGGACCCTGACGCCGGGACTCGAATTCGCCCCCGTCGGCCCGGATGGAAAGCATCAATGAGTTAGCGCGGTAACAGGAGCAAAAAGGGCAAAAAAAAGCGCGACTCTTGTGAAGTCGCGCCGACAAAGGTTTGGAGATCTTTTTCGTCAACGAAAAAGTCTGCTTCGAAAAGCAGAGATTTCAGTATAGCTTCGGTTGTCAATTTGATTAGCGTCGACTCTCGCAATCAACTATTGCAGAGCTGACAACAATCGCTATTCAGCTATTTTTGCGTTGTTTTCGCACGTCATTTCATGTCGTAATTGAACAACGCGCAAAGGTTGACACCTGGTGCTGGCACGCACCAATCGGCCGCAAAGCCTTTATCAATAAGGCTTTCAGGCTCCATCTCGATAATTTCCTATCCCGTAATACTTTATTGCTGATTTCGGAACGGCCATCGGGCGGGTCACGTCTCTACACTTTGCCTACCCGGAAACGAACGCACGTCGGTCACCGTGCGTTGTTCACGCGACTTTGCCTCTCGCAGCACTCGCGTGAAGTTTCCTTCAAGCCTGGGTTTCCAAAACCCATCCTGTTCTCGGAGTTACAAAGATGAAAAAGACTCTCATGGTCGCGGCCCTTTCGGGCGTTTTCGCAACCGCTGCGCACGCTCAAAGCAGCGTCACGCTGTACGGCCTGATCGACGCCGGCATCACCTACACGAACAACCAGGCAACGGCTCCCGGCCAAGGTCACAGCAACGTCCAGATGACGAGCGGCTCGGTGAACGGCAGCCGTTTCGGCCTGCGTGGCGCTGAAGACCTCGGCGGCGGCCTGAAGGCTATCTTCACGTTGGAAAACGGCTTCGGCATCAATGACGGCACGCTCAAGCAGCAAAGCCGTCTGTTCGGCCGTCAGGCATTCGTTGGTCTGGCAAGCGACCAGTTCGGCGCGGTGACCCTCGGCCGTCAATATGACAGCATGGTCGACTACGTCGGTCCGCTGTCGCTGACGGGCACGCAATACGGCGGCACGCAGTTCGCCCACCCGTTCGACAACGACAACCTGAACAACTCGTTCCGCGTCAACAACTCGGTCAAGTACCAGAGCGCGAACTACGCGGGCTTCAAGTTCGGCGCGTTGTACGGCTTCTCGAACCAGGCTGACGGCTTCTCGAACAACCGTGCGTACAGCGCCGGCGCGTCGTACAGCTTCGCAGGCTTCAACCTCGCTGCTGCTTACCTGCAACTGAACAGCAACGGCGCGACGGGTGCAGCTGCTGCGTTCAACAGCGGCGGTGCAATCAACGGCGACAACACGTTCTTCGCAGGCCGCCAGCAGACGTGGGGCGCAGGCGGCAACTACACGTTCGGCCCGGCAACGGTCGGCCTCGTGTACTCGCAGACGAACCTGTCGAAGATGGCTGGCATCAACCAGGGCGCATCGGGCAACCAGGGCCTGCAAAACCGTTTCGGCGGCGACAGCGGTCACTTCCAGAACTACGAAGCGAACGCACGCTACGCTCTGACGCCGGCAATCAGCATCGCTGGTTCGTACACGTACACGAAGGCAAGCCTGGGTGGCGAGCACCCGCACTGGAACCAGTTCAACCTGCAAACGGCTTACGCGCTGTCGAAGCGTACGGACGTCTACCTGCAGGGCGAATACCAGCAAGTCAGCGACAACTCGATCGTCAACGCCAACATCAATGGCCTGAACGCTTCGGCGAACGAGAAGCAAGTTGCTGTGACGGCTGGTCTGCGTCACCGCTTCTAAGCATCAGCAGTACTCGCAGCATGAAAAAGGCGCCGCTTGCGGCGCCTTTTTTTCGTCTCGGCTGAGGCGTTCTCTGGAACGTCGCGCCTGCCGCGCGCGCTGACGAGCGCCCAGACGGGCGCCGGCCTAAGCCTCCTCTTCCTCACGCGTCGGATAGGCCACGTCCAGCACGTCGATCGGCTGCGGCCCGGCAGGCGTATGCAACGTCACCTGATCGCCGACCTTTGCTTTCAGCAGCGCACGCGCGATGGGCGAAATCCAGCTGACATGCCCCTCGTCCAGATTCACCTCGTCGATGCCCACGATCCTCACGGTATGCGTCTCGCCGTCTTCCGTCGCGTATTCGACGGTCGCGCCGAAAAACACCTGGTCCGTGTTCTCCTGGCGGCTGCTGTTCACGACTTCGGCGAGATCGATGCGCTTGGTGAGAAAGCGGATACGCCGGTCGATTTCGCGCAGCCTCCGCTTGCCGTAGATGTAATCGCCGTTTTCCGAGCGGTCGCCGTTCGACGCCGCCCACGACACCAGTTTCACCACTTCCGGCCGCGCCTCGTCGATCAGGTGCAGCAACTCGTCGCGCAACCGCCGATAGCCGGCGGGCGTGATGTAGTTCTTCGCGCCCGCGGGCATGTCGGGTTGCGCGGCTTCGAGATCGTCGTCGTTCTCGTCAGTTGATTCTTTGACAAAGGCTTTATTCATGGTGGTTCAGCATTGAAGCGGACATCCGGATCTCCAGCCTACATGATACGGCTACTGTCACAAATTTCCCGGGCGCCCCTTCCCTTTTTCCGAGACCTTGCTATAATCCCATTTCTGCGTGCGGCTGTAGCTCAGTTGGATAGAGTACTTGGCTACGAACCAAGGGGTCGTGGGTTCGAATCCTGCCAGCCGCGCCACTTTTTTACGAGGGCCTTCCTCCGGGAAGGCCCTTTCGTTTCACCGAGGTGTACGCAAAGCGGTATGTGCGTCGCCCGAGCGGTTCAAGTTTAGCGTGCGGCTGTAGCTCAGTTGGATAGAGTACTTGGCTACGAACCAAGGGGTCGTGGGTTCGAATCCTGCCAGCCGCGCCACCCATGAAGGGCCTTCCAATCGGAAGGCCCTTTGTCTTTTCCCTTCCCGCTTTTCTCTCGCATGCTCGGCGGCTTCCCTGCCAACCACGAACAGCCAGTCGATTCAGCGCGGCGCCGACTTGATATCGCCGATCTCGCCGTCCGGTTTCGGCAGTTCGTTCTCGACGCCCAGCGGCGCCGTCTGCTCGCCGATCGGTGTCGCCCGTGTGCCGAAGAGCGACTGAGGCTGCCGCAGCACGTCGTCGACGGTATCGCCGAACTGGCTGCTTACGAACGCCCTCAGAAGCGCAATACGCAGCGATTCGCCATGCGCGGACACCGTCCGATGCCCGCCCTCGAAGTCCGCGACGCAATGTGCTGCGCCGTCGCGCGTGCGTTCCCGCACTTCGAGCCGCTGCGCGCGCTCGAGCACGACGGCTGCAGCCTCCCATGATGTCGACGGCGTGAAGCGCCCATCCCACGGACGGCCGCGATCGTTGCCGCGTACCGAGACCACGCGTCCGCTGTCAGTAAAGTAGATTTCGCGCACGAAGTCGTGCAGGCTGCGCGCGACCCAGTAGTCGAGCGCCAGATCGGAGAGATCAGCTACGTTCATCGCGTTGTTCCTGTGGACAGGCAAAGGCGGAGCGTCATCCTGCAAAACCCCGTGCAAGCGACGCGCCCGCCTCCCAACTTCGATTTCAGTAATCGGCGCGCTCGCGATCGATCCGCATGCCGCCGTCGTGATGACGATGCCCTTCTTCGCTCGGCCGCTCGCGCGCGATGCGCATCACGTCGAGGTTGGTCCGCACGCGGCGCATCACGTTGGCCAGATGCACGCGGTCGCTGACCTGGATGACGAAGCGCAGCACCGTCGATTCCTGCGACTGGTCTTCGTCCATCGCAATGTGGACGATGTTGGCGTCGGCGGACGTGATATCCGCCGCGACACGCGCGAACACGCCCTTGGTGTTCTTGACCAGCACCTTGATCGCGACATCGAACAGGCGGCCCGGCTGCGGCGCCCAAGCGACATCGATCCAGCGGCCCGGATCACGCCGGTGAATGCGCTGCGCGACGCGGCAATCCGTGGTGTGAATCGCCATGCCGAGGCCGATGCCGATATAGCCCATGATGTCGTCGCCGGGAATCGGGCGGCAGCACGCCGACAACTGCACCGACATGCCTTCAGTACCCGTGATGACCACGGGCGGCGCAGTCGACGTGCCATGCTCGCGCGGATGATCGTCGTCGCCTTCATGGCCTTCGCGGCCGTTCATCAGCACTTCGATGCGCTTGGCCATCACGGCAGCCACGCGTCGCCCCAGACCGATATCCGCGAAGATTTCCTGGCGGTTCTTGTTGCCCGTCCATAGCACGAGCTTGTCCCACACTTCCGGCGTGACATCCGAGAGCGCGAGCCCATAGCCCTTGAGCGACTGATCGACGAGACGTTCGCCGAGCTGCACCGACTCGTTCAGGCGCATCGTCTTCAGATAGTGGCGGATCGCGGTGCGTGCCTTGCCGGTGCGCACGAAGCCGAGCCACGCGGGGTTCGGCTTCGAATACGGCGCCGTGATCACTTCGACGATATCGCCGCTCTTCAATTCCGTGCGCAGCGGCAGCAGTTCATTGTTGATCTTCACGGCGACACACTGGTTGCCCAGGTCGCTGTGGATCGAATACGCGAAGTCGAGCGCGGTGGCGCCGCGCGGCAGCGCCATAATCTTCGACTTCGGCGTAAACACGTAGACGGCATCCGGGAACAGGTCGATCTTCACGTGTTCGAGGAATTCGCTCGAATCGCCGACTTCGCTCTGAATGTCGAGCAACGACTTGAGCCACTGATGCGCGCGCTTCTGCACGTCGTTCAGGTCCGCACCACCGTTCTTGTACAGCCAGTGCGCAGCGACGCCCGCTTCCGCGATCTCGTGCATCTTGCGCGTGCGCACCTGGAATTCGATGGGCGCGCCGAACGGGCCGACCAGCGTGGTGTGCAGCGACTGATAGCCGTTGACCTTCGGAATCGCGATGTAGTCCTTGAACTTGCCCGGCACCGGCTTGTAGAGCGCATGCAGCGCCCCGAGGCACGTATAGCATTCGAGCGGATTCTCGACGACCACGCGGAAGCCATACACGTCGAGCACCTGCGAGAACGACAACTGCTTGTCGCGCATCTTCTTGTAGATGCTGAAGATGGTTTTCTCGCGGCCCGTCACTTCGGCGTCAAGCTTCGCGTCCGAGATCGCCCGCTGCACGGACTCGAGAATCTTGCCGACCACCTCGCGACGATTGCCGCGCGCGGCCTTCACCGCTTTCTCGAGCGTCGCGTAACGATGCGGATTGAAGTTCGCGAAGCTCAGGTCCTGCAACTCGCGATACGTATTGTTCAGGCCGAGCCGGTGCGCGATCGGCGCATAAATATCCAGCGTTTCGCGTGCGACGCGACGGCGCTTTTCCGGCGGCACGGCACCGAGCGTGCGCATGTTGTGCAGCCGGTCCGCGAGCTTCACGAGGATCACGCGCACGTCGCGCGCCATCGCGAGCAGCATCTTGCGGAAGTTCTCCGCCTGCGCTTCCTCGCGGCTGCGAAACTCCATCTTGTCCAGCTTCGACAACCCGTCGACCAGTTCCGCCACCTTCGGGCCGAACCGCTCCGCGAGTTCGGTCTTGGTCACGCCCTGGTCTTCCATCACGTCGTGCAGCAGCGCCGCCATGATCGACTGCGCGTCGAGCTTCCAGGCCGCGCACGTTTCCGCGACGGCAACAGGATGCGTGATGTAGGGTTCGCCGCTTTGACGGTATTGCCCGAGGTGGGCTTCGTCGCTGAAGTGGAAGGCCGCCTTGACCTCTTTGATCTCTTCCGGGCTCAGGTAGTCCGAAAGCGCAGTGGTCAGCTTGGCAATGGAGACGACATCATGCCGGCGCGGCTGCTCCGGCGTGGCGGTCGGTCCGAACAGATGGCGAAACGATTGTTCGAGGACCGCGTCGATGTACTTGCGTGCAGACGATGGCGAGTCGCTATCGTGTTCGTGGGCAGCGTGGTCCACTTCCGTAGCGGATGGCGAGGGGTTGGTGCTCATGGTCGCCTCCGTGTCGATAGTGCCGTCTGCACGCGTTGGGTTGAGTTACATGACGTCAAACGTTGAAGCGTGCCTTAGACGGGCACCTTCTTCAGCATTTCGACGCCAACCTGGCCAGCCGCGATCTCACGCAACGCGACCACCGTGGGCTTGTCGCGGCTTTCGATTTTCGGCGTGTGGCCTTGAGCGAGCTGACGAGCGCGATAGGTCGCGGCAAGCGCCAGTTCGAAGCGATTCGGGATCTGTTTCAGACAGTCTTCGACGGTAATGCGGGCCATGTTGAAAATTCCTTCTCTGTATGTTGGTTATTCTACCTTATGTCCTTCCGACCTCGCCCGTATCACGCGTGCGGCAAGTGAATGCCGAGCTGCATGAAGAGGTCCGTGTGACGCGCGTACTGCGATGCGAAGCGCGAGCGCGTCGCCGACACGAGGCATTGCAGTTCCGCGAGCGCGCGATCGAAGTTTTCGTTGATCACGACATACTCCGCTTCCGCCGCGTGCGCCATCTCGCTGCCCGCTGCAAGAAGGCGTCGCGTGATCACATTCGGTTCGTCCTGGCCGCGCTTCTTCAGACGCTCTTCGAGTGCTTCGAGCGACGGCGGCAAGATGAAGATTTCAACGGCATTGCGGAACTGCTTCTTCACCTGCTGCGCGCCCTGCCAGTCGATTTCGAGCAGCACGTCATGCCCGCTTTTCATCTGCTCTTCGATCCACACGCGCGACGTCGCGTAGTAGTTGCCGTGCACTTCCGCGCTTTCGAGGAACTCGCCCGCGTCGTGACGCTGGAGGAAGTCTTCGACCGTCGTGAAGTGATAGTGCTCGCCGTCCTGCTCCTTCGGACGCGGCGGGCGCGTGGTGTACGAAATCGACAGACGGATCGCCGGGTCGCGCGCAAGCAGCGCGTTGACGAGCGTCGACTTGCCGGCGCCCGACGGCGCGACGACCATGAACAGGTTGCCGGGATAGACGCCTGCGTACGGATTGCGCGGCGCGCTGCCTTCGTGTTTGGTTTCGGTCATGCTGGTGAGACTCCCGTATTACTCCAGGTTTTGTACTTGTTCGCGCATCTGTTCGATGAGCAGCTTGAGCGTCATCGAAGAATCCGCGAGTTCTTTCGCGGCCGCTTTCGAGCCCAGCGTGTTCGCTTCGCGGTTCAGCTCCTGCATCATGAAGTCCAGACGCTTGCCGACCTTGCCGCCCTTTTGAATCACATGACGCGTTTCGTTCAGGTGCGCGGTGAGGCGCGACAGTTCTTCCGCGATGTCGATGCGAATGCCGTACATCGTCACTTCCTGACGGATGCGCTCGGCGATCTCTTCGCGCGATACGATCGTCGCCGACTGGTCCGGCGCCACGATACCAAGCGCTTCCTGCAAACGCTCGACGATCTTCTGCTGATGCTTCGCGATCAACTCCGGCACGAGCGGCGTGATCTTCGTGACGATCGCTTCCATCTCGCTGACGTTGTTCAGCAGCATCGTCGCGAGTTGCGCGCCTTCGCGGCCGCGCACGTCGATCAGATCGCCGATTGCCTGCTTGCCACATTCGAGCACGGCATCGCGCAGCACTTCAGGCGACACGCCGCTCTCGGCCAGCACGCCCGGCCAGCGCAGGATTTCGCCCGTGCGCAGACGGCCTGCATCCGGAAACGATTCGAGCACCGCGCGTTCCAGCGACGCGAGTTGCGCGAGCGCGTCGCGATTGAGCGCGCCTGCGTTCGCCGATTGCTCGCTGCGCTGCAGGTTGATACGGATATCGACCTTGCCGCGCGACAGCTTGTTCATCAGCATTTCGCGCAGCGTCGGCTCGCAGACGCGCACGTCTTCCGGCATGCGGAAGTTGAGATCGAGGAAGCGCGAGTTCACCGTGCGCAATTCGACGGATACGCTGACGCCGCCATTGCCCGTTGCCGCTGCGAGTTCGCGCGTGGCGCTCGCATAGCCAGTCATACTGTAGATCATGATAGGTCTCGCGATTGTGGTCGCGCGAACATCGCATCGCACGACCAGGGATTCGAGTCGCCCGGCGTTTACGAGACGCGAGGCGGAGAACGCGCATTATCCCATTTTTGCCGGGAACACCCGCCGGAAGCGGCCTTCGGGTAAGCCCGGGCAGACGGCGATCCGGACCCGCCGGCTCGCGTGCGGGCACACAGCGCATTCGCCAACGCGCCGCGCAATGAACGGCGCGGGCGGCGGCAACACGATCGGCGGTAAAATTGCGGTTTCCTTCCGCCCTCTCCCTTCCTTCATTTCCTCCAATTCCGACGATGAACGACATCACGAAACGCCCCAGCGGCCGCGCCGCCGATCAGTTGCGCGACGTGCGCATCACGCGCCATTACACGAAGCACGCGGAAGGCTCCGTGCTGGTCGAATTCGGCGATACCAAGGTGATCTGCACGGCGAGCGTCGCTGAAAGCGTGCCCGCGTTTCTGCGCGACCGCGGCCAGGGATGGTTGACGGCCGAATACGGCA
Source organism: Paraburkholderia largidicola (assembly GCF_013426895.1). Lineage (NCBI taxonomy): Bacteria > Pseudomonadati > Pseudomonadota > Betaproteobacteria > Burkholderiales > Burkholderiaceae > Paraburkholderia > Paraburkholderia largidicola. The sequence goes on along the minus strand of NZ_AP023174.1, from coordinate 830,066 downwards.
TGCTGCCGCGCGCGACGCACACGCGCAGCGACCGCGAAGCCGCGCGCGGCAAACAGACGGGCCGCACGCAGGAAATCCAGCGTTTGATCGGCCGGGCGCTGCGCTCGGTGTTCGATCTCGAACGGCTCGGCGCGCGCACGATCAACATCGATTGCGACGTGATCCAGGCCGACGGCGGCACACGCACGGCGAGCATCACGGGCGCCTTTGTCGCCGCGCACGACGCCGTCGCGAAGCTGCTCGCGACGGGTCGCATCGAGGCGTCGCCGATCAACGATTACGTCGCGGCCATTTCAGTTGGCGTGTTCGACGGCCTGCCCGTGCTCGATCTCGACTACGACGAAGACTCGCAGTGCGACACCGACATGAACGTCGTGATGACCGGCGACGGCGGCTTCGTCGAGATTCAGGGCACGGCGGAAGGCGTGCCGTTTTCGCGCGACGAAATGAACAAGCTGCTCGATCTCGCGCAAGCCGGAATCCGGACGCTGATCGAGAAGCAAAAGGAAGCACTGGAGTTGAAGGGTGACTGATCGAAAAGACAACCCGCTGGGCAGGATCGTGCTCGCGTCGAACAACGCGGGCAAGCTGCGCGAATTCGCGGCGCTGTTCGGCACGGCGGGCATCGAACTGATCCCGCAAGGCGCGCTGAACGTGCCCGAAGCGGAAGAGCCGCATCCGACATTCGTCGAGAACGCGCTGACGAAGGCGCGTCATGCATCGAAGCTGACGGGCCTGCCCGCCATCGCCGACGATTCCGGGCTGTGCGTGCGCGCCTTGCGCGGCGCTCCCGGCGTGTATTCGGCGCGTTACGCGCAACTCGCGGGCGGCGAGAAAAGCGACGCGGCGAACAACGCGCGCCTCGTCGAGCAACTGAACGGCGTGAGCGACCGCCGCGCGTACTACTTCTGCGTGCTCGCGCTCGTGCGCCACGCCGACGACCCGGAACCGCTGATCGCCGAAGGCCGCTGGCACGGCGAGATGCTCGATGCGCCACGCGGCGCAAACGGCTTCGGCTACGACCCGTACTTCTTTTTGCCCGCGCTGAACGCGACAGCGGCCGAGCTGGCGCCCGCGGTGAAGAACGCGAGCAGCCATCGCGCGATTGCATTGCAACAGCTGTTCGCGCGTCTGAAGGAGGAATCGTGAGCCAAGCATCGACGACGGGAGCCGGCGTGATCAAGGCGTTCACATCGCCCGGCAGCATCCGTCTGACCTCGCTGCCGCCGCTCGCGCTGTATGTGCACTTTCCGTGGTGCGTGCGCAAGTGCCCGTACTGCGACTTCAACTCGCACGAATCGAAAGGCGGCGCGTTTCCCGAAGACGATTACCTCGACGCGCTGCGCAGCGATCTCGAACAGGCGCTGCCGCTCGTGTGGGGACGGCAGGTGCATACGGTGTTCATCGGCGGCGGAACGCCGAGCCTGATGTCGGCGAAGGGGCTCGATCGTCTCCTGTCAGACGTGCGCGCGCTGCTGCCGCTCGATGCCGATGCCGAAATCACGCTCGAAGCAAACCCCGGCACGTTCGAAGCCGACAAGTTCGCGCAGTTTCGCGCGAGCGGCGTGAACCGGTTGTCGGTCGGCATTCAGAGCTTCAACGAGACGCATCTGAAGGCGCTCGGCCGCATTCACGATGCGGCGCAGGCGCGCCATGCCGTCGAGGTCGCCGCGAATACCTTCGACAACTTCAACCTCGACCTGATGTTCGCGCTGCCGAAGCAGACACTCGCCGAATGCCAGGCGGACATCGAGACGGCGCTGTCGTTCGCGCCGCCGCATCTGTCGCTGTATCACCTGACGCTTGAACCGAACACGCTGTTCGCAAAGTTTCCGCCGCCGCTGCCCGACGACGATTCGTCCGCCGACATGCAGGACTGGATTCACGAACGCACGCGCGAAGCGGGCTACGAACGCTACGAGGTGTCGGCGTATGCGAAGCCGCATCGGCAGAGCAAGCACAACCTGAACTATTGGCGCTTCGGCGACTATCTCGGCATCGGCGCGGGCGCGCATACGAAGCTGTCGTTTCCGAACCGCATCCTGCGGCAGATGCGCTACAAGCATCCGGCGACGTTCATCGAAGAAGCGCGTTCGGGCAATGCGGTGCAGGAGGAGCATGAAGTCGGTGCGCGCGACCTGCCGTTCGAGTTCATGCTGAATGCGCTGCGGCTGGTGGAAGGGTTTCCGGTGCATCGGTTTATCGAGCGCACGGGTCTGCCGATGACATCGATCGAACCGGCCTTGCAGGAAGCGGAGCGTCGCGGGCTGCTCACGCGCGACTACGAAAAGATCGCGCCGACGCCGCTCGGCTTGGCATTCCTCAACGATCTTCAAGAGCTGTTTTTGAAGGATTCGTGAGCGGGGTGGCGGTTTGTTCGGTTTGTTGCCCGAGGACGTGGCGTTCCAGGTTACAATTTCGGGCTCGGAGGGTTGGCAGAGCGGTTGAATGCACCGGTCTTGAAAACCGGCGAGGCTTTACGGCCTCCGTGGGTTCGAATCCCACACCCTCCGCCAGATTTTTCTCTTCAGCTTGCCTGCGACTCGATCTCCAAAGAGTCAAACTCAACGACAAGTTTCGCCCCGCACGTTGAGACATCCTGCACCATGACTCCCGGCTTGATATCGGTCCATCGTTCAGCCTTTGCAAGCAGCTGCTGCGCTGGTTCGAATCGCGGCGTTCCTGACTCGTGGATGCTCATCGATCTTGCCGGCACATATCTGTCGTCGTCTCTCGCTCCAGAAGGATGCAACAACCGCTTCGCAAACCTTCGTCAAGACACGACAAACGCGAGCCTATGCCACGAGCATGCGCGCTACCTCTCACATCCGTAGCAACGCTCATTGAATCGCAACACGCATCGTCTACGATGAAGATACATCTCGCGTGCGAGTTATTGCGATGTCTACCCTCTCGCTTCCCGGCCGCATCAATCCAGCATTCAGGCGAACAGCGGCACTCGCCTTCACGCTGCTCTGCGCAGGCTGCAACTTCACCGTCACGCCGCCGCAGCGACCCGTGGAAGTCACCCCACCGCCCGCGGCGATCAACAGCCTGACGCTCGATCAGTACCGCTCGGTCGTCGCGCAACGCATCATCGAACGCAACCCGTCATATGTACTGCGCGGCACGCCGCAGGCGATGCTGCGCTCGCTCGTCGTCGTGTCGTTCGTAGTGGATCGCAATGGCCAGATCGTCGCATCGAACGTCTATCGCACGAACGGCGATGACGAAGCGGAGAGCACGGCGCTCGCGACCTTGCGTCGCTCGGCACCCTTGCCGCTGCCGCCACCGAAACTGCTGAACGCGAAAGGCCAGGTGGAAATGTTCGAAGACTGGCTCTTCAACGACAACGGCAAGTTCCAGTTGCGCACGTTCGCGTCGCCGCAGGCACAAACGATCGATTGAATTCGCGCGCGATGCGCTGAGGGTTCCGCGAACGCGGCGGCTCGGGCTCGACGCCGCCGTTCGACTGCCTGCCGCCAACGCATTTCGAAGCGAACCCAAGCGCATCGAAACGAAACCCAGTCGAGCACTACCGCAAGCCGAACCGCCGCAACGAAGCCGCAAACAACGGCACGCAGCGCTCGCCTTGCTGTGCCCCGCCCGCCCTCGCTATAATTTTTTAAATATCTGCCGGAATCTCCGGCCATCGCTGCGTGCCGCGGACTCACCCGCCCGCCTCGTGCAGCACGACCGTTACGTTGCCGCGCCACCCGCGCGCGCGTCCGCCCGGTTTGCATCGTGCCTCGTTTTCGCGCCGCTTCGCCCGTTCAGACGGCAACGCACCGCGCGCACCTCCGTCGGCACGGCGCAATCTGTCGACTCGTTGCACATGCAACGTCTCGCGTAGCAGGTTCGCCCGCACCGCTGTTCGCCACGATGTGTGCACAATTGCGGCGGCACCCGCTTCGCTCCACACCATTAGACGCACAAACAGACACACAAACGTGCGCCGCCCGCCCCGCGGCTGCGTCACGACATTTGGAGACCCTGCATGTCCACATCGCCCCTTTCCAGCGCCCAGCCCGGCGCAGACCGAAAGAGCAGCGCTTCGCGCGTGATCTTCGCGAGCTTCATCGGCACCGCGATCGAGTTCTACGACTTCTACGTCTACGCGACGGCCGCCGCGCTCGTCATCGGCCCGGTGTTCTTCCCGCACGGCTCGGCGACCGCTCAGGCACTGTCGGCGTTCGTCACGTTCGGCATCGCGTTCATCGCGCGGCCGATCGGCTCGTTCCTGTTCGGCCACTTCGGCGACCGCATCGGCCGCAAGTCGACGCTCGTCGCGTCGCTGCTCGTGATGGGCCTGTCGACCACCCTGATCGGCTTCGTCCCCGGCTACGATTCGATCGGCAGCCTCGCGCCGATCCTGCTGTGCGTGTTGCGCTTCGGCCAGGGCATTGGCCTGGGCGGCGAATGGGGCGGCGCCGCCCTGCTCGCCACCGAGAACGCGCCCGCCGGCAAGCGCGGCTGGTTCGGCATGTTCCCGCAGCTCGGGCCGTCGATCGGCTTTCTGGCCTCCAACGGGCTGTTCTTCGGCCTCGCGCTGTCGCTGTCCGACGAGCAGTTCCGCAGCTGGGGCTGGCGCGTGCCGTTCATCGTCAGCGCCGTGCTGGTTGCGCTCGGCCTGTACGTGCGCCTGAAAATCGCGGAAACGCCGGCCTTCCAGGCCGCGATCGACCGCGAGGAGCGCGTGCGCGTGCCCGTCGCAACGCTGCTCAGCCGCCATCTCGGACCGGTGCTGCTCGGTGCGTTCGCGATGGTCGTCTGCTACACGCTGTTCTATATCTCGACGGTGTTCTCGCTGTCGTACGGCGTGTCGGCACTGCACATCTCGCGTCAGAGCTTCCTCGGCATGCTGTGCGTCGCCGTCGTCTTCATGGCGCTCGCGACGCCGCTGTCCGCATGGGCCAGCGACCGCTTCGGCCGCAAGCCGGTGCTGATCGTCGGCTGCATCGCCGCGATCCTGTCGGGCTTCACGATGGCACCGTTGCTCGGCAGCGGCTCGATGACGCTCGTGCAGTTGTTCCTCATCATCGAGCTGTTCCTGATGGGCGTCACGTTCGCGCCGATGGGCGCGCTGCTGCCCGAGCTGTTCCCGACCAACGTGCGTTACACGGGCGCAGGCGTCGCATACAACCTGGGCGGGATTCTGGGCGCGTCGGTGGCGCCGTATATCGCGCAGATGCTGGCCGCGAAGGGCGGCCTGTCATGGGTAGGACTATACGTGTCCGCCGCCGCCGTGGTGAGCCTCGTCGGCGTGCTGTGCATGCGCGAGACGCGCGACGCACGGCTGATGTAATCCCTCGGCTGTCGGCGTAAGCCGAAAGCCGAAAGCGAAAAGGCCCGGGCGCGCTGCACTGCGCCGGGGCCTTTTTTGTTTTGTCAGCCTGTCGAAGAAGCTCGAGTCCGGACGAACGAGAAGAGGGAACTCCCCTGCTTGCCGCCGTTTTTGACATGCCTATACTCGAATGCAAAGCAGGCGGCCATGCTGCACGGGGAGGCATCGATGAACTTTCATTTAGGCAACGCGGATATCGTCGTCATCATCGCGCTGGCGCTGCTTGGCTCGCTGCTGCTCGCACTGCGCTTCAAGCCGGCGAGCTGGAAGGCGATCGTCGTCGAAGCTGTCGCCGCCAATCTGGCCGCGATCGCCGCCGTCGTCGCCTTCGAAATGCTGATGGCCTGAAGGCCACCAGCATTCATTGCCCGATCAGCGGTAGTAGTAGCCGTGGTGATGATAGCCACCGTCCGGCACCACGATACAGCCGCTCAGCGATGCCGCCAGCAGCGCGCCCGTCACCAAAGCCAGGATCAAGCGTTTCACGTTTTTTCTCCCTTTCGAGTCAGTATCGTTTTATTCGAGCGAACCCCGAATGACCTCGATTGAACACGAACCCGACAGGCGCGACCGTTGCAATTTGTAAGCATCGACTGGGCTTGTGTTACAGGCAGCAGGCGTTCCACGGCGCGACGGACCGTCGCCAGGAACGGCGTGTCGTATGGGAGGACATGACTCAAAACGCATGAAAGGCCGGCCGGCAAGCCTTTGCGGGTAAGGCATCGACAGAATGGGAGCTGGCGGCGCCGCGAGCGTCGGCGAAGCGTGCGAAACGCGCCGTCGAAAGCCAAAAGAAAAGCGACAGTTTTAACAGGCGTGTAATGGACGCAATGACGATTGCGAGCGCATCAAGCGAATCTATCGCCGCATGCCACAAGGAAACGGCAGACGCCGGGCCGACACGAAGCGTCGCCGCAAAATTCGAAAAAAATCAAAAATGGTTGAACTTGTTCACACCCGCGCGGTCTCTACGGATGTTGTACAGGTTTGTTCTGCAGGTTTCCTCTCGGTCCGCGCGCTTCAGGCGCGGGCTTTTCAGAGGCGCCTCGCGACGGCGTCCGAACTTGGGCGAACTGCGCGTGCGCCTCTTTTCTTTTTTCTCCCGCTCCGCCCGCTTTCCCTGCCGGCCTCAGGCCGCGGCGACTGATTTGCCCTGTCCGCCGAGACCGAGCGGGTCGGCGTGCACGTGATCGATGGCGGCCAGCGCCTCGGCGACGGGCGGTACCGAATTGCCGTCCCCGATCGAAACCGACCGGAACGGCACGTTGTTCTCAAACGTTTCCCGCGACGTCGCGATGAAGATCATCACCGTGCGCTTGCCGAGCGCGTGCGCCAGATGAACGAAGCCCGTATCGACGCCGATCACGAAGTCCGACGCCGCGATCACCTGGGCGATTTCGGTCACGCTCAATTGCGGCAGCAGCTCCGCGCCTTCCACCTGATCGACGATCTCGAGCCCCTCGCTGCGCTCCGCCTGCGACCCCCACGGCACGACGACATGGAAGCCCCGCCTCACCAACTCCTGCGCGATGGCGATCCAGTGCGACGCCGGCCACTTCTTGTCGTCCTTGGACGCCGCGTGGAACAGCATCGCCAGACGGCGTCCGCCCGTATCGACGAGCGGCCTAGTCGGCGCGGGAACATGGAGGTTGTAGTCAGGGGGATTGTCGAGCGGATAGCCGAGCGCCGTGCTGACCGTCTCGCGCATGCCGCTCCACGCATTGCGATCGCGCGTCGGCGCGAACCGGCCCGTGTAGGCGAATGCAGCGCCGCGCTCGCCGAGATGCTCGTTGCGATAACCGAGGCGCTTGCGCGACCGGGACAGGAACGCGATGATCGCGCTCTTGTAGACGCCGTGAATGTCGAGCGCGACGTCATAGCGATGCGCGCGCAGTTCGGCGATCGACTGCCAGATCGCCCTGAAATCCGACCAGCGGCGCGCCTTCTTGAAGCGGCGCAGCGGCGCGCACAGCACCCGGTCGGTGCCGGGATTCCAGCGGGCAATCTCGGCAAACGATTCATCGACTGCCCAGTCGACCTCGACGCCGGGAAACGCGCGCTTCAGATCCGATACGATCGGCTGAGCCTGTATCACGTCGCCCATGGAGGTGACTTTGACGATGAGAATTCGCTTCATTGATGGCCCGGGTTGTGGCGGCGCTGGCTGCGCGCTCGCAATCTGTAATTTTAGCCGACCATCTCGATAATTGCCCGCAAAATGGGCAGTGGCCAATCTTGCGGCAGCTGTTCTGTCGTTACCAGACGTTACCTCCCTTGACAGGTCACCGGGCGCGACGCGGCCGTTCCGGCAGACATCCGGCCCGTTTTCGCCTCGCCGCCGCCCGCCAGACGACTATAATTTGCCCATTTCCCAGCCCGACTCCCCATGTCACGGACACTCCTGCTGTCCTCGAGCATCGGCCGGCGCGTACGACGTCTGTGGCGTCAGTACGGCATTTTCTGGCTGGGCGCGATCGCCGTCGGCCTCACCGCCGTCTTCTATGCGCGGCTGATCGACTTCGGTTACAACGCGTTCCTCCATCTGCAGAACGAGCACCGGTGGCTCACGTTGTTTTTGACGCCCGCCGTCGCGGCGGCGTCGGTCTGGCTCACGCGGCGCTTCTTTCGCGGCGCCGAAGGCAGCGGCATCCCGCAGGTCATCGCGACGCTGCATTCCAACACGAGCGCCGCCGGCATGCGGCTGCTGACCTTCCCCATTCTGCTCGGCAAGATCCTGGTGTCGTTTCTCGCGATACTCGGCGGCTTCACGATCGGTCGCGAAGGGCCGACCGTGCAGGTCGGCGCAGCGCTGATGTTCAACCTGCGCCGCCTCTACCCGCGCTCGAACGCGCTGATCGAACGGCAACTGGTGCTGGCGGGCGCGGCGGCCGGCCTGTCGGCGGCCTTCAACACGCCGTTGGCGGGCATCGTCTTCGCCATCGAGGAACTGACCCGCAGCTTCGAGGCGCGCGCCAGCGGTGTGCTGATCACGGCCATCATCATTGCCGGCATCATCGCGCTCGGGTTGAACGGCAATTACACGTACTTCGGCACGATCGACATCGGCACGCATTTCCCCGATTCCCTTGCGGTGGCCGTCGTCATCACGGGCATCGTCACGGGCATCGCGGGCGGCGTGTTCGGCTGGCTTCTGCTGAACACCGAGCGCTGGATTCCCGCGCCGTTGCTCAGCCTGAACCGTGAGCGCCCTGTCGCGTTCGCCGCGCTGTGCGGTCTGGTCATTGCGGTAACCGGTCTCGTGTCGGGCGGCACGACCTTCGGCAGCGGCTACGCGGAAGCACGCGGACTGCTCTACGGCACCGAGCATCTGTCGGTGTTCTATCCGCTGCTGAAGATGGCGTCGATGATCGGCTCGTATCTGCCGGGCATTCCGGGCGGCATCTTCGCGCCGTCGCTGTCGATCGGCGCGGGCTTCGGCAACGTGCTGCACATGGCCTTCAGCGACATGCAGCTGCCGATGCTGATCGCGCTCGCCATGGTCGGCTATCTCGCGGCCGTGACGCAGTCGCCGATCACGTCGTTCGTGATCGTGATGGAGATGATCAACGGCCACGCGCTCGTGATTTCGCTGATGGCGACGGCGCTCGTGTCGAGCCGGATTTCGAGCGTGTTTGCGCCGCCGTTGTACGAGGCGCTGGCGAACCGGTATATGACGCCTGCGGCTTCTGCTGCGCCTTCAGTCGACGAAGAAGAAAGTCGTAGCGAAGAACAACCGACGACGCGCAACGAAGCAAAAGAATGAACTCGCGGCAGATTGGCTTTCGCCATTGCTATTAAAAAAATCGGGCGCATCCCGCAGTGATGCGCCCGACCTCCCCACAATCGTCAGTACACGACGATGCCGACCGGATGGTAATACACCGGACGAGCCGGCACGACGACGCAACCGGCCAACGTGACCGCCAGCACGGCGATCGCGAGCAAGGTTCTTTTTCTCATGTGACGACTCCCTTGATGGTTGCGATAAAGCGCGCTCTTGGGCGCGTTCGGAGGACGGGTGGATGACCGCGCGCGATGCCGTCAACACGCGCCATCCCAGCCCGCCGGTTCAACCTCGCATCACGCCCAGTGGCCTTGCACCCAGCGCCAGTTCGGACCATGCGCGACCCAGTGGCCCGGCACCCAGTGATAGCCGACGCGCTCGACCTGCCAGTGACCCGGCACCCACGCATAGCGGCCATGTTCCCAGCGCCAGTGGCCCTTGTCCCACGCATAGCCCGCGCGCGGAGCCGGCACGGCTTCGATGCGCTCGACGGGCGGCGCGGACGGCGCCACGACGATCACTTCCGCAGCCGACGCCGAAGCGGCGGCAGACAGACCGGACACTACGAGCACAGCGGAAGCAGCGAGCAGACGAATCGACTTGTTCATGTTTTCACCTCTTGTGTCAGCACCGAATGACGGCGTTGTCCGTTCAATGCGCGAGGTGACGAAAGGGCTGACAGCGGACGTGTTACCGCATGCCCTCAAGTGCAACGGATTATTTCGGGGGAATCGACGGGAGAAAGTGCGCAGCGAACTCGCGCACGAAAAACGGGAGCACAGCAAAAGCGCGCCACCCGTTCATGGTGACGCGCGTCAGGCGATAAAGACGCTACAGACCGCTCAAGCCTGCGGAATCTCGATCTTGACCTCGAGCACTTCGAGGTCGTCGTGACGTTCGAGATTGACGCGGATATCGTCGTCCGAAATCTTCACGTACTTCGAGATCACGGCGACGAGTTCGCGTTGCAACGCGGGCAGATAATCGGCGGGCGCTTTGCCGCCTACGCGCTCGTGCGCGATGATCAGCTGCAGGCGTTCCTTCGCTATCGACGCAGACTTCTTCTTCTCGCCCAGCAAAAACGAAAGAATGGACATCACGTGCGCCCCCCTTACTTGGTGCCGAAGAGGCGCTGCAGCAGGCCCGGCTTCTGGTAATCGGTAAAGCGAAGCGATTTCTGCTCGCCGAGGAAACGCGATACGACGTCCTTGTACGCTTCGGCGACATCGGTGCCGTCGAGGTGCACAGCGGGCAAGCCCTGGTTCGACGCATGCAGCACGGCTTCCGACTCCGGAATCACGCCGATCAGGTCGATGCGCAGGATTTCCTGAATATCCGTGAGCGACAGCATCTCGCCTTCGCTCACGCGCTTCGGGTTGTAGCGCGTGATCAGCAGATGCTCCTTGATGGGCTCCTTGCCTTCGATCGCGCGCTTCGTCTTCGACGACAGAATGCCGAGAATACGGTCCGAGTCGCGCACCGACGACACTTCCGGGTTCGTCACGATCAGCGCTTCGTCGGCGAAGTGCATGGCGAGCAGAGCGCCCGATTCGATACCCGCCGGCGAGTCGCAGACGATGTATTCGAAGTCCATCGCGATCAGGTCGTTGATGACCTTCTCGACGCCTTCCATCGTCAGCGCGTCTTTATCGCGCGTCTGCGAGGCGGGCAGGATGAACAGGTTCTCGCACTTCTTGTCCTTGATCAGCGCCTGGTTCAGGTTGGCTTCGCCCTGGATCACGTTGATCAGGTCGTACACCACGCGGCGCTCGCAACCCATGATGAGATCGAGATTGCGAAGGCCCACGTCGAAATCGATCACTGCCGTTTTCGAACCACGCAATGCGAGTGCGGATGCGAAACTCGCGCTCGTGGTCGTCTTGCCTACGCCACCCTTGCCCGAAGTCACCACAATGATTTTTGCCATTACCCTTTACCTTGTGTTCGTCTATTCGTCTATTGAGTCCGGCGGGAGTTCCATCGCGCAGCGCGCGCACTGCATGCGCGGCGCACGCGTCAGGTGAGCCGCAGCGGTTCGATCATCAGCTTTTCATCTTCGAGCCAGATCTGCACCGGCTTGCCGTGCACGTCGGCAGGCAGCGGGTTCTCGGTCGTCCGGTAGATGCCCGCGATCGAGATCAGTTCGGGTTCGAGACACGTGCAGAAGATGCGCGCGTCGTGATTGCCGTGCACGCCCGCCAGAGCGCGGCCGCGCAACGGCGCGTAAATATGGATGTTGCCTTCCGCGATCACTTCGGCGCCGTTGCTCACCATGCCGAGCACGACGAGATCGCCCTTCGCGTAGATACGCTGGCCTGAGCGCAACGGCTTGTCGACCACCATCGTCTGCGACGAGGTGCCGATGCGCACGGGTTCAGCCGCACCCGACCCGGCCTGCTCCGGCTCGGCAGCATCCGCTGCCGGAGCCGCATCTGTTTTCGCCGTGGCGGCAGCCTTTGCTTCGTCGCTGCCTGCGTCCGCATTGCTCTTGCTGACACGCGCGTCCCGAGCGTCGCGCGCATCGAGCAGCGGCAGGCCGGCTTCGTTCGCCCACCCGTGTTGCGTGCTGTCGGCGACGACGCCGATGGGACGCATGCGCACGCTGTCCAGCAGCTTCGCGATGTCCGCGAGCGGCACGCGCTCGTTTTCCGCGAGACGGCGCACGTCGATCGCGACAGTGTCGTTCGCGAAGAATTCGGGCGTCGCCTCGAAGCGCCGGGTCAGCTCGGCACGCATCTCATCGAGGTTGGTCGTCTTGACGACAAACAGCAATGTGTCGACCGCGCCACTGCGCAGTTCAAAAAATGGCGATTTCTTCGGCGACATAGCGTTCGGCAAAAAATTTTGCGTATTTTACAGGCGTCCTGGCGAACGGTGAGCATTTTTGCCAATAAGTCTTCACGCGACAGGAAAATGCCGCGTGCGTGCTGGTCCGGGCTGGACGGATCGACAAAAAGTGGGAAGAAAGCGTGCGAGACACGCGCCCGGAGAAACGATCGGAGACGCTGAAAAGGGGCTGGGGGCGCTTAACCGGCCTGCCCGCGAGCGGTATCGTCGGATGCCGACTCTTGCGGCACGTGACGCACGAGCAGCGTCTGGAACTGGTCCGGCGCGCGTGCAATGCGCTCGTGCTCGCCCGTCGGGCCAAAGCCAAGGCGCTCGTAGAAACGCATTGCGTTGCGGTTCTCGTCGGCGATCCAGGCGTAGATTTCGGTGGCGCCGGCTCCGGCCAGCCATCCGCTCGCCGTGTTGACGAGCAGCTCGCCGCCGCGCAGATGCCGCACGGCGGGCGCGACCCACAGCTCGCTGACGAACGCGCGATGCGAGGGCGCGTCCTCGAAGCACGCACCGATGAGACCGGCGGGATGCCCTTCCGTGTACAGGATGAACGATGTCGACGTGGCCGATGCGGCGTGCCGCGCGGCCGTTTCTTCGAACGTGGACGCATCGGCCGACAGCGCTTCTTCGAGCGTCTCGCCGAATGCGTAAGGCGCTTCGCGCAGCGAGGCGGTACGAAGCTCGCGGAAGACGACGCCCTGATCGGCTGCGATACGGCGAACGGTCAGTGAAGGACTCATGCGTTCGAAAATCCCTTAAATCCCTTGTGTCATCCGGGTAAAGCGCTAGCGCGTAGCTTTAACCGAACCGACGCGTGAGTCAAATCTTTAATTCGGCGCAGTGCGACCCAGCGCGCATGGGTTGACATGCATCCACAAAACCGGCACACGCGAGGCCCAGCCAGTTCGCGTTGCGTTGCGCCGCGCCGCGCCAGCGCTTTCAGCCCGTCAGCCTGCAGATCGCTCCCGCACGCCACCGCGCTTCATGGCTCGGCAAGGCGCATCAGGGCGCCTCGTAGCTCCCCGTGCCGTCCGGCCACGGCGTGAGCAGCTCGTAGCCGTCGTCGGTGACGGCGACCATGTGCTCCCATTGCGCCGACAGCGAGCGGTCTTTGGTGACGACCGTCCAGCCGTCGCGCATCACCGACGTGCCGGCGCGGCCCGCGTTGATCATCGGCTCGATCGTGAACACCATGCCCGGCTTCAGGCGCACGCCCTGCCCCGGCTGGCCGTAGTGCAGCACCTGCGGGTCCTCGTGATACACCTTGCCGATGCCATGCCCACAGTAGTCGCGCACGATCGAAAAGCCCTCGCGCTGCGCGATCTGCTGGATCGCATGGCCGACGTCGCCGAGCGTCGCGCCCGGCTTGACCTGGCGGATGCCCGCGAGCATCGCCTCATACGTCGTGTCGATCAGTTGCCGCGCGACGGGGCTCGGCGTGCCGACCGTGTACATGCGGCTCGTGTCGCCGAAGTAGCCGTCCTTGATGACGGCCACGTCGATGTTGATGATGTCGCCGTCCTTGAGGATCTCGCTGCGATCGGGGATGCCGTGGCATACGACGGAATTGACCGATGTGCATACCGTCTTCGGAAAGCCCATGTACCCGACGTTGGCGGCAATCGCCTTCTGCGTGTCGACGATGTAGTCGTGACAGATCGCGTCGAGTTCGCCCGTCGAGATGCCGGGCTTCACATGCTCGCCGATCATGGCGAGCACGTCGGCGGCGAGCCGGCCTGAGATGCGCAAACGCGCGATGTCTTCGGGAGTCTTGTAGGTGATGGCCATGTCGGTAAAGCGTTGGCGGCAGGCATGGCGCGTCGCGTTCAACATCGTCGTGCGACGGGCGACCGGGCGGGCATCGCGCGCATCTGGCGCAGCTCGCCTGGCACGGGATGGCCCGCAGCGCAAGCCATGCAGCCATGCGTGCGGTTGTCGATCAGGCCATTGTACAGAGTCTGCCCGGGCGCCCGCCTCAGACCCGGCAGCGGCTCCGCCGTCCCACCCGGCGGATCAACCCGGCGGCGCGTTCCGGATTGCCGCGGCGATGTCGCGGCTCACGGTGGCGAGCGCCCGGCTGTGCGCGGCGACCAGCGCGGCGTCGTCCCCGCCCTGCACCGGCTCGCGGATCGTCGAGCGGCCCGTCAGCAAGGCCGTGCGGCCCGTCACGCGCACGGTCCACAGCGCGTCGACGGCGACGGCTTCGCCGGGCATCGCATCGAACTGCAGGATATCGACGCGGACGCGGTACGCTTCCGTGCCCGCCACGGTCTGCGACGACACCGACACGCGCTGCGAGCCGAGCAGCCGCGCCAGATCGGCCGCGATCACATCGGCCACACCGCTCTTGAGCGGCTCGCCCCAGCGCGCGAACTCGTTGAGCTTCACCTCGTTGCCCGACACGCGCGTCACGAGCTGCGGACGATCGACCAGGTCTGGCACCGTCACGGGCCCGACCACGACCGACACCGACAGCGGCGCGCCCGCGCTTTCGAGCGTCGTGTCGGGACTCAGCGTATAGAAGTTCGAGTGCGGCGAGCTGCACGCGGCCAGCACGGTCATGGCGGCGGCGACGCAAACGCATGCGCCGGGCGGGAGCATCGATCGCTTCACTTTGCGTCCTCCTGTTTGCCTCGCAGCAGCGCTTCGGGATGGCGTTGCAGGTAATCCGAGAGCGCGCGGAACGACGCCGCCGTGCGCGCGAGTTCGCGGATCGCATCGCTCGTGTCCTGCTGCAGCGTCGAATCGGGCGCAAGCGCGCTGTTCGCCGAGTTGAGCGTGGCCTGCGCCGCCGACAAGGTGCTCTTCGCCTGCGGCACCACCTGCGTATTGAGGCTTTGCATCAGCGTGCTCGCATCGGCGAGCGTCTGCTGTGTGTTCTTGCCGATCTGCTCGAGCGGCAGTTTGTCGATACGCGCGACGATCCGGTTGATCGACTCCTGCAGCGATTGGAGGCCGCTCGGCTCGGTCGGCAGCTCGGCGGGCGTGCGGCTCCAGTCGATGCTGGCCTTCTGCGCATGCGGGAAGAAATCGAACGAGACGTACAGCTGGCCAGTCAGCAGGCTGCCCGTTTTCAGCTGCCCACGGAAGCCGCGCGACACGAGGAAATCTGCAATCTCCTTTGGATCGCGCACGACGCGCCCATCCGCCGACTTGCCCGTTGCATAGCGCGACGTGAAGCGCTCCGGATAGAACTTGATCTCGACAGGAATGCTGATCTGCTTCGTGACGGGATCGAAGCGCGTATAGATCGCCGCCACTTCGCCGAGCACGATGCCGCGAAAATCGACAGGCGCCCCCACCGTCAGGCCGCGCACCGACTCCTTGAAGTTGAGCACATACGTATCGATGATGCGGTCCTGCACCTTCATCGCATCGGCGCGCGTCTCGAACAGCGTAAACGACGTGCGTACCTCCGCCTCGGGCTGCGCCAGCGACGCCGCGGGCGTTTCGAACGCGAGCCCGCCGATGAGGATCGACACCAGCGACTGCGTGTTGATCTTCACGCCATCCGTGCCCAGCGCGACATCGATGCCGCCCGCCTCCCAGAAGCGCGAATCTTCCTTCACGTAGCGGTCGTACGGCGCATTCACGAAGATATGCAAGGTGATGCCGCCGCCGTTCCTGTCGAGTTCGTACGACGTCACCTGCCCGACGCGTAGCCGCCGGAAATAGACGGGCGAGCCAACATCGAGCGAAGCCAGATTCGACGCATGCAACACGAACTCGCGGCCCGGCACGTCGCTCGCGAACACGGGCGGCACTTCGAGCCCGGTGTAGTCGCGCCGCTCGTGCTTTGCACGGCCGATGTCCATACCGATGAACGCGCCTGACAACAACGTGCTGATGCCCGACACGTTGCCGCCCGTGACGCGCGGCCGCACGACCCAGAAGCGCGTATCGTCGACGAGCATGTCGGTGGCGTCGCGCGTCAGTTCGGCCGTGGCGACGACGGTCTTGTAATCCTTCGACAATGCAACAGTCTTCACGACGCCGATATCGACGTCCTTGAACTTGATCTTGGTCTTGCCCGCTTCGAGCCCTTCACCCGTCTTGAAGCTGATCGTGATGGTCGGCCCTTGCGACAGCACCGCCTGCACCGCGAGCCAGATGCCGACCAGCACAGCGACGACGGGCACCAGCCAGATCCACTGGATGCGCCAGCGCTTGCGCGGCACGGCGACGGCGTCGGGGAGGTCGGGCGGCCGGCTCATTCCGTTTTCCTCGCATCCCAGATGAGCCGCGGATCGAACGACATGGCGGCGAACATCGTCAGCACGACGACCGCGCCGAACGCGATGGCGGCAGGACCGGCGCGCACGGTGGCCAGCGCATTGAACTGCACGAGCGCCGTGAGCACGGCGATCACGTAGATATCGAGCATCGACCAGCGCCCGACCAGCTCGACGATCCGGTAGATGCGCGCGCGCTGGTCCGGCTGCCAGGTGGAGCGGAAATTGGCCGAGATCGCGAGAAAGCCGATCGCGAGAATCTTCAGCATCGGCACGGCGATGCTCGCGATAAAGACCAGCACCGCAAGCGGCCACGAACCCGACGTCCACAGATACACGACGCCGCTCATGATCGTGTCCTTCTGCGCGCCGAACAGCGAACTCGTGTCCATGACGGGCAGTATGTTCGCCGGGATGTAGAGAATGATCGCGGCGATCAGACAGGCCCATGTGCGCGCGAGGCTGTCGGGCTTGCGCAGATGCAGATGCGCGCCGCAGCGCGGGCAATGCCCGGGATGCGCAGGCACGTGCACGGCGGCGTGCACGTTCGCGTAATCGCGTTCGTCACGTGTTTGTGCGGGCGCGGGGCGAGTCAGCAAGCCGCAGTCGTGGCATACGCAGAGGCCGCAGGCCGCCGCTGTTTCGGCAGGAAATGGCGTGTCGCTGTCGAACGCGGGGCCGGCATCGGGCACGCCCTGGAGGCGCGACCACAGATCGCGCACATCGAACGCGGAGGCCGCGGCCGCGAGCAACAGCATCAGCACGCCGAACGACCACAACGCCGGCCCCGTCACCACGGATGCAATATGCGCGAGCTTCACCAGCGCGACGAGCAGACCGAGGATCAGCACCTCCGTCATGCCCCACTCCTGCGCGACACGCAGCGAGCGGAACACGGCATCCGCGCGATACGGCATGCGTCCTAGCCGCAACGGCAACAGCAGCCACACGAGGCCGAGCGCCTGGCACGCGGGCATCAGCATCGTCGTGATGAAGATCAGCGCCGACAGCGGCCACATACCGTCCCGGTATAGCACGCGCACCGCGCCGAACATCGTCGTTTCGACGAGATCGCCATTCACCGCCAGACCGACGATGGGAAACGCGTTCGACACGATCCACAGCACGCAGGCGGCAAGCGCATAGGCGAGCGTGCGGTCGAGGCTGTTCGCGTGACGCCGGTACAGCGTCGCGCGGCAGCGGCAACAGCGCAGCGTGCCTTCGGGCGGCACGGTGCTTTCGCGCTGGAGCAGATCGCATTCATGACAGGCGATCACTGGCGTGCGCGTCGCGTGGCCGAGATACGCGGACGGCGTCTCGCTCATTTCGCGCTCTGCGCGGCCGCATCGCCGCTGTGTTGCGCGGCCTGGGTGGTCATGCTGTCGGCCGTGATGACCCAGCCGCCGCCCATCGCCTTGTACAGGTTCACATACGACACCAGCACGCCCGCCTGGGTCTGTGTCTGGTTCAGCTGCGCGTTGAAGAGACTGCGTTCGGCGTCGAGCACCTCGATATAGCTGGTGTAGCCGCCTTCGTACCGCAGCCTCGCGAGATGCGCATAGGTCGCCAGCGCTTCCACCTGCCGCTCCTGCACGTCGAACTGTTCACGCAGCTTCTGCGACGAGATCAGCGCATCGTCGACTTCCTGGAACGCGACCTGGATCGCCTTGCGGTACGAGTACAGCGCCTGCTGCTGCACCGCCTCGGCCTGCTTCACCTGTCCGACGATCGCGCCGCCCTCGAAGACCGGCTGCGCGATCGAGCCCGCAAACGACCATACGCGCGACGGCCCCGTGAAGAGCTTCGAGAACTGCCCGCTTTGGGTGCCCAGCAGCCCCGTCAGCGAGATCTGCGGGAAGTACAGCGCCTTGGCCGCGCCGATCTGCGCATTCGCCGCAACCAGATCCTGCTCCGCCTGACGCAGATCGGGACGGCGTTCGAGCAGATCCGACGGCAGCCCGGCGGGCACGGCAGGTGCCGCCAGTTCAGCGAGCGCACGCCCGCGCAGGATGTCGCCCGGATTGCGCCCGAGCAGCACCGACAGCGCGTCTTCCTGCTGCGCGATCTGCGCCTCGATCTGCGGAATCACCGCGCGCGACGCCTCGTACTCGGACTGGCTCTGCGCCAGTTCCATCTGCGAGACTTCGCCGCCCTTGAAGCGCAGCTCGAACACGTGCACGGATTCGGCGCGGCTGGCCGTGGTGGCCTTCGCGATCTCCAGCTGCCGGTCGAGACTGCGCAGGTTGATATACGACGACGCCACGGCCGACACCAGTGTCAGCACCGTGCCGCGCTTCGCTTCTTCCGTCGACAGCAGGCTCGCGCGCGCCGATTCCGTGAGCCGCCGGTTGCGGCCGAACAGGTCGATGTCCCACGAGGCCGACAGCGCCAGCTGGTAGGTATTGAACACGGGGTTCTGCACATTCGCGAGCAGCGGTGACGACGACGTCGAGATGCGCTGGCGCTCGGCATCGAAGCCCGCGCCGACCTGCGGAAACAGTGCCGCGCGCGTCGTCACGAACTGGCCGAGAAACTGGTCGACGCGCGCGGCGGCGACCTTCACGTCGTTGTTGTTCGCCAGCGCAGTGGTGATCAGTTCATCGAGCACGGGGTCGCTGAACTGCTTCCACCATTCGGTGTTGGCGATGTCGGCCGCGTAGTTGTCGGGGAAACGGTACGTCGCGGGCACGTCGAGCGGCGGGCGCGAGTAGTTCGGCCCGAGCAGGCAGCCGCTCAGGGCAAGAACGCATGGCACGCAGAGAACGAGGGCGCGGCGCATGTCAGTCACCCTCGCGCGGTGCGGACGGGTTGGTGGTCGGGCCGCCGCCGACCTTGGGACCACCCGCGGACGGCGGCACTTTGGACGGCTCGCCAGACATGGGGCCCGTTCCCGAGCCCGGCGCAGAAGGCGGCACATCCCCCGCCTTCTTGGCTTTCTTCTTCTCCGAGCGCTCCGACATCGTCTCCAGCACATAGAAGAACATCGGAATGAAGAACACCGCAATCGCCGTCGCGCCCAGCATCCCGCCGATCACCCCCGTGCCGATCGAATGCCGGCTGTTGGCCGACGCCCCCGTCGCGATCGCGAGCGGCACGCAGCCCAGGATGAACGCCAGCGACGTCATCACGATCGGCCGCAGCCGCTCCTCGGCCGCCGTCATCGTCGCGTCGAACACCGACTTGCCCGACTCGCGGTTGAGCACCGCGAACTCGAAGATCAGGATCGCGTTCTTCGCCGCGAGCGCCACCAGCATCGTCAGGCCGATCTGGAAGTACACGTCGTTGTTCAGCCCGCGCAGCAGGATCGCCAGCAGCGCGCCGAAGAGCGCGAACGGCACCGCCATCAGCACGCCGAACGGCAGGCTCCACTTCTCGTACTGCGCCGCGAGAATCAGGAACACCATGATCAGGCCGAACACGAACACCAGCCCCGAGGTGCCGCCCGACTGCTTCGCCTCGAACGCCTCGCCGCTCCACGCGACCCCGTACTCCGAGGGCATCTGCGCGCCCACCTCTTCGAGCGCGGTGATCACCTGGCCCGACGCGTAGCCGGGCGCCGCGTTCGCGGTGATCTTCACGGCCGGGAAGTTGTTGAAGCGCGTGATCAGGTCCGGACCCGTCACGTAGTGCGAGGTCACCACGGATTTCAACGGCACCATGCTGCCGTTCGAGCTGCGCACGAAGATCTGCGCGAGGTCGTCGGGCTTTAACCGGTACGACGGCTCGGCCTGCAAAATCACCTGCCACAGCCGGCTCGAGCGGTTGAACTGCGACACGTACAGCGAGCCGAACATCGTCTGCATCGCGCTGTAGACGTCCTGCACGGGCACGCCGAGCGTCTCGGCCTTGTCGCGGTCCACGTCGACCAGCAGCTGCTGCGAGTTCGCGTTGAAGGTCGACGTAACGCCCGTCAGTTCGGGGCGCTGCTTGGCCTTCGCGACGAAGTCGTCCACCACGGCCGCAAACTGCGCGATCGTCGCATCGCCCTTGCTCTGGATCCACATCTCGGTGCCGCCTGTCGTGCCGAGGCCCGGAATCGACGGCGGATTGAGCGGCACGACGATGCCCTCGCGGATCTGCGAGAGCGTCTTGTACGCATCGACGAGCACGGCGCGCGCATTCTGCGTGCGGATATTGGCTGACGAATAACGCTCCTCGAAGCTCTTGAAGCCGACAAAGAACGTCGACGAGTTGTTCTTGTTCTGGCTGTCGAGAATGCTGAAGCCGTCCACCGTCGTGATGCTGCCCACGGCCGGCTGCTTCATGAAGTATTCGGACACGCGGTCCGACACCTGGCCGGTACGGTCCAGCGACGCGGCATCGGGCATGATCACGGCGCCCAGCAGATAGCCCTGGTCCTCGGGCGGCAGGAACGCCGTCGGGATGTCGCGCATCATCAGCACGGCCAGCACGATCATGCCGACGAACAGCAGCAGCGCGATCACGAAGCGCTTGATGATCAGGCGCACCGCGCGCGTATAACCCGCCGTCATGCGCGCGAACTGGTTGTCGAACCAGCGGAAGAAGCCTTTCTTCTCGTGATGCCCGGGCTTGAGCAGCAGCGCCGCGAGCGCGGGCGAGAGCGTCAGCGCGACGATGCCCGAGATCACCACGGAAATCGCAATCGTGATGGCGAACTGCTTGTACATCTGCCCGGTGATGCCGCCCAGAAACGCCACGGGCACGAACACCGCGCACAGCACCAGCACGATGGCCACCACCGGGCCCGCCACCTCGTCCATCGCCTGCTTGGCGGCATCCTTCGGGGCGAGCTTGTGCACGGTCATGTTGCGCTCGACGTTCTCGATCACGACGATCGCATCGTCGACCACGATCCCGATGGCGAGCACCATGCCGAACAGCGTGAGCATGTTGATCGAGAAACCGAGCGCCTCCATCCCCATGAAGGTGCCGACGATCGACACGGGCACGGCCAGCACCGGGATCAGCGTGGCGCGCAGGCTCTGCAGGAACACGAACACGACGATCACCACCAGCACGACGGCCTCGAAGAACGTGTGCACGACGTCCGTGATCGAGGCGCGCGTGAACTCGGTGGTGTCCATCGCGATCTCGTAGTCGATGCCCTCGGGGAACGTCTTCTTCATCTCGGCGAGCGTGGCGCGCACCTGCTTCGAGACATCGAGCGCGTTGGCGCCCGGCTGCTGGTAGACGGCGAGCACGGTGGCGGGCTTGCCCTGGAAGCGGCTGCGGATCGAGTAGTCCTTCTGGCCGAGTTCGGCACGGCCGATGTCCTTCAGCCGCACGATCGCCGCGCCGCCGCTCTGCGCGCGGATGATGATGTTCTCGAATTCGTCGGGCTCGGTCAGCCGTCCCGTGGTCGTGACCGCGAACGACTGTTCGACGGGAGCGCCCGTCGGCGACTGGCCTAACCGGCCGACGGCGAACTGCTGGTTCTGGTTGGCCACCGCGCGCTGCACGTCGGCGGCCGTGATGCCCAGCTGCGCCATGCGGTCGGGGCGCAGCCAGATGCGCATCGCGTAGTCGGGCGTGCCGAAGATGCTCGACTGGTTGGCGCCCGGAATGCGCTTGAGCGCATCGAGCACGTAGACGTTCGCGTAGTTGGCGATGTAGGTGGCGTCGTAGCGCTCGGAGGGCGAGTAGATCGCGATCACCATCATGAACGCCTGCGACTTCTTCTGCACCTGCACGCCCTGGTTGGTCACCGACTGCGGCAGTTGCGGCAGCGCGAGGTTCACGCGGTTCTGCACGTCGACCTGGGCGAGTTCGGGGTTGGTGCCGATCTGGAAGTAGGCGTTGATCGTCAGGTTGCCCGTCGAGGAGCTCGACGAGCTCATGTAGATCATGTTGTCGGCGCCGTTGACCTGCTGCTCGATCGGCGCGGCGACGTTGTTGGCGACCACGTCGGCGCTGGCGCCCGGGTAGGTGGCGGAGATCGTGATCTGCGGCGGGGTGATGTCGGGGTACTGCGCGGTGGGCAGCGCGAGCATGCACAGCGCGCCACCCAGCGTGATGACGATCGAGATGACCGAGGCGAAGATCGGCCGGTCGATGCAGAAGTGGGAGATGTTCATCGGGTCGGGGTGCGCCGGATGGCGTCGCTCGTCATCGGGTCATCGGCTCATGGCTGACGCTGGCCGGGCGCGCCTGGGCCAGCGTGGCGGCGGGCGCAAACGCGGCGGCGGCACTCGCCGCAGGCGGCGCGGAGGCGGGCGCGGCAGGCGTACCGGGTGCACCCGGCGCGCCGCCGGACGGCGCACTCACCACCTTGACCTGCGCATCCGACGACACGCGGATCGCACCATCGACCACCACGCGCTCGCCCGCCTTCAGCCCTTCGTTGACGAACCAGTCGTCGCCGTGCCAGTCGCCCACCTCGACCACCCGCTGATGCGGCTTCGAGTCCTGGTCGAGCACCCACACGAAGTGGCTCTTCGCGCCCTGCAGCACCGCGCGCTGCGGCACGAGGATCGCGTTGGGGCGCACCGCGCCCGACACCTTCGCGCGCACGAACTGCCCCGGGCGCAGCGTGCCCTTCGGATTGGCGAAGCTCGCGCGCACGAGGAAGGTGCCCGTGTCCTGGCTGAACGCGGGGTTCGTGAAGTCGATGCGGCCCTGCTGCGGATAGACCGAGCCATCGGCCTGGATGACCGTCACGTCGAACTGGTTGTCGGGCGGAAAGCGCAGCAGGCCCTTGGCGACCTGGTCGCGGTAGCGCAGCAGTTCGTTCTCGGAGATGCTGAAGTTCACCCACATCGGATCGAGCTGGTAGACGTAGGTGAGCAGCCCCGACTGGTTCGGCGTCACGTAGCTGCCGTCCTGCACGCGCGCGAAGCTCGACAGCCCCTGCAGCGGCGAGCGGATCGTGCAGTAGCTCAGGTTCAGCTCGGCCGTACGCACCTCGCCCTGCGCGGCGATCACGGCGGCTTCGGCCTGTTTCTCGTTGCCGGTGGCGTCGTCGAGATCCTTCTTGCTCAAGGCGTTCTGCGCGGCCAGCGGGATCACGCGGGCGAGATTCTGCTTGGTGACGAGTAACCGGGCCTGCTGCTGCGCGAGCGCGCCCCTGGCGGACTGCAGCGCGGCCTCGAAGGGCTTCTTGTCCATCACGAACAGCACCTGGCCGTCCTTGACGAGTGAGCCCTCGGTGTACATGCGCCGCTCGAGGAAGCCGTCGACGCGCGCACGGATTTCCACTTCGCGCGAACTCTGCGTCTGCGCGGTGAACTCGAAATCGACAGGGGTTTCCTGCTGTCGCACCGTGACGACGGTGACTTCGACAGTCGGGCGTGGGGGTTCGGTGGGGGCTTTCTTGCAGGCGGTGAGGCACAGTATGGACACCAGCACCGCCGCCAGCGGCCAGCGTGACGCAAGTGCCGCAGCGCGGCCCCTGCGCAGCACGGCAGCCGGCCCCGTCCCGGTCATGCCCACGTACGATCGACAGTTCATCGCGCGGCTCCCTTCGATCGACATGTCATTGCGCCGTATAGCCGCGTCCCGTCATGCAGGCAGCGACCGCGCGGTTCCACGTAGCCATCTGCTGCGATGCCTGCTGTTGCGTGGCTTGCTGTTGCTCCTGGGCAGCGGCAGCCTGACGGCGTTGCCGCGCCCCG
The DNA here is from genome assembly GCF_013426895.1 of Paraburkholderia largidicola. NCBI lineage: Bacteria > Pseudomonadati > Pseudomonadota > Betaproteobacteria > Burkholderiales > Burkholderiaceae > Paraburkholderia > Paraburkholderia largidicola. The sequence goes on along the minus strand of NZ_AP023174.1, from coordinate 806,276 downwards.
CCCGCCATCGTGCCCGCGATCGCACCTGCCGCAGCGCCTTTGCCGGCGTCGCCCGCGATCGCACCGATCGCCGCGCCGCCTGCTGCACCGCGTGCCGCGCCGCCCAGGCGCTGTCCGGACGGTCCCGGCGGCGGCGGCTGATTCGCGGCGTTCTGCGCGAGCGCAGCGGGATTGACACCCGTGTTCTGCGTCGCCCAGTTGTGGCACTGCGCCGTGTCGTCGGACTGCTTCTGCTGGCTTTGTCCCTTGGCGGGATAGAAGATGGGTTGTTGTGCCGCTGCCGCATCTGCCAGCAGCAACGTCGTAGCGAACATCAGCGTCTTTCCAAGAGCTCGTTTCATGATGAATCTTCCCAAGCGATACGGTTGCGTCCGTCGCGCTCATTGCGCGCATCGCGCGGCGGACAAATCCAGATGCGCGTCATCCGGCCTGGTGAGTCCGATGCGTCCAGTGTGGAATCGGGCCTGGTCGAAAACAATTGGACCTTGGTCCAATAAGCCAATCGGGGCAATGATCTTGCGCAAGCACACAGGCTCGTGGCCGTGCGAGACTGCTCTGCTGGATAAGCGAGGTCGCTGCGTCATAGCGGCGCAGCGATGCCGAGCACGGCACACACTGTCCTGATGAAGAGCACATCGTTGAAGGGCTTGCGCAGATAGGCCCTGGCGCCCGCCGCGAGCGCGGCTTCACGCACGCCAGCGTCGTCGTGGGCAGTGATGAAGATGACGGGCACGGCGCTGCCGGCCAGCCGGCGCTGCACCTCGATCCCGTTGGCGCCGGGCATCTGCACGTCGAGGATCGCGCAGTCGGGACGATACGAAGGCGTCGCCGACAGCACGTCGAGAAACTCGTCGCCACTCGTGTACGTATCGGCCGCGATCCCAACGGAGCGCAGCAGACGCCTGATCGCCCTGCTCACCGACGCATCGTCGTCGACCACGACGACGAATGGTTTGTCTGTGCCCATTCTGATTAGCCCATTGAGCCGCGACGTCCATGCAAACGGTGCGTGGGCGTCTCAGCAATAGACTATGAGACTGCGGGCGTCGGTGGTATTGGACCTTGGTCCCGTATCCGGCCGGAGGCTGGCTCGCTCGCATCGGCGGAGGAATGCACGTGCGGCGGTTCGGGCAAATGATTCGCGGCGTGGGCGTGATTGGCGACGGCCACCTTGTCGGCGATGCGCACCAGTTCCGCGAGCGAACCGACTTCCATCTTCTGCATCACGCGCGCGCGATGCGCCTTGACGGTTTTCTCGACCGTGCCGAGTTCGCAGGCCACCTGCTTGTTCAGGCGACCGAGCACGACGAGATTCATCACTTCGCGCTCGCGCACCGTCAGGCGTCCGACCCGGCTGCGCAATTCTTCCAGTTCATGGATCGACTTCGACACTTCGACAGAACGCGCCAGCGCCAGGTCGATCGCGCGCAACAGGTCATCGTCGCGAACGGGCTTGGTGAGGAAATCAGTCGCGCCTGCCTTGATCGCGCCGACTGTCATCGCGATATCGCCGTGGCCCGTCAGAAAGACGATGGGCAGACGCGCATCGAGTTCGCGCTGCAACTCGAGTCCGCTCAGATCGGGCAATTGCACGTCGAGCACGACGCAAGCTGGCGTGCGCTCGCCACACGCATGCTCGAGGAATTCTCGCGCCGAACCGTACGCCTCGACCTCATGACCTGCTGATCTGATGAGCCGCGTGAGCGCGCGACGCACGGACGGGTCGTCGTCGACGACGTAGACGAGTGCAGCCGCTTCGTTCATGACGCCACCTGCGCAGCGCCAGCGTTGCTCATATCGCGCGATGCGGGCAGCGCAACATAGAACGTCATGCCCTGGTCGAAATTGTTCTCGGCCCACAAGCGACCGCCGTGTATCTGAACAATTGAGCGGCTGATCGACAGCCCGAGGCCCAGGCCTTGTGGCTTCGACGTGACGAACGGCTTGAAGATGCATTCGAGCTTGTCCGCCGCCTGTCCATGTCCGCGGTCGCGCACCGCGATGCGCACCCCGCCTTCGCTGTCGGGTCGCGCAAACAGTGCGACCGCGCGATCGGACGTGCCACACTCGCTGACGGCATCGAATGCGTTGAGCAGCAGGTTGAGTAGCACCTGCTGCAGTTGCACCTTGTCGCCACGCACGGGCGGCAAGCCATCGTCGATCACGTGCGACACGTGGATGCCCCGCGCGACGGCATCGCCATGCACGAGCAGCGCGACGTCGCGCAGCAAGCCGCCGACATCGAGACTCGTCAGTTGCTGCTGCTCTTCCTTTTTCACGAACGCGCGCATCCGGCGGATCACCTCGCTTGCGCGACCGCTGTCGTCGACGATGTCCTTCAGGATGTCGCGCACTTCGGCAAGATCGATCGGCGCCTGATCCATGAAACGCTGCGCAGCCTGGCCGTTACTGAGGATCGCCGTCAACGGCTGGTTCAGTTCGTGCGCGAGCGATGCGGCGAGCTCGCCCATGGTCGAGATGCGCGTCAGGTGCGCCAGTTCCCGGCGATTGCGTTCGAGTTCAACGCGCTCCGTCATGTCGGTGATGAACGCGACAGTCGCGACGCGCCCTTCATACCGGATCGCGCTCGTGGCGATGTCGGCGGGAAACTCGCTGCCGTCGCGACGGCGGGCGCGCAGACTGCGCGTGCGCGTGCCGGCGGGGCGGCCCGGATGCGCGGCGCCCGCGCGGTGCTCGTGCGAAAGCGCCGGCGCCACGAGGCCGACACATGCGCCTGCCAGCACGCCGCGCGGATAGTCGAAAAGACGCTCGGCCTGCGCATTGGCAAGCACGATCACGCCATGGTCGTCGAACACGACCGACGCCACGGGCAGGCATTCGAAGACATCGGCCAGTTCGTTCATCGCGCCGTGCCGCCGATGCGCAAAACTGAAGAACGCGCTTGCGCCTTGCAGCGTTCGGCTACGCGCAAGCTGATTCGTCACGCGATTGAGCATCATCGATACGGACACGCCGTTGCGCGTATGCACGGAAGGCCCTACGCGTTGCGACGCGATGCGACGTGGATGCAGCGACCACCAGACAACGATTGCAGCCACCGCGACTGTCAAAGCAGAAATAGCGATGTGCATGGCTTACCGTTCCTCAAGACGTTCGCACTCGAACTGCCTCGACCACGTGCGCGCGCCTTCGTTGTTGTTAGCAACGCAACCGGGCGACGGCGCGGGAATCGGGCGCGCGACGCCTCTGCCTTTACGCATGAAACCGTGACAACGTCTTGTTGTGATGCAACTCGTCGACCGACGGGTTTAATAATCTGCTGCAAACAAAAGACGATAAACCTGCCATTGATAAACCGCTCGAATCTTCATATGGACTACGAATATTTAATATCATTTTTAGTCAATGATCGCGGTCGACTTTTTACGCATCCGCAGCAATAGGAGGAAAAAAATGCAACTTCATCCTATGCAGAAAGTAAGGCTTAGTAAAGGTACACGGCGGTCCTTCACGAAAAACTACACGCGACCGTCAGTTTTCGCATTGCCCTCGTAGGGCAATGTTTATTGAAGCAAGCGTTTTAATGGCGGGGTTTGGTGCGCAACCCGAAATGATCGACGGTTTATTTTGAATATCTCGGGCTGCTTTGAGATTCTGTTGAGATCTGACCTGGGCGTTTAAGGTCTATGCAAAATCGGACGGACCTTGCGCTGGAACGCCCGGCGGCGGATCGTCATCGCCTATTGGCTCGTCCGCATCTTTGTCGTCCGTCTTTGGCTTTTCGGGCAATGGCTGATCGAGGCCCGGCTCGACGGGCGTGGGGATCGCGTCGCCAATCGGCTTGTTGAGCTCGTTCGGCGGAATTTCGGCCGGATCTCTCGGGTCGCCGTTGTCTTCTCCCTTGGGATTCGTCATCGTGGACTCCATCCTGTTGATGATGATCCCTATGGCGCAACAACCGTACCAATAAAGTCGGGCGCATGCGTTCGCGAATGGTCAGGTGCCCGCAACGCCTGATTGACACGCGATGTAAGCAAGAACATGCGCTAAAGCGCCATTCGCAAGCGAAACGGAAAAGGCAGAAAGACGTGGGGGGTAACGCGAACGCTTTGTAAATTACGAAGCCCGACCTGGTGTATTGCCGATGTCAGTAGTGCCGACGCTGAAAAAGCTGCACAAACGAAAACAGGCCCCGAAGGGCCTGTTCGCTTGCATCTGGCGGAAAGGGTGGGATTCGAACCCACGGTACAGCATAACTGTACACCGGATTTCGAGTCCGGCGCATTCGACCACTCTGCCACCTTTCCAGATTCTTTGACTTACCAACAAGTGGTCTTGTCGCGTCACACTAAGCGGGTCGCTGCTTGCGTGAGACGAAGATTATAGAACACCTGTTTTTGAATTCCAAGCCCTTTTTCGCAGAAACTTGAAGAGGACCTGGACCGATCTGAAGCAAACCATTCGATCAGGCCGACGCCATCACTTCGAGGCGTTCAACGCCACCGAGGTACGGACGCAATGCCGCCGGCACCGTCACGGAGCCGTCCGCGTTCTGGAAGTTCTCAAGCACCGCGACGAGCGTCCGGCCGACCGCCAGCCCCGAGCCGTTGAGCGTATGCACGAGCTCGGGCTTGCCCTGCGCGTTGCGGAAGCGCGCCTGCATCCGGCGCGCCTGGAACGCTTCCGTATTCGAGCAGCTCGAAATTTCGCGATAGGTGTTCTGCGCCGGCAGCCACACTTCGAGGTCATAGGTCTTCGTCGCCGAAAAGCCCATGTCGCCCGTGCAAAGCGTGATTACGCGATACGGCAGTTCGAGCTTCTGCAGGATCGTTTCCGCGTGCGTGACCATCTGCTCGAGCGCGTCATACGACGTGTCCGGCGCAACGACCTGCACCATCTCGACCTTGTCGAACTGATGCTGACGGATCATGCCACGCGTGTCGCGGCCGTACGAACCCGCTTCCGAACGGAAGCACGGCGAGTGCGCCGTCAGCTTGATAGGCAGTTCGTTGGCATCGACGATGCTCTCGCGCACCGTGTTCGTCAGCGAGATTTCCGACGTCGAGATCAGATACTGCGTGACCGTGTTTTCGCCACCGCCCTTTTCGACACGGAACATGTCGTCGGCGAACTTGGGCAACTGGCCCGTGCCGAACAGGATTTCAGGATTGACGATGTACGGCGTGTAGATTTCCGTGTAGCCGTGCTGCTGCGTGTGCGTGTCGATCATGAACTGCGCGAGCGCGCGGTGCAGACGCGCGATCTGTCCGCGCAGCATCGTGAAGCGCGCGCCCGAGAGCTTCGCACCCGTTTCGAAATCGAGGCCGAGCGGCGTGCCGACGTCGACGTGATCCTTCACCTCGAAATCAAACTGACGCGGCGTGCCCCAGCGGCGCACTTCGACATTGCCCGCTTCGTCGTTGCCGACGGGGACGCTTTCGTGCGGCAGGTTCGGCACGCCGAGCAGCAGGTCGGACAGACGCTTCTGGATGTCTTCGAGCTGCACCGCCGACGCCTTCATCTCGTCGCCGAGTCCGCCCACTTCGGCCATCACCGCCGACGTGTCCTCGCCCCGCCCTTTCATCGCGCCGATCTGCTTCGACAGACTGTTGCGCTTTGCCTGCAGCTCTTCGGTACGGGTCTGGATGGCGCGGCGTTCGGCTTCGAGCGCGGAGAAAGCCGCGACGTCGAGGGTGTAGCCGCGATCGGCGAGGCGTTTCGCGACGCCATCGATGTCTTTGCGCAGCAGCTGGATGTCAAGCATGGGAAGGGGCGACAGTTCGTTGTATGAATGGGCGATTTTAGCGCACCGGCGCGGCTGGCCGGCGGCATTGTCGGGTCAGGCGCAACGCGCGGCTCAGCTTTTCTTGCGGTTCTCGCTGCGCCATTGCGCATCTAGGTCGGCAAGACGCGACAACTTCTCGCCGATCTTGCCTTCGAGCCCGCGCGGCGTCGGCTGATACCAGTGCGGGTCGCGCATCCCGTCGGGCAGATAGGTTTCGCCGGCGGCATAGGCGTCGGGTTCGTCGTGCGCGTAGCGGTACTCGTGGCCGTAGCCGAGTTCCTTCATCAGTTTCGTCGGCGCGTTGCGCAGATGGACGGGCACGGCCCGCGACTGGTCCTTGCCGACGAAGCTGCGCGCCTGGTTGTACGCGTTGTACCCCGCGTTCGACTTCGGCGCGACAGCGAGATAGATCACCGCCTGCGCGAGCGCCAGCTCGCCTTCGGGGGTGCCGAGACGTTCGTAGGTTTCGGCGGCGTCGAGCGCGATGCGCGCGGCGCGTGGATCGGCGAGGCCGATGTCTTCCCATGCCATCCGCACGAGGCGCCGCGACAGGTAACGCGCGTCCGCGCCGCCATCGAGCATCCGGCAAAACCAGTACAGCGCGCCGTCCGGATTGCTGCCGCGCACCGACTTGTGCAAGGCGCTGATCTGGTCGTAGAACGCATCGCCGCCCTTGTCAAAGCGGCGCAGGTTTTCGGATAGCGCGCTGGCGAGCAGTTCGCCGTCGATATCCGTTTTCTTCTGCTGCGCCGCCGCGCGCGCGACGATCTCCATATTGTTCAGCAGCTTGCGGCCGTCGCCGTCGGCCGAACCGATCAAGGCGTCGCGCGCTTCGTCGGTGAAGGTATAGCCGCCCAGCTCCTTCTGCGCGCGGTCCAGCAGTTCGCGCTGCTCGTCGGCGTCGAGACTCTTGAGCACGTAGACGGCGGCCCGCGACAGCAACGCGCTGTTCACCTCGAACGACGGGTTTTCCGTCGTCGCGCCGACGAACACGAACAACCCCGACTCGACGTGCGGCAAGAACGCGTCTTGCTGGCTCTTGTTGAAGCGATGGACTTCGTCGACGAACACCAGCGTCTGATGACCGTTGGCGCGATGGATCTGCGCGGTTTCGACGGCTTCGCGGATATCCTTCACGCCCGACAGCACCGCCGACAGCGCGATGAACTGCGCATGAAACGCGTCGGCCATCAGCCGCGCGAGCGTGGTCTTGCCGACGCCCGGCGGGCCCCAGAGGATCATCGAGTGCGCTTCGCCCGACTCGAACGCGACGCGCAGCGGCTTGTTCGGGCCGAGCAGATGCTTCTGCCCGATGACATCGTCGATGGTGCGGGGCCGCAGGCGCTCGGCGAGCGGAACATTGGCGCGGGTTTCTTCGAACATGGCGTTTTGGGGATAATCTCGGCTTTTCGGGTATAAACCGTCACGATGCACAGAATGCAGCACCGGACGCGCGACGGCTTGGCCCTGAACGGCATGCAACCGCGCGAAACCGTCATCTGGCGGGCTGCGGCGCATGCAGAGTTGTGCATTATGACAGCCGCCGCGCGGCGAGGCCCGCGGCAAACGTTATAGGCTGTTTCTGATGAGCGGTCCGCAAGGCGCGTACCGCACGAGCCAAACAAGAAGGCCGCACGCACGGCCGACACGACAACGACAGACAGACAGGAAAATTTCGATGGTTCAGGAACCAATCGCCGGCGAAGCCGGTTCGACCTACGCACCGCTCAAGCCGGTACCGGACTCGCGCCGCGCGTTCAAAACGAGCGACGCATTCGCGCTGTGGTTTTCGCTCGGCATCGGGCTGCTGGTCGCGCAGGCGGGTGCGCTGCTGGTACCCGGCCTGTCATTGCCGCATGCGTTGCTGGCGATCCTGATCGGCAGCGTGATCGGCGTCGTGCTGCTCGCGCTCGCGGGCGTGATCGGCACGGACACGGGGCTTGCCGCGATGTCGTCGCTGCGCCCGACGCTCGGCGTGCGCGGCGCGTCGATTCCCGCCGTGCTGAACATGATCCAGCTGGTCGGCTGGGGCTCGTTCGAAGTGATCGTGATGCGTGATTCCGCCGATGCGCTGTCGAAACAGGCATTCGGCTTCTCGGCACCGCTCGTCTGGACGCTGATTTTCGGCGTGCTGGCCACGCTGCTGGCCATCAGCGGCCCGCTGTCGTTCGTGCGGCGCTTTCTGCGCTCGTGGGGCATCTGGCTGCTGCTCGCGGGCGCCGCGTGGCTTACCTATGCCGTTCTTGCGCAGCACGATCTCGGCGCGCTGATGCGCCGTCCGGGCAATGGCGAGATGTCGTTCGGCGGCGCGGTGGATCTGGTCGTTGCGATGCCGCTGTCGTGGCTGCCGCTGATCGCGGACTACACGCGCTTCGGCCGCAAGGCGGGCGAGACGTTCCGCGGCACGATTCTCGGCTACGGCATTGCGAATATCTGGTTCTACGCGCTCGGCGCGGTGTACGGACTCGCGGCGGGCGGCGGCGACGCGCTGCTGACGACGGCGCTCGCGCAAGCGGGCGGCGGCCTCGCGCTGCTGCTGGTGCTGATCGATGAGATCGACAACGCGTTCGCCGACGTGCACTCGGCGGCTGTCTCGACGGGTACGTTCTGGACGCGTGCGAGCGTGCCGCTGCTATCCGCCGCATTCGGCGCGCTGTGCACGCTGATCGCGCTGATCGTGCCGATGGCGAAGTACCAGAACTTCCTGCTGCTGATCGGTTCGGTGTTCGCACCGCTGTTCGGCGTGGTGCTGGTCGATCATTTCATCGTGCGCAAGCGCCGCATCGACGCCGCCGCGCTCGCCGATACGCAAGGCCGATATGGCTTCTCGGGCGGCTGGCACGTGAGCGCATTTATCGCGTGGGCGGTCGGCATCGCCGCCTATCAGGCCATCAACCAGTGGCTGCCGAATCTCGGCGCGACGCTGCCGGCGCTGGTCATTGGGGCGGTCTGTTATCTCGCGCTCGTGTCGCCGCGCAAGCAGGCTTACGCATAAACGAAGCACGAAAAAACGCCCCGTGACACAGGTCACGGGGCGTTTTTTATTCAGCTTCGGGGTTTAGCGCCCCGCCGGCCGATACTCGACGCCCGGCAGCACGCACAGCAATTCGAACGCGAGATTCGCGCCGAGCAGCGCCGTCGTGCCGAACGGATCGTACGGCGGCGCGACTTCCACCAGATCGCAGCCAACGATATTCAGGCCGCGCGCGCCGCGAATGATTTCGAGCGCCTGCGGCACGGTCAAACCCGCGATCTCCGGCGTACCCGTGCCCGGCGCGAAAGCAGGGTCGATGCCGTCGATATCGAACGTGATGTAGACGGGGCCGTCGCCCATCTGCTCGCGCACGCGCGACATCAGCGGCACCAGCGATTGATTCCAGCATGCCTCGGCCTGCACGACCTGGAAGCCCTGATCGCGACACCAGTCGAAGTCTTCTGCCGCGTAACCCGTGCCGCGCAGACCGATCTGCACGACGCGGTCGCAATCCAGCAGGCCCTCTTCGACCGCGCGGCGGAACGGCGTGCCATGCGCGATCTTTTCGCCCATCATCGTGTCGTTGACGTCCGCATGCGCGTCGACGTGAATCAGACCTACCTTGCCGTATTTGCGATGAATCGCGCGCAGGATCGGCAGCGCGATCGTGTGATCGCCGCCCAGCGTGATCGGCTTCGCGCCGTGTTGCAAGATTTCGTCGTAAGCACGCTCAATCCGGCCAATCGAATCCAGCAGGTTGTACGGATTGATCGCAACGTCGCCGATATCGGCGACGCGCAGCGAGTCGAACGGCGCGGCACGCGTCGCCATGTTGTACGGACGCAGCAGCACCGATTCCGCGCGAATCTGACGCGGCCCGAAGCGCGCGCCCGTGCGGTTCGATGTGCCCAGATCGAACGGCACACCGACGAAACACACGTCGAGCCCTTCCGCTGACCCGACATTCGGCAACCGCATCATGGTGGCGATCCCGCCCGAGCGCGGCATCGCGTTGCCCGACAACGGCTGCGGCCGCTCCGTCAGGTCCGGGGAAATGAAATTCGAGGAAGTATTCATCGTGGTTCGCCAATGAAAGGCACAGTGTCTTGATAAAGCGTTGAATCCAGCCGCCGCAAAGCGCACGACGCCGGGGCATTTCTTATTTTTGTGCAGTTCCGGCGAAGATAAAATGCCAACAGAAAAAACTTCACATCGATTTGCACCGATGTATCCTGCCGTATGTTCTCGCAACTCACCGATCTAGACCTTCGCCTGATCCGCGTGTTCCTCGCCATCGTGGACGCGGGCGGCGTTTCGCCCGCGCAGGCTACCTTGAATGTAGGTCAATCCACGATCAGCACCCAACTATCGACGCTCGAAACCCGTCTGGGCTACCGGCTGTGCGAACGCGGCCGCAGCGGATTTAGCCTGACCGCGCGAGGCGAGCAGTTTGTCGAAGCGGCGCGCGCGCTGCTTTCCGCCGTCGATGCGTTCGGCGCGCAGGCGCGAAATGTCGGACGAAAGCTGGTCGGGACACTCGGAATCGGGATGATCGGACACACGCCGGTGTCGGAAAGTGCGCGAATCAGCGATGCAATCGCGCGCTTTCGCGCCCGGGACGAATCCGTGCGGTTCTCAATTCTCGTGCGCTCGCCGGGCGAACTCGAAGAATTGCTGCTGAGCGGACGGATTCAGATCGGCATCGGATATTTTTGGCATCGCGTGCCGTCGCTCGAATACACGGAGATTTTTTCGGAGGAACAGTTCGCTTACTGCGCAAAGGGACATCCGCTGTTCGCTCAAGCAGGCAATGTCGCGCCCGTCGAAGCGGCCCAGCATGAATGGGCGTGGCGCAGCTATCCGCTGCCCGAGGCCGAAGCGTCGGCGACGCCGCACAACGTCACGGCCGTCGCCGACAACATGGAAGCCGTCGCGATGCTCGTGCTGTCGGGACATCACCTCGGCTATCTGCCGGGGCACTTCGCCGCGCCGTATGTGAAGGAAGGTTTGCTCGCCGCGCTGAACCCGCAGCAGATGGGCTACCGCGTCGCGTTTCACATGGTCACGCGCATGCGGCAGCATCGGACGGAAATCGTCGATGCGTTTATCGACGATATGAAGGCCGCGCATCCGTCGCCCGGCCTTCAGGCGTGAACGACGTAATTAGCCGTTGATCACGTCGGCGCCCTTCGGCACCGTGAATTTGAATGCGTCGGCGGGCAGCGACGGGTTCTTCTGGATGTTCGAGAATTTGAGCAGGGTCACGTTGCCGAACACGTCATGCAGTTCCATCGCTTCGAGGTTGCCGTCGCGAAAGCCGATGCCGACGCGCTGAAACTGCGTGTCCTTCGACTTCGGAATCAGTTCGAGCCAGTCGATGCCCGCCTTCACGCCCGCGTCCTTCAGCGTGAAGTTCTTGTCGAGATCGTTGCTGCCGAACAGAATCGCCGCCGGGCTCGCGCCCAGCGCGCCGCCCAGCTTGCGCACCGTGACCTGATTCAGGTCTTTGTCGTAGACGTAGAGCTTGTCGCCGTCGGCCTGCAGCAGCTGCGCGTACGGCTTCTCATACGCCCAGATGAACTTGCCCGGACGCGCGAACGTGAACGTGCCGCTCGACACCTTGTTCTGCGTCGCGTTTTGCGTCGACAGCACGCCACTCGCCTGTTGCTGCGTGTTGCTCGGTGCGCGCACTTCCGTCTGCACGAATTCGCCGCGCGCCGAATGCACTTGCGACACGAACTGCTTAAGTTGATCCGTGCCGCCTGCGAACGCATGCGACGCGATGAGCATCGATGCGCCGAAAGCCAGCGTGCGCATCAGACTGCCAAGACGGGTCTTAGACCCAACGATTTGCAGCATATTGTTTTCTCCCTTAACCAAACCGAAGCGTGTGAACCAAAACAGCGGCTACGCTCGACGCGTGCCGCTGTCCGTCATCAGTCGCATGAATGAAGCGCCGGAGATCAATCCGTCTCGCGCGCCGGCACCAGAATTTCACGGTTGCCGTTCGACGACATCGGCGACACCAGCCCCGACTGCTCCATCTGTTCGAGCAGACGCGCGGCGCGGTTGTAGCCGATGCGCAGATGCCGCTGCACGAGCGAGATCGACGCGCGGCGATTCTTGACGACGATTTCGACCGCCTGATCGTACAGAGGGTCGGACTCGCCACCGGCCGCGCCGGTTCCCGACGCGTCAGCCGAGCCTTCGTCGCCTTCGCCCGACACGCCGCCTTCGAGCAGCCCTTCGATATAGTTCGGCTCGCCCTGCTCCTTGAGCTTTTCGACGACGCGATGCACTTCGTCGTCGGACACGAACGCGCCGTGTACGCGCACCGGCAAGCCGGAGCCCGGCGGCAGATACAGCATGTCGCCCATGCCGAGCAGCGATTCCGCGCCCTGCTGATCGAGAATGGTGCGCGAGTCGATTTTCGACGACACCTGGAACGCCATCCGCGTCGGCACGTTGGCCTTGATGAGGCCGGTGATGACATCGACGGACGGACGCTGCGTCGCGAGAATCAGATGAATACCCGCCGCACGCGCCTTCTGTGCGATACGCGCGATCAGTTCTTCAACCTTCTTGCCGACGACCATCATCAGGTCAGCCAGCTCGTCGATCACGACGACGATGTGCGGCAGACGCGACAGCGGTTCCGGCTCGTCCGGTGTCAGGCTGAACGGATTCGGAATCTTCTCTTCGCGCTTGGCCGCTTCGTCGATCTTGTTGTTGAAACCCGCGAGATTACGCACGCCGAGCTTGCTCATCAGCTTATAGCGGCGCTCCATTTCGGCGACGGTCCAGTTCAGCGCGTGACCGGCCTGGCGCATATCTGTGACGACCGGACACAGCAAATGCGGAATGCCTTCGTAGACGCTCATTTCGAGCATCTTCGGATCGATCAGGATCATTCGCACCTGATCCGCGCTCGCCTTGTAGAGCAGCGAGAGAATCATCGCGTTGATACCGACCGACTTGCCCGAACCCGTGGTACCCGCGACCAGCAAGTGCGGCATCTTTGCGAGGTCCGCGCACACCGGCTTGCCGCCGATGTCCTTGCCGAGACCCATCGTCAGCGGCGAGCCGGCGTCGGCATACACGGCCGAGCCGAGAATCTCCGACAGCCGCACCGTCTGACGACGCTGGTTCGGCAGTTCGAGCGCCATGAAGTTCTTGCCCGGAATCGTCTCGACGACGCGAATCGAGGTCAGCGACAACGAGCGCGCCAGGTCCTTCGCCAGATTCACGATCTGGCTTCCCTTCACGCCGATAGCGGGTTCGATTTCGTAACGCGTGACCACGGGACCAGGATAAGCCGCAACCACGCTCACATCGACGCCGAAATCCTTCAGCTTCTTCTCAATGAGACGCGAGGTGAATTCAAGCGTATCGGCGGAAATGGTTTCTTGCGATGCAGGCGCGGGGTCGAGCAGCGAAATGGCCGGCAGCGTGGAATCGCCGGGCAAGCTGTCGAAGAGCGGCACCTGACGTTCTTTCTCGACGCGCTCCGATTTCTCCGGCTTCGTCACGGGCGGCACGATCACGACGGGCTCGTGTTCCTCGCTCTTCACGCGGCTCTGTACGACCTTGCCTTCGCGCTTCACGGCCGCCGCTTCGCCGAGCTTGCGGTCGCGGCCCGCTTCGCGGCGCAGCTTGGCCAGCGTGACACCGTTGATGATCGAGTCGCCGACCTTCTCGCACACCGACAGCCACGAGAACCGGAAGTACAGCGACAAGCCGATGCCCAGCGCGATCAGCAGCGCCAGCGTGCCGCCCGTGAAGCCGAGCGCATGCGAGACGCCCTTCGCGACCGCCTCGCCGACCACGCCACCCGGCGCACGCGGCAACTGCACTTTCAGCGACCACATGCGCAGCGCCTCGATGCCGTCGCAGGCGAGCAGCACGAGCACGAACGCGAACACGTCCGCGAGCCAGCTGTGGTCGCGCGGCGCGTCTTCATCGGGTTCTTCGTGATGCGTGATGCGCTTGTAGTTCGCCGAAATGCGGCGCGCGATCAGCACGATCCACCACCAGGCGGACAGGCCGAAGAGCAGAAGGAAAATGTCAGAGGTCCAGGCACCGACACGGCCGGCCCAGTTCGAAATGTGATCGACCTGCGCCGCATGCGTCCAGCTTGGGTCGCGGCGGCTGTAGCTGATCAGCGCCATCACGAGGAAAACGCCGAGCGCCACCTGAAGAATCCAGCGGATTTCGGTGAAAAGGCGCGACATGCGATGAGGCAATGCCTGCGCGTTCGCGGAATAGGGAGCTTTTGCCATTGAGCCTGTTGCGTGTGCGGCCTGCAGCGGTTTCAGGTTCCCGGTCTCACGGCCGGTTCCCGTTGCCCTTCGATTCACCGTCGGGATCAATCCAGGTGCCGACGCGTTGACCCGAATCCTGCCGGCAAGCCGCCTGTCGTTCGTCGGCGACTATTGTAAACGCACTGTTGCGTGCAAGGCTGTAAATGACAGTAACGTCGGCCGAACGGCCAGGAATGTCGTAATTCCCATACGTTTTGGGGCAAAACACGCGCGTTTTCGGCCGGTTTTGGCGCTGAAATGGGGTTAAGCGTTTGGCATGGACTATCGGTTTCATCGTAAAGCTTCATGAAGCAGCCGCCAGCCCTGCCCTTTATAATACGGCGCTGATACCCAACTAACGTGTCAAGCAGGTTTTCCGGCTCGACGCCAGTACCGCCGGTCATGGCAGCCGATCTTTCGCCGCCGACCGACGCTTTTTACGGATTTCGATCATGCCAGCTTCCCCGACCAAACACGCGAAGGTTCTGATTCTCGGTTCCGGCCCTGCCGGCTACACGGCGGCCGTCTACGCGGCGCGCGCCAACCTGTCGCCCGTGCTCGTCACGGGCCTCGCGCAAGGCGGCCAGCTGATGACCACGACGGACGTCGAAAACTGGCCCGCAGACGCCAACGGCGTGCAAGGTCCGGAGCTGATGGCGCGCTTCCTCGAGCACGCCGAGCGCTTCAACACCGAAATCATCTTCGACCACATCCACACGGCCAAGCTCGACGAGAAGCCGATCCGCCTGATCGGCGATTCTGGCGAGTACACGTGCGATTCGCTGATCATCGCGACGGGCGCGTCCGCGCAATATCTCGGCCTGCCGTCGGAAGAACTGTTCATGGGCCGCGGCGTGTCGGCATGCGCGACCTGCGACGGCTTCTTCTACAAGCAGCAACACGTCGCCGTGGTCGGCGGCGGCAATACGGCCGTTGAAGAAGCGCTGTATCTGGCGGGCATCGCGAAGAAGGTCACGGTGATCCACCGCCGCGACAAGTTCCGCGCCGAGCCGATCCTGATCGACCGTCTGCTGGAGAAGGAAAAGGAAGGCGTCGTCGAGATCAAGTGGAACCACACGCTCGACGAAGTGAAGGGCGATGACGGCGGCGTCAACGGTCTGCGCATCAAGGACGTGAAGACGGGCGCCACCACCGATATCGAACTGCAAGGTCTGTTCGTCGCGATCGGCCACAAGCCGAACACGGATATCTTCGAAGGCCAGCTGGAGATGAAGAACGGCTACATCATCACGAATGGCGGTCTGACGGGCAATGCGACGGGCACGAGCGTGCCGGGCGTGTTCGCGGCGGGCGACGTGCAGGATCACGTTTACCGTCAGGCGATCACGAGCGCCGGCACGGGCTGTATGGCGGCGCTGGATGCGCAGCGTTATCTGGAAAGCATCCATGAGTCGATCGGCGAGCGCGCGATGAGCGCCGAAGCCGAGCGTTGATCGTTGTTGACGCGTCCCGGTTTGCCGGGTTGTGTCTTCGGTAGAACGATGGACGCGGATCGGTAGAATAGCGGCAGACATCTGCTTGCCGCGGTTGTTGAGATGGTTGAAGTTCGAAGGGCCGCGGCGGGATGCCGGCGGCCCTTTTTGTTTTTTCTTTGCCCGGCTTGCTGAGGGTGTTTGTCTGTTGTCCGCGTCAAATCAACGTCTGATCGCCATGCCCAAGAATCTGCCCCATCCGAGCGAACCGAAACGGCCGCGTAGTGCGGCGGCTGCGCCTGCTAATGCTGACTCGTCGGCGTTGTCTGGCTCGGGTTCGTCGTTGTCTTCGTCTTCGTCGAAAAAGCCGTTGGTCGACTCCGGTGCCGGGTTGGCTGGGCTTGGTGGTCTGCGCGATGCGTTGAAAGGCGCTTCGCAACGCGCTCAACGTCAGAAAGCCGCGGCGGCGCAAGCATCGCGTGAAGCGGCTGCGGATGCTGATCTGTTTCGGCGTGAAATCGGTGAAGTCGCGCCGCTTGGCGCGAAACCGCGCGCCACCGTGCCTCGTACGCCACCAGCTCCGGTTCCCGTTCAGACGAAACTCGATGAAGAAGCCGTGCTGCATGAGGCAATCTCCGATGAGTTCGATCCTGAAGTCCTGCTCGATACCGATGAGTCGCTTTCCTATTGTCGGCCGGGTGTGAGCCAGGAAATCGTTAAGAAGCTTCGGCGCGGTGCCTGGATTGTCCAGGCGCAGCTTGATTTACATGGGATGCGTCGTGAGGAAGCACGCGAGGCGCTGTCTGAGTTCATTCGTGAATCGAGCAAGCGCGGATTGCGATGCTTGCGGGTGATTCATGGGAAAGGGCTTGGATCGATTGGGAAAGAACCTGTGCTCAAAGGCAAGGTTCGAGCGTGGCTCGTGCAGAAGGAAGAAGTGATCGCATTTTCTCAAGCTCGTGCGCATGATGGTGGCGCAGGTGCCGTGCTGGTGTTGTTGCAGCCTGGGTCGGTTGGTCCCGGGTCCTCCTCTTCGTCGTCCGGCAAAGTCTGAGAAGGCTTTTCAACGATGCATCCTCGTCTCACTCTCGCGCTTGCCATCATGGAAGCGATCGCTATTCTCTCGTACGCCATTTCTGGTCTGGTCGAGGCCCGTACGAAACGGCTTGATGGGGTTGGGACTTTTCTTGTCGCTATGGCGACGGCTTTTGGCGGCGGGACAGTCAGAGATATCTTGCTGGATCGGAGACCGTTCTCCTGGGTCGAGCATCAGTGGTATCCGATCGTGATCTTTGTGCTGTGCTGTTTCGCGCCACTCGTGCTTCGGACTTTTGATCGCGTGATCAATGAACGCGTGCTGCTCGTCACAGATGCTATTGGCTTAGGGCTGTTTAGTATCTCGGGGACGTCCCGTGCGCTCGATGCTCAGATGCCGTGGTTCGTGGCTTCGATGATGGGCGTTGCTACGGGCGTGTTCGGCGGGATTATTCGGGATGTGATTTGTAATGAGGTGCCGCTCATTCTTCGTGATTCGCGGCCCTATGCGACTTGCGCGTTGGTTGGGTGTTGGTTTTATCTGCTGCTGGATTACATAAACTTTGATACGGTCTATAGCGTGTTGATTGCTACGGGGTTTATTCTCGTGGCGCGGTTGGTGACGTTTAAGTTGGATGTCAGATTACCGCACTGAGCCACATCTTCACACGCGGCGCAGTCGACGACCGACCGCAAATCGGCCCAACGTGCAAGTGCGAGGATGACACCCGTGAGCGAATATCGTATTCCACTTAACGTCCGTCCAAAACGAATTCGCGACGGCGAGATAGCGACTGTGCTTTCGAAACGGCTTGTAGAGAAAAGCGACGAAAGAGCAATGGGCGCGAAGCTTGTCTGTAATCGACGCCTATTTGGTGATTGCTATCACACTCTTGCCCCTCGTTTTTTTGACCGCGTAGACGACAAGCGTGGAGTGATGATTGCGAGTTTCGTTTCATCAACAGAAATCTTCCCGGATCTCACCTTCCCTGGCGACATCGATCTCCTCGTAATCCCATATTTCGACGACGAGTTGATCATTTCTGAAACGTTGGCGATTGAGCTGAAAGTAGTGCGAGCCAGCTTTGCAAAGCAAGGTAAGTCGCCCAACGACTTTGGCTTTTCTCAGAGCAAAGCGCTGTTCGACTATGGCTTGCCATACAGCGCGCTGGCCCACTTGATCACGTCCGATACCAGTCCCGAAGAAAACTGGCGAGAAATGTTGGTGACGAGAGTGGTTGACGCAGACGCGGGCATTGTTGAGCCTCCGTGGTCACAGCGCGTTGACATGCTTCCAAGTGATCTGATTGCGAGGAGTTATGGCCGTCTCAAATCCAACTGCGATACGGATTCGTTGGGACTTTTGTCGACTTACGTCACCGACACAGGAATCTGGACATCAGAGGGACGTGCCGCAGCAAGAAATCCTAAGGTGCCAATTGCTGTACTCGACGCGATCGCGCGATTCTACAAATTAAGTTTCCGCAAGTTCTTCGATACTCCAAGGGACTAGCATGTTCTCGCAATAGCTCTATGCTGGCCTAAAAAACAAAAAAGGTCTCGGGCACTACTCCGAGACCTTCTTTTTGCTGCTAAATCGCTAACCGTTGCTATTAAGCAATCCGCTCTTCCGTCTTAGGATCAAACAGAACCGCCTTAGAAACATCAAACATCAGCGCCATGTTTTGATCAGGCAGCGGATTCGAACTCGGGTGAACGCGGCTAACGATGCGCTTCCCATTCACCTGAGCGAACACCAAAGTATCCGGCCCAGTAGGCTCAATCACATCGACCTTAACGTCGATCGCTTGCAGCTTCGCATCGTCGGCATTATGAGCATTACGCGCATCGGTGATACGTTCAGGACGCAGCCCCAGAATCACATCCTGCCCGATATGCGACTTCACTGCGCCATCGAAAGGCAGATTCAGCACCGACCGCTTCACACCCGTATCAAGCTCAAGGCCAACACCCGAGCCTTGCTCAACAACCTTACCTTGAATGAAGTTCATCGGCGGCGCACCGATAAACCCGGCAACGAAGAGGTTAGAAGGCGAATCATAAATCTCTTGCGGCGCCCCAAACTGCTGAACGACACCATCCTTCATGACAGCAATACGATCGCCCAGCGTCATAGCCTCGATCTGATCGTGCGTCACATAAACGATGGTCGTACCCAAACGCTGATGCAGCAGCTTGATTTCCGAGCGCATCTCGATCCGCAGCTTGGCATCGAGGTTCGACAACGGCTCATCGAACAGGAACATCGCCGGATCGCGAGCCAAAGCACGCCCCATCGCCACCCGCTGACGCTGGCCGCCAGACAGCTGCCCCGGCTTCCGATCCAGCAAATGCTCGATCTGCAGCAGTTTCGAAACGCGAGCCACGATCTGATCCTGCTCGCTCTTCGCCACCTTGCGGATATTCAATCCGAAGGAAATATTC
Organism: Paraburkholderia largidicola; assembly: GCF_013426895.1. Classification (NCBI taxonomy): domain Bacteria; kingdom Pseudomonadati; phylum Pseudomonadota; class Betaproteobacteria; order Burkholderiales; family Burkholderiaceae; genus Paraburkholderia; species Paraburkholderia largidicola. The sequence goes on along the minus strand of NZ_AP023174.1, from coordinate 787,343 downwards.
TCGCGCACCGTCATCGACGGATACAGCGCATACGACTGAAACACCATCGCGATATCGCGATCTTTCGGCGACAGGTTGTTCACCGTCTTGCCGCCGATCTGAATATCGCCCTTCGTCACGGTCTCGAGACCGGCGATCATGTTGAGCAGCGTCGACTTACCGCAGCCCGAGCCGCCGACGAGAATCAGGAACTGACCGTCTTCGATGTCGATATTGACACCCTTCAGGACAGGCACCCCGTTCGGGTAGGTCTTGTACACGTCACGGATGGAAAGGCTTGCCATGCTGTGAATCCTCTAGTCTCTGTACTGCGGATGCGTCGCTAGCTGGCGACGCGAGCCGAATACCGTTGAGCACCGCCGCTCACGTCAACACGCAAGCAGCGGCCTACACAAAAATTAACCCTTCACCGCGCCCGCCGTCAGGCCGCGCACGAAATAGCGGCCGGCGATCACGTAGACGAGCAGCGTCGGCAGTGCCGCGATGATCGCGCCCGCCATGTCGACGTTGTATTCCTTCACGCCCGTCGACGTGTTCACGAGGTTGTTCAGCGCCACGGTGATCGGCATCGAATCGACGCCGGAGAACACGATACCGAACAGGAAGTCATTCCAGATCTGCGTGAATTGCCAGATCAGGCACACCATGAAAATCGGCAGCGAGATCGGCATCATGATCTTCGTGAAGATCATGAAGAAGCCGGCGCCGTCGATACGCGCCGCCTTCACCAGTTCAGCCGGCACGCTCACGTAGAAGTTACGGAAGAACATCGTCGTGAACGCGATACCGTAGACCACGTGCACCAGCACCAGCCCGCCAATCGTGTTCGACAGGCCGAAGTAGCCTTGCACACGCGCCATCGGCAGCAGGATGGCCTGGAACGGAATGAAGCAGCCGACCAGCAGCATCGTGAAGAACGCATCCGCGCCACGGAAGCGCCAGTGCGTCAGCACATAACCGTTGAACGCGCCGATGATCGACGACAGCAGCACGGCCGGGATCACCATCTTCACCGAATTGAAGAAGAAAGGTTGCATGCCTTCGCAGCGCACGCCCGTACACGCTTCGCTCCACGCCTTGATCCACGGCGCGAAGGTCCAATGCGTCGGCGGCGTCAGCAGGTTGCCGCTGCGCAGCTGGTCGATGTCCTTGAACGACGTCGACAGCATCACGTACAGCGGGAACAGGAAGTACAACGCAAACAGAATCAGCGCCGCGTAGATGACAGCACGGCTGAAATTCATCTTAGGCTGCATTGCGCGTGCTCCTCGATTCGAGATACATCAGCGGCACGAGCACGGCCACGACGGTTGCGAGCATCATCATCGACGATGCAGCGCCGACGCCCAGTTGCCCACGGTTGAACGAAAACGTGTACATGAACATCGCGGGCAGCGACGACGATGTGCCCGGACCGCCCGCCGTCAATGCGACGACGAGGTCGAAGGTCTTGATCGTGATGTGGCAGAGAATCAGCAGCACCGAGAAGAACACCGGACGCATGCTCGGAATCACGATCTTGCGGTAGATAGTGGGCAGCGTCGCGCCGTCCACTTGCGCAGCCTTGAAGATTTCGCTGTCCACGCCGCGCAAACCGGCGAGGAACAGTGCCATCACGAAGCCTGTGGATTGCCACACCGCTGCAATCACGACGCAGAAAATCGCCTTGTCGGGATCGCCCAGCCAGCCGAACGAGAAACTCGTCCAGCCCCAGTCGTTCAGCACTTTCTGGAAGCCGAGGTCGGGGTTCAGAATCCATTGCCACGCCGTGCCCGTCACGATGAACGACAGCGCCATCGGATACAGGAACACCGCGCGCAAGGCGCCTTCATTGCGAATCTTCTGGTCGAGCAGGATCGCGAGGAACAGGCCCAGGCCGACGCAGATCGCGATAAACGGAATGCCGAACCAGCCAAGGTTCGCCGCCGACGTCCACCAGACGTCGTTATCGAACAGTTCGACGTACCGGTCGAAACCGGCGAAATCGTAACGAGGCATCAATCGCGACGTCGACAGCGACAGATAACCCGTGATGAGAATGAAACCGTAGACAAAGACAAGGCTGATCACAATGCTGGGAGACAACACCAGCTTCGGCATCCAGCGGTCGGCCAATGCCGCCATCGGCGACACGCGTGCTGTTGACGCCGTGCCTTTTGCGTTTCCGCTAATAGAAGCAGTCACAACTTGACTCCTGGAACTGTGCCGTCAGGCATCAGGGGAAGACACCGGAACGGCAGAGGCGCGGTGATGCATTGCACCATGCATCGCACCATCGTCGTCCGGCGCGCATGGATCATTCAAGGCCATGCGCGCCGGGCGTTCTGCTACAACTGTGCTACGACTGCCTTACTTGGTCTTCGCAGCCTTCGCGAGTGCAGCAACGGCCGTCTTGGAGTCCTGATTCGAGTTCATGAACTTCGTCACGACGTCCGAGATTGCGCCTGCTGCTGCGTCCGGCTGAGCCATGCCGTGGGCCAGCGATGGCACATAGCCGCCCGACTTGATGGCCGTCTGTTCATCAGCGTAGGACTTCTTCGCGCAGTCGTCGAATTTATCCATCGACACACCCAGGCGAACCGGGATAGAACCCTTGTACAGGCTGAACTGCTCCTGGAAGTCCGGGCTCATGATGGTCTTCGCAAGCGCGAGCTGACCGGCCGTTGCAGCCTTCTGGCCCTTCTGCTGGAAGAACACGAACGAGTCGACGTTGAACGTGTAGGACTTCTCCGTGCCCGGAACCGCTGCGCAGATGTAGTCCGAACCGGACTTCTTGTTCGCGTTCGCGAACTCGCCCTTCGCCCAGTCACCCATGAACTGCATGCCGGCCTTGCCGTTGATGACCATCGCCGTTGCCAGGTTCCAGTCGCGGCCCGTGCGGCCGCTGTCGAAGTAACCCTGGATCTTGCGGACCGTGTCGAACACCTGGACCATCTTGTCCGAGGTCAGCGTCTTCTGGTCGAGGTCGACCAGCGCCTTCTTGTAGAAGTCCGCGCCTTCCGACAGCACGACGTCTTCCCACAGCGTCAGGTCTTGCCACGGCTGACCGCCCATCGCGATCGGCTGGATGCCGGCGGCCTTCATCTTGTCGGCGACAGCGAAGAACTCAGTCCACGTGGTCGGCACCTTGCCGCCCGCCTTGTCGAGCGCTGCCTTGTTGATGTACAGCCAGTTGACGCGGTGCACCGAGAACGGCGCAGCGACGTAGTGGCCGTCGGCGTGGATGATCTTGTCGATTTCGGGCGGCAGGTTCTTCTTCCAGTCACCCGCGACGGAGTCGATGTTCACCAGCACGCCTTGCGACGCCCAGTCCTGGATCAGCGGACCCTTGATCTGAGCCGCGCTCGGCGCGTTGCCCGAGATCACCTGGGTCTTCAGTGCCGTCATGGCCGCTGCGCCCGCACCGCCTGCCACCGCGAAGTCCTTCCACGTGTATCCCTGCTTCTGCAGGTCGTCCTTCAGCACGCCGACAGCCTTCGATTCGCCGCCCGAGGTCCACCAGTGCAGCACTTCAACCGATTCGGCCGCCTGTGCCGTGGCGACGCCACACATCAGACCTGCGGCGCACAGGGCGCCCATGATCGCACGGAATTTCATTGCTTATCTCCTCCAGACACCTGAACTAAAAACGAGTGGCCCCTGATGTCACCAGGGTGTGATGGTTGGTCAAACAGGCAATGCGCTGGACGGTCGAGCGTCGGACAGGCACATGTTGGTGTGTGTTGTGCCGGCGAGCCGAGGTTCGGCCGCGTGACGCTCAAGAGATGAGTGATTTGCGATGCAAGAACTGTCTCCTCTTTTGATTTTTGCCTGCTCCGCCTTCTGACTGCGGCGCGTTGCAGACTCGAGGTGGTCCGCGCACGTCATTCAATGAAAACGCCCGTCTCCGTCATGCTGCGCCGCGCTCAAAGGGCACTCTGGCGCATGCCGGAACGCGTTGTCCGTTAACATGCAGGGAAGCTACGTGCACCCGCGAAAAGGCGCTTGTTCACAAGCCCCGCACGCTTTTTTCATCGAATTCACGTTACCTCTTGATTTGGATTGTAGTTAAACTACAATTCAGTGTCAAAAAATATTTTATCGGACTACGGGCGCCTTACAGGCCCATCGGATATCCCACGGAGACGCATGCAAACCGACTCTAGCTTCACCTTCGTTCTCTTCGGCGGAACTGGCGATCTGTCGATGCGCAAGATTCTCCCGGCTCTGTATGAAGCGCACCGTGCAGGCATGCTCGCGGCGAGCGGCAAGATCGTTGCCGTCGCGCGTCATGAGGAAGACCGTGCGGGTTATCTGCAATGGGTCAATGAGCACGTGAAGGCGCATGTCGCGAAGAGCGGCATCGATGAAAACGCGTGGGCGAGCTTTATCGACCGCATCGAGTATGTGAAGCTCGATCTCGGCAAGGCCGAAGACTTCGTGAAGCTGCGTGATGCGCTGCAGGATCAATCCGGTACGCGCGTGTTCTATCTGGCCACGGGCCCGTCGCTGTTCGTTCCCATATGCCATGCGCTCGCGTCCGTCGGCTTGAACGAAAACGCGCGCATCGTGCTGGAAAAGCCGCTTGGCTACGATCTGCGTTCGTCGAACGCGATCAACGACGCCGTCGGCGAGATCTTCGCCGAAGAACAGATCTACCGTATCGACCACTATCTCGGCAAAGAGCCCGTGCAGAACCTGCTGGCGCTGCGCTTCGGCAATGCGCTATTCGAGCCGCTGTGGCGCCGCGAGTGGGTCGAGAGCATCCAGATCACGATCGCGGAAGAACTCGGCGTCGAAGCGCGCGGCGACTTCTACGACAACACGGGCGCGTTGCGCGACATGGTGCAGAACCATTTGCTGCAACTGCTTTCGATCGTCGCGATGGAACCGCCGCATTCGATGGACTCCGATTCCGTCCGCGATGAAAAGCTGCGCGTGCTGCGCGCATTGAAACCGATCGATCCGCGCGATATCAGCAAGGTCGCCGTGCGTGGCCAGTATCACGCGGGTGTCATTCGCGGCACGTCCGTGCCTGCGTATGCGACGGAACATGGCGTGAAGACCGACAGCGCGACGGAAACGTTCGTCGCGCTGAAGGTCGAGATCGAGAACTGGCGCTGGGCGGGCGTGCCGTTCTTCCTGCGCACGGGCAAGCGCCTGGCCGATCGCGTCGCGGAGATCGTCGTCAACTTCCGTGCGGTGCCGCATTCCGCGCTCGGCGCGTCGGCGTTGCGCGCAGGCGCGAACCGTCTCGTGATCCGCCTGCAACCGAACGAAACGATTCGCCTCTATTGCCTCGCGAAGAAGCCGGGCGAAGGGATGAACCTGTCGAGCGTCCACCTCGATCTCGCCTTCGATCAGTTCTTCAAGGAAGGCCAGATGGAGGCATATCAGCGTCTGCTGCTCGACGTGATCAATGGCCGCCTTGCCCTCTTCGTGCGTCGCGACGAGCAGGAAGCGGCATGGAAGTGGGTCGAACCGATCCTCAACGAATGGGCCGCGTCGGGCAAGCCGAAGCCTTATGCGGCGGGCACGTGGGGCCCGGCCGCAGCGAGCGCGATGCTCGCGCAGCACGGTACCTGCTGGCTCGAAGAAGAGAATTGAACCGACGCGGATAGGCGTTTGAGCGGCGCGTTTTGTTTTGTCCTGCGATGATCGATGTCTGGCTCGCAGCGCGCCGTATGAAGTACCGGTTGAACACAGCATGAATCGCCGCACCGGACCTGGATCGCAAAGGCCTGGTAGCGGCAGCAGCGGGACATGTCGACCTCGGTTTTTATCGAGAACCGTCGTCGCCCCGCAGCAATTCAGATCAAACAAAGAAAGCAGCATGGAGGAGAAGTGATCGAGCTTCACGCTTTCGACGACCCGCGCGCCCAATCCGACGCGCTGGCGAAGGCGGTCGGCGACGCGTTACATGCGTCGCTCGCCGCCCGTGCGAGCGCGACCCGCGCCCGCGCGACGACGCTTGCCGTGTCCGGCGGCACGAGTCCGCGTCCGTTTCTGCAAACCCTGTCCACGCAGCCGTTCGACTGGAAGCGCATCGCGGTGACGCTCGTCGACGACCGCTGGGTACCCGAGACCGACAACGCCAGCAACGCGCGCCTCGCGCGCGAAACGTTGCTGCAGCATGCCGCGCGCGACGCAGCCTTCCTTCCGCTCGTGGATACGACGCAATCGCTCGATGCCTACGTTGCCGCGCTGAATGGCGAAGTCGCGAGCGGCGATCGTCAGTTGCCCGATATCGCCGTGCTCGGCATGGGCGAAGACGGCCACACAGCATCGATTTTTGCGGACGCGCCCGAGTGGGACCACGCGATCTCGACGGCCGAGCCGTTCGTCGCCGTGCATCCCGGCGCCGCACCGCATGCGCGCGTGAGCTGGTCGATGTCCGCCTTGAAGAAGATCGACCGGTTGTTCCTGCTGATTGCCGGTCAGAAAAAGCTCGACGTGCTCAACGCCGCCGCAGCCGCCCAACAAAAAAATGCCATCTCGACGTTGGCGAACGACAAGGGAGTGAGACTCGATGTCTACTGGTGTGCAAACTAAGACTGTCCCCGGCGCGGGGCAGCACGCCGACGGACCGAGGCTGCTTGCCGACATCGGCGGCACCAATGCGCGCTTTGCGCTTGAGACGGGTCCCGGCGAAATCACGCAGGTTCTGGTTTATCCCTGCGCGGAATATCCGGGTGTTGCAGAGGTCATCAAGAAGTATCTGAAGGACAGCAAGATCGGCCGCGTGAATCATGCGGCGATTGCGATCGCGAACCCGGTCGATGGCGATCAGGTGAGCATGACCAATCACGACTGGACGTTCTCGATCGAAGCGACGCGCCGTGCGCTGGGCTTCGATACGCTGCTGGTCGTCAACGATTTCACCGCGCTGGCGATGGCGCTGCCGGGTCTCACCGATGCGCAGCGCGTGCAGGTGGGCGGCGGCTCGCGCCGGCAGAACAGCGTGATCGGCTTGCTCGGCCCGGGCACGGGCATGGGCGTGTCGGGTTTGATTCCCGCTGACGACCGCTGGATCGCGCTCGGCAGCGAAGGCGGCCACGCGACGTTCGCGCCGATGGACGAACGCGAAGACCTGGTCTTGCAGTACGCGCGCAAGAAGTGGTCGCATGTGTCGTTCGAACGTGTGGCGGCGGGCCCCGGCATCGAAGTGATCTATCGCGCGCTGGCTCAGCGCGACAAGAAGCGCGTGCCCGCGACGCTCGAAGTATCGGAGATCGTCAAGAAAGGTCTTGATGGCGACGCACTCGCGGCCGAAACGATCGATGTGTTCTGCGGCATTCTCGGCACCTTCGCGGGCAATATCGCGGTGACGCTTGGCGCGCTGGGCGGCATCTATATCGGCGGCGGCGTCGTGCCGCGGTTGGGCGAGGTGTTCGCACGCTCGTCGTTCCGTCAGCGCTTCGAGGCGAAGGGCCGCTTCGAGGCGTATCTGAAGAACGTGCCGACTTATGTGATTACGGCGGAGTATCCGGCGTTTCTCGGTGTGTCGGCGATTCTCGCGGAGCAGTTGTCGAATCGCGCGGGCGGCAGTTCGTCGGCGGTGTTCGAACGCATTCGACAGATGCGCGATGCGCTGACGCCCGCCGAGCGGCGTGTCGCGGATCTCGCGTTGAATCATCCGCGTTCGATCATCAACGATCCGATCGTCGATATCGCGCGCAAGGCCGACGTGAGCCAGCCGACGGTGATCCGCTTCTGCCGTTCACTGGGCTGCCAGGGCTTGTCGGATTTCAAGCTGAAGCTCGCGACGGGTTTGACGGGCACGATTCCCGTCTCGCACAGCCAGGTTCATCTTGGCGATACGGCGACGGATTTCGGCGCGAAGGTGCTGGACAACACGGTGTCGGCGATTTTGCAGTTGCGCGAGCATTTGAATTTCGAGCACGTCGAGGCGGCGATCGATTTGCTGAACAGCGCGCGGCGCATCGAGTTCTATGGTCTCGGCAATTCGAACATCGTCGCGCAGGATGCGCATTACAAGTTCTTCCGGTTCGGCATTCCGACTATTGCCTACGGCGATCTGTATATGCAGGCGGCGTCGGCTGCATTGCTCGGTAAGGGTGATGTGATTGTCGCTGTGTCGAAGTCCGGGCGTGCGCCGGAGTTGCTGCGCGTGCTGGAAGTGGCGATGCAGGCGGGCGCCAAGGTGATCGCGATTACGTCGAGCAATACGCCGCTGGCGAAGCGCGCGACTGTGGCGCTGGAGACCGATCATATCGAGATTCGCGAGTCGCAACTGTCGATGATTTCTCGCGTTCTGCATTTGTTGATGATCGATATTCTTGCGGTGGGGGTGGCGATTCGGCGGGCTGCGCCGGCTTCTGAGGTCAGCGCTGCTGTGACGAAGGCCCGCAAGGGCTCGGATGAGGATACGTCGGCTGTGCTCGACTGGCTGAGTCATGGGGCGGCTGCGTCGCCGCGGGATTGAGGTTTCTTTTATGCCTGCGGCGTTTGGTTGGTTTTTTTGCCTCTTTGCTGGCATCCGCGTTATGGCTTTGGTCTGCTAGCGTCGCCCCTGTGCGGGGCAACGCTTGCAAACCAGAAACAAAACGCGGATGCCAGCGCAAACACGAGCAAACCAAAACCAACGCCTGCGCCGCTAAACCCGCGAATGCCACCGCAAAACCAACCCCCTCCCAACAAAGCATAGCGTACCCGCCACAGCAATCGTGACCCCCATCCCTTGCGGCGACCCGTCATGCCAAAGCCCAACGGCAAAACTAGACAAAGCCCCAAGCGCAAGCTGCATAGCCCCAAACACAGCCGCCGCCGCGCCGGCATTACGCGGATAGCGATGCATGAGATCCGTCGTGCAATTAGCCGACAGCACCCCAACCACGCCCACTACGAAAAACAGCCCGGCGACAATAGACCACAACCCGCCCCACCCCGTCAGACACATCAACGCAACGAACAACGACGCAACGAAGCTGATAGTCGCAGCAGCGGAAATGACAGGCAGCGGCCCAGTCCGCCCAACCACGCGCGTGTTGATGAAATTCCCGAGCATGATGCCGACGATGTTCAGCCCGAACAGAAACCCATAATGCTGCGCGGACACATGAAAGTACTCGATATACACGAACGGCGTAGCGGTGATGTAAGCGAACATCGACGCGAACGCCATGCCGCCGCACAGCATGTGCCCCCACGTAACGGGGTCTTTCAGCAACGTGCCGTACGCGGCAAATGATTGCAGCACCGCGCCGTGTGCGCGCTTCTCGCGAGGCCACGTCTCGGGAACACGCAAGAACGCAGTAACGGCGCAGACCGCGCCAAAAATCGTCAGCGCGATGAAGACGACACGCCAGCCGCCGAGCAGCAACAACTGCCCGCCAATCAAAGGCGCAAGCAACGGCCCGATCGACGTGACGATAGCGAGCATCGACAGAACGCGCGCCGCGTCGCTCGGCCCATGCGCATCGCGTGCAATCGCCCGCGCCAGCACCGATGCCGCGCCCGCGCCAAGCGCCTGCAAGAAGCGAAACGTGATGAGCGCACCGATCGACGGCGACAACGCGCAGGCAATCGTCGCAATCGTGTACATGATGATGCCGCCGAGCAGCACAGGACGGCGCCCGTAAGCATCGGACATCGGACCATATAGCAGCATGCCGATCGAAAACCCGAGCATGAAGCTGGTCAGCGTGCTCTGCGCTGCGCCGACGCTGACGCTGAACGCCTGCGTAATCGACGGCAGGCTGGGCAGGTACATATCGATTGAAATCGGCCCGCACGCGGCAAGCGCGCCGAGCAGCAGAATCAGCCGGGCATCCGGCCGGGATCTGACGTCCTGAGACATGGAATTCCATTGAGAAGCAGCGCGCGAAGACCGGCCGATGCTGGGCCCAGCGGACCGTGCCGCGCTGCGGATACGGCCCCCGATTGTACCCGACGCCCGCAATCGCCCTGCCCGATGTCACCCCTCGCCGTGCTTTCCTCGCCTTATCGGTTAAGCTGGCCGTCCGTTCTTTCGATACCGATTGCCGACCCAGATGACTGCCTTTCTGCTGATCTGGAGCCCGAAGAAGTGGCCATGGCCCGAGTTGCCGGACGTCGCCAAACGCGTCGCGGCCGGCGAAGCCGTCGCCGATGTCTGGGGCTGCGGCTTCTCGCGCAGCATCCTGCCGGGCGACCGCGTGTTCATTCATCGCGTGACGCTGGAGCCGAAGGGCGTATTCGCGTCGGGCTACGTGACGCGCGCGCCGTACGAAGTGCCCGACGCGACCAAAAAGCGCGGTTACCGGCTGTGCGTCGATTTCGTCTACGACTATCTGGTCGACGCCCATCATGAAGTCGTGATCACGCGCGACGAACTGCGCAAGCATCCGTTCTCCGTGCAGACATGGGATGCCCAAACCTCCGGCATCTCCATCAAGCCGATGGCCGAAGGCGCGCTCGAAAAGCTGTGGATCGAACGCACCGGCAAGCGCGCGCGGCCCGTTGTCGCGCCGCATGCGGACGCACCCGCCAAATCGACCAAAGAGCAAGCTTCGCAAGCATGGAGCGCCGCGAACAAGGCCGCTGCCGGCAAGCGCGCGGCGCGGGTCGCGATGTACTTCAGTTCGCCCAAACGCCCGAATAGCCCACCCGGCGACGGCGAAGGCAATAGCGGCGACACCTGAGCGCAACCGTCGGCGCGTCGCCGCCCCGGCGCGGCTCGCGGCCGACTCCACACGACTCCGGTACAATTTCACGAGGTCATTCTCAGGCTCGTGCAAACGCTGCGCCGTTTCGTGGCGAGCGCTTGCACCGCATCGATACCGCCCTTGTACTGCATTCGCGCCGTCACAGCCGTTCGACGCGCGAGCCCAACCCAAGCAGGTCCAACGCTCATGTCCAGCAATCAAGAACTCTTCGACCGCGCCCAGAAAACCATTCCGGGCGGCGTCAACTCGCCCGTGCGCGCCTTCCGTTCGGTCGGCGGCACGCCGCGTTTCATCGAGCGCGCGCAAGGCGCGTACTTCTGGGACGCCGAGGGCAAGCGCTATATCGACTACATCGGCTCCTGGGGACCGATGATCGTCGGCCATGTGCATCCCGAAGTGCTGGAGGCCGTGCAGCGCGTGCTGGCGAACGGCTTCTCGTTCGGCGCGCCGACTGAAGCCGAGATCGAGATTGCCGAGGAAATCTGCAAGCTGGTGCCTTCGATGGAACAGGTGCGGATGGTGTCGAGCGGCACGGAAGCGACGATGAGCGCGCTGCGCCTGGCGCGCGGCTTCACGAATCGCAGCCGCATCGTCAAGTTCGAGGGTTGCTATCACGGTCACGCGGACAGCCTGCTCGTGAAGGCGGGCTCGGGCCTGCTGACGTTCGGCAACCCGACCTCGGCTGGCGTGCCCGTCGATATCGCCAAGCACACCACGGTGCTCGAATACAACAACGTCGCCGCGCTCGAAGAAGCGTTCAAGGCATTCGGCAACGAGATCGCTTCCGTGATCGTCGAGCCGGTGGCGGGCAACATGAACCTCGTGCGCGCAACGCCGGAATTCCTCGGCGCGCTGCGGCGCGTGTGTACCGAATACGGCGCCGTGCTGATCTTCGACGAAGTGATGTGCGGCTTCCGTGTCGCGCTGGGCGGCGCGCAAGAGCTGTATGGCATCACGCCGGATCTCACTTGCCTCGGCAAGGTGATCGGCGGCGGCATGCCGGCGGCGGCCTTCGGCGGACGGCGCGACATCATGGCTCATCTCGCGCCGCTGGGCGGCGTGTATCAGGCGGGCACGCTGTCGGGCAATCCGATCGCGGTCGCGGCTGGCCTCAAGACGCTGCAACTGATCCAGGCGCCGGGTTTCTACGATGCGCTGTCGCGTCAGACCACCCGCCTCGTGCAAGGTCTCACGGAAGCCGCGCGCGAAGCGAAAGTGCCGTTCGCGGCGGATTCCGTAGGCGGCATGTTCGGCCTGTACTTCTCGGAATCGGTGCCGGGCAGCTTCGCGGAAATCTCGCGCTGCGACGTGCCGCGCTTCAACACGTTCTTCCACAAGATGCTGGATGCGGGCGTGTACTTCGCGCCGTCGGCGTACGAAGCCGGCTTCGTGTCGAGCGCGCACGACGACGCGATCGTCGACGCCACCATCGAAGCCGCGCGCGGCGCATTCAAGTCGCTCGCCTGATCCACCACGACGAAACACTGAACGGATAACCCGAACCCGATGTTTTCGCAGAACGATTTCGTCCACATGGAGCGCGCGCTGGCCCTCGCCTGGCGCGGCCTGTACACGACCGACCCGAATCCGCGCGTCGGCTGCGTGCTGGTGAAGAACGGCGAGGTGATCGGCGAAGGCTTTACGCAGCCCGCCGGTCACGATCACGCGGAAATCCAGGCGCTCAAGGACGCGCGCAGCCGCGGCAACGATACGCGCGGCGCGACGGCCTATGTGACGCTCGAGCCGTGCAGCCACTTCGGCCGCACGCCGCCATGCGCGAACGCGCTGATCGAGGCGAAAGTCGCGCGTGTGGTCGCCGCGATGGAAGATCCGAATCCGCGCGTGTCGGGACGTGGCCTGACGATGCTGCGCGAAGCGGGCATCGAAGTGCGCTGCGGCCTGCTCGAAACGGAAGCGCGCGAACTGAACATCGGCTTTGTCTCGCGGATGATGCGCGGGCGGCCATGGGTGCGGATGAAGGTCGCGGCATCGCTGGATGGCCGCACAGGCTTGCCGTCGGGCGAAAGCCAGTGGATCACGGGCGAAGCGGCGCGTAACGACGGGCACGCGTGGCGCGCCCGCGCGTCGGCGATCCTGACGGGCATCGGCACCGTGAAGGAAGACAATCCGCGCATGACGGTACGCGCCGTCGATACACCACGCCAGCCGCACCGCGTGCTGATCGACAGCCAGCTTGAAGTGCCGCCCGAAGCGCAGATTCTCGCGGGCGCGCCGACGCTGATTTTCTGCAGCACACTCACGCCGCTGCTCGAAGAACGCGCCGCCGTGCTGCATGACCGCGGCGCCGAGATCGTGCCGCTCGCAAATGAGAACGGCAAGGTCGACCTGCCCCGCATGCTCGAAGAACTCGCGAAGCGCGAAGTCAACGAACTCCATGTGGAAGCGGGCTACAAGCTCAATGGCTCGCTGCTGCGCGAAGGCTGCGTCGACGAACTGCTGGTTTATCTCGCGCCGAGCCTGCTCGGCAACGACTCCATGAGCATGTTCAATCTCGCCGCGCCCGGCTCGCTGGATGCGCGCCATCAACTCGAGTTTCATGCCGTGGACCGGATTGGCAGTGACGTGCGGATTCTCGCGCGCCTGCTGCCGAACCCGCCCGCGCACTGACCAATAAGTAGAGGACACGACACGATGTTTACGGGAATCGTCGCGGCGGTCGGCCGCATTGCAGCGATCAAGCCGCTGGGCAACGAGCCGGACGCAGGCGTGCGTCTGAGCGTCGAAGCGGGCGGCCTCGATATGGAAGACGTGCAACTGGGCGACAGCATCGCGATCCAGGGTGCGTGCATGACGGTGATCGAAAAGACGCCGATTTCGTTCGACGTCGACGTGTCGCGTGAAAGCCTGAACCGCACAGTGGGCCTCGGCGACACGGGCGAAGTGAACCTCGAAAAGGCGCTGCGTTCGCACGATCGCCTTGGCGGCCATATCGTCTCGGGCCACGTGGACGGCCTCGGCACGGTAACGCGCTTTGCGCGCGTGGGCGAATCGCACGAACTGCGGGTGCTCGCGCCGCGCGACATCGGCAAGTATCTGGCGTACAAAGGCTCAATCACCGTGAACGGCGTGAGCCTCACCGTGAACTCGGTGACGGACCGCGACGACGGCTGCGAGTTTTCGATCAATCTGATTCCGCATACGGTTGAAGTCACCACGCTCAAGGCCTTGAAGGAAGGGACGAAGGTCAATCTGGAGATCGACCTGATCGCGCGCTACGTCGAGCGGATGCTCAACGCGCCGAAGTAGTCTCGCGCGTCTCTTCGCGGCTGAACATTCGTCCGGACGGCATATGCCGTTCGGACGGGCGACTTGCCGGGCGGCGTGGCGTAAAATACGCGCTTTCCCAAACTTCTCGCCAACATGACCCTCGCCTCCACCCTTGAAATCATCGCCGAGCTCAAAGCGGGCCGGATGGTGATTCTTGTCGACGAAGAAGATCGCGAAAACGAGGGCGACCTCGTCATCGCAGCGGAATTCATCACGCCGGAAGCGATCAACTTCATGGCGCGTTATGGCCGCGGCCTGATCTGCCTGACGCTCACGCAGGAACGCTGCAGGCTGCTGAACCTGCCGCTGATGACGCACCGCAACGGCACGCAGTACGGCACGGCGTTCACCGTCAGCATCGAGGCGGCCGAAGGCGTCACGACGGGCATTTCGGCGGCGGACCGCGCGCATACCATCGCCACGGCCGTCGCGGCGAACGCGCGCACCGAGGACATCGTCCAGCCGGGCCACGTGTTCCCGATCATGGCGCAGCCGGGCGGCGTGCTGGTTCGCGCGGGCCACACGGAAGCCGGATGCGATTTCACGGCGCTCGCGGGCCTCACGCCCGCTGCCGTGATCTGCGAAATCATCAAGGACGACGGCACGATGGCGCGCCTGCCCGACCTGCTGACGTTCGCCGAAGAACATGGCCTGAAGATCGGCACGATCGCCGATCTGATCCACTATCGCAGCCGCACGGAATCGATCGTCGAGCGCGTCTGCGAACGCACCATGCAAACCGTGCACGGCCCGTTCCGCGCGGTGATGTACCTGGACCAGCCGAGCGGCCAGCCGCACATGGCGCTGGTGCGCGGCACGCCCACGCCGGAGCGCGAAACCATGGTGCGCGTGCACGAACCGCTCTCCGTGCTGGATCTGCTGGAGGTCGGCACGTCCACGCACTCGTGGACGCTCGACGCCGCAATGAAGGAAATCGCCGCGCGCGATCATGGCGTGATCGTGCTGCTGAACTGCGGCGACTCGAAAGAACACATGATCGACGTGTTCAAGGCATTCGATGAAAAGAGCCGGGCCGAGGCGCTCAAGCGCCGCCCGGTGGACTTCAAGACGTATGGCATCGGCGCGCAGATTCTGCGCGAACTCGGTGTCGGCAAGATGCAGGTGCTGTCGAACCCCCGCAAGCTGGGCAGCATGTCCGGCTATGGGCTCGAAGTCACCGGCTTCGTACCGATGCCGGGCAGCGCGGCCGAAAAGCCGCAGAACTGCTGAACGCATCAACTGTTTTCACGGCCAGTTTTCGCTCAGTTTCCGCTTATCTGCGCTCAACCAACACACTACGGATCTCAAATGGAAATCGGACAATACCAACCGAATCTCGACGGCGACGGCCTGCGCATCGGCATCGTCCAATCGCGCTTTAACGAACCCGTCTGCAATGGCCTCGCGGACGCATGCATCGAAGAACTCGAACGCCTCGGCGTCACGGGCGAAGACGTGCTGCTCGTCACTGTGCCGGGCGCGCTGGAAATCCCGCTCGCGCTGCAAAAGCTCGCCGAAAGCGGCCAGTTCGACGCGCTGATCGCGCTCGGCGCGGTCATCCGTGGCGAGACGTATCACTTCGAACTCGTGTCGAACGAAAGCGGCTCGGGCATCTCGCGCATTGCGCTCGACTTCGGCACGCCTATCGCGAACGCCGTGCTGACCACCGAAAACGACGAGCAGGCCGTCGCCCGCATGACCGAAAAGGGTCGTGACGCAGCGCGCACCGCTGTCGAAATGGCAAACCTCGCGGTCGCGCTCGAGCAGTTGGACGGCGGCGACGACGAGGAAGACGAAGACGAGGACGACGAAGAGGAACGGGCATGAAGAGCGCACGCCGACGCTCCCGCGAACTGGCCACGCAGGGGCTTTACCAGTGGCTGCTGTCGGGTTCGCCGGCAGGTGAAATCGACGCGCAGTTGCGCGGTGCCCAAGGTTACGACAAGGCCGACCACGAACACCTGGACGCGATCCTGCATGGCGTGATCCGCGATTCGGAGGCTTTGTCCGCGGACCTCACGCCTTGCCTCGACCGCCCGATCGACCAGTTGTCGCCCGTCGAGCGAGCGGTGCTGCTGGTCGCCGCGTACGAGCTGAAGAATCACGTCGATATTCCGTATCGCGTGGTCATCAACGAGGCGGTGGAACTGGCCAAGACCTTCGGCGGTTCCGACGGCTACAAGTACGTGAATGGCGTGCTGGACAAGCTGTCGGTGAAACTGCGCGAGGCGGAAACGCAAGCGGCCGGCCGCAAGCAGTAAGCACGCGCGAAGCGCGTAGCTGGCTTCAGATGTTGGCGATGCAGGCGGGTCCGGCGTTACGCGGGTCCGCCTTTGTTTTTTGCGCCGCTGTGCGCGCGCTTTTGTATTGAACTGGACTGATTGAATGAACAGCGTGACCGAACCCCTCGTGAAACTGGCCGCCCGCGTCGACGCCATCCAGCCGTTCTATGTGATGGAACTGGCGAAGGAAGCGGCGCTGCTCGAACGCGCCGGGCGCGACATCATCCACATGGGAATCGGCGAACCCGATTTCACCGCGCCGGAACCCGTGATCGAAGCGGCGACGCGCGCGCTGCGGAGCGGCGTTACGCAGTACACGAGCGCGCTCGGCATTCACCCGCTGCGCGAGGCGATCGCCGGTCATTACAAGCATGCGTACGGGCTGGACATCGATCCGGCGCGAATCGTCGTGACGGCGGGTGCGTCGGCGGCGCTGTTGCTGGCGTGCGCGGCGCTCGTCGACCGCGACGACGAAGTGCTGATGCCCGACCCGAGCTATCCGTGCAACCGCCATTTCGTCGCCGCCGCCGAGGGCAAGCCGGTGCTCGTGCCGAGCGGCCCGGCGGAGCGCTTCCAGCTGACGGCGAACGACGTCGAGCGACTTTGGAACCCGCGCACGCGCGGCGTGCTGCTCGCCTCGCCGTCGAACCCGACAGGCACGTCGATCGAACCGGCCGAGCTGAAGCGTATCGTCGAGGCGGTCCGCGCGCGCGGCGGCTTCACGATCGTCGACGAGATCTATCAGGGCTTGAGTTACGACGCGCCGCCCGTGTCGGCGCTGTCGTTCGGTGAGGACGTCATCACGGTCAACAGCTTTTCGAAGTACTTCAACATGACGGGTTGGCGGCTGGGCTGGCTCGTGGTGCCGCCCGCGCTCGTCGGCGCATTCGAGAAGCTCGCGCAGAATCTGTTCATCTGCGCATCGGCGCTTGCGCAGCACGCGGCGCTCGCCTGCTTCGAGCCGGATACGCTCGCAATCTATGAAGCGCGCCGGCTGGAGTTCAAGCGTCGTCGCGATTTCATTGCGCCCGCGCTCGAATCGCTGGGCTTTTCGGTGCCGGTCATGCCGGACGGCGCGTTCTATGTGTATGCGGACTGCCGCAGCGTCGCGCATCCGGCCGCTGGCGACAGCGCCGCACTGACGAGCGCGATGCTGCACGACGCGGGCATCGTGCTCGTGCCCGGCATGGATTTCGGTTCTTATCAGCCGCGCGAATACATCCGGCTGTCGTATGCAACTGCGTATTCGAAGCTTGAAGAGGCCGTCGAGCGTCTGCGGAAGCTGTTCGGCGGGTAAGTCGCGGGGGCTGACGCGGCGGCGATTGCCGCCGCGGCGCCGCCGGAAAACTAGCCTCAAGTCGTAGGAAAAACCGCCACCCCAAAGAAAAAGGGCACCCGAAGGTGCCCTTTTTCTTTTACACAATCTGCAAATCCAAGCGCGATCAGGCGCCCAGTTCAGGCTGCTGCGCCACGTGCTTCACCGCGTTTGCGCTCGCGTCATCCTGCTCCGCGCCCTTCGCCGGCGTTGCCGCGCTCAGCGGATGGCCGTCGAGCGTCATCTGCACGCGCTTGTTCGCACCATTCGACGCCGCTGCTGTGGACGTAGACGTCGAAGCCGTCACCGTCGACGGAGCCTGCGGCGAGTTGATCGGCACCTTGCGGCCGCGTGCGATATCGCGCAAACGCGTGCGCTCGGCCATCACCTTCGCGCCATAGCCGCCGTCGTCCTGCGACGTCGAGCCGACGTACAGGCG
The DNA here is from genome assembly GCF_013426895.1 of Paraburkholderia largidicola. Classification (NCBI taxonomy): domain Bacteria; kingdom Pseudomonadati; phylum Pseudomonadota; class Betaproteobacteria; order Burkholderiales; family Burkholderiaceae; genus Paraburkholderia; species Paraburkholderia largidicola. The sequence goes on along the minus strand of NZ_AP023174.1, from coordinate 769,373 downwards.
CAGACCGCCCGGCAGCGAACCGCCGCGCGCGATGCAATCCTTCAGCACGATCGCGCCGACCTTGATGTTCGCGAGCGGTTCGAGCGCCGCGTTCTGGCCGCCGAAGTACCGGAACTTGTCCGAGTGAACCGTCGACATCACCTGCATCAGGCCCTTCGCGCCGACGCCGCTTTCCGCGTACGGGTTGAAGCCCGACTCGATCGCCATCACGGCGAGCAGCAGCAACGGATCGAGGCCGACTTCGCGGCCGGTGTCGAATGCCGCCTTCACGAGCTCGCTGACGGGCTCCTGAGCGACGCGGTAGCGCCGCGCGATGAACGTCGCGACGAGGTCCTGCTCGCGGGTGGAAACCAGCACGCGGTCGTCACGGGCGTCAGGCGACACGCGTTGCGACGGAATCATCGAAGCAATCGTGCCGACGCTGGGCAGCGTCCGCGGATCGAGACCGTTGAGCGCAGCCGACGAAAGCCCCGTGCTCACACCCGAGCCGGACGGAGCGGTGAAGCTGTTGTTGCCGCTGGCGACGTTGTAGCCGGCGTCAGCGGCGGCAGCCGCCGTGTTGGGGTTGTCCGTCGGGCTCGACGAAATGGACGAGCTCGACAGCGTATCGTCTTGCGGTGCCGGGTTGCTACGCTGTGGCGGCGCGAACGACGGCAGCGGGTTGCCCTGAAGCAGACGGGCGGGGCCAGCCTGCACGGCGGCCGTGATGAAGGGCATCAGCCGCGTTGCCAGCGTCAGGCGCCAGCTCGGCATCAGCCACAGCGTGAGCGCGAACAGAACTGCGAACCCGCCAACCACGCTGAAAAGATGATGACTTACACGCGTCCCTTGACGCAGCGCGCCGCGCATGACTTGCGCGATCCGCTCGTTGGGACGCCACGATAACCAGGCGTTCATTCAGATCTCCCATGTTGCTGGATCTTGCGAACACCGTAAAAACGACCGGCTGGACTGCTGTTCGAAAGAGCCAAGACGCCGCCTGCTCTGGTTAAGGCGACAACGACGTCGGGAAACGGCAAAAAGTACCGTTGGGGAGCCAAAATCTCGAAAAGAACCGCCTGCATGCCAAAAAAGCACGCACACGATGGCTCCCACGCGAAAAACCAGCGTCGAAATGCGCTGGTGGAGACTACATTTGACCGTCAATACCGAGCAGGGGCGGTAAGAGCGACGCGTAGCGTCTGAAGGACCGGGGGACGGTGGTAAAAACTATCAATTCCCTGCAACCAATGTGACCGGATTCTAGCAGGGTTTTATAGATCGTCAACACTATAGGATGTCAAATCTATAACCAATTGTAATAATGAACACTGTTCAGCGCACTCAATCCCCCTGCACAAGGGCCTTTCCAGCCGATTGACAATTTCGGTATTCAACGTGCGCTTCCTAACGCAGGTAAAATCGACAATCCGTTCGGGCCGCTTGTTGGTCGGTTGATCGTCACCGCGCCGCCCGCTTCGCCACCGTTTTCAGCCCTTGCATGGCCGCTTCGCGGCTGCCAGACCGGACCGATGAAATACAAAGACCTGCGCGACTTCGCAAGCCGCCTCGAATCGCTCGGCGAACTGCGCCGTATCTCGCAAAACGTGTCACCTATCCTGGAAATGACCGAACTGTGCGATCGCGTGCTGCGCGCAGGCGGCCCCGCGCTGCTGTTCGAGTCGAAGCAGACGCATGCGTTCCCGGTGCTCGGCAATCTGTTCGGCACGCCGCGGCGCGTCGCGCTCGGCATGGGCATCGATTCCGCCGTACAAGGCGCCGCCGACAGCGACAGCGCGGCGCTGGAGTCGCTGCGCGATGTCGGGCGTCTGCTGTCCGCGCTGAAGGAGCCGGAGCCGCCCAAGGGCCTCAAGGACGCGGGCAAGCTGCTGTCGCTTGCGAAGGCGGTGTGGGACATGGCGCCGAAGACGGTGAACGCCCCGCCCTGCCAGGAAATCGTCTGGGAAGGCAACGACGTCGATCTCGCGAAGCTGCCCATCCAGACCTGCTGGCCCGGCGACGCGGGTCCGCTGATCACCTGGGGTCTCACAGTCACGCGCGGCCCAAACAAGACGCGGCAGAACCTCGGCATCTATCGTCAACAGGTGATCGGGCGTAACAAGGTCATCATGCGCTGGCTCGCGCATCGCGGCGGCGCGCTCGACTTCCGCGAGTTCGCGCTGAAGAACCCCGGCAAGCCGTATCCCGTTGCCGTGGTGCTCGGCGCCGATCCGGCGACGATCCTGGGCGCGGTGACCCCCGTGCCCGACACGCTGTCCGAATACCAGTTCGCCGGCCTGCTGCGCGGCGGGCGCACCGAGCTGGCGAAGTGCATCACGCCCGGCGTCGACACGCTGCAGGTGCCGGCGCGCGCGGAGATCGTGCTGGAAGGCTTCATCTACCCACAGGAAGGCACGCCGGCACCGGCGCCCGATGGCGCACCGCCGCGTCCGTCGAAAAGCGCGAGCGCCGCTTACGAGCACGCGCTCGAAGGCCCATACGGCGACCACACCGGCTACTACAACGAGCAGGAGTGGTTCCCTGTCTTCACGATCGAGCGCATCACGATGCGCCGCGACGCGATCTATCACTCCACCTACACGGGCAAGCCGCCCGATGAACCCGCCGTGCTCGGCGTCGCGCTGAACGAGGTGTTCGTGCCGCTGCTGCAGAAGCAGTTCACCGAGATCACGGACTTCTATTTACCGCCTGAAGGCTGCAGCTACCGGATGGCCATCGTGCAGATGAAGAAGAGCTATCCGGGCCACGCGAAACGCGTGATGTTCGGCGTGTGGAGCTTCCTGCGGCAGTTCATGTATACGAAGTTCATCGTCGTCGTGGATGAAGACGTCAACATTCGCGACTGGAAGGAAGTGATCTGGGCGATCACGACGCGCATCGACCCGACGCGCGATACCGTGCTGGTCGATCGAACGCCGATCGACTATCTGGATTTCGCGTCGCCCGTCGCGGGTCTCGGCTCGAAGATGGGACTCGACGCGACCAATAAATGGCCCGGTGAAACCGACCGCGAATGGGGCCGGCCGATCGTGATGGACGATGCCGTCAAGACGCGCATCGACGGCTTGTGGAACGAACTCGGCCTGTGAGTCGCGCAGGTTTCAATAACAATAAATCATCAACACGGTTGGACAGATGCGTAGCTTGTCGATGTTGTCGGACGGTTTTTTTCTGTCGTTGTCGTTGTGCCTCGATATCGGTCTCGTCAACGTCGCGATCATCTCGCTGACGTTGTCACACGGCTTCAGGCCCGGATTCTGGCTCGGCCTCGGCTCCTGTGTCGGCGATCTCATCTATGCGGCGCTCGCGCTCGCGGGCATGGCTGCGCTGCTGCAATTCGAATCGGTGCGCTGGGTCGTATGGATCGGCGGCGCGGCGATCCTGCTTTTTCTGACATGGAAGATGGCGCGCGAGGCGCTGGTTCCGGCCTCGGCACCACCCGTCGAAGGCGAAGCCGACGCGTCGACGCCGCATCTCGATCCGACGCGCAGCTTCCTGCGTGGCGTGCTGCTCGCCGTCTCGTCGCCGAGCGCTATCCTGTGGTTCGCTGCTGTCGGCGGCGCGCTGATCGCCAAGGCTGGCGCAACGACGGTGACGACTGCGCCCGTGTTCCTCGGCGGCTTTTTTCTCGGCGGATTGTGCTGGACGCTGTTTATCTGCGGCCTCGCGAGCCACGGACGCAAACGCGCGGGCACAAGTCTGCTGCGCCTCTGTCACGTGCTATCCGCACTGCTGTTCGCTTATTTCTCGTACAGCGTGATTGCCAACGGCTACCACGATCTGATCGTGCAGACGGCCCACGCGGCGAACTGACAGAAGCCGCACCCGCGAGTCGATCGGCCCGCGAAATGCAAACGGCGCAACGCGGCGATATGCCGGCGTTGCGCCGTTTTTCGATTCGACTCGCGTAGCGCCTGAACGCTACGCAGCCAGAACATCAATAGCGATAGTACGGACGGCCGTAATAGCCGTGATGGTAATAAGGCCGGTGATAGCCGTAATACCCGCCGACTACGACAGGCGGCGCATAGACCACGGGCGGCGGTGCATACACCACAGGCGGAGGCGGCGGCGCGTAGTACGCGGGCGGCGGCGCGGCATAGACGGGATAAGCGGGTGCGACAGGAACGCCAATGCCGATGCCAACGGACACATGAGCCTGCGCCGCAGTGGTCATACCCACCCCGAGTGCGGCGGCAGCGATAAACGGAACGATCTTCTTCACTTGTATTTCTCCTGGCGGCTCGGCCACCACGACCGGGTCGCATGACGGACATGCTCTGAGTTCAATGTAACGAAAAAGCCTGCACGCCGTTGTCTGCATTTGTTGCAAATTGCAATTGCCGTAAAGCGATTCGTCAGTCGGCGTTCATTACACATTGGTCAGATGATGCGGATCATTGGCAAAATCAAGGGCTTGGCCGCCGATCCCATGCGAATCGGACGTCCTGACCGCCGTTGTCCGCCGGGCTTCGCGTGCTTCGGTAATGTTTATTTACAAATTCCACGACTGGCGTTGCTGGCGCGCATCAGCACGCTGCTGAACGAGACGCGCCGCACAAATGAAAAACGCCCGGCGCGTGGCCGGGCGTTTCGTGATCGGAGATGAAACGGGCGTCAACCGACTTTGACGTACGTGAACTCGCGCGTGACGTTAGGCGGCACATAAGCGCCGCTGATCTTGACCCGTGGGGTGAGGCGCTTCTTCTGATCCCACCAGCGACGGCGTTGGGAATGCGTGAGGAACCGCAAGTGCTTTCGGTAAGCAAAGATGCTCATCGTGACCTCCCGATTCTGACTGCGAGACATTGAAAACCAAGGTGACTGCCAATCCACTCCTACGGAAATGCTGAAGCAGTTTTCGCGCCTGTCTGCCCGTGTTGCCACACCCGCACGTTCGCGAGCGGCCCTGAAAGCATCAGTTGACCGCGAAACGCGCGTCTGCATGCGCCCAAACCACCTGCGAAAACCGCCAGTTCGCGCCCTGGATTTATTGGAGCGCGATACTCCAGCTTCCGCCCTCAGTCCCGTCGGGAGCAGGAACCATGTCCCAGCCCTCCTTGCCGCGCCTCGGCTTCGTCGGCGCGGGCCGGATTGCGCGCTGTCTTGCGCTCGGCTTCGCACGCGCCGGATATCCCGTCACGGCCATTGCGAGCCGCACGCCGGAATCGGCACGGCAGCTCGCCAGTCAGATCGAATCCTGCGCCGCGTATGACGACCCTCAGCGGGCCGTCGAGTCGGCGGACATACTCTTTTTAACCGTCCCCGATGACAGCATCGGTTCGACAGCGAACACACTCGCGTTTCCGGCCCGCGCGGCGCCCGGCAAGGAAGCCTGGGCCGTCGTGCATTGCAGCGGCGCGTCACCTGTCGAACTGCTTGCCCCGGCTCGGGACCAAGGTGCGTCGATCGGCGGTTTTCACCCACTTTACCTGTTCAGCGGCGATTTGACAGATGTCGATCGCATCGCCGGCTGCTCGGTGACGATCGAAGCCGACGGCGCGCTCAAGGATGCGCTGATGGCACTCGCCGCCGCGCTGCGCTGCCATCCGCTGTCGATTCCCGCCGGCGGACGGCTGCTGTATCACGCGGCGGCCCACTACGCCGCGAGTTTCGCCTTATGCAATCTGGCTGAGAACGTCGACCTGTGGCGCAGGCTCGGCTTCGACGAACGCGACACGCTGCGCGCGCTGCTCCCGATGATGGCGGGCACGCTCGAAACGGCCCGCGATCGGGGGCTCGCCAACGCGCTCGCGGGACCGGTTTCGCGCGGCGACCTGGGCGTGGTGGAAAAGCAACTGTCGCTGATGGAAGAACTGGGCGGCGACCATGGCGCGCTGTTCGGACTGATGTCGCGGCGAGCGGTCGCGCTCGCACGCCAGCGCGCGACGCCGCCCGCCGCCGTCGACGCCATCGGCGCGGCGGTCGAGCGCTCGCTGACCCGCACGCTCAAAGGCGCTGCGAAAGGTGCAAGCGCCGAGTAAGCCGTGATAATGTGACGTCCGGCATGAGCAGGCCGTTAGGGCTGCCGTCCCTTACGGGGCGCGGCGGCACGCATGGCCCGCCGGCAACGCTGGACCACCACGCGGGCAACGATACGCAGCAGGCGCACGACGCCTTCCTGCGCATCGCGACCAATCGACGAGAACGCACAATGATCAAGGTCAGCATCCTCTATCCGTATCGAGAAGGCGGACGTTTCGACGTCGACTATTACTGCGGCACGCACATGCCGCTCGCCGCGAAGCTCTTCGGCGCGGCGCTCAAGGGCTGGTCGGTCGACATCGGCATCAACGCCGGGCCGCCGGGCTCGCCGCCGCCGTTCGTCGCGGCCGGGCATTTCCTGTTCGATACCGCCGACGCGTTTTATGAAGTCTTCAAACCCGCCAGCGACACATTGCTCGCCGACATTCCGAATTACACGGACGGCGGCAACGGCAAGATCCTGATCAGCGAAGTCAAGGTCACGGTCTAGCGCCGCGACCGGCACGCACAAGCATTCTGGCGAGCCGCGCAATGCACGTCGCGCGCTCGATGTTGTCAGCCGTCCGCCGGCCCGCCGGCGCCATGCGTCCCGCTCGACGGGGCGTTTTCTGAAGGAAAGGACCCACGATGTTCGGCGATATCGCCCGTTTTCTGCTCAATACCATCTTCACGCTGTTCGGCGCGGCGCTGCTGCTGCGCGCCTGGCTCCAGTTCATCCGCATGCAGCCGTACAACCCGGTGTCGAGCGCGGTGATGCAGGCGACCAACTGGCTCGTGCTGCCGCTGCGCAAGATCATTCCCAGCACGCGCGGGATCGACTGGGCGAGCATCGTCGCCACGCTGCTTACGTCGCTCGTGTATGTCGTGCTGATGGTCGCGATCGTCGGCGTCGATCCGCTCGGGCTGATGCCGTCGCTGCTGATCGTCGCGCTGCTGACCGTGATCAAATGGGCGCTGAATCTGCTGATCTGGTTGACCATCCTGATGGCGCTGCTGTCGTGGCTCAACCCGCGTTCGCCCGCCATGCCGATCCTGTACCAGCTGACGGCGCCGTTTCTCGATCCGCTGCGCAAGATCATGCCGCGCCTGGGCGGCATCGATCTTTCGCCGATACTGCTGTTCGTGATCGTCCAGGTGCTGCTGATGGTCGTGACGCGCGCGGCCGTGTCGCTGACGCTGTTCGGCATCTGAACGGACGGGTGCGCCGGATGCCCAGCGCATCCGGCGATTTGCCCAAAGCCGCCGAAACCGCGTAAAATAGCGCGCTCTGCGGGCGTCGTATAATGGTAATACCCTAGCTTCCCAAGCTAGAGCCGTGGGTTCGATTCCCATCGCCCGCTCCACTTTCAGCCGCTCCCTCTGCCGCAGCACGCACTGGCGGAGAGATCAGGCGGAGAAGCCAGCGTGAGAGCCGCCTCCCTGAAGGCGGCTTTTTTATAGCGTGCGTCCTGCCGCGAATGTCAAACGACGCTCGAACGACGCGCCCTCACGCGCAGCCGTTTCCCGCCGCCACTCTTGTCTTCATCACGATGATTCACGATCCGAACGAAGCCGGTCTGCCGCGCGATCCTTCCGGGCTTGCCAGCAACGAACTGCCCGAACCGACCCAAACCGCCGACCCCGCTGCGCCGGACAACGCGCTGCACCTGCGCCGCATCCGCAGCTTCGTGACGCGCGCGGGCCGCGTGTCGACGGGACAGCGCCGCGCAATGGACGAACTCGGCCCGCGCTTCGTCATGCCCTACACGCCCGAGCAGCCGGACTGGGATACCGTCTTCGGCCGCCGCGCGCCGCGTATTCTGGAGATCGGTTTCGGCATGGGCGCCACCACGGCCGAGATCGCGTCGCACCGGCCCGACGACGACTTTCTCGGCGTCGAAGTGCACGAGCCGGGCGTCGGCGCGCTGCTGAAGCTGATGGGCGACCAGAACCTGTCGAACATCCGCATCATCCAGCACGACGCCGTCGAGGTACTCGAAAACATGATCGCGCCGGAAAGTCTGGATGGCGTGCACATCTTTTTTCCCGATCCGTGGCATAAGGCGCGTCACCACAAGCGCCGCCTGATCCAGCCGAAGTTCGTCGCGCTGCTGGTGTCGCGCCTGAAGCCGGGCGCGTATATCCATTGCGCGACCGACTGGCAGAACTACGCCGAGCAGATGCTCGAAGTGCTCGGCGCGGAGCCCGTTTTGGAGAACACGGCTGACGGTTACGCGCCGCGCCCAGATTATCGTCCTGTGACGAAGTTCGAAAAGCGCGGCCTGCGCCTCGGGCACGGCGTGTGGGATCTGATTTACAAACGGCGTCCGAATAGCTGAAGCGCAACATCGGCTTCAGAAACAGAAACGGCCTGCGGTTCGGAAACCGCAGGCCGTTTTCACATCTGCCAGATACTCAGAGAAGCGCGAGAAACGTCAATCCGCCCAGCTCAACCCGCCGCTGTAGCCGATCAGCAGGATCAACAGGCCGAAGCCGATCCGATACCACGCGAACGCGCTGAAATCGTGCGCCGCGATGTAGCGCAGCAGCCAGCGCACACACGCAAACGCACTGACGAATGCCGCCAGAAAGCCAATCGAGAAGAGCCCGAGCGCATCCGTCGACAGTTCGTGCCAGCCCTTGTGCAGCTCGTAGACGGTCGCGCCGAAGATGATCGGAATCGCGAGGAAGAACGAGAATTCGGTCGCGACGCGCCGGTCGAGCCCGAACAGCATGCCGCCGATGATCGTCGAGCCCGAGCGCGACATGCCCGGAATCAGCGCGAAACATTGCGCGAGGCCGACCTTGAGCGCGTCGAGCGGGCTCATGTCGTCCATCGAATGCACGCGCGCCTGGACGTCCGACCGGTTGCGCTGCCGCGACTCGACCCAGAGGATCAGCACGCCGCCCACCACCAGTGCGAGCGCGACGGGCACGGGCGAAAACAGCACCGCCTTGATCGACTTTTCGAACAGCAGACCCAGCACGATTGCCGGAATCGTCGCGATGATCACGTTGAGCGTGAACCGGCGTGCCTCGGGGCGCGTCCCGAGCCCCGACACGACGTCGACGATGCGCTGCCGGAACTCCCAGCACACGGCGAGAATGGCGCCGAGCTGGATCACGACATCGAAGGTCTTTTCCTGCGGCACATCGAAGTTCAGCACACTGCCGACGACGATCAGGTGACCCGTGCTCGACACCGGCAAGAATTCGGTCAAGCCTTCCACGACGCCGAGAATCAGCGCCTTCAACGTGAGTATCCAGTCCATCCGTGGCCTTTTCGCTTGGAGTTGGTAGGCGATGCGCGGCCGCGTCAGTCAGGATGGCGCGGCCGTCCGGCCGCGCGTGCGTCACTTTTCGACGATCTGCACGCGTATGCCGTTTGTAAGGACCGTGATTGTACCGGGTTCGTAGTTCACTCCGGCAAATTGCAGTTGCTCGGGCTTGAATGTGTAGACGGGATAGTTGGCCAGCAGCTGGGTAGCCATCAGCGCAGCGGCCGCGTTGATCTGCTGCGAGTAGAGCTGCGCGTTGCCGTCGACGCTCACGTTGTCGACATTGGGCGAGCGCAGCACGACGGAACGGCTCTGCGGATCGTATTCGAGCTGGCTCGACAGCGTGAGCACGCCGTTCACGGGCTGCTGAAGGAACGGACTGGCGAGCCGCGCATCGACCCGCACCGACACGCGGTTCGTATCGGGCAGCAAGCCGACGACGGGATTGCTCAACGCGACATCGAGCACCTGTGACACCGTGCGCTGATACGGAAACTTGCGCTGGACGGCTTCCTGAACCTGCTTCTGCGAAAACGTGTAGTGATCCGGAATAAACGGAAACGTCGACGTTGCGCACGCGGCGAGCGGCGCCGTGATGCTCGCGGCCGCGCAGACCGACAACGCGGAAATCAGAAAGCGGCGCCGTGCGGGCGCAGCGGATCGGGTCATGCGGATTCTCCTGTCGGCCATGCACGATGGCCGCTGTGAAACGGCGCGCGCCGCGTCGGTGTCGGTTGATTTTCCGGACTGTATCGGCGCACGGATTCGAGTGACTGTCTTTCAGCGGATGCGCTGCGTGAAGCCTGCGCCGCGATCACGGCCGCGTGTCGGCCTCCAGACGCGCGAGCCAGACGAGCGCCTCATCGCGCGAGCTGCCGCACATTTCCGCCTGCGGCTGTAGACCCGAGCAGCAGGCCGGACGTTCCGGCTTGCCGAAAATCGCGCAGCGCAGATCGTCGCCGAGCTGCACGCAGCGCACGCCCGCAGGCTCGTTGTGCGTAGTGTATGGGATAGCTGCCGGTTCGCCCGCCTCCGGCAACCACGTCCGTTTCTCGAATACAGCTCAAATTCAATGAGCGTTCGGCAACACTTCACCGCAACTCTCTGACTTTTCGAAAGGAAGGACGGGCTATGCTGACTTTGCTCTGGCGAAACACTGGTTTTATGAACAGGTCAAAAGTCCGATGATAATCCCTACCAGCCCCGTCCCCGTTTTTTTTGCGTTACTCCTGGCACTCGCTACGTCGAAGGTTTTGATCTGGCGATTTGGCGCTCCCAAAGTTCAGGGGCGCTTTGTCACCATTGACGGACTGAGAGGATATCTGGCTTTTCTCGTCTTTCTGCACCATTCATGCATATGGTATTTCTATCTCAGAACCTCTCAATTTGATTCCCCTCCATCAAACTTCATGGCAAATATTGGGCGTGCAAGTGTGTCCATGTTTTTCATGATTACCGGGTTTCTGTTTTTCACAAAAATAATCAATGAAAAGAAAAAAGGAATTGATTGGATCAAACTTTATGTTTCCAGGATTCTGCGGCTTACGCCGCTGTATCTGTTTGCCATGCTGCTGCTTTTCGTCACAGTCGCTGTGATGTCTGATTTCACATTGGCGCAATCACCTGCAACGCTGACAGCCACCGCCCTGAGATGGATGAGTTTTGCAAGCTTTGGCGAACCAGATTTAAATGGAATAGGGGAAACCAAACTCATTTTGGCAGGCGTGCCATGGACGCTAGCCTATGAATGGGCGTTCTATTTATCCCTTCCTCTATTGGCGGTTGCGACGGGAAGCATCCCCGTTCTTCCCGTCCTGATAGTCGGATTTATCGGCGCACTCGATTTTATTCATCTCGACACGGATCTAAGATTCGTTGGACCATTTTTCAGTGGAATAATTGCCGCACTTCTTTGTCGTCACGCCAGGTTTCGTCGGATCGCAGAAACGAGGGGCGCGTCGCTTATTGCAATCTCCGCAATCGCGGTCGCACTCATCCTGTTTCCGACGGCATATGCACGTATCCCGTTTGCGCTCCTTTCCCTGAGTTTTGCCTTGATCGCAGGCGGAGCCACATTGTTCGGCACATTGACCAATCAACTCTCACGCATGCTGGGGGAACTCGCTTACAGCATCTATCTCCTGCATGGATTTATTTTGTTTGCACTTTTTAATTTTGTCATTGGTATCCAAAATGCGAAGCTTTTTACGCCTCTGGAACACTGGCTCGTGATTTCATTGGCAACCCCACTCCTGGTCTTTGTTAGCTATACGACATTCCGATTTATCGAGAAACCTGCCATGCAACAAACGGATAATGTCAGCAGGTGGGTACGCCAGAAATTGTTTGCACGGCGCGGCAGCGCTTTGGAAGAATCGCTTTGATTGATTCAATACCACTGCCTGTTTCTTGAAATCGGCAGCAAGGCGCACGGTTCAAATCCGCTGGGTCTACTGGGGCCTTTCGACACGCCCGCACCTTTAAGGCGCAGTCAACACTTCAAGCCTTGCCAGCCACTGAATTGCAGCGTCGCGATTCGCGCCACACATTTCTATGGACGGCGCCAGGCCGCCACAGACTGCAGGGCGCCGCGGGTCACCGAATAACTTGCAGCGTTCATTGTCCCCGAGCTGCACGCAGCGCACGCCCGCAGGCTTGCCGTTCGGCATGCCCGGAATCGGGCTGGTAATCGACGGCGCGATGCAACACGCGCCGCAATCCGGGCGGCACGCGTGATCCGCAGAGGCGGACGGCGGTTGGGATAAATGGACGGACACAACGCACTTCCCTAGAATACGAATCTTCGAGACAGCCGTCAAATCGCTAAAAACTTGACGCACATCAACCGACATTGTGCCATTTGACGGGTTGTGACCTTTTTACGCAACGTCTCGCGCATGCGCTCCCGTACACTCGTTCGAGCTCAAACCCACTCTCGCGTGTCGCCTGCCCTGTTGACGCGAGCATCAGAACGGGCCGCATCCCAAGCGGCTTGCGCATCGTCCGGCGGGCGTCTGGAGACCCATCCGATGAACACCGCTCCCTCCGGCCCACTCTTCCCCTCGGCGGATTCGCTGTTCCGCCCCGACCTGCTTGCCAGGTACAGCGCGAACGGACCACGCTACACGTCCTATCCGACCGCCCTCCAGTTCCGCGACGACTTCCCGCTCGACGACTATCGCCGCGCCGCCGCCGACAAAGGCGCGATGGAGACGGACCTGTCGCTGTACTTCCACATTCCGTTTTGCGACACCGTCTGCTTCTACTGCGGCTGCAACAAGGTCGTGACGAAGAACCGCGCGCGCTCGGCGCGGTATCTCGCGCGGCTCAAACGCGAGATCGCCTTGCAGGCATCGCTGTTCGATACCGCGCGGCCTGTGTCGCAACTGCATTGGGGCGGCGGCACACCGACGTTTCTGTCGCACGACGAAATGGCCGAGCTGATGGCCACGACGCATGAGCACTTCCTGCTGCGCAGCGACGCCGAAGGCGAGTTCTCGATCGAAGTCGATCCGCGCGAAGCATCGCCGAAGACCATCGTGCATTTGCGCAATCTCGGCTTCAACCGTCTGAGTCTCGGCGTGCAGGACTTCGATCCTGTCGTGCAGCGCGCGATCAACCGCATCCAGCCGCTCGAGATGACAGCAAGCGTGATCCGCGCCGCGCGCGCAACGGGCTTTCATTCGATCGGCGTGGATCTGATCTACGGGCTGCCGTATCAGACGGTCAGCAGCTTCAGCAGGACGCTCGACACGATGCTCGAACTCGCGCCCGACCGGCTCTCCGTGTTCGGCTACGCACACATGCCGCAGCTCTTCAAGATGCAGCGGCAAATGGATGCTTCCACGCTGCCCTCGCCTGCCGAGCGGCTTGCGCTACTGCGGCTGGTGGTTGAGCGGCTGACGGGCGCGGGCTATGTGTACATCGGCATGGACCACTTCGCGCTGCCCACCGACGAACTCGCGCGCGCCCAGGCGCGGCGCACGCTGCATCGGAATTTCCAGGGCTACAGCACACGCGCCGAATGCGATCTGATCGGCTTCGGGGCGTCGTCGATCGGCAAGGTCGGCGATGTCTATGCGCAAAACGCGAAAGACCTGGCGGGCTACGCGGCAGCAATCGACAAAGGCGAGCTGGCGATAAAACGCGGCGTGCGCCTGTCCGCCGACGACCGGCTGCGCCGCGACATCATCACGCAACTGATGTGCAATCTCGAACTGCGCTTCGATGAATTCGAGGCCGCGTACGGCATCCGCTTTCATGATGCGTTCGCGCCGGAGCTGGAGCGGTTACGCGCCTTCGAGGACGACGGGCTGGTGAAGATCGGCGCACGGCGGCTCGATGTGGAACTCGCCGGGCGGATGCTCGTACGCAACATCGCGATGGTGTTCGACCGCTATCTCGGCCAGCAGGCCATGCAGCGCTTTTCGCGGACGGTCTAGCCCGCGAGCACAGGCCGGCTTGCCCGCCGGGAGGTTTTCCGCCATAATCTGCGTCTTCGCGTGGCGTCAAAGCCGTGCGAGACAGCCTGCAAAGGCGGCAACACAAGCCCAGGTGGTGAAACAGGTAGACGCAGGGGACTCAAAATCCCCCGCCGCAAGGCGTGCCGGTTCGAGTCCGGCCCTGGGCACCAGAATTCTGCTTCACACGAACCCGCGTTCATCGTTAGATGCCGCGGGTTTTGTGTTTTCTGGCCGCGCGCCAGGCGCGTAAAAAAGCCGGATCGCCTTACGGCCAATCCGGCTTCTGGTTCATCGATAGCGTCAGAAATGCGGCGCGCGCTCAGCGCCCGCCCGCCGCACCCGCCAGTTGATGCGCAGCCGCGCGCCGGCGCTTCACGATATAGCCGACCCACATCACGAAGAGCCACACGGGCACCAGCAGCACCGACACGTTCAGTCCTGGCGTCATCGCGAGAATCACGAGAATCATCGCCATGAACGCAAGACAGATCCAGTTGCCGACCGGGAACCACAGCGACCTGAAGACAAGCGTCTCGCCCTGCGCAAGCATCGCGCGACGCGACTTCAGATGCGTGAGGCTGATCAGCGACCAGTTCAGCACCAGCGCAGCGACGACCAGCGCCATCAGCACGTCGAGCGCTTTTGCTGGAATCAGGTAATTGATGATCACGCAAGCGAACGTCGCGACGGCCGACAGGCCGATCGCCATGTACGGCACGCCGCGGCGGTCGACCTTGAGCAATGCACGCGGCGCATTGCCCTGCTCGGCGAGGCCGTACAGCATGCGGCTATTCGCGTAGACGCCGCTGTTGTACACGGACAATGCCGCCGTCAGCACTACCACGTTGAGCACGTTCGCCGTCAAACCCGCGCCGATCTGCGAAAAGATCATCACGAACGGGCTGCCCCCTTCCGCCACCTGATTCCACGGGTACAGCGACAGCAGCACCACCAGCGAGAGAATATAGAAAATCAGAATCCGGTAGATCACCTGATTCACGGCCTTCGGAATGCTCTTCTGCGGATCGTCGGCTTCGGCGGCCGTGATGCCGATCAGTTCCAGCCCGCCGAACGAGAACATGATCACGGCGAGCATCATGAAGAGGCCGTGGAAGCCAAACGGGAAGAACCCGCCTTTGCTCCACAGGTTCGAGATCGACGCCTGCGGGCCGCCATGGCCGCTCATCAGCAGATAGCCGCCGAACACGATCATGCCGATCACGGCCACGACCTTGATGATCGCAAACCAGAACTCGGTCTCGCCGTACGCCTTCACGTTCGCGAGGTTGATCGCGTTGACGATGACGAAGCACACGAGCGCCGACACCTCAGGCCACCAGAAGTGCACATAGGTGCCGACGGCCGTCAGTTCGGCCATGCTGACGAGCACATACAGCACCCAGTAGTTCCAGCCTGACAGGAAGCCGGGGAAATCACCCCAGTACTTGTACGCGAAGTGGCTGAACGAGCCTGCGACGGGTTCCTGCGCAACCATCTCGCCGAGTTGCCGCATGATCAGAAACGCGATGAAGCCGCCGATCGCGTAGCCGAGAATCATCGAAGGCCCCGCCGACTTCAATACGCCCGCCGACCCGAGAAAAAGGCCCGTGCCGATCGCACCACCCAGCGCGATCAGCTGGATATGCCGGTTTTTCAGGCCACGCTTCAGGCCGTCATGCTGCTGTCCGTTGTTCAAGATGTCTCACTCCACTGCATTGAATACGCACTGCCCGGGCAGAACCCGCCCGGAAAAACCGTAAATTGTACCCTTCGACACAGTGCCCACCTATCGGGCAGCCCCGGCGCATTCTGCGTCGCAGCGCGCCGCGCCCGCATCGACGCGGCCACGACACATTTCCACGTAACCGCCAAACCGTTGCGCAACGTGTCCGAAAACTCCGTGTGATAGCGGTTGTCACCCTGGCTTGCGTTCGGTATGTTCCCAGAATCCCGTCCAGCCGATGGAGTCGCCATGTCGCCGAAACGTCTGCTCTATGCCGTTCTCCTTGGCGCTTGCGTCGCCACCACCGGCGTGTTCGCGCAGACGGGACAACCCGCGCCACAGCCTGCGCCAGCGGCGGCGCCGGATGTGCCGCCCGCGCCAGCCGCCGAGCCCGCACCTTCCGCGGCCGAACCCGCACCGCCGCCGCCCGCGGCAGCGCCTGCGCCCACGCCCCGTACCGCCGCCGTCGCCGCGCCACCGAGCGGCCCGGTCCAGAACATCGTGCTCGTGCACGGCGCATTCGTCGACGGTTCGAGCTGGAACGGCGTGATCGCAAAGCTGCAGAAGAAGGGCTACCGGGTCGCGTCGGTGCAGATTCCGCTGACGTCGCTGGCCGACGACCTCGCCGCGACCAAACGGGTGCTCGCTCAACTTTCCGGTCCAACCGTGCTGGTCGGGCATTCGTGGGGCGGCGTCGTGATCACGGAGGCTGGCTCGGGACCGGACGCGTCGAAGGTGGTCGGCCTCGTCTACGTCGCGGCCATCGCGCCGGACGTCGGCGAGTCGGCCGTCGATATCCTCAAACGCGGCCCGCAGATGCCCATCAGCTCGGCAATGATCAAGGACAGCACGGGCTTTCTGTGGCTCGACCCCGCGCGATACCACAGCGATTTCGCCGCCGACGTGCCCGAAACCCTGACGCGCGTGCTCGTCGCCGCGCAGCAGCCGATCGCCGCCAAAGCCTTCGACGAACACGCGACCCAAGCCGCGTGGCGCTACAAGCCGTCGTTCTACATCGTGACGTCGCGCGACCGCGCCGTGTCGCCGGAAATCCAGCGCTGGATGGCACACCGGATCGGCGCGACGATCGTCGAGACGCCGTCGAGCCATCTGGTGCCCGTCGCGCACGCAGGCGCGACGGCGGATGCGATCGACCGCGCAGCGAAGGAGTTCGGCAAGGAGTAAAGGTAAAGGCCGCCCCTTAGGGCGACAGCACCGCGGCACCGTCCGGAATCCGCGCGAGCCGCGCCGCCGGTGAAATGACGATGATCCACGCCTGCACGGCAAAGCCGAGCGCGGCAGCGACGAGGCACGCATCCATGCCGAAGCGCGCGCTGATCGTTGCGCCGAGCAGCGCACCGATGGGCCGCGCGCCATAGGTCGCCGTGCTGTTGAGCGCCGACACGCGCCCCATCATGCCGGCGGGCGTGATCGCCTGACGCAGCGTCGTCGAGCCGACCGTCCATAGAATCGGACCCACGCCCAGCAGGAAGAAGCTCGCCGCCGCGAGCCAGAACGACGGCACGGCGAGCGTCGCCACCATCACGAACGAAGCGGCCAGTCCGCAAAACGGCCCGACGATCAACGTGCGCCCGAACGTCACGCGCCGCGCGACAGATGGCGCCGCAAGCGCGCCGCACACCATGCCGATGCCGTATGCGCCCAGCGTGACCCCAACGGCCGACGCGCTCAAACCCAGCCGATGCACCGCGTACGGTACATACACCGCCTGCAGCGTGAAAAAGCCGATGTTGAAGAACACGGCTGTCGCGAGCATCGGACGCAGCAGCGCGTCGCCGAACACGAAGCGCGCGCCGTCGCGCAGTTCGAGCATGAAGTGGCGAGTGGCCGTCGTCGCGCGCGGCGGCTCGCGCAGGCCGGCCAGCAGCGCGGCGGCGAGCGTCGACAAGGCCGCCGCGCATCCATATGCCCAACCGGCGCCAATCCAGCCGACCAGCAACCCGCCGAGCGCCGGCCCCGCCGAATACGCGACGCTGCGCGCCAGCTCGATGCGTCCGTTCGCGACGGGAAGCACATCGCGCGAAACGAGTGAAGGCACGAGCGCCGGCGCGGCGACGCTGTACGCCACGGTGCCCGTCGCGCCGAGAAAGCCGAGCACGGCGAGCAGCGGCAGCGTCAACGCATGCGCCAGCACGAGCAGCAGCACGCTCGCCATCGCCAGCGCGCGCACGCCTTCCGACACCGCCATCAACGCGCGGCGCGAGCGGCGGTCGGCGTAGACGCCAAGCGGTATCGACAGCAGCAGGAAAGGCAAGGTCTGCGCGGTTTGCAGTAGCCCCGTATCGCGGGCGGTCGCGCCGAGCGTGAATACGGCGACGAGCGGCGCGGCGGCGAGACTGATCTGCTCGGCGGATTGCGCGACCAGGTTCGACCAGGCAAGCTGCTGGAACGGCGCGGGCAAGGTCGCGCGGGACGAGGAGAACGGCAAGGGAAAACGCATCGGCAGCCTCCGTGACGCGATGACGAAAAGCCCATCGTCACGGTTTCAGCCGATCGTTACGCTCCGCTTCTTGCGCTGTGATTCCGTCAGACGACAACGTGCCGCAAGCCAGCATCAAGGCGCATACGACGACGCCATGCCGCTTTCCAGCCCGTGATCGAGCGTCGTGCGGATCAGCGCGAGACCGCGCTCGAGCGCATCGAGCGACACCGCTCCGCTCATGCACACGCGGATCGCGTGCGGCGCAGCGTTGCGGCCGATCACGAAGCTGTCGGCCGTTTTCACGAGCACGCCTTCCTGACGCAGCGCCGCCGCGAATTCCGCCGCGCGCCACGGCTCGGGCAGCGGCAGCCACAAGTGCGAGCTGGTCATCGCGTGGCGGTACGTGACGCCTTCCAGCGCTTCGTCCGCGATCGCGTGCTCGGCATCGATGCGCGCGCGCTGCAGCGCGTTGAGCCGGTCCATCTCGCCACTTTCGATCCAGCGCGACACGATCTCGGCCATCAGCGGCGCCGTCATCCAGCAGTCGCTGCGGATCACGGCGGCGATCTTCGAGCACCACGCGCTCGGCGCCTGCAGATAGCCGACCCGCAACCCCGGCGCCACCGACTTCGACAGCCCCGCAATCAGAAACGCCTGCTCCGGCATGCGCACCGCGAGCGGCTCGGGCGGCGCTTCCATCAGCATGGCGGGAACGATGTCCTCGATCAGCAGCACGCTGTGACGCTGCAGGATTTCCGCGACGGCGTCGCGCCGTTCCGCCGACATGGTCGCCGTGGTCGGATTGTGGATGGTCGGCACGCAGAAGATCGCGCGCGGATGCAGCGACTTGCACGCGAGTTCCAGCGCGGCGGGCACGAGCCCTTCCTGGTCGATCTCGACGCCCACCAGATGCAGCCGCAGTTGCCTTGCGAGCGCGATGATGCCCGGATAGCTGACCACCTCCGCCAGCACCGTGTCGCCCGGTCGCGTGACGGCGCGCAGCACCGACGCAAGCGCATGTTGCGCGCCCTGCGTGACGAGCACGCGCGCGGCGCTCGCCGGACTGCCCGCACGGCCGAGCCACGCGGCGCCCGCGAGCCGATGGCGCATCGAGCCGGCTTCGGGCGCGTATTGCAGCAGTTCGGCTGCGAGGCGCTGGTCGGTGGCGATATCGGCGAGCGTCGCGCACAGCGCGGCCGCTTCTTCCGTCGATTGCGGCACGTTCTGGCCGAGGTCGATCAGCGGCGGCGCGCTGGTCGCGCCGGGTCGCAGCGTCGCATAACCACCGCTGGTCGCGGGCGGCAACTCGCGCGAGCGCGCCTGCGCGACATACGTGCCGTCGCCGACCCGCGCATTCGCGAGACCCTGGCGCTCCAGTTCGGCATAGGCGCGGCTGATCGTGCCCGTCGTCACCTTCAGTTCGCTCGCCAGCGAACGATGCGGCGGCAGTTTCTCCCCGGCAGGCAACTGCCCATTGAGGATGGCCTGCGCGAACGCACGCGCAATCACCTGATATTTCGGTTCGCTGCCCGCCTCGATTCTCGGCAGCCAGGCATTCATCGCCATGTTGCGACGGTCTCCGGAAGTTTGTTGAGTTGTGTCATTCGGATGATACGCAACGCATATCCCAGAATTGGATGCAGTCATTTACTTTTATTGAAGCGATTGAGTTGCCTGCGTCCCCTTCATAGCATGGCGTCATTCTTATCCCATTCGAATCGCATTGCGCATCGCATTGAATGCCGCACTGCGTCAATTCAGGAGGAGACGCCTGATGGATCGTGAAGCAAGCGAGGCTGTGCGCCGGACTGCGCAAAAGGCCCGCATCACCCGGATCGACATAACGCACCATCAGCTGGTGCTCGAGCCGCCCTTCCCCGCCTCGTGGGATAGCCAGCCGCGCCGCAAATTTCCCGCGACCATCGTGCGCGTTCACGACGACGCCGGCCACGTCGGCATCGGCTCCGGCGACGCGATGTACGGCTTCGCCGACTATCAGCATCTGTTCATCGGCACCGATCCGCTCGACCTCGCGCGCCACAGCGCCGTGCTCGACAACATCGGCTTTCATGCCGGCCGTCCCTGGCCGCTCGATATCGCGCTGTGGGACCTCGCCGGGAAAATCCGCGGCGAAGCGTGCTGGCAGATGGCGGGCGGGCGCAGCAACCGGATTCGCGCGTATGCGTCGAGCGGCGTGCATCGCCGGCCCGATGACATGGCGCGCATGGCGCTGCAGGTCGTCGAACGCGGCTTTCCGGCGCTCAAGATCCGCTTCGGGCGTCCGCAACTGCAAGACGATTTCGCGGTCCTCGCCGCCGTGCGCGACGCCGTCGGTGACCGGCTCGAACTGATGGTCGACTGCAATCAGGGCTGGCGCATGCCATGGGACACAGCCGCGCCGTGGACCTTCGACGAAGCGCTCGCCGTCGCACGCGAACTGGAAAAGCACAACGTCTACTGGATGGAAGAGCCGTTGCATCGCGGCGACTACGACGGCATGGCGCGGCTGCGCAAGGCGGTGTCGCCGGCATTGCGTATCGCCGGCGGCGAGATGACGCGCGAGCGCTACGAGTTCGATC
The DNA here is from genome assembly GCF_013426895.1 of Paraburkholderia largidicola. Taxonomy (NCBI): domain Bacteria; kingdom Pseudomonadati; phylum Pseudomonadota; class Betaproteobacteria; order Burkholderiales; family Burkholderiaceae; genus Paraburkholderia; species Paraburkholderia largidicola. Next base: position 748,923 of record NZ_AP023174.1, on the reverse strand, counting down.
AGTTGCTCGCGCGCGATTGTCTCGATGTGTTCCAGCCGGATGTGGCGTGCTCGCTAGGCATGGAAGGGCTGCGCAAGCTCGCGCAAGCCGTCGAGGCACACGGCAAGGTCTTCACGCCGCACACGTGGGGCAACGGCATCGGGCTCGCGGCGAACCTGCATCTGACGGCGGGCGCCGCGAGCGCGCCGTTCATCGAATTTCCGTACGACCCGCCCGAATGGTCGATCGCGCGCCGTGACTTCATGCTGAAGAACCCGATCGATATCGACAGTGAAGGCTGGATCACGCTGTCAGACGCGCCGGGCCTCGGTCTTTCGATCGACGAAGACATCCTCGCCGCGACGCTCGGTTCCAGCAGCACGTACGGCTGACGCCGCACACACGAAACGCACGAAAGGCGCTCGACGACAGCGCCACACATCCAATCACAATCGGAGACACACCATGCAGATCAGATCCCTGATGCGCACCGTCACGGTCGCGCTCGCCGCCGGCGCGTTATGGCCCGCCGCCGCTCACGCCGGCACCTGGTGCTCGGCTGGCAAGCCGGTGCGCTTTGCGGGCGTCACGTGGGAAAGCGGTTCGTTCACGTCGGAGGTGCTGCGCTTCATCACCGAAAAAGGCTACGGCTGCAAGACGGACACGATTCCCGGCAACACGGCCGCGACGGAAACGGCGCTGTCTCGCGACGATCTGCAAGTGTGGTCCGAGCAGTGGACGGGCCGCTCGGAAATCATCGCAAAAGCGGTGGCCGACGGTCACGTGAAGCTGCTCGGCGACACGCTGCCGGGCGGCACCAATGAAGGCTGGTTCGTGCCCGAGTACGTCGTAAAGGGCGACGCGAAGCGCAACATCAAGCCCGTCGCGCCGAACCTCGTGTCGGTGAACGATCTGCCGAAATACAAAGGCGTCTTCGAAGACGACGAAGAGCCGGGCAAGGGCCGCTTCCTGAACTGCCCGTCGGGCTGGGACTGCGAGCGCGTGAACCGGCGCCTGTTGAAGACGCTGAATCTCGACGATTCGTACACCGACTTCCGCCCCGGCACGGGCGCGGCGCTCGACGCCGCGATCGAGTCGGCGTATCAGCGCGGCAAGCCGATCCTCTTCTACTACTGGGAACCCGCGGCGCTGATGGCGAAGTACAAGTTCGTCCAGCTGAAGATGCCCGCGTTCAACCAGAAGTGCTGGGACACGCTGCGCGCGGATAACAGCACGTCGCAATGCGCATCGTCGTATCTCGTGTCGCATCTGAAGGTCGGTGTGTCGACACCGTTCTATCAGGCCGAGCCGCAACTGATGGACACCTACTCGAAGGTCAGCTTCCCGATGGACTTCCTCAACAAGACCATCCTCGACATGACGAGCAAGAAGATCGACGGCCCGACGATGGCGAAGCAGTTCCTGCGCGATCACCCTGACATGTGGAAGGCGTGGGTGCCCACCGACGTCGCGCAAAAGGTTCAGGCCGCGTTGGCCAGCTGATATCGGCAGCAACGCGTCATGACGCACCGGAGGGTTTCAACATGAATTCGATCTTCCTGCATCTGTCGATCGCCGACTGGGTGAACGACCATGTGCAATCGTTCGTCGCCGCGTACGGCGACAGCTTCCACGACTTCAGCACCGCGCTGTTGCGCTACGTGCTGGTGCCGCTCGAAGGCGTGCTGCGCGCGACGCCGCCGTGGGCAATCCTGATCGCCGTCGGGCTGCTGACGCTGAACGCGACGCGGCGCATCGGTATCGCGGGCTTCTTTGTGCTGCTGCTGTATGTGATCGGCTGCTTCGGTCTGTGGGACAAGCTGATGCAGACGCTCGCGCTGATGCTGGTCGCGACCGTGCTGTCCGTCGTGCTCGGTGTGCCGCTCGGCATCTGGGCGTCGCGCAGCCCGTGGATGCGGCGTGTGCTGCTGCCCGTGCTCGATATCATGCAGACGCTGCCGAGCTTCGTGTATCTGATCCCCGTGCTGATGCTGTTCGGTCTCGGCAAGGTGCCCGCGATTCTCGCGACGATCATCTACGCGCTGCCGCCGCTGATCCGCCTGACCGATCTCGGCATCCGTCACGTGGACGCCGATGTCGTCGAAGCGGCCCGCGCGTTCGGCACGACGCGCTGGCAGTTGCTCGTCAACGTGCAGTTGCCACTCGCGCGGCCGAGCATCATGGCGGGTATCAACCAGACGACGATGATGGCGCTGTCGATGGTCGTGATCGCGTCGATGATCGGCTCGCGCGGACTCGGCGAAGACGTGCTCGCCGGCATCCAGACGCTCGATATCGGCAAGGGCATGCAGGCGGGCATCGCGATCGTGATTCTCGCGATCGTCATCGACCGGATCAGCCAGGGCTACGGGCAGGATCGCCGCACCCGACGCCTCGTCGCGCAGCGCCGCAGGGCGAAGGCGGCGTCGCGCGTGCCGTATCGCAATGCAGGCGTGCCGCGTGAAGACGAAGCATCGGCAGCGGGCAACGAAAACGCAACGCAGAGCGGCCTCGAAACCCGCACGGCGGATTGACGGAGGGCACGGACATGTCATCGATCGAAGTCAAGAACGTGTACAAGCTGTTCGGCCCGGAAGCCGGTCATCGGCGCGTGCTCGACCTGTTGAAAAGCGGCCGGAGCAAGGCCGAGGTTCTCGCGCAAACGGGCTGCAATGTCGGCCTGAACAACGTGAGCCTGCATATCGGCTCGGGCGAGATCTACGTCATCATGGGGCTGTCGGGCTCGGGCAAGTCGACGCTCGTGCGCCACTTCAACCGGCTGATCGAGCCGACGGCGGGCGAGATCGTGATCGACGGTTCGGACGTCATCAAGCTCGATCCGCACGGCCTGCGCGAACTGCGCCGCTACAAGGTGAGCATGGTGTTCCAGAACTTCGGCCTGCTGCCGCATCAGACCGTGCTCGACAACACCGCCTATGCGCTGCGCACGCGTGGCGAAAGCAAGGCGGAAGCGAACGAGAAGGCGCGCATGTGGCTCGGCAAGGTTGGACTCGACGGATACGGCGATCACTATCCGGACGAGCTGTCGGGCGGCATGCGTCAGCGAGTGGGTCTCGCACGCGCGCTCGCCGCCGATACCGACGTGCTGCTGATGGACGAAGCATTCTCCGCGCTCGATCCGCTGATCCGCACGGAAATGCAGGACCAGCTGCTGCAGTTGCAGGCGACGCTCAACAAGACCATCGTGTTCATCACGCACGATCTGGACGAAGCGCTGCGCATCGGCAACCGCATCGCGATTCTGCGAGACGGCACGCTGGTGCAGGAAGGCACGCCGAACGAAATCCTCACGAAGCCCGCTGACGATTACGTCGCGCGTTTCGTCGAGCGGCGCTCGGGCGCGCATTGAGCGCTATGTGTGGCTCTTGCGCTGCCCCAAGCGGAGAAGCGCAGGTCGGCGGGTAAAATGCAGGCATATGACGGCGTCCTTCGCAATGAAGGACGCCGTCGACGTTTTGACGCATCGCTACGTGTGGATGCCCTTCTGCCCGCTCCAATGAATCTCGAAAGCGTTCTCTTTTCTCAAGGTTTCGGTTCGCGCCGCCAGTGCCGCGCATTGATCGCGGACGGCCGCGTCTCGGTCGGCGGTGCGACGCTCGCCGATCCTGACGCCGACGTCGATACGAATGCGTTGACGTTCGAAGTCGACGGCACGGCGTGGCCTTATCACGAACGCGCGTACATCCTGCTCAACAAGCCCGCGGGCTACGAATGCTCGCGCGATCCGCAGCACCATCTGAGCGTGTTCAATCTGTTGCCCGCGCAGTTCGCGGCGCGCGGCGTCCAGTGCGTCGGACGGCTCGATCAGGATACGACGGGCCTGCTGCTGCTCTCCGACGATGGCCAGTTCGTCCATGCGTACACGTCGCCCAAACGCAAGGTGCCGAAGGTCTATCTCGCCACGACCCGTCATCCCCTCGACGACGCGCAACTGGCTGCCTTGCGCGAAGGCGTGCTGCTGCACGGCGAAGCGAAGCCGATCGCCGCCGTCGCCGCTCATGCACGCGGCGAACATGCGCTGGAACTGACCGTGCTGGAAGGCAAATACCATCAGGTGAAGCGGATGGTCGCGGCGGCGGGCAACCGCGTCGAAGCGCTGCATCGCGAGCGGGTCGGCGGGCTTGCGCTGCCCGAGACACTAGCTGAAGGCACGTGGCAATGGCTCGATGAAGCCGACCTGGGCGCACTACGGAACGGGTAAACGACTAGCGCCCTGCCCACGCCGTTTCAAGTGACTGAGACTGCGTGGGATTCCGAACAAAACCGCTACAAAAACCTTGCAGAACGCTGCGACGCAGCATGCTTGCTCCGAACGCCCGTCCTATACTCGGATCAACAAACATTACAAAGCAGGCAAGGAGGCGCCATGGTCATCTACGGCAACCTGGCGGTTTCATATGCGATGGTCGCGTTCATCGCGCTCGGACTTTTGCTGATTGGCGGCGTGCTGGTCGTCATGCATCGTCGGCACAGGTACGAGCCGAATCTGGTCGCTGCGCTGATCGGCGCGTTCTGCTGCTCCCTGCTGCTGGAAGCGCTACCTGCCCTCACCTGATCACTGCGCTTTCCGTTACGGCTTGGCTGTGCGCGGCCGCGTGCGGCTATGGCTTCGACACGGTGCGCAGAAAGTCGTCGACGCTCGGATAGCGCAGCCTGAAGCGCAATTCACCCTTCAGGCGCGTGTTGACGAGCCGCCGCGACTCGCGCATGAACGACAGCATCATCTCGCCGAGCTGCTGCTCCGCATCGTCGCGCGCAATGCGCGGCGCGCGCTCGATGCCGAATGCGTCCGCCACCCGGTCGAAGTATTCGCCCATTTTCAGCGTCGTGTCGTCGGATGCGTGGATCACGCGGGACGGTCGTCCATGTGTTGCCATGCGCAGCAGGATCGCGGCGAGATCGTCGGCGTGGATGTGATTGGTGTAGACGTCGTCGGCATCGACGAGCGCCGGGGTGCGCTTTTCCAGCCGCGCAAGCGGCAGCCGGTTGCCCGCGTAGATACCCGGAATGCGCGCGATGCTTGCCGTAATCGCACGCCGCGCGGCCGCGCGCCGCAATTGCGTCTCCGCCGACACGCGGCGCTTCGCGCGCTCGTTGGCGGGCGCGACGGGACGCGTTTCGTCGAGCCAGGCGCCGGCGCAATCGCCATAGACGCCCGTCGTGCTCGCATAGACGACGCGCGAACGCCTGCTCGGCCGATGCCCGGCCCGGGGAGCCGGATACCCCCCGTCGGGTACAATACTGGATGTTTTGCGTGCACGAATACCATGCTGCGCGCGCCGCAAGCGCCCCGTCGCGACATGACGGGCACGCCGGACACGCGGCGCAGTCAGCGTGGCAATCAACGCGCGCGTGCGCGTGTCGACCTCGCCGGTTTTCTGCGGGGGCGCGAGATGCAGGACAGTCGGCGCGAGATGGGCCAGACGAGCAAGGCTCGCACGCACGTCGAGATCGCCGACGATCGGCGTGACGCCCGCCGCGCGCAGTTCGTCGCGGCGCTCCGCGTGACTGGTGAGCGCATAGAGACGCGCGCGTCCTTGCAGTTGCCGCACGCAGCGCATGCCGACATCGCCGCAACCGACGATCAGCACGCGCGGACTGCGCAATTTTCGTGTCGCTTTCATCGTGGACGCATTGTAGCCGCGATCCACGACACGCATTGGTTACCGACTTTCTGTATTCGAAGACTGAACGACTTATGGCATTCAACGTAACGCTCCGGCAAAGCGGCCGGCAGTTTCAGGTGGAACCCGACGAACCCGTGCTTACGGCCGCCCTTCGCCAGGGCATCGGCCTGCCGTACGGCTGCAAGAACGGCGCATGCGGCTCATGCAAGGGCGCGGTCGTTGGCGGAGAGGTCGAGCAGCGCGCGCATTCGTCGTCGGCGCTGTCGAACGACGAAAAAACGCGCGGCCTGGCGCTGTTGTGTTGTGCGACTGCGTGCACCGACCTCGAAATCGATATCCGCGAAGTGACGGGCATCGGTGACGTGCAGATCAAGAAGCTGCCGTGCCGCGTGAACGCAATCGAGCGCAAGGCCGACGACGTCGTCGTGCTGAAACTGCAGTTGCCCGCGAACGAGCGTTTGCAATACATGGCGGGCCAGTACCTCGAGTTCATCCTGAAGGACGGCAAGCGCCGCAGCTATTCGATGGCGAGCGCGCCGCACGCGGACGGTCCCGTCGAGCTGCATATCCGCCATATGCCGGGCGGTGCGTTCACGGATCACGTCTTCAACACGATGAAGGAACGCGACATCCTGCGCTTCGAAGCGCCACTCGGCACGTTCTTCCTGCGCGAAGAGTCGGACAAGCCGATCGTGCTGCTCGCATCGGGCACGGGCTTCGCGCCACTGAAGGCGATCGTCGAGCATGCCGTGTTCAAGAACATCACGCGGCCGATGACGCTCTACTGGGGCGCGCGCCGCAAGAAGGACCTGTACATGATGGAACTCGCCGAGCAATGGGCGCGCGAGATTCCGAACTTCAAGTTCGTGCCGGTTCTCTCGGAGCCGGATGCGGACGACGCATGGACGGGCCGCACCGGTTTCGTTCATCGTGCCGTCATCGAAGATCTGCCAGACTTGTCGGCGTATCAGGTGTATGCGTGCGGCGCGCCTGTGATGGTCGAGTCGGCGCAGCGCGATTTCACGCAGCATCATCGCCTGCCGGAAGACGAGTTCTATGCGGATTCGTTCACGAGCGCAGCCGATCTCGCGAACCCCGTCTGATCGTTGCGCAGTCACGTTTCGTCAGTGACACCGGCCGGCACTGCGTGAAAAACATGCAAATTGCAGGTTTACACGGGCGCCGGCATTGTCGTATTCTTTCGCGCATGAACCGAATCCTGTCCGAACTTCGACGTCGCCGCTCGCTGCTCCCTTAGGGGCGCCGCTGGCTTCGTCACGGATTCGCGCGAACAACGCGCACGCAGTTCGAATCATGAAAGCCACGGCATGCCGTGGCTTTTTGTATTTCTGCCGTACCCGTCGTGCTTTTTCTTTCCGTTGCTGGGCCATTCTGTCCGAGGCGGTTTTTCATCCCTGTTTGCCTGGAGCCTGTAGCCATGAACTTCAATGAGTATCCGATCGATTCGCTGATGTACATCACGAACCGGCCCGAAATCGTTTTCACGCACGGCAAGGGCTCGTGGCTCTACGACAACACCGGCAAGCGATATCTGGATTTCATTCAGGGCTGGGCCGTCAACAGCCTCGGCCATTGCAACGACGGCGTGGTGGAGGCGCTCACGCAGCAGGCGCGCACGCTGATCAATCCGTCGCCGGCGTTCTACAACGAACCGATGGCGAAGCTCGCGCAACTGCTGACGCAGCACAGCTGCTTCGACAAGGTGTTCTTCACGAACAGCGGCGCCGAGGCCAACGAAGGCGCGATCAAGCTCGCGCGCAAGTGGGGCAAGAAGTTCAAGGGCGGCGCGTACGAGATCATCACGTTCGATCACAGCTTCCACGGCCGCACGATTGCGACGATGTCGGCAAGCGGTAAGCCGGGCTGGGACACGATCTATGCGCCGCAGGTGCCGGGCTTTCCGAAGGCTGATCTGAACGACATCGCATCGGTCGAAAAACTGATCACCGACAAGACGGTCGCCGTGATGCTCGAGCCGATTCAGGGCGAAGGCGGCGTGATCCCTGCATCGCGTGAGTTCATGCAGCAGCTTCGCGAGCTGACGAAGAAGCACAACCTGCTGTTGATCGTCGATGAAGTGCAAAGCGGCTGTGGCCGTGCGGGCACGCTGTTCGCGTACGAACTGTCGGGCATCGAGCCGGACGTGATGACGCTGGCAAAGGGTATCGGCAGCGGCGTGCCGCTTGGCGCGCTGTTGTGCAAGAAGCATGTCGAGGTGTTCGAAGCGGGCGATCAGGGTGGCACCTATAACGGCAATCCGTTGATGACGGCAGCTGGCTATTCGGTGATCTCGCAACTGACGGCGCCTGGTTTTCTGGATGGCGTGAAGGCGCGTGGCGAATATCTGCGCACGAAGCTGCTCGAACTGTCTGCCGAGCGCGGCTTCGAGGGCGAGCGTGGCGAAGGTCTGCTGCGCGCGTTGCTGCTGGGCAAGGATATCGGCAATCAGATCGTTGAGAAGGCGCGTTTGATGCAGCCGGACGGGCTGCTGCTCAATGCTGCGCGTCCGAATCTGCTGCGTTTCATGCCCGCTCTGAATGTGACGACGGAAGAGATCGATCAGATGATGGCGATGCTGCGGTCGATTCTGGATACGCTGTGATTGACGCTTTGTCCTTGTCGATTCGCGTGTTCGATGCGGGCGATACCGATGCTGTGATTGCGCTGTGGCTCGAGGCGTTTCCTGAGTATAAGGATGCGAGCAGGCCTCAGCGTAATCCGCATCTGTCTATCTCGAACAAGCTTGCTACGCAGCCTGAGTTGTTCTTCGTTGCCGTGAAGGATGGGGGCATCGTTGGGACTGTGATGGCTGGGTATGATGGGCATCGCGGGTGGCTGTATTCTCTCGCTGTTGCGGCGACGTCCAGGCGTCTTGGGATTGGCACGTTGCTCGTGCGGCATGCTGAGGCGGCGCTTACCGCGCGGGGGTGTCCTAAGGTGAATCTTCAGGTGCTGAGCGCTAAAGCCGATGTGCAGGCTTTTTATGAGTCGCTGGGGTATGTGGCTGATGCTGTGATTAGTCTCGGGAAGCGGTTAGGGGCAGTGGCTTAGGTTTGGTTTTTTGGCTTCGCCTCTGCGCTCGTATCCGCATTCCGGTGTTTGCGGCACAAGCTGTTTGGTTTTTTGGGCTTTGCGCTGGCATCCGCGATTTGCTTTCGTTCTTCAGGCGTCGCCCCTGTGCGGGGCGGCACCTACTTTTCTTTGCCGCCGCAAAGAAAAGTAGGCAAAAGAAAGCGGCTCACACCGCCAATCCTTGTTCTCATCCACGGGCCCCCAACGTCCCCATGCGTCACACGGCAACATTTCTGTTCGCGTGCGATGCCAGCGCTTTGAATGGAAGCCTCACCCGCTTCAGACATCCGTATAAAGTCGAGCGTCGGCGAATGGTTGTTGCCGCCGTGGTGGCAAACGGTGTGTAGATTGTCACACCGCACCGGTTAGCGCTCTTATCACAGACACCAATCTTTCTACCCAGTCCGGAGTGATGCGCGTAGGGCGCGAAAGCCTACACACAGTTTGCCACCTGGGCGGCAGTGGACTGTCTGACACGGCTTGCTGTAGATGCGGGAGCGTGAAGCGGGTGAGGCGCCTTGCAAGAGCGCTGGCAGCGAACGTGAGTCACGTGGTTGCCGTGTGATGCGTAAGAACCTTTGGGGGCCCTCAGGCAAACACAAGAACTGGCGGTGTGAGCCGCTTTCTTTTGCCTACTTTTCTTTGCGGCGGCAAAGAAAAGTAGGTGCCGCCCCGCACAGGGGCAACGCTTGAAGCACCAATAACATCTAGCGGATGCCAGCGACAGCAAAAGCGCCCATGACAAACAAAAAAGGCCACACGCCTAAACATGCAGCCCTTCCCGTCAAATCAGAAAAACAAAAAACCCGCGAGTATCACTCGCCAAGATAAGCAGCCCGCACCTTCGGATCATGCAGCATCTGCTTGGCGTCGCCAGACATCGTGACCATCCCCGAATCCATCACATACCCGCGATCCGCGGCCTGCAACGCAAGGCGAGCATTCTGCTCAACCAGCATGACAGTGATGCCTTCCTTGGAAATTTCACGCACGACTTCGAAGATCTTCTCGACCATGATCGGCGACAAGCCCATCGACGGCTCGTCGAGCAGCAACAGCTTCGGCTTCGAGATGACTGCACGCGCCATCGCCAGCATCTGCTGCTCACCACCGGACAACGTACCGGCCAACTGCGTCGCACGCTCCTTCAGACGCGGAAAGAACCCGAACATCCGCTCGACGTCCTTCTTGATCCCTTCCGTATCGCTACGCAGATAAGCACCCATCTGCATGTTCTCGACGATCGACATCCGCGCGAAGATACCGCGCCCTTCCGGCACCATCGCGAGGCCACGCTTCAGAAGCTCATGCGGTGGCACGCCCTTGATCGACTGCCCCATGTACTCGATATCACCGGCCGAGTACGGCTTGAGACCCGTAATAGCCTTCATGGTCGTCGTCTTGCCCGCGCCATTGGCGCCGATCAGCGTGACGAGCTCGCCCTGCGCGATCTCCAGGTCAACACCCTTGACGGCCTGAATGCCGCCGTAGTTGACCTGCAGGCCCTTGATTTTCAACATTGCCGTAGCCATCAGTGGACCCCCGCACCCAGATAAGCCTCGATCACCTTCGGGTCCTTCTGCACGTCGTGCGGCAGACCCTCGGCGATCACCTTGCCATAGTCGAGCACTGTCATCCGGTTGCACAGGCCCATCACCAGTTTCACGTCGTGCTCGATCAGCAGGATCGTCTTGCCGTCCGCGCGGATCTTGTCGAGCAGTTTCGTCAGCTCGACCTTCTCCGTTGCGTTCATGCCGGCAGCCGGTTCGTCCAGTGCGAGCAGCTTCGGATCGGTCGCCAGAGCACGTGCGATTTCCAGACGGCGCTGGTGACCGTACGACAGGTTGCGCGACGTGTAGTCCGCGTACTGCAGCACGCCGACGTATTCGAGCAGTTCCAGCGCGCGTTCCTTGATCTCGCGCTCTTCCTTGCGCTCAGCCGGCGTCTGGAACACGGCGCCCAGCAGACCGTGCTTCGTGCGCACGTGTCGGCCGACCATCACGTTTTCCAGCGCAGTCATGCCGCCGAACAGACGGATGTTCTGGAACGTGCGCGCGATGCCCGCCTTTGCCACCTGATACACCGCCGTCGGCGTGTACGGCGTGCCGTCGAGCTTGAACTCGCCCGAGTCCGGCGTGTAGAGACCAGTAATCACGTTGAAGAACGTGGTCTTGCCAGCGCCGTTCGGGCCGATCAGACCGTAAATCGTGCCTTCCTCGATCTGAAGGCCGACATCCGACAGCGCCTGCAGACCGCCAAAGCGCTTGTTCACGCCCTTCACGGACAGACGGATTTGTTTGTCGCTCATGTTTTCTTCTCCTGTCGACCAGAGTTGCCGCTTCAGCGGCTTACTCTGGTCCCATGCAGGGTGTTAGCCCTGCGAGTCCGTTAAGCGCGCACCGGCTTCTTGTTGCTGCGCTTGGCAATCTTCGCGATCTTGTCCTCGTGCTTCGGCGACGGCCACAGGCCTTCCGAGCGGTACAGCATGATCAGCACCATCGCGAGTGCGTAGACGAGCTGACGGATCACTTCCGTATCGACGATTTCATGGCCGAAGATCAGGTGTTGCAGCGGACCCATCGTCGAGCGCAGGAATTCCGGCAGCACGGCGAGCAGCACCGCGCCGAGAATCACGCCAGGAATGTGACCCATGCCGCCGAGCACCACGCAGGCCAGCACGACGATCGATTCCGGCAGCGTGAACGATTCCGGCGACACGAAGCCCTGGAACGCGCCGAACATCGCGCCCGACAGGCCACCGAATGACGCGCCCATCGCGAACGCCAGCAGCTTCACGTCACGCGTGTTGATGCCCATCGCCTTCGCGGCGATTTCGTCTTCGCGAATCGCGGCCCATGCACGGCCGATACGCGAGTGTTGCAGACGCGTACAGACCCAGATCACGAACAGCGCGCACAGCACGAACAGGTAGTAGTACGAGTACACCGACGGAATCGCAATGCCGAACAGCGAGTGCGTCTGCGAGAGGCTGAAATCGCCGAGATGAACCGGGTCGATGCCCGTGATGCCCTTCGGGCCGTTCGTGATGTTCGCCGGACGGTCGAGGTTGTTCAGGAAGATCCGGACGATTTCCCCGAAGCCCAACGTCACGATTGCGAGGTAATCGCCACGCAGACGCAGCGTCGGCGCACCGAGAATCACGCCGCAGATCGCAGCGACGGCCATCGCGCAAGGCACGATGATCAGGAACGGCAGATGCAGGCCGCCCGGCGCGAGATGCGCGATCCATTCGAACTGGCTCGTCAGGTGCGGCGAGGACAGCAATGCTGCCGTGTAGGCGCCGACCGCGTAGAACGCGATGTAGCCCAGGTCCAGCAGGCCGGCAAAGCCGACCACCACGTTGAGACCTAGCGCGAGCATCACGTACAGCATCGCGAAGTCGAGCACGCGGACCCAGTAGTTGCCGCCGGCCGTGCCGATGACGAACGGTGCGGCGATCACGAACACGGCGGTGATGATGCCCACCGTCAGCGTCTTCGTCATATTCCGTTCGGGGATGAGCGTCGTGGACGGCTCGATCGGTTGAATTGAGGTCATTGTATTTGCTCCTTTCCCTAGCGCACCTTAAGCGCGGTCCGCGACACGTTCGCCAAGCAGGCCCGACGGACGGAACACCAGCACGATGATCAGCACGATGAATGCGAACACGTCCTGGTAGTTACTGCCGAACACGCCACCCGTGAGGTTGCCGATATAACCGGCGCCCAGCTGTTCGATCAGACCGAGAATCACGCCGCCCACCATGGCGCCGCCGAGATTGCCGATACCGCCGAGCACGGCCGCCGTGAACGCCTTCAGGCCGGGAATGAAGCCCATGTAGAAGTGCGCGTTGCCGTATTCCGACGCGATCATCACGCCTGCCAGCGCTGCGAGCGCCGAGCCGATCATGAACGTCGCCGAGATCACGAAGTTCGGGTTCACGCCCATCAGCGAGGCGACGCCCGGGTTCTCGGCGATCGCGCGCATCGCGCGGCCAAGCTTCGTCTTGTGTACGAGGAGCAGCAGACCCGCCATCACGAGGAACGCGACGACGATGATCACGATTTCAGTCATCGAGATCACGGCGCCCGGCGTCGTATCGGTGGCCTTGATCACGTTCAAGGGGTCCGTCGGCAGCAACTGCGGGAACGGCAGCGGGTTGCGCGACCAGATCATCATCGCGAGCGTCTGCAGCAGGATCGACACGCCGATCGCGGTGATCAGCGGCGCGAGACGCGGCGCCTTGCGCAGCGGCCGGTATGCCACCCGCTCGATCGTGTAGCCCACCACCGCGCAGACGACGGCCGCTATGACCAGCGCGATACATAGCGTCGGTATATTGCCGAGACCGGGGAAGTGGTTCTGCAACACGCCGATGGCCGAGAGCGCGACCATCGCGCCCACCATCAGCACGTCGCCGTGCGCGAAGTTGATGATGCCGAGAATGCCGTACACCATCGTGTAGCCCAGTGCGATGATGGCGTAGACGCTGCCAAGCACCAGTCCGTTGATGACCTGCTGGATGAAAATATCCATTTAATGCTCCTTAGCCCGTGCGACTGGATTCGCGCTCTCCATCTGCCGGTTGGCACTGATGCTTCACGCAAATCGCAACGGCACTGCGGGTACTGATGTAAAAGACCGGTAAGGGTTATCTTCGCCGAGCGTCTGTAGCCACTGGGTTGCAGCGGCCCGCGCGCTCGACGCGGATGCAAAAACGGCACCGTCGGATGGTCCGGTGCCGTCAGGCTGTACGTCCCGTCATTACATCTTCACGACGTCGAGGACCGCTTTCTTGCCGTCCTTGAAGTCGTAAAGCGTAATCGCGCCTTCCTTCAGGTCGCCCTTGTCGTCGAATGCGATGTGACCGATTACACCTGTGTAGTCAGTCGAAGGCATCGCAGCGAGCACCTTGGGCGGCTCGATCGAATTGGCGCGCTTCATTGCATCGACGATCACGTATACAGCGTCATACGTGAACGGCGCGTAAATCTGCACCGGCGTGTGGAAGCGTGCGTCGTACTTCTTTTCGAAGTCCGCTCCCCTTTCCATCTTCGAAAGCGCAAGTCCTGCTTCCGAACACACGAGGTTCTGAACGGCACTGCCCGCCAGTTCCCCCACCTTGTCGGTGCACACGCCGTCGCCGCCAAGGATTTTTGCCCTGATTCCGAGCGCCGCTGCCTGTTTCGTGAACGGCCCGCCCGTTGCATCCATGCCGCCGAACATGATGGCGTCCGGCTGGGCACTTTTAATCTTTGTGAGGATGGCCCGGAAATCCGTGGCCCGGTCATTGGTCGCCTCGCGCGCAACGATCTTTGCGCCGCCCGCTTCCGCCGTCTTCGCGAATTCGTCAGCAAGACCCTTGCCATAGGCAGTCGCGTCGTCGACAACGGCGATCCGCTTCGCGCCGAGTGACTTCGTCGCGTAGTTCGCCAGCGCCGGACCTTGCTGCGCATCGGTCGCGACGACCCGGTAGGTCGTCTTGAAGCCCTGCTGCGTATAGGCCGGATTCGTCGAGGATGGCGAAATCTGCACAATGCCCGCGTCGCTATATATCTTCGAGGCCGGAATCGACACACCCGAATTCAGGTGCCCGACGACGGCAACGACATGATCGTCCACCAGCTTCTGCGCGACCTGGGTGCCCGTTTTCGGATCGCCCGCGTCATCCTGTGCGTCGAGTTGCAGCTGGATCTTGCGGCCGTCGATGGTCAACCCCTGCGTATTGATCTCTTCAATAGCGAGACGCGCCCCGTTTTCGTTGTCCTTCCCCAGATGTGCAATGCCGCCCGTCAATGGGGCCGCATGACCGATCTTCACGACAGTCACTTCGCTTGCGCTCGCCGCCGACGCTGCCACCGCTGCCGACGCACTCTTGTCCGCCTCGCCTTCGTTCTTTTTGCTGCACGCGGTCAACATCGCAACCGCGGCCGCGATGGACACGGCACAAGCAAACTTGACTCGCATTAAATAGGTCTCCTGCGCCTTGCTAAATCTGGCGTTCCGAGGCGCTCAAGCCCTGAGAACGCGCGCATTGTAACTCCAATTTTGCGACGGGCAATATTGTTGGAAGCGCAGGGTTTTCCTGCATTGCAACCGTGCTGCGAGGCCTTCACCGGCCGATCATCGCAACCTGGTTGCGCCAGTTTTTCGTGCATCAGTTGCACCACCGCTGACGCCCTGCAGCACCAGATGTTGCAGCGATCTCGCTGCGAGCCCGATGCTGCGGACGTCGGCACATCGATCCGCCTCGATATTATGTTAGTCCTCAAATGCACCGTATTTGTGCGCTTGTTCGCGGATCAACGCAATTGTCTGGTGAAAAACGGGGCGCGATCGACTCCATGCACCCAAATTACGCCCCGAAAAACAAAAAGAATGTTCGCCCCGACACCGTCCCTCGTTTGTTTTCCGGTGATATGGCACCGTTTTTCGGGCGTTTTCCAATGCGCACAGGCAATAAAAAAGCGCGCCCGTGGCGCGCTTTTTCGATTGGGGACAGGTCTTCAGGCGGGCAAACCGAGCCCGCGTGGCAGCGGAAACGCAATGTTTTCCTCGATGCCGTCCAGCGCGCGCACGTTGCGCACGCCCAGCTCGCGCAGACGGGCGATCACGGCCTGAGCGAGCGCCTCCGGCGCCGAAGCGCCCGCCGTCACGCCGATGCGGCGCTTGTCGGCAACCCACGCGGGATCGATCTGGTCCGGCGAATCGACCATATAGGAAGGCACGCCGAGCTTTTCGGCCAGTTCGCGCAGCCGGTTGGAGTTCGAGCTGTTCGGGCTTCCGACGACGATCACCACATCGCACTGCGGCGCCATGAACTTGACGGCGTCCTGGCGGTTTTGCGTCGCGTAGCAGATGTCCTGCTTTTTCGGTTCCTTGACGTTCGGATACTTCGCCTTCAGCGCAGCGATGATCTGCGCGGCGTCGTCCACGGACAGCGTGGTTTGCGTCACGTACGCGATGCGGTCAGGATCGGCGAGTTGCAGCGCCTGCACGTCCTCGATATCTTCGACGAGATACATGCCCTGGGCCGTCTGCCCCATCGTTCCTTCGACTTCAGGGTGACCCTTGTGGCCGATCATCACGATGTCGAAGCCTTCCGCGCGCATCTTCGCGACTTCGATGTGCACCTTGGTGACGAGCGGACACGTCGCGTCGTACACGCGCAGGCCGCGCTCGTCGGCTTCGGCGCGCACCGCCTTCGACACGCCATGCGCGCTGAAGATCACCGTGCTGCCCGCCGGCACTTCTTCGAGTTGCTCGATGAAGATCGCGCCCTTCTTGCGCAGATCTTCGACGACATACGCGTTATGAACGATTTCGTGACGCACGTAGATCGGCGAACCGTACAGCTTGATAGCGCGTTCGACGATCTCGATCGCCCGATCGACGCCGGCGCAGAATCCGCGCGGCTGCGCAAGCAGGATTTCAGCTTCGACGAGAGTCGTGTCCGTGATGCTCATGTTTACAGGATCCCGATGATTTTGACTTCGAACGTCAGCGCCTGGCCGGCGAGCGGATGGTTGAAATCGAAGAGCGCCGAGGTTTCACCCACTTCCTTCAGCACGCCGGCGTAGCGGCCACCGCCCGGCGCATTGAATTCGACGAGATCGCCGGGAGAAAAATCCTCGCCGATCATGGCATTTTCGCGCAGCGTGGCCAGCGACACGCGCTGGATCAGCTCCGGGTTGCGCGGGCCGAATCCCTGACCCGGCTCTAGCTGAAAGGTCGAATGGTGGCCCACCTTCAATCCCAGCAGAATATCTTCCAGCGGCGGCGCCAGTTGGCCCGCGCCCAGCAGCAGCGTAGCGGGTTTGTCGTTGAAAGTGCTGACGATCTCGGCGCCATCGGCAAGCGAAAGCCGGTAGTGAAGTGTGACGTGCGAACCGGGTTTCACTTCGGAGATGTCGATGATGCTCATGCGGTACTCGTTCGGTCGTGGCGCGCGGCGCACAGCCGCGGCGCGGGTCGCGCGCATGGCGGGCCCGTGCCATGCCCGGGGGCGCCGTGCGCAAAGGATCTATTGTAAGCCACATATCCCGAGCCGGCTGGAACGTTGCTGCGCGACGCGGCGTCGCCGCCTCATCCGAACTTCGAAGGACATTGCCATGAACGACACGATAGCTGTACCGCTCACCTCAGCGGAAAAGTCCCTGATCCGCCATCCGCCCGCCACGTGGCCAACGCGCGACATGCCGCGCGAGCGGCTGCTCGAGGCCGGTCCCGCGGCGTTGTCGGACACCGAACTGGTCGCGCTCGTGCTGGGCTCCGGGCTGCCCGGCCACAATGTCTTCGACGTCGCGCGCTCGCTGTTACACCGCTTCGGCTCGTTGCGCGCGATGCTCGACACGGCGCCCGAAGACTTCGACGGCGTGCGCGGCGTCGGTCCGGCAAAGCGCGCGCAACTGCTGGCAATCATGGAAATGGCACGGCGCGCGCTCTCGGAAAAGATGCGAGAGCGTCCGCTGATCGATTCGCCCGAAGCCGTCGAAGACTATCTTCGACTGTTGATCGGCTCGCGGCCTTACGAGGTCTTCATCTGCCTGTTCCTGGACACCCGCCATCGGCTGATCCGTTCGGAAGAAAACTCGCGCGGCTCGCTCACGCGCATGGCTGTGTATCCGCGCGAGATCGTGCGGCGCACGCTGTCGGTCAACGCGGCGAGCCTGATCGTGGCGCATAATCACCCGTCCGGCGCCGTCAAGCCGAGCGCCAGCGACCGCCAGCTCACGCGCGTGCTGCGCGACACGCTGGCGCTGATCGACGTGCAACTGATCGACCATCTTGTGATTGGCGCGAACGAGACATTTTCTTTCGCCCGCGCGGGCTGGCCGTGAGCCGCCGCGCATAGCGGGACAACGGGAAAGCGCGTGGACACCGCCGTTGCGCGTCTGCCTTGCCCGTCGCAAATAAGGTTTGATATTTCGGCTCTTTTTCTGCTAGAATTTCGGTTTGCCTCTTTCCAACCCCTGTTCCGAAGCCTCAAGGCTTTTCCGGAAAGCAAGTGATTCAAGTCGGCTACGGCTCGGTCCTTATGTTTTCCCGGGAAACTTCACGGCGTTCCGAACTCAGAATTAGCGTATTAGGAGTGCTCTCATGGCACGCGTATGCCAAGTAACTGGGAAAGCGCCGATGAGCGGCAACAACGTTTCCCACGCGAACAACAAGACCAAGCGTCGTTTTCTCCCGAACCTGCAGAACCGCCGTTTCTGGGTCGAAAGCGAAAACCGTTGGGTGCGCCTGCGCGTCTCGAACGCCGGTCTGCGCCTGATCGACAAGAACGGTATCGACACTGTGCTCGCTGACCTGCGCGCACGTGGCGAAGCCTAAGGAGTAAATCATGGCCAAGGGCGCACGCGACAAGATCAAGCTGGAATCGACCGCTGGTACGGGTCACTTCTACACGACCACGAAGAACAAGCGCAACATGCCGGAAAAGATGGAGATCATGAAGTTCGATCCCGTCGTCCGCAAGCATGTGGCGTACAAGGAAACGAAGATCAAGTAATCGGTCTTCTTCCTGTCGACAAAAAGCCTCGCTTCATGCGAGGCTTTTTGTTTTCCGGCGCCTGGATTGACGCCGGCCCTGCTCGCAATCCTCTCTTCTTCCGGCGCGCGCAACAGACTACGCCGTTCGGTCAGCTTTTCCTCGACGGTTTCAACGCGTATGCTGTTCGGTTTCCCAAATCGAACGGCCTTGGCGGCGCTCGCCGCACCGGCCGCGCAATACGACGGAGAGAGGAGATGAATTTCGATGTAGCGATTGTCGGCAGCGGCCTGGCCGGTTTGAGTGTCGCGCTGAATCTCGCGCAGACGCGGCGCGTCGCCGTGATCGCCAAGCGTTCGCTGACCGAGGGCGCCAGCGACTGGGCGCAAGGCGGTATCGCCGCCGTGCTCGATTCGGCGGATAGCGTCGAGAATCACGTCGACGACACGTTGATCGCCGGCGGCGGCTTGTGCGACGAAGCGGCGACGCGCTTTATCGTCGAACATGGCCGTGAGGCGATCCAGTGGCTGATCGATCAGGGCGTGCCGTTCACGAAGGACGACGCCGCGGAGCTCGGCTTCCACCTGACGCGTGAAGGCGGGCACAGCCATCGGCGGATCATCCACGCGGCCGACGCCACGGGCCACGCCGTCGTTGCGACGCTGAGCGAGCGCGTGCGGCAGCATCCGAATATCACACTGCTCGAAGATCACTACGCGATCGATCTGATCACCTCTGACCGTCTCGGCCTGCCGGGACGCCGCTGTCATGGCCTGTACGCGCTCGATATCGCGAGCGGCCGCACCGTCACGATCGAGGCGCCGCATACGGTGCTCGCGACGGGCGGCGCAGGCAAGGTCTACCTCTACACGACGAACCCCGACACCGCGACGGGCGACGGCATCGCAATGGCATGGCGGGCCGGCTGCCGCGTGTCGAATATGGAGTTCATCCAGTTTCACCCGACATGTCTGTTTCACCCTTACGCCAAGTCCTTCCTGATCTCAGAGGCTGTGAGAGGAGAAGGCGGCATTCTTAAGCTGCCCGACGGCACGCGCTTTATGCCGGCTCACGACGAGCGCGCCGAACTGGCACCTCGCGATATCGTCGCGCGCGCGATCGACTTCGAGATCAAGAAGCGTGGCATCGACTGTGTGTATCTCGACATCAGCCATCAACCGCCGGAATTCCTGCGCGAACACTTCCCGACCATTCTTGCGCGCTGCCTGGAGTTCGGCATCGACATCACGAAAGAGCCGATTCCCGTCGTGCCCGCGGCGCACTACACGTGCGGCGGCGTCGTCACCGATCTCGCCGGACGCACCGATCTGACCGGGCTTTACGCAGTCGGCGAAACGTCGTGCACCGGCCTGCACGGCGCGAACCGGCTTGCGAGCAACTCGCTGCTGGAGTGTCTCGTGATCGGCCGCTCGGCCGCGCAAGCGATCGAAGAAGAAGGTTTCGGCGCGGCCGTGCATGCGCCGCTGCCCGACTGGGACGAGAGCCGCGTGTCCGATCCCGACGAAGAAGTGGTCGTCGCGCACAACTGGGACGAACTGCGTCGCCTGATGTGGAATTACGTCGGCATCGTGCGCACGGACAAGCGTCTCGCTCGCGCGAAACATCGGCTGGCGCTGTTGCGCGACGAAATCCACGAGTACTACGCGAACTTCAAGGTGAGCCGCGATCTGCTCGAACTGCGCAATCTGGTCGACGTGGCGTCGCTGATCGTCGAAGGCGCACGTTCACGGCGCGAAAGCCGCGGGCTGCACTACAGCCGCGACTGGCCGAACGCGCTGCCCAAGGCTCTGCCGACCGTGCTTTCGCCGGAGCGCGTGCCGAACCGCAACGTGTAGCCGTCGCGAGCCGCGCATGAAAAAAGGCCATCGCCAGTCTCACTGGCGATGGCCTTTTGCTTGAGTCGTGTAACTGCTCGATTAGACGATACGCATCGAGAAATCCGTCGCCCGCACGTCCTTGGTCAACGACCCGACCGACACGCGATCGACACCCGTCTCGGCAATCTGCCGGATCGTGTCGAAGTTCACACCACCGGACACTTCGAGCACCGCGCGCCCAGCCGTGATACGCACGGCGTCGCGCATCATGTCGAAGGAGAAGTTGTCGAGCAGAATCGACTGCGCGCCATGCGCGAGCGCGGATTCCAGTTGTTCGAGCGTTTCGACTTCGATCTGGATCGACACGCCTGCATTCAGCGCGAGCGCCGCCTGCATCGCCGCGCCGACGCCGCCCGCCGCCGCGATGTGATTTTCCTTGATCAGAATGCCGTCGTAGAGCGCGAGACGCTGATTCGCGCCGCCGCCCACGCGCACCGCATACTTCTGCGCGAGACGCAGGCCGGGCAGCGTCTTGCGCGTGTCGAGCACGCGTGCACGGGTATGCGCGATCGCATCGGCGAACTTGCGCGTCGCGCTCGCTACGCCTGACAGCATCTGCAGGAAGTTGAGACCGTTGCGTTCAGCCGTCAGCAGCGAGCGAGCGGGGCCGCGCAGCGTGCAGACGACGGAATCCGCCGTCATGCTGTCGCCTTCGCGATAACGCCATTGCACGTCGATGCGTGGATCGACACGTCGCATCACTTCGTTGAACCACGGCACGCCGCACAGTACCGCCTTCTCGCGCACGATGATGCGCGCGTCGCGCATCTCGTCGGCGGGAACGAGCAGGCCCGTCAGGTCGCCACTGCCGACGTCTTCCGCAAGCGCATCGCCGACGTTGCGTGCGATCGCTGTAGCAAACGCTTCGCCGTACTGCGCTTCGATTTCCGCGAAGAGCGGCGACACCGCATCCTTCAACTCCAGTTGGTCGTTCGCGCCCATCAAGCGGCTCCAACGTTAGAGAACAGCGCCGTATCGCGCGCGAGATCGCCGCTCGCCTGCACGCGCTTCTTGTGACGCGCGGCGAAATCGAGCATCCGGTCGATCGGCAGACGCGCACGCTCGCCCAGCGACGGGTCGACGAAAATCTCGTTGTGGCCGCGCTCCAGCACATCCGCGAGATTGCGCAAGCCGTTCATCGCCATCCACGGACAATGCGCGCAACTCTTGCACGTCGCGCTGTTGCCGGCCGTCGGCGCTTCGATGAAGGTCTTGCCGGGCGCCGCGAGTTGCATCTTGTGCAGGATGCCGAGGTCCGTCGCGACGATGAAGTGCGTCGCGTTGCTGTTCTTCGCCGCGTCGATCAGTTGCGTCGTCGAGCCGACCACATCTGCCTGCGCAACGACGCTTTCCGGCGACTCCGGATGCACGAGCACTTTTGCGTCCGGATATTCGGCGCGCAGCAGATCGAGTTCGACGCCTTTGAATTCGTCATGGACCAGACACGAGCCCTGCCACAGCAGCATGTCGGCGCCCGTCTTCTTCTGGATATAGCTGCCCAGATGACGGTCCGGCGCCCAGATGATCTTTTCGCCGCGAGCGTGAAGATCAGCGACGATTTCCAGTCCAATCGACGACGTCACCATCCAGTCGGCTCGCGCCTTCACCGCGGCACTCGTATTCGCGTAGACGACGACGGTGCGGTCTGGATGCGCATCGCAGAAAGCGGAAAATTCATCGACAGGACAGCCGAGATCGAGCGAACAGGTCGCGTCCAGATCCGGCATCAGAATGCGCTTGTTCGGACTGAGAATCTTCGCGGTTTCGCCCATGAATCGCACGCCGGCAACGACCAGCGTCTGCGCGTCGTGATCGCGTCCGAAGCGGGCCATTTCAAGCGAATCGGCCACGCAGCCGCCCGTTTCGTCCGCCAGTTCCTGCAGTTCCGGATCGACGTAGTAGTGCGCGACGAGCACCGCCTTTTCACGCTTGAGCAAGCTGCGGATACGCTCCTTCAGCGCGAGCCGTTCCTGCGTCGACGGTGCGTCGGGCACCTTCGCCCAAGCCTGTCCCACACCGCAGACTGCGCCTTGCGGACGGTCGTACTCGACGCTCCTGATCGCCTGATTCATGATCTCCTCTGCCCTGCTGATTCTGCCGCCGACTGCCATTTCGGCGGCCCAAAAAGAAAAACCCCGCCAACGCGGGGTTTTGTGACGTAACGAAAGTTTAATAGATTTCGTCGCGTATCAGGCGTAGCGCCGCAGGCGCATCGCAAATTCCTGCAGGGCCTTGATGCCGCTTTGTTCAGCGCGGTGACACCAATCTTGCAATTGCACCAGCAGTTGTTCGCGCGATGCGTTGGAACGCTCCCACATCGCCGCGAGTTCGTTGCGCAGTTCGATATACGTACGCAATTTCTGGCTATTCGCGAAAATCTGCGGCAACTGGCGACGCTGCGGCTCGTCCAGACCTGCCTCTTCCTTGTGGAACCAGCCACGCGCGCCGCGCATGAGCTGATACTTCTCGCGCGCACCCACTTCCTTCAGATGCGCCAGTTCCTGACGGTACGCGCGCTTGATCGCCTTCGCGTAAGTCGCCATCACTTCATAGCGATTCGCGAGCACGGCTTGCAGCGTGTCCTGGTCGAGCACGAGCTTGCCCGTGGTCAGACGCGGCGTCGGCGCGATCTTCTTCACCTTCGCAAGACGGAACGCCGACATGATGCGGATGTACATCCAGCCGATATCGAACTCATACCACTTGTTCGACAGCTTCGCGGACGTTGCGTACGTGTGGTGATTGTTGTGCAGCTCTTCGCCGCCGATGATGATGCCCCACGGGATCAGGTTCGTGCTCGCATCCGCGGAGTTGAAGTTGCGATAACCCCAGAAGTGTCCGAGACCGTTGACGACACCCGCCGCCCAGAACGGAATCCAGATCATCTGCACGGCCCACACGCTCAGACCGACGATGCCGAACAGCGCGACGTCGACGACCATCATGATGCTCACGCCGAGGATCGGGTACTTCGTGTAGACGTTGCGCTCGATCCAGTCATTCGGCGTGCCGTGGCTGAACTTGCGCATCGTTTCTTCGTTCTTCGCTTCGGTGCGATACAGCTCCGCACCTTCGAGCAGCACCTTCCAGATGCCGCGCGTCTGCGGGCTGTGCGGATCTTCTTCCGTTTCGCACTTGGCGTGGTGCTTGCGGTGAATCGCAGCCCATTGACCCGTGAGCATGCCCGTGGTCATCCACAGCCAGAACCGGAAGAAGTGGCTGGCGACAGGATGCAGATCCAGTGCGCGGTGCGCCTGGCAGCGGTGCAGATAGACAGTGACGCCGATGATCGTCACGTGCGTGACGGCGAGCGTCCACAACACGATTTGCCACCACGAGAAACGCAGTGCACCGTGGGCAAGAAAATCAAGCAAGGAATTCAACAAGGCCATTTACCTAGGAACGGAGGACATTCGCAGAAGGATACAACGGCGGATGTCAAGAAAGTGAAAGCAACCAGTTATTTGAGACGATATTCTACGCGAACGGTTCCAAGTATCTGTAACAAATAAGGAATTTGTTGTGCCGCATCAACCTGTTGCTGTCGAAAAAGGGGCAAAACGGACGACAATGCCCCCCTGCAACGGCCCGTTTCAGGCGGCACTGCCGGATTCGGTCGCCGCATGTCCGGTCATCGTTACCGCCTGCGACATGATGTCGCGGGCGCCGGCGACGATGCGCACTTCGCGTTGCGCATACGGAATCGCGATGCCGTGCTCCGAAAATAGCCGCCAGATATTGCGATTCACGTTCGAGCGCACGCCGGATGTGCCCGTCGCCGCGTCCTGAATCCAGTAGCCGAGTTCGAGATTGATGCCGTCCGGCCCGAAGCCCGCCAGATAAGGCGTCGGCGCCGGATCCTGCAGGACCCGGTCGACTCCCTGAGTGGCCTCGACGAGCAGCGCCATCGCCTTTTCGACATCCGTCGAATACGAAATCTGCAGCGTCGCCTTCGCGTTGCCGCGCGTCAGGTATGACGATTGGTTTTGCACGACGTCGGTGATCAGCTTTTCGTTCGGCACCAGCGTTTCGATCCCGTCGAGTCCGCGCACCACCGTATAGCGCGTGCGGATCTGCGTGACCATGCCTTGCAGCCCGCTCACGTTGATGGTGTCGCCGATGCGCAGCGACCGGTCGATCAGGATGATGAATCCCGACACGTAATTGCTCGCGATCTTCTGCAAGCCGAAACCGAGGCCCACGCCGAGCGCGCCGCCGAATACGCCGAGCACCGTGATGTCGATGCCGACCAGCGACAGGCTGATCAGGACCGCCCCAAGTATCAGCAACGCGCGGCCGACGCGCGACAGCACCACTTTCAGGTTCGCGTCGAGCGCGCCCGAGCGCATCAGCCGGTCTTCGAGCGCCGCGCCGAGCCACATCGCGACGATCATCGTCACGCAGACCCACAGCAGCCCAGACAGCAGCGACAACAGCGTCACATGCGTGTTGGCGATCCTGAACTGCACGCTCGCCATCCACTTGAGCACGTCGTTCTGGATGCCCATCACGGTCAGCACCATGCCGACCCAGACGATCAGCGACACGACCTTTTCGACCAGCGACAACCAGGTGTGCGCGTTGCCGTCGCGCCCGAACACGCGCCGCGCGAGATAGAACACGATGTAGATCAGCCCGATGCCGAACAGCGGCACCAGCGCCAGATCGAGCAGCGACGTGTGGATGAACTGCCCGGCGATCGCCCGCGCGATCCACACGAGCACGCCGCCCAGCAGCGGAAAGAGCGCGCGGTTGAGCGCCTCGGCGCCGAACCGCAGCGCGCCGTAGCGGGTTTCGCGCTGCGCATCGAGCGCGCGGCGCGCGAGTCGGGCAAGCAGATACGCGAGCGCGAGCGTGCCGAGCAGCACGCCGACCTGCCACAAAATGACAGGCTGGCCGAAGTCGCGCACGACGTCGCCCAGCATGTGGAAGAAGAGATGGTTTTGCATGATGGTTCCAGCGGCTGGCGTTTCCAGCGGCCGGCGCGGCGCTTACGACGCGCGCGCCGGCCAGACCGAATCAAGCCCGGCCATTCGCGTGGCGGCCCTTAGCCGCGGCGCTCCAGCACGGCCGCGAAGAAGCCATCCGTCGCATGACGATGCGGCCAGAGCGACAGGTAGTCGCCCATTTCCAGTTCGATGCGCTGCTCGGCGAGCACGTCGCGCGCGGGCACGAGCGCGAAATCCGGGTGATCGGCGAGAAACTGCTGCACGACGCCTTCATTCTCCGCATCGAGGATACTGCACGTCGCGTAGACGAGACGGCCGCCCTTCTTCACCAGACGCGCAGCGCTCGTCAGGATGGACAACTGCTTCGGCGTCAGTTCGGCGATCGATTCCGGCGACTGGCGCCATTTCAGGTCGGGATTGCGCCGCAATGTGCCAAGGCCGCTGCACGGCGCATCGACCAGCACGCGGTCGATCTTGCCCGCGAGCCGCTTGATCTTCGCGTCGTGTTCGCTATCGATCAGCACCGGATTCACGTTCGACAGCCCGCTGCGCGCAAGGCGCGGCTTCAGCTTCGCGAGACGGCGGTCAGAGATGTCGAATGCATAGAGACGGCCCGTCGAGCGCATCATCGCGCCGAGCGCCAGCGTCTTGCCGCCCGCGCCCGCGCAGAAATCGACGATCATCTCGCCGCGCTTGGGCGCAACCAGCGAGCACAGCAGCTGGCTGCCCTCGTCCTGCACTTCGAGCCAGCCGTCCTGGAACGCGTCGAGCTTGGTGAGCGGCGGCTTGCCGACCACTCGAATGCCGAACGGCGCGAACGGCGTCGCGCCCGCCTCGATGCCCGCCTTCGACAGCGCGGACAGCACTTCGTCGCGGCTCGCCTTGATCGGGTTTGCGCGCAGATCGAGCGGGGCCGGGTAGTTCAACGAGGCGGCCAGGTGCGCGAGTTCTTCGGCTTCGAAGCGCTTGCTGAGCGCCTGGTAGATCCAGTCGGGCAGATTCAGACGGGTGCGCAACGGCAGGCTCTGCGGATCGATCTTCGCTACGTGCTCGAGCCACGCGTTCTCTGCGTCCGACATGAACGGCTTCAACGCCGTGCGGCCCGCCGTCTGCATCAGGCCGAGCAGCGTGAGGCGTCGGGCAGGACTGCCCGTGCCGCCTTCCGCCAGATGCGCGAACTCCATCCGGCGACGCAGCACCGCGAATACCGCTTCCGCGATCACGCCGCGCTCGCCGTGCCCGAGCTTCGGATGCGCGCGGAAAAAACGGCTGGTCGCGGCATCGGCGGGGCCGGTGAACTTGAGAACCTCGGCGAGCAGCGTCTCGGTTTGTCCAATCAGAAATCCATGCAGTTTCATTCGCCCTCCCTGGCGGTGTTCTGGCTTGTTGTGTCAAGGAAGAGCCATTGAGGCTCAGGTGGCGTCACGGTGACGCGCAGGCCGTCGACGGCAATACGCCCTTCGACGAACCAGCGCACTGCGCGCGGATAAATAACATGTTCGGTGTCGAGCACGCGCGCAGCGAGCGTCGCGGCATCGTCGCCGGCCAGCACGGGTACGGCCGACTGCAGCACGATCGGCCCGTGGTCGAGCGTCGGCGTGACGAAATGCACCGACGCGCCGTGCAGCCGCACGCCGGCGTCGAGCGCCTGCTGGTGCGTCTTGAGGCCCGGAAAGCTGGGCAGCAGCGACGGGTGCACGTTGATCATGCGCCCGGCATAACGGTTGACGAACGCGTCGGTCAGCACACGCATGAATCCGGCGAGCACGACGAGATCGGGCGCGAAACCGTCGATTTCGCGCGCAAGCGCGCCGTCGAAGCTTTCGCGGTCGTGAAACTCCCTGTGGTCGACAACGGCTGTGGCAATGCCTTGTGACGCCGCGAATGCAAGCCCCGCGGCATCAGGACGGTTGGCAATCACGGCGGCGATACGCGCCGGCCAGCCTTCGTTCGCGCACGCGCTGACGATGGCTTCCATGTTGCTGCCCCGTCCGGAAATCAGAATGACGAGATTTTTCATTTGCGGATTTTATCATTCGGCCAGGCCCCGATCCGCGCGCCGGCGCCGTGTGGCGTCCTGTGCGTTTATAATCGATTGCTTTGCGGCATCCGGCCCGCTCAAATCCTTCGCCTCTATCGTGAGAGTCTTCCGCGGTCTTCCCAATGCCGAGAGCCGTGCGCCCTGCGCACTGACCATCGGCAACTTCGACGGTGTCCACCGCGGGCATCAGGCGTTGCTTGCCCGCGTCCGCGCGGCCGCTGACGCGCGCGGCCTGCCCGTCTGCGTGATGACCTTCGAGCCGCATCCGCGCGAGTTCTTCAATCCCGCCAGCGCGCCGCCGCGCATCGCGATGCTGCGCGACAAGCTCGAAGCGCTGCGCATGAACGGCGTCGACCGCGTGGTCGTCGAGCATTTCAACCATACGTTCGCCAGCCAGTCGCCGGATACGTTCGTCGAGCGGATCATCGTCAACGGCCTGCATGCGCGCTGGGTGATGATCGGCGACGACTTCCGCTACGGCACGAAGCGCGCGGGTGATTTCAATTCGCTGAAGGCGGCGGGCGAGCAATACGGCTTCGAAGTCGAGCAGATGGCGACCGTCGCCGATCCGTCCGGCGCGCGCATTTCGAGTTCCGGCGTGCGCACCTCGCTGATCGCGGGCGACCTCGACGCGGCGCGGGCCGCGCTCGGTCGCGACTATCTGATCAGCGGCCACGTCGTGCATGGTCTGAAGCTCGGCCGCGACCTCGGTTTTCCCACGCTGAATCTGCCGATTGCGCACAAGCGTCCCGCGCTGTCGGGTATTTTCATCGTGCGCGTGCATGGCATCGCCGACCAGCCGCTGCCGGGCGTCGCAAGCCTCGGCTTGCGCCCCACGGTCGACGACTCCGGCCGCGTGTTGCTCGAAGTGCATCTGCTCGACTGGCATGGCGACGCGTACGGCAAGCTCGTGCGCGTCGAGTTTCTGAAGAAGCTGCGCGACGAAGAAAAATTCGTCGACCTCGAAACGCTGACGGCCGCGATCGCGCGCGACGTCACGAACGCCCGCGCATGGTTCGAGGCAATCGGCGACGCGCCGGGCAGCCGTTCCACTGGTTTCGCCACGTCGGCCACCGATCGAATTAGATGACCGTCGCGGTACGTGCGGAGCGCTTGCGCGAAGCACGTGCCGTCCGCCGCGCATCGACGGGCGCCGCACGCAGCATGTGCAACGGCACGCGTCGGGCGCGACGCGGGGCGCCGCATGGCGCCAATCTGGTCTTCGCGCATGCCGCGCCCTAACACCGTATTCACCGCTACCTCACCATGAGCAACAAGAAAGCCGATTCGAAACCGCAGGCCCGATATCCCGTCAACCTGCTCGACACGCCCTTCCCGATGCGCGGCGACCTGCCCAAGCGCGAGCCGCAATGGGTGAAGGACTGGCAGGAACAGAAGATCTACGAGAAGATCCGCGCCGCCTCGAAGGGCCGCAAGAAGTTCATCCTGCACGACGGCCCGCCGTATGCGAACGGCGACATCCACCTCGGTCACGCGGTGAACAAGATCCTCAAGGACATGATCGTCAAGGCGCGCAACATGGCCGGCTTCGACGCCGTCTATGTGCCGGGCTGGGACTGTCACGGCATGCCGATCGAAATCCAGATCGAAAAGCAGTTCGGCAAGTCGCTGCCCGCCGCCGAGGTGATGCAGAAGGCGCGCGCCTACGCGACCGAGCAGATCGAGAAGCAGAAAGCCGGCTTCCGCCGTCTGGGCGTGCTCGGCGACTGGGACAACCCGTACAAGACGATGAACTTCGCGAACGAGGCGGGCGAAATCCGCGCACTCGCGAAGATCATGGAAAAGGGCTACGTGTTCCGCGGCCTGAAGCCGGTGAACTGGTGCTTCGACTGCGGCTCGGCGCTGGCGGAAGCGGAAGTCGAGTACAAGGACAAGACCGATCCGACCATCGACGTGCTCTTCACGTTCGCCGAGCCCGAAAAGACCGCGCAGGCGTTCGGCCTTGCGTCGCTGCCGCGCAACGAAGGCGGCATCGTGATCTGGACGACCACGCCGTGGACGATCCCCGCGAACCAGGCGCTCAACGTGCATCCCGAGATCACGTACGCGCTCGTCGATACGCCGCGCGGCCTGCTGATCCTCGCCGAGGAGCGCGTCGAAGACTGCCTGAAGTCGTATGGTGTCGAAGGCAAGGTCATCGCGACGACGCCGGGCGCGAAGCTCGCTAACGTGCGCTTCACGCACCCGCTCGCGTCCGCGCATCCGTCGTACAAGCGCACCTCGCCCGTCTATCTCGGCGACTACGTGACGACGGAAACGGGCACGGGCATCGTGCACTCGTCGCCTGCGTATGGCGTCGAAGACTTCCTCTCGTGCAAGGCGCACGGCATGGCCGACTCGGACATCATCAGCCCGGTGATGGGCGATGGCCGCTATATCGAATCGCTCGCGCTGTTCGGCGGCCTGTCGATCTGGGACGCGAACCCGAAGATCGTCGAAGCGCTTGATGAAGCGGACACGCTGCTGCGCACGGAAAAATACCTGCACAGCTACATGCACTGCTGGCGCCACAAGACGCCGATCATCTATCGCGCCACGTCGCAGTGGTTCGCCGGCATGGACATCAAGCCGAACGACACCGACAAGACGCTGCGCGAGACGGCGCTCGAAGGCATCGAAGCGACGGCGTTCTACCCGTCGTGGGGCAAGCAGCGCCTGTTCTCGATGATCGCGAACCGTCCCGACTGGACGCTGTCGCGTCAGCGTCAATGGGGCGTGCCGATGGCGTTTTTCGTGCACAAGGAAACGGGCGAACTGCATCCGCGCACGCTGGAACTGCTCGAAGAAGTCGCGAAGCGCGTCGAAGTGTCGGGCATCGAAGCCTGGCAGACGCTCGATCCGCGCGAGCTGATCGGCGACGACGCGAACATGTACGAAAAGAACCGCGACACGCTCGACGTGTGGTTCGATTCGGGCACGACGCACTGGCACGTGCTGCGCGGCTCGCACAAGGACGAACTGCAGTTCCCGGCGGATCTGTATCTGGAAGGCTCGGACCAGCATCGCGGCTGGTTCCATTCGTCGCTGCTGACGGCCTCGATGCTCGACGGCCGCCCGCCGTACAACGCGCTGCTCACGCACGGCTTCACCGTCGACGGCGAAGGCCGCAAGATGTCGAAGTCGCTCGGCAACGGTATCGATCCGCATGAAGTCGCGAACCGTCTGGGCGCGGAAATCATCCGCCTGTGGATCGCCTCGACCGACTACTCGGGCGAACTCGCGATCTCCGAGGAAATCCTGAAGCGCGTGACGGAAAGCTATCGACGCATCCGCAACACGCTGCGCTTCCTGCTCGCGAACCTGTCGGATTTCGACTTCGAGAAGAACGCGCGCCCGGTTAGCGATTGGCTGGAGATCGACCGTTATGCGGTCGCGCTCACGGCCAACCTGCAAGCGGACATCCTGTCGAACTACGACAAGTACGAGTTCCACCCGGTCGTCGCGAAGCTGCAGACGTTCTGCTCGGAAGACCTCGGCGGCTTCTACCTCGACGTGCTGAAGGACCGCCTGTACACGACGGCGCCCGATTCGAACGCGCGCCGCTCGGCGCAGACTGCGCTGTATCACATCGCGCACGGCCTGCTGCGCCTGATGGCGCCGTTCATGTCGTTCACGGCCGAAGAAGCGTGGAAGGTGTTCCAGCCGAACAGCGAGACCATCTTCACGGAGACGTATCACGCCTATCCGGAAGTGCCGGACGCAGCGATGCTGCTCGACAAGTGGACGCTGCTGCGCGCGGTGCGCAGCGACGTGACGAAGGCGCTGGAAGAAGCCCGCGTCGCGAACCAGATCGGTTCGTCGCTGCAGGCGGAAGTCGAAATCCGCGCGAGCGGTGCGCGTCATGAAGCGCTCGCGAGCCTCGGTGCAGACCTCAAGTTCGTGCTGATCACCTCGGGTGCGACGGTCCTCAAGGTCGATAACGTCGAAGAGGAAGGCGTGGACGTGATCACCTCGAAGTACCTGAAGTGCGAACGCTGCTGGCACTATCGCAAGGAAGTCGGTGAAAACGCCGAACATCCCACGCTCTGCGGCCGCTGCATCAGCAATCTGTTCGGCAACGGCGAAACGAGGAGCGCGGCATAATGTCCAGAACGCTGTCGAAACCGGCGGGCGGATCGCTCGCGCCGTGGCTGGGCGTCGCGGTGATCGTGATCCTGTTCGACCAGTTGACGAAGATCGCGGTGGCGAAGGTGTTCGCGTACGGCTCGTCGCATGCCGTCACGCCGTTCTTCAACCTCGTGCTCGTCTACAACCGCGGCGCGGCGTTCAGCTTCCTCGCGATGGCAGGCGGCTGGCAGCGCTGGGCATTCACGGCGCTGGGCGTCGGCGCGGCGCTTTTGATCTGTTATCTGCTCAAGCGGCACGGCAATCAAAAGCTGTTCTGCGCTGCGCTCGCGCTGATCATGGGCGGCGCGATCGGCAACGTGATCGACCGGCTCGTGTACGGACACGTGATCGACTTCCTCGATTTCCATGTCGGCACGTGGCACTGGCCGGCGTTCAACCTCGCGGACAGCGCGATCACGATCGGCGCGGCGCTGCTGGTGTTCGACGAACTGCGGCGCGTGCGCGGCGCGCGCTGACATAACAACGGGCGGTGAGCGGCGCAGTCAGGGCCGCCTGCACCGCTCACGCAGTCTTGCAGTACGAAGCCGGCGCGCTTCACCGATGCGCCGGCCATCACGTCTTGTCGGAGGCATCAGTTGGCCACAGAACTCGCCGGAAAACACATCGTCCTCGGCATGACAGGCGGGATCGCCTGCTACAAGATCGCTGAACTCACCCGTCTGCTGGTCAAGGCGGGCGCGACCGTCCAGATTGCGATGACGGAAGCAGCGACGCAGTTCATCACACCCGTCACGATGCAAGCGCTCTCCGGCCGCCCGGTCTACACGAGCCAGTGGGACGCGCGCATTCCGAACAACATGCCGCACATCGATCTGTCGCGCGAAGCCGACGCGATCGTGATCGCCCCCGCCTCCACCGATTTCCTCGCCAAACTCGCGCACGGCCTGTGCGACGACCTGCTGTCCACGCTGTGCATCGCACGCGACTGTCCGCTGCTCGTCGTTCCCGCGATGAACCGCCAGATGTGGATGAACCCCGCGACGCAGCGCAACGTCGCGCAGTTGCGCGCGGACGGCATCGAACTGCTCGGCCCGGACTCGGGCGCGCAGGCGTGCGGCGAAGTCGGCGACGGGCGCATGCTCGAACCGGAAGCCGTCTATGAGGCGATCGCATCGTTCTTCACGCCGAAGGTGCTGGCTGGCCGTCGCGTGCTGCTGACGGCGGGCCCGACCTTCGAGCCGCTCGATCCCGTACGCGGCATCACGAACCGTTCGAGCGGCAAGATGGGCTTCGCGCTCGCGCGCGCGGCGCAGCAAGCCGGCGCGGATGTGCACCTCGTCGCAGGTCCTGTCGGTCTGGACACGCCGTGGGGCGTCTATCGCGAGGACGTGCAGACAGCGCAGCAGATGCACGACGCCGTGATGCGCGCGGTACCCGATTACGACATCTTCATCGGCGTCGCGGCCGTCGCGGATTGGCGCGTCGACCACGTCGCGGAGCACAAGATCAAGAAGACCGCCGATCACGCGATTCCATCCTTCGCGTTCGTCGAGAATCCGGACATTCTGGCTTCCGTTGCGAAGCTGCCGCATCCGCCGTTCTGCGTCGGCTTCGCAGCGGAAAGCGGCGATCTCGACGTGCACGGCGAAGAGAAGCGCAAACGCAAGAGCGTGCCGCTTTTAGTCGGCAACCTCGGTCCGCAAACCTTCGGGCTCGACGACAACGAAGTCGTGCTGTTCGAAGCCGCCGGATCGACCAAGCTGCCACGCGCGGACAAGCAGACGCTCGCGCGCGCGCTGATCGCGGAAATCGCAAAGCGCCTGCCGGATGCGAGCGTGATCGGTTGAGTGTGACGCGCTGCTTTGGGCGCGCTTTGTCATACTGAATCGCCACGCTCGAATGCAATCTTTCAGCTAACGCCATGGTGCTGTCATGACCCTGCTCTCCGTCCTCGACCAGACGCCCGTGATCGACGGGCATAAGGTGGCCGATGCGATCGCCGCGACGGTCGAACTCGCGCAACTCGCCGACGACCTCGGCTACACGCGCTACTGGTGCGCCGAACACCACGGGCTGTACGGCGTGTCGAACCCCTGCCCGGAAGTGATGCTCGCTCGCCTCGGCAGCGTGACGAAACGCATCCGCATCGGCTCGGGCGGCATCATGCTGCCGTACTACAGCCCGTTCAAGGTCGCCGAGCAATTCCTGATGCTCGAGGCGCTGTTTCCGAATCGCGTCGATCTGGGCGTCGGCCGCGCGCCGGGCGGCGACATGCGCACCGCGCAGGCGGTCGCAGCGGGCGACTACAATCGCGGCGAACTGTTTCCGCAGCAGGTCACCGATCTCGTCGCGCTGATGAGCGGCACGCTGCCGTCCGACCATCTCGCGCACGGCGTGCTGCTGCAGCCACAAGTGGAAACGCGCCCGCAGTTGTGGGTGCTCGGCTCCAGCGATTTCGGCGGCATGCTGGCCGCGCAACTGGGCATCCGCTTTTCATTCGCGCATTTCATCAATGCGCATTTCGGGCATGCGGTCGCGCAGGCGTATCGCGAGCGCTTCAGGGCCGGCCACGAGCAGAAGCCGTATCTCGCAGCCGCCGTGTTCGTGATCTGCGCGGACACGGAGCAGGAAGCCGCAGACCTCGAAAAAGCCGTCGACCTGCGCCGCGTGCAAATGGCCTATGGATTGAACGAGCTAGTGCCTTCCATCGCGCAAGGGCTCGCGCAGGAATACGGCGAGCGCGAGCGGCTGATTATCGACCGGGAAAAGCCGCGCAGTATCATCGGCACGCCGGAGTCCGTCACGGAGCGGCTGCACGCATTGCAGGAACAGTTCGATGCCGACGAACTGATCGTGCTGTCGGTCGCGGGCAGCTATCGCGCGCGACTGCGCTCGTATGAACTGCTTGCCGACGCATTTGATCTCGGCAAGTCATGAATCGATCACGGCGGTCCGTTGCCATGACGCGCGCCGCCACTTCTTCAACCTCTCTCCGAACTGCATGAAACTCGACCTGAAGATTCTCGACCCGCGCATGCGCGAGCAACTTCCCGCTTACGCCACGCCGGGCAGCGCGGGCCTCGACCTGCGCGCGTGCCTCGATGCGCCGCTGACGCTCGAACCCGGCCAAACGGCGCTCGTGCCGACCGGCCTCGCAATCCATGTCGCCGATCCCGGCTATGCAGCGCTGATCCTGCCGCGCTCGGGCCTGGGCCACAAGCACGGCATCGTGCTCGGCAACCTGGTCGGCCTGATCGACTCGGACTACCAGGGCCAATTGATGATCTCGACGTGGAACCGCGGCACGACCACGTTCACGCTGAATCCGATGGAACGCCTCGCCCAACTGGTGATCGTGCCCGTCGTGCAAGCGACGTTCAATATCGTCGACGAGTTCGAGACCAGCGATCGTGGTGAGGGCGGCTTCGGCAGCACCGGCAAACACTGAGGCCTTACTCAGTTTCCGTTGCGCGAGCATCAAAACAAAAACGGCGTGGGGTTTGAAACCCACGCCGTTCGTTTTTGCTTCGAGAGATTCGACGCTTAGTCGACTTCCACTGCTTCCGGATTCGGATTGCGCGGCGGCGTCGAGTTCTCGTCGAACGTCAGCTGGACCTTGTCGTCTGCATCGACGTCGACCGTCACGCGGCCCCCGCTCATCAGCTTGCCGAACAGCAGTTCGTCGGCCAGCGCGCGGCGGATCGTGTCCTGGATCAGACGCTGCATCGGACGCGCGCCCATCAGCGGATCGAAACCGTGCTTCGCGAGATGCTTGCGCAGCGCGTCGGTGAAGAGCGCGTCGACCTTCTTCTCGTGCAGCTGATCTTCCAGTTGCATCAGGAACTTGTCGACAACGCGCATGATGATTTCTTCATCGAGCGAGCGGAAGCTGATCGTCGCATCCAGACGGTTGCGGAACTCCGGCGTGAACATGCGCTTGATGTCGGCCATTTCGTCGCCCGACTCGCGGCGCGTCGTAAAGCCGATCACCGACTTGCCCATCGCTTCGGCACCCGCATTCGTCGTCATGATGATGATGACGTTGCGGAAGTCCGCCTTGCGGCCGTTGTTATCCGTCAGCGTGCCGTGATCCATCACCTGCAGCAGCACGTTGTAGATATCCGGATGCGCCTTCTCGATTTCGTCGAGCAGCAGCACGCAGTGCGGCTTCTTCGTCACGGCTTCCGTCAGCAGACCGCCCTGATCGAAACCGACGTATCCCGGCGGCGCGCCGATCAACCGGCTGACCGCGTGACGCTCCATGTATTCCGACATGTCAAAGCGGATCAGCTCGATACCCAGCGTGAACGCCAGTTGCCGAGCGACTTCCGTCTTGCCGACGCCCGTGGGGCCGGAGAACAGGAACGCGCCGATCGGCTTGTCCGTCTTGCCGAGGCCTGCGCGCGCCATCTTGATCGAAGCCGACAGCGCGTCGATAGCGGGATCCTGACCGAACACGACGGCCTTCAGATCGCGGTCGAGTGTCTGCAGCTTGCTGCGGTCGTCCTGCGACACGCTTTGCGCCGGCACGCGTGCAATCTTCGAGATGATTTCCTCGATCTCGCTCTTGCCGATCGTCTTCTTCTGCTTCGACTTCGGCAGGATGCGTTGCGCCGCGCCCGCTTCGTCGATCACGTCGATGGCCTTGTCGGGCAAATGACGATCCGTGATGAAGCGCGCCGACAGCTCAGCCGCCGCCGACAGCGCACCCGACGAGTACTTCACGCCATGGTGCTCTTCGAAGCGCGACTTCAGGCCGCGCAGGATCGCCACCGTCTGCTCGACGGTCGGCTCGGTCACGTCGATCTTCTGGAAACGACGCGACAACGCTGCGTCCTTTTCGAAGATGCCGCGGAATTCCGTGAACGTCGTCGCGCCGATGCATTTGAGCGTGCCTGACGACAGCGCCGGCTTCAGCAGGTTCGATGCGTCCAGCGTGCCGCCCGATGCAGCGCCCGCGCCGATCAGCGTATGAATTTCGTCGATGAACAGGATCGCGTTCGGACGTTCCTTCAGTTCCTTCAGGACCGTCTTCAGGCGCTGCTCAAAATCGCCGCGATACTTGGTGCCGGCAAGCAACGCGCCCATGTCGAGCGAATAGACCTGCGCATCCACCAGAATGTCGGGCACCTCGCCGCGCGTAATGCGCCATGCGAGCCCCTCGGCGATCGCCGTCTTCCCGACGCCGGCCTCACCGACCAGTAGCGGATTGTTCTTGCGGCGACGGCACAGCACCTGAACGACGCGCTCGACTTCCGGCTCGCGTCCGATCAGCGGATCGATGCGGCCGTCTTTCGCCATCTGGTTCAGGTTCTGCGTGAACTGCGCAAGCGGTGTTTCCTTTTGCGCAGCGGCTTCGTCCGATTCCGCATTTGCGTCGGTCGACTTCGCAGCTTCGGAGCTGTTGGTCTTCGCGATGCCATGCGAAATGAAATTGACGACGTCCAGACGCGTCACGCCCTGCTGTTGCAGGTAATACACCGCGTGGGAGTCCTTCTCGCCGAAGATCGCCACGAGCACGTTCGCGCCCGTCACTTCCTTCTTGCCGTTCGAGGTGGACTGGACGTGCATGATCGCGCGCTGGATCACACGCTGGAAACCCAGCGTGGGCTGCGTATCGACGTCGTCGGTGCCCGGAACGGTCGGCGTATTGTCGTGAATGAAGTTGCGCAGGTTCTGACGCAGGTCTTCGATGTTGGCTGCGCATGCGCGTAGCACTTCGGCCGCCGTCGGATTGTCCAACAGCGCCAGCAAAAGATGTTCGACCGTAATGAACTCATGCCGCGCCTGGCGCGCTTCCATGAACGCCATGTGCAGGCTGACTTCCAGTTCCTGGGCAATCATGCTTCCTCCATCACGCACTGCAGCGGATGCCCTGCCTGCCGCGCGTGGGTAACGACTTGCTCGACTTTGGTCGACGCGATGTCCCGCGTGTAGACCCCACAAACTCCCCTGCCTTCGCGATGGACCTTCAACATGATCTGCGTTGCGGTCTCACGATCTTTATTGAAATATTCCTGCACGACCATCACGACGAATTCCATCGGCGTGAAATCGTCATTCAACAACACCACCTTGAACATGGCAGGCGGTTTCAGCTTTTGATCCTGCCGCTCGAGTACGGTGTTGTCCTGCTTGTCCGGGATAATCGCCATACACCCATTCTAAACAACTCGGACAGGCCCGCAATCCTGTCAAAACCCGACCGGCTGGCCGGACATCTGTTCCCTCCGGCCCTGTGGAGCGGCCTCTCGCGGGTGCGCCCTGCGCCGGGCCGCATGCGGTAGCGGCCCTCCGGTATATCCGTGTTGCAGCTTGATGACTGCAGTCGGATCGAGTATCGCACAACCCGGGCCAGCAAGCTGATGACACGCCAACCCGTCAAACCGCCTCTCACCGCTGAACTGCATGTGAGTCGATTATGCGACTTTTCAAGACGCGCCGCTTGCGCCACCGCACATAAGAAAAGCGGGAAAAACCCTGGAAATTGGTTCTTTACAACGAAGAAATGGGCGTCTCAAAATTTTCTTGACACTCGAATAAAGAGACTCAACAATCAAGCTGGCACTTTTTTCAACAAGCGGTTTATACGAAAAAATGCCGTTGGTGAGCTTGTGAGGAGGGACGACTGCATTCCGTGGTCGTTGAGCTTTTCGAGGGCTCGTGGCAGCTTTTGAGTTACAGGGGAAGTTGGTATGGCAACTGGTACGGTCAAGTGGTTCAACGACGCGAAAGGTTTCGGATTCATTACGCCCGACGAAGGCGGTGAGGATCTGTTTGCACACTTTTCGGCTATCCAGATGAACGGTTTCAAGACCCTCAAGGAAGGCCAGAAAGTTAGCTTCGAGGTCGTTCAAGGCCCGAAGGGCAAACAGGCATCGAACATTCAGTCCGCAGCCTGATACGTTCGGTCCGCAGCCTTGAAAACCCGGCTTCTGCCGGGTTTTTTCGTTTCTGGCCTGTGCCATGTCTCTATCGATAACTACGGCAGCATTCAGACAACCTTGAGGGTTGCCATCATGCCGAGGTCTTCGTGTTCCAGTATGTGGCAATGGAACATCCGCTCGCCCGCGTCGCGCTGTACCGTCGCGATGCGCACCGTCTCGCCGGGCTGCACGTTGACGGTATCCCGCCATGCGAGAAACGGCTCGCGCGTGTTCGCGCCGCCCCGCTCCCGCCCGATCACCTGAAACTGCGTGCCGTGCAGATGGAACGGATGATCCATGTCGGTGCGGTTCTCGATCGACCAGACCTCGACTTCGCCGCGCCGGCTAGTCAGTGCGATGCGCGACGGCTCGAAGCTGGCGCCGTTGATCATGAACTGCATGCCGGGCGGCAGCGCCGACATCGCTGCGCCGGGACGGTGCATGGCGGCCATGTCCATCGCCTCGGTGAACACGACGGATTTTTGCGGGACTTTGTCGGTTGGGTTGTCAGCAGATGACAACAGCGGCGCGATGGGACGCAGCGTCGACGGTACGGCGCGCGCCGCGTTGGGCGAGCCCGGCACGAAGCGCACGTCGGCGAGCGGCCTGGCGGCGTCGGCGGGCAGGCTTTTGCCCTCCGTCATCGTCATCTTGCGGCGGTCGTACGCGGCAGCGGTGAGGATCGCCGCCGACGTCTGCGCACCTGCGCGCACGACGATCTCGGCGCGCTCGCCCGGCGCGAGCAGCAATTCCGTCAAGCCGTCGCGCGGCTTGTCGAGCAAACCGCCATCGGTGCCGACTTGCGTGAAGGTATGTTCACCGCCCAGCGACACGCTGAGATAGCGGGCATTACACCCATTCCACAGACGCCAGCGCTCGTCCTGCGCGACATCGATACGCGGACGGCGCGCGCCGTTCACCAGCACGAACTGCCCTTCGCGGCCGTTCATCCAGTCCATCATGTCGTTCGGCGCGATGGACGCGTCGTTCGCCAGTTTCAGGTCCGAGAAGAACAGATGACGTTCGGGGAACGCGGCGAGCGGATCGTCGGCGGCGCGCACGACGATCGGCCCGGCCAGCCCGCGAAACACCTGTTCCGCCGACATCATGTGCGGATGCGGGTGATACCAGTACGTGCCGGCGCTGCCGGGCGGCAGCGTGAAACGATAGACGTGCGACGCCCCCGGCGCGACGGGATTGGTCGGATTGCCGTCCTGATCGGGCGGCACGGGCAAGCCGTGCCAGTGAATCGTCGACGGCTGCGGCAGACGGTTGACGAAGCGGATTTCGACGGTATCGCCTTCGCGCACGTCGATGAGCGGACCGACGATCGGCCCTTGCGCGGCGTCGCCGTACAGCCATAGGGATGTTGAATGCCCCGGCATCAACTGGCGGCGCACGGGTTGCGCGACCAGCGTCGCGCGAAAGATACCCGGCTCACTGCTTTCATTCGCGAGCTTGCGCAATGCGGCAAGCGGCGCGCCGGCGGGCAGCGCCGTTTCCGGCGCGAGCTTCGGGGTTGCGTGGGCGGCGTGCGTGTTGACGGCATGCGTCGATGACATGCCCGGCATGTCGTCCATATCGCTCATGCCGGACATGCCGTGCATCGAATGCTGCGCGAAGACGTTGCGCGTGACGAGCGACGCGACGGCAACGCTCAGTGTGCGGGCGAGAAAATCCCTGCGAATCATGGATTGTTTCCTTGCTGATGCGGCGCGGCGACACTGTTGCGCGCGGCGCATGGATCGTGTGACGTGAGCGGGCGTGACGAAGTCAGTCACGCATCGGTTTCTTGTGCGCTGCGCTGAACAAGCGCTGACATGAAACCGTCACACGATCGGCGGACGCACGGGCGGTGCACGCGTGACGCTGGCGCGCGCGGGGTCGCTATCGGCGCCCGGCAAATCCGACGACGCCATGCGCATCGCCATGCCGATGTTCGACAGCAGTGCGCCGCAATGCGTGCCGCACGCCGTCATGCAGCACAGCGAATGCATGCGATGGCAGGACGAGGTCGAATCACTCGTGTTCGTCGACGTGTCGCGATGAATCGCATTCGTATGCACGCTCATCGCTTGCAGCGAGGCATCACGATGATGCTCGCACGCCGACGCGCCCTGCATGCCGAGCAAGGCGAGCGCCAACACGATAAGAATGCGCCACAACGATTTCATGCCTGTCTGTCGATGCGAACGTGCGCCAGATGCAAAGGAAGTGAGCCGATGATAACGCAGCCACGTTGCCGCGCAGATGACGCAGGCTCAAAACAAAACCCCGGTTTGCTTTCGCTTGCCGGGGTTTCGTTGAAGATGGAGGCGCTACGCCGCGCTCACATATTGTCGATCATCACCTGACCGAAGCCCGAGCACGACACCTGCGTCGCGCCTTCCATCAGGCGCGCGAAGTCATACGTGACGCGCTTCGACAGAATCGACTTTTCCATCGACGACAGAATCGCATCCGCCGCTTCCGTCCAGCCCAGATGCCGCAACATCATCTCCGCCGACAGAATCTCCGAACCCGGATTCACATAGTCCTTGCCCGCGTACTTCGGCGCCGTGCCGTGCGTCGCTTCGAACATCGCGACCGAGTCCGACATGTTCGCGCCCGGCGCAATGCCGATGCCGCCAACCTGCGCGGCCAGTGCGTCGGAGATGTAATCGCCGTTCAGGTTCAGCGTCGCGATCACGTCGTATTCAGCGGGACGCAGCAGGATCTGCTGCAGGAACGCATCCGCGATCACATCCTTCACGACGACATCGTTGCCCGTCTTCGGATTCTTCACCTTCATCCACGGGCCGCCATCGATCAGCTCCGCGCCGAACTCTTTTTGCGCCAACGCATAGCCGTAGTCACGGAATGCGCCTTCCGTGTACTTCATGATGTTGCCCTTGTGCACCAGCGTGACCGTGCGGCGATCGTGATCGAGCGCGTACTGGATCGCCTTGCGCACCAGACGCTCGGTGCCTTCGCGCGACACCGGCTTCACGCCGATACCCGACGAATCCGGAAAGCGGATCTTCTTCACGCCCATTTCTTCGCGCAGGAACTGGATGACCTTCTTCGCCTCGGGCGAACCAGCCGGCCATTCGATGCCCGCGTAGATGTCTTCCGAGTTCTCGCGGAAGATCACCATGTTGACCTTCTCCGGCTCGCGCAGCGGTGACGGCACACCTTTGAAGTACTGCACGGGGCGCAGGCACACATAGAGGTCCAACTCCTGGCGCAGCGCGACGTTCAGCGAGCGGATGCCGCCGCCGACGGGCGTCGTGAGCGGCCCCTTGATCGACACGATGTAGTCCTTCACCACCTGCAGCGTTTCTTCCGGCAGCCACACGTCGGGACCATACACTTTGGTCGCCTTCTCGCCCGCGAAGATTTCCATCCAGTGGATCTTCTTCTTGCCGCCGTACGCCTTTGCAACGGCTGCATCGACGACCTTGATCATCACGGGCGTAATGTCGACGCCCGTGCCGTCGCCTTCGATGTACGGAATGATCGGCTGATCGGAAACGTTGAGCGAGAAATCCGGATTGACAGTGATCTTGTCACCGTCAGCCGGAACCGTGATGTGCTGATACGCCATGATCGGACTCCAGTGATAGCTGGTCTGTGAGAACAGGTTGGAAATGCGAAACCGGGGCGCCCCTCTTGCGCGCGACGCGGTGCCGCGCCGATTCGAGTGCTGATGCCAGATACCGATGCAGCAAGCGGCCAGGCGGCTATTCTAGCCCACGTCGGCCCGAGGCCGCCCTCCGGGCGTGCACGTAGGCCGGCGTACCGGCGGAACTGCATGTAGCAGAACGCGCTGTCTTATGTCTTATATAAGACATAAGACTTGCTCCCGTGAATTATGCATTAAGATCTCGCCATCCGCCACCCGACGCAGCCATCGAGACTCGCAGCGCGCTTCGACGCGATTGCTGCGATTACACGGCTGACGCATCCGCACTTCGCCTCGTTCACGCATGACTCTGCTCGCTCTCAACAAACCCTTCGGTACGATCTGCCAGTTTTCGCCGCACGAAACACGCGCGTCGCTGGCCGACTGGGTAAAGATGCCCGGCATCTATCCCGCGGGCCGGCTCGACTCCGATAGCGAAGGTCTGCTGCTCCTCACCGACGACGGCGCACTGCAGGCGCGCATCGCCGAACCTCGGCACAAGCTGGTCAAGCGTTATTGGGCGCAAGTGGAAGGCGCGCCGACAGACGACGATCTCAAGGCGCTCGCGCGCGGCGTCGATCTCGGCGACTATGTCACGCGCCCTTGCCGCGCGGAATTCGTCGAACCCGGCGAAGCACTATGGGCTCGCACGCCGCCCATTCGATATCGCGCGGCGATTCCGACCACCTGGATCGAACTGTCGATCACCGAAGGCAAGAACCGCCAGGTGCGCCGCATGACAGCAGCCGTTGGTTTTCCAACCTTGCGTCTCGTGCGGGTCGGCGTCGGCGCGCTCGATATTTTTTCGCTGGGATTGCAGCCGGGCGAGAACATCGAGCTGCCTTCGCGCGCGCCCTGGGACGGCTTCGCATAGTTGCGAATGCGCCCGCGAAAAACCTGTCGATATTCCGCTAAGCCGTTGTATCGACATGCGTTTTCTATTCGATTGCGTCATTTGAAAAATGCGTGCGAAAAGCGCTGAAAAGTACCAATCTGCGACGCGTTATCACACGCACAAAATTTCCTGAAAATTTTCGTCAACCGCGTCGCGCGTTCATGCGTTAGTCGACGCAGATGCCGATAAAGCTGTCCGGCATTCA
This sequence comes from Paraburkholderia largidicola, assembly GCF_013426895.1. Classification (NCBI taxonomy): domain Bacteria; kingdom Pseudomonadati; phylum Pseudomonadota; class Betaproteobacteria; order Burkholderiales; family Burkholderiaceae; genus Paraburkholderia; species Paraburkholderia largidicola. Next base: position 706,046 of record NZ_AP023174.1, on the reverse strand, counting down.
GCCTCAAGAGCCTTTGTGCACGCCGCTCCAACGAGCTGCATGAAGGTGTCTGAACGCTCGCAGCCGCAAAGAAAAATTTCTTCGATGCGGATGTCAACCGAAAGGTGGACGGCACGTTTAACGACATGACTCAACCTGATCGGGTCATTGGGTTAATTAACTAAAGCTGAGGATTTGCAAAATGAACAAACTGATCGCCGCTCTGGTCGCTGGCCTCTTCGCAACGGCAGCATTCGCACAAGCTTCGGCACCGGAAGCAGCTTCGGCAGCTCCCGCAGCAGCAGCTTCGTCGCACAAGGCAACGAAGAAGGTTTCGCACAAGAAGTCGCACAAGAAGGCAGCAGCTCCGGCAGCAGCTTCGGCAGCTTCGGAATAAGTTTGTTGCAATAACGCAGTCAAGAATCAAGCAGGTTTGCCGTTCTTACGGCGTTGAAAGGCAGATAGCCGCAAGGCTCTCTGCCTTTTTGTTTTTGACGCGCTCGCGTAACATGCGCGGATCATATTCAGCAAGGAGCCATGTCGTGCGATTTTCATTGCGCTCGTTGATCGCGCGCTTCGCGATTGCAGTTGCATTGCCTGTTGCCGCATTGTCGGCCGTGTCGTTGACGGCGATGTCCGCGCAAGACGCGCATGCGCAGCAGATGCCCCAGGGCGCGAAACAACCTGGCGACTTTCCGCGCGTCAAGCTCACGGCAGGCATGTTCGTCATCGACGCCGCCGTTGCCGCGAACGATGCGGATCGCGAGCAAGGTTTGATGTACCGCACGCAACTTGCGCCGAACGAAGGCATGCTCTTCGTGTTCGGCGAGAACGCCGTGCATTGCTTCTGGATGAAGAACACACTGATCCCGCTGTCGATCGCATTCATGCGTGCGGACGGCACGATCACGGACATCGACGAAATGCAGGCTGAAACCACCAACAACCATTGCCCGAAGAACAACGGCGTCTACGCGCTGGAGATGAGCAAGGGCTGGTTCACGTCGAAGGGCATCAAACCCGGTATGAAGATGCAGGGGTTGCCGGCGCCGCAATAAGCGAATCCGCCCAATCCTCCACACGAACCGGACGAAAGCCGGCGCAGCCACGAGGCGCGCCGGCTTGTTTTTTATCTGCCGCGCCGCAATGTAGGGCGGGCGCCAGCTCTGGCGGCTTCTGGCAGGATTCCTGCAAAAGCCAGGGCGACACGCTATTCTTATAGTCTCACCAGCAGCACCGAGATCGTCCGGGCCGCGCAGCAGATGTCAGCAGAAGGCCCGGCGCCAGCCACCGGCGCGCCAACACATGGAGGTTCACGTGCCCCGCAAGACTCCTATCGAGCGATACCGGAACATCGGTATCAGTGCTCACATCGATGCCGGCAAGACCACCACCACCGAACGCATTCTTTTCTACACCGGCGTGACTCACAAGATCGGCGAGGTTCACGACGGCGCGGCGACGATGGACTGGATGGAACAGGAGCAGGAGCGCGGCATCACGATCACCTCGGCGGCCACGACAGCCTTCTGGAAAGGCATGGCGGGCAATTATCCGGAGCATCGGATCAATATCATCGACACGCCGGGCCACGTCGACTTCACGATCGAAGTCGAACGCTCGATGCGCGTGCTCGACGGCGCGTGCATGGTCTATGACTCGGTCGGCGGCGTGCAGCCGCAGTCCGAAACCGTGTGGCGTCAGGCGAACAAGTACAAGGTGCCGCGCATCGCGTTCGTCAACAAGATGGACCGCGTCGGCGCCGACTTCTTCCGCGTGCAGCGGCAGATCGCCGACCGCCTGAAGGGCGTTGCGGTGCCGATCCAGATTCCCATCGGCGCGGAAGAGCATTTCCAGGGCGTCGTCGATCTGGTCAAGATGAAGGCGATTCTCTGGGACGACGAAAGCCAGGGCATCAAGTTCACGTACGAAGAGATTCCCGACAACCTCAAGGACCTCGCGCACGAGTGGCGCGAAAAGATGGTCGAGGCAGCGGCGGAATCGAGCGAAGAACTGCTCGAAAAGTATCTGACCGATCACGAGAGCCTGACGGAAGACGAGATCAAGGCGGGCTTGCGCAAGCGCACGATCGCCAACGAGATCGTGCCGATGCTGTGCGGCAGCGCGTTCAAGAACAAGGGCGTGCAGGCTATGCTCGACGCCGTGATCGACTATCTGCCCTCGCCTGTCGACGTGCCCGCGATCCTCGGCCACACTGAAGACGACCAGGAAGCGGAGCGTCATCCGAGCGACGACGAGCCGTTCTCCGCGCTCGCGTTCAAGATCATGACGGACCCGTTCGTCGGTCAGCTGATCTTCTTCCGCGTGTATTCGGGCGTCGTGAATTCGGGCGACACCGTCTACAACCCGGTGAAGGAAAAGAAAGAGCGCCTCGGCCGCATTCTTCAGATGCACGCGAACGAGCGCAAGGAAATCAAGGAAGTGCGCGCGGGCGACATCGCGGCGGCTGTCGGTCTGAAGGAAGCGACCACGGGCGATACGCTGTGCGACCCGAACAACATCATCATTCTCGAACGGATGATCTTCCCTGAGCCGGTGATCTCGCAGGCCGTCGAGCCGAAGACGAAGGTCGACCAGGAAAAGATGGGCATTGCGCTGAACCGTCTCGCGCAGGAAGACCCGTCGTTCCGCGTGCAAACGGACGAAGAGTCTGGACAGACGATTATTTCGGGCATGGGCGAACTGCACCTGGAAATTCTCGTCGACCGGATGAAGCGCGAGTTCGGCGTCGAGGCGACGGTCGGCAAGCCGCAGGTCGCGTATCGCGAAACGGTGCGCACCAAGGTTGAAGGCGTCGAAGGCAAGTTCGTGAAGCAGTCGGGCGGACGCGGGCAGTACGGGCATGCCGTCATCACGCTCGAGCCCGATCCGGGCAAGGGCTACGAGTTCGTCGATGCGATCAAGGGCGGCGTGATTCCACGTGAATTCATTCCGGCTGTCGACAAGGGCATTCAGGAAACGCTCAAGGCTGGTGTGCTGGCGGGGTATCCCGTCGTGGACGTGAAAGTGACGTTGACGTTTGGTTCGTACCACGACGTCGACTCGAATGAAAACGCGTTCCGCATGGCTGGCTCGATGGCGTTCAAGGACGCGATGCGGAAGGCGAAGCCGGTGCTTCTCGAGCCGATGATGGCTGTTGAAGTGGAGACGCCTGAGGACTTCATGGGCAACGTGATGGGCGATCTGTCCGGCCGGCGCGGCATCGTGCAGGGTATGGAGGATATTGCCGGCGGTGGCGGCAAGCTCGTGCGTGCCGAAGTGCCGTTGTCGGAGATGTTTGGGTATTCGACGTCGTTGCGGTCGCTTACGCAAGGGCGTGCTACCTATACGATGGAGTTCAAGCATTACGCTGAGACACCGAATAATGTGTCGGAGGCGATTATCAATTCGAAGTCGAAGTAACCGTTTGGTTTAGTTCGCTTCGCGCGAAGGCCTGTTCCTGTTGGGATGGGCCTTTTTCTTTTTTTGCTGTCTGCGACGCTGGGTGTGGTTTTGTTTTTTTTCGCTGGCATCCGCGGTTTGCTTCTGGTTCGCAAGCGTTGCCCCTGTGCGGGGCGGCACCTACTTTTCTTTGCCGCCGCAAAGAAAAGTAGGCAAAAGAAAGCGGCTAACACCGCCAGTCCTGATATTGCCTGAGGGCCCCCACAGGTTCTTACGCTTCACGCGGCAACCACATGACCCATGCTCGTTGCCAGCGCTCTTGCAGTGCTCATCACCCGCTTCAAGCTCCCGCGTTACAGCACGGCGCGCCAGACATTCCTCTGCCGCCCAGGTGGCAAACGGTGTGTTGGCCCAAGTGCTCCGCACGCCTCACTTCGGACCGATAGCGCACGCGCCCCACCCTGTAAGAGCGCTACCCTTTGTGGCGCGACAACCTGCACACAGTTTGCCACCTTGGCGGCACAAGCCATTCGCTGCCGCTGGCCCGAGTACGGGCATTCGAAGCGGGTGAGGCATCGGTGCGAAGCGTTGGCAACGAGCGCTAACAGAGACGTTGCCGTCTGAAGCATAAGAACGGTTGGGGGCCCTCAGGCAAACACACGGGCTGGCGGTGTGAGCCGCTTTCTTTTGCCTACTTTTCTTTGCGGCGGCAAAGAAAAGTAGGTGCCGCCCCGCACAGGGGCGACGCGTGAAGATCAAAGACATCACGCGGATGCCAGCGAAAAAACCAAAAAAACCAAAACCACATCCACCGTCGCCAGACACCCCAAAAAACCCATCCCCCCACTCAAACTTTTGTCCATGCCAGAATACCCAACAACCACGCCCGGCAAGGAGACAACCCATGAGCCACGACCACGAGCCCGCACCCCAATCCCCGATTGACTGGCGCGAACACGGCGTCAAAGTCATCAAGGGCGACCAGCTCGACACCAACACGCCGCAAACTCCGGGCATGAACCGCGCCGCCGCAATCAACGCCGCGCGCGCGGGCGCGCAGAAGCTATGGGCGGGCACCGTCACAATCCACCCGAACGCAAAGACAGGCGCGCACCACCACGGCGCGCTAGAAAGCGTGATCTACGTCGTGCGCGGACACGCGCGCATGCGCTGGGGCGAGCATCTGGAATTCACCGCCGAAGCCGGCCCCGGCGACTTCATCTTCGTGCCGCCATACGTCCCGCATCAGGAAATCAACGCCAGCACCGACGATCCCCTCGAATGCGTGCTCGTGCGCAGCGACAACGAAGCCGTCGTCGTGAACCTCAACATCGACGCCGTCGAGCAGCCCGAAACGGTCTATTGGGTCGACCCGATCCACAAGCACCCGCACGACCATTGAGAAATCGCAAACCCAGGTCCAACGCCCGTATGCCGCCGACTCCTTCGCTGCGTCCCCGTCTGATCACACTCTATGCCGGACTGATCGTCGCCAATCTCGCCGCGTGGGCATGGGCGCTAATCGCGTTTCGCCACTATCCGCTGCTGCTCGGCACCGCGTTGCTCGCCTATGGCTTCGGCCTGCGGCATGCCGTCGACGCCGACCACATCGCCGCGATCGACGCCGTCACGCGCAAGCTGATGCAGGAAGGCAAGCGGCCGCTCGGCGTCGGGCTGGCATTCTCGCTCGGACATTCGACCATCGTGATCGCCGCCACCGTCGGCATCGCGTTGACGGCGCTGTCGCTGCACGGGCGCTTCGAGGCGCTTCATGCCGTGGGCGGGACGATCGGCACGATGGTGTCGTCGGTCTTTCTGCTGGTGCTGGCAGGCGTCAACCTCGTGATCCTGCGCGATGTGTGGCGCCGCTACCGGCACGTGCAGCAAGGCGGAGAACTGACCCACGAAGATGCCTCGCGCGCTGCGCCCGCCGGTCTGCTGTCGCGCGCGCTGAAGCCTCTCTTCCGCCTCGTCACGAAGAGCTGGCACATGTACCCGGTCGGCGTGCTGTTCGGCCTCGGCTTCGACACCGCGACGGAAATCGGCCTGCTCGCCATCGCCGCTGCCGAAGCGGGCAAGGGCCTGCCGCTCTACTCGATCCTCGTGTTTCCCGCGCTCTTCACGGCGGGCATGACGCTCGTCGATTCGACCGACAACGTGCTGATGGTCCACGCGTACAACTGGGCCATGGATGACCCGAAACGCAAGCTCTACTACAACGCGAGCATCACGTTCGTGTCGGCCGTGGTCGCGATCGCGATCGGCGGCATCGAGGCACTCGGCTTGCTCTCGGACAAGCTCGGACTCAACGGCGGCGTCTGGGACGCGGTGGCGGCCGTCAACGAACGCTTCGGCTTGCTGGGCTACGGGATCGTCAGCCTCTTCATGCTGTGCTGGATCGGCTCGATCCTGTTTCATCGCTGGCGCAAACCTGCGCCGATCGGGCGCTAATGTCGCATTGAGCCGCCTCGCCGCCCGAGCGCCGGAACGTTCGCCGCAGCGCGCCGCCCCTTGTGGTCAGGCGGCGCGCCGTTGTGCGCACGATACAACCGCCGCCGGGAATCGTATGAAGGGAACCGCGCGCGGCAGCGAATGCTCCCAATCCAGAGGCAATCGCTTACACTGAACCCGCATCATCGCCGCACTACCACCGCAGCGCCTCGCGACAGCACGCGTGGCGTCCCAACAGAACGGATCGGACCCACCATCGATGAAGAAATCCGCGGACCCGCGTTTTGCGCCTCGCCCGGCAGAAGCACTTGATCTGGAGGCGGCCCGCCGCAGCGCCGACGCCCACGGCAATCACGCCATCGACGAATTTCTCGCCGGCCGCCTCACGCGGCGCGAACTGCTGCGTTATGCGAGCGTGATCGGCATGTCGCTTGCGGGCGGCGGCCTGCTCGCACCGCGCAGCGCCCGCGCGCAAGCCGCAGCGGGTGCGAACGCGACGATCCGCGTCGCTCACCTGACGCCCACGGGCGCCGTCGATCCAATGACGGTCACCGACTCCGCCAGCCTCTGCCTGCTGAATCAGACGGGCGAATTCCTGATCGACGACGACGGCGAAAAACAGACGCTCAAGCCCGTGCTCGCACTGTCGTGGAAGCCGAACGACAAGGGCGACGTGTGGACCTTCAAACTGCGCGAGAACGTGAAATTCCACGACGGCCAGCCCTTCACCGCGAAGGACGTCGCCGCGACTTTCGACCGTCTCGCCGATCCCGCCGCCGGCTCGGCTGCGCTGTCGACGCTTAAAGGCGTGCTGTCGAAGGGCGGCACCAAGGTCATCGACGATCACACGGTCGCGTTCCATCTCGACGCGCCCAACGGCAACTTCCCGTACTACGTTTCGTCCGACAACTACAACGCGGTGATCCTGCCCGCGAACTACGCGGGCAACTACGAGAAGACCTTCATCGGCACAGGGCCGTTCAAGCTCGAAAAGTATCAGGCGAAGGTGGGCGTGTCGTTCGTGCGCAATCCCGACTATTGGGGCGAAAAAGCGCTGCCGCAGCGCGTGCAGTTCACCTTCTACGCGGACCAGCAGGCGCAGATTCTCGCGCTGCAAGGTCATCAGGCCGACGTAATGCCCACGTTCACCGTACAGGGCGGCCAGGGTTTGATCAACAACCCCGAGTTCAAGGTGGTTGGCGTGAAGTCGAGCGCGCATCGGGAAATTCACATGCGCGTCGACAGCCCGCAGTTCAAGGACAAGCGCGTGCGCCAGGCGCTCGCGCTGTCGCTCGATCGCGAAGTGATCGTCAAGGGGCTCTTCAAGGGCCGCGCGCAGGTCGGCAACGACAGCCCGTTCGCGCCCGTGTTTCCGTCGTCGGATGCGGGTGTGCCGCAGCGCAAGATCGATGTCGCGAAGGCAAAGCAACTGCTCGCGCAGGCGGGCGTGCCGAACGGTTTCGACGTGACGCTCACGACCGAAAAATTCATGGAGATTCCCGATCTCGCCGTCGTCGTGCAGAACTACGCGAAGGCCGTCGGCATCCGCATCAATCTGAAGGTCGAGAGTCAATCGCAGTACTACGGCTCGGGCACGCCGGGCAAATCGGACTGGCTGGATTCGCCGCTCGGCATCACCGATTACGGCAGCCGCGGCGTGCCGAACGTGTTCCTCAACGCGCCGTTGACGAGCACGGGCACGTGGAACGCCGCGCACTTCAAGAACCCGCAGTACGACAAGCTGGTCGCTGACTACGTCGCCGCGCTCGATATCGCCGCACAGAAGAAAGTGTCCGCGCAGATCCAGACGCTGCTGCTCGACGAGACGCCCGTGATCTTCCCGTTCTTCTACGACCAGCTGATCGCCGCGCGCAAACAGCTGAACGGCGTGCGCTTCACGGCAATCGCGCAGTTGTATTTCGATCGCGCGACGCTCGCGGCCTGATTGCGCGCAACGCTGCGAGCAAGGAATCTCGATGTCGACCACGGTTTCCGCTTCCGTCGCTCGTGGCCCGCGCGGCAGTGCGATGCGCGTCGTGCGCTTCGTCGGGACGCGGGTCGGGCTGTCACTGATCACGCTGTGGCTGCTGTCGGTGATCGTGTTCGCGGGCGGCCAGATGCTGCCTGGCGATATCGGCCGCGCGATACTCGGCCCGCTCGCCGATGCGCGCGCCGTCGCCGCGCTCAATCATCAGCTCGGCGCGGACCGTCCTCTTCTCACGCAATACACGCAGTGGATCACGCAGTTCGTGCAAGGCGACATGGGCTTGTCGTATACGTATCGCGAGCCTGTCGCGTCGTTCGTCGGCAGTGCGCTGGCGAACTCGGCGAAGCTCGGCTTTCTCGCATTCATCGTAGTGGTACCGCTCGGCATCGCGGGCGGCGTATGGGCCGCGATGCACGCGGGGCGCTGGCTCGACCGCACGATCAGCATCGCAGGTCTGTCGGCGACCGTCGTGCCTGAGTTCGTGTCGTCGATCGTGCTGATACTCGTGTTCGGCGTGTGGCTGCAATGGCTGCCCATCGACGCCACGTATCCGCCCGACGCAGGCATCTTCACGCAACTGAAGCATCTCGTGCTGCCCGTGCTGCCGCTCGTGTTCGTGTTCTTCGGCTATATCGCGCGGATGGCGCGCGCGGGCACCGTCGAGGCGCTCGATGCCGACTACACGCGCACCGCGATCCTGAAGGGGTTGCCGCCGCATATCGTGATCGGCCGGCACGTGCTGCGCAATGCATTGCTGCCGACCATCACCGTCGCGGCGACGCAGCTCGGCTACATGATCGGCGGACTGGTCGTCGTGGAGACGCTGTTCCACTATCAGGGCATCGGCTCGCTGATCTACAACGCAGCGAAGGCCAAAGACTTCCCGATGCTCGAAGGCGGCGTGCTGACCATCGGCGTGGTCTACACGGTCGCCAATCTCGTCGCCGACGCACTGTACGTGCTGCTCAATCCGCGCCTGCGCGTGAGGAGTGCCGAATGAGCACGATGGCTTCGCCTCCGCCCTCGTCGAACACCCCCGTGCCTGCCGCGCCGCGCGCGAGAGACACACGCTACGACGCGCTGCGCATGCTGCTGCGCTCGCCGACGTTCATCGTCGGCGCGGTGATCTTGCTGTGGTGGATCGTCTGCGCGATTGCGGGAACGTGGGTCGCGCCACTCGATCCCTATGCATCCGATCCTTTGAATTCGCTCACACCGCCCGCTGCAGGCCACTGGTTCGGCACCGATCAACTCGGCCGCGACGTGCTGTCGCGTGTGATCGTCGGCGCGCGTGACATCCTGACCATCGCGCCGCTCGCGACGCTGCTCGGCACGCTTGCGGGTACGGCACTCGGCCTGACGGTCGGCTACTTCGACGGCTGGGTCGACAACGTGGTCGGGCGCGCAATCGACGCCGTGCTCGCGCTGCCGCTGGTGATCGTCGCGCTGCTTGCCCTGGCCGCAGTCGGCGCGTCGAACCTGACGGTGATTCTCGTGATCGGCATCACGTTCACGCCCATCACGGCCCGCACGGTGCGAGCCGCCGTGTTCGCCGAACGCCATCTCGACTATGTCGCCGCCGCCCAGCTGCGCGGCGAGAACGCGTTCTACATCATGTTCGCGGAGATCCTGCCGAACGTGTTGCCGCCCATCATCGTCGAAGCGACCGTGCGTCTCGGCTACGCGATCTTCGCGGTCGCCACGCTGTCGTTCCTCGGCTTCGGCATCCAGCCGCCTTCCGCCGACTGGGGCCTCGCGCTCTCCGAGTCGTACACGCTGATGGCAGGCGGCGCATGGTGGACCGTCGTGTTCGATGCGGCCGCGATCGCGTCGCTGGTGGTTGGCGTGAACCTGATCGCGGATGCCGTGGAAGGCGCCGTCGACGCATGAACGGTCCCTCTCCTCCCCCGCCGCCCGCTTCGTTTCCCGCCTTCGATGTGTCGAAGAGCGAGCAGTCCGACGCGCTCACGATCGTCGGCCTGACAGTCGCGTACCGCACGCGCGGACGCGAGCGCGACGTGCTGCAGGACGTCTCGTTTCGTATCCGGCGCGGCGAATCGTATGGGCTCGTCGGCGAATCGGGCTGCGGCAAATCGACGGTCGCGATGGCGACGCTGCGCTATCTTGCGCGCAACGGACGCGTGAAGGCAGGCCGCATATCGATTGCGGGCAAGGAAGTGCATTCTCTCGACGCCGCCGCGTTGCGCGAACTGCGCGCGAACAGAATATCGATGGTCTATCAGGACCCGTCGCGCGCGCTCAACCCGTCGCTGACGATCGCACGCCAGGTGGGCGAAGCGTTCGAGGCATCCGGTGCGACGCGTGAAGATGGACTGAAGCAAACGGCCGACATGCTGCGCAAGGTGCGCATCGCCGAGCCCGAACGCGTGATGGACAGCTATCCGCATCAGTTGTCGGGCGGCATGCAGCAGCGCGTCGTGATTGCAATGGCGCTCGCGTCGAAGCCCGCGCTGCTGATTCTCGACGAACCGACAACAGGTCTCGACGCGACGGTCGAAGCCGAAGTGCTCGATCTCGTCGCGCAATTGCGCGAAGAATTCCATACCGCCGTGCTGTTCATCAGCCACAACCTCGCGGTGATCGGCAGGATGTGCGAACGCGTCGGCGTGCTCTACGCGGGTAAGCTCGTCGAAGAAGGCGCGACGCAGGATGTGTTTGCGCGCCCGCGCCATCCGTACACGGTCGGCCTGTTGCGTTGTCTGCCGACTGTCGGCCGCAGCAAGGACACTGACCGGCTCGACACGATTGCAGGCAGCCTGCCGCAACCGGGTTCCGTCACGCAGGGCTGCATTTATGCGGAGCGCTGCCGTCTCGCCGACGACCGCTGCCGCCGCGAAGCGCCGCCGCCGTATCGACTGAGCGCGCGGCATGGCGATCAGATGTCGCGCTGCCATTACCACGAGCGCGCAATGGAACTGCCGCGCGCGACACCCGCCGATGCACCCGCGCAGACTTCGGGCAACACGCATGCAGCACACGACGCTTCGCCCGTGCTGCGCGCGGAAAGCGTATCGAAGACATTCCACGTCGCGGGCGCAGCGCTGCGCGCCGTCGACGATGTATCGCTCGAACTCGCAAAGGGCGAGACGCTCGGCCTCGTCGGCGAATCCGGCAGCGGCAAGACGACGCTTGCGAAGCTGCTGCTCGGCCTCGTCTCGCCCGATGCCGGCAGCGTCATCGAACTCGACGGCACGCCTTTGCCGGCGCGCGTCACGAACCGCAACGACGAACAGGTGAAGTCGCTGCAGATCGTGTTCCAGAATCCCGACTCGGCGCTCAATCGCGCGCACTCGGTCAGACGACTGATCGGGCGCGCGTTGTCGCGCCTGTCCGCGCTGCACGGCGAGGCGCGCGAAGAAAGGCTTGCGTCGCTCGCACAGGCGGTCAGGCTGCCCGACCGTTATCTGACATCGCGCACGCGGCAACTGTCGGGCGGGTTGAAGCAGCGCGTCGCGATTGCGCGTGCGTTCGCAGGCGATCCGCGCATTGTCGTATGCGACGAGCCGACTTCCGCGCTCGACGTGTCCGTGCAGGCCGCGATCCTCAATCTGCTCGCCGATCTGCAGCGCGATCGCAGCGTGAGCTATGTGTTCATCTCGCACGATCTGAATGTCGTGCGCTATCTGTCCGATCGCATCGCCGTGCTGTATGTCGGGCGCCTGCTGGAAATCGGGCCCGCGTCGGCCGTGTTCGACGGTCCGCATCATCCTTATACGGAAGCCCTGCTGTCGTCGGTGCCCGCGCTCGATCAACAGGACGGCGAAGCCTTTCCCGACGCGAAGCCGCAGCGCATCCGCCTCGCCGGCGAACTGCCGAGCCCTGCCGCGCCGCCGTCCGGCTGCGTGTTTCATACGCGCTGTCCGCGCAAGCTGGGCGCGATCTGCGAACAGCAAGACCCGCCCTACGCCGATGCCGGCGACGCGCATCGCATCCGCTGCCATATCCCCGTCGACGAATTGCGCGTGCTCCAGCGCCGCAACTGATCCCCTGTCCCAGCGTCGCGCCATCGCGCGTTGAAACGAAAATCCCCGTCATTCGAGGCCTGCGTTTCAGGTCCGAAACGTTTTTCGTGTGTTTCGATGCGCGCGCAACCGAGCCGTCACGCGAATGCCACGCGCGACGGGCGTTCGCGCCCAATGGCATGTTTATCGCTAAATGACGCTCACGCATGGGGTTGCGTCGGGATCGACAAATCCTCGGTAACGCTGCTTCGCGCCGTCACTTCGTACGACGCAACGGCGCGCAGAAAGGACAGTCGATCCCGCGTCGGGCGGATGAGGCGTCAGCGCATTCGCCTGACCATGTGGGGGTAGCACGCGGCCCGGCGCCGACAGCCAACGACAACAACGGGCGCCAGGCATACATCAGAAGCCGGAGGCGGCGGGATGGCAGACAGGGAGCATCGCGCGCGACATGCCCTCGAAAACGGCACGCGTCGCGGAACGGAACAGCGAACACGCTCCACCCGCCGCCAATCGGCTCAGCGCGTGCCATACGAACGGGACAAGGCGACAAGCAGTGAATAAGGGATGACGGCTTGCGGGGGTCGTCGTTTCCTCGGGAGAGGTGCGATGAAGAACAACACATTTGATACGTACTACTACAAAGTAATACGGGGTACGGCAGCCTTCGTGGTTGGCGCGGGGACTTTCATGGCGGCCCAGTTCGTTCAGGCCGCATCCGCGGACGATGTGATTCCGAAGTGGATCGTCACAGCCGATGCGCCGCTGCCTGCCAGCGGTGCGTCGGCTGCGATGCAACCTGCACAGAGTGACACGGCATCGACGGGCGTGGAGTCCGGCACGACCACTGCCGCCGACGACGCAGCGTCCGTCTTTCTCCTCAAGACCTGCATTGGCAACGCCGGCAATTGCGCGCCCAACGGCGGACGCGGCAGTGGCGCAGGCGCGAGCGCGGGCGCCGCGGGCGCTGGATCTTCGGGTTCGTCCGGCGCGGCTTCGGGCGGCGGCGGCTTTGGGGCTGCGGCAGGTCCAAGCGGCAATTCGGGCGGTGGTGGGTTTGGTGGTGGTAGCGGGAATGGTGGCGGTGGTGGCGGTGGTGGCGGTGGCGGTGGCGGTGGTGGTGGTGGTGGTGGTGGTGGTGGTGGTGGTGGTGGTGGCGGTGGTGGTGGTGGTGGTGGTGGTGGTGGTGGTGGTGGTGGTGGTGGTGGTGGCGGTGGTGGTGGTGGCGGTGGTGGCGGTGGTGGTGGTGGTGGTGGTGGTGGCGGTGGTGGTGGTGGCGGTGGTGGTGGCGGTGGCGGTGGCGGCGGTGGCGGTGGCGGTGGCGGTAACGGCGGTGGTGGTAACGGCGGTGGTGGTAACGGCGGCGGCGGAAGCGGCGGCTGCGGCTGTGGCGGCGGTGGTAGCGGCGCCGGCGGTCATGGCGGCGGCTTCGGTGGTGGCTTTGGCGGTGGATTCGGCAGCGGTGGATTCGGTGGCGGCGGTTTCGGCGGCGGATTCGGCAAAGGTGGCGGCTACGGCGGTGGCTCAGGTTCAGGCGGCGGACACGGCGGCGGCAACGGACACTGAGGTCGAACGGACGGCGCCCCCGTGCCGTCCCATACGACGACAACCACGCAACGCACGCAGACGCTTCCTGGCCGGTGTTGGCGGTGACGTTTCGATCCCCCGGTCGAACACGTCACCGCCGGAGCCGGGAACGCCGTCGGCGGCATTGGCGGAAAGCCGTCGGCAACACGCGACGACGCATCGATGAATTCACAGCAGAAACGACAAGAGCGGTCCGGACAGTCGGGAAAAACGTATCGGAACCAAACCGCCCTGCTCGCCTCATATCTATTCAACGTTTCGATATGAGGCCTTCTACATGCAACGACACTTCCCCCGCCCCGTTGCACGCATCGCTTCGGGCTTGCTGCTGGCCTCGCTGATGGGTGGCGCATCGCTGGCGTATGCGCAAAATGCAACCCAAACCGCAGCACAAACCCAAGCCTCGCCGCCCGTCGATCCGACCTTCTCTGCATGGTCGCTCGCGCAGTCCTGCCAGCAGAAGTCCGATAACGTCGCGCATGGCCAGTGTGTCGGCGCGATCCGCGGCATCATCCACGGTTACCAGTACGGCGTGCTGTTCCTCAGCCAGCGCACGTCGCTTGCGGCGAAGGAAACGCAGCGCGTGTCATTGTGTCTGCGCGATGTGCCCGTCTCGACGCTCGTCGACGAATTCGTGCAGGACGCGAGCCAGGTCAGCACGGATTCGCTCAAGCGCACACCCGCCGAAGTCGCCGTGCTCGGCTCCGTGCATATGCATCACGCGTGCGACTGATCCGCCGACACAGCAGCGACGGCGCCGCATGCTCATAGCATCTCGAGCGGCCGCTTGCTGCGGGGCGGACGAAAGTGCGCATCGATAGCGGCGAGATCGTCGGCGGATAGCTGCAGGTCGAGCGCGCGGTGGTTGTCGCGCACGTGCTCGATGCGCCCTGACTTCGGAATCGCGAACACATCCGGCTGCCGCAGCACCCACGCCAGCGCGATCTGAAACACCGACACGCCGTGCGGCGCGGCGATATCGTCGAGCGGCGAACGCTTCGGCAGGCGCGCATGATCGACGGGGCTGTACGCCATCGCGGGCATCTTGCGGCCCGCGAGCCACGGCAGCAGATCGAACTCCGGGCCGCGCCGCGCGACGTTGTAGAGAATCTGGTTCGTCGCGCATGCATCGCCATGCGGCACGCCGACGAGTTCTTCCATATCGTCGACATCGAAATTGCTCACGCCCCAGTGACGTATCTTGCCGTCGCGGCGCAGTGCCTCGAAGCCCGCAACGGTTTCTTCGAGCGGCACCGAGCCGCGCCAGTGCAACAGATACAGATCGATGCGATCGGTCTTCAGGCGCTTCAACGACTGGTCGCAGGCATGCTGCACGCCGCGCCTGCTCGCGTTGTGCGGATAGACCTTGCTGACCAGGAACACGTCGTCGCGCACGCCCTGCAACGCTTCGCCCAATAGCGATTCCGTCGCGCCTTCGCCGTACATTTCCGCGGTGTCGATCAGCGTCATGCCGAGTTCGATGCCGCCGCGCAGCGCCTCGATCTCGGCCTTGCGGCGCGACGGATGCTCGCCCATCTCCCACGTGCCCTGCCCGAGTTTCGGAATGCGCTCGCCGTCGGGCAGCGTCACGCTGGCGATGTCCTTCGTCATGATTGCGTCCTCGCAGATGATGTCGTGAAGAAGCGCCGCATCGCAGCGGCCAATGCGACGAGTGTAGCGCCTGATCGCGACGCGCATCGGCGTCCCGGCAAAACCCCGCTATAACGCAGGGCGCCGATGACATAGAATTGCCGCTTGCCCTACTTGCGTCCGTCACATGAACCCAGCCTCGGAAGACCGTTGGCGCGATCTGCGCCCGGACCCGGAAAACGATACGCCGCTGTATCTTCAGCTCGCCCGCAAGCTCGGCAGTGCGATCCACGAGAACCGCTGGAACGCAGGCGAAGCGCTGCCATCGGAGCGCGTGCTGTCGGATGCGCTCGGCGTGTCGCGCATCACGGCACGCAAAGCGATCGCGCTGCTCGTCGAACAGGGCTTGATTCGCCGCTCGCAGGGCGCGGGCAGTTTCATCACGCCGCGCTACGAAGATCCGCTGTCGCGTCTGTCGAGCTTCAGCGAAATGCTGCGCCGGCGCGGCTTTACGCCGAGTTCGCAATGGCTGTCGCGCGAGATCGTGCCCGCCAATCGCGATGAAGTGATCCAGCTCGGGCTCTCGCCCGCTGCGGCCGTCACGCGGTTGCGCCGCCTGCGTCTCGCGGACGGCATCGTGATGGCCGTCGAAAATTCGACGTTCCCCGCTTCCATCATTCCCGACCCGCAGGCTATCGGCGATTCGCTGTACACGTATCTCGAACAGCGAGGCCTGACGATCGTGCGCGCGTTGCAGCATTTCCGCGCCGTCAACGCGAGCGACGAGATCGCGCAGCAGATGAGCATCGCGCCGAACGAAGCATTGCTGCTGATCACGCGCGTCGGCTACACGGCCGACCAGCGCGCAATCGAACTGACCGACACTTACTGCCGCAACGACTACTACGACTTCGTCGCCGAACTGCGCAAGTAGGGGCGGCGTTCAGTCTTCCCAGCGCGGCGCATCGGAGCCGATGGGCACGGGCGGCCGCGCATAGAACGCGGGTGTTTCCGACATCCGTTCGGCAGGTGCCGCCGCCCGCACGCGGCCAAACGGCGAATCGACCTGGTGCAAACCGTCCTGCACTTCGTCGTACGTGACATCGGGCACACGCCAGCCCGCTTCGATCTGTCCCATCGATTGAAGCCAGCGGCCCGTCTGCGCCAGCGACAGCCGCACATGCCAGCTGCCGCCCTCCTGCGCGCGCCGCGCGAGCGCGACCATCGCACCGAACGCCGCGAGATAGCCCGTCGCGTGATCGAGCGCCTGACACGGCAGATGCTTCGGCCCGTCGACGCCCGCCGCACGGCTCTCCGTATGCGCGATGCCGCTTGCCGACTGCACGAGACTGTCGAAACCGCGCCGCGTCGCCCAGGGCCCCGCATGCCCATACGCCGAAATCGACACGCAGACGATGCCGGGCCGCAGCCGCGCCAGCGTTTCGGGATCGAAGCCGCGCGCGGCAAGCGAGCCGGGGCGATACGCCTGCATGAACACATCCGCTTGCGCGGCCAGCGCCTGCAATTGCTCGCGTGCCGCGGCCTCACGCAGATCCAGCGTCGTGGAGCGCTTGCCGCGCCCGTTGTCGACGACGAGCGGCGCGATGTTCGGCAGATTCGGGCCGTTGATCAGCATTACGTCGGCGCCATGCTGCGCGAGCGCGCGCCCTGCGACCGGACCCGCAATGATCCGCGACAGATCGAGCACGCGCGTGCCTGACAGCGGCCTCTGCGCATCGCCACGGCCCGGCGCTTCGGGCGGCGCCTCACCGATTCGCTCGATTTCGAACAGCGGCAGGTTCGCAATCGCCTTCGCCTGATCAAGGGCCGCCCATTCGCGCGGCGAGCGGGTCAGCGCCGCGCAGAGGCCGGCGTCGGCGAGTGTCTGATCGAGCGGCGCGCCGTCCCAGCCGCGAATCGCCTCGGCAACCGCACCGTGATCGCCGTCGCAACCGAGCACCTTCAACACGCCCTGCAGATGATGCGGAAAGTTCGTGTGCAACTGGATCCAGCGGCCGTCGCGCGTCGCGTAGAAGCCGGTGACGGGATGGCGCAGTTCCGGCGGCAAGCCATCGTTCACGCGCAGATAGCGCTCGCTGCGAAAGGCAATCAAGGCGCGTCGCACGCTCACGTCGACCTGCTGCATGCGGCCCGTGCGTAGCCTGAAGCAATTGGCGGCGGCGAGCGCCATCACCGCAATCGATGCGCTCGCGAGTGTCCCGACGCGGAACACGGAGGGCAACGCCGGGTCGTTGCCGTCGATCGACACATAGTCGAGCAAGGCCGGATCGCAACCGGCAACGGACCACAGATGATCGAGAGCGAGCTGGGGCGTCATGATGAGCGGGCCTCCTGAAGATTAAAGGCGTGACCCAGTCTAGTTTTCCGCCTCGCCATGATCAATCTTGATTCATATAATCAATATATATTCATTTCTTTGGCTTTCTCGCGCCGATATGTCCAATGCGATGTCCGCCCCACGCTATCTGTCCGCCGATGAAGCCGCCGCGATGCTCGGCATCAGCGTTACGACGCTCTATGCGTACGTCAGCCGCGGCATGCTGCGCTCCGCGCCGGACGCGAACAGCAAGCGCCGCCGCTACGACGCCGACGAAGTGCGCCGCCTCGCGCGCCGCAAGGAAGACGGCAAACGCGCGGGCAAGGTCGCGCAAAAGGTGCTGGATTGGGGCGTGCCCGTGCTCGAATCGTCGATTACGCTGATCGCGGACGGCAAGCTGCTGTACCGCGGCCGCGACGCGATGGAACTCGCGCGCACGGCGACATTGGAGGAAGTGGCGGCCCTGCTGTGGGAATGCAGCGCGCGGCGTATCGCCGATGCACCCGCTGCGCCGCTTGGCGCTGCGCAATGGTCGGCGTGGCTCAAGCTGTGGAGCGACAGTGCGCCGCTCGATCGCGCGCTCGTGCTGCTGCCTGCCGCCGCCGCGCAGATGCCGCGTGTCTGGGCGCTCGGCCGCGATGCGCAGCTCGATAATGCCTGCGCGCTGATCCGGCTGACGGCGGGTGCCATGGTTTCCGCGGCGCCGTCGAACGAACCGCTGCATAAACAACTCGCCAGCGCGTGGGGTGTGCGCAACCGCGCGCAGATCAATCTGCTGCGCGCGGCGCTCGTCGCATGTGCGGATCACGAGCTGAATGCGTCGACATTTACGGTGCGGTGTATCACGTCGACGGGGACGCATCTGTTCGGCGCCGTGGTGGGCGGCCTTGCCGCGTTGTCGGGACCGAGGCACGGCGGAGAAACGGCACGCATCGCCGCGTTGTTCGACGAAGCCGCGCGCGCTGCCGATCTCGACCGTTATCTGGCCACGCGGCTCGCGCAGCACGAGCAGCACGAGCAGAGCGCGCCGGGTCCCGTGATCTCCGGGTTCGGTCATCCGCTGTATCCGGACGGCGATCCGCGCGCGCGGCTGCTGCTGGCATGGCTCGATGAATGTGCGCCTGCCCGCTCGCCGTTCGCCGACGTGCAGCGGCTTGCGCGTGCCGTGCGGGACACGACAGGCGCCGAGCCGACGGTCGACTATGCCCTCGCAGCTATCGAACGGGTGCTCGGCCTGCCCGCCGGCGCGGCGTTCACGCTTTTCGCGGTAGGCCGCGTGACGGGCTGGATCGCCCACGCGATGGAACAGACCAGCGACGGGCGGCTGATCCGTCCGCGCGCCAGGTACATCGGCGCGTACGAAGTGGACTGAGTCAAAGAACCAGGCCTCAGGCCGTCAGCAGCCAGCGCGGCATCCATGTCCAGCGCGGCGCGCGCCGCCGCTCGACCCGCACGGTGTCGCTCGGGCCGCTCGCCACCGTCAGCGAGAGGCGCACGCCGTCCCGCCCCGCGCTCAGCCACGCAACAGCGCCGCGCTTGAGTTCGAAAGACTCGCCCGCTGCGAGCCAGTAATCCTCGGCGTCCCCTTCGACGGTCAGCCAGAGTTCGCCCGCCAGCACGTTCACGGCAAGCGGCTGCGCGACCCGCCAGGCGCTTGCCGGCTCGCCGTGCTCGAGTTCGAAAGTACGGATTTCACGCATCGCTATGCTCCTTGAAAGGCTTTTTCGCTTGCATCCATTATTGTCGTGCGATCATGACTGTCACATGCACAGTGCTGAACAGTTTCAAAAGAACTGTACAGCCAGAAAACCTGACAGTTGCAGGCGCTTTGGCCATGACAGACCGCGACGGGCGGCTGGCGGAGCGCCCGAAAGAAGCGCGAAGGAACGCAAGCCATGAAGCTCGACATTGAACTGAACCGCGAAAGCGGCGTACCGCTCACCGAGCAGATCGTCAGCGGCGTACAGGACTGGATACGCTCGCGCACCGCGCATCCCGGCGCGAAGCTGCCGTCGATCCGCCAGTTCGCCACCGACAACGAAATCAGCCGTTTCCCCGTAATCGAGGCCTACGACCGGCTCGTGTCGCTCGGTTATCTGGATTCGCGGCCAGGGTCCGGCTTCTACGTCGCCGAACGGCATCGCGCCGCGATGAGTTGCCAGGGCGCGTCCGACCCGCGCCGCGCCGAAGATGAATCGACGCATATCCTGCAGCAGTTCAATCATCCCGGCGAATCGCTGAAGCTCGGCAGCGGCTTCATTCCCGAGGCATGGCGCGACATGGACAGCCTCGCGCAGGCGATCCGCCACGTGTCGCGCACCGACGGCGCGAGCATGATCGATTACGCCACGCCGCTCGGCAACGCGACGCTACGCGAGCTTCTGCAAGGGCGCATCGCGCAGCTCGGCATCGAAGCGGAGGCCTCGCAGATCCTGATCACGTTCGGCGCGAGCCAGGCGATGGACCTGCTGATGCGCTACATGCTCAAGCCTGGCGACACGATCTTCGTCGAAGACCCGGGCTACTACAACTTCAACGGCCTGCTGAAGCTGCATGGCGTGAACCTTGTCGGCATTCCCCGCACGCGCACGGGCCCCGACCTCGACGCGATGCAAACGCAATTGCAGCAGCATCGGCCGAAGCTGTTCTTCATCAATTCGGTGTTTCACAACCCGACGGGCACGACGATCGCGCCGCCCATCGCGTTCCGCCTGCTGCAACTCGCGCGCGAGCACAACTTCAAGATCATCGAAGACGATATCTACGCCGACTTCCAGACCGAACCCACCGATCGCCTCGCCACGCTCGATCAGCTCGAACATGTGATCTACATCGGCGGGCTGTCGAAGACCTTGTCGTCGTCGCTGCGGATCGGCTATGTGATCGCGGATCACGCAACCATCAAGGATCTCGCCGACATCAAGATGCTGACGAGCATCGGCGGCTCGCGCTTTGCGGAAGCCGTGACCGTCGCGCTGCTCGAACGCGGCATGTATCGCAAGCATCTCGAAAGATTGCGCCGGCGCATGCGGGATGCGCTCGGCGCCACCGTGCAAACGCTCGAAATGAGCGGCTGGCAGGTATTCGAAAATCCGCTGGGCGGCAAGTTCGTGTGGGCGCGCGTGCCGCACATCGAGAACGCGGAGCGGCTCGTCGAGTGTGGCGCGCCGCTCGGCGTGACGGTGGCGCCCGGCAGCTACTTCCGGCCCAACGCGGAGCCGAGCCCGTGGATACGCGTCAACGCCGCGTTTGCCAACGATCCGCGCGCGCGCGCGTTCTTCGAGGCAGCGGTGCAGTTGAAGCCGTAGCAAAGACGTCGGGCGCAAGGATTAGCGCCCTTGTCAGCAGCAGACCGGCGCCACGCCGCCCACGCTTTTTCCTTAGAATGTGGGCTCCCCGCCCAGCCGCCCTTCCTTCATGTCCGAATCGACCGAATCCGCATCACGCGCCCCCAGCGACCGCACCGCGAACACCACGCCGACTGCCCGCTCGCTGACAGTGATGCTGTGGATCGTCGCGACGGGCTTCTTCATGCAGACGCTCGATTCGACGATCGTCAACACCGCGCTCCCCGCGATGGCGAAAAGCCTCGGCGAATTGCCGTTGCGCATGCAATCAGTCGTGATCGCGTACTCGCTGACGATGGCCGTGATGATCCCCGTGTCCGGCTGGCTCGCGGACAAGCTCGGCACGCGGCGCGTGTTCATGAGCGCGATCCTGGTCTTCACGGTCGGGTCGCTGCTGTGCGCGAATGCTCAGACGCTCACGCAACTGGTGCTCTACCGCGTGCTGCAAGGCGTGGGCGGCGCGATGCTGCTGCCCGTCGGCCGCCTCGCCGTGCTGCGCGTATTTCCCGCCGAACGCTATCTGCCCGCGCTGTCGTTCGTTGCGATTCCGGGGCTGATCGGTCCGCTGATCGGCCCGACGCTCGGCGGCTGGCTCGTCAAGATCGCGTCGTGGCACTGGATCTTTCTGATCAACGTGCCCGTCGGCATCGCCGGCGTGATCGCGACGTTCATCTTCATGCCCGACAGCCGCAACCCGGATACCGCGAAGTTCGACATCAAAGGCTATGTGCTGCTGATCATCGGCATGGTGTCGATCTCGATGGCGCTCGACGGACAAACCGAATTCTCGATCCAGCACGCGACCATGCTGATGTTGCTGATCCTTTCGCTAGGCTGTTTCGTTGCCTACGGATTGCATGCGACGCGCGCCGCCAACCCGATCTTTTCGCTCGATCTGTTCAAGATCCACACGTTCAGCGTCGGCCTGCTCGGCAACCTGTTCGCGCGGATCGGAAGCGGCGCGATGCCGTATCTGATTCCGCTGCTGTTGCAGGTGAGCCTCGGCTACAGCGCATTCGAAGCCGGCCTGATGATGCTGCCCGTCGCCGCGGCCGGCATGTCGTCGAAGCGCCTCGTCACGCGGCTCATCATGAAGCACGGCTACCGGCGCGTGCTCGTGTCGAACACCGTGCTCGTCGGCCTCGCGATGGCGAGCTTCTCGCTGACGAGCGAGCATCAGCCGCTGTGGCTGCGCCTCGTGCAGCTTGCGTTCTTCGGCGGCGTCAACTCGATGCAGTTCACGGCGATGAACACGCTGACGCTCAAGGACCTCGGCACGGGCGGCGCGAGCAGTGGCAACAGCCTGTTCTCGCTCGTGCAGATGCTGGCGATGAGCCTTGGCGTCACCGTCGCGGGCGCGTTGCTGACCACATTCACCGGCCTCATGCCGCGCGTCACCGCGGCCAATTCGCTGCCCGCCTTTCACGCCACCTTCCTGTGTGTCGGCCTGATCACGGCGGCGACGTCGTGGATCTTTGCTCAGCTGTCGGCCGATATCCGGCAGCCCGCGAGGCGCGCCGATCCGCAGGAACGCACGTGATGCACGCGACATTCAGCGCTCGCCGTGCAGCATGGACGGAACCTTAACGGGGCGCGCGCCGCACCATCGATGTGCGCTTCGCTCACGGCGAGCATGACAGCATCGGCTGTCCCGGCGCAAAATTGCTGCAACAGCGGAGGGAACGGCGCAAAACACAGCGCAATCCGCGCGACACGGCGCCAAAGCCGTAGTGGCTCGTCATGCGCATGTTTCTTGCTGCCCTATCCTGTAAACTTGACTCTTTCGCGCGTTCTCGCGCGGCCCGCCTCGCTTCTCAACCGATGACCGACACGATGAGCATGATCGAACTCGATCCTCCCGGCTTCCAGCCTCCGCGCCCCGTAGCGGGCGACGAAGGCTCCCGCCGCACCGTCCGGTATGGCGGCTACACGGTTTTCAGCGTATTTCAGCCGGTTTTCTCGGTGTCGCACCGTCGCGCGATCGGCTATCACGCGTCGCTGCGCGCACACGACGAAAACGAAAAGCAGGTGCCGTCCGCCGAAGTCTTCACCCAGGCCGCGCGGCGCGGCGACCTGCTGGAACTCGGGCGGCTCGCCGAATCGCTGCATCTGGGCAACTTCAACGCGTTCGACAGTCACGACGAATGGCTTTTCCTGAGCCTGCATCCCGCCGCGCTGATGGACACGAGCTATGGCGACGCGCTGCTCGCGGGCCTCAAGGCGCTCGGCCTGCCGCCGCAGCGCGTGGTGCTCGAAGTGTCCGAGCAGGCAGGCGGCGAAACGACGCGCTTCGCAGAGATCATCGACGCGCTGCGCAAGTCCGGCTTCCTGATCGCGCTCGACGGCTTCGGCGCGAAGCATTCGAACATCGACCGTGTGTGGAACCTGCGGCCCGACATCGTCACGCTCGACCGCTGCATCCTCGCGCAGGCCAGCGAGCATTCGCATATCGAGCGCGTGCTGCCCGGCATCGTGTCGATGCTGCATGAATCGGGGCAACTGGTGCTGATGGGCGGCCTCACGACCGAACGCGACGCGCTGATCGCGCTCGAATGCAATGTGGATTTCGTGCAGGGCACGTTCTTCGCCGCCCCGAGCGTCGAGCCTGTCGCGCGTCAGGCGACTGTGAGCCTGATGGACAAGCTGTCGGCAGCGCTGCGCGAGCGTGTGGCCGCGCGCGAGCGCGCGCAGTCCGAGCGGCTCGCGCCGTTCGTGACGGCACTCGAAGCCGCGAGCACGCATCTTGTAGAAGGCAAGCCGATGGCCGAGGCGACCGCGCCGCTGCTCGAACTGCGCGAAACGGCGCGCTGTTTCCTGCTCGACGGATCGGGGCGCCAGATCGGCGACAACGTGCTGCCGCAAGGCCGCGCGTCGCAACGCGCGAAACGCTTCCGACCGCTGTTGCATTCGGAAGGCGCAAGCTGGGAACGTCGTCCGTATTTCATCCAGGCCGTGCGCGCGCCCGGTCAGGTGCATCTGACGCCGCCCTATCTGTCGATCAACGAGGCGCACCTGTGCGTGACGGCGTCGATCGCGGCGGAAACCGCGCGCGGCATGCAGGTGTTATGCGTCGATATCAACTGGGAAGTGGCCGCGCATCGTAATTGACGCGGCCTGCCTGCTGACGGGCCGCAGCAGTTGCAGAATGGCCGCGCGCCCGAACACGCGGGTCGCGCTCGCCAGACGCAGCGCGCCCGTCACGATCCGCAACGCGACGATCCGCTCGTCTTCGTCGATCGAAATATCGAACAGCGCGTCGATCTCTCCATCGCGCATCAATGCCACGGCGTTCATGCCGTTCATCGTCACCGTCTCGATCTGGTCGCCACGGCCGCGCATCGACAGCGTGGTCGCCGCCTGCTCGGCCGTCGCGACGGCATCGGCCGTGTCGGGCGCGTCGCTCATCACGCTCGGCACCTCGCAGAAGAGCCGCACGAGCCCCGCGCGATCCTGCGCTTCCAGCGCCGCCCGCAGACGCTCGACGATGCGTGCGTGCGCGGCGGGATCCGCGCGCTTCGCCGGCACGCCTTCGCGCTGCAAACGCTCCCGCGCGCGATGCACCATCTGCCGGCAATTTGCGGGCGTTTTCGCGAGGATTTTCGCGATCTCCGCGTAGTCGCAATCGAATGCCTCATGCAGCACGAATGCCGCGCGCTCCTCGGGCTTCAGCCGTTCGAGCAGCAGCATCACGCCATATGACATCTGCACCGCCTGCAACGCCAGGTCTTCCGCCGACGGCGCCAGACTCTCGATCCACGGTTCCGGCATCCAGCCGCCCGAACGCGTCGCCCGCTCGATCTGCAGATGGCGAAGCCGGTCGATCGCGAGGTGTGTCGTAATCGTCGTGAGCCATGCGGCCGACGAACGCAGCGCGCTCGCGTCGGCCGCATGCCATTTGAGCCACGCGTCCTGCACGATGTCTTCCGCTTCCGCGCGGCTGCCGAGCATCCGGTACGCGAGCGCGAAGAGCCTCGCGCGCACCGCCTCGAAATCCACCGACTTGTCTCTGTTCATTTCCATGCGAGCCGCTCCTGTGGCGTTGTCTCCGGGTTGACGCGTCAGCCGCCCGGAATGTGACAGGGCCACGCAAAAATTCTTCTGTCACGCCGCGCCGCGCGTCCGCGTCATGCGACTGAAACCCGCCTCGTGCGGGCCTTTTCACGGGTCTTTTCACGGGTCTTTTCAGTCAATCAGCGAGGAACGCATGCACCGACACTTCACTTCACCCGCCGCGTCCGGCTTCAACTTCGTGCCGACCGTCATCGAGCAATCGGGACGCGGCGAACGCGCCTACGACATCTATTCGCGCCTGCTGCGCGAGCGGATCGTGTTTCTGGTCGGCCCGGTCAACGACCAGTCGGCAAGCCTGATCGTCGCGCAGTTGCTGTTTCTCGAATCGGAGAACCCTGACAAGGATATTTCTTTTTACATCAACTCGCCGGGCGGCTCGGTCTACGACGGCCTCGCGATCTTCGACACGATGCAGTTCATCAAGCCCGACGTATCGACGCTCTGCACGGGCTTCGCGGCCAGCATGGGCACGTTTCTGCTCGCGGCGGGCGCGCCCGGCAAGCGCTTTGCGTTGCCGAACGCGCGCATCATGATCCATCAGCCCTCGGGCGGCGGCCAGGGCACGGCGTCGGACGTGGAGATCCAGGCGAAGGAAGTGCTGTATCTGCGCGAGCGCCTGAACAGCGTGCTCGCGGAAAGAACGGGCCGGAGCATCGCGCAGATCGAGAAGGACACGGATCGTGACAACTTCATGTCAGCGGATGCGGCGAGAGCCTATGGCCTCGTCGACGACGTGCTGACGACACGCGTGCCTGCTGTAACCGAAGCGGCACACAGCGCGATGTAGCGTTTTCTTCTCGCGCTTAGCGCAGGCGCGCGGCGAGATACGACGAAACGACCAGCCTGTACTCGTCGACCAGCGCCTTGCGATCTTTCGGCTTCGCGGCTGCGTAAAGCGGATTCAGGCTTTTCACGACCTGCAGCGTGACCTCGGCGACGCGGAACGCGTCGTCGTCCGATAACGCCGGACTGTAGCGCTGAAACAGTTCGGCGAAGCGGCCGCGCAAGCGGTTGCGCGCGGCCGCATCGCGCCTGAAATTCAGCGTCACCGACAATAGCGGCAAATACGCGGGCCGCGCCGCGATGAAATCGATCATCAGCGCGAAGAGGCGCTCGACCAGTTCGTCGACGCTCCATTCGTGCGCCGCTTCACCCAGCGCGCGCCATTGCGCGTCCATTTCATCGCCATAGCGCGTGCGCAGCGCGAAAACGAGCGCATCCTTGTTCGGAAAGTATTGATAGACGGCACCAATCGACGCGCCCGCGCGCTCCGCGATCGCCGTCATCGTCGCGGCGTCGAAACCGCGCTCCGCGATCACGTCGCCGGCGGCGTCGAGCAGCGCATCGACGCGCCTTGCCGCGCGCTCCTGCTGGGGAATGCGCCGCACTTTTGGATGATCTGAGGACAGACTCATGTTTACCGCCTATCATGACATGAGGGCATCCTCACATATAGGTGACATATGGCGCAAGCGCTTTCCATCGATCCGCGCAGCACCGCTATCGTGCTGATCGATCTGCAGCACAGCAATGTCGGCCGGCAACTGGCGCCGCATTCCGCTGCCGATGTCGTCGCGCGTTCCGTGCGCGCCGCCGATGCACTGCGCGCAGCGGGCGGCACGGTCGTGTTCGTGCGCGTCGATGTCGCACAATTGCTGTCGTTGCCCGCCGATGCGCCACTGCGTCCGCGCGATGCGCCCGCTCCGCCGCCGCAGGCATCGGACCTCGTGCCCGAGTGCAATGTGCAGGCCGGCGATCTCGTCGTGACGAAGCGCCAGTTCGGCGCGTTCTACGGCACCGATCTGGAACAGCAATTGCGACGCCGTCATATCCGCACCATCGCGCTGACGGGCATTGCGACGAACTTCGGGGTCGAGTCGACAGCGCGCGCGGCCTTCGACCAGGGCTACGAACTGATCTTCCTCGAAGACGCAATGTCGGGCCTGTCGGGCGACACGCATGCTTTTCCCATCGAACATATCTTCCCGCGCATGGGCTTCGTGCGTTCGACAGAGGAATTCATCAGCGCCGCTGCCGAAACAGGGACGTTCGGCGGCGCCTGAGTGCATTGCAGGCCGATCGTCGTGCAAAACCTCGATCAGCACCGCGTTGTGTGAGACGATCGAGCCTGCACTTCATTGGAGAAGCATATGGCGTCATCCCAGGATACCGTCAGCATGGCGCTGTTCTGTGATTTCGAAAACGTCGCGCTCGGCGTACGCGACGCGAAATACGAAAAATTCGACATCAAGCTGGTCCTCGAGCGGTTGCTGTTGAAAGGCAGCATCGTCGTGAAGAAGGCGTACTGCGACTGGGACCGCTACAAGGGCTTCAAGGCCGCAATGCACGAAGCGAACTTCGAGCTGATCGAAATTCCGCACGTGCGGCAGTCGGGCAAGAATTCCGCGGACATTCGCCTCGTCGTCGATGCACTCGACCTCTGCTATACGAAGTCGCACGTCAATACGTTTGTCATCATCAGCGGCGATTCGGATTTTTCGCCGCTCGTGTCGAAGCTGCGCGAAAACGCGAAGCAGGTGATCGGCGTGGGCGTACAGCGCTCGACGTCGGATCTGCTGACGGCCAATTGCGACGAATTCATCTTCTATGACGACCTCGTGCGCGAGAGCCAGCGCGCCGCCGCGAAGCGCGACAGCGCCAAGGCCGCGCAGCAGGCGGCCCAACAGGCGACGAAACGCGCATCCGAGGGCGAGAAGCGCAAGGAAGACCTGGAAACGCGCAAGACCAAAGCGGTCGAACTC
This sequence comes from Paraburkholderia largidicola, assembly GCF_013426895.1. Classification (NCBI taxonomy): domain Bacteria; kingdom Pseudomonadati; phylum Pseudomonadota; class Betaproteobacteria; order Burkholderiales; family Burkholderiaceae; genus Paraburkholderia; species Paraburkholderia largidicola. Next base: position 678,549 of record NZ_AP023174.1, on the reverse strand, counting down.
GCCGTGCAGACCTTCGATGCGCTCGCGTCGGAGCGCGGCGATAGCGGCAAGATCTGGGCATCGGTGCTGAAGAACGCGATCAAGCGCCGCAAGCCCGATTTCAACGAGACGTACTACGGTTTCCGTGCTTTCGGCAATCTGCTCGAAGAAGCGCAGTCGCGCGGGCTGCTCGAAGTGGGCCGCGATGAGAAGTCGGGCACGTTCGTGTATCGCAGCGCGTCGTCCGGTGTCGCTGCGACGGCCGACGTCGTGACCGCTCGCGAGTCAGGTGACGAATGGGCGGCCATGCCCGCTGCCGCCGAGATCGTCGGTCTGGAGGAAGCGACTGTCACGGCTTCCGTCGAAGAGGATGTGCCCGCCGAGCAGCCGTTCGAGGATGCGCCGCAAGCCGTATCGACCGGTCACGCGGACGCCGGCAAGAGCGACACGCGCCGCAAGGGACGCGGCACGCGCAAGCCTGCTGCGAAGCGAGCGAAGAAGAAAACGGAACGCGGGGAAGCAACCGAAGGCGAAGCGGATTCGTCGCTGGCTGCGGATACGCAGCATGTCCCGGAACAGGTCGCGGTACCCGAGGCTCACGCGCCTGCGCCCGAAGCGGAACATCCCGCGACGGAAGCGCCCGCTGCGAAGAAGAAGCCCTCGCGCAAATCCACGGCGCGCAGCCGCCGTCCTCGCAAGACCGAGTCGGCCAATGACGCGGAGTGAGTGACGCTGTATGTGAAAACGCCGCTCGTTCGAGCGGCGTTTTGCTTTGCTGACCACGCAGCGTGCGTCACATGTTCGGATAGTTCGGACCGCCGCCGCCTTCGGGCGTCACCCACACGATGTTCTGTGTCGGGTCCTTGATATCGCAGGTCTTGCAGTGGACGCAGTTCTGCGCATTGATCTGCAAACGGTCTTCGTCTTCTTCGGTTTTGACGAACTCGTAGACACCCGCCGGGCAGAAACGCGCTTCCGGACCGGCGTAGGTTTGCAGATTCAGGGTGATGGGAATGCTCGCGTCCTTGAGCGTCAGGTGTGCAGGCTGATTCTCTTCGTGATTCGTGTTCGAGATGAACACCGACGAGAGACGGTCGAACGTCAGCTTGCCATCCGGCTTCGGATACTCGATCGGCGTGCACTGCGATGCCGGTTTGAGCATCTCGTGATCCCAGTGCTGGTGATGCAGCGTCCACGGCACATTGCCGCCCAGCAGCTTCTGTTCGATGCCGACCATCAGCGTGCCGAGATACAGGCCCTTGCTCATCCACTGCTTGAAGTTGCGCGCTTTATGCAACTCCGTGTGCATCCATGATGCTCTGAACGATTCGGGATATGCGGTCAGTTCGTCGTTATGGCGGCCTGCCTGCACGGCCTCGAATGCGGCATCGGCGGCGAGCATGCCTGTCTTGATTGCCGCGTGCGAGCCCTTGATCCGCGACGCGTTCAGGAAGCCTGCGTCGTCGCCAACGAGTGCGCCGCCCGGGAAAGCGAGCTTCGGCAGCGACAGCAGGCCGCCTGCCGTAATCGCGCGCGCGCCGTACGACACGCGCTTGCCGCCTTCGAGGAACTTGCGGATCTCAGGGTGCGTCTTGTAGCGCTGGAATTCCTCGAACGGCGACAGATACGGATTCGAATAGCCCAGGCCGACGACAAAGCCCACCATCACCTGGTTATTGTCGATGTGATAGAGGAACGAGCCGCCGTAAGTCTGCGTATCGAGCGGCCAGCCGGCCGTGTGGATCACGAGGCCGGGCTTGTGCTTCGCCGGATCGATTTCCCACAGTTCCTTGATGCCGATGCCATACACCTGCGGATCGGCGCCGTCGCGCAGCTTGAACTTGTCCGACAGTTGGCGGCCGAGATGCCCGCGCGCGCCTTCGCAGAACAGCGTGTACTTCGCGTGCAGTTCCATGCCGAGCTGGAAGTTCTCGGTCGGCTCGCCGTCCTTGCCGATGCCCAGATTGCCCGTCGCAACGCCCTTGACCGAGCCATCTTCGTTGTACAGCACTTCAGCGGCAGCAAAACCCGGAAAAATCTCGACGCCCAGCGCTTCAGCTTGTTGCCCGAGCCAGCGCGTGACGTTCGCGAGACTGATCACGTAGTTGCCGTGATTCTTGAAGTTGTCCGGCAGCGCCCAGTTCGGCACCGATTTCGCGCCCGTTTCGGAGAGAAACAAAAAGCGGTCTTCCGTCACTTCGACGTTCAAAGGCGCGCCCTTATCCTTCCAGTCGGGGATCAGCTCACAAAGCGCACGCGGGTCCATCACCGCGCCCGACAGAATATGCGCGCCGATCTCCGAGCCTTTTTCGAGCACACAAACGCCAATCTCGACGCCTTTCTCCACGGCACGCTGCTTGAGTCTGATCGCAGCAGCTAGACCCGCCGGGCCTCCGCCGACGATCACCACGTCATATTCCATCGACTCGCGCGGACCCGCGAGTGCTGCACACAGAAGAGTCTCGTTCGACACTGCGTCGCGTCTCCATATCTATCGCTGTTACCGGATGAGTGGACGATAAGGACGCCTCCCCCGCCAAACACCACCCCGCTCGGGTGGACGCCGCACGCGCCTCCCTCTGCATCAGCCAGCCCCCGAAAGCCCGCCATCACAGCGATTCGCCTCCCACCTGATTCGGGTGGTGCCGCCCGAACGACGGCCGCCGTACTGTGGCCGTCAATACGCTGCCGGCCGTCTTCCCTGGACGCGCGGGCACGCACGACGAATCAAGGAGACAACATGCTCATCTGGCAAACCTGCGTCCGGGGTGGCTCATGAACCATTCAACCGCCCTGCCGCCGCGCGCAGCCTGGACCCTGGCGCTCATGCTCGCCGGTCTCTACACGGTCAACTTCCTCGACAAGGTCGTGCTCGGCATGGTCGCCGTGCCGTTGATGGCCGAACTGCATCTGTCGCCTGCCGAATTCGGGCTGGTCGCGGGCAGCTTCTTCTGGCTCTTCTCGGTATCGACGATCGTCGTCGGCTTCGCATCCAACCGCATTTCAGCGCGCTGGCTGCTGCTCGCGATGGGCATGAGCTGGGCCATGATCCAGGTGCCTCAGGCGCTCGCCACCAGCGCACTCGCGATCCTCGTGTGCCGCGTGATACTCGGCGCCGCCGAAGGCCCCGCGTTCTCCACCTCCGTCCACGCCATTTGCCAGTGGTTCCCCGACCACAAGCGCAGCCTGCCCATCGCCATCGTCAGCCAGGGCGCCGCGCTCGGGCTGCTGCTCGCCGGTCTGCTGATCCCGCTCGTCACGCGCAAATGGGGATGGCGGATGAATTTCTTCGTGTTGTGCGGGATCGGTGTGGTGTGGAGCATCGCGTGGCTCTATATGTCGCGCGAACGCGGGCAGCGCGACGCGGATAAGCTGGCGGCGACCTCCCCCGAATCGACGCACGAGCACGGCCACGCGCCCGCCCGCCTACCCTACCGGACGATCCTCACCGATCCGTCCATCGTGTCGATCTTCCTGCTCGGCTTCTCCGCGTACTGGATGCTCGGTCAGAACCTGACCTGGCTGCCGAGCTACCTCGAAAAAGGACTCGGTTTCGATGGCATCGACGCGGGCCGCTGGTTCGCCGTCGTGATCGGCGTCGCGTCGCCCGTCAATATCGGCCTGAGCTGGCTGTCCGAGCGGATGCTGGCGCGCGGCGTGTCGACGCGCGTCGCGCGCGCACAGTTGCTGAGCGTCGTGGCGATGGTGGCAGGCGCGCTGTTCGTCGCTGTCTCGGCGCTCGATCTGCCGCCCATCGGCAAAACGCTGCTGTTCGCGCTTGCCGGGGCGCTGCCGACGCTCTGCTTTCCGCTCGCGCCCGCCTTGCTCGCCGAAGTCGTGCCCGAGAGCCAGCGCGGCGCAGTCGTCGCGATCTACACGGCCCTCGCAAGCCTCGGCGCAGCGATCGCACCCACCGTCATGGGGCGCATCGTTCAGAGCGCCGGCGCTGGGAACGGTCATGCGTACGAGAACGGCTTCCTGATCGGCGCGGCGCTGCTGTTCGTCGCGGCGCTTGCGGCATTGCGCTGGCTTCACCCGGAGCGCTCGAACCGCGTGCTGAGTCGTCGGCTCGCGCCCGTCTCCGCGTGACGCGATGGGCGTCGCGTGGCGCCATCGCGAAACTTTCTGGCAGAGAGCCATCGCTCGCGTAGGGCGTGCGTCGACGAATGCACCTGCGGTCTTTCGCATCTTCACGTCCCGAGAACAAACGCGATTCGCGCCGAAGCAAGCTGACACGAACGCGACGCAGCGACCGGTCAACCGCCACTCCAGCCGACAATTTCCCGCCGGATCACCTGCGTGCGGTCACCTTGCCGCCCGCTTCGGCTACCAGCAAGGAGACATCAAATGAACGCAAACGTCCAGGCCATCAGACCGGCACAGCCGGAAGTAGCCAGCGAAAGCTGGCCATTCGAAGTCGCGCGGTGCACGCCCGCCATCGGCGCGGAAATCAGCGGCATCGACCTGCGCGAGCCGCTCGACGATGCGACCTACGCTGCGCTGCGCCGCGCGGTGGTGAGGCACAAGGTCATCTTCTTTCGCGACCAGGACATCACGCCCGCGCAGCACGTCGCGTTCGCGCGCCGCTTCGGCAAACTGGAGATCCATCCGACATTCCCGCATCACCCCGATCATCCCGAGCTCGTGATCATCGGCCGCAACGATGCGAAGCGCGGCCGCGAGAACCTCTATCACAGCGACGTATCGTGGCGCGACGTGCCTTCGATGGGCTCGATCCTGCGCTGCGTGCAATGCCCGGAGGTAGGCGGAGACACGATGTGGATCAACATGGTCGCCGCCTACGAAAACCTGCCCGAGGAAGTCAAGTCGCTGATCCAGAATCTGAAGGCCGCGCATGAATTTCTGCCGCTATTCGGCATCGTGGTGCCCGAAGAGCAGCACGACGAGATGCGCAAGAAGTTTCCGCCAGCGATTCATCCCGTGGTGCGCACGCACCCGGAGACGGGCGAAAAGATTCTCTACGTGAACGAGGCGTTCACGACGCATATCGTGAACTACGGTCATCACACGGTTCCGCGCTATCGCTTCGGTTTCGACTTCAAGCTCGCGGAAATGGAACTGCTGCAGTACCTGTTCCGCCAGGCGCAGGCGCCCGAATATCAGGTGCGTCTGCGCTGGCAGCCGAACACGATCGCGTTCTGGGACAACCGCTCGTGCCAGCACTACGCGGTGCAGGACTACTTCCCCGCGGTGCGGCACATGATGCGCGCCACGGTCGTCGGCGATCGCCCGGTTTGAAGCCACACACGGAGAACAACGAATGAAGTTGATCAACAGGTTTTATATCGATGGCCGCTGGGTCCAGCCAGCTGAAGGCGGCAGGCTGATGGAGATCGTCAGTCCGTCGACGGAAACGACCATCGGCCAGCTCACGCTCGGCTCTGCGCACGACGCGGATCACGCCGTCGCCGCTGCGCGCGCCGCGTTTCCCGCGTGGTCGGAAAGCTCTCGCGAAACGCGTATCGCATTGCTCGAACGGATCATGGCCTGCTATCGCGAGCGTGTCGGCGAACTTGCGCACGCCGTCTGCGAAGAAATCGGCGCGCCTATCTCACTGTGCAAGACCTTGCAGGCGCCCATCGGCCTCGCGCACCTGCAGGCGACCATCGACACGCTGCGCCACTTCGAATTCGAAAGCACGCGTGGCAAGAGCGTGGTGCGCCGCGAAGCGATCGGCGTCGCCGCGTTGATCACGCCGTGGAACTGGCCGCTGAACCAGATCGTCGCGAAGATCGCGCCGGCGCTCGCAGCCGGCTGCACGGTGGTGCTCAAGCCGTCCGAACTGGCGCCGCTCGACGCGAAGATCTTCGCCGAAATCATGCACGACGCGGGCACGCCCGCTGGCGTGTTCAACATGATCTTCGGCGAAGGACGCGAGGTCGGCGCGCGGTTGTCGGCGCATCCGCATGTCGACATGGTGTCGATCACGGGTTCGACGCGCGCGGGTGTCGAGGTGGCCATCAGCGCGGCGCCGACCGTCAAGCGTGTCGCGCAGGAACTGGGCGGCAAGTCGCCGCTGCTGATTCTCGACGACGCCGATCTGCAGGCCGCCGTCACCACGGGCGTCGCGCAATGCATGGCAAACTCCGGGCAGACCTGCATCGCGCCGACGCGCATGCTCGTGCCGCGCGCGCGTTACGACGAAGCGGTGGCGATGGCCGCCACCGTCGCCAATGCGATTGCCGTCGGCGATCCGTCGAACGAGGCGACGAAGATGGGACCGCTTGCGAACCGCGCGCAGTTCGACAAGGTGCAGCGCATGATCGGCATGGGCATCGAAGAAGGCGCACGGATTGCGGCGGGTGGTCCGGGTCGCCCGGCCGGTCTTGAACGCGGCTTTTACACGAAGCCGACCGTGTTCGCCGATGTGCATAATCAGATGAAGATCGCGCGTGAGGAAATCTTCGGCCCGGTGCTGTGCGTGTTGCCTTATGACGACGAAGCCGACGCGATCGCGATCGCCAACGACAGCGACTACGGCCTCGCCGCCTATGTCGCCTCGAACGATCTGCAGCGTGCACGGCGCGTCGCCACGAAACTGCGCGCAGGCTCAGTGCGCATCAACGGCGCGATGCTCGATGTCACGGTGCCGTTTGGCGGCTACAAGACCTCGGGCAATGGGCGCGAGTATGGCGCGGAAGGGCTCGCGGAATTTCTGGAGTGCAAGTCGGTGACGGCGTAATTCGCGCGGACGTCCACAACAAAACGGGAGATGACGTTGCACGTCATCTCCCGTTTTCTCTTGATACGACGCAGCCGTCAGAAACGATGCGTCATGCCCGCCACGCCGAGAATCTGCTTCGATCCGTCCGCTGCCGCGACGCCCGGCCAGCTCATGTTCGCGATGCCGTTGTTCTTCATGTAGCCCGCGCGCATGTAGACGCTCGTGCGCTTGGACAGGCTGTGATCCGCACCGATCTGGATGCCGAGCGTGTTGTCCTGCACGCCGCGCACACTGCGATAGATGCCCGCGACCTCGATCACGTCGGCGGATGTCGCCTGGATCGTCGTGCCCAGTTCCATGATGCTAAACGGATGCACCAGCGACGACAGCGCGCCCACTGGACCGACGCCCGGCACCGTCACGATCTGGCTGTTGGCAGGTGTCTTGACCTTGTTGTACGCGTAGTTGAACTGCACGTTGACGATGCCGAAGCGGTAGCCGAGCGCGCCCGTGTAGTGCTCCGTCGACACGAGGTTGAACGTGCTCGCGGGCAGCGGCAGCCCCGCGGCCGTCTGGCCGAGCGACACCGTCTCCTGTCCGCCATGCTGGAACTGGTACGCGAGTGCCGCATAGAGCCCCGCGCCCTGGTACGTCAACGCGATATCGAACATGTTGCCCGACGTCGACGCGATCGGCTGCGAGGTCGTTACCGGGAATGCGTACATCGCGTAAAGCTTTACGCCCCACATTTCCGGCGACTGATACATGATCGAGTTGCTCTGGCGTCCCGACACATACTGCGTCGCGAGCGTCGCGCGGTCGCGGAGGCCCGCGAGGTCGGCGGCGGCGATCGGCGACAGCACTTCGTTGCCGCGAAACGGATCGGTGGGATAGACAGCCCAGAAGCTCGGCTGATACTGGCGGCCAAACGAGAGTTGTCCGTAGTCGTCGTGCTTGAGCCCGACCCACGCCTGCCGGTAAAACAGCGACGTCGAATCGGCGAAGAAGGTGCCGTTGTTGACGTTGAAGCCGTTCTCGACCGTGAACGCCGCCTTCAGCCCACCGCCCAGATCTTCGACGCCTTTCAGGCCGAATTGCGAGCCCGCCGAGCCGCCGCTGCGCTCCGAAAACGAATGGTAGCCGGGCACGTAGGGCGAGCCCGGCCCGCTTCTGGTTCCCGCGCCGCTATTCAGGTACTGGCCGAACACGTCGACCACGCCATAGAGCGTCACGCTCGACTGCGCGGCCGCGCCGCCCGCGGCAAATGCCAGGGTGGCGCCCAGCACCCCTTTACTGATGAAACGCATGCACTGTCTCCTCACATTGTCTCCGCATGTCGCGGACGTGGTCCTGCACGATCGCGCCGAAGCCGGCCATTCTGCCTGGCAGACCGAAACGATGATTCGTCCGATGGCTTGTCGCTGACCTATGGTTGCAGGCGCCCGCAGGCGCGCCGCCCACCCGAATGGAGTGGGTATGGGAATACCCCGATCGAAGCGCCACCACCCGAATGAGGGGGCAGCACGCGCGATGCGACCGTCTACGCTCGAAGCGTGGTTTCCTTTTTGCGATGTCCGCTTGCGCTTTTTCCTGGTTCGCTTCCTTCTTCCACTTTCCGCGAGACTCCCCGCCATGAACGATCCAGCCACGCGCAAACCCACCCGGCGTCTGCTGCATACGCGCCACATCGTCTGCAACGGCTACGAACGCAGCGACGGACTGTTCGATATCGAGGCGCGCCTCACCGATATCAAAGCCGACACGGCTGACCTGCTCTACAAGCAGGTGCCCGCCGGCGAGCCGCTCCACGATCTGCGCATCACGCTCACCATCGACGCGACGGGCCTGATCCGGCGCGCGAATGCATCGACGGATACCGGCCCTTCGCCGTATTGCGCGCAGATCAACGCGGCCTATGAAAGCCTCGCGGGCGTGCGGATCGCGGCTGGCTTCAGGCAGCAGGTGAAAGAGCGCGTGGGTGGCAAGCACGGCTGCACGCATCTGACGGAACTGCTCGGCCCGCTGGCGACCACCGCGCTGCAGACGCTGATGGGCACACGTCCCGGCGGCGGCGACGCCGACGCGCACCTCGCGCAGATGACCGATACCTGTCATGCGTGGCGCGCCGACGGCGAAGTCGTGCGCTTCGTACGCAAACGCCGGAGCGAAACATCACGCGACCGCGATGCCGCGATCGACGCAGAAAAGCCGACGATCGTCGCACGCTCCCTTTCAGATGCGTAATGACATGGCGCAAGCGTTCGCCCTTTTTTATTGAGATAAGGAGCGCTAGGCGTGCGTTACCGCAACGCCGCCCGGCCTCCTATCGGTATCGCCCCGAGGCTGCGCTTGATTTGCACTGCGATAGAATGGCCTGTCAATTTTTGTCGTCCCAAAGGCTATTACCGATGGCGCGGGAGACACGAGGCGCAGGTCGATATGCCGCAGAATTCCCGCTCTACTCCCGCTTGCCGGCACGACGCCGGCACCGAAGAATCCGGCGTCCACCTCCGCTTGCTTCCTCCTCGCAGCGCGGCGCGGGTCGTCGCGCGCGAACGGTTGCTCGCGCAACTGCGCGACGCGCGCCGCATGCGCTGCATCGTCGTTCAGGGACCGGCCGGCTCGGGCAAGACGACGGCGCTCATCGCCTGGCGCGAAGCGTTGCTGCCGCTCGGCTTCGATATCGCGTGGCTGACTTTCACATCGGAAGACGACGATCCCACCGTCTGCCTCGACGATCTGGTCGGCAGCCTCAGGCAGGTGAATCCGTCGATCGGCAAGGAAGCCGCACTGCTCGGCGGCCGCGGGATGGATGAGGAAGCCGTCGAGCGCACGGTGATCGCGCTCGTCAACGGCATCGCGCGCCACCCCGCCGAACTCGTGCTGGTACTCGACGACGTGCATCATCTCGCCAACGCGCGCAACCACGAAGCGCTGCAGTGGCTGCTCGACTACGCGCCCGCGAACCTGCATGTCGTGTTCGCGTCGCGCACCATCCTGCCGTTGTCATTGGGCAGGTTGCGCGACCAGGGTCTGGTGCTCGAACTCGACATGCGCGATTTGCGCTTCACTGCCCAGGAATCCGAAGCCTTTCTGAAAGCGCAGATCGGCGACATTTCCCCGAAGGACGCGCGCCGCCTGCACGAACTGGCCGACGGCTGGGCGGCGGGACTGCAACTATTCGCGATCCGCGCGAAGCGCAACCGGCAAGGACAGAACGACAGCGCATCGGCGGATATCCCGGCGCCATTGCACTTGCAGGACCCGCGCGCGTTCGCCGACTATTTCGAACGCGAGGTACTGTCGCGGCTGTCGCCTTCCGAGGTCGATCTGCTGATCCGCATGGCCGCGTGCGCGCGCATCTGCGGGCAGCTTTGCGTCGCGCTCGTCGCGGGCGAGCAGCGTCCCGCCGAGGTGCTCGCGCTGCTCGTACGGCTGGAGAGCGACAACCTGTTCGTCGCGCCCGTCGAGTCGCAAGACGCTGCCGTGTGGTATCGGCTCAATCCGCTGTTTCGGGAAACGCTGCTCGAACGTTTCGGCGCGCGCAGCGAGCGTTACCAGCGCGACGTGCACCGCGCCGCGTGGACCTGGTTCCGCGCCCACGGCCACGCGGACGAAGCCGTGCGACATGCGCTGCTCGCGGGCGAACCGGGCGAAGCCGCAGATCTCGTGCTCAACGTTGCGCGCGAGTTGCAGGTAGGCGGCGAGCTGCGCAAGGTCGTCGCGCTGATCCGCATGCTGCCCGTCGCCGAGATTCAGGCGCGCATCGGTTTGCGTCTGTGGATGGCCCATCTGCATCTGTACGCGCGCGATTTCGCCGCCTGCGAGACGACGGTCGCTGGACTGCAAAGCGACATCGGCCACGCCGATCCGTCGCTTCAATACCGGCTCACGCTGCTGCAGGCCGCGCTTGCCGTGCAGCGCGACGACACGGACGGCGCGATGTCGATCCTGCCGCGTCTGCTCGAGGCGCCCGCCGAGGCAGACGGGCTGATCGTCGGCGCGCGCAACAATATACTTTCGTGGCTGTACATGCATCGCGGGCAATACACGGACGCGCGGCGCATCCAGCTCGACTCGCCGCCCATTCTGTTCGATGGCGCGCCCCTTGTCGGCACGAGTGCGGGCACGCTGAACGGACGCTGCTTCGTCGGGTTCAGCTACGCACTGGAAGGCAAGTTCGTCCAGGCCGAGCGCATCTGCCGCGACGTGTTGTTCGAAGCCGACTCGCGCGGCAGCCCCGCCGCCGAAGCGAGTTGCCTCGCGGCGGCGCTGCTCGGCGAAGTGCTGTACGAGTTCAATGAGCCCGACGCGGCGCGCAAGCTGATCGAGGGCCGCGTCGACGTGCTGGAGCGCGTGTCGGTGCCGGATTCGGTGCTGCGCGTCCACACGGTGCTGGCGTCGGCGCACTGGCTGGCGGGCCATCATCTCGACGCGATGGCCTATCTCGAACGGCTCGACGAATACGCATCGCAGCACGGGCTGCTGCGCCTCGTCGCGCACGGCCTCGCCGAGCAGGTGCGCCACCATCTGTCGATCGATCATTTCGATGCGGCTGAAGCCGCGCTCGCGCGCCTCGATGCGATCGCCCCGCGGGTTCCGCCCGAGCGCGCGACTACGCTGACTGCCGTGGCCGCGCTGACGGAACAGGCGCATATCGACTGGTGCATCGCGCACGAAGACTTCGAGGCGGCTGCCGTGCGACTGCAACCGTTGATCGCGCTGTGCGAGGAGCGCGGCTGGCAACGCCAGGCGGTGCGCTATCAGATGCAGGCGGCCGTCGTCGCGGCCCGGCTCGGACGCACGGCGGCGATGCATAAGTACGTGTTGTCCGCGTTGCGCCTGGGCCATCGCCTCGGTCTCGTGCGCAGTATTCTCGATGCGGACCGTGGCGCGCTGGATGTGATTCATGCTGTGCTGGACGCGATCCCGGAAGATCCGTTACTGCGCTTCTATGCTTCGCGCCTCGATGCGGCGCATCAGGCCGCGGTGGCCCTTGCTGGCCGGTGCGATGCGCCGGTCGATGCGCGCGGCAATGTCGCGACAGGCGCCGAACTGCTGAGCGAGCGCGAAGCCGAAGTCGTGCATCTGCTCGCGCAGGCGCTGCCGAACAAGAAGATCGCGCGCACGCTCGGTTTGTCGCCGGAAACCGTCAAGTGGCATCTGAAAAATATCTACGGCAAGCTCGGCGTTTCGAGCCGCGACGAAGCGGTTGCCCGCGTGCGCGACTTCGAGTTGGGATGCGCGTCGGGCGATATCGTCCGCTGAGTCCAACGGGTCGCGCGGCTCGGTCCGCAGCGTCCCCCCATCGGCGTTCCCTCCATACAGCGCCGCCACCCGGCTCGGGTGGTTTTGCGCGTAGCCTCTGCCACTATTCTTGGATACAGGTCAGCCGCGCGTCGACACGCCGGCTACCTTCAATACAAAACGTGGATGCGCGATGCGCATCAGGCAGTACGGCAACCATGTGGCATGAGTCCAGCGTAAGGCGCCAAAGCGCCCACGCTGGTCGTCGCTGACATAGGAGACAAGACCTCATGATGACGGTCACCCCCACTCAACCGGCGGCAGCGTCCTACCGTCCCGTTCGTATTCCCGAGCGGCACACGCTGGTCGAACGTCGTGCGGATGGCACGCTGATACTGCGCTCGGCCACGCCGCCTCCCGACATCGCGGAACGAAGCTTCGCGGATTTCATCCCCGCCTGGGCCGCTCAGCGAGGCAACCGACCCGCGTTCCGCGAGCGCGACGCACACGGCGACTGGCGTTCGCTCAGCTGGGCCGACCTGTGGCGGCAAGTCCAGCTCGTCGGCGCGGCGCTGCTCGGGCTCGGCCTCGATCAGGATCAGCCGCTGATGCTGCTGTCGGGCAATTCAATCGAGCAGGCGGTGCTGCTGCTCGCCGCCGAATACGTCGGTGTGCCCACTGCGCCCGTCTCCCCCGCCTACTCGACCGTCAGCAAGGATTTCGCCCGCCTGCTCGGCGTCGCGACGCTCGTGCCGCCCGCCGCGCTGTTCGTACAGGAGACCGGGCCGTACGAGCGCGCGCTCGCCGCGCTCAGCTCGGCTACGACGACCGTCATCGCAGTCCAGGGCGTGCGCCCTGGCGTCATCGCCTGGGCCGACCTGATCGCCGAAGACCTCACGCCGCAGCAGATCGCAAAGGTGGCAGCCGCGCACGCGGCGATCCGCGCCGACGACACCGCACGCGTGCTGTTCACGTCCGGTTCGACGGGCACGCCCAAAGGCGTCGCGCTGACGTACGGCAACTTCCGCGCGGTCGCCGCGTACTACGCGGACAATCTAGGCTGGCTGCGCGAGACCGAGCCGGTGTTTCTCGACTGGCTGCCGTGGCACCATGGCCTCGGCGGCGTGCTGAACCTCGGGCGCTCGATCCAGTTCGGCGCCGCCCATCATATCGACGACGGCAGGCCACTGCCCGGCATGATCGAGCGTACGGTGCGCAATCTGCGCGATGTATCGCCGACCATCTTCACGAGCGTGCCGTCCGCGTGGACCGTGCTCGCGGGCGAACTCGAACGCGACCCGGAACTCGCGCAGAAGCTGTTCGCGAACGTGCATTACTTCGGCTACGGCGGCGCGAGCCTGCCGCGCGACGTCTGGCAACGCATCCAGCAGGTCGCGGAGCAAACCATCGGTCAGCGGATCGCGTTCTGCACGGGACTCGCCTGTACCGAAACGAGCGGCATGGGCACCTACTGCGGCCGCGCGAACGCGGAGAACGGCAACATCGGCACACCCGTCCCCGGCGCCGAGGTGAAGCTCGTGCCGCTCGAAGGCGGCGATGCGCGCTACGAGATCCGCATGCGCGGGCCGCATGTGTTCGGCGGCTATGTCGCGCATCCGGAACTGACGGCGGCCGCCTTCGACGACGACGGCTTCTTCCGGCTCGGCGACGCCGTGCGTCTCGTGAATGCCGACGATCCGTCGCAAGGCATGTTGTTCGCCGGCCGCGTCGTCGAAGACTTCAAGCTGACCAACGGCACATGGGTGCGCACGGGCGCCGTGCGTCTCGCGCTACTCGAATGCTGCTCGCCGTTGCTGACGGATGCCGTGATCTGCGGACACGATCACGACTACCTGGCCGCGCTCGCGTGGCCCAATGTCGCGGCGTGCCGCAAGCTCGCGCCGGAACTCGCGACGCTCGATGCCGCGGCGCTGGTGCAGCACCCCATCGTCGTCGATGCGATCAGCAAATGCTTGCGCTCGCAGGCAAACAGCGGTTCCAGTCTGCGCATCGAGCGCCTGATGCTGATGGCCGAGCCGCCGTCCATCGACGCCAATGAGATCGCCGACAAGGGTTACGTCAACCAGTCGGTGACGCGCGCACGCCGCGCGCATTTCGTCGAGCAACTGTTCCAGACTTCACCCGCCGCGCATATCGCTCGCGCGCAGTAACGATCCGCAAAAGGCCAACGGCTCCATTCGAACAGGAATATTTAGTCATGCAAATTACCAGAACCGTCTTCCGTGACGATCACGAAATGCTGCGCACGAGCGCGCGGCGCTTTCTCGAACGCGAATGCGTGCCGAAGCAGGTCGAGTGGGACAAGGCGGGCAAAGTCGACCGCGAAACGTGGCTCAAGGCGGGCCGCGAAGGTCTCTTGTGCCTCACGCTGCCGACGGAATACGGCGGCGGCGGTGGCGACTTCGGCCACGCGGCCGTGCTCAACGAAGAGATCAACCGCTCGGGCGTCAGCGGCCTCGGCTTTTCCGTGCACTCCGACATCATCGCCCCGTACATCGCGCGGCTCGGCAATGAAGAACAGAAGCAGCGCTGGCTGCCGAAAGTCTGCTCGGGCGAAGCGATACTCGCGATCGGTATGACCGAGCCGGGCACGGGCAGCGACCTGAAAGCGATTCGCACGACCGCGATCCGCGACGGCGACGAGTACGTGATCAACGGCAGCAAGACCTTCATCAGCAACGGGCTGAATGCCGATCTCATCATCATGGTCTGCAAGACCGATCCGAACGCGGGGTCGAAGGGCGTGAGCCTGATCGTCGTCGAAGCGGACCGCGACGGCTTCCGGCGCGGCCGCAAGCTCGACAAGGTCGGCCAGCATGCGCAGGACACGGCTGAACTGTTCTTCGACAACGTGCGCGTGCCCGTGTCGAACCGTCTCGGCGAGGAAGGCAAAGGCTTCGCCTACCTGATGGCCGAATTGCCGCAAGAGCGCCTGTCGATCGCAATCGGCGCGGCCGCCAAGCTCGAAGTCTGTCTCGATCACACGATCAACTACGTGAAGGACCGCCGCGCGTTCAACCAGACCGTGTGGGATTTCCAGAACACCAAGTTCAAGCTCGCCGACATCAAGGCGCAGGCCTCGGCCGTGCGTCTGCTCGTCGACCACTATCTCGCGGAACACGTGCGCCGCCGCCTGACGCTCGAAGAAGCCGCGATCGCCAAGCTCTTCGCGACGGAAACGCTCGGCAAGGCGCTCGATGAAATGGTGCAGCTGCACGGCGGCTACGGCTACATGCTCGAGTACCCCGTCGCCCGCGCGTTCGCCGATGCACGCGTGATGCGCATCTATGGCGGCACGAGCGAGGTCATGCGCGACCTCATCTCTCGCAAGCTGTGATCCCGCAGGTCAATCGAACATTCCATCCAGAAGGAGCAGTGACATGACTCGCAATGTCTTCGTTGCCGGTGTCGGCATGATTCCGTTCAAGAAGCCGGGCACCAGCGATGCCTATGACGTGATGGGCGCGAACGCAGTGCGCGATGCACTCGCCGACGCTGGCGTCAGCTATGCCGACGTACAGCAAGCCTATGCCGGCTACGTGTATGGCGATTCGACCTCCGGTCAGAAAGCGCTCTATCACGTCGGCATGACGGGCATTCCCGTCATCAACGTGAACAACAATTGCGCGACGGGCTCGTCGGCGTTGTTTCTCGCGCGTCAGGCCGTGGCGAGCGGCGCCGTCGATTGCGCGCTCGCCGTCGGCTTCGAGTACATGGGTCCGGGCGCGCTCAAGTCGGTGTGGACCGACCGCGCCAGCGCGCTCGAACGCGCGCTCGACATGACGGATCAGCTCGTCGGCCGTCCCGAGGGGTTGAGCAACGCGATTCGCCAGTTCGCGGGCGCGGGCATGGCGCACATGAAGAAGTACGGCACGAAGCTCGAAACGTTCGCGAAGATTCGCGCGAAGGCGAGCCAGCACGCGGCGCGAAATCCGCTCGCCGTGTTCCGCAACGTGGTGTCGACGGAAGACGTGATGGCCGCGCCGATGCTGTGGGACGGCGTGCTGACGCGTCTGATGGCCTGCCCGCCGACTTGCGGCGCGGCTGCCGCGATCATCGTGTCCGAAGAATTCGCGCGCAAGCGCGGCCTGCACACTGACGTGACGATCGCGGGCCAGGCGCTGACGACGGATCTGCCGAGCACGTATGACGCACGCGACATGATCCGTGTGGTCGGTTTCGACATGACGCGCGACGCCGCGAAGAGCGCGTATGAACAGGCGGGTATCGGCCCGGAAGACATCGACGTGATCGAGTTGCACGACTGCTTCGCACAGAACGAACTGCTGACGTACGAAGGACTCGGCCTGTGCGCGGAAGGCGAAGGCGCGAAGCTCGTCAGCGACGACGACAACACGTACGGCGGCAAATGGGTCGTCAATCCGTCGGGCGGGCTGCTATCGAAGGGTCATCCGTTGGGCGCGACGGGCCTTGCGCAGTGCTTCGAACTGACGCAGCAGTTGCGCGGCAAGGCCGATGCGCGGCAGGTCGAAGGTGCGCGGATCGCGCTTGCGCACAACGTCGGGCTGGGCGGCGCGTGTGTCGTGACTGTGTACAAGGCCGCGCGCTAATAGCCGCTCCCAGGACCGCGTTCACGGAGCATCCGACATGATCGACAAGAAGTTTATCGGCAAGGTATTGCCGGCGTTTTGCGCCGTCGCCGAAGCGGGTCAGTTGCGCTTCTTCGCGAAGGCAACGGGCGAAACCAATCCCGTCTATCTGGACGAATCGGCGGCGCGGGATGCGGGGCATGCCGCCCTGCCCTTGCCGCCCACGTTTCTGTTCTCGCTGGAGTTTCAGCAGCCGGATACGGGGTGGCGCGACGAACTGGGTATCCAGCTGTCGCGCATCCTGCACGGCGAGCAGTCGTTCACGTATCACCGTCTTGCGCATGCGGGCGACGTGCTGCGCTTCGAAAGCCGCATCGCCGACATCTACGACAAGAAGAACGGCGCGCTCGATTTCGTCGTGCGCGAAACACGCGTGACAAACCAGAAAGGCGAGCATGTCGCCGATCTGCGCAGCGTGCTCGTGCAACGCAACAGCTAACGGAGAACGCTGATGAGCACCCTGACATTCGACGACGTGAAGATCGGCGACACGCTGCCGCCGCTGACACTCGAACCCGTCAACCGCACGACGCTTGCGCTTTTCGCGGGCGCGTCGGGCGATCACAACCGCGTGCATATCGATACCGACTACGCGCGCAAGGCGGGCATGCCCGACGTATTCGCGCATGGCATGCTGTCGATGGCGTATCTCGGCCGTCTGCTGACGAGCTGGGTCGATCAGCGGCAGTTGCGCGAGTTCGGCGTGCGCTTTGTCGGCATTACGCATCTGGGGCATGAGGTGACGTGCACGGGGCGCGTCGTCGACAAGTTCGAAGCTCACGGCGAACGGCGCGTGAAGCTCGAGATCCAGACAGCCAATCAATACGGCGAGCCGCGCGTGGTCGGCGAGGCCGTCGTTGCGCTTTGATGCGCGACTCGACGCAATCAGACATACACAGGAGAACAGCAAATGGGAAAGCTTGACGGCAAGGTCGCCCTCGTGACGGGCTCGGGACGCGGCATCGGTCGCGCGATCGTCGAGAAGTTCGCGAACGAAGGCGCGCGAATCGTGGTCAACGACCTCGACGCGGATCCAGCGCACGAGACAGTCGAAGCATTGAAGAAGATCGGCGTGGAAGCCGTGGCCTGCGTCGGCAACGTGACTGCGCCGGATTTCGCAGACCGTTTCGTCGGCACGGCGCTGAAGGCATTCAAGGGTATCGACATCATCGTCAACAACGCGGGCTATACGTGGGACGACGTGATCCAGAAGATGAGCGACGAGCAGTGGTACGCAATCATCGACTGTCATATGACGGCGCCGTTTCGCATCCTGCGCGCCGCGTATCCGCATGTAAAAGCGCTGCACGCCGCCGACAAGGAAGCGGGCCGCGAGGTGTATCGCAAGATCGTGAATATTTCGTCGGTGTCCGCGCTGAACGGCAATGCCGGCCAGATGAACTACTCGTCGGCGAAAGCCGGCGTGATCGGCATGACGCGGGCATTGGCGCGCGAATGGGGGCGTTTCAATGTCAACGTCAACTGCGTGGCGTTCGGTCTGATCCACACGCGGATGACGTCGGCGGATGCGCATGCGGGCGCGACGGTGAATATCGACGGCCGCGATATTCGCGTGGGGTTGAATCCTGACATGCTGAAGTCGCACGCGCAGCGCAATCCGCTTGGACGTGGCGGTACGCCGGAAGAGGCTGCCGGCAGCGTGTATCTGTTCTGCTCGCCGGAGTCCAATTACATCACGGGGCAAACCATTGCGGTGGCGGGGAACCTGCAGTAATCGTGTTGCGTGGAAGTCCGGCGGTTCACCCGAGCTGGTCGGGCTTTTTCAAGGCGTCTCTGCTGTGGAGGCGCCTTTTTTTGCGAGCCGGGTCTTGGCTGCGTCTCTAATCGTCGGCTTGTGTGACCTTGATGTAAGGCTTCAGACCAGGGTTCGACAACGCAAGAAGGTTAAGCGTTGCCCCGCCAAATCGACGCGCGAATTCATCATCGAACTCATTGTTGTACTCGGAGACCGGCAACTCAACCGGAAAAAGACGGGCTGTCACCGCAAGCACTTTCTCCAGGTCAAGCGTGTACGAAACGAGTGCCTGCTTGTCTTCAGACCACATCACAACGACGCACCGCTTTTCAGGATGGTTTGCCATTAATACCCTCTGCATTGTTGAAAGCTTTGGAACGCCCGTTGTGAGCAAGCGTCCATAAAGCGCTGCCCGCCCATCGCCCTTCGATACGCGGCGCATTCGTCCATATCGCGCTCGTACTGCGCAAAGCATTCCGCCTCGTGCGCCTCGCTCACGCCGCGCGCGGCCACACTGTGGATATCATCGCTCAAATCAGCCTGTTCATACTCAAACGATCGGGCATCGTCGAGCGGTGTCGAGTTCAATCCGGGCGGTGAGGTACGCTTATCGAGGTTCTGCGGCATACGCGGCGGCTTGCCCATCATCCGCTGTGCGGCGGCGCGCGGGTCGAACCGTTCATGCTGTCGCGGACCAGGCGTGAGCCGCTTCACGCGATCTTTCTGGATGGCCCCGACACAGGCGCGCAAGTCGTCTCCCCTGGGTACGAAGATCAGGTCACCATGCCTGACCGCCCTGACCACTGCCTCGATGGACCGTCCCGTATCCATTTGTTGATATCCGCCAAAGAGCGCCATTTTGCCGAGCACGGCTCGCATCTCGCTCTCCGTGCACATCAGTGAGAGGCGCTGGCCCGCTTCCATCCAGGCGAACCGGGCAACGTGCATTGCCTCCGTAATAGCCTCGATTTCCCGGGGTGTGACTTCGGTGAAGTGCCGGTGAGTGCCGAAGGTGAAATGCCTGGCCGGAATGAACATGCGTGGGTCTTGCAAGCTCAGGCAGGCCGGTTGCCGCAGGCTTTGCCAGAAGAGGTACGAGTACTTGCGATTTTCGTGCGTACCGTCGTAAAGCGGGCCAAGAGAGAACATGCGGGAGTTCTCACCGTGTCAGTCGTAGATCGAACAGATCGCATCCAGGCCGCGAGGCCAATGCCACCGGGCAGTCAAGGCCAACGGACCCGCTTGACGCTCCCGGCCTGAGTCCGAATGTCCTCATGTGCTTGCAGTCGCCGGCTTTGCGTCTTGGGCGCATACCGCCGGCGACAAGCGGTCACAGAGACGAAACCAGCTTTGGCACCGCATCGAACAGATCGGCCTCAAGACCATAGTCAGCGATGCTAAAAATAGGCGCTTCCGGGTCCTTGTTGATCGCGACGATCACCTTCGAGTCCTTCATCCCCGCCAGATGCTGGATCGCCCCCGAAATGCCGCACGCGATATACAACTGCGGCGCGACGATCTTGCCCGTCTGACCGACCTGCCAGTCATTCGGCGCGAAGCCGGCGTCGACGGCTGCGCGGCTCGCGCCGAGTGCCGCCCCCAGCCGGTCGGCGAGCGGCGCCAGCACTTCGTCGAAGCGCTCACTGCTGCCAAGCGCCCGCCCGCCGCTCACGACGATCTGCGCGTCCGCAAGTTCGGGCCGCTCGCTCTTCGCGACCTGCCGTCCGACGAACATCGAAAGGTGACTGTCGTTGACGGCGTCGATCGCTTCGATCTGCGCGCTGCCGCCCTCCGGCGACGCCGCGTCGAAACTCGTCACGCGCACCGTCACGACCTTGATGGGATCGCCGGAACGCACGGTGATGAGCGCATTGCCCGCATAGATCGGGCGCTCGAACGTATCGGCGCTCAACACGCGCACGATGTCCGAAATCTGCGCGACATCGAGTAGCGCCGCGACGCGCGGCGCGACGCTCTTACCCATGCTCGTCGCTGGAAACAGGATGTGGCTGTAGCGCGCGGCGACATGCGTCACCTGCGCGCCCATGTTCTCGGCGAGACCGTTCGCAAGCGGCGGCGCGTCGGCGACCAGCACGCGCGATACGCCCGCGATGCGCGCCGCCGCGTTTGCCGCGCCCTGCACGCCTTGTCCCGCGACAAGCACATGCACGTCGGCGCCGCATTGCAGCGCGGCCGTCACCGTGCTCAGCGTCGCGCTTCTGATCGATGCGTCGTCGTGCTCGGCAACCACCAGCACACTGGTACGTTCACTCATGTCCGTCTCCTCACAGCACCTTGGCTTCTGTTTTCAGTTTCGCGACGAGCGCGGCGACGTCGGGCACTTTCACGCCTGCACCGCGTTGCGCCGGTTCGGCCGTCTTCAGGACCGTGAGACGCGGCGCGACGTCCACGCCGAGTTGTTCGGGCGTCACCGTATCGAGCGGCTTCTTCTTCGCCTTCATGATGTTCGGCAATGTGGCGTAGCGCGGCTCGTTCAGCCGCAAGTCGGAAGTCACGACAGCGGGCAGCGCAAGACGCACCGTTTCCAGACCGCCGTCGATTTCGCGCGTGACGACGGCGAACTGATCGGCGATCTCGACCTTGCTCGCGCACGTGGCCTGCGGCATGCCCGCGAGCGCGGCGAGCATTTGCCCCGTCTGGTTGCAGTCGTTATCGATGCCCTGCTTGCCGAACAACACGAGTTGCGGCTTTTCCCTGTCGACGAGCGCGCTGAGCAGCTTCGCGACCGCGAGCGGCTCGAGTTCCGCGTCCGTCTGGACGAGAATCCCGCGATCCGCGCCGATCGCCATTGCCGTGCGCAGCGTTTCCTGACAAGCGGCCACGCCGCACGACACCGCGACCACCTCGCTCACGACGCCCCGCTCTTTCAGGCGCACGGCTTCTTCGACGGCGATTTCGTCGAATGGATTGATGCCCATCTTCACGTTGGCGAGATCGACGCCCGAGCCGTCGGACTTGACGCGCACTTTCACGTTGAAGTCCACCACGCGTTTGACCGCGACGAGTGCTTTCATCTGTTGTCTCCTGTCGTTCAATCAAGCTGCCGGCACTTCAGGCTGGAAGCCGAGCCCGTACCCGACCATCCGCTCGATGGCGGCCTCGTCGAAGCCCCAGTCGCGCAAGGCGCGCAAGCCGCCCTGTCCGCGCTGCGGCGCAGGCCCGTCGATGCGCGACGGCGTGGCCGAAAAGCGCGGCGCCGGTGCGGGCTGCACGACGCCCGCCACTTCGACGAAGCTGCCGCGCGCGCGATGCTGCGGGTGATCGGGCGCCTCGGAAAAGCCAAGCACAGGCGCGACGCAGGCGTCGCTGCCATCGAACACCGCGCACCATTCGTCGCGCGTGCGCGAAGCGAAGGCCACAGTGAAGGCTTCGCGCAGAACGGGCCAGCCGCTGCGATCGTGCTGCTTCGGAAGGCCGACATCGGCGAGGCCGAGCTTGTCGAGCAGTTGCGCGTAGAAGCGCGCTTCGACGGCGCCGACGGCCATGTAGTGACCGTCGCGCGTGCGGTAGCTGTCGTACCACGGCGTGCCGCCATCGAGCAGATTGCTCGCGCGTTGCTCGCGCCAGTTACCCGACGCGAGCAGGCCCCAGATCACCGCGCCGAGTTGCGCCGCCCCTTCCGTCATCGCCGCGTCGACGACCTGGCCCGATCCGCCGCGTTGCACATTGAGCAACGCCGACACGACGCCGAGCGCGAGCAGCATGCCGCCTCCGCCGTAATCGCCGACGAGGTTCAACGGCACGACGGGCGCGCCATCGGCGGGTCCGATGCCGGACAGCACGCCTGACAGCGCGATGTAGTTCAGATCGTGGCCGGCACGCGCCGCGAGCGGACCCGTTTGCCCCCAGCCCGTCATGCGTCCGTAGACGAGCTTCGGATGACGCGCGAACGCCTCGTCGGGACCGAGTCCGAGCCGCTCCATCGTGCCCGGCCGATAACCTTCGATCACGACGTCCGCATGCGCCATCAGATCGAGCGCCGCTGCCACCGATACCGGCTGCTTCAGATCGAGCGTGACCGAGCGGCGCCCCCGGCCCGTGACATCGATGCGCTTGCCGTTGGTTTTCGGCCCGAGATCGTCGGGCGCAGCCGGCCTGTCGACGCGTAATACGTCCGCGCCCATATCGGCGAGCAGCATCGCGCCGAAGGGCCCGGGACCGATCGCTTCGAATTCCAGCACTCTGATTCCGTTCAAAACGCCCATCGTCCACCTGTCTCCATGGAAATGCGGCCAGGCTGACGGGTGCCAACCGGGCCTTGCTGTCGGTTGTGAGTGTCGGAGCGGCAGAGTGCTCCTTTGATCGTAGTAAGCCCTGGCGGACATCAGACAGGACCACCCCGAACGGGTGGCGAAGGGAGTCGGCGTTTTATTTCGACGGGTGCTGGCAAGTGCGAGTATTAATGCAATATACAGATTAATTCGGATATCGAATTAATAGGCACCAAAAAGAAAAAGCCCTCACAAGTGAGGGCTTTCCATTGATTCTGCGCTTGCCGGTTTTTCAAACGCTTACCGGATCACGCGAAGACTTACGCGAAATTCTTTTCCGCGAAGTCCCAGTTCACGATGTTCCAGAATGCTTCGACGAACTTCGGACGCGCATTGCGGTAGTCGATGTAGTACGCGTGTTCCCACACGTCGATCGTGAGGAGCGCCTTGGCGTCCGTCGTCAGCGGCGTGGCTGCGTTGCTGGTCGACACCAGATCCAGCGTACCGTCTGCCTTCTTCACGAGCCATGCCCAGCCCGAGCCGAACGTGCCGACTGCCGTCTTCGTGAATTCTTCCTTGAACTTGTCGAAGGAACCCCACTTCGCGTTGATCGCTTCGGCGACCTTGCCCTTCGGCGCGCCACCACCTTGCGGCGACAGGCTGTTCCAGAAGAACGTGTGATTCCAGATTTGCGCGGAGTTGTTGAAGATGCCGCCCGACGACTTCTTGACGATCTCTTCCAGCGACAGGTTCTCGAACTCAGTGCCCTTGATCAGATTGTTCAGGTTGGTCACATAGGTCTGATGGTGCTTGCCGTAGTGAAACTCGAGCGTCTCTTCCGACATGTGCGGAGCGAGCGCGTTCTTCGCGAACGGCAGCGGCGGGAGCGTATGTTCCATGGTGCTATTCCTTTGTATCTGTTTATGGGGAGTCTGCGGATAACGCTGCGGGAGCACTCGATTGTAGGCGAGTTGGAATAACCCCGCAAACGCAAGCCCTTTATGGCACGCATTGCGAAAACAGGCTGCGCGGGCAGCGTAATTAATGCTCGCGCAGCGGGTTTTCACCTGTCATACGAAGGTCAAAACTACTGTGCCCGATAACGCTTTACGGCACGATTAAAAGCCATCCGTAAGACGCGGCTGAACATCCGACAGCGCGATGTCCGCCGAGCCTTCAGCGAGGTGAACGGTCATGCGGCGGCCAGGTTTCAAGGCCGAGGGCGCGCGCACTGCGCGGCCGTTTTGCGCATCGAGCAATGCCGCGTAACCGCGTTCGAGCGTGCGTTGCGGGCTCAGTACTTCGAGCCGCGCGGCAAGCGTTTCCACGCGCGCAATGTGTCTTTCATGTTGACGCAACAATGCGCGCTCGAGCCGCTCGGCAAGCCCGCTCACTTTCGAACGATGCTGCGAGAGATCGGGGCGCCAGCGCTGCCAGCGCATCTGCACGAGCGCGAAGCGCCCGCGAGCATCGCGCACGGGCCGCGCGCCCGCCGACGCGAGCCGCACGCTCAGTTGCTGCAGATGCGTGCGTTGCCGCGCGAGCCTTTCGGCCGGCGACACGAGACGACGTGCGAGCCAGTCGAGTTGTTGCGCGCGCCGCTCCATCATGCGGCCGAAGCCGCGCGCGAGCGTCGCATGTCGATGATCGAGATCGCGCAGCAGCAGCACGCGTTGCGGGCTGACGAGTTCGGCGGCGCCCGTGGGCGTGGGCGCGCGGACATCGGCGGCGAAGTCGGCGATCGTGAAGTCGGTTTCGTGACCGACACCGCTCACGACGGGCATCTTGCTTTCCGCGATCGCGCGGGCCAGCACTTCTTCGTTGAAAGCCCACAGGTCTTCGATCGAGCCGCCGCCGCGGCACACGATCAGCACGTCCACTTCACCGCGCCGGCTGGCCGTCTCGACCATTGCGGCCAGCTTCGCGCTGACGCCCGCGCCCTGCACGGGCGCCGGATAGACGATCACGGGGATGTGGGGCGCGCGACGCGCCAAGGTGGTCAGCACGTCGCGCAACGCGGCCGCCTGCAACGACGTGACGATGCCGATCGCGCGCGGATGCGCGGGCAGCGCGCGCTTGCGTTCCGCGTCGAACAGACCTTCCGCTTCGAGTTGCGCCTTCAGCCGCAGGAACGCTTCGTACAAACGGCCCTGACCCGTACGACGCACGGCCTCGACATTCAGTTGCAGTTCGCCGCGCGGCTCGTACATTGTGACGAGCGCGCGCACTTCGATCTTGTCGCCTTCGCGCGGCGTGAACTCCGCATGTTGCGCCCGGCCGCGGAACATCACGCAGCGCATCTGCGCCTGTGCGTCCTTGATCGAGAAGTACCAGTGCCCGCTCGCGGCGCGCGTAAAGTTCGACACTTCGCCGGAGACCCAGACGAGCGGAAACGAGCGTTCGAGCATCGTGCCGATCGCGCGGTTGAGTACCGAGACGGGAACGACGGCATCGCCGCCCGCGCCAGCGGACGACGAGAAAGGACTTTCGGAATTCATGCGAGGAATGGTTTAAACAGGCCGGACAGACGATAGACCGATCAGCCAGTCAGGTCCAGTGAGTTCTAAACGCCTTTAGCCGGATTGTTAAAAGTGTCCACATGTCGGGAGTCGCGTCGAGGGCCGGCTCAAAACGGCTCCAGAGCCCACTTAATACCATCTAACCTATTGATTTATATTGTCTTTTTATCCGATAAAAGTTCCCCATTGTCGAGCCGAGGCTTGCGCGACGGCCTTCCCGACAAATTGCAAGGCACGTTCTCCACAAAGTTATCCACAGGCTATGGATAAAGCATTGGTCGTGCGAGAGCCGCATGTGGTGGCGTGTCCGACTTGCGGCTAACGCCGCCCGCGCGCTAGAGTGCCGGGTTCTGGCGGAATCTGTCGGACGCGGCGAGCGCTCCTGCGCGAACGGGCGCGAATGGTTTTTGCCGCCTTCGTCGTCCTGTTGCTGTTCCGTCGTTGTCCGCGTTTCGTGGTTCTCGTCGTTCCCCTGGTCTTTCAACCGTCGGTGCAACCGACCGTCCGGAGATGCCTGCTGATGTTCGCCCTGTCCGTCCTGTCTGACGCGCCGCGCAAGCCGGCCGACTGCCGATGAGCGAACTCGCTTCCCGCCTCGAAGCGCGTATCGCGCGCGAATGGCAGCAGCGCGGCCCGCTCGCCTGGGCGATGACGCCGCTCGCCTGCGTGTTCGGCGCGGTGGCGCTCGCGCGCCGCTCGGCATTCGGGCTCGGCTGGCTGAAGTCGGTGCGCGTGCCCGTGCCTGTGGTGGTGGTCGGCAACGTGACGGTCGGCGGCACGGGCAAGACGCCGACGGTGATCGCGCTCGTGCAGGCGCTGCGCAGCGCGGGCTTCACGCCCGGCGTCGTGTCGCGCGGCTACGGCGTGAAGATCTCACTGCCGACGCTCGTTACGCCGACTTCGAAGGCGTCGCAGGCGGGCGACGAACCGCTTTTGATCGCACGCCGCACGGGTGCGCCCGTGTTCGTCTGCCCCGATCGCGTCGCCGCCGCCGAGGCGCTGTGCAAGGCGCACCGCAATGTCGACGTGATCGTCAGCGATGACGGCTTGCAGCACTATCGGCTCGAGCGCGACGCCGAAATCGTCGTGTTCGATCACCGGCTGGGCGGCAACGGCTTCCTGCTGCCCGCCGGTCCGTTGCGCGAGCCGCTGTCGCGCAAGCGCGACGCGACGCTCATCAACAATCCGTACGACCGCGCGCTGCCGCCGTGGCCGAACACGTTCTCGCTAGAGCTCGCACCCGGCGACGCATGGCATCTCGACAATCCGCGCCTGCGCCGCCCGCTCGCGCAGTTTGCCGGCGAGCGCGTGCTGGCGGCGGCGGGCATCGGTGCACCGGAGCGCTTCTTCGCGACACTGCGCGCGGCGGGCCTTTCGCCACAGACGCGCGCGCTGCCCGATCATTACGCGTTCAGCACGAATCCGTTCGTCGACGTGGACGCCGATGCGATCCTGATCACCGAAAAGGATGCGGTAAAATTGGGGTCCTGGCATGATGCGCGGCTCTGGGTCGTCCCCGTCGAAGCCACGCTCGATCATCGCCTCATTGCACTCGTTGTGGAGAAAGTCCGTGGACGCTCGCCTGCTTGAAATTCTCGTTTGCCCGATCTGCAAGGGCCCGCTCAGCTACGACCGCGCCGCGCAGGAGCTGATCTGCAACGCAGACAAGCTGGCCTATCCGATCCGCGACGGCATTCCCGTGATGCTCGTCGACGAAGCGCGGCAAACGGTCGAAGGCACGCCCGTCGACCTCAATCCGGGCTCCGTTGCGTGAGCGACGCTGCGCGTGACGCTCGCGCGTACGCCGCCAACTGAACACACACCGCGCCGCCGCCAAGGCGGCGCGTCTTTCTCGGCCCGCACAAGGCCTGATGTGACGCTTCCGATGAACGACACCCTGCACACTCCGCCCTTCATCGCCGTCGTCCCGGCGCGCCTTGCTTCGACGCGTCTGCCGAACAAGCCACTGGCTGATATCGGCGGCAAGCCGATGGTCGTTCGCGTCGCGGAACGCGCGCTCGAATCGGGCGCGCAGCAGGTGCTGGTCGCGACCGACGCGCAATCCGTCTTCGACGTCGCGCGCGCGCATGGCATCGACGCGATGATGACGCGCGCCGATCATCCGTCGGGCACGGACCGTCTCGCGGAAGTCGCGGCGCATTACGGCTGGAGCGACGACACGATCGTCGTCAACGTGCAGGGCGACGAGCCGCTGATCGATCCGGCACTGGTGCGCGGCGTAGCGTCGCACCTCGCATCGACGGATGGCTGCGCGATCGCGACGGCCGCGCATCCGATCCACGATCCAGCCGAAGTCTTCAATCCGAACGTCGTCAAGGTCGTGCTCGATGCACGCGGTGTCGCGCTGTACTTCTCGCGCGCGCCGATTCCATGGGCCCGCGACGCCTACCAGCCGCATTGGCCGAATGTCGCGCAAATGCCGACTCCGCCTGCACCCGCTGCCGTGTACCGGCATATCGGACTGTATGCGTATCGCGCGAAGTTCCTCCGTACTTACCCGAGTCTGTCGATCTCGCCGATCGAGCAGGCCGAAGCGCTCGAACAACTGCGCGCGATGTGGCACGGCGAGCGCATCGCGGTGCTCGTCACGCACGACGCGCCGCTGCCCGGCGTCGACACACCAGACGATCTGGCCCGTGTACAGGCGTTTTTCGGGTCGTCGGCGTAAAAAGCCATGGCATAATCGATCGTTCGCGCGATTCATCCGATATCGATGCGCGTTGGCCGATATCACCATTCGCCCGTTTTTTATCCGCCTGTTTTGCCGTTTGCTTCGCAGCGCCGCTCATTGCGTGCAGCGCGAAGTCGGCAGCGAAAAGCTGCCCGGCCATCTCAGCGGCAACAAAGAATCAAGAGCGTCGACCGCAGCATGCATGCAATGACTCGCGGCGCGCCACACAGAATTGACATAGATCTGGAGATATCACATGCGTTTGATCCTGTTGGGCGCACCTGGCGCGGGCAAGGGCACCCAGGCGAACTTCATCAAGGAAAAGTTCGGCATTCCGCAAATCTCGACGGGCGACATGCTGCGCGCCGCCGTCAAGGCAGGCACACCGCTCGGCCTCGAAGCGAAGCGCTACATGGATGCGGGCGAACTCGTCACGGATGAACTCATCATCAATCTCGTGAAGGAACGTCTGCAAGACTGCGACTGCGAAAACGGTTATCTGTTCGACGGCTTCCCGCGCACCATTCCGCAAGCGGAAGCGATGAAGAACGCGGGCGTGGCCATTGACTACGTGCTGGAGATCGACGTGCCGTTCGACGAGATCATCACGCGTATGAGCGGTCGCCGTATGCACCCTGCGTCGGGCCGTACGTATCACGTCAAGTTCAATCCGCCGAAGGTGGAAGGCATCGACGACGTGACGGGCGAACCGCTGATCCAGCGCGACGACGACAAGGAAGAGACGGTGAAGAAGCGTCTCGACGTGTATGTCGCGCAGACCAAGCCGCTGATCGAGTACTACAACGGCTGGGCGCAGAAGGGCGATCCGTCGACGCCGCTGAAGGCGCCGCAATATCGGCGTATCTCGGGCTTGGGCTCCGTCGATGAAATCCGTGCGCGTGTGTTTGAGGCGCTGAAGTAAGGTTTTTTTTTGTCTTGCGACGCTGGTGTGGTTTGCTAGTGTTTTTGTTGGCGTCCGCGGTTTGTTAGCTTGCTTCACGCGTCGCCCCTGTGCGGGGCGGCACCTACTTTTCTTTGCCGCCGCAAAGAAAAGTAGGCAAAAGAAAGCGGCTCACACCGCCAACTCTTCTCCCCTCCCACGGGCCCCCAACGGCCCCGTCCTGTCCGCGGCATCGTTCCTCTCGATGCCCGCTGCCAACACTTCGAATTGGCGCATCACCCGCTTCATGCTCCCGCGTCGCCACACGCACAATCAAATCGCTTACGTTCTATAGCGGCAAACTGTGTGTAGGCTGTCTCGCCGTACGCGCATCGCTCCGGACTGGAAAGCAATGTCGGTGTCGTAAGAGCGCCGACGTGTACAGCGCTACGACCTACACATAGTTTGCCACCTGGGCGGCACACACCATTTGCTGCCGCTGGCTGCGCTACGGGTGATTGAAGCGGGTGAGGCATTGATTCGCGGCGTTGGCAACGAGCGGGAACTGAGAAGTCGCCGTGTGAAGGATAAAAACCGTTGGGGGCCCTCAGGCAAACACAAGCACTGACGGTGTGAGCCGCTTTCTTTTGCCTACTTTTCTTTGCGGCGGCAAAGAAAAGTAGGTGCCGCCCCGCACAGGGGCAACGCTTGCAGACCAGTAACATCACGCGGATGCCAGCAAAAAAACTGCCAATTTGACGCCCCACCCCGACCCGTTAAAATCGTCCATCAACAACTATTCCAACTACGCGATTCAAGCATCCATCAAGGAGAAGACAATGGACATCAAGAACAACGTGTTCCTGATCACAGGCGGCGCATCCGGACTCGGCGCAGCGACAGCGCGGCTCGTTGCACAGAACGGCGGCAAGGTCGTGCTCGCAGACCTGAACCACGACGCGGGCACCGCACTCGCGCAGGAACTCGGCGGCGTGTTCGTCAAGTGCGACGTGAGCCGCGAAGACGATGCCGTGCTCGCCGTCGAAGCCGCGACGAAGCTCGGCCCGCTGCGCGGCCTCGTCAATTGCGCAGGCGTCGCTCCGGCGATGAAGACGGTCGGCAAGGACGGCCCGCATCCGCTGCACTCGTTCGCTCGCACGGTGTCGATCAATCTCGTCGGCACGTTCAACATGATTCGCCTCGCGGCCGCAGAGATGTCGAAGCTCGAACCGAATGCACTCGGCGAGCGGGGCGTGATCGTCAATACGGCTTCCGTCGCGGCGTTCGACGGACAGATCGGCCAGGCCGCGTATGCGGCGTCGAAAGCAGGCGTCGCCGGCATGACGCTGCCGATCGCGCGCGATCTGTCGCGCAACGCAATCCGCGTCATGACGATTGCGCCAGGCATCTTCGAAACGCCGATGCTGCTCGGCATGCCGCAGGAAGTGCAGGACGCGTTGGGCGCAATGGTGCCGTTCCCGCCGCGCCTCGGCAAACCGGACGAATACGCAATGCTCGTCAAACAGATCTTCGACAACCCGATGCTCAACGGCGAAGTGATCCGTCTGGACGGCGCGATCCGCATGCAGCCGAAGTAAGCGCGGCTCGCTTCGCGTTACGCGAAAGCACACCGCTGAAATGAAAACGCCTGCGTATTCAAACTACGCAGGCGTTTTTGTCTGAAGCAGCGGTTCAAACGAGTGTCAGTCGTGATCGTCGTGTTGCGTGCGCTGCCGCAACTCGTGCAATTGCGATTCGACGACGGTCGCATCGTCCGCATCTGGCCGGTCGCCGAGATAGCGTTCGAGATCTTCGAGCGCAGGCCGCAGGTAATCGAGCCGCGCATACGCGAAGCCGCGATCGCGCACTTCTTCGATGCTCTCCGGCAGCAGGATCACGAGACGCTGCTGCACAGCGAGCAAGCGCTGCCAGCGCTCGGTTTGCAGATACGTCGCCTTGAGGTTGCGCAGCATGCGCGCGATGATCTCGCGGCGCGTCGCCGGCTGCAGCAGCATGCGCAACGCGCGGCTGACCGATTCGCCCGCTTTCGCCACATAAGGCTCGAGCATCTCGACCATCTCCGCTTCCGACAGCGGATGACCCGTGGTCGGATCGATCATCGCGTCGCCTTCGGGCAGCGTGACGCGCAGCAGGAAATGCCCCGGGAACGATACGCCGCGCACGGGAATATCCACCTGCGACGCCATCTCCAGATACAGCACCGCCAGCGAGATCGGGATACCGCGCCGGCGCTTGAGCACCATGTTCAGGTGGCTGTTATCCGGGTCGTAGTAATCGTTGACGTTCGCCCCGAAGCCCAGTTCGCGAAAGAAGTAACGGTTCAGAATGCCGACGCGCTGCTGGATGTCGGCATCGTCCGGAATGCGGCGCTTGACGCGCAAGGTGAGTTCGTCGATCTCCGCGAGCACGGCTTGCAGATCGAGATCGGGATAGGCGTCCTGCGCGAGCGAGAGCGCCGCTTCCGTTAGTGGAAGGCCATCGTCCTCGGCGACAAGCGCGCTGAAATAGTCGAGAACCCGGGTCATCGTGATCACTTCGCTCGCCTTCTGAAATACGCGTATTTGAAGCCCATCGCCCAAAGCATACCGAAATATAACGCCGCGAACAGAACGAGGCACGCTGCAAGCAGCACCATGCGCCGCAATGGCTCGGCGTGCATGCCGATCCAGTCGAAACTGATGGCGAACCAGTGCATCACGCCGGCGAGCACGAGGCACGCGCCCACCAGCTGCACGAAAAACACCGACCAGCCCCGCGACGGCGTATAGATGCCGCGCCGCCGCAAGCCGATGAACAGACACAGCGCGTTGACGCAGGCGCCCAGCCCGATCGAAAGCGTGAGCCCCGCGTGCGAGAAGATCGGCACGAACACGTAGTTGCTCAACTGCGTAACGATGAGCACGCCGATGCCGATTTTCACGGGCGTCTTGATGTCCTGCTTGGCGTAGAAACCGGGCGCGAGAATCTTGATCAGGATGATCCCGATCAGCCCGATGCCGTAGGCGGCCAGCGCGCGGCCCACCATCACCACGGCATTGCCGTCGAACTTGCCGTAGTGGAACAGCGTAGCCGTGAGCGGCTCGGCGAAGAAGAACAGCGCGACGGCGCTCGGCGCCGCGAGCAGGAACGTCACCCGCAAGCCCCAGTCGAGCAGCGACGAGTATTCGTGCGCGTCGGCGTCGACGTGCGCTTTCGACAGGCTCGGCAGCAGAATCGTGCCGAGCGCGACGCCGAGCAGCGCCGTCGGAAATTCCATCAGACGGTCGGCGTAGTTGATCCACGACACGGCGCCAGGCCCGATGTGCGATGCGATATTCGTGTTGATGATCAGGCTGATCTGCGCAACGGATACTGCGAACATCGCCGGCAGCATCTTCGCGAGCACGCGTTTGACGCCGCGATGCGCGAGCGCCTTGAGCGGATTGAGCCCGATGCGCGGGATCATGTCGATCTTCTTGAGCCCCGGCAACTGCACGATGAACTGCGCGATCCCGCCTGCGATCACCGCCCACGCGAGCGCGTACACGGGCACTTTCATCAGCGGCGCGACGAACACGGCCGCGATGATGAACGAGACGTTCAGCAGCACGGGCGCGAACGCGGGCAGCGAGAAATTCTTGTAAGTGTTCAACACGCCCGACGCCAGCGACGTCAACGAGATGAACACGATGTAAGGGAACATGATCCGCGTCATCGACACGGCGAGCGTGAACGCCTGGCCATCGCTGCGCAGGCCGGACGCGACCACCAGCACGACCCACGACGCCCCCGCCACGCCGAGCAGCGACAGCACGGCGAGCGCCCAGGCAAGCACGGTCGAGGTCGCGTCGACGAGCGCCTTCGTCGCGTCGTGACCTTGCTGGTTCTTGAACTCGGCGAGGATCGGTACGAAGGCCTGCGAAAACGCGCCCTCCGCGGAAATGCGGCGCAGCAGGTTCGGAATGCGAAACGCGACGTAGAACGCGTCGGTGTATTGGCTCGCCCCGAATGCGCGGGCGATCAGGGTCTCGCGGGCCAGTCCGGTCACGCGAGAAAGCAGCGTGAAGCCGCTGACCGTCAGCAGGGCTCGGAATAGATTCATGGGGCGCTTATTATACGGGTGCGTCCAGGGCGGTCAGCATGTCAGGGGCATGATTCGTGGCAATTCGAAGCGTTTGGGACCGATTTGCAGCAAAGACGTTCGATTTGACGACGAATTTGTGAGGAAATGTCTCGTTCGACGGGTCCTTGCGCACACAATGCCTCGTACGCGCACCGTGGCGCCAACACAAACGTGCGCTTGCCCCGTCGCCTCCTGACAACCCGTCCGGGAACGTCGTCACGCCGGGCGGTTGCCACGTATCTGATTTCGTTGCTATAATCGTCGGTTTCGAAGCTCGCTCAGCCTTCTGCCTCACCTGCCTTGTTCAAATCCAAGGCGATCCGAGCCGGAACGAGCGGGATTTCACGTAGTTCTCAGTCGTTTGTCTATTTGCGCCCTTGAGCAATCGCTCTCAGGGGTTCGATCTAAAAGCAGCGCCTGCTTTCGCATGAAAGCGGGCACTGGAAACAGGAACAGGATAAGGAACCGTCATGGCTAACTCCGCACAAGCACGCAAGCGCGCCCGTCAAGCCGCCAAGGCAAACTCGCACAACTCGGCGCTGCGCTCGAAGTACCGCACGGCTGTCAAGGCTGTCCGCAAGGCAATCGAAGCCGGCGACGCAGCGCAAGCCGCTGAAATCTTCAAGGCATCGGCAAAGACGCTGGACATCATTGCCGACAAGAAAATTGTTCACAAGAACAAGGCAGCTCGCCATAAGAGCCGCCTCGCTGCAGCCGTCAAGGGTCTGCAAGCGCCCGCAGCGCAGTAAATTAACGAATCCGGCGGCTCGCTCACGCGGGCTGCTTCCTGTTTCCGCTGCGTCATGAAAGCCCGCTTTTGCGGGCTTTTTTGTTTTTTGCGCGCAACGTCGGGCGCGCGGACACAAAAAAACCCGCCGATGCGGGTTCCATTGCCTACCTCTACTGCCACACGCTACGGGGCCTTACGCGCCTCATGCTCCGGCGGAAGCTCGCAAGCCTCAGTGACGAGCAGATCGTTGTCTTTCGCGAAGTTCATGACGAAGTCGAACGCCATCGGCTCGATGTCCCGCAACCGCGAATCCAGAATCACGACCTTGACGTCGCCGATCAGCGTAGGCCGAACGTAATGCGAATACTGAAGACGGGCGTTCGGCCCTTTCGCGCCCGGACCGTAACACGACATCACGCCTGCCAGCCGCTCCGACCAGTCGCTTGGACGAAACTTTCGCCCACTCGACGTGATGCCTTGAATGAAATATTCGGTTGGGGGTGTGTCGGCCATGTACGAAACCCTGAGTGACTGCCCAGCGATCTGCCGGTAAAGAGCCCGCGAAGGATGTTGCCTGAGAACGCTGTCGGAATACGTTTCACGACCACGCAAACCAGCAGAAAACAAGCCGGTCGCCTGTCGCGGAAAGCCAGCGAGGGCACCTTGAGCAGCAGCCATGAAAGCACACTGCGCGGCAAGACTGCGTGTGCCAGCGAGTGCGCGAAAGCCGTGTCCTGCAAGCGTGGAGCCTGCCCGCCGGGCTTTAAGAAAACTTTTAGATTATAGCGCAGCGAGGGTTTTTCCGCACCGCACCCAAGCACCCTGGAACAGTCCTTTGCAGCTTCCGATAAGTGGGATATGCGTGCTGGCTGACTCGTCAAAACATTCAAAATCCTTTATGCTGCATTGAGTTACCACAAACAACGGCGGCCCAGTCCGGCAATTTCGCCCGGCTGAATCCGCCGTATTTGTTTCATGACCGCCAAGAAAATCCGCCACTACCTGCAGTTCAACGATTTCTCGCTGGAAGACTACGAGTACGTGCTCGAACGCGCGCGCATCCTGAAGCGCAAGTTCAAGAACTACGAGACCTATCATCCGCTGCACGACCGCACGCTGGCGATGATCTTCGAGAAGAATTCGACGCGCACGCGCCTGTCATTCGAAGCGGGCATTTTCCAGCTAGGCGGTCACGCCGTCTTCATGAGCACGCGCGACACGCAGCTCGGCCGCGGCGAACCGATCGAAGACGCAGCGCAAGTCATCTCGCGGATGGTCGACATCATCATGATCCGCACGTTCGGCCAGGACATCATTCAGCGCTTTGCGGAAAATTCGCGCGTGCCCGTCATCAACGGTCTGACGAACGAATATCACCCCTGCCAGGTGCTGGCCGACATTTTCACGTACTACGAGCATCGCGGCCCGATTCGCGGCAAGACGGTCGCATGGGTCGGCGACGCGAACAACATGCTGTACACGTGGATCGAAGCCGCGCAGATTCTCGGCTTCAAACTGCGCCTGTCCACGCCGCCGGGCTACAAGCTAGACCGCGCGCTGGTCGCGGCCGAAAGCGCGCCGTTCTACGAAGAATTCGACGATCCGAACGAAGCCTGCAAAGGCGCGGATCTCGTGACGACGGACGTCTGGACCAGCATGGGCTTCGAAGCGGAAAACGAGGCACGCAAGAAGGCGTTCGCCGACTGGTGCGTCGATGCCGACATGATGTCGCGCGCGAACAAGGACGCCCTCTTCATGCACTGCCTGCCGGCGCATCGGGGTGAGGAAGTGAGCGCCGAGGTGATCGACGGGCCACAGAGCGTCGTATGGGACGAAGCGGAAAACCGTCTGCACGTGCAGAAGGCGCTGATGGAATTCCTGCTGCTCGGCAAGCTGAATCACTGAGCTTCACAACAGGCAGATCAAACAAAATCGCCGGCTCGAAGCCGGCGATTTTCTTTTGAGCGAGCCGCTAACCGCTCACAGACAAACCGGCTCCGCCTCCAGCTCGACGCCGAACCGCTGCGCGACATCCTGCTGAATCGCCTTCGCGAGCGCCAGCACCTCTGCCCCGCTCGCGCCGCCGTGATTCACGAGCACGAGCGCCTGCCGCTCATGCACGCCCGCTGCGCCCATCGTGCGGCCTTTCCAGCCGCACCGGTCGATCAGCCAGCCAGCCGCGAGCTTCACGCGCCCATCCGCCTGACGATACGAAACGACCTCCGGCTCCTTCGCGCGCAACGCGTCGAATTGCGCCGCCTCGACGACGGGATTCTTGAAGAAGCTTCCCGCGTTGCCGAGCGCGAGCGGATCGGGCAGCTTCGCGCGCCGCACCGCGACGACGGCATCGAAGATTGCCTGAGGCGACGGCGTCGAATCGCCGAGACCGACGGCAGCAAGTTCGCGCGCGATGTCCGCGTAACCCGCGCGCGGCACCCACGCCTTCGGCAGCCTGAACGTCACCGACACGATCACGAAGCGCTCGCGCCCTTCCTGCTTGAAAAAGCTGTCGCGGTAGCCGAAGCGGCAACCCTCGGCATCGAGTTCTATGGTTTCGCCCGTCGCCAGCTCGATGGCACGCAGCGACACGAATCGCTCGCACATCTCCAGCCCATACGCGCCGATGTTCTGGATCGGCGCCGCGCCCACCGTGCCCGGAATCAGCGCGAGATTTTCGAGGCCGGGCATGCCCTCTGCGAGCGTCCACGACACGAACTCGTGCCAGTTCTCGCCCGCGGCCGCTTCTACGTACCACGCGTCGTCGTCTTCGCGGACCATCTTGCGGCCGCGCAAGCCGATCAGCAGCACGAGGCCGTCGAAATCGCCCGTCAACACGACGTTGCTGCCGCCGCCCAGCACGAGCCGCCGCAAGCCTGCAGCACGCGGATCGCGCACGGCGGCAAGCAGTTGCGCCTCGCTTTCGATATGGCATGCAAGCCGCGCGCGCACGTCGAAACCGAACGTGTTGTGCGGCTTCAGCGGGAAGTCGGCGATGAACGAAAGGGGATCGGACTGGGACATCAGGCGTTCTGGCAAGCGCTCAAGGAACCCACGCGACGTCGACACGATCCGCGCGAGCCTTGGGCAAATAGGGAAGGCGTCGGTAAAATGACACCGGTCCGTGATTATAGCGAGTGCGTCGCACGCAGCCTTGCGCGCGGCCGCGCTTTGAAACAAATGGGAGAAAGCAATGCCATCGTTTGACGTCGTCTGCGAAGCCAACATGATCGAGGTGAAGAACGCCATCGAGCAATCCAACAAGGAAATTTCGACGCGCTTCGACTTCAAGGGCTCGGACGCTCGCGTCGAGCAAAAGGAACGCGAACTGACCGCGTTCGCCGACGACGAGTTCAAGCTCGGCCAGGTGAAGGACGTGCTGGTATCGAAAATGGCGAAGCGCAACGTGGATGTGCGCTTCCTCGACTACGGCAAGATCGAGAAGATCGGCGGCGACAAGGTCAAGCAGGTCGTCACCGTGAAGAAGGGTGTGTCCGGCGATCTCGCGAAGAAGATCGTCAAACTCGTGAAGGACAGCAAGATCAAGGTTCAGGCGAGCATTCAGGGCGACGCGGTGCGCGTAACGGGCACCAAGCGCGACGACCTGCAAAGCGTGATCGCGATGCTGCGCAAGGACGTGACCGACACGCCGCTCGACTTCAACAACTTCCGCGACTGATTCTCGCGCTCAGACGCCGCGCGTCGGGCGGCATTCCGGATGACGGGCGGCAAACACGCTTGCCGCCCCACCTGCTGCGGGCTCAGTGCTTGTTCGAAGCCGTCCGCGCCGCCGCTTCCGCCTTCTTCTTGTCGCCGATGCGGCTCTCCTGCCCTGCTACCAGCTTCGCAATGTTCGCGCGATGACGCCAGATCAGGAGCGCGCTCATCGCGACGATCGCCACCGCGATCACGTTTGCGCCGAACAGAAAGCCGTCGAACAACGGCGCGAAGATCGCCGCGCACAGCGCGGCCAGCGACGAATAACGCGTGAAGAACGCGACGATCAGCCAGGTCGCGAGCGTCGCGATGCCGAGGATGGGATTGATGGCGAGCAGCACGCCCGCAGCCGTCGCCACGCCCTTGCCGCCCTTGAAGCGGAAGAAGACGGGATACAGGTGGCCGACGAACACGGCGATGGCGGCAATCGCGACGGACGTGTCGTCGAGTCCGAAGTGCGCCGAGAAATGTCCCGTCAGCCACACGGCGAGCCAGCCTTTGAACGCGTCGCCGAGCAGCGTGAGGATCGCGGCCTTCTTGTTGCCGCTGCGCAGCACGTTGGTCGCGCCGGGGTTCTTCGAGCCGTACGAGCGCGGATCGGCGAGTCCCATCGCAGCGCTGACGACCACGGCAAACGACACCGAGCCGATCAGATAGGCCACGACGGCGACAATCAGGTTTTCCATGTTCAAACTCTTATCAGTGTCGGAAAGCGTACCAGGCGACGCTGGTCTCCAGGCTCCGCATGCGCAATACGCGCCGGCGCAAGATGCGCCAGCGCAACGGCGCACATTCTACCGAACCCTTCAGTTGCTTCCACAGGCCAGTACAACGACAGCACGCGTCATTCGACGATCGCGCATTGCACCGGCTTCGCAGCCAGCAGCGACGTCACCACGGCGGGCTCGATGCTGACCAGAAAGCCACGCCGCCCGCCGTTGATGAAGATCCTGTCGAGTTCGAGTATGGTCGATTCGACGTACACGGGCATCGCCTTCTTCGTGCCGAACGGCGACGTGCCGCCAATCATGTAACCCGAATGACGGCTCGCGACTTCCGGCTTGCACGGCTCGACGCGCTTCGCGCCGATCTGCCGCGCCAGGTTCTTGGTCGACACGGTGCGGTCGCCGTGCATCAGCACGATCAGCGGTTTCGCGTTTTCGTCTTCCATCACCAGCGTCTTGACGACCTGATGCTCGTCGACGCCCAACTGCCGCGCCGATTCGGCCGTGCCGCCGTGGTCGACGTAGTCGTACGGATGCTCGCCGAATTCGACCTTGTGGCGACGCAGAAACTGCGTGGCGGGTGTCTCGGAAACATGTCTGGATTTGCTCATCGGCGCATTGTAATGGCGGCGCGGCACGGCGACCATTGGCCGAATGGCCAATTGTGCGGGCGCCGAGGCTATGGCACGATCGTTCGGTACGCGTTACGCGCAATGGCATGCAGTAGCCGCTCGCGTCGAGACAGTCGACAAAGGAGAAATCGTTGAATCCAGTCCAGCACCCGCCTGACGGCGCGCCCGCTATCGACGTCCCTGCACTTCTCGCCGCGCTCCCCGAACGCATCGCCGATATTCCCAGGCTCATCGCCGCGCGCGATCCGCAGCATGCCGCGCTGATCGAAGACGATCGACGTCTGACGCGCGCGCAGCTCGTCGAAGCCGTCGATGCCGTCGCCGCCCTGCTCGCCGAACAAGGCGTGCGTGCCGGCGACCGCGTGATGATCGTCGCCGAAAACAGCGTCGTGCAGATCGTGCTGCTGTTCGCCGCGGCGAAGCTCGATGCATGGGCGCTGGTGTCGAACGCGCGGCTGTCGGCGGCGGAACTCGATGCGATCCGCGCGCATGCGCAACCGCGCGTGGTCGCGTATGCCGTCGAGGCATCGCCCGATGCGCGGCAGCACGCCGAGCGCCACGGCGCGCACCCGGCGCGCCGGATCGCGGTGGACATCGGCGGATGGTCGTACGCGCTCGACGATAAGGCGCAAGTCGAACCCGTCGAAATCGCCAGCGACCGTCAATGCGCCGCGCTGATCTACACGACGGGAACGACGGGCTCGCCCAAAGGCGTGATGCTGTCGCACCGTAACCTGCTGTTCATCGCGGCGATGTCGAGCACGCTGCGGCGCGTCAATGCCGACGACGTCGTTTATGCGGTGCTGCCTATCTCTCACGTGTACGGGCTGGCGTCGGTATGCCTCGGCAGCCTGTACGCGGGTGCGACGCTCAGGCTCGCACCGCGCTTCGCGCCGGACGCCGTGCGCCGCGCACTCGCCGAAGAACGCGTGTCGATCTTCCAGGGCGTGCCCGCGATGCACGCGAAGCTGCTCGAATATCTGCAGGCGCGCGGCTTGCCGTGGTCCGCGCCTCGCCTGCGCTTCGCCTACTCGGGCGGCTCGCCGCTCGACGCCGCGTTGAAGTCGCGCGTCGAAAGCGTGTATGGCGTCGCGCTGCACAACGGCTATGGGATGACCGAAAGCAGTCCGACCGTCTCTCAAACCATGCTCGAAGCGCCGCGCACCGACTGCTCGGTCGGCCAGGCCATTCCCGGCATCGAAGTGCGGATCGTCGGACTCGACGGCGTCGACGTTGCGCAAGGCGAAGTCGGTGAGTTGTGGGTACGCGGACCGAACGTGATGCTCGGCTATTACCGCAGTCCGCAGCAGACGCAGGCCGCGGTCACCGCCGACGGCTGGCTCAAGACAGGCGATCTCGCGCGCCAGGACGCCGACGGCGCGATGCATATCGCCGGACGCAGCAAGGAACTGATCATCCGCTCGGGTTTCAATGTGTACCCTGCCGAAGTCGAGCATGTGCTGAACGCGCATCCCGATGTCGTGCAGTCGGCGGTGATTGGGCGCGCGGTCGAAGGCAACGAGGAAGTGGTCGCGTTCGTCGAACTCACGGGCGGCGCCCGGGCCACGCCCGCCGATCTCGCCGCGTGGTGTGAAGCGCGCCTCGCGCCCTACAAGCGGCCCGCCGAAATCAAGGTGCTCGCTGCGTTGCCCGCGGCATCGACAGGCAAGATTCTCAAGCACCGGTTGCGCGATCTCGTCTGAGCCGCGCGCGAAGGAGCCGGAAATTCAGCCGCGCGGGTGATGTGTCGCGTGCAGCGTCCTGAGCCGCTCGCGCGCGACGTGCGTGTAGATCTGCGTCGTCGAGATATCCGTGTGGCCGAGCAGCAGTTGCACGACGCGCAGGTCCGCGCCGTGATTCAGAAGATGCGTTGCGAAAGCGTGACGCAGCGTATGCGGCGACAGCGGCGCGTGCACATGCGCCGTCATCGCGTGGCGTTTGATGATGTTCCAGAACTGCTGACGCGTCATGCCTTCGGCGCGCGCAGTGACGAACAGCGCATCAGCGGCACGCTGGCCGAGCAGCGCGGGGCGCGACTCGCGCAGATAGCGCTCGATCCAGCCATGCGCCTCTTCGCCGAACGGAATCAGCCGCTCTTTCGAACCCTTGCCCATCACACGCACGACGCCTTCGTTCAGGCCCACTTCCACCGTCTTCAGCGTGACCAGCTCGCTGACGCGCAAGCCGCTTGCGTACATCAGTTCCAGCATCGTGCGGTCGCGCAGGCCCAAGGGCGTCGTCACGTCGGGCGCGCCGAGCAGCGCTTCGACCTGCGCTTCCGTCAAAGTCGACGGAAAACGCGGCGGTTGCTTCGCCGAACGAATGCGCAATGTCGGGTCCGACGATGCCCGATGCTCGCGCACGGCCCACGCGTAATAGCGGCGAAACACGGAAAGACGCCGGTTCGCCGAGGTCGACTTGTCGGCCGAACGCGCGGCGCTGTATGCCGTCAGATCGGCTTCGCTCGCCGTATCGAGCGATGCGTCGCGCGCGCTCGCGAGCCATTCGGAGAACAGCCGCAGATCGCGCCGGTACGCGTCGAGCGTGTTGCGCGCGAGGCCATGCTCGAGCCACAGCGCGTCACAGAAGGCGTCGATCGACGCGCCGCTCGTCAGCAGCAAAGGCGACGCGGGCTGCGCGTCTTCGGTCAGCACATCAGTCATGCGTAAGGTACGCCCTCGTGTTTGAGTAGCCAGCGTTTGACGTTGCGATAGTAGCCGTCGCCGCCCGTATGCGCAAAGCCGCCGATGCCGCCCGCACCGACCACGCGATGGCACGGAATCACGATCGGAAAGAAATTCGATCCGCACGCCTGACCGACCGCCCTCGGCACGCTGCCGATCTGCTTCGCCAGTTGCCCGTAGGTCAGCACGACGCCGGGCGGAATCTCGCGGATCGCCTGCCAGACGCGCCGCTGGAATGGCGTGCCGACGTCGGCGAGCGGCAGATCGAAGCTTGCCGATGCATGCTGCAGATACTGTTCGATCTGCTCGACCGCCTGCTTCGCGAGCGGCGAATCCGGCTCGACGTTCGCGACCGAGTCGGGCAGATACACGATCTCGCGCACGGCCTCGCCTTCCAGGCGCACGCCGATCTTGCCGAACGGCGCGTCGATCACTGCATTGAACATGATGGGTTCACTCCTCTCATTCGAACGGCACGCTCACGCCGCTTCCAGCGCCCATTCGACATGCTCGCGCACGAGCGGCGAGGGATCGTCCAGACGCTGGCGCAGCGCGTCGACGATGGCTGCGCGGGTATCGGCGGAAAGCGTATCGCGTGCGGCGCGCAGGGCGTTGCCCATGCCGACCGCGAGATTACGCAGCCAGCATTCGTAGCCGATCCGGCGGATCGCGCTGCCCTGCATGCGCGTGTCGAAGTCGCCAGCGCTCCAGCCGAACAGCTCGACCAGCGACGCGCGATCCAGCCCGTGACGCACATCGAAATCGGCGACGGGCGCGGCCTGGGCAAACTTGTTCCACGGACACACGAGCTGACAATCGTCGCAGCCATATACACGATTGCCGATCAGCGGCCGCAAATCCTGGGGAATACTGCCCTTCAGCTCGATGGTCAGATAAGAGATGCAGCGCCGCGCATCGACCTGATAAGGCGCGACGATCGCCCCCGTCGGACATGCGCCGATGCAGCGCGTGCAGCTGCCGCAATGCGCGCCGGGTGTTTCCGGCGCGGTTTCGGGCGATGTGTCGGCATCAGTCGGCAGAGGCACGTCGACGAAGATTTCGCCGAGGAAAAACAGCGACCCCGCATCCCGTTGCAGCAGCAGCGTATGCTTGCCGCGCCAACCCGTGCCCGCCTTTTGCGCAAGCTCGACTTCGAGCACGGGCGCCGAGTCGGTGAACACGCGGTAACCGTACGGGCCGATCTCCGCCTCGATCCGCTCAGCCAGTTGCTGCAAGCGGTTGCGCATCACCTTGTGATAGTCCCGTCCGCGCGCGTAGATCGAGACAACGGCCGCTGCCGGGTCTTCAAGACGCATGCGTTCGTCGAGACGCCAATCATGCTGAACGTCGGCGACTGCACTTTCATCGCCCTTTCGCGCCCCTGAAGAAGCCGGCAAATAGGCCATGCGAACCGAGATCACGCGTCGCGTGCCGGCCACAAGCTCGGCTGGCCGCGCACGTTTCATCCCATGTTTGGCCATATAATCCATCTCGCCGTGGCAACCCGCGTCGAGCCAGGCTGCAAGGCCCGCTTCAGCGTGCGACAGATCGATATCGCTGATGCCGACCGCGCCGAAACCCAGTTCGCGTCCCCAGTCCCTGATACGCGAAGCGAGCGCAGCCAGTTGCGCATCATCATGGCGACGCGTGACGGGTGCTTCATCATTCGCCATTTCGAGCGGCGAATGCGGATCGCGATGTGGGTCCGACATGGGATGCTGCTGGCCTTGGTTCATTACGTCATTTTACGAGAATGCCCGATCACACAGGTCCCGCGAATCGACCTTCCGCCGCTGTCCTGCTCGAGCGCCAGTTTGCGCTCGCGGACGAAGCCGCGACCATGGCATTCGGCGAGCGCTTCGCGCATGCGATCGACGGCGTGCGCAGCGAAGTCGACGCGACGGGCCATCACGCATTCAACGGTCTCCAGGTGCAGTTGCACGGCGACCTGGGCGCAGGCAAAACGACTCTCGTGCGCGCCACGTTACGCGCGCTCGGACATGCGGGCCGCGTGCGCAGCCCGACCTACACACTCGTCGAACCTTATGCGGTCGAACGGCCGGATGGGGAACTCGAGCTGTATCACTTCGATCTCTACCGTTTCACCGATCCGGCCGAATGGGCCGACGCAGGCTTTCGCGAATACTTCGACAGCGGCGCTATCTGCCTCGTCGAATGGCCGGAACGCGCGGGCAGTCTGCTGGGCGTGCCGGATCTCGTCTTCTCGCTCGACGTCGACGGCGATGGCCGCATGCTGATCGCCCGGG
This sequence comes from Paraburkholderia largidicola, assembly GCF_013426895.1. Taxonomy (NCBI): domain Bacteria; kingdom Pseudomonadati; phylum Pseudomonadota; class Betaproteobacteria; order Burkholderiales; family Burkholderiaceae; genus Paraburkholderia; species Paraburkholderia largidicola. The sequence continues at coordinate 635,053 of NZ_AP023174.1, read as the reverse complement.
CGTATAGCGAACCAGGAAAGGCATGTCTCGAAAGATGTTGATCAAACCGTTCCGCTCGATCGAATCGGCGGCCACCGCGACGCACAACTGGCGCCGCCGGCAGATTCTTCGCGCGGGCGCTTCCACGCTCGTCCTCGGGCTCGTCGCGCCGCGTCTGGCGTGGGCGCAGTCGGTGCTCGGCGTGCGCGTGTGGCCGGCGCGCGACTACACGCGCGTGACCATCGAGTCCGACCAGCCGCTGCAGAACACCCAGCAGTTGCTGCAAGGCCCGGACCGGCTGGTGGTCGATCTGAACGGACTCGATCTCGACCAGGCGCTGAAGGATCTCGTCTCGAAGATCGCGCCGAACGATCCGCAGATTCAATCCGTGCGCGTCGGGCAGTATCAGCCGCACGTCGTGCGGATGGTGTTCGACCTGAAGGGTTCGGTGAAGCCGCAGGTGTTCACGCTGCCGCCCGTCGGCACGTACAAGTATCGCCTCGTGTTCGACCTGTATCCCGCCGTGGCGCCGGACCCGCTGATGGAACTGCTCGCGCAGTCGGAGCGCAAGCAACAGCAACTGGACGACAATGCCGCGTCGCCAACTGCGCCACCCGCCGCGACGCTGAGCGGCCCGTCGGCGCCGCCTGCCGACAACACCGACGCGTTCTTCGAGAAGTACGCGCAGAACAACGCGCCGTCGTCGCCCTCGCCCACGCCGCGACCGCCCGTGCATACGGCGCCGGCGCCCGCGCCACACGTTCCGTCGAAGCCCACGCCGACGCCCGCACCGCCCGTCATCGCGCGCAACAACGACAACGATGCGGACAACGACGGCGATAGCGGCGACGACGCCTACAAGTTCACCACCCCGAAGAAGGGCAGCAACACGGTGCGCCTGTTGACGGTCGCGATCGATCCGGGCCATGGCGGCGAGGACCCTGGCGCGATCGGCGGAAGCGGCACGTATGAGAAGCACGTTGCGCTCGATATCGCGAAGAAGCTACGCGCCAAGATCGATGCGCAGCCGAACATGCGCGCGATGATGACGCGCGACGCCGACTTCTTCGTGCCGCTGAACGTGCGGGTGCAAAAGGCGCGGCGCGTCGGCGCGGACCTGTTCGTGTCGATCCATGCGGATGCGTTCACCACGCCGGAGGCGAGCGGCTCGTCGGTGTTTGCGCTATCGGAGCATGGCGCGTCGAGCGCGGCCGCGCGCTGGATGGCGAACAAGGAAAACTCGTCGGATCAGATTGGCGGTATCAACATCAAGTCCGCCGATGCGAGCGTGAATCGCGCGTTGTTCGATATGTCGACGACGGCCCAGATTCGCGATTCGATGCGGTATGGCACTTTCGTGCTGAAGGAGATTGGCGGGATCAACAGGTTGCATAAGGGGTCTGTTGAGCAGGCCGGTTTTGCTGTGCTGAAAGCACCGGATATTCCGTCGATTCTTGTTGAGACTGCGTTTATCAGTAACCCGGATGAGGAGCGTCGTCTGAATGACGATGCGTATCGGGAGAAGATGGCTAGCGCGATCATGACCGGGATCAAGCGATATTTTGCGGCTAATCCGCCGCTGGCTAAGAATCGGATGACCTGACCGGTTTTTGGTTTTTGGTTTTTGTCTGCGACGCTGGGTGGTTTGCTTTGGTTTTGCGCTGGCATCCGCGTTTTGTTGTCGTGCTTCACGCGTTGCCCCTGTGCGGGGCGGCACCTACTTTTCTTTGCCGCCGCAAAGAAAAGTAGGCAAAAGAAAGCGGCTCACACCGCCAGTTCTTGTTCTTGCCTGAGGGCCCTCAAAGGTTCTTACGCTTCACACGGCAACCACGTGACCCACGCTCGTTGCCAGCGCTCTTGCGGTGCGCCTCACCCACTTCACGCACCCGCATCACAGCGTGCCATGCCAGATAGTCCACGGCCGCCCAGGTGGCAAACTGTGTGTAGGCCCAAGTGCTCCATACGTCTCACTTCGGACCGGTAGCGCACGCGTCCCACCCGGTAAGAGCTCTACCCTTTGTGGCGCGACAACCTGCACACAGTTTGCCACCTGGGCGGCACAAGCCAGTCGCTGCCGCTGGCCCGATTACGGGTATTCGAAGCGGGTGAGGCATCGGTTCGAAGCGTTGGCAACGAGCGCCAGCAGAGACGTTGCCGTGTGAAGCATAAGACCCGTTGGGGTCCCTCAGGCAGACACAAGAGCTGGCGGTGTGAGCCGCTTTCTTTTGCCTACTTTTCTTTGCGGCGGCAAAGAAAAGTAGGTGCCGCCCCGCACAGGGGCAACGCTAGCGAACCAGAGGCAAGGCGCGGATGCCAGCGAAAACACAAGCAAACCACCCCAGCGTCGCAGACAAAAAAACAACAAACCCTCACCTCGCGAGAGAAAACCTCTCCACGACCCACCCACCAAACACATTAACGGCAAGCCCCACCATCACCAGAACCGCGCCGCCAATCTCCGCCCCCGACAACGACTCGTCGAGAAACAACGAAGCCGATGCCAGCCCAACAATCGGCACGAGCAACGAAAACGGCGCAACCTGCCCCGCCGGATATCTCGACAGCAGGCGGCTCCAAAGCCCATACCCAACCAGCGTAGCAACAAACGCGAGATAAACGATCGCGAACACGGACGAAGCGCCGATACCCGTCAGAGCAGCCTCAATCCGCTGCGGGCCCTCAAGAAGATAAGACAGCAAAAAGAACGGCACAGGCGGAATCAGACTCCCCCACGCGACGAGACCCACCAGATCGACCTTACCGACTTTCTTGGTGACGATATTGCCGAGCGCCCACATCACAGCCGCGCACAGCGTGAGAATGAACCCGGCAAGCGTCATCGCGGCACCGCCCTGCATACCGATCACAGCAAGCCCGACAGCCGCGACAACGAGCCCGAGCACGTTTTGCAAGCGAAACCGCTCATGCAAAAACACAGCTGCAAACAGAAGCGTAAAGAACGCCTGGGCCTGCAGCACTAAGGACGCGAGCCCAGCCGGCATCCCGACATACATCGCCGAAAACAGGAACGCGAACTGCCCCAGCGAGATCGTCGCGCCATAAGCGATGAGCCATCGCCACGGCATCTTCGGCCGTTTGATGAAGAACACAGCGGGAAAAGCAGCAAGCATGAAGCGCAGCGCGCCAAGCAGCATCGGCGGAACACCATGCAGCCCAACCTTGATCATGACAAAGTTCACACCCCACGCAACGACGACGACCAGCGCCAGCAGCAGGTCTTTTGGTGACATCTGCATTCCTGTGTTTGCCCGTATCAGAGCATGAGAGTGTAGCCGAGCAGCGCCGAACGCATCGCCTGCTTCGCCCAGGACAAATCTTTCCATTGCCTTGATCCCTCGGACACATGCAACTGGGACGGGCAGTAAAATGATCCACCCTGTCCCCACCAACCGAGCCCGTCATGTCCTCATCGATCAAAGCGGTTCTGAAGCCCCACGTCCGCGATATCGGCAATCTGGCCGTGCGGCGCGTGCTGCCCGCGATGGCCGCGCGTCTCGTCGGCCCGTTCATCTTCTTCGACCACATGGGCCCCGCCACGCTGCCGGCCGGCACCGGGCTCGACGTGCGCCCGCATCCGCATATCGGACTCGCGACCGTCACGTATCTGTTCGAAGGTGCGATCATGCATCGCGACAGCCTCGGCTCGGAACAGAAGATCGTTCCCGGCGACGTCAACTGGATGACGGCGGGCCGCGGCATCGTTCACTCGGAACGCACGCCGGAACCCGATCGCACGAATGGCTCGACGGTGCACGGTATCCAGACATGGGTCGCGCTGCCGCTCGCGGATGAAGACGTCGAGCCGTCGTTCGAACATCACGCGGGCGCCACGCTGCCGGAAATCGAACGCAACGGCGTCAGGCTGCGCATCATCGCGGGCTCGTCGTTCGGCGAAACGTCGCCGGCGCGAACCTTCTCGGGCACGCTCTACGCCGCCGCGCATTTCTCGCCGGGCAGCGTGCTCGCGCTCGAACCGGAACACGACGAACGCGGCGTCTACCTCGTCGACGGCGACCTGTCGCTAGACGGCGAACCGCTCGAAGTCGCGACGATGGCTGTGCTCACGCCCGGCGAAACCGTCACGCTCACGAGCACGCAAGGCGCCACCGTGATGCTGCTCGGCGGCGAGAAACTCGACGGCGAGCGCTTCATCGAATGGAATTTCGTCGCGAGTTCGCGCGAGAAAATCGAGCGCGCAAAACTCGCGTGGACGAATCAGGAAATGGGCAAGGTGCCCGGCGAGACCGAGTGGATCCCGTTGCCCGAGCGCAAGCCGCGCTAGACTGGCAGACATCCGCGGGGAGCGGCGCAGCAACGCGAAAGGGCCGATGAAGCCCTGCATTGAAACGACCCAGGCCGCCCCCATATAACCCGCGTACCGATCCAAGGAAGAGACAGCAATGGAAACCACCCTCGCCACTTTCGAAAAGGACGTCATCAGCGCATCGATGCTCGCGCCCGTACTCGTCGACTTCTGGGCGCCGTGGTGTGGACCGTGCAAGACGCTCGGTCCGATGCTCGAAAAGCTCGAAGCCGAGTACCAAGGCAAATGGCGGCTCGTGAAGGTGAACGTCGACGAAAACCAGGAACTGGCCGCGCATTTCCAGGTGCGTAGCATTCCGCACGTCGTCGCGTTCGCGGACGGACGGCCCGTCGATCAGTTCATCGGCGTGCTGCCGGAAGGCCAGTTGCGCCAGTTCCTCGACCGTCTCGTGCCGGACGGCGCAGAAGCATCACGCGCGGAAGCGGCGGCAGCGATCGCCGAGGGCCGCCGCGAAGATGCGTACGACGCGCTCAAGGCCGCACTGGCGTACGACCCGGGTTTCGACGAAGCACGGCTCGATCTGATGGAACTGCTGCTCGAAGACAACCGCGCCGAAGAAGCCCAGAAAGAAAACGATCTGCTGTCGCCTAAAACGACGCAGGGCATCGACGCGCGCTACAACGCGATCAAGACGCGGCTCGATGCCGTCGACGCCGCCGCCGATCTGCCGCCCACGGACGCGCTCGAAGCCGCCGTCGCCAGCAATCCCGACAACCTCGAAGCACGTTTCGATCTGGCGAGCGCCCTGATCGCCCGTCGCAAGTACGACCCGGCACTCGAACATCTGCTTGCCATCGTGACGCGCGACCGCACGTTCCGCGACGACATCGGCCGCAAGACGATGTTGTCCGTGTTCGATCTCGCCGCGCATCAGCCGGAACTGGTGGCGAAATGGCGCCGCAAGCTGAGTGCGTCGTTGAACTGATCGTTCTCGTTCGACCATGAAAAAACGCGGCCTTGCGCCGCGTTTTTTTATTCAGGCGACGAAACGTAAGCCGCCGCGCTTCAGGCCGTCTGCTTCGCCAGCGCGCGCAGCACGTGTGCCGCGGCCGCAAAGCCGAAGCTCGCCGTCACGCACACGCTCGATCCAAAGCCCGCGCAGTTCAGGCCCACGGGGCCATGATGACCGGGGGACGTCGTGACGTGCTCAGCTTCTTCGTCGATATCGCAAACAGCCGCTTCCGGATAGATCAACGGCTCGTCCGAATAGACCGCGCTCACCTTGAACTTCGCTTTCGGCCCACGCGGAAAGCCATGTTGCTTGCGCAACTGGCCGCGCACTTTCGACAGCAGTGGGTCCTGAATGGTCTGCGAAAGATCGTCGATGCGGATACGCGTCGGATCGAGCTGGCCGCCCGCGCCGCCGACCGTGATCAGCGGCTGCTTGTGCTCGACGCACCACGCGATCAGCGCCGTCTTCGTGCGCACGCTGTCGATCGCATCGACCACGTAGTCGAAGCCGCCGCCCAGCACCATGTCGAAGTTGCCCGGCTCGATAAAATCTTCGATCATGCGCACATCGCACTGCGGATCGATCAGCCGGATGCGCTCGGCCATCGCATCGACCTTGGGCTTGCCGTAATTGCCGTCGAGCGCATGGATCTGCCGGTTCGTGTTGCTCTCGGCGACGTTGTCGAGATCGATCAGCGTGATCTTGCCGATCGCCGTGCGCGCGAGCGCTTCCGCCGCCCATGAGCCGACGCCGCCAATGCCGATCACGGCGACGTGCGCGCGCTCGAACGCGGCGAGCGCCGGCGCGCCGTAAAGCCGCGCGACGCCGCCGAAACGCCGGGCGCGGTCGGCGGTTTCATGGGCGCCGGGGTCGGTAGTAATATCGGAATGCTCGGTGACGAGAGGCGTGGACATGATGGGTAGCTTCGCTGATTCGGACTACAGCATTGCGATATCCTGCGGACATCTGCATGCTTTCAAGCCCGTATTTTGCCTGATCGCGCGGGCGCTCGCCCGCGGATCGCGGCGTCAGTGCCTGGAACGCGCGGCCCGCATGACACGCCTCGACGCAGAAAACTTTGTCCTTCGCTATACTGGCCCCACACTGTAGCGCTTGCATAAAAACATGAGCACTCTTGCCGACCTCCGCAAAAACTATTCGCTCGGTTCGCTGGACATCGCCGACGCCGACCCGAACCCGTTCCGTCAGTTCGACGTGTGGTTCAAACAGGCCATCGACGCACAACTCCCCGAACCGAACACGATGACGCTTGCGACGGTCGACGCGCGCGGCCGGCCTTCGGCGCGCATCGTGCTGATCAAGGGTGTCGATGAGCGGGGCTTCGTGTTCTTCACGAACTACGAGAGCCGCAAGGGCCTCGAACTCGCGCAGAACCCACACGCAAGCCTCCTTTTCTACTGGATCGAACTCGAGCGCCAGGTGCGCATCGAGGGCGCCGTCGTCAAGACGAGCGACGCAGAAAGCGACCAATACTTCGCATCGCGTCCGGTCGGCTCACGCATCGGCGCATGGGCATCGGAGCAGAGCAAGGTGATTGAAAGCCGTGCCGCTTTGGAAGCGCGGGAACGCGAATTCAGCGCACAATACGGCGACAATCCGCCCCGGCCACCTCACTGGGGTGGCTATCGCCTGATCCCCGACGCAATCGAATTCTGGCAAGGACGGCCTTCACGTCTGCACGACCGGCTGCTCTTCACGCGTAGCGGCAGTGCCGACTGGACGATCGCCCGTCTGTCGCCCTGACAGATTGATACACCGGCGCGCGGCCCGTCCTGCTTCACACTGCATGACGCGTCGCGCCGACGGCGGAATCGCGTGCGCGCGGCTCTACATCACACAGCGCGGCCAAGGCCGGCTCGCGCGCTGCGCACTGTGGTTCGACAGGCTTTGCTTTGATTCATTGGACACGGAGAAATCACATGTTCTGGGAGAAGAAGCTGGCGCAGTGGGTAGAAGAAGTAAAAACGAAGGCCAATATCCCAGCGCGCCTGGTGCTGTGGGATGGCCAGCAACATGACTTCGGCACGTTCGCCGCGCCGCAGGTCACGCTGAAAGTAAATAGCGCGTCCGCGCTGCCGTTATTGCTCGAACCGAGCCTGGACAATCTGGGCGAGGCGTATGTGAAGGGCAAGATCGACATCGAAGGCAAGCTGTCGGACATCATCAACATCAGCTATTCGCTGGCGCGAAGCACGGTGACGAATGCGAGCAAGCTCGCGCGCGTGCGACGCTATTTCAATCACACGAAAACGTCGGACAAGAAGGCGATCCAGTACCACTACGACGTCTCGAACGAGTTCTACAAGCTGTGGCTCGACGAGAACATGGTGTACTCGTGCGCGTACTTCGAGAACGGCAACGAAGATCTCGCTACCGCGCAGATCAAGAAGATCGATCACATCCTGACGAAGATCCAGGTGCAGCCGGGCCAGCGCCTGCTCGATATCGGCTGCGGCTGGGGCGCGCTGGTGCTGCGCGCGGCGCAGAAGTTCGGCGCGAAATGCGTGGGCGTGACGCTGTCGCAGAACCAGTTCGACCTCGCGACGCAGCGCGTGAGGGCAGCCGGGCTCGAAGGCCAGATCGAAATCCGGCTGCAGGATTATCGCGACGTGCAGGGGCAGTTCGACCGCATCACGAGCGTCGGCATGTTCGAGCACGTGGGCCGCAAGAATCTGCCCGGCTACTTCCAGAAGATTCACGACCTGCTCACGGATGACGGCGTCGCGATGAATCACGGCATCACGTCGACGGATTACGACAGCGGTGAAACGGCGCTGGGCGGCGGCGAGTTCATCGACAAGTACGTGTTCCCCGACGGCGAGCTGCCGCACATCAGTCTCGCGCTCGAATCGATGCAGCGCGGCGGGCTCGAAGCTTTCGACGTCGAAAGCCTGCGCCGCCACTACGCGCGCACGCTCGATATCTGGACGGAGAACTTCGAGGCGAGAGCGGCAGAAGCGAGGTCGCTCGTCGACGATGAAAAATTCCGCATCTGGCGCGTGTACCTCGCCGGCTGCGCGTATGCGTTCGAGAACGACGACGTGTCGATCTATCAGGTGGTGTGCCGCAAGGCGGGCCGCAGCGCGACGACGCTGCCCTGGTCGCGCCGCTTCATGTACGAGAAGGCGCTGTAAAATCGCTGGCTGGATCCGCTTCGGGCTCGTGGCGCTCATGCATCGGCCCGGAGCGGACGTCGTTCATCAAAGTCAGCGCACTGTCTCTCGTAACGGATCGATGGAAGAAGAAGCGGCACCCGAAGCGCCCGACGCCTCCCTGCAACTCGACATGTTCGGCAATCCCGTCGAGCAGGCGCCTGTCACGGCTGTTTCAACGCCTGAAGCGTCTTCTTCCAAAACGGCTGCCGCGCCCAGCGACGCGCCGCCAAAAAAGCGCCGCGCCCGCGACGTTCTCGCCGCGCCGCCTTCCGACGAAGTCGTTCACCTCGCCAGCCAGTTGCCGCCGCAAGTGCATCTCGGCACCTCGACGTGGTCCTTTCCAGGCTGGAAAGGCATCGTCTACGGCGACGACTACAGCAACAGCAAGCTTTCGCGCGATGGCCTCACCGCCTATGGCGCGCATCCGCTGCTGCGCACGGTGAGCATCGACCGCTCGTTCTATGCGCCGCTCACCGTCACCGACTATCTGCGCTACGCGCAGCAGGTGCCGGACCATTTCCGCTTCATCGTGAAAGCGCCCGCGCTCGTCACCGACGCCACCGTGCGCGCCGAGCGCGGCGAGCCGGTGTCGGAGAATCCCTGCTTTCTGAGCGCGCAACTGGCCATCGACGAATTCGTGCGGCCGTGCATCGACGGGCTCGGCGCGAAGGCGGGCGCGCTCGTGTTCCAGTTTTCGCCGCTGCCCAACGAGATGCTTGCGCGGCCGGCCCTCTTCGTCGACCGGCTGACGGCGTTCCTGGCGGCGCTGCCGCCGCTCGAAGGCGATACCTGCTATGCCGTCGAAATCCGCGATGCGTCTTTACTGACGCCGCGCCTGATTCGCGCGCTGAAGGCGACGGGGGTGCGGTACTGCGTCGGCATTCACGCGCGGATGCCCGATCCGTCGCGGCAGGCCGCCGCGCTCGCGATGCTGGATGACGCGCCATCGGGGCCGCTGATCGTGCGCTGGAGCCTGCACGGCGGCTTCAAGTACGAACAGGCAAAAGCGAAGTACGAACCGTTCGACAAACTCGTCGACGAAGACCCCGACACCCGCACCGCCCTCGCCGTGCTGGCCGCGCGTTACGCGATTGCGGGCCAGCCGGTGCTGATCGCCGCGAACAACAAGGCCGAAGGCTCCGCGCCGCTGACCTGCGTGAAGCTGGCGGCGCAAATCGCGGCCGCGTGCGAGCGGCTTCGCAGCGCACAAAAAGAAAACGCGGCGCAGTCCTCGTAGGAACTGCGCCGCGCCAGCGGTTACGTCAAAACGTCAGGATCGGTGCGCACTCACGCGCCGGCCTTGATCCGATGCGCGAACTTCTGGCGGAACTTCGCCACCTTCGGTGCGACGACGAACGCGCAATAGCCCTGATCCGGATGCTGCGCAAAGTAGTTCTGGTGATACGCCTCGGCAGCAAAGTAGTTGCCGTCGAGCGGCAGCACCTGCGTGACGATCTGGCCGTCGTAGATGCCTTCGGCGCCGATCTCGCGGATCGCCTGCAGGGCCGTGTCGCGCTGCGCGTCCGAGTGCGTGAAGATCACCGACCGGTATTGCGTGCCGACATCGTTTCCCTGGCGGTTAAGCTGGGTCGGATCATGGATCGCGAAGAAAATATCGAGGATCTCGCGATAAGTGATGCGCGCCGGATCGAACTCGACGTTGACGACTTCCGCGTGCCCCGTGTCGCCGTCGCACACCTGCTCATACGACGGATTGTCGACCTGCCCGCCCGCATACCCCGATTCCACCGACGTCACCCCATCGACGCCCAGATACACCGCTTCCAGACACCAGAAACACCCGCCGCCCAGCGTGGCGGTCTCGACTGACTGACTCATGCTCGCTCCTTGGATTGGCTTGCCGCCACGCCTGCTTTCCGGACAAAACTTCAGGACAAAAATTGCCGGACACGACGCGCTGGCTCACCGCAGTCACTGTGGACACCCGATGCTTCACCGCATCCGACCGGCGCAATACTCCGCCCTTTTCGGGATTCATGCAGCCACATGCACCATCCGTACCATGCGGCCGCCCTTGTCCCGCCGCGCGCACGCGCCTGGCCCTCTGCGATTGCAGTTAAAATTGGGACAATTCGCCGAATTTCTACATGACCTTCGAACCGTTTTTTTCCCTCTGGTCGCTACATCAAGCGGTCCGTTCGCCAGAATGCCTCCGCCGATGAAGCACGCCAACCCGCCCAATTTCGACAACGACGCCTTTCGCCGCGCACTCAGCCAGTTCGCGACGGGCGTCACCGTCATTACGACACGCGCGCCGTCGGGCGCGTTGATCGGGATCACGGCCAGTTCATTCAATTCCGTCTCGCTGGCGCCGCCGCTCGTGCTGTGGAGTCTCGCGACACGCTCGGCCTCGATGCCCGTGTTCCGCTCGAACAGTCATTATGTCGTCAATGTGCTGGCCTCGACACAGCTCGATCTGTGCAAGCGCTTTGCAACCGTCAAGGGCGACCGATTCGAAGGGGTGTCGCACGCGGCGGGCGACACGGGGATGCCCGTGCTCGACGGCGCACTCGCGTGGTTCGAATGCCATAACCGCAGCCGCTACGACGAAGGCGACCACGTCATTTTTGTCGGCGAAGTGGAGCGCTGCGGCGTCCACGACCAGGCCGCGGAAACCGAGCCACTCGTGTTCCAGAACGGCGATTTTCACGGCCTGAAGCGGCTCGGCTGACAGCCGGCGCCTTTTCGGCCGGCGAGAGAGGCGGTTTTTCCCGCCCGCCTCGCGACAGAGCTAGCCCGGTTGTTGCGCCTTTGCGCTCGTCACCAGCGCGACGGGCACGCCCGAATCTTCCTTCAGCGTCTGCAGCACGATATTCGAGCGGATGTCCAATACGCCAGGCGCCTTGTACAGGCGGCTGAGCACGAAATCCGAATAGTGCTTGAGGTTGTGGGCGAGCACCCGCAGCAGATAATGCGTCTCGCCCGTCACGACGAACGCGCCGACCACTTCCGGCCAGTCGCGCAGCGCGTCGGCAAAGCGCTCGTGCCAGTTCTCCTGGTCGTTGCGCATCGACACCTGCACGAACGCTTCCAGTTCGAACCCCAGCACTTCGCGGTTCAGACACGCGCGATAACGCTCGATCACGCCCTGCTCTTCCAGCAGGCGCAAACGTCGTAGACACGCGGACGGCGAAAGCGAGATGCGCTCCGCCAGATCCAGATTGCTGATTCGTCCTTCGTGCTGCAGCACCGTCAAGATACGGCAATCGGTGGCGTCCAGTGAGATCGCGTTCATTTTCGGTCTCCCTTTCCCGTTTGCCTCAAATTATGTTCCAAAGGGGGCGAAATAAACAGTTTTTTTAGCAAGCACATTTCGTCTGATGCCGCCTATCATCCAAAGAAGCCTGCAGAACAACGGCACTTGCATGAAACCAGAGTAGGACGCTGACGCGCCAACTGTGGTCAATAGGAGACGCATGGACACGCTTTGGGACATCACGCCCGCCGTCGATACGGCGACGCCCGTCTGGCCGGGTGACACGCCCGTGGGCATCGAGCGAGTGTGGCGGATGGAGGCCGGCTCGCCCGTCAACGTCGCACGGCTGACGATCTCGCCGCACACGGGCGCGCACACCGACGCGCCGCTGCACTACGACGCCGACGGCGCCGCGATCGGCGCGGTGCCGCTCGATGCGTATCTCGGCCGCTGCCGCGTGATCCATTGCATCGGCGCGAAACCGCTGGTGAACCCGGAGCACGTTGCGGCGTCGCTCGACGGCGTGCCGCCGCGCGTGCTGCTGCGCACCTACCGCGAGGCGCCCGTCACGGCGTGGGATAGCAATTTCTGCGCCGTCGCGCCCGACACGATCGATCTGCTCGCCGCGTACGGCGTGAAGCTGATCGGCATCGACACGCCGTCGCTCGATCCGCAGGAATCGAAGACGATGGACGCGCATCACCGCATCCGCGCGCACCGGATGGCGATTCTCGAGGGCATCGTCCTGGATGCCGTCGCGCCCGGCGATTACGAGCTGATCGCGCTGCCGCTCAAGCTGACGACGCTCGACGCCAGCCCGGTGCGCGCCGTGCTGCGCGCGCTCCCTGACCAACGACATTCCGCTTGAACGCACTCTTTCTACAGAACGAACACCATGAATCAACGTGAAGAAGCACTCGCGCTCGATGCAGCCGATCCGCTCGCGCCGTTGCGCGACCAGTTCGCGCTCGCGCCGAACGTCATCTATCTGGACGGCAACTCGCTCGGCGTGCCACCCGCTGCGGCCGCTCAGCGCGCACAGACCGTGATTGGCGCCGAATGGGGCGAAGGACTGATCCGCAGCTGGAATACGGCCGGCTGGTTCTCGCTGCCGCGGCGTCTGGGCAACAAGCTCGCGGCGCTGATCGGCGCGGCGCACAACGAAGTCGTCGTCACCGACACGATTTCGATCAACCTGTTCAAGGTGCTGTCGGCGGCGCTGCGCATGCAGGACAAGCGCGACCCGAAGCGCCGCGTGATCGTGTCGGAGCGTTCGAACTTTCCGACCGACCTGTACATCGCGCAGGGGCTGATCAAGCAACTGGATCGCGGTTATGAGTTGCGTCTCGTCGACGACCCGTCAGAACTGCCCGCCGCCATCACCGACGACGTCGCCGTCGCGATGATCACGCACGTCAACTACCGCACGGGCTACATGCACGACATGGCCGCGCTGACGAAGCTGATCCACGACAAGGGCGCGCTCGCGCTGTGGGACCTCGCGCATTCGGCGGGCGCCGTGCCGGTCGATCTGAACGGCGTCGGCGCGGATTGCGCCGTCGGTTGCACGTACAAGTACCTGAACGGCGGTCCGGGTTCGCCCGCTTTCGCGTGGGTGCCGCATCGTCATCAGAACGACTTCGAGCAGCCGCTGTCCGGCTGGTGGGGACATCGCGCGCCGTTTGCGATGGACCCCACCTACGCCGCCGACGACGGTATCGGCCGCTTTTTGTGCGGCACGCAGCCGATGGTGTCGATGGCGCTCGTCGAATGCGGCCTCGACATCTTTCTGCAAACCGACATGCAGGCAATCCGCAAGAAGTCGCTCGCGCTGACGGACCTCTTCATCGAACTGGTGGAGGCGCGCTGCAAGGAATTTCCGCTCACGCTGGTGACGCCGCGCGCGCATGCGCAACGCGGATCGCATGCGAGCTTCGAGCATCCGCACGGCTATGAAGTGATGCAGGCGCTGATCGCGCGCGGCGTAATCGGCGACTATCGCGAGCCGCATGTGCTGCGCTTCGGTTTTACGCCGCTGTACACGCGCTTCGTCGATGTGTGGGATGCCGTCGAGCATCTGCGCCACGTGCTCGCGCATGAGATCTGGCGCGCGCCCGAATTTGCCGCACGCGGCGCCGTGACCTGAGGAGCGCGCGATGACCGACCACATGAAGATGACGGAAGACAAGCCCGCGCAAGGCTGCCCGTTCGGGCACGGCGGCACGCCGGCGCCGCGCGAGACGCACGCGTCGCACATGGCCGTCGATGAAGGCGAAGGCTGGCACGACGCGCAGCTCGATTTCTCGAAGTCGATGAGTTATGGCGATTATCTGTCGCTTGGATCGATCCTGCATGCGCAGCATCCGCTGTCGCCCGATCACAACGAGATGCTGTTCATCATTCAGCATCAGACCAGCGAGTTGTGGATGAAGCTCGCGCTGTATGAGTTGCGTGCCGCGCTTGCTTCGGTGCATCGCGATGAGTTGCCGCCCGCGTTCAAGATGCTGGCGCGTGTGTCGCGGATTCTCGAGCAGCTTGTGCAGGCGTGGAATGTGTTGTCAACGATGACACCTTCCGAGTACACGTCGATGCGTCCGTTTCTTGGCAGCTCGTCGGGGTTTCAGTCTTATCAGTATCGTGAGCTGGAGTTTATGCTCGGGAACAAGAATGAGCAGATGCTCAAGCCTCACGCGCATCATCCCGATGTGTTTGCCGAAGTGAAAGCGGCGCTTGAGGCGCCCTCGTTTTACGACGAAGTGGTTCGATTGCTGGCGCGGCGGGGGTTTGATATTAGCGCCTCACGGCTTGATCGCGATTGGACGCTGCCGACTCAGCATGATTCTTCTGTCGAAGCCGCCTGGCTTGAGGTTTATCGGAATCCTTCCCAGCACTGGGAACTGTATGAGATGGCTGAGGAGCTTGTTGACCTCGAGGATGCCTTTCGGCAATGGCGGTTCAGGCATGTGACTACTGTTGAGCGGATTATTGGGTTCAAGCAAGGAACGGGTGGCACGGCAGGCGCGCCGTATCTGCGCAAGATGCTCGATGTTGTGTTGTTTCCTGAGCTTTGGCATGTGAGGACTTTGCTCTAGGGTTTTTTGGTTTGTCTGCGACGCTGGTGGTCTGCTGGCGTTTGCGCTGGCATCCGCGTTTTGCTTCTGGTTTGCTAGCGTTGCCCCTGTGCGGGGCAACGCTTGCAAACCAATAACATCACGCGGATGCCAGCGCAAAACCAAAACAAACCACCCAACGTCGCAGACAAAAAAAATCACCTGGCGGTATACCCGCCATCTATCGGCAAAGTCACACCAGTAATCATGGATGCCGCATCACTGAGCAAAAACAAAACCGGCTCAGCGACTTCCCGCGGTTCAGCGAACCGCTTAAGCGGAATAGCCTGCAACGCAGGATCGCGCCTGGAAGGCTCGCTCCAGGCCTTCACCGCCATCGGCGTCAGAGTGACCGTTGGATTAACACTATTCACGCGTATCCCATACGCCCCCAACTCGACACACAAAACCCGCGTAATCGCATCCATCGCCGCTTTAGAAGCGCAATAACTCAAATGATCCTCGAGCCCAACCAGCGCCGCCTGGCTAGAGACATTAACAATGCTACCCGCGCGCTTGGCATCGATCATCGCCCGCGCCACATGCCGCGCGACCAATATCGCGCCGCGAGCATTCACGTCCATCACAGAATCAAAACTCGCCGCAGTCGTATCGATCGCACGCTCAAGCATCGCCGTGCCGGCACAATTCACAAGCCCATCGAACACATCGAGCGAGGCAAGCGCATCGTCAATCGCAGCCTCATCACCGACATCGAGCACCAGAGGCTCACACCCCGTCTCCTCCGCAAGACGCGCAAGCTCGCCAACATTGCGCGCCGCCGCAACAACCTGCGCGCCGCTAGCGCACAACATCTCAACAGTCACGCGGCCAATCCCGCTCGATGCCCCCGTCACGAGTATCGAGCGCCCGGAAAAATCGAAGGTCGTCTTCATTTCGCTTGCAACCGATGCATGACCGGCTTCAAAGCCGGATACAGATCCGTATAGATGCCGAAACGCTCCGCGTACATCGACTGCCGCGCGGGATCGGGCCTCGCACGCTCGATCAGCGTCACCCAGCCACCGCGCGCCGTTTCCTGCGAAATCAGCTTCGTGCCATAGGCGGCAAGCAGCGCCGCGCCCATCGCCGCTTCCACGTCCTGCTCGATCGTGTAGACGGGAAAGCCGGTAATGTCCGCGATGATCGACATCCACAGGTCCGAATGCGCCGCGCCGCCGACGACGATCAGCTTGTCGTCGAGTGACTTCGCGCCCCTGCGCCCCGCCACGATGTTGTGCTGCAACGCGTACGCCACGCCTTCCAGCACCGCGCGATACAGATGCGCCCGCGTGTGATACAGACTCAGCCCGACGAACGCGCCGCTCGCCTTCGCATCCCACACGGGGCTGCGCTCGCCCATCAGATACGGCAGGAACATCACACCATCCGAACCCGCCGGAATCTGCGCCGCGTCCTCTTCGAGCAGTCGATGCGGATCGCCATGCGGGATCGCTTTGGCCGCTTCGATCTCCGCATGACAGAACTGCTCGCGATACCACGTTACCGATGCACCCGCCGTGATCGCGCCGCCGAACACATAGATATCCTGCAACCCGTTGAACACGTGCGGCATGCTGATCAAACCATGATGCGCGTCGACGCTCTGGTTGATGTAGCCCCAGCACATGCTCGTGCCGATCATCGCGACATGCTGGCCCGCGCGCGTCACGCCCGCCGCGTAGGTGGCCATCGCCGCATCGACGCCGCCCGCGACGATCGCCGTGCCCGCTTCGAGTCCAAGCTGTTCCGTCCATTGCGATAACAGGCCGCCCACTACATCAGACGATTCGACCAGGTGTTCGGGCATCATCGTCGCGGGAATGCCGAGCATGTCGAGCGCCTCGTCGGACCAGTCGCGCTTCGCGATGTCGTACACGCCGCCGATATTGCCCGCGGAACTGTGATCGACGGCCACTTCGCCCGTCAGCAGATAGATCACATAGGCATTCGGCGGCAGGAAGAAGCGCGTGTTCGCCCACACGTTCGGCTCGTTGTCACGCAGCCACAGCATCTTCGTATAGCCGTAGTAGCTGTCGACGCCATTGCCCGTGATCGCATACAGGCGTTCGAGATCGACATTCGCACGTACCGCGTCGACCTGTGCCGTCGCGCGCCGGTCCATCCAGATCAGGCACGGATACAGCGGCTTCATGTCGCTATCGACGGGAATGCCCGAGCCGCCATACAGGCTGCTCACACACACGGCCTTGATCGCGTTCGACGCGACGCCCGCCTCACCCGCCTTCGCCACGCAGCGCGAAATGCATTCGACCACCGCCTTCATCCACACGGTCGGCCATTGCTCGGCCCACAAGGGCTTCGGTGTGTCCGGGTGATAGCCGCTCGAATGCTGCGCGACGATTGTGCCGCGCTCGTCGACGAGCACGGCCTTCGTGCTCTGCGTGCCGATATCGACGCCGATGACGTAATTCATAGTGTCTCCGTGTGCGCGTCTCGCACGACGCGCACTGTTCGTATTTTTCGGACTATCGGGCCGGCTTCATCAACACCTTGATCGAATCGAGCGAATTCGCGACCTTGATCGCTTCGTCCCACTCTTCGAGCGAAAAGCCATGCGTGACAATGCCTTTCGATGTGACGAGCCCGCGCGCCAAAAGATCGATAGCAATCGGATAACAGTAAGGGCCCAGATGCGCGCCGCGCACGTCGAGTTCCTTGCGGTCGCCGATGATCGACCAGTCCATTGTAGTCTCCGCGCCGAACACAGAAAACTCGACGAAACGCCCGAGCTTGCGAATCAGGTCCATGCCCTGATTCACGCCCGCCGGCACGCCCGTGGTTTCGATGTAGACGTCACAGCCGTAGTTGTCCGTCAGCGATTTGACGATGGCGAGCGCATCGTCGTTCTTCGGGTTGATCGTCACGTCAGCGCCGTATTCGCGCGCAAGTTCAAGACGTTCGTCGACGAGATCGATCACGACGAGTTTCTTCGGTGTTTTCAGGTGCGCGACCTGCGTCATCATCAGACCGAGTGGCCCCGCGCCCGCGATCACGACGACATCGTCGAGTTGAATGTCGCCGCGATTGACCGTGTGAATCGCGCACGCGAGTGGCTCGATGATCGCGGCATCTTCGAGCGAGATGCCATCGGGAATCTTGTGGACGATGGCCGTCGGCGGAATGCGCATGTATTCGGCCATGCCGCCGTCCGCGACTTCGCGCTGGAAGCCGAAGATGTTGTGTACTTCGCACATCCAGTACTGGCCGGATTTGCAATAGCGGCATTTACCGCACGGCACGATCTGTTCGGCGATCACGCGGTCGCCCTTCTCCACGCCGAAATGTTCGGCCGCACCTTCGCCGATGTCTTCGACGTAGCCGAAGAATTCATGGCCAGGAATCACGGGCGCTTTCACCCACGGGCTCGGGCCGCCCCAGAACATTTTCGCGCCGGAATGGCACTTGCAGTCGCTCGCGCAGATGCCGCACGCGGCGATGCGGATCACGAGCTCATGCGCGCGCGCCTGCGGTTTCGTCACGCGTTCGACGCGATAGTCTTCCGGCGCGTGACACACGATCGCCGTCATGCTTTTGCTGTTGTCCTGAGTGGTCATTGCATTGCCTTGCGATTAATGGAAACAGAGGAGTATGTGATTTCACTTCTTGCGTTCGCGGCTGATGTAGATCGCGAGCAGGATGATTCCGCCCTTGATCACGTTCTGCACGTACGGATTCACGCCGACCATGTTGAGGCCGTTGTTCAGCACGCCGAGCAGCAGCGCGCCGATCAGCGTGCCGACAATCGAGCCGCGTCCACCCGATATCGACGTGCCGCCCATCACCACGGCCGCAATCGCATCGAGTTCGAAGCCGACGCCCGCATTCGGCTGGCCGCTCATCAATCGCGACGTGAGCACGATGGCTGCGAACGACGACGTCAAACCAGCCAGCGTGTAGACGATCAGCTTGACGCGCGCAACACGCACGCCGGACAGGCGCGTTGCCTGTTCGTTGCCGCCTATCGCGTACACATAGCGACCAAACGGCATGCGTTCGAGCAGCAGCCATGCGATCGCGTAGATCACGAGCATGATGAGCACGGGCGCCTGGATGCCGAGCACCTTGCCGCTGCCGAAGAAGCTCACCCAGTCCGGCAGGCCGTCGATCGGATAGCCGCCCGTGTAGATCAGCGCGAGGCCCCGCGCGATGCCCATCGTCGCGAGCGTGACGATGATGGGCGGCATGCCCGCGAACGCAACGAAAAAGCCGTTCGCGAAGCCGAAGCCAAGTCCCACGGCAATGCCGATCGCGATTGCCGCGACGCCATTGAGGCCCGCTACCATCAGGCCCGCCGCGAGCGTGCCCGACAGCGCCATCACCGAACCGACGGACAGATCGATGCCGCCCGTCAGGATCACGGCCGTCATGCCGACGGCGATGATCGCGTTGATCGAAACCTGACGCAGCACGTTTTCCAGATTCGCTGCGGACAGAAAGCTGTCGCTCGCAAACACCATCACGATGCACACGACGAGCAAGCCAATGAACGGGTAGAACAAGGTCGAGCGTTTGATGCTTGCCCAATTCAGGCGAAACGGCGCGCCCGGCGTATCGGATGCGACCGTCGATGTCTTGGGAGAAGTATTAGGCGTGTTCATGCTGTGTTGCTCCACGAGTTGCAGCCGATGCACCAGCCGTTGCATACGTCATCACGGCATTCGATTCGATCTGGTCGCCTTCGAGAATCGCTTCGATGCGTCCTTGCCGGAACACGGCGACGCGATCGCACATGCCCACGATCTCCGGCAATTCCGACGAAATCATGATGATCGAGTAGCCGCGCGCCGTGAGTTCGCGCATCAGCAGATAGATTTCCGCTTTGGCACCGACGTCGATGCCGCGCGTCGGCTCGTCGAAGATGAGGATGTTCGTGTGGTGATTCAGCCAGCGCGCGATCACCACTTTCTGCTGATTGCCGCCCGACAATGTTGCGACTTCAGTGTGCATCGTCGGTGCCTTCACGCCGACGCGTTTCATGATGTCGGCGGTGGCCTTCGCTTCGCTGCGGTGATCGATGAAGAAACGGCCCGTGCGGTACTTGCCGAGGTTGTTGATCGAGATGTTCTGCTTGATCGAGAACGATGTGATCAGCCCTTCCGTCTTGCGGCTTTCGGGCAGAATGCCGATGCCGGACTTCAGCGCATCGGCGGGATCGGACAGATTCGCCGCCGCGCCGTTGATGCGAATGTCCTTCACATGCGCAGCGTCCGCGCCGATCACCGCGAGCGCCGTCTCCGTGCGGCCCGAGCCGACCAGTCCCGCGAAGCCGAGAATCTCGCCTTCACGCAATGTGAAGCGATTGATCGGCCCGTCCTTGTGCAACTGCAAGGCGTTCACTTCGAGCACGGCCTTTGCGTCGGCGGGTAAGGCGGGCTTCGGCGGAAAGCTGTTTTCGATCTTGCGCCCGACCATCATCTCGACCAACCGGCTCACATCCGTTTTCGCCACATCCGTCATGCCGACATACTGACCGTCGCGCAACACGGTGATGCGGTCGCACACTTCGAAAATCTCTTCGAGGTGGTGCGAGATGAAAATCATCGCGACACCTTGCTGCTTCAGATCACGCATGATCGTGAACAGATGCTCGGCTTCGGCGGGCGTGAGCGTGGCCGTCGGCTCGTCGAGAATCAGGATGCGCGCATTCAGCGACAACGCCTTGCCGATTTCGACGAACTGCTGCTGCGCAACCGACAGTTCGCGGATCGGCACGGACAAATCGATTGCTACACCGAGACGCCCGAAAATCTCCGCCGCAGCACGCCGCATCCTCGCGCGATCGAGCATGCCGAGCCGGTTGCGGAACTCGCGTCCGAGGAACATGTTCTCGACGGCATTCAGATACGGAATCAGGCTGAACTCCTGAAACACGATACCGACGCCCGCCGCGACGGCATCGTGATAGTTCGCGAAGTGCCGTTCCTGTCCATCGATCACGATCGTGCCGTCGTCGGGCTGATAGATGCCGCTCAGAATCTTCATCAACGTCGACTTGCCCGCGCCGTTCTCGCCGAGCAATGCGTGAATCTCGCCGCGCGCAATGTCCAGGTGGATGCCCTGCAGCGCCTTCACGCCGGGAAAGCTCTTCGTGATGTTGTCGAGTTTGAGAATCGTGTCCATCGCGTTTCCTCTGCGTTTAATGCGGTGACGCGGGCTTCGCCTGCGTCACCCATGCACAACACGTCGCTTACCAGCTGAAGCCCTTCGCGTTGTCCTTGTCGACGAGTTTCACGTCGACAGGAATCGTCTTCGGCACATTGGCGCCCCACTTCTTCGCAAGCGCCACACCGATGGCGAGGCGAATCTGGTCACGCGGAAATTGCGCGGACGTTTCGATGAACTTCGAATTCGGCTTCTGGAGCGCAGTGATCGCTTCCGGCGCACCATCGACGCTCGTCAGCTTGATGTCCTTGCCCGACGATTCGATCGCGGACAACGCGCCCATCGATCCACCATCGTTCACGCTGAAGATGCCCTTCAGGTTCGGATGCGCCTGAATCATGTTCTCGGTGACGGACAGGGCCGTCGCGCGTTCCTGCTTGCCGTTCTGCGTATCGACGATCTTCACGTTCGGGAACTTTGCGAGCGCCGCCTTGCAGCCGCGCACACGCTCGAGAATCGGCACCACGGGAATGCCGTCGAGAATCGCCACTTCGCCGCTGCCGCCAATGGCTTTCGCGAGGTACTCGCACGACATCTGGCCAGCGTCGAAATTCTTCGAACCGACGAACGAATCGACGGGACCGTTCGCGTTCGCATCCACGGCGACGACCACGGCGCCCGCCTTCTTCGCCGACGCCACCGCCGACTGAATACCCGTCGAATCCGTCGGGTTCACCAGCAGAATGTCGATCTTCTTCTGCAGCATGTCTTCGACGTCGCTCACCTGCTTGCTCACGTCGTGATGCGCGTCGGTGACGACGACCGTCGCGCCGATCGATGCCGCCGCATCGTTCAACGCCTTTTGCATCGTCACGAAGTACGGGTTGTTCAGTTCCTGGAACGTCATGCCGATCTTCAGCGGCGCCGCTTCGGCCACGGGCGCAACGAACGGCGCGCCGAGCATCACGGCGGCAAAAGTCAGCGTGGCGCGCAGGCGCAAGGCGTGATGTGAAGTGGTGTGCGTCATGGCTTGTCTCCGTTTTTGAGGATGAGTGCGTCCCTCACGCGGTGTCAGCGCGTGATCGGACGGTGCAGCGGTGAGCTACGGAAACGCTAGAGAAAGTGCCCTAGGTCGTCGCGAGCGGCGAGCCGTGAGGCGGATACGCCGCGGGCGCGGCGCGTGGCTGGCCGTGCTGATGACTGGGCGTCTGCGCGGCCGGCACGATCGAAGGCGCGTTGGCGATGCCCTTGCCGAGCGCCGCCGCTGCTTCCGAAGCGACGCGGCTCGCGTCGTTCAGTTGCTGGAAGCGCCGGAACTTCGACGGAGGGATGCCTTTCGCGGTGAGAAACTGCCGGTTGAAGTTCGACAGATTATTGAAGCCGACCTTGTAGCAGATGTCGGTGACGCTCAACTCGTCGTCCATCAGCAACTGACACGCGAGATTGATGCGCATGCGGTTCACGTACTGCACGAACGGCAAACCCGTATGGCGGCGGAAATAACGCGAGAACGCGCTTACGCTCTGCCCCGCGAGTTGCGCGAGATCGGATTCGCGCAACTCCGACGCGAGGTTCTTGCCGATATACGACAGCACGTGATTGATGCGCGTCGACGCGTAGCTGGTCGGATCGATCTGATACGCGGGGCTGGCGAGCAATTCGCGGTCGCTCGCATTCAGCAGGATTTCCATCATCGAAAGAAACAGCACGATACGGCGCAGGCCGCGCGCGTCGAGCAGTTCCATGAAGAGCGGCTGGATGAGTGCGCTGGTCTGCGGGCCGAACGACACGCCGCGGCGCGAATCGGCGAGCAGCGCTTCGAGCGTGCGCCACTCGGGGAAGCCCTCCGTGCAATGCGCGACGAAGTCCTGGCCGAACTGCACGACGAGATTACGCTGCGCGATCGTCACGCCTTCGGGTACTTCGCTGACCCAGTTGTGCGGCAGGTTCGGTCCCATCAGCACAAGATTGCCCGGCGCGAAGCTGCCGATGTAATCGCCGACGAACATCTTGCCCGTCGTCGCGACGATCAGATGGATTTCGAATTCAGGGTGAAAGTGCCAGCGCACCGTGCGGTAAGGAAAGCCGTGATACCACGCCTTGAATGACTCGTCGCGGCGCACGCTGACCAGTTCGAGATCGGGTTGCACGTCGGTCTCCTGATCGCGGTTCAGACGAAGCGCCGCGCATCGTGCGCGTATCCCGCGCGACGCACATGCAGATCCGCATGTCGATGCGCGTGCAACCACGTAACCGGCGTGACGATGCCCTTCATTGTCTTCCTCCTGTTTCTTCTTCCAGACGCGGGCGGTTCGCTCGCGGCATGAACATGCTTTATTGCTCTTGTCGTGTGTACCGAAAGTTAGACCCATGGCGCAATGGCGGCCACTAGAAATGAGACCGTCGACCGATACTTTTTTGCATTCGGGTTAGTCCTGGCCTCTGCGCTGTCAAATTTGATGCAATGCAACAGCCCTGCGATCGCTTGTGCGGCAGCATTCCGCGCACGTCGTGTTCGTTGGAAACGCCCGTCCCACCGCGCTGCGCCACGAAAAGCAGTGTGCTGCGCCTTGACTTTCAATCGGCCGAATACGATCATTAGTTCAAATGCAGAGCAAATGCTCTCATATTCTTCCGACATCGGCTCACAACGCCGGGACACCTTCTAGACTTATCCCAAGGAACGCACGCGAAAGACCGTGCGCATTTAGGAGACACATATGAACAGCGGCCAAAGCAGCGGCGCAAGCAAGCAGGGTATCCTGCATATCGGCGCGGGCTCGTTCCATCGCGCGCATCAGGCCTGGTATCTGCACCGGCTCAACGAAGCGCGCAAGCCCGGCGATCCGCACTGGTCGCTGACCGTCGGCAACATCCGCAGCGACATGAACGCCGTCGCCGAAGCGCTCGCCGCGCAAAACGGCGTCTACACGCTCGAAACCGTCACGCCGCAAGGCGAGCGCGCGTACGAGACGATCCGTTCGATCGAACGTGTGGTGCCGTGGTCGAAGAATCTCGATGCACTCGTCGAAGCGGGCGCCGATCCCGCGTGCAAGATCATCGCGTTCACCGTGACGGAAGGCGGCTATTACCTCGACGAGCACGACAAGCTCGATACGGCCAATCCCGACCTCGCCGCCGACCTGAACGGCGCGCGCACCACCATCTATGGCGCGCTCGCGGCGATTCTCGAAGCGCGCATGCAGCGCAATGCGGGCCCCGTCACGCTGCAAACGTGCGACAACCTGCGCAGCAACGGCGACCGCTTCCGCGCGGGCATGACGCAGTTTCTGGAGCGGCGCGGCGCGAGCGAATTGCGCAAGTGGTTCGACGCGAACACCGCGTGTCCGAATTCGATGGTCGATCGCATCACGCCGCGTCCCACACCTGACGTGCGCGAACGCGTGAAGGCCGCGACAGGCTTCGACGATGCTTGCCCCGTGATGGGCGAGTCGTTTATCCAGTGGGTGATCGAGGATCATTTCATCGCCGGACGGCCGGCCTGGGAGCAGGTTGGCGCGGAACTGGTCGAATCGGTGCTGCCGTACGAAGAGGCGAAGATCCGCATCCTCAACGCGACGCATAGCTGTATCGCGTGGGCGGGCACGCTGGTCGGGCTCACGTATATCCACGAAGGCACGCTCGACCCCGAGATCCGCCAGTTCGCGTACGACTATGTGACGCAGGACGTGATTCCCTGTCTCACGCCGAGCCCGCTCGATCTCGCGAAGTATCGCGATGTCGTGCTCGAACGCTTCGGTAATCCTTATATCCAGGACACGAATCAGCGCGTCGCCGCAGATGGCTTCTCGAAGATTCCCGGCTTCATTGCGCCGACACTGTCCGAGTGCTTCGAACGCAACGTCGAGCCGAACGCGACGGCCATGCTGCCCGCGCTGTTCTTCCGCTTTCTCGACGAGTGGCAGCAAGGCAAGCTGCCATACACGTATCAGGACGGCGTGATGGACGAAGGCGTCGCGCGCGGCTTCTTCAGTGCGGCCGATCCGGTGCAGGCGTTCTGCGCGGACAAGCTGCTGTGGGGCAGCATGGCGGGCACGGCTTCGCTCGAGAAAGTCGTGCGCACGGCCATCGCGGTTCTCAACGAGTGGTACGAGAAGCGCAACGGCTAAGCGCAACGGCCCAAGTCTTTGCACCCGGCCGCGCATGGCGACGATCCACGCGCGGCCTTTTTCCTTGAGCGCCGCATCCGATGCAGGCCATGCGTCAGGTCTTTTGCGCATGGCATCGCACGCAGCATGCGGCTAAAGTAGCGCATCTCCTACCGGTGAAGGTTTCGCGCCCATGTATCTCGGCATCGACCTCGGCACGTCCGAAGTAAAAGTTCTGCTGCTCGCCTCCGATGGACGCGTGGTCGGCACGGCAGGTTCTCCGTTCACGGTTTCGCGGCCGCATCAGCGCTGGTCGGAACAGAATCCGTCCGACTGGTGGCAAGGCACGCGCGCCGCGCTGTTCGCGTTGCGCGACCGCTACCCGGAGCAGTTCGCGCAGATTCGCGGCATCGGGCTGTCGGGACAGATGCACGGTGCCGTGCTGCTCGACAGCGAAGACCGCGTGCTGCGCCCAGCGATCCTGTGGAACGACATGCGCGCGGTCGAGGAGTGCGACGAGCTGTACCGCCGCGCGCCGGACCTGCACCGGATTGCCGGCAATCTGGCGATGCCCGGCTTCACCGCGCCGAAGCTGCTATGGGTCGCGCGTCACGAGCCGGAGATTTTCCGGCAGACGGCCTGCGTGCTACTGCCGAAGGACTACTTGCGCCTGCAACTGACGGGCGACAAGGTCTCCGACCCATCCGACGCCGCCGGCACCCTCTGGCTCGATGTCGCGCAGCGCGACTGGTCCGACACGCTGCTCGCCGCCTGCGATCTGAACCGTTCGCACATGCCGCGTCTCGCGGAAGGCAGCGCCCCGTCGGGCATGCTGCGGCCCGAACTCGCGCGCGAACTCGGCTTGCGCGAACCCGTCGTGGTCGCAGCGGGCGGCGGCGACAACGCGACGAGCGCAATCGGCATCGGCGCGACGCAACCGGGCGACGGCTTCGTGTCGCTCGGCACGTCGGGCGTGCTGTGCGTGATCGGCAACAGCTTTCGCCCGAACCCCGAATCGGCTGTGCATGCGTTCTGTCATGCGATCCCCGACCGCTGGCATCAGATGAGCGTGGTGCTGTCGGCGGCGAGTTGCCTGCGCTGGGTCTGCAAGCTCACCTCCACCGATGAGCCGACGCTGCTCGCCGAAGTCGAAAAGCTGCCCGACGACGCGCTTGCCACTGCACCGCTGTTCCTGCCGTATCTGTCGGGCGAACGCACGCCGCACAACGATCCGTATTCGCAAGGCGTGTTCTTCGGCATGACGCACGCAACCGACCGTGCGCTGCTCGGCTACGCCGTGCTCGAAGGCGTGACGCTCGCGCTGACGGACGGACTCGATGCACTGCGCGCGGCGGGCACCGAAGTGAACGCGCTGTCGCTGCTCGGCGGCGGTGCACGAAGCAACTATTGGGCGCAGCTGCTCGCCGATTCGCTGAACACCACCACGCGCAAGCACGGCGGCGGCGAAACGGGCGCGGCGCTCGGCGCGGCGCGTCTGGGCTGGCTCGCGGCAGGCGGCGATCCGGCGAAGGTGTTGACCAAGCCGCCCGTCGAAATCGAATTCACGCCGAACGCGCGGCGACATGCGATGCTGCGCGAGCGGCTCGCGAGCTATCGCGCGCTGTACCGGCATGTGAAGCCGATGTTCGCGCCCGCGCCCGAAGCGGACGCGACTTGAACGTGTGAACCACCCGTGAAGACTGCGATGAACGTCCACGGCATGCAGCGCACCAGATCGCCTGATGAAGGCTTCCTGGTGACACATCGACGTTGTGCGCATGAGCGCCATACAGACCGACAACATCGTGCCCAAGTCCACTGAAAAGCTCGATCTCGCGACGCGCGCCGCCTGGCTCTATTACGTCGCCGGCAATACGCAGAACGAGATCGCGGAAAAACTGCAGGTATCGCGGCCCGTCGCGCAACGGCTCGTCGCGTTCGCCGTCGAGAAGAACCTGATACGCGTACGCGTCGATCATCGGCTGGCGGATTGTCTGTCGCTCGCCGACCAGCTGTCGAAGCGCTACGGGCTGTCGATGTGCGAAGTCGTCCCCGTCGACAACGACAAGCCCGAGGAGATCGACCGCAAGCTCGCCGTCGCGGGCGCGCAGGTGATGGAACGCTATCTCGGCGAAGAAAAGCCGATGGTCGTCGCGGTGAGCAGCGGTCGTACGCTGAAGGCCGTCGTCGATCAGGTCGGGCAACTGGAACGGCCGCAGCACCGCCTCGTGTCGATGGTCGGCGCGATTGCGCAGGACGGCTCGTCGAACCGCTACGACGTCGCACTGCACATCTCCGAAAAGACGGGCGGCAAGCATTTTCTGCTGCCCGCGCCTTTGATCGCGGACAGCGAAGCCGAGCGCGCGCAGTGGTGCAATCACCGTCTGTACCGGATCGTCGAGTCGCTGTCGGGCGACGCGGATGTCGCGTTTGTCGGTATCGGCAATATCGGGCTGCATTGCCCGCTGCATGAAGACGGCTTCATCACATCGGATGAAGTGGAAGAACTGGTGTCGCTGGGCGCGGTGGCGGAACTGCTCGGTTTGCCGATCGATGCGAACGGTGCGCGTGTCGAATCGCCGACGGGGCGCCGCGTGACGAGCCTGCGGCTCGATTCGCCGCCGAAGCGGCCCGTGATCGGCTTCGCGGGCGGCGAACGCAAGCGCAATGCGGTGATTGCCGCGTTGAAGGGCGGCTGGCTGTCGGGGCTCGTGACCGACGAGTTGTGCGCGCGCGCCGCGCTGAATCACGGCGCCGCTTAGTCCGCGCCTGCGCGCGGCTCGCTTGCGCTAGAGCGCTTCGAGCGCGCCGCGCAGCGCGTCGACGACGGGCGACCAGTCGCCCAACACCTGTTGCCGGAAAAGCCGCGCGCTCGGATACCATGGGTTGGTCTCACCGGACATCATCCAGCGCCAGTCGGCCTGCTTGGGCAGCATCACCCACACTGGCTTGCCGAGCGCGCCAGCCAGATGCGAGACGGAGGTATCGACGGTGATGACGAGATCCAGTGACTGGATCACGGCGGCCGTCGTGTGAAAGCTGTCGAGCAACTGGCCAAGCGCGCAGATCGGCCAACGATGCGCGACACCATCGAGTTGGGACTCTCCCGCGCCCTTCTGCAACGCGAACCAGGCGACATCGCGCACCGACGCGAGCGGCTCCAGCGCGGCCAGCGGCGCGGAGCGGTAGACATCGAGGTAATGATCCGGATTGCCCGCCCACACCAGACCGACCTTTTTGCGTGAGCCTGCGGCGTGTTCGAGCCGCGTGCGCCACGTCGCGATCTGCGCTTGATCCGCCGACAGATAGGGCACGCCGTGAGGAATCGCGTCGCTGGCGAGCCATGTGGGCACGCTCATCATGCGGCAGTAGTAGTCGTAGCCGCGACCTTCCGGCGGCTCCGTCAGCACGTGACGCACGCCGCGCGTGCGCGCGAACAGCGGCGCAAGTTCATCGCTCGTCCAGATGTCGACGGTTGCGCCGAGATCGTGCAACACATCGGCATAGCGAACGAACTGCACCTGATCGCCGGCGCCCTGCTCGCGCGCCATCAAAAAGCATTTGCCATCGACAGGCTCGCCCTGCCATTCGGGAATGTCGAGCTTTCCATAGTCGCGCAGGCCCGACTGCGTGAGCTTGCGGTGCTCGTAGTACGCCCAGCCCTGACGATAGTTGCCGCGCCGCAATTCGGACATGCCGAGCAGCTTGCACGCGTTGGCGAGTCCGGGACTGAGTTCGAGCGCACGTCGTAGATGGTGGTCGGCTTCGTCGTAGCGCGACAGGCAGGTCAGCGAGAAGGCGATGTTGTTGTGCAGCGTCGACGAGTCCGGCGCGATTCGCAGCGCGTGCCGATACCAGACGATTGCGTCGTCGAACTTCAACAAACCGTCGGTCGCGAACGCGATGCCGAATAGCGCCTGGAGATTCGCGGGCTCCCGCTGCAACAGGCGCGAAAAATAATCGGCGGCTTCAGCATGACGACGCACGGCATTGAACGTCTTGCCCAGACCAAGCAACACGCGCGCGTCATCGTGTTCGAGCGTCGCCGCGTGCTGGTAGGCAGCGATTGCCTCGGCCGGTCGCGATAGGGCTTCGAGCATGTCAGCTGTGCCGAGCGCGGCGTCGAAAAAGCCGTTATCCAGCGCGAGCGCCTGCTGAAAACCGCGCAAAGCCTCGTCGTGTCTGCCCACACGCCGCAGCGCCTTGCCCAGATTGCAGTGCGCAAGCGCATCGCGTGGCGCGCATTCGGTGGCCCGGCGGAAGAAGTGCGCGGCGGCTTCGTTGTCGTCGCGTGCGAGCGCCGCGATGCCGCGATCGTTCAGGCAGTCGGCGTCGTTCGGCTGCAGTGCGAGGGCCGCGTCGAAACGTTCGATCGCGCGCTCGACATCGGAACGCTGCAGATACAGCACGCCGAGCATGTAGAGGGCTTTCGCATCGCGAGGCTGCGCGTCGAGAATCGCGCGATACGCCTGTTCGGCGCTGTCGAGCTGGCCGTCGCGATGAAGCGCGAGCGCGTTGTCGATCGCCAGTGGGGTGTGGATTGGTGAAGCTGTGGCGGCGGGAACATTGTGCATGGCGTCGGGATTCGTTCCGCGCCGATGCATGCGCTATCCGGACAGGAAGCACGTAGATGGCGCGTATGACGGAATGGACGGAACCGACAGGACGCACCGTTCGGCCTGGCCGGGCTGCGTGCTGTCAGACGGTGCGCAATTTTGATATGGGAGATAGCGCAGATAAATCGGAAAAGTCCGAGTCTGCAAAAAGGAAAGGCGCCGTTGCAAAGGTTGCAACGGCGCCTGTCAGACTGCGTCGCGAACCGGGTTGTGAACCCGATCGCAAACCAGGCCGCAAATCAGGCCGCGAGCACTTCGACGATCTTGCGATGGAACGCCTGCCCGTCGCTGTCGAACAGATGGCAATGATCGGGCGTCGCGCCGACCCGGATCGTGCCACCCTTCTCATGCCGTTCGAGCGGCGGAATGCGCGCGATCAGGCCATCCGGCGCGACACTGCTTTCCGCGTACAGATACGCCGCATCGCCGAGCGATTCGATCGCCATGACGCGAGCCGACACGCCGTTGTCGGGCAGGTCGAGATGCAGATGCTCGGGGCGAATGCCGACCGTCACCTTGTCGCCTTCTTTCGCGCGGCCCGGCTCGACCAGTACGAGCTGCGTCTCGCCCGTTTCGTACTTCACGAGCACGCCGTTCGCCGACACCGACTGCACGACGCCTTCGAGGAAGTTCATCTTCGGCGAGCCGATGAAGCCCGCCACGAAGCGGTTTGCCGGCGCGTGATACAGCATGTTCGGGCTGCCGACCTGCTCCAGATTCCCCGCCGACAACACGACGATCTTGTCGGCGAGCGTCATCGCTTCGACCTGATCGTGCGTCACGTAGATCATCGTCGTCTTCAGCTCATCGTGCAGGCGCGCGAATTCGAGGCGCATCTTCACGCGCAGCGCGGCGTCGAGGTTCGACAGCGGTTCGTCGAACAGGAACACCTTCGGCTTGCGCGTGATCGCACGACCGATCGCCACGCGCTGACGTTGGCCGCCCGACAGCTGCTTCGGCTTGCGTTCGAGCAGATGGTCGATATGCAGGATCTTCGCGGCGTTGCGTACGGCGGCGTCGATCTCCGGCTTCTTCGTGCCCGCGAGCTTCAGCCCGAACGCCATGTTGTCGTACAGCGTCATGTGCGGATACAGCGCGTACGACTGGAACACCATCGCGATGCCGCGCTTGGCGGGCGGCACGTCGTTCATGCGGACGCCGTCGATGTTCAGGTCGCCGCCCGAGATGTCTTCGAGGCCGGCAATCATCCGCATCAGCGTGGACTTGCCGCAGCCGCTTGGGCCGACGAACACGACGAACTCGCCGTCCTGAATGTCGAGGTTGATGTTGCGCATCACCTCGTTGTCGTCGTAAGCCTTTCTGATGTTGCGCAGAGTTACGCTTGCCATGATGTGTCTCCGAAATTCACTGCTGCTTTCAATCGTCTTGCCCTGAAACGCGCTTGCTTTCCTATGCGACCGTCACGCGCTGCAACCATCGCGCGGCCAGTTCCGGCAATTGCGTCATGTCGTCGAATACGTGTTGCGCGCCCACGCGGCGCAGCGCGCCGACCTGATCCTCGCTCGCGTGGCCGCCGCCGATGAATCCATACACCGTCATACCCGCTGCCGTCGCCGCCGTCACGCCCGCCACGCTGTCCTCGATCACGAGGCACGCTTCCGGGTTCACGCCGAGCCCACGCGCGGCGGCGAGGTAGACGTCGGGGGCGGGCTTCGGATGCGCGACGGAATCCGCGCAGAACAGCCTGTCGCCGAAATGCTTCACGAGGCCCGTGCGCGCCAGCGCCGCTTCGACATACGCGCGAAAGCTGTTGCTCGCGCAAGCCTTCGTCAACGGAATGCTCGCGAGCGCGGCCTCGATGCCGTCCACCATCGGCGCCTTGACGGCCGCCCGCTCGACTGCGCTGCGAATCGCTTCCACATCGACCTCGTCGAGCGCTTTGCCGAGCGCCGACGCCGTCCCTGCCAGCACGCGTTCCGTGCGCAGACCGAGCAGCGGCATCACGACGGGCGCGACGTCCGTCCCGGGCCAGCGCGCTTCCAGCTCCTCGACGAGCACTGCGGCGGCGACGGCTTCGCTGTCGATCAGTACGCCGTCGCAATCGCAGATGAGGGCGACGCCAGGGACAACTGCGGCCTCTGTTCTGATCTCCGTCACTTGACCGCCCCGAAGGTAAGGCCACGCACCAGCTGTTTCTGCGAAACCCAGCCGACGATCAGGATCGGCGCGACGGCCAGCAACGATGCTGCCGACAGCTTCGCCCAGAACAGCCCTTCAGGACTCGAATACGACGCGATGAACACCGTGAGCGGCGCGGCGTTCGAACTGGACAGGTTGATGCTCCAGAACGCCTCGTTCCACGACAGGATCACGAGCAGCAGCGCCGTCGATGCAAGCCCCGGCAGCGACATCGGCATCAGCAGATAGACGATTTCCTGCCACGTCGCCGCGCCGTCGATACGCCCCGCTTCGAGAATGTCGCGCGGAATTTCCGCGAAGTACGTGAACGACATCCACACGGCGATGGGCAGATTGATCAGCGTGTAGACGATCACGAGGCCGCTCACGCTGTCGAGCAGTCCGCTGTTCTTCCACAGCAGATAGATCGGCACCAGCACGCCGACGGACGGCATCATCTTCGTCGACAGCATCCACAGCAGCACTTTCTGCGTGCGGCGCGTCGGGAAGAATGCCATCGCGTAGGCGCACGGCACGGCCAGAATCAGGCATAGCAGCGTGACCCCGACCGAGATCAGGATCGAGTTCCACGCGAAGCCGAAGTAATTGCTGCGTGCGAAGACTTCGCGGAAGCTTTCGAGCGTCGGCACGAAGAACAGCGACGATGCGTAAGCCTGCTGCTCCGTCTTGAATGCCGTGATCGTCATCCAGAAGATCGGGAAGAACAGCAGCAGCGCAATCAGCCACGCAAGGACGCCCGGAATGCTGCGCCGGATGACGGCCAACGGCGAGTTCGTCTTCGAAAGATTCGCTGCAACGGGTGTAGCGGCAACCTGGCTCATTTTTCGTACTCCCCTTTCAGGTTCTTCGCGAGCATGCGCACGAGGAAGAACGACACGATATTCGCGAGCACCACAGCGAGAATCCCGCCTGCGGATGCGAGGCCAACGTCGAACTGTTGCAGGCCGAGCGCGTAGATCAGGTACGACAGGTTGGTCGTCGCGTTGCCTGGGCCACCGCCCGTCGTCGTGTAGATTTCAGCGAAGATCGACAGCAGGAAAATGGTTTCCATCATCACCACGACCGCGATCGCGCGCTTCAGGTGCGGCAGCGTGATGAAGAAGAACATCGAGAATGGACCGGCGCCATCGATCTTCGCGGCTTCCTTCTGCTCCTGATCGAGTGACTGGATCGCCGTGAACAGAATGAGGAACGCGAAGGGCAACCACTGCCACGCGACGATGATGATCACGGCAATCAACGGATAATCAGCGAACCAGTCGATCGGTGTCATACCCAGCGCGCGCATGCCTTGCGCGATGAGCCCGTACACCGGGTGCAGGATCATGTTCTTCCAGATCAGCGCGCTCACGGTCGGCATCACGAAGAACGGCGCGATGGCGAGCAGCCGCGCGATGCCCTGTCCGTAAAACTTGCGGTCGAACAGCACCGCCAGCAGTACGCCGCCCACGACTGTGATCACCAGTACCGAGATGATCAACTGCATCGTGTGCAGGATCGACGGACCGAAGGATGGGTCGCTGGCGAGAAACTTGTAGTTATCGAAACCGGCGAATCCTTTCACGTCCGGATTCAGCAGGTTGTAGCGCGAGAACGAAAACCAGATCGTCATCGCGAGAGGAATCGCCATCCACAGGACGAGAACGCCTACGGACGGCATGACGAGCCAGCGCGCGTGCGCGGCTTTGCGCTCTTCGCGCTCGTGTTCGGTTTGGGGATGGGCATGCATGAGGGGTAGACGCAAGTGTTGACGCATGATGGACCACCTCTTCGGTAGTGCGCGGTCCGCGGGGCGTGCGGCACGCTGTGCTGCCAGGGTCCGGCTGACGATGCATTGTCAGCCGGCGCTTTCCATCTGATCCGGCTTACTTCGAGGCTGCGATATCAGTTCCGGTCTCGATCGTGGACACGCCGCCCGCGTGGGGGTCAAGCAGACGGCGTGCCATTGTGCGGCGAGGCCTTACTTCTGATAACCGGCCTGCTTGACGGCGCGATCCGCCGTCGCGTTGCCGGCTGCCAGCGCCTGATCGACCGTCATCTGGCCTGCCACCGCGCCCGAGATGCTCTGACCGACCACCGTGCCGAACGACTGGAACTCAGGGATGCCGACGAACTGCACACCCGTGTACGGCACCGGCTTCAACGTCGGATGATCCGGATCGGCGGTTTCGATCGCCTTCAGCACGAAGTCGCTGAACGGCGCAGCCTGCTTGTACTCGGGGCGCGCGTAGGTCGACTGACGCGTGCCGGGCGGCACCGAGGCCCAGCCCTCATCCTTCGCGACCAGTTCGATGTATTGCTTCGAAGTCGCCCACGAGATGAACTTCTTCGCCGCGTCCGCCTGCTTCGACGACTTCGGAATGGCTAGCGCCCACGCCCACAGCCAGTGCGAGCCCTTCGGCGTAACGGCCGTCGGCGCGGCTGCAAAACCGACCTTGTCGGCGATCTGCGATTGCTGCTTGTTGTAGAGCATGCCGGCGGCAACCGTCGCGTCGATCCACATCCCGCACTTGCCCGACGACATCAGCGTGAGGTTTTCGTTGAAACCGTTCGAGCTGGCTCCCGGCGGGCCGTACTTCTTCAGCAGATCGACGTAGAACGAAATCGCCTTCTTCCATTCGGGCGTGGTGAGCTGCGCGTTCCACTTCTCGTCGAACCAGCGGCCGCCGAACGTGTTCACGACCGTCGTCGCGTAGGCCATGTTCTCGCCCCAGCCCGCCTTGCCGCGCAGACAGATGCCGTAGACGCCGTTGGCCTTGTCCGTCAGCTTCTCGGCGAACTGGGCGATCTGGTCGTAGGTCGGCTGATCGGGCATCTTCAGGCCCTTCGCCGCGAACAGATCCTTGCGGTAATACGTCATCGAGCTTTCGACGTAGAACGGCAGCGCGTACAGCGAGCCGTTGTACGACAGGCCGTCGCGCGCCGTCTTCACGACGTCGTTCAGGTCGTAATCAGCGGGCAGGCCGGTGAGCGGCGTCAGCCAGCCGCGCTTGCCCCATTGCGGCGTCTCATACGCGCCGATCGTCATCACGTCGAACTGGCCACTGCCCGTCGTGATGTCCGTTGTCGCGCGCTGACGCAGCACGTTTTCTTCGAGAATCACCCAGTTGAGCTTGATGTCGGGATTCGCTTTCTCGAATGCCGGCGACAGCTTCTTCAACTCGATCATGTCCGGGTTGTTCAACGTGGCGATCGTGACGGTCGCCGCGTTCGCGCTGAATGCGGCGAATGCTAGCGCCGCTGCGCCGAATACGTTGAGCGCGGGTTTGCAGGTGGGCTTCATCGTTTGTCTCCTTTATTCGTACTTGCGTTTTGGTACTTGATCGGTACGTGAGCGGCGCTTGCGTTTGTGTGGCGCCGTCGTGCGGATGCCGGTGAATGAATGACGGTCAGCTCATCCAGTTGCCGCCGTCGACGTTCAGGGTTTGCGCGGTGATGTAATCCGTATCCGAAGACGCGAGGAACAGCGCCGCCCCCGTCAGATCCGCAGGCAGCCCCATCCTGCCCAGCGGCACCGCTTCACCGACGAGACGCTTCTTCTCGCCCAGCGGCCGGTTCTCGTAACGCGCGAAAAGCGCATCGACCTGTTCCCACATCGGCGTATCCACGACGCCCGGTGCGATGCCGTTCACGTTGATCTTGTGTGGCGCAAGCGCCAGCGCGGCCGACTGCGTGTAGCTGAGCACGGCTGCCTTGGTCGCGCAGTAATGCGACACGAGTGCCTCGCCGCGGCGGCCCGCCTGCGACGACATATTGATGATCTTGCCGCCGTGGCCCTGGTCGACCATACGCTGTGCGACGGACTGCATCAGAAAGAACATGCCCTTCACGTTGACCGCGAAGAGTTTGTCGAAGATGTCCCAGGATTCGTCGAGGATCGGGCGCATGTCGAACAGCGCCGCATTGTTGAAGAGAATGTCGATCTGGCCGAACCGCTGCACCGTCTGCTCGACGATGCGCGCGATGTCTTCGCGCTTCGTGACGTCCGCGCTCAGCGTCAGCACGCGGTCGCCGTCCGTTTCGCGCAGTGCGTGCGCGAATTCGTTGGCCGGCTTCACGTCCACCAGTACGCAGCGCGCGCCCTCCTCGAGATACCGGCGCGCCACCGCTTCGCCGATACCGCTCGCTGCGCCCGTGAGAATCGCCACCTTGCCTTGCAGTCGGGCTGTCACAACCTGTCTCCGGTTCGTTTGATTTCTTCGATTCAGCATGAGCTAACGCTCGGTGATCGAGCAATTGCTCTCGTTCTGATCGAATGATCGGATACGTGTCCGGTCATGTCAAGGCGCGCCGCGCAATTTCGATGGTGCAGCGCGGCAGCACCGGAATGCGTGTTTCGGTTGTTCCTTCCTAAGAATCGGCGATGACTTTGCAACGGGCAATGACAATTTTTCGAGATACGTTATATCATTTCGCCTTCGTTCAATCTGACGCTGTCCGGAGTTCGCGCCATGGCCCGCTCATCCGATGCTCATCCTGTTCACGCTGCCGATTCCGCCGATCAGGCCGCCCGGCTTTCGCACAAGCTCGCGCGCGCCGATGCGCTCGCCGCCGAGCGCGGTCTCGCGCTGACGACTTTGCGTCGCCAGGTCTACGCGCTGATCGCGCAGAGCGAGCGCCCCATCGGCGCATACGACCTGCTGACCGCGCTGGAGCCGCAGCGCGGCCGCGTCCCGCCGACCACCGTGTATCGCGCGCTCGATTTCCTCGTGGAGCACGGTTTCGTGCATCGGATCGAATCGAAGAATGCGTTTTTCGCGTGCTGCCAGATGGGCGAGCCGCATCAGAGCCAGTTTCTGATGTGCGATGCATGCGGCGAAACGCTCGAGATTCCCGGCGACGGGCTGGCCGCGCAACTGTCGGGCAGCGCGCCCGCGCATGGATTCGAAGTGCATCACCAGGTCGTCGAACTGAGCGGGCTGTGCGCCGCCTGCAAGCACGGCCATCCCTGACCCAGACACACCCTTCCATTCAACCCAGACGCCTCTCAGGCAACACAGGTCATCCCGATGAAGAAGAACAATTCGATGTGGAAGTTTCTGATGCGCGCCGTCGCTTCGACGGTTTTCGTCTTTGCAGTCGGCCAGGCCGCGCACGCCCAGGACACGAAAATTCCCGTCGTCGCCGCGGAGAATTTCTATGGCGACGTCGTCAAGCAACTGGGCGGCGACCGTGTCGACGTGACAAGCATTCTCAGCAATCCGGATCAGGACCCGCATCTGTTCGAAGCCAGCCCGAAAACAGCGCGCGCCTTGCAGCACGCGAGCCTTGTCGTCTACAACGGCGCCGACTACGATCCGTGGATGGCGAAGCTGCTGAACGTATCGAAGAACGACAAGCGCACGACGATCGTCGCGGCAGAACTGGTCGGCAAGAAAAGCGGCGACAATCCGCATCTGTGGTACGACCCGTCGACGATGCCCGCTGTCGCACGCGCGGTGAGCGCGGCGCTCGCGTCGGCTGATCCGGCACACAAGGCGGCGTATGATGCGAACCTCGCGAAGTTTCTCGACTCGCTCAAGCCGATCGCCGACAAGGTCGCCACGCTGCGCAGCCAGTATGCGCATGTGAGCGTGACGGCGACGGAGCCGGTGTTCGGCTACATGTCGGATGCGATTGGACTCGACATGCGCAACCAGCGCTTCCAGCTGGCCGCGATGAACGACACGGAAGCGAGCGCGTCGGATATTGCCGCGTTCGAGCGCGATCTTCGCGAGCGACACGTGCGCGCGCTGATCTATAACAGCCAGGCAACCGAGGCGCTGACCAAACGCATGCTGAAACTCGCGCAGCAATCGCATGTGCCGACGGTCAGCGTGACGGAGACGCAACCGGCCGGCAAGAACTACCAGCAATGGATGCTGGCGCAACTCGATGCGCTCGGCAACGCGCTCGCCGCAGGCAGCGCGAACAAGGGAACGACTCAATGAACATGTCGTCGGGCAACGCGCCCG
This sequence comes from Paraburkholderia largidicola, assembly GCF_013426895.1. Classification (NCBI taxonomy): domain Bacteria; kingdom Pseudomonadati; phylum Pseudomonadota; class Betaproteobacteria; order Burkholderiales; family Burkholderiaceae; genus Paraburkholderia; species Paraburkholderia largidicola. Next base: position 597,309 of record NZ_AP023174.1, on the reverse strand, counting down.
TGCTCGAACTGGATCGCGTGACGCTCGAACTCGGCGACCGGACGATCCTGCGCGACACCAGCTTCACGATCCGCCAGGGCGAATTCATCGGTGTGCTCGGGCCGAACGGCGCGGGCAAGACGACGCTGATGCGCTCGGTGCTCGGCCTCGTCCCGGCGGCGAGCGGCGCGGTGCGCGTGCTCGGTGAGCCGGTGATGCGCGGCAACCCGTCGATCGGCTACATGCCGCAGACGCGCAGCGCGCTCGCCGGCCGGCGCGTCCGTGGCCGCGATTTTGTCGCGATGGCGGCGGACGGGCATCGCTGGGGTTTGCCGCATGCGGATGCGAAGGCGCGCGCCGATGTCGAGCGTGTGCTGGAACTGGTCGGCGGCACGGCGCTGGCTGCGCGTCCGTTGTCGGAGCTATCGGGCGGCGAGCGGCAGCGGCTGCTGCTCGCGCAATGCCTGCTCGGCAATCCGCGTCTGCTGCTGCTCGACGAGCCGCTCATCAGTCTCGATCCGCATCATCAGAAAACCGTCGTGGAACTGGTGAAGCGCGTGCAGCAGGAACTCGGTATCGCCGTGCTGTTCTCCGCGCACGAACTCAATCCGCTGCTGCATGCGCTCGACCGCGTGCTGTATCTCGGCAATGGCGTCGCCGCGCTGGGCACCGTCGATGAAGTGATTACGAAGCCGGTGCTCTCGCGCCTGTACGGTTCGACCATCGACGTAATGCGCGTGAATGGCCGCATCTTCGTGATGTCGGGCGACTTCGACGTCGAGAAGCACGACCACGAGCACGAAGACGACGACCATCAGCATGGCGAGCCGCATGGCCACGGACATTCGCACGGTCACGCGCATGGGCAAAAGCATGCCCATCATCACGCCTCAAGCGACGGACACACGCACGATGTTTGAATACGATTTCATGGTGAACGCCTTTGCGGCGTCGGGGATTGTCGCGGTGCTGTCGGGCATCGTCGGCTATTTCCTGGTGATGCGAGGGCAGACGTTCGCGGGACACGCGCTGTCGCACGTCGGCTTCACGGGCGCGACGGGCGCGGTACTGATCGGCGTTTCGCCGATCTGGGGGATGATCGGCTTCACGCTCGCGGCGGGCGTCGGCATGGGCGCGTTGGGTGAAAAGCTCGCGGGGCGCGATGTGGCGATCGGCGTGGTGCTGTCGCTGGCGCTGGGCTTCGGCTTGCTGTTTCTGCACTTCTTCACCGCGTACGCGACGCAGGTGACGGCGCTGCTGTTCGGCAACGTGCTCGGCGTCAGTTCGTCGACGCTGGCGGTGCTGGCCGCGCTCGGCGTCGTCAGTCTGGTGGCGCTAGCCGCCATCATGCGGCCTTTGCTGTTTGCCTCGTTGCAGCCGGAACTGGCCGAAGCGAAAGGCGTGTCGCTGCGTCTCGTGTCGGTGCTGTTTCTGGCGATCGCGGCGCTTGCAGTCGCCGCGTGCACGCAGATCGTCGGCGTGCTGCTCGTGTTCACGCTGATGGTCGGACCGGCGGCCGCGGCGCAAAACCTGTCGACCAGGCTTTCTGTCGGGCTCGTTCTTGCGGCGCTGCTTGCGCTTGCGCAGGCGTGGATTGGTGTGACGCTCGCCTTTTATACCGATTGGCCGACGAGTTTCTGGATTACCTTGCTCGCGGCGCTGGTGTATGGAGTGAGTTTGGTGGCGCAGTATTTGCGCCGGTGATTTGGGTTTTGGTTTTGGTTTTGGTTTTGGTTGGTTTTGCTTTTCGCTGGCATCCGCGATGCGTTAGCTCCCTTCAAGCGTCGCCCCTGTGCGGGGCGGCACCTACTTTTCTTTGCCGCCGCAAAGAAAAGTAGGCAAAAGAAAGCGGCTCACACCGCCAGCCCATGTTCTTATCCACGGGACCCCAACGTCCCCACACTTCACACGGCACCGCGCCTATCCGCGTGCGTTGCCAACGCTCCGAATGAACGCCTCACCCGCTTCAAACGCCCGTGTTTGGGCGAGCGGCAGCGAATGGTATGGGCCGCCCAGGCGGCAAACTGTGTGTAGGTTGTCGCGTCGTATAGGGTAGCGCCCTTACAGAGTGCGACGCATGCGCTGTCGGTCCGGAGTAAGGGGTGTGGAGCACCGACGGCCGACACACAGTTTGCCACCTGGGCGGCGGCGGACTATCTGGCGCGGCGTGCTGTCGTGCGGGTGTGTGAAGCGGGTGAGGCGCTCATTCGGAGCGCTGGCAACGAACTTGGGTCACGTGGTTACCGTTTGAAGCGTAAGAACCTGTGGGGGCCCTCAGGCAGGAACAAGGATTGGCGGTGTGAGCCGCTTTCTTTTGCCTACTTTTCTTTGCGGCGGCAAAGAAAAGTAGGTGCCGCCCCGCACAGGGGCGACGCCTGAAGCGAGCTAACGCATCGCGGATGCCAGCGAAAGTAAAAGCAAAAGCAAAGGCGAAAGCGAAAGCAAAAACAAAAACAAAAGCAAAGGCAACCCCAACACCTCACCCCAACAACACCTTCGCGTGATGCGCGAGATGATCCTCGACGAACGTCGAGATAAAGAAATAACCGTGATCGTAGCCTTCATGCCGCCGTAACGTGAGCGGCTGCCCGGCCGCCTTGCACGCGGCTTCGAATACGTCCGGGTTCAACTGCTGCGCGAGGAACTGATCGGCCATACCCTGATCGACCAGAATCCCTTCCGCAAACTTTCGCGTCGTCGTGCCGACGAGTTCGCTCGCATCGTACTGCTTCCACGCTTCGCGATCCGCGCCGAGATAGCCGCTGAACGCTTTCTCGCCCCACGGACAACGCGTCGGCGCGGCAATCGGCGCGAACGCCGACACCGACCGATAGATGTCCGGATTGCGCAACGCGAGCATCAGCGCGCCATGGCCGCCCATCGAATGGCCGAAGATGCCGAGCCGCCCGCCGTCGACAGGCAACGCGTTGACGATCGTCTCGCGCAGTTCGTCGCGCACGTACGTGTACATCCGATAGTGCTTCGACCACGGCTGCTGCGTTGCGTCGACATAGAAGCCCGCACCGACGCCGAAGTCCCACATGTCCGTCTCGCCGGGCGCGCCCGCGCCGCGCGGACTCGTATCCGGTGAAATCAGCGCGATGCCGTGTTGCGCGGCAAAGCGCTGGGCGCCCGCCTTGATCGGAAACGTTTCTTCCGTGCTGGTCAATCCAGCGAGATAGAACAGCGCCGGCACCTTTTTCTGCGACGCCTCTTCGGGCAGGAACACCGAAAAGCGCATCGGCAAGCCGATCGCCTTCGACTCATGCTTGTAGATACGCTGCGTGCCGCCGAACGACGCGTGCGATTCGATCAGTTCGAGCATCGCGCCACTCCTTTAGTAGATGACGACCGAGCGGATCGACTCGCCCTTCTTCATCAGATCGAAGCCTTCGTTGATCTGGTCGAGCTTCAGGTGATGCGTGATCAGATCGTCGATGTTGATCTTGCCTTCCATATACCAGTCGACGATCTTCGGCACGTCGGTGCGGCCACGCGCGCCGCCGAACGCCGAGCCCTTCCACTGACGTCCCGTGACCAGCTGGAACGGCCGCGTGCTGATCTCTTCGCCCGCCGCTGCCACGCCGATGATGAACGACTGGCCCCAGCCCTTGTGCGTGCATTCGAGCGCCTGGCGCATCAGCGTCGTGTTGCCCACGCATTCGAACGAATAATCCGCGCCGCCGTCCGTCAGTTGCACGATGTGGTCGACGACGTTTTCGACTTCCTTCGGGTTGATGAAGTGCGTCATGCCGAACTTCTTCGCCAGTTCGACGCGGCCCGGATTGATATCGACACCGATGATCTTGTCCGCACCGACCATCTTCGCGCCCTGAATCACGTTCAGACCGATGCCGCCCAAGCCGAACACGACGACATTGGCGCCCGCCTCGACCTTGGCCGAATAGACGACAGCGCCGACACCCGTCGTCACGCCGCAGCCGATGTAGCAGACCTTGTCGAACGGCGCGTCTTCGCGGATCTTCGCGACGGCGATTTCCGGCACGACAATGTAGTTCGAGAATGTGGACGTGCCCATGTAGTGGAACAAAGGCTTGCCGTCGAGCGAGAAGCGCGACGTCGCATCGGGCATCAGGCCCTTGCCTTGCGTCGAACGGATCGCCTGACAGAGGTTCGTCTTGCGCGACAGGCAGAACTTGCATTGCCGGCACTCGGGCGTGTAGAGGGGAATCACGTGATCCCCCTTTTTCAGCGTGCCGACGCCCGGACCGGTATCGACGACGACGCCCGCGCCTTCATGGCCGAGGATCGCCGGGAAGATGCCTTCCGGATCGGCGCCCGACAGCGTGTAGTAGTCGGTGTGGCAGATGCCCGTCGCCTTCACTTCGATCAGCACTTCACCCGCGCGCGGACCTTCGAGATCGACTTCTTCGATCGTCAACGGTGCGCCTGCCTTCCATGCGATTGCTGCTTTCGTCTTCATCGTGAATGCTCCTGTGGTTCCTTGAACTCGTTACCTAAAGCTGACCTTCGAATCTGTCCGCTGCTGCCGTGAAACGTTGCGGCCCGAATTGTGGCTGATGTTCGCGCGCCGCGCTGTGAACATGATCGCGCAAATGCAAGGCGCGTGAATGGCACGCCACGCCGCGCGATTGTCCTCATGCGACGGTGCGTGGCGAACGCGCGTCATGCGGACGGCGAAGCGAACCACGGTTCGACGCGGCCATACAGATCGATAAAGCGCGCATAACGCGCGGCAAGTTCCGTCTCGTCTCGCGGCCCGGCGACGCGCGTCGCAGCAGGCGCGAGCGCCGCAAGATCGCCTGTGTTCCAGTGGCCCACCGCGATGCCGCCGAGCATCGCTGCACCACGCGCCGCTGCGTTCGGACAATCGACAGCATGCAGTTCGACTTGCAACGCATCGGCAAGCAACTGCCGCCAGCGCGGATCGACCGACCCACCGCCCGCGAGACGCAGCGCAGGCACGCGCGCGCCGCTTTGCCGGACTGCGTCGAGCCCCGCGCGCAACGAAAACGCGACGCCTTCGAATGCCGCGCGCATCATCGCGCCACGCGACGTGCCGAGCGCAAGGCCAAGCCATCCGCCGCGCGCGGCCGGATTGAGCCAAGGCGTGCGCTCGCCTGTCAGATACGGCAAGAAAGTGAGACCCGGCGCTGCCTCGGACTCGAACGCATCGCGATACGCGTCATGCCATTCATACGACAGCCAGCCGCGCACGGCTTCGAGCGCGACGCCGACGTTCTGCATCGCGGCCATCCGATACCAGTGATCAGTCGCGGCCCGATAGCGATGCAGACCCGGCGCAGCATCGGGTTCGTCGGTGGCGAGTACGAGAATCTGGCCGCCCGTGCCCGTGGTGAGCAGCGCGTCGCCGTCGTTCACAAGGCCGCTGCCGAGCGCGGCACACGGCGTGTCGCCGGCACCCGTGGCGAGCACGACGCCTGCGCGCAAGCCGAGCGCATTGGCCGCTTCGGCAGACAGCGCGCCGCACGCGACATACGACGCAGCGAGCGGCGCGAACCAGTCGCGCGGGAGCCCGAGCCGTTCGAGCAACGCGTCGTCCCACGCGCCGGATGGATCGGCGAGCGCGGTCGCGCAGGCATCGGAGGGATCGGTTGCGATCGAGCCGCCCAGTTTGAGGCGCAGCCAGTCTTTCGGTTGCAAAGCCCAGCGCGACGCGTGCATTGATTGCGGCTCGTGCTGCGCGACCCATCGCAGCAGCGGGCCGGCCATGCCGGGCGCAACGGGATTGGACTGCGGCGCGGGCCATGCATCGAGCAGCGGCAATGCGCGCGTGTCGGGCCACAGCATCGCAGGACGCACGGGCTTGCCTTGCGCGTCGCTCAACACGACACCATGCATCTGACCGGAAAAGCCGATCGCGCGAACGGTGCCGCGTTGCGCATCGGGGAGACGCGATGCCGCTTCACATAACGCGCGCCACCAGACCTGCGGATCGATTTCCGCCCAGCCGGGATGCGGCGTATCGATTGCGTACGCGACGCTCGTCGCGCATTGCTCGCGGCCTTCGTCGTCGATGATCGCGAGTTTCAGCGAGCCTGTGCCGAGATCGATGCCAAGAAAGGACATGAATGCGATGCGTTGAGTAAGTGATTGCAGTTGGAGGTTATTGCACTCGGGCGCCTGCTTCGCGCGGACCGGGCAGCGGACGATCATTTTCACACGTCATCGCCCGTCGGCGCGGGTTAACCCGCCCCAAAGGAAGCACGCCCCGAAAACGCATTATGTGCGAACCGCAATACACATCATATGGGCGCACGTACGTCGTCGCGCCGCGCCGCATTGATGCCATTCCCGCAAGCCACCACGCGACAAGGGCTCCCGGCAGATTGCCGCAATCTCGCATAACGTAGCCGTTCCAAATCTGGTCCACGCATATCACCCCGGCAAAGGTTGAAATAGGACGCAGCGGTCTTGTCGCGCTTTTTCGTCCCGCATACCTTGGAGTCATCCCAAAACCAGATGTGGAGAGAGACAAGATGCACTCGAACACGGTTCATCCGTGCGACGAGCGACTGCCCTTCGGCCAGTTGCTGACGCTCGGCATTCAGCACGTGCTGGTGATGTACGCAGGGGCCGTTGCCGTGCCGCTGATCATCGGCAGCGCGCTCAAGCTGCCGAAAGAGCAAATCGCCTTTCTCATCAGCGCCGACCTCTTTTCCTGCGGTATTGCCACACTGATCCAGACGCTCGGCCTGTGGATCTTCGGCATCCGCTTGCCGGTCATCATGGGTTGCACGTTCGCCGCCGTCGGCCCGATGATCGCGATCGGCACGAATCCCAGTCTCGGCATACTCGACATCTTTGGATCGACCATCGCGGCAGGTGTGATCGGCATCATCGCCGCGCCGATGATCGGCAAGATGCTGCGCTTCTTCCCACCCGTCGTGGTGGGCGTCGTGATCTCGGTGATCGGGCTTTCGCTGATGGAGGTCGGCATCAACTGGGCGGCGGGCGGCGTCGGCAACCCGGATTACGGCAATCCCGTCTACCTCGGGCTGTCGTTCGTCGTGCTCATGCTGATTCTGCTGATCAACAAGTTCGGCAAAGGCTTCGTCTCCAACATCTCGGTGCTGCTCGGCATCGTGGCGGGCTTCGTGATTGCCGCACTGCTGGGCCGCGTCAACATGGAAGGCGTGACGAGCGCGCCATGGGTCGGCTTCGTGATGCCGTTTCACTTCGGCCTGCCGCACTTCGATCCGCTTTCGATCGCGACGATGGTCACCGTGATGTTCGTCACGTTCATTGAATCGACGGGCATGTTCCTCGCGGTCGGCGACATGGTGGACCGGCCCGTCAACCAGAAGACCCTCGTGCGCGGTTTGCGCGTGGACGGTCTCGGCACGCTGATTGGCGGCCTCTTCAACTCGTTCCCGCATACGTCTTTCTCGCAGAACGTCGGCCTGATCGGCGTGACGGGCGTCAAGAGCCGCTTTGTCTGCGCGATGGGCGGCGTGATTCTCGTGTTGCTCGGACTGTTCCCGAAGATGGCGCAGGTGGTCGCGTCGGTGCCGTCGTTCGTGCTGGGCGGCGCAGGCATTGTGATGTTCGGAATGGTGGCGGCAAACGGCATCAAGGTGCTCTCGAAGGTCGACTTCGTGAAGAACCATCACAACCTGTTTATCGTCGCGGTCAGTATTGGTCTCGGTCTCGTGCCGGTCGTGTCGCCGCACTTCTTCGCGAAGCTGCCGCCCGCGCTGTCGCCGCTTTTGCATAGCGGCATTCTGCTGGCGTCGGTTTCGGCCGTGGTGCTGAACCTGATCTTCAACGGTGTGAAGGGCGAACGCGCCGCGACCCGCGATATTCGCCGCGCCGGCCATGACTTCGACGGACGTGGCGGCAAAGACGACGCCATTGCCGGCGACGACATGCTGCGTGCCGCGGATATGCACTGACCGGTAGTCATCACCCTCCCTACCGCGTGCGCATGACCCCGGGTCATGCGCACGCCATCATCCCACCGCTTCCGTCCCGCGCGACCATCAGGCAACCAGGTTGTTGAAGTGTCGCGTTACCTTCGGCTCCAGGTTGCGAGCCTCCTTCATCAGATTGATCTGTTTCGCCGACCTCGCGACTTCGAAAACTTCTGGCGCGATATCGTAGTCGCCCCGGCCGTGCATCCATTCGAGCACGTCCGCCAGATGCCACAACGACGTGCTGCCTTCGTGAACGGGCGCGGGAAATTCCGTAGCATGCGATTGCATCAGCTTGCGCATGTTCTGGCGCGACACGCCCGCGACTTCTGCGACATCCGTCAACCCGACGAAGTCCGGCGCGGCCTCGACCAGTTGCGCCGTCGGCACCGCGCGAAGTACGTCCTTCAACGCGCTCACGAGTGCATGCGTCGCGCTCTTCGCCTCGCGCGCGAACGCGAGCGCAAGCCGCCCCGGTTGACCGACACCCACGGTGGCGTCGTCGCAACCCTCGGCCGCGAGACGCTCGACGATCTCGTCGAAGTCGCAGTCTTCTGCGCTCAGACGGTACTTCAGCGTGAAGGTGTATTCCATGTTTGCTCCTTTTCCTTCCCTTGTTGCTGCTCCTGTTGCTGCCCAGGCTGGACCTGCTTGCGGGCGCGCTGTTTCGCTTCGCTAATCACGCGCAACGAGATGACCCTCTGCCGATGCGGTGCACAGTTCTCGACAATGCGACGCAACGTTCTTGCGTGACCGGTCGGATTGCGTGGCGTGCACCAGATACTGGCGATGCAAAATTCGCCGCATCTGCAATCGGTATCGTTGTATGGGCAATACATGCGCCCCCACGCGTGACCGGTGCCCGTACCCGGTACGACGCGCCAGCCGTTTGCTTCCGCATGGCCGAGCGCCGCCTCGATTTCCTTCTTCGAATGACTTCGACGACTCATCAGTAACTCCAGTGTAGAGCGACCCAAAAAGGTTGTCAATTGACAACCGAATTGCGGATCATCAACCTTCTTTGATCCCAAGCCAATGCTAACGGCTGGCTTCGCTCGAAAACGATCTGGATAACTGAATTGGCTACCTGGACAAGGTTTGTAGGAAGAGCGAATCAAAAAAAACGCCACGGCATGCCGTGGCGTTTTCGTACTGCGAGTAATCAGAATTGGCTGTCGATCGAGCCCGAGGCCCTCAACCCGCCGTCGCCGCCGAAGCGGCAACGGGCGCGCTCGCTGCACCATAATCGACGGGTGCGTCGGCGGGACGCGGCTGTTCGCCCGCGTGCTCGATCCATCCACCGCCCAGCGCCTTGTACAGATCGACGAGGTTCGTCAGGCGCGCCGTGCGTGCCGTGATGAGCGATCGCTGCGCGTCGTACAGGCCGGTCTGCGCGGTCAGCACGGAGAGATAGCTGTCGACGCCGTTTCGGTAGCGCAGGTCCGACAGATCGAGACGGCGCTGCTCCGCAAACGTGTTGCGCTCGAGCGCCGCGATCTGCTGATCGTACGTGCCGCGCGCGGCCAGCCCGTCCGCGACTTCGCGGAATGCGGTCTGGATCGCCTTCTCGTACTGCGCGATCTGGATGTTCTTCTGTACCGTCGCGAGATCGAGGTTCGCCTTGTTCTGGCCGCCTTCGAATATCGGCAGCGTGATCTGCGGCGCGAAACTCCACGCCGCCGAGCCCGGCTTGAACAACCCGCCGAGCGTCGGGCTCAGCGTGCCGAAGCTGCCCGTCAGCGAGACGCGCGGGAAGAACGCCGCACGCGCCGCGCCGATATTCGCGTTCGCCGCGAGCAGGTTCTGCTCGGCTTCGGCGATATCGGGACGGCGCGTCAGCAGATCCGACGGCAAACCAGCGGGGATGTCGGTCAGCAGGTCCTGGTCGTTGAGCGTGAGACCGCCCGGAAGATCGCGCGGCAACGGCTCGCCGACCAGCAGGACCAGCGCATTCTCAGCCTGTGCGCGCAGACGCGCCTGCGACTGCAGATCCGCTTTCGCCTGCTCGACGACCGTCTCAGCCTGACGCAGATCCAACTCAGAACCCGTGCCCGTATCGTACTGCAGCTTTGTGATGCGATACGACTCTTGCGCGGTCTTGAGCGTGTTCTCCGTGACTGTCAGCAGATCGTCAAAGGACAGCACCGTCAGATACTGATCCGCCACCGATGCGACCAGCGCGATCTCCGCCGCCTTGCGCGCCTGCGCCGTCGACAGATACTCCGCCAGCGCCTGGTCCTTCAGACTGCGGATGCGGCCGAAGAAGTCGATTTCCCACGATGCGTTCAGGCCAACCGAATACTGGTTGGAGATCGTCCGGTCGAGGAACGACAGGTCCTTCGGCGTGCGCGATTTCGACTGTGACGCGGACGCGTCGAGCGTCGGCATCAGCGCCGCGCGTACGATCTGATACTGAGCGCGCGAAGCCTCGATGTTCAGCACCGACACGCGCAGATCGCGGTTGTTCTTCAGCGAGATCTCGATCAGCTGTTGCAGACGCTGATCGACGAAGAAATCGCGCCAGCCGATATCGACGGCCGTCTGGCCGTTCGCCGAACGCGCGCCCGCGCCGGGCACGGGCTGCGTCGCATAGACGCCGTCGCTCGGGAAGGCGCCCGACACGGGCGCGGCCGGCTGGTGATACTTCGGCTCCATCGTGCAGCCCGCGGCGACGAGCGCGACGGCCACTGCCATCAAAGAATATTTAGGCATCTCAATGTCCTCCGCCAGCGTTGCCCGGGCCGCTGCCACCCTGCGGGTCATGCGGATGGTGCTCGTTGTAGTGCTTCATCGCTTCGTCCGGGTCTTCCTTGTCGCCGGTGAACTTCGCGCGAATCACGACGAAGAACATCGGGATCATGAAAATCGCGAGGAAGGTCGCCGTCAACATACCGCCGATCACGCCCGTACCGATCGCGTGCTGGCTTGCCGAGCCCGCGCCGTTGCTGATCGCGAGGGGCAGCACGCCGAGAATGAACGCGAGCGACGTCATCAGGATCGGGCGCAGCCGCAGACGCGCCGCTTCGAGCGCCGCTTCCACCGGCCCCATGCCTTCGCCCTGCTGCAGTTCGCGCGCGAACTCGACGATCAGAATCGCGTTCTTCGCGGACAGACCCACCGTAGTCAGCAGACCGACCTGGAAGAACACGTCGTTTTCCAGCCCGCGCAGCGTCGCGGCGAGCAGCGCGCCCAGCACGCCGAGCGGCACCACCATGATCACCGAGAACGGAATCGACCAGCTTTCATACAGCGCGGCAAGACACAGGAACACGACGAGGATCGAGATACCGTACAGAATCGGCGCCTGCGAACCAGACTGACGTTCCTGGAACGACAGACCCGTCCATTCGTAGCCGATACCCGCCGGCAGCTTCGCCGCGAGCGCTTCCATCGCGGTCATCGCCTGACCCGTCGATTTGCCCGGCGACGCCTGCCCCTGGATTTCGACGGCCGAGATACCGTTGTAGCGTTCGAGCTTCGGCGAACCGTAGGTCCACTGGCCGCTGGCAAACGACGAGAACGGCACCATCGTGCCCGCCGAGTTGCGCACGTACCAGTCGTTCAGGTTTTCCGGCGTCATGCGGAAACGCGGGTCGGCCTGCACGTACACCTTCTTGATCCGGCTGTCCGTATCGAGGAAGTTGTTCACGTACTGCGACGCCCAGGCAATCGAGAACGTCTGGTCGATGGCCGCGAGGCTCACGCCTTGCGACGCCGCCTTCTCGTGATCGATCGACACCTTGAACTGCGGCGTATCGTTCAGGCCGTTCGGACGCACCTGCGCGAGCATCGGGTCCTTCGACGCCATGCCGAGCAACTGGTTACGCGCCGCCATCAGCTTGTCGTGGCCGAGACCCGCGCGGTCCTGCAGTTCGAAGTCGAAGCCCGACGCCGTACCCAGTTCGGGAATCGACGGCGGATTGACCGGGAACACAGTCGCGTTCTTGTAGCCGACGAAGTGCATGAACATCCGGCCCACCAGCGCCTGCACCTTCTGGTTCGCATGCTGGCGTTCCGCGTAGTCCTTCATCCGCACGAACACGAGACCGGCGTTCTGGCCGCGGCCCGCGAAGCTGAAGCCGTTCACGGTGAAGGTCGATTCGACGATGCTCTTTTCATCGTTGAGCAGGTAGTCGGACACGTCCTTCAACGCGCGCGCCGTAGTCTCCTGCGTCGAGCCCGACGGCGTCTGCACCAGCACGAACATCGTGCCCTGGTCTTCATCCGGCAGGAACGACTTCGGCAGACGCACGAACAGCAGACCCACCGCGACGATCACCACCAGATAGATGATGAGCCAGCGGCCCGAGCGCTTGATCACGTGGTGCACGCCCGAGTGATACTTGTCGCGGCTCTTGTCGAAGTTGCGGTTGAACCAGCCGAAGAAGCCCTTCTTCTCTTCGTGATGGCCCTGCGGAATCGGCTTGAGAATCGTCGCGCACAGCGCCGGCGTCAAAATCAACGCGACCAGCACGGACAGCACCATCGCCGCGACGATGGTCAGCGAGAACTGCCGGTAAATCGCGCCGACCGAACCGCCCGAGAACGCCACAGGCACGAACACCGCGGACAGCACCAGTGCCACGCCGATCAGCGCGCCCGTGATCTGGTCCATCGCCTTGCGGGTTGCCTCGCGTGGCGACAAGCCTTCCTCGGACATCACCCGCTCGACGTTTTCCACCACCACGATCGCATCGTCCACCAGCAGGCCGATCGCGAGCACGAGACCGAACATCGACAGCACGTTGATCGAGAAGCCGACGGCGCTCATGATCGCGAACGTGCCCAGCAGCACCACCGGCACCGCGATCGTCGGGATCAGCGTGGCGCGCAGGTTCTGCAGGAACAGGTACATGACCAGGAACACCAGCACGATACCTTCGAGCAGCGTCTTGACCACTTCCTCGATCGACAGGCGCACGAACGGCGTCGTGTCGTACGGATACTTCACGATGAGACCGTGCGGGAAGTATTTCGACAACTGGTCGATCTTGTCGCGCACGGCCTTCGCCGTCGCCAGCGCATTCGCGCCCGTCGCCAGCTGGATACCGAAGCCCGCCGTCGGCTGACCGTTGTACTTGGTGTCGAAGTTGTAGTTTTCGCCGCCCAGCTCGATGTGCGAGACGTCCTTGAGGCGCACCTGCGAGCCGTCCTGGTTGACCTTCAGCAGGATGTTGCCGAACTGCTCGGGCGTGGTCAGCAGCGTCGCTTCGCTGATCGTCGCCTGCAGCAACTGGCCCGGCACCGACGGCGTGCCGCCGAGCGAGCCGCCCGCCACCTGAACGTTCTGCGCCTGCAGCGCGGCCTGAACATCGACAGGCGTCAAGCCGAAGTTGGTCAGCTTGTTGGCGTCGAGCCAGATCCGCATCGCGTACTGCGTGCCGAACAGCGTGACCGTACCCACGCCGTCGATACGGCTGACCGGGTCCTGCACGTTCGACGCGACGTAGTTCGCGAGGTCGTACTTGTTCATGCTGCCGTCGGTCGACACGAACGCCATCACCAGCAGGAAGCTGCTGCTCGACTTCGTCACCTTCGTGCCGAGCTGCTGCACTGCTTGCGGCAGCAGCGGTGTCGCGAGCTGCAGCTTGTTCTGCACCTGAACCTGCGCGATGTCGGGGTTGGTGCCCGCCGCGAACGTCAGCGTGATGGTGGCCGTACCCGAGTCGTCGGAAGTCGACGACAGGTACAGCAAGTGGTCGAGGCCGCTCATCTGCTGCTCGATCACCTGCGTGACGGTGTTTTCAACCGTCTTCGCCGATGCACCCGGATACGTCGCGCTGATCTGCACGGCCGGCGGCGCAATCGTCGGATATTGCGCAACCGGCAGCGTGAAGATCGACGCCAGACCCGCCAGCATCAGAATGATGGCGATCACCCACGCGAAGATCGGGCGATCGATAAAAAACTTTGCCATGAAACAGGCTCCCTTTGATTACGCGCCCGATGCAGCAGAGGCCGCGGCCGCGCCGCTGGCTGCCTGTGCGCCGGCCGGAGCCGACGCGGCTGCGTCCGAAGCGGGCGACGGCGGCAGTTGCGCCGGCACGGCCTTGGCCGTTGCGCCCGGACGCACCTTGTCGACGCCGTTCACGATCACACGGTCGCCCGCACTCAGGCCGCCTTCGACGACCCAGTACTGGCCGTAGGTCGCCGTAGCCTGCAGCGTGCGCAGCTCGACCTTGTCTTCCTTATTGAGGACGAGTGCTGTCGGCTGACCCTTCTGGTCGTGCGTGACACCGATCTGCGGCACCAGCAGCGCGCTTTCGTTGACGCCTTCCTCGATGCGCGCGCGCACGAACATGCCCGGCAACAGCACGTGATCCTTGTTCTGGAAGATCGCGCGAATCGTCACGGAGCCCGTGGCCTGGTCGACGGTGACGTCGGTGAACTGCAGCTTGCCCTTATCCGAATAGACGCGGCCGTCTTCGAGCACCAGTTCGACCTTCGCGGCGTCCGGACCCGAGGTCTTCAGCCGGCCCGACTGGATGTCGCGGCGCAGCTTGAGGCCCGCGAGGCTCGACTGCGTGACGTCGACGTAGACGGGATCGAGTTGCTGCACGGTCGACATCAGCGTCGCCTGGCTCGCCTGCACGTATGCGCCCGGCGTCACCTGCGAGATGCCGACCTGGCCCGTGACGGGCGAAACGACGTCCGTGTAGCCGAGGTTGATCTGCGCGGTATCGACGGCGGCCTTGCCGGCCGCGACATCAGCGGCAGCCTGGCCTTCGGATGCGACGGCGTTGTCGTAGTCCTGCTTCGACACCGCGTTCGCCGCGACCAGCACCTTGAAGCGATTGGCCTGTGCGGTGGTCGACACGAGGTTAGCCTGGGCCTTCGCGAGCGACGCCTTCGCGTTGTTCAGCGTCGCGATGTACGGCGCCGGATCGATCTTGTACAGACGCTGGCCGGCCTTGACCTGCGTGCCTTCCGTGAACTCGCGGCGCAGCACGATGCCGTCGACCCGCGCGCGCACCTGCGCGACGAGGAACGCACTGGTGCGGCCCGGCAATTCGGTGACGACAGGCACGGCTTGCGGCTGGACCGTCACGATGCCGACTTCAGGGGTTTGAGGCGGAGGTGCTGATTGTTTTGGTCCGCATGCTGCCAGCATTACGGCAGCCGTCGCGGCAGTGAGTAAGCGGAATGGAACCCGTTCGACGCGCATGGAGCGACCTCTGTCAAAGACTGAGAAGGAAAAAGTGCGTGCATCTCTCTCCGGAGAAGGCTGCGCAAATTGGCGTCTCGAAGACGCCATGACCGGACGCTCACGAATGCTGCTTCCTGCGGTGCATTCACTGCGAAATGCGCCAAACCGGGAAATGCCGCACCGCGCCGCCCATTTCTTGAGACAGCGCAAAGATGCTTGCAAAGACAACAGTGACGGATCTTAACCGTTCACCCAAACGTAAGCCATCCGATCGATGGGGTGCTATTATATATACATTCATGAATGCACGTAAAAGTGCGTTCAACCAAGGAAATGGGTTTCCTCCGGAAGATCTGCCAGGCATTAACGTGCGCGTGAAATGATCTTTATCAGGCGCGTTTAAAAACGTCAGGGGAAACCCCGCATTTACTGCAGGGCAATAAGAATGGTCCGTCGAACCAAGGAAGAAGCGCAGGAGACGCGCACTCGCATCCTCGATGCAGCAGAACAGGTATTTTCGGAAAAAGGCGTGTCGCGCACTTCGCTGGCCGAGATCGCGCAGACGGCAGGCGTCACCCGTGGCGCGATCTACTGGCACTTCGCCAACAAGGGCGAGCTCTTCACAGAAATGTTCGACCGCGTGCTGCTGCCGCTCGATGAACTGAAAGCCGCTTCCGTCGATCCGAACGAAGCCGATCCCCTTGGCCGCCTCATCGACATCTGCACCGTCTGTCTGCGCGACACCGCGAACGACCCGCACCGCCGCCGGGTGTTCGACATCCTGTTTCACAAGTGCGAGTTCGTCGAAGAGATGGGGCCCGTGATGGCGCGCTATCAGAACACGATGCGCGAGAGCCTCGCGAGCATCCAGGCGGGCATGCGCAACGCGATTTCCAAAGGCCAGTTGCCCGCCGACATGAACGTGCCCGTGGCGGCGTCGATGGTGCACGCGTTCATCAGCGGATCGTTGAAGGACATGCTGTTCGTGCCGGAAGTGCTGGACTTCGGCCGGCATGCGCGGCAGATGGTCGAAAGCATGATCGATGCGTTGCGCAGCCCGGCGCTGCGCATGGGCGCCTGAGCGCGCTTTCACACCACTTCATGGCGGCGCACAGCCCTGAAAGCGGGTGCGCCGCGCGAGCGCCGGCAAGCCGGCCGCCCTTCTCACTTCATTTTCCGTTCGCTCAAGCCGCTGCCTTCGCGCGCGCCTTCTGGTTCGACGCGTAGATCGAGCCGCGTTCCAGCTGACCACCCGACTGCACGGCCCCGATCCATTGCTGCGTGCTCGCGACAGCTGCGAAGCGCGACTGCAGCACGACGCTGAACACGCGATGGATTTCCTCGGCGCTCGCCAGACCCGCGCTGTTTTCATACGGCACCGAGCCCGTCGCATCGTGCAGGAACTCGACGGCAAGACCCATATGCAGCGCGTGAACGATCGTCGACGCATCGCAGTTGTGCGTCATGTAGCCCACCACGGTGAGCGTGTCGATCTCGCGCGCAGCGAGCCAGTCCGCCAGATCGGTGTCGGTGAACGCGCTCGGCAGCGCTTTCTCGACGTGGTGATCGTACTCGCGCGATGCGACCACGTTATGCAGTTCGGCGCCTTCGCTGCCGCGCGCAAAGATCGGCGAGCCGGGCGGCGTGAAGTTCTGCACGACGACGACGGGAATCTGCGCGGCATGCGCCGCGTCGATCGCGCGGCCGATGTTCGCGAGCGACGTCTGCACGTCCGGGTATTCGATCGGCAGGTCGCCCGTCACGTACTCGTTCTGGACATCGATGACGATCAGGGCGCGGCGGGGCGTCGGCATGGCAACTCTCCGTGATGGTTGAAGTCGGCGGCTGGCGGTTGCAGCCGCGATGTGCGCATTGTTCGCGTTCCGCCCGTCGCGCGACAGTGACCCGAATGACAATTTTCGCTAGGATTGGGCCATTCGCATTTTCGACTGGGAGGCCACCATGGCCCGCGCCGCTGCAACCCATGCTCTAAAGGCTGCTTCACAACCAGCAAAGCAGCGGACATCCCACGCGAGTCCCCGCGGCCAGGAACCCGAGGTGTGCCGCACCGCGCCGAAGACACCCCATGTCGTAGCCGCCGTCGCCTTCGACGGCATCAGCCCGTTCCACCTGTCCGTGCCGTGTGTCGTGTTCGCCGAGGATCGCAGCGACGGCGGCGTGCTCGGCTTCGCGTTCCGCGTCTGCTCGATCGACTCCGGCCCGCTCTCGACGACAGCAGGCTTTTCGATCGCCGCGACGCACGGTCTCGACGCGCTCGCCGACGCCGACACGATCATCGTTCCCACCTGGCGCGATCCCGACGAACCTCCGCCCGCACCACTGCTCGACGCATTGCGCGCCGCGCACGCACGTGGCGCACAACTGGTCGGCCTGTGTCTCGGCGCCTACGTGCTCGCCGCCGCAGGCCTGCTCGACGGACGTCCGGCGACCACGCACTGGGCATGGGCCGCCGACTTCGCGCGGCGCTTTCCAAACGTGAAGGTCGATCCACAGGTGCTGTATGTCGACGACGGCGACATCCTCACGTCGGCGGGTACGGCGGCGGGGCTCGACTGCTGTCTGCATGTGGTGCGCAAGCTGTGCGGCGCGCAAAGCGCGAACTACATCGCGCGACGCCTCGTCGTGCCGCCGCATCGCCAGGGTGGTCAGGCGCAATACGTGCAGCAGCCCATGCCACACGACCTGCGTGGCGACCGCTTGTCCGCGCTGCTCGACTGGGTGAACGGCACGCTCGACGCGCCGCATACGCTCGATTCCCTCGCCGGGCGCGCCGCGATGAGCCGTCGCACGTTCACGCGGCACTTCAAGGCAGCGACGGGAACGACCGTGAGCGCGTGGCTGCTGGCGCAGCGGCTCGCGCGTGCGCAGCAGCTGCTCGAAAGCACCGACGAGTCGATCGAGTCGATTGCGGGAATGGCGGGATTTGGCTCGACGGCGTCGCTGCGCCAGCATTTCACTGACACGTTCAGGACGTCGCCATCCGCGTGGCGCAGGGAGTTTCGCGGCGTGTGAACCGCCGCGCGCACAGCGGAGATAAAGACTAGCCTTGCGTGAAGTACCGCGCGACGTAGAGCAGCAGCGCGACGAAGAAAATCATCGCCGCCCACGCCCAGTTCGGCAGCACATGCGGATCATGCTCGTGATGCAGACCGTGCAGCAGCGAGTGCGCGGCGCGACCGGTCAGCGCGCTGCCCTGATGATGGTCGTGCAGCCGCGCGCGACGCGCCACGCCCGACAGGCTGATCGGCCGCAGAAACACGTGCTGGCGCCGCCCTTGCGTGCCCGTCGCGCGGTTCGGCCCTTTGCCGTGCTTCGCCTGCACGACCGCGCAGAACTCGGTGAAGAAGTCGTCCGCCAGTTCGTGTAGCGCGTTTTCGATCTGACGCGCGGGCAGTTGCGCGAGCGGTCCTGTCGACGTCGCCCACACTGAATAGTCGATGCGCGTGCTCGGCCCGCGGCCAGGAAGATGCAGATGGAGATGATCGTCGTTGCGCAGCGACACGTCGATCTGTCCGCGCAGCGAGCCGACGCCCTCGGCGCGCGCCTTGAAGTTGAGCGTGCGATGCGGCTTCGCGCTGTTCGCGCCGTCCTCGCTCGCGACGTGCGCGCGTATCTGATAGTGCGCGCGCAGCGGTCCGAGCGGCACCGTCATCGTCAGCAGATATTCGCCGCCCTGGAGCCGGCGCAAGGACTCGCAATTGTCGAGACTCGCGCGCAGCAACGCGAGATCCTGCAGCGCGTCCCAGACTTCGGACGGCGCCAGCGGCACTCTCAACGCGTCGTTCAATTCCATGGCAGCCTCCCCGATAACCGTGCGACTGCGGGATCAAGACGTCTGATCGATGCGGTCGACACGCGATGCGTAAAACGCAAGATACCCCGCGATCTGCTTCACCCGCTCCAGTGGGTTTTCATAGCTCCACACTGCATTCTCGATCGTCTCGTCTTCCGTGCGCAGATGGTAATACGACGCTTCGCCCTTGAACGGGCATTGAGACGTGTGAGTCGATCGCTCGAGCCGCGCCATATTGACATCGGCTCGCGGGAAATAAAACACGTCGGGACATCCTGTTTCACACAGCGTGAACCCGGCATGCGTGTCTGCGAAGGTCACCCCTTGATGGATCACCCGTACGCGATGCCGGTTGGCCGTGATGGAAATCGTATGCCCCGCTCCTGCGTCGCCTCCGTGCGCTGGCGCACTGCCGGACGCAAGGCTGCCGTGCACGGTACTGCCGCTGTCCGCGTCTTCGGCGCTTCCGCCGGATGGGGCATCGTTCATGTGATCCGCTCCGCTGCTGGCACGTTCGCGCACGCTCCGATCAGCTGGCTCCGCCGCCAGCCCGGCTCTCCAGGCACGCGCCGCCTCGTTGTCGTCGTGCGGCAGGCGTGTCCCCGGCCGCGCAGCGTCGGCTCCGAAAACACAGAAGCCACGGAGCGTGTCCGTGGCTTCATTATTGACCAAACGCGCCGCGATTGCGCGCGCTTCGTTGGGAGCATCGGGTCTCTACCGATTGCCGATGCGCGCGCGCCGCGTCGCGGCCGTTGCTGGCGGCGCGGCGGCGACTCGACGCGCGCCGTCGACCCGCGTTTGCGCCGCCTTTTCGCCCCTTTTCTTTCGCATCGCTTACTGTGTCTTCCAGTAGAAAGCGGCCTTTGCCGTCCCCTTTGCCGGAATGGTGACGGGCTTCGACTGATCGTTTTCCTTGTACGCCGCGTGCACCGTGTAGCGGCCCGGGCGCAGCTTGACCAGCATGTAGGGCCCGCGCGACGTGGTGTCGAGTACGCTGCCGCCGTGCGCGTCGACGATCTTCACCTTCACATCGGCGAGAAAGTCCGAACCCGGACCCGTGAAGCGCAGCGACAACGGCCACTGGCTCTGCGCAGCCTGCAGCGCCTTCGATTCATCGAGGCCGACGCCGCCCGACGTGTACGACACGTCGCCCTGTTGCTGCACTTGCGGCAGGCCCTCGCCGTTGACGTTGCCCGCACTGGTGTTGTCCGAGGTGGTACCGCCCGTGACTTCGCTTGCCTGTTGCGCGTACGCGCCGCCCGACAGGCCGAGCGTGAGAACTGTCGCGGCCGCAACCGAAACGGCGCGGGCGACGATACGACGATGAGTCATTGCGTGGCTCCTTGTTGGGCAAACCCCAAACGGTTTTAACGCCTATCCGGACGCAATCTGCATGCCCATCCCGCCCCATCAAGTCCCACAAAGGAAACAGGCCCGAAAATCGGGCCTGTTTCCTTTGCAACGCGCGTCGTAAGCGATCTGCATACCTTCCATTTTTACCATCACCGGCAGCTTTTACCGGCCGGCGCCCATGGCGCCGGCCAGCACGGCCGCGTTTGCAGCTTTAGCCGAGATCGACGGGCACGAAGATCTGCGAGTTATCGCGCTGGATCAACAGCGCGATGCTGTTGCCCGCCGCCGACACCGCCTGCTTCAACTGGTCGATGTTCGACACCGACCGTCCGTTGACGGCCAGAATTACATCGCCCGGCTGGATGCCGGCGCTGGCTGCCGCGCCGCTCGCATCCTGCACCAGCAGACCGTGCGACACCGACGCGCCGCTCTTTTCCTGCGGCGTGAGCGGACGCACGGCAACGCCGAGGCGACCTTGCATCTGCGCCGGGCCGCTATCGTCGTTCGAAGCGACCTTCGCGTCCGATAGCGAGCCGATCGTCACCTTCAGCTCCTTCGTCGACTTGTCGCGCCACACCTGAACGTCGGCCTGCGAGCCCGGCTTGATGCCCGCGATCTGCGACGGCAGCGCCGACGAGTCCGCGACGTCCACGCCGTTCACCGACAGGATCACATCGCCTGGCTGCAAGCCTGCCTTCGCCGCCGGACCGCCCGGATCGACGGAACTGACGAGCGCGCCTTGCGGCTTCTTCATGCCGAACGAATCCGCCAGCGTCTGGTTCACGCTCTGCACGGCGACACCGAGACGGCCGCGGCTCACATGACCCGTCTTCACGAGATCGTCCTTGACCTTCATCGCCTCATTGATCGGGATGGCGAACGAAAGGCCCTGGAAGCCGCCCGTCTGCGAATAGATCATCGAGTTGATGCCGATCACTTCGCCTTGCAGATTGAACAGCGGGCCGCCCGAGTTACCCGGATTTACGGGCACGTCGGTCTGGATGAACGGCGTGTAGTTCTCGTCCGGCAGCGAGCGCGACTTCGCGCTGATGATGCCCGACGTCACTGTGTTGTCGAAACCGTACGGCGAGCCGATCGCGACGACCCACTGCCCGACCTTGCTCGAGCGCGGATCGCCGATCTTCACGGTTGGCAGATCCTTCGCGTCGATCTTCAGCACGGCGACGTCCGACTGCTTGTCCGCGCCGACCACTTTCGCCTTGTACTCGCGCTTGTCGGTGAGCTTGACGGTAACGACGTTCGCGCCGTCGACGACGTGCGCGTTGGTCAGCACATAGCCGTCGCTGCTGATGATGAAGCCCGAGCCGAGGCTCGCGCTCGGACGGTCGCCGTCATCGCCACCACCACCACCGCCGCCATTCGGGCCGCCCGGCATCTGGCCGAAGAAGTGCTTGTAGAACTGATAGAACGGATCGCTCGGATCGATGGGAAGCTGACCGCTGTTATTGCCATTGCCGCCGCGCATCGCCGTCTGCTTCACGACATGCTTCGCGCTGATGTTGACGACCGCGGGACCATACGTTTCGACGAGGCCCGAGAAATCGGGAATGCCCGTCTTCGCCGCGGCTTCCGCAGGCATCATCGCGGCGGCCGCGGGTGAGATCACCTCGGGCGCAGGCACGTTGCGATGACCGGCCACGTAGCCCGCCGACAATGCGATAACGACGGCCGCCGCAACGGCGCTACGGGTCAGTATTTTTGCTTTCATCGTGGACTCCTGATTGGGAGAGTTGACTCTTTGATGAAGCGAAGAGTACGTGGCGTCGCTTAAATCAATCTTAAACAACGCCAACTAGATGAAAGCCTTGCGCAAACCCTTGCTGGGCGGGCGATTCAGAAGCGCACGTTGACGCGCAATCCACCCGAAGCGGATTCGTCGAGTGTGACATTCGCGTGATGCTGAAGCGCGATGCGTCGCACGATTGCGAGACCGAGGCCGCTGCCCGCGACGTCGGTGCGCGCGCGATTCGCGCCCGCGCCGACGCGGTAGAAGCGGTCGAATACGCGATCGCGTTCGTCGGGCGGAATGCCTGGGCCGCTGTCGGCGATCTGCACGAGCGGCCGGCCGTCCTCCACGCGCAGGCACACGTCGACGCGCCCGCCTTCCGGCGTGTATTTGGTTGCGTTGTCGATCAGGTTGTTGAGCATCACGCGCAGCGATTCCGCATCGCCCGTGACGGTGGCGGGCTCGCTAGCCTCGATGCCGAGATCGACGCCGCGCTTTTGCGCGAGCGGCAGATGGGCAGTCACGCACTCGTGCACGAGCGCGTCGAGATCGACGCTGCCTGTCGCCGCGTGCCCATCCGGCTCGGAGCGCGCGAGTGCGAGCAGTTGCTCGGCAAGACGCGTCGCGCGCGTGACGCCCGCCTGTAGATCGTTCAGCGCTTCGCGGCGCTCGGTTTCGTCATGCGCGCGCGCCACCAGTTGCGACTGGATCTGCACAGCGGCAAGCGGCGTGCGCAGTTCGTGCGCGGCATCGGCGACGAAGGCTTTTTGTGTGTCGAGCGCAATGGCGAGCCGTTCCAGCAGACCGTTCAGCGCGCGCACGAGCGGCTGCACTTCGAGCGGCAAGCGCGAGTCGGGCAAGGGATCGAGCGCTTCGGGATGACGCGTGTCGAGCGCGCCCGTGACGCGCCGCAAAGGCGCGAGCCCGCGTCCGACCACGCCCCACACCGCAACGCCCATCAGCGGCAACAGCACGATGAGCGGCCACAGCGTGCGCAGCGCGACGTTCGCCGCCAGCCGGTTGCGCACCGACAGCGGTTGCGCGAGCTGCACGACGTTATCGCCGACGATCGCGCCATACACGCGCCAGTCGCCGCGCTCGGTGCGCTCCGTCGAAAAGCCGAGTTCGGCGCGCGGCGCGAGCGGCGCGCGCGGATGCGAGTAGTACATCAGCACGCCGTTGCGATTCCAGATCTGCAGCACGATGCCTTCGTCGCCTGTATCGCGCGAGCTGAGCACTTGTGAGAACGGCTCGGCGGGCAGCGCGGCAGCGATTTCCTGCAACTGGTAATCGAACAGTTCGTTGGCTTCGGCGAGCGCCTGACGGTAAATCAGCCAGCCCGCAATGCCGACGCCGAGCAACACGATAGCGAGCAGCCAGAACAGCAATTGACGGCGAATCGAACGCATCGTGTCAGGCTTCCTTGGCGATCATGTAGCCGAGACCGCGCACGTTGCGTATCAGTTCCGCGCCGAGCTTCTTGCGCAGCGCGTGAATATAGACCTCGACGGTATTGCTGCCGATCTCCTCCCCCCAGCCGTACATCTTCTCTTCGAGCTGGCTCTTCGACAGCACCGCGCCCGGACGCGCGATCAGCGCCGCGAGCAACGCGAACTCCCGCGCGGACAGCGCGACGGGCGCGCCGTCGAGCGTCACCTGATGCGACGCGGGATCGAGTGTGAGATTGCCGTGTCGGATCGTCGATTCGCTGCGCCCCGACTGGCGGCGGATCAGCGCGCGCATTCGCGCGCCGAGTTCGTCGAGATCGAAGGGTTTGACGAGGTAGTCGTCGGCACCCGCGTCGAGCCCTTTCACGCGATCCGCGACGGCATCACGCGCGGTGACGATCAGCACGGGCAACTGATGACCGCGCGAACGCAGCGTGCGCAACACATCGAGGCCGTCACGCTTCGGCAGGCCGAGATCGAGCAGCACGAGATCGTAAGGCTGGCCCGCGACCGCGTTCAACGCGGATTCGCCGTCCTGCACCAGGTCGACCGCGAAGCCTTCGCCGCGCAGCGCCTTGCGCACGCCCTCGGCAATCATCCGGTCGTCTTCAACGAGAAGTATGCGCATCGCTATCCATCCGCTCCGGCTGTTCCGGCACTCGCGTCCCGGCCATAGGTTTTCGATGCCAGCATTCTAGCGCCCGCGTGCTTTTTTCTTCCCTGATGCATGCTCGCCGCATATCGTCTTTGCACGCTCCGTCGCGATAGCGTGACGCGCACGAAACACTCGGCATCATTTTTTTCGCGACGTCATCGCAACTCTCTACAATGAGCGCTTTTGCACGGCGCATGCTGATTTTGCAGGCCTTGCGCGGCCTTCGACGCCCTTGCATTTGCCTTTCCGCGCGGCCCGCCGCTCGCTGCTTTTTCGACGCTCTTTCGCCGCTTTTTGCCGATTCTGTCCGTACATGCCGCTCGCCTTCGTTTCACTTGCTTCCTCATATGCCCGTTCGCTCGGGCGCCGCATCAGGACGCTGACATCCGCTCACGCTGATGCGGCGGCTGCGCTGTCCGCAACCGGTCGCGATGCAAAGCTGTCGCCGCCGTTGCCTTCCCACCGCCGTGCCGCCGCGCGCGCTGCTGCCGTACTGTTCGCGTGCGCCGCGCTCGCCGTCGCCGCACCCGCCGAGGCTCGCAAGAAAGCGCAGCAACCCGCCGTCAACGTCACCACCGTGTTGCCGCCTGCTGTGATGGCGGGTCTGCAGCGCGCGCATGTGCCGCTGTCGTCGATTAGCGTGGTCGTCGAGAAGGTCGGCGACCGCACGCCCGTGCTCGCGCTGAACGCTGGCAAGCCGATGATGCCCGCCTCGACGATGAAGCTCGTCACCACCTACTCGGGCCTGTCGCTGCTCGGCCCCGACTACCGCTGGAAAACGACGGCCTACGCGCAGGGCAACATCGACGGTAACGGCGTGCTGCACGGCAATCTGTACATCCAGGGCACGGGCGACCCGAAGCTCGTACCGGAAGAACTGATCGATCTCGTCCAGAAGATTCACAAGGCGGGCATCACGGGCATCGACGGCGCGCTCGTGCTCGACAAGCGTTTCTTCGATCCGTCTACTCGCGATCTGCCCGCCTTCGACAGCGACGTCAATTCGCCCTACAACGTCGGCCCCGATCCGCTGCTGTACGCGTTCAAATCGCTGTCGTTCACGATGTCGCCATCCGAGGACGGCAAGGTGCAGATCGACGTACTGCCCGCGCTCGCGCAATTGCAGATCGACAACGAACTGCATGCGACGCGCGGCCCGTGCCGCGGCGAACTGGTGACGCCCGCCGTCACGCCGGCGGCGAATGGCGTCGTCAATGCATCGTTCATCGGCGACTATCCGCTGCGCTGTGGCGAGCGCACCGTCAACGTGGCCGTGCTAGATCACACCACGTTCTTCGCGGGCGGCTTCCTCGCGCTGTGGCAGCAGACGGGCGGCACGTTCAACGGGACGACGCGCGAAGGCGCAGTGCCCATCGACGCGAAACTCGTCGCGACCCATCAGGGGCCGGTGCTGTCCGACATCGTTCGCGACATCAACAAGTTCAGCAACAACACGATGGCGCGCAATCTGTTCCTGACGATCGGCGCCGTCATCAACCGCCCGCCGGCTACGCCCGCGAAGTCGGCTGAAGCGATCGAATCGTTCCTGCATCGCAGCGCAATGCCGATGGAATATCTGAGCCTCGACAACGGCTCGGGCCTGTCACGCGACGAGCACATCACCGCGCTCGCGCTCGCCGACCTGCTGCAAAGCGCGAACGCGAGCCCCGTCGCTCAGGTGTTCGTCGATTCGCTGCCTATCGTCGGCGTGGACGGCACGATGCGCAACCGGCTGACGTCGAAGCCCGTCAACGGCAACGCGCACATCAAGACAGGCACGTTGCGCGACGTGCGCGCGATCGCAGGTTATGTCGCATCGGCCGATGGGCAGAGCTATGTCGTCGTCAGCCTGATCAACGATCCGCACGCGGAAGCCGCGCGCGCCGCGCATGACGAACTGCTCGAATGGGTGTATCAGGGGCCGTCCGCGATGCTCGCCAGCACCGTCGCGCCGGCCGCTGCAGAAGCCGCGGACGAGCCGCGCCGCAAGATCAGGAAAAACCCTCAGAAGCGCGGCGCCCACTGAGGATTCCTTCTATTGAAGCGGTGCGCGGCGCGCCGCGAGGCGTTGTACGCTGTCGGGCAGTATGAAAAGGCGCAGACAAACAGGCATGACGGCGCGCGCAAAAAGCGCCGCATGATGTACAGCGCCGCATTCAAACAATAAAGACAATGCCGGCCTCCCCGAGGAGGCCGCAGGGACCCTCGGAGGGAGACGTCAATGCAATTCGATGCCGAATTGCTTCTGCTCGCCATGGCGCCGATCTTTCTCGCGTGCATCGGCTGGGAGGCGTGGCACGCGCAGCGCACACAGCCCGAAGCGCGCATGTACGGCTGGCGCGACACGTTGTGCAATACCGCGCTCGCGCTGATGCATCAGGGCGCCGACAAGCTCGCGTGGCTGTTCGTCATTCCCGCCTATGCGTATTGCTACGAGCACTACCGCCTGCTCGACTGGCAAGCGGGCTGGGTGTCGTTCGTCGTGCTGTTCGTCGCGCAGGATCTGCTCTACTACGTGTTTCATCGCTGCAGCCATCGCGTGCGCTGGTTGTGGGCCGCGCATGTCGTGCATCACTCGTCGGAGCGGATGAATTTCTCGACCGCGTTTCGCCAGAGCCTCATGTATCCCGTCGCGGGCATGTGGATCTTCTGGATTCCGCTCGCGTTTCTCGGCTTTTCACCGAAGCAGATCGTCGGCGTCGTGCTGATCAATCTGGGGTTTCAATTCTTCGTGCATACGCAGTCGATCGGCAAGCTCGGCTGGCTCGAATACGTGCTGAACACGCCGTCGATCCATCGCGTGCATCATGCGCGCAACGACCGGTACATCGATCGCAACTATGCGGGCGTGCTGGTGATCTGGGACCGGCTGTTCGGCAGCTATGTCGATGAAGACGCGAACGAGCCGCCCGTGTATGGCATCGTCGAGCCGCTCTATACGTATAACCCGCTGAAGGCGACGTTTCATGAATGGGCTTCGATGGCGCAGGACGTCGTGCGGGTGCGCGGCTTGCGCAACCGGTTGAGCGCGCTGTTCGCGCCGCCCGCGTGGGCCGCGCAGTATCACGCGAGCCTGCGCGGCGGCGAGCTTGCGCCAGATGCCGCCGGACACACACGACAGAACGACAACGCGGCCGTCCAGACGCCGCGATAACAGGGAAGGCTTTGCAGGTTCGTCGCCGCGTCCAGACGACGCCTGCATCAGATGGCTGACGAGATACCAAACTCAGGCCAGACACATACGAGGAGATAAGGACCCTATGAAGCAAGCATCAAACAACACGGGCGTCGTGCGTTACGCGCGCATCGCCGTTGCGTGCGCGGCATTCGCCATGCTCGTCGCATGCGGCGGCGGCAGTGACAACAACAGTAACAACAACGCGAGCAGCACGCCGGCGGGCGGGGTCAAACTGCAGGTGGTGTCGTTCGGGGACAGCCTGTCGGATGTCGGCACGTATTCGCCCGTGATCACCTCGAGCTTCGGCGGCGGACGCTTCACGACGAACCCCGGCGAAGTGTGGACGCAGAAAGTCGCTGAGTACTACGGCGATACGCTGACGCCGGCTTACCTGGGCGGCTTCGGCAAGCCGCTCGTGGCGAATGGTGGCTTCGGCTATGCGCAGGGCGGCTCGGATGTGTCGCGCGTGGACGGCAATGGCTACGCGCCCAACAGCCAGGCAGCCACGACATGGCCGGTGACGCAGCAGATCCAGCAATACCTGACCGATCACGGCAGCTTCAATTCGAATCAGCTCGTGCTGATCAACGGCGGCGCCAACGATATCCTGCAGAACCTGTCCGCCATGCTGACGTCGATCTCGACGCAGGTCGCGGCCAATCCGACTCAGGCTTCGCAAATCGTGCAGTCGGTCGCCGTGAGCACGGTCGGCCCGATGGCGCAGACGCTCGTCGCGCAAATCGGCACGATCCTCGCGAAGGGCGCGACGCACGTGGTCGTGATGGACGTGCCCGATATCGGCAAAACGCCGCTGGCTACGCAGCTCACCGCGCAGTTGGGGTCGGCACAGGTGCCTGCGCTGATCTCGGGCATCGTCGCCACCTATAACGGCGTGCTGCAGCAGGCACTGGCCGCGGGCGGCCTGTCGACCAAGGTGGTCTTCGTGTCGACGAGCGGCTGGCTCACACCGCTGCTCGCCAATCCGTCGGCACAAGGCTTCAGCAACACGACGGATACGGCCTGCAACATCACACAGATGGCCGCGAACGCAACGGCTTACGCGACGGCGAACCCTTCGGTGCTGGTCGGCGGCATGACGGCTGCGCAGTATGGCCAGCAATTCGCGTCGTCGCTGTTCTGCTCGCCAAACACGCTGACGGTGGCGGGCGCGGACCAGTCGTATGTGTTCGCCGACACGATCCACCCGACGACGCATGCGCATGCTGCGTTTGCGACGTATGTCGAAGGCAAGATCGCGGCGACGGGCCTGGGCAAGTAATTCCGGCATTGCCCGATGCAAAAAAAGCCCGGCTCTCACGAGCCGGGCTTTTTGTTTTCATGCGTCTGCCTGTTCTTCCGAGGCCGTCGGTCGCGACGCACTCGATGCATTGGCGCTCAGGCGTCGTGCGCCTCAAACGCCGCAGCCGCGCGCCCCAGCCGGTCATTGACGGCGATCCACTCGATCGTATCCGGCAACTTCTCGATCAGAATCCGCGAAACATTCGCGCGATCCAGCGCGCGCAGCAAGCCATACAGATCGCGCGCATACAGATGCGGGTCTTCCGGCGCGGCGACGAAATGCACGCCCTCCGCTTCGGCCCAACGCCCTGCGCGCGAAACACGCGCAACCAGCGCAACGCGTTCGCCGGGAGCACGCGCAGTCAGCAACGGCTCGAGCACATCGAACGGCAGCAACGCGAGCGGCGTGCGCGGCGCATAGTGCGCCTTCAACGTGCCGGAAGCACGCGGCGCGCTCGCGTCGGAGCCATCGGGCAGACGCGGCATTTCTCCGAGCACGTCGGCGATGTCTTGCGGCGTCACATGTCCCGGCCGCAGCAGCGCGGGAAAGCCGCGCGACAGATCGACGATCGTCGATTCGATGCCCACATCCGACGATCCGCCGTCGAGCACGTGAATCGCGTCGCCGAATTCCTCGCGCACGTGCTGCGCCGTGGTCGGACTCACGTGACCGAAGCGGTTCGCCGACGGCGCGGCGACGCCGCCATGCCCGTTGCGTAACGCGCTGAACGCCGTCAGCAGCGCCTGCGCGACGGGATGCGACGGACAACGCAATCCGACGGAATCCTGGCCACCGCTCACGGCCGCAGGAATATGCGCGGCGCGTTTGAGAATCAACGTCAGCGGACCGGGCCAGAAAGCGTCGATGAGACGCTGCGCATCGGACGGCAGTTGCTCGACCCAGTAATTCGGATCGCCGTTCGGCGCGAGATGCACGATCACGGGATGATTGGCCGGCCTGCCCTTCGCCGCATAAATGCGCGCAACCGCATCAGGACTTTCGGCATCGCCGCCCAGCCCGTAGACCGTCTCCGTAGGAAACGCGACGAGTTGTCCTGCATCGAGCAGTGCCGCGGCACGCGCGATCTCGTCGGCGCCGACGCTCGACGTCACGTCGGCTGGTTTCATTTGATCCGGCATAAAGGCTCGTGCTCAGCTCGTCGGGATGTGCAGCAGACGCGCGCAATGGCGCGCGGCCATGCGCGCCTGTTCGAGCGTCGCAGCCGTGAAGTTCACGTGACCCATCTTGCGGCCGACACGCGCTTCTTCCTTGCCATACAGGTGCAGACGCGCTTCCGGCATCGCCGCGACCTCGTGCCACGGCGGCGTGATGGCGGCCGTCGGCTTGTCGCCCTTCGCGTTGATCGGGAACCACACGTCACCGAGGATGTTCAGCATCACCGCAGGCGAATGCTGGCGCGTGTCGCCGAGCGGCATGCCCGTCATTGCGCGCACCTGCTGCTCGAACTGGCTCGTCGCGCACGCGTCGACCGTGTAGTGGCCGGAGTTGTGCGGACGCGGCGCCATTTCGTTCGCGACCAGCGTGCCGTCTTCGAGAATGAAGAACTCGACACACAGCACGCCAACATAGCCGAGCTTGTCCGCGATCTGCAGCGCGGCCTGCTGTGCCTGCTCGACGAGCGTCGCGCTCGCGTCGGGCGCGGGCACGATGGTATGCGAAAGCACGCCATTGCGATGCGTGTTCTGCGCGAGCGGATACACGGCCGAGCAACCCGTCGCGCCGCGCGCGATCAGCGCCGAGACTTCGAACTTCAAGGGCAAGCGCTTTTCGAGCACGCAAGGCACGCCGCCCAGCGATGCATGCGCCGCGCGCACTTCGGCCGCGTTACCGACCCGCACCTGCCCCTTGCCGTCGTAGCCCATGCGCGCCGTCTTCAGGATGCCTGGCAGCACCGCTTCGAGCGCGCCGTCATTGAGCGCGGCGAGCGCATCCGACGATTCGATCACGACATACGGCGCCACGGGCACGCCCGACGACG
Organism: Paraburkholderia largidicola; assembly: GCF_013426895.1. Lineage (NCBI taxonomy): Bacteria > Pseudomonadati > Pseudomonadota > Betaproteobacteria > Burkholderiales > Burkholderiaceae > Paraburkholderia > Paraburkholderia largidicola. The sequence continues at coordinate 566,773 of NZ_AP023174.1, read as the reverse complement.
CGATGAAGCGCTTCTCCGCAATCCGATCCTGCGCGACGGCAACGCAGCGCCCGGCCGGGCTGACGAACGTCGTGCGCGCGAGGAAATCGAGGCTCGCGGCCGGCACGTTCTCGAATTCGGTCGACACCGCCGCGCACAGCCGCGCGAGTTCGGTGAGGGCGGCTTCGTCGTCATAGGCGGCGCGCAGATGGCGATCCGCAACGGCGCCCGCCGGACTGGTTTCGTCCGGATCGAGCACGGCGACGCGATAGCCCATCGCCTGCGCGGCGAAGCAGAACATGCGGCCGAGCTGGCCGCCACCGACCATGCCGAGCCATGCGCCGGGCAGAATCGGTGATACCGGAGTGTTGTCTGGATTCATCTTGGTGGTCGGTCGCGGCCGATGTGGGGATCGGCCGGGTGAAACATTGAACTGCGACATTGGAGTACGACGTTGCACTGCGACGCTGGACTACAACGTCTGACTGCGACGTATTACAGCGGCGGCAGCGTCATCGCGTGCGCTGCCTGATTCTGGCGCACGCGGAACGCGGCGAGCTTCTCCGCATATTCCGGCAACGTGCCGGAGAGCAGCGACACCGCGAACAGCGCGGCATTCGCGGCACCCGCTTCGCCGACCGCGAACGTCGCGACGGGCACGCCCTTGGGCATCTGTACGATCGAATGCAGCGAATCGACGCCCTTCAGATACTTGCTCGCGACGGGCACGCCCAGCACGGGCACGGTCGTCTTCGCGGCGAGCATGCCCGGCAAATGCGCCGCGCCGCCCGCGCCCGCGATGATCGCGCGGATGCCGCGTTCGCGCGCGCTTTCAGCATAGGCGAACATTTCGTCCGGCATGCGGTGCGCGGACACGACCTTCGCTTCGTACGGCACGCCGAATTCCTGCAGGATCGCGACCGCGTTCTTCATCACGTCCCAGTCTGAACTGGAACCCATCAGCACGCCGACGAGCGGCGCGCTGTGCGTATGTGCTGTCTGGACTTCACTCATCTTGCCTGTTTTCCGTATGCGTGGCGCTCAGGCCAGTTTCTGACCCGTCAAGCGCTCGAGCGCTTCCTGATACTTCTCGGCCGTCTTCGTGACGACTTCGTCCGGCAGCTTCGGCGCGGGCGGCTCTTTCTTCCACGGCTGGGTTTCGAGCCAGTCGCGCACGAACTGCTTGTCGAACGACGGCGGGTTCGTGCCGACCTGGTACTGGTCCGCCGGCCAGAAGCGCGACGAATCCGCCGTCAGCGCCTCGTCCATCAGGTACAGCTGGCCCTTGTCGTCCAGACCGAATTCGAACTTCGTGTCGGCGATGATGATGCCGCGTGTTGCCGCGTAATCTGCCGCTTCCTTGTACAGGCGGATCGAAATGTCGCGGATCGTCGCCGACAGTTCGGTGCCGATGCGGCGCTCCATCTCTTCATATGTGATGTTTTCGTCGTGGTGGCCCATCTCGGCCTTCGCTGCCGGCGTGAAGATCGGCTCGGGCAGCTTTTGCGCATTCTGCAGGCCTTCCGGCAACTGCACGCCGCACACGGCGCCCGTTGCCTGATAGTCCTTCCAGCCGCTTCCAGCCAGATAACCGCGCACCACCGCTTCGACGAGAATCGGCTCGAGGCGCTTGACCACGACTGCGCGGCCCTTCACCTGCTCGACTTCATCAGGCGCGACGACCGTTTCCGGCGCGACGCCCGTCAAATGATTCGGCACGACGTGCTTGAGCTTGTCGAACCAGAAATTCGCCATCTGGTTCAGCACGCGACCCTTACTCGGAATCGGCTCGCCCATGATGACGTCGAACGCGGACAGACGGTCCGTCGTGACGATCAGCAGCTGGTCGTTGCCCACCGCGTAGTTGTCGCGGACCTTGCCGCGGCCGAGCAGCGGCAGCGAGCGGAGCGTGGATTCGTAGAGGGTAGACATCGTCGTGATTCACAAAAATGGGGCAAAAAACTGCCCGAAACAAAAGGGAAACGCCGTTCCCCTGATCATGCGGGAACGGCGATCTGACGACAACCTGGCCAGATGGCCAGGTGCGTACTGCTCAAACCATGCTCAAACTACACGCCAGCGGCGAGCAAACGGGCGCCGGACGGCGCCCGCCTGTCACTTAGCGAACGACTTGCGCGAGCTCGCCGGCCTTGTACTTCTCAGCGATCTTTTCCAGCGAGATCGGCTTGATCTTCGATGCCTGGCCTTCGCAACCGAACGCCAGGTAACGGTCCACGCACACCTTCTTCGCGGCTTCGCGAGCCGGCTTCAGATAGTCGCGCGGATCGAACTTCGAACGGTTTTCCGCCATGTAGCGGCGGATCGCGCCCGTGATGGCAAGACGCAGATCGGTGTCGATATTGACCTTGCGCACGCCATACTTGATGCCTTCCTGGATTTCCTCGACGGGCACGCCGTAGGTTTCCTTCATGTCGCCGCCGAATTCGCGGATCTCAGCCAGCAGTTCCTGCGGCACCGACGACGAACCGTGCATCACCAGGTGCGTGTTCGGAATGCGCTGGTGAATTTCCTTGATGCGCTGAATGGACAGGATATCGCCCGTCGGCTTCTTCGAAAACTTGTACGCGCCGTGCGACGTGCCGATTGCAATCGCCAGTGCGTCGCATTGCGTGAGCTTCACGAAGTCTGCCGCCTGCTCGACGTCCGTCAGCAGTTGCTCGCGCGTCATCGTGCCTTCCGCGCCGTGGCCGTCTTCCTTGTCGCCCTTCATCGTTTCCAGCGAACCGAGCACGCCCAGTTCCGCTTCAACCGTCACGCCGATCGAATGCGCCGCTTCAACGACCTTGCGCGACACGTCGACGTTGTACTCGTACGACGCCACCGTCTTGCCGTCGGCTTCGAGCGAGCCGTCCATCATCACGCTCGTGAAACCGCTGCGGATCGCGGCCATGCAGACTGCCGGCGACTGGCCGTGATCCTGGTGCATCACGACGGGAATGTGCGGATACGACTCCACAGCCGCTTCGATCAGATGACGCAGGAACGGCTCACCCGAGTACTTACGCGCACCCGCTGACGCCTGCATGATCACGGGCGCATTGACCTGATCCGCCGCCGCCATGATGGCCTGCACCTGCTCCAGATTGTTTACGTTGAATGCCGGAAGGCCATAACCGTGTTCGGCGGCATGGTCCAGCAGTTGACGCATTGATACGAGAGGCATTGATTACTCCATAGATTGAAACGAAATCTGTGCCGACGGCATCTATTTACGCAATTTCGTGCAATTTTATCGCGAAGCAGACCGTGTCCCGAGCGCACTCTCCCAAACTGGGTGCGCCGCCTCTTTCGGGGACACGGCACTCTGCTTCACGCGTGCCGTTCAGCCGTGCCGTTTCCGGCTTGCTGTCACTCGCTCTGACGGCGGTTCATGGCTGTCTTGTCAAACGCCCGTCAGACCGGCTCGCCGACGCGCACGATCTTCAGCGTGTTCGTGCCGCCCGCCTGGCCCATCGGCTCGCCGACCGTCAGCACGACCATGTCGCCGCGCGCCGCGTAGCCCTTGCCGACCACCACTTCGAGCGCCTGCGCAAGCGCGATGTCGCGGTCGCTGCTGGTGTCGAGATGGAGCGACGTCACGTTGCGGTAGATCGCCATGGCGCGCTCGCTGCCCGTGCGCGGGGTAAGCGCGAAAATGGGCACGTGCGTCCAGTGACGCGACATCCACAGCGCCGTCGAGCCCGATTCCGTCAGCGCGACGATAGCCTTTGCGCCGAGGTGATAGGCGGTGAACAGCGCGCCCATTGCGATGGACTGATCGATACGCGTGAACGTGCGGTCGAGGAAATCCTTGTCCAGTTCGACGTGCTCGGACTTCTCGGCTTCGACGCAGATGGCAGCCATCGTTTCGATGGTCTGCACCGGGTACTTGCCCGCCGCCGATTCCGCCGACAGCATCACGGCATCCGTGCCGTCCAGCACCGCATTCGCGACGTCCGACACTTCAGCGCGCGTCGGCACGGGCGCGTGGATCATCGACTCCATCATCTGCGTGGCCGTGATGACGAACTTGTTCGCGTCGCGCGCCATCTTGATCATGCGCTTTTGCAGCGCGGGCACCGCCGCGTTGCCGACTTCGACGGCGAGGTCGCCGCGCGCGACCATGATGCCGTCCGATGCTTCGAGAATGCCTTGCAGCGCCGGGATGGCCTCGGCGCGCTCGATCTTCGCGATCATCTTCGGCTTGATGCCGTAAGGCGCGCCCGCGATATTCGCGAGCTGGCGCGCCATTTCCATGTCCGTCGCGTTCTTCGGGAACGATACGGCCACGTAGTCCGCGCCGAGCGACATCGCCGTGCGGATATCTTCCATGTCCTTCGCGGTCAGCGCCGGCGCCGTCAGGCCGCCGCCCTGGCGGTTGATGCCCTTGTTGTTCGACAGGTCGCCGCCGATCTTCACGACAGTGTGAATCTCGCTGCCGATCACGCGCGCGACGTTCAGCACGATCAGGCCGTCGTTGAGCAGCAGCGTGTCGCCGGGTTTCAGGTCGCGCGGCAGGTCCTTGTAGTCGAGGCCGACGCGATCGTCGTTGCCGAGTTCGCACTCGGCGTCGAGGATGAAGGTGTTGCCGGCAACGAGCGTGGTCTTGCCGTTTTCGAACTTGCCGACACGAATTTTCGGGCCTTGCAGGTCGGCCATGATGCCGACCTCGCGGCCTGCCTGCCGGGCCGCTTCACGTACGAAATCCGCGCGTTGACGATGATCGTCGGCGGTGCCGTGCGAGAAGTTGAGACGCACCACATCGGCGCCCGCCTGAATCATCTGCAGCAGGATGTCCTGCGTGCTGGATGCGGGTCCGATGGTTGCGACAATCTTGGTGGCGCGATGCATGAGTCTCCTCGTCTGGATGAGATCGCTGGGATGAACGTTGGGAGTCGGATGCGGAGGCTGCGCAACGACAGATGCTACATGGGGTGGTGCGCCGTTCGTTCCCTTCGAACCTTGAAGGTCCGGCGTCGAATCGTGGGGGACTGCTGCGATATCTGCCGCCCGCGGCGCTTCGTGCGCCGCAGGTCCAGATGCATCGGCTTCGGTGTTTGAGGCGAGAGACACCGTTGCGGTTGAACCTTCTGCCGTGTCTGCCGCGTCTTCACGTTGCGCGACATCGATCACAGCCAGTTCGGTATTCGGATCTTCGGCGACGGCTGCGGTCTGTGCCACTGGCGCGTTGCCGGAAAGTTGCGAGGCCGCCTGTTCGGCGCCCCCGGTTTGCAGCGCTTGTGCGGAGCGCGCTACGCGCTCCCCTGCCGCTGCCGTGCGCGACGCGTTGCGCGTCTTCTGAGGCTTGTTGGGGGAGCGCGTCGCCATTATCAGGCCCGCGATTCCAGCACAGCGACTGCGGGCAGCTTCTTGCCCTCAAGGAACTCGAGGAAAGCGCCGCCGCCCGTCGAGATATAGCTCACCTTGTCGTGGATGCCGTACTTGGCGATGGCCGCGAGCGTGTCGCCGCCGCCTGCAATCGAGTACGCCGAAGATTTCGCGATGGCTTCAGCGAGCGTCTTCGTGCCGTTGCCGAACTGGTCGAACTCGAACACACCGACCGGGCCGTTCCAGACGATCGTGCCGGCCTTTTCGAGCTGCGACGCGAGCGCCTTCGCCGTATCGGGGCCGATGTCGAGGATCAGGTCGTCGTCTTCGACGTCCGCGACCTTCTTGACGGTGGCTTGCGCCGTCGGCGAGAACGCCTTCGCCGTGACGACGTCCGACGGAATCGGCACCGACGCGCCGCGTGCCTTCGCGGCTTCGATGATGGCCTTCGCTTCTTCGACGAGATCCGCTTCGACCAGTGACTTGCCGATCTTCAGGCCCGCCGCCAGCATGAACGTGTTCGCGATGCCGCCGCCGACGATCAGTTGATCGACCTTGTCGGCCAGCGACTTCAGGATGGTCAGCTTGGTCGACACCTTCGAGCCCGCGACGATTGCCACCAGCGGGCGCTTCGGCGCGCCGAGCGCCTTGCCGAGCGCTTCGAGTTCAGCCGCGAGCAGCGGGCCGGCGCAGGCAACGCTGGCGTACTTCGCGATGCCGTGCGTGGTCGCTTCGGCGCGATGCGAGGTGCCGAACGCGTCGTTCACGTAGATGTCGCAGAGCTTCGCCATTTTCTGCGCGAGCTCGTCGGAATCCTTCTTTTCGCCCTTGTTCACGCGGCAGTTTTCGAGCAGCACGACCTGGCCCGGCGCGACGTTCACGCCGTTTTCAACCCAGTTCTGCACGAGCGGCACGTCGCGGCCGAGCAGTTCGGCCAGACGCTTTGCGACAGGCGCGAGCGAATCTTCGGGCTTGAAGTCGCCTTCCGTCGGGCGACCCAGGTGCGACGTGACCATGACAGCCGCGCCCGCGTCCAGCGCGGACTTGATGGCGGGCACGGAAGCGCGGATGCGGGTGTCTTCGGTGATGTTGCCGGCGTCGTCCTGCGGCACGTTCAGGTCGGCGCGGATGAACACGCGTTTGCCGGATAGTTTGCCTTCGGCGATCAGATCGGAGAGACGCAATACCTGTTTCATGATTGATATGCGAGTTGATTGGAAGGCGGTGCGGACGCTGCGCGAACAGCCAATCGAGAACGGTGCCGGCGGCTTCGCGCATGTTCCGGGAGACAGCTATTTTAACCGATCGACGGACCGATCTAAGCCCGTCCGAGCGAATCCCAGTATTTGCCGGCTGCAGCGGGCGTTGCGCGATATTGCAGCGCAACATTCACGCGCCCGACAGCGACCGCCTTCAGAAAATCAACCGCAGCGCCGTGAACACCAGCATCCCGACGACGATCGTGCCGAGCATCGTCCGCCGCCACAAAAACCACGCGAGGCCCGCGAGCGTGCCGTACAGCTCGTGATTCGACAGCGCGATGGACACGCCGCTGTCCGTGACGAGCACGTCCGGCACGACGACAGCCGCGAGCGCCGCTGCGGGCGCGTAACGCAGCATCCGTTGCGCGCGCTCCGGCAGCACGGTGCGCTCACCCCCGATCAGAAACAGCGCGCGTGTCAGCGCTGTGACAAACGTCATGCCGATGATCGCCAGCCAGATCTGCAGCGTGCTCATCGCGTATCTCCTGGACGCCCCGGCGCTCCCGTGCTGTTGCGGATGCGGCGCAGGTCGGCGCGCTCGACCAGCGCGTCGGCGGCGGTGCCCGCAATGATCGCCGTCACCACGGCGAGCGGCAGCGCGAGGCGATAAGGCAGATCGAACGCGATCAGCGCCACGATGCCCGCGACGCTCACGGCCGCCAATGTGGAGCGGGACGAGATCGCCGACACCATCACGGGAATCAGCGCGAGCGTGCCCGCGAGCGACAGGCCCCAGTTATCGGGAAAAAGACTGGCCAGCAGGATGCCGATGATCGACGAGACCTGCCACGACAGCCAGCTGGAGACGGCCATACCCCAGAAATACGCTTCCTTGCCGGGCACATAGCCGGGTTGAAAAGCCTTCTTCTGGAACAGCAGATAGATGACGTCGCCGTTGAAATAGCCGACCAGCAGCCGCCGGTACAGCGGCAGATAGGAAAAATGCGGTGCGAGACCCGCGCTGAAGATCACGAAGCGCGTGTTGACCATGGCGGCCGTCAGCAGGATCGTCCAGACGGGCAGCTTGGCGAGCATCAGCGGCAGCACGGCCAGCTGCGACGAGCCCGCATAGACCAGCAGTGACATCGCGAGCGATTGCGGCACGGTCATCACCGACTTGCTCATCGCGATGCCCGTTACGAGGCCCCAGGAGAAGATCGCCATGAGTGTCGGCGAGTAGGCGCGCGCGCCATCACGGAAAGCGCGGCGATCGAGGTCGGACAAGCGAGCGAGCATGAGGCGAATGCAGCGCGGCGCGACGAGCGCCACGATGACAGGAGGTCAGCGCCAGGTCGTGTAGCAGCCGCTGGCGCATCCGGTTAGTTTTCAGCAACCGCCGGATTATAGCGTCCGGGGTGCCCGCAAATGCCCGTTGATTGTGCAAAAGACGCTAAAATAACGCTTTTCGCTGCGTGGCCCGAGCGCATCTGTCGTGGTCGCGCCACGCGCCGAACACCTGAAAGCGACGCCACAGTCGAACGTCACTCGCGACGTCACGATCAGACGTCACAATTCCAACTCGCGAACCCGCGAACCCGCACCGCCTGGAGAATCGTATGTCAATGGCCGACCGCGACGGCAAGATCTGGATGGATGGCAAGCTCATCGATTGGCGCGACGCCAAGATCCACGTCCTCACCCATACGCTGCACTACGGCATGGGCGTCTTCGAAGGCGTGCGCGCCTACAAGACGGCTGACGGCGGCACGTCGATCTTCCGTCTTCAGGAACACACCAAGCGCCTGCTGAACTCGGCCAAGATCTTCCAGATGGACGTGCCGTTCGACCACGAAACGCTCGCCGCCGCGCAGCGCGAAGTCGTTCGCGAGAACAAGCTGGAGTCGTGCTACCTGCGCCCCATCATCTGGGTCGGCTCGGAAAAGCTGGGCGTGTCGGCCAAGGGCAACACCATTCACGTCGCGATCGCCGCCTGGCCGTGGGGCGCGTATCTCGGCGAAGACGGCATCAAGAAGGGCATCCGCGTGAAGACCTCGTCGTTCACGCGCCATCACGTGAATGTCTCCATGGTCCGGGCGAAGGCGTCGGGCTGGTACGTGAACTCGATCCTCGCGAATCAGGAAGCCACGGCCGACGGCTACGACGAAGCGCTGCTGCTCGACGTGGACGGCTACGTGTCGGAAGGCTCGGGCGAGAACTTCTTCCTCGTGAACAACGGCAAGCTGTACACGCCGGATCTGTCGTCGTGCCTCGACGGCATCACGCGCGACACGGTCATCACGCTGGCGAAAGACGCGGGTATCGAAGTGATCGAAAAGCGCATTACGCGCGACGAAGTCTATACGTGCGACGAAGCGTTCTTCACGGGCACGGCCGCCGAAGTCACGCCCATCCGCGAACTCGACAACCGCACCATCGGCTCGGGCACCCGTGGCCCGATCACGGAGAAGCTGCAATCGGGCTTCTTCGACATCGTGAACGGCAAGAGCGCGAAGTACGCGCACTGGCTGACGAAGATCTGATTCCCGGCGGGCGCGTCGCAGGCAGAAAGCCGGACGCGCCCGCCTTGTGCATACAACGAGAAAGTCCCTATGAGCGAAATCAAGGAAATGCCGCTGGTCGAACTGTCGGCGAAAGATCTTCCCGCGTATTGCCCGAACCCGTCGATGCCGCGCTGGAGCAACCATCCGCGCGTCTTTATCGACGTGACGCACGGCGAAGCGCGCTGCCCCTACTGCAGCACGCGCTACAAGCTGCGCGACGGCGAAGTGATCAAGGGTCACTGATCCGCTGCACTGCTTGTCTGCCGCATGGGCTACGGCGCCGCGCATCGCTCGATCGAGCGGGCAGAAGGCTGAACTTCCCGCCGCGCGTGCCGATATGGCCTGAGCTGCAGTCCACACTCCCTGACAACCCGGCACCGCGCGCCTCGAGCGCGCGGCGCCTTATTTTCGACATCGGAAACTCACCCTGATGCGTCGCGCGTTGGTTATCGCACCGAACTGGATCGGTGACGCATTGATGGCGCAGCCGCTGTTTGCGCGCCTCGTGAAATTGCATCCGCGTATCGCGATCGATGCCGTCGCGCCCAGTTGGGTCGCGCCTGTGCTCGAACGGATGCCGGAAATCCGCGATGTCTACGCGACCGATCTCGCGCATGGCAAGCTGCAGATGCTCCGCCGCTGGCAGCTCGCGAGCGACCTGCGCGACGTCGGCTACGACGCGGCCTACGTGCTGCCCAATTCGCTGAAGTCCGCGCTGATTCCGTGGATGGCGGGCATTCCGCTGCGTATCGGCTATACGGGCGAAAGCCGCTACGGCCTGTTGAACGTGCGGCACGCCAACCCGCGCAAGGACGAGCGTCCGCCGATGGTCGGCCAGTACGCGGCGCTTGCTTACGCGCCGGGCGCGAAAGTGCCCGAGAATCTGCCGCCGCCGCGGCTCGACGCCGACCTGAACGAAGCGTCGCGCGTATCGACGCGCTTCAATCTGGACACGCGCGTGCCGCTGCTGGTGTTCTGCCCGGGCGCCGAGTACGGTCCGGCGAAGCGCTGGCCGCCCGAGCACTTTGCGGCGCTCGCGCAGATGGTCGGCCAGTCGTTTCCGTACACGAAGATCATCGCGCTCGGCTCGCCGAAAGACGCGCCCATTGCCCAGGCGATCGCCGACCGTGCGCCGAACGTACGCAACCTGTGCGGCCAGACGGCGCTGGGCGAGGCTTGCGCGCTGATCTCGCGGGCAAGCGCCGTCGTCACCAACGATTCCGGGCTGATGCACGTCGCAGCCGCGCTGCGCCGTCCGCTGGTCGCCGTGTACGGATCGACCGATCCGCGCCACACGCCGCCCTTGTCGGACCTCGCAAAGGTACAATGGCTGCATCTCGAGTGCAGTCCGTGCTTTCAGCGCGAATGTCCGTTGGGCCATCTGAACTGCCTGCGGCAACTCAGCGCCGAACAGGTGTTCGACGATCTGCGTGGAATGTTGCTCGCGCAACGCTGAGCATCGGACCATCGGGACGTCGAAGGGCCTGCTGAGCCATCGGTCGAGCTTCGCGCGGGGCGCCGTCCCGCGCCGCCAGCAGCGTCATGCCCGCGTCTTGAGGCGCGAGCATGCTGGCGGATGGCCTGCTGCATAACACTGACCCGCAACCGCGCGCCTTGCGCGCAAGAGACTGACGAGCCATGCCACGTTTTGCCCACATCTTCGAAGCCGCTGCGGACACGTTGAATGCCTATTACCAGGCAGTCGCGGAGGTCAATATCGACAGTTTGATGGGCTTGTGGATCGACGAGGAATTCGTCAGTTGTATCTGCGCCGACGGCTCGCATCTGCATGGTCTCGACGCGATCCGCTCGGGGCTGACCGTTCAGCTCGAAGCGCAGCCGGTCTCGATCGAGCCGCTCGACATTCGCGTTTACGACAGTCTCGGCACCGTGGTCTACGCCATTGCCGAAGCGCATCGGCCGGCCGATCCGGCCGCCGTGCCGGCGATGATCTTCACGACGTATGTGATGGTCCACGAGCGCGGCGAATGGAAGATCGCGCATATTCACGCGAGTGCGATGCCGAACGAAACTGCCTCGCAGTTTGCTGCCAAAATGAGACATGGTCAGGGCGCGCTGCACTGACGCGCCCCGCGAGACCAGCTTGACGGAAGTCCCGGCGAAAACCACGGCTTGGGGCTTCGACTGAATACCGGTGTTGGCATGAGCACGACCCACGACAATAAAGCTTCTTCCAGACCGGCCCTCGATGCAGCCGCGGCTGCGGTTGGGGCTGCCGTGGGCACGTCGGTCGAAGCGACCGTCGACATGCTGTACCGCGCGCCGCTCTGGCTTCCCAACAGCCACATCCAGACCATCGTTCCCGCGCTGTTCGGCCGCCGTCCCGAGGTGACCTACCGGCGCGAGCGCTGGGATACGCCGGACGGCGATTTCATCGATCTCGACTGGCTCGTCCCCGATCCGCTCGCCGCCTCTCCCGCAGCCGCCGATGCGCCGCTGTTCGTGCTCTTTCACGGACTCGAAGGCAGTTCGGACTCCCACTATGCCCGCACGTTGATGGCGAGCGCCCAGATGCGCGGCTGGCATGGCGTCGTGCCGCACTTTCGCAGTTGCAGCGGTCCGATGAACCTGGCGCCGCGCTTCTATCACCTCGCCGACAGCAACGAGGTCGACTGGGTGCTGCGGCGGCTGCGCGAGCAGCACCCGGGGCCGATTGTGGCGGCTGGCGTGTCGCTGGGCGGCAATGTGCTGTTGCGCTGGCTCGGCGAGCGCCGTGAGGACGCGTCGATCATCGCGGCGGCGGCGGCGATCTCCGCGCCGCTCGACGTGCACGCGGGCGGCCGCGCGCTGTCGCAAGGCTTCGGGCTGATCTACACACGTAGCTTCCTGAAGACACTCAAGCAGAAGGCGCAGCAAAAGCTCGAACAGTACCCCGGTCTGTACGATCTGAACGAGGTGCTCGCCAGCCGCACGATGCACGAGTTCGACGAGGTCGTGACGGCGCCGCTGCACGGTTTTCGCAGTGCGGACGACTACTGGACCCGCTCGACCACGCGCCCGCTGCTGCCCGAAATCACCGTGCCGACACTCGTGCTCAACGCCCGCAACGACCCATTCCTGCCGGGCGCGGTGCTGCCGTCGCGCAGCGAGGTATCATCCACAGTGGAACTCGATCAACCGGAGCATGGCGGACACGTCGGCTTCATGACGGGCCCCTTCCCCGGCCGGATCGACTGGCTTTCGCGCCGGGTCTTCGGCTACCTCGACCCGTTCACGCGACATGGATGACATCGTCAAGCAGGCCCTGGCCAAATGGCCAAACGTGCCGCATTGCACGGGCTGGCTGCTGCTCGACCGGCGCGGCAACTGGCGTATGCGCGACGACGCGGCACAAGCCGCGGGCGCGCCCGGCGAGCCGATCCGGCATACCGCCCTGCTCGGCTTCATCAACCGCAACTACGAAGCCGACGCGACGGGCCAATGGTTCTTCCAGAACGGCCCGCAGCGGGTGTATGTCGAACTCGGCTACACGCCTTTCGTCGTGCGGCTCGCTCGCGATGACGTTAGCGGAAAGCTCATGCTGACGGATCAGGGTGGCGCGGCGTTCGAGCCGGCCGCCGCGTATCTCGACGACGAAGGCGGCATTCTCTTCACCGATCGGTCGACGCCCGCCCGCGCCGCTGTGCTGCACGACCACGATCTCGATCTTTTCTCCGAGCACACAGATCTTGCGAGCGACGGCCAAAGCGGTGACTTCCGCTGGCGTGACGATGAGATCCTGAAACTCGAACCCTTGCGCAAGGCCGAGGTCGAGAAGCGCTTCGGATTCGTCGCAAGTCCTGCGGCGCGTGTCGCTGCGGGCACCACTTCGTCCTAAGACGCCCGCTAGCTGCTGTTCTTCTCGTCCTCGCGCTCTTCCTTATAGCGCGCCTCGAACTCATGCAGGCGCGCGTCGATCGTCGCAAGGTCGTAGTAGCCGACCGATTTGATATCGCGCGCTTCCTTCAACTGCCGGATCGCCGACGGCCACGCCCCTTCCAGCGCGAACTTCTCCGCGAGCGCGCGATGCTGCGTCAGCGCGTCGCCCGTGCCGACGCTCGCCTGCGCAAGATAACGCCACCAGACGGGCTGCTGAGGATCGGCGCGCGTCTCGCGCTGCGCCTGCGTTTGCGCCTCGCCGAAACGACGCGCGGTGAGGAGGGTCTGCAGACGCATCTCGATGGCCGCGTGCGATTGCGGCCAGCGCTTTTGCGCGATGTCCGCGAGACGCACGGCTTCGTCGTTGCGTCCGGCGCGCCGGGCGATATCGACGGCGAGCACGTCGAGGCTCGGCGAACTGCGCGCCGGATCGCCCTCGGCGCGCGCGTTGGCATCGAACGCGGCGCGCGCGGTCGCCAGCGACGCCGAAGCGTCGTCGTATCGCTCGAGCAGCATCTGCGCGTACGCGATGCCGTACCAGTTGCCCGCCACGTTCAGTGCGGTACGGTCTTCGATTTCGGATCGCATCCGCGAAAGGTCGTCTGCGTATTCGCTGCGCGAGCGGTCCTGCAGCACGCGCGCCCGCGCGCGTACGAACGCGTATTCCGACGACTGGCGCGGCTGCCGGTACGGCGAGCGGCGCGCGCGGTCGGACATGTCGGCGATACGCTCGCCCGTCAGCGGGTGCGTGCGCGCGTAGGCGGGCGCGCCGGCGTCGCTCATCGACGCGCGATCGAGCCGCTCGAAGAACGACACCATCCCGTACGGGTCATAGCCCGCGCCCGCAAGCATCTGGAAGCCGACACGGTCTGCTTCATGTTCGGCGGCGCGCGAGAAGCGCAACTGGTTGTCGACGGCATAGGCTTGCCCGCCTATCGCGATCGCGCTGCCCAGGTCGCCGCTGTGCGCGAGGACGCCCGCCAGCACGCCGAGCAGCAGGCCCGCGAGCGCCGCGTAGCCGCTGTGCTCGCCCGCCGTGATCATCCGCGCGATGTGCCGTTGCAGCACGTGACCCATTTCGTGGCCGACGACGGACGCGAGCTCCGATTCCGTCTGCGTCGCGACGATCAAGCCCGTGTTCACGCCGATGAAGCCTCCCGGCAGCGAGAAGGCGTTGATCTGCGCGTCGCGCATCGCGAACAGATCGAAATCCGGACGATAGCCGCCGATGAACTGCGCGCTCGCAGCCGCGGCGAGCTTTTCGGAGATCGAATTCAGATAGTCGCGCACGAGCCAGTCGTCGATATAGTCCGGATCGGCGCGGACTTCGCGCATCACGCGCTCGCCGAGCTTGCGTTCGGCTTGCGGCGTGAGCGAGCCGCCCGAGCCGTCGCCGAGATCGGGTAATGGTTGAGTCGACATGGGTGCACGCAGGCTCGCGTTGCCGCCGGGGTTGCCCGAGAAGCGCGACTGCGCGCCGCCGTAGAGGCCGAACACGCCTTGCGCGATGTCGGGCGGCAGGGCCGCCGCGCCGTACGTGTCGAGCGGCCCGGTGACGAGCGGCAGATCCGACAGGTTCGACGGCTGCGCGATGATCGCGGGCGGGACGGCGAGCGTGACGGACAACAATGCAGCGAGAAACCGTTTCAGACGCATTGCGGACGATGGGCGAAATCGAAAGCGGCGTAAGGTGCCGGAAGGAATGGCCTTGGTTCGGATTGTACCGGCTGCGGTGAGCGCGTCGGCTTCCTTGTCGGTGCAGGGATGACGGGTTGCGCACAGTCAGGCATCCGCACGCTTTGTGCGTTATCGTGATTCTTCGCCGCCCTGCTCCCGACTGCCGCGCGGCGCTTGCGCTGCTATGATAGGCGCCCTCTGAAGGAGCCAACCATGCCCGAACTCACTCATTTCGACGCAGCCGGCCAGGCGCATATGGTCGACGTCGGCAGTAAAGCGGAGACGAAACGGATTGCCGTTGCGCGCGGCACGATCCGTATGCTGCCCGCCACGTTCGATCTGATCCGCAAAGGCGAGGCGAAGAAAGGCGACGTGATCGGCATCGCGCGCATCGCCGCGATCCAGGGCGCGAAGCGCACCGCCGATCTGATTCCCCTGTGTCATCCGCTGGCGCTCACCCGCGTCGCAGTCGATTTCGAGCTCGACGAGTCGGGTCCTGCCGTGCATTGCCGGGTGCAGGTCGAGACGCTCGGCAGAACGGGGGTCGAAATGGAAGCACTGACGGCCGTGCAGGTCGGGCTGCTGACGGTCTATGACATGTGTAAAGCCGTCGATCGCGGGATGACCATCACCGATGTGAAGGTGATGGAGAAGCACGGCGGGAAGTCGGGGGATTGGGTGGCGGAGTGAGGTTTCACAGCGCGCTTGCGTAGCGTGCCTCCTGAGTCTTTTCCACTCTCGCAGAAGCAGCGGCGCGTTCAACGCGCCGCTCTCGTATCTGACGGCCGACGACGCATCAATCCTCGTCGTCGCCTTCCTCGTCATCGTTGTTGATGTCCTTCGGCGGCGTGCCGTACTTCTTCATCAGTTCCGCCTTGAACGCCCCCAGCGTCTTCTGCTGATCGCACAAATCGTACAGATACGCGAGCTGCGAAGGCCAGTCGTGCAGTTCCTCGGCGAAGATCTTCAGACGGTCGACGGTATCGAACGCGCCGTTGGTGTCGCCGCTCAACGCCTGCAACACCGCATAACGGCGCAGCACCGTTTCGCCCGGCAACAGCGCCATCGCCTGGCGATGCATCGCGAGCTTGTGCGGCAGATCCTGCGAGTTCATCGGCAGGAGCGTCGCCATCCCATACTCGCCCCACGCGCCGAACAGGAACGACGGATCTTCACGATACTGATCGAACGGACGCGAGCCGTAGTACAGCACTTCGGAGCGCGCATAGTCGCGATAGATCGGATACAGCGCAGCCAGTCCGCCGAACACGATCACGAGGAACGCGCCGAACGACATACCGCCCGGAATCAGCCGCAACGGCTTCGTGTCGAGCAGGCCGATCACGAACATCGCCGGCAGCAGGAAGAACATGTACTGCTGCGGATACTCGACGAGCGCATGCATCACCAGCACGCCGATCAGCGCGAGACCGAACACACGCGCGGCCGTATGCGGCGCGCGCACCACACGCACGAACCACGCGGCGAGACCGAGCAGCACGATACCCAGTCCGATCAGCCCCGTCTTCGCGAGCAGATCGATAAAGATGTCGTGCGAGTTGTTGGCAATCTCGACGCCACCCAGCGCTTTTGCGAGATCGAACTGATAGCGCGGAAATTCGCCCCAACCGACGCCCAGCAACGGATGCGTGCGGAACATCGTCCAGCCGTACTTCCACAGCGCGAGACGCGGCGCGATCTGGCTCGAGTCCTTCATGCGCTCCGCGGCCGACTGGGCCAGACCCAGGTCGTAATGCACATTCGCCCAGCGGACCGCCGCATTCACCGCGAAGAACAGCACGGCGAGCACGACGGGAATCAGCCACTCACGATTACTGCGGCGGAACGACGGATTGCGGCGCTGCTCGGCAAACGCCATCCAGAACCCCGCGACCACGATCACGCCCATCTGCAGCCAGGGTCCGCGCGACACGGTCAACGCCAGGCCACCTGAAAAAATGGCCGATACGAGCAGCCAGATGAACACGTTGATACGCCGCGTCTGCACGAGGTACATCGCGCCCGCCGTCGCGAACGCGATGTAGGTCGCGAGGTGATTGGCCTGCGCCATGTTGCCGAACGGCCGGCGCTCGGTCAGCACACTGTAGGCGACCACGAGCGGCGTCACCTTCACCTCGAGGTGGAACAGCTGGATCGTCTGGCAAAACACGGCAAAGAGGCCGCCCACGACCAGCGCGAACGCCGCAACCGTGAAGGCGTTTTCCGTCAGATTCGCCCTGCTGAAACCGAAGCCCGCGTGCGTGGCCATGAACGCGGCGAGCAGGAAGCCCGCGCCGAGCCAGTTCATCGACGGTTGCGCGACGGGCAGCACCAGCGACTGCGCGACCAGCACGAGCCCGAACCCCAGCGGCACCAGCGCGACGACGGGCGACGCGAATGGGACGCGCGGCCGTGCCGTCGACACCAGAAACGCGATGCCCGCGCCCAATAGCAGATAGAGCGACAGCGCCGTAAACTCGGCGTAAAAGGTCGGAATCGGATACGTGTGGTTGACGACTGCATACGGCAGGATCAACGCACACGCCAATAAGAACAGTGAAAGATAGCGTGCGAAGGGGTTGGGCATGAGTAACCGGGGACGTCAGCAACCGGCGCACTATACAAAAAAATCCTTACGCTGTGCGTCGGCTCGGCGGAAATAACCCGGAATCCGGCCGCGGCATGGAAACTTTTGCCGCGGCATTTGATGCAGGTTCGGTTTATACCGGCTCATGCCGGACTCATGCCCACTTGCGTCGCGACTCTTCCGCGTCCGCTCAGCTGCGGCACTCGGGCGGGGCGAGATTCGACGGCAGCGTCGGCGCATCGGCGGGCAACGGGCCGGCGCCCGGGGCCGGCAGCGACGAGGCCGCCTTGCCGCCCGCGAAGCATTCCCACGTGATGGTCCCCTTCTGCGCCGCGCCCTTCGTCAGCGCCACACGGGCGGTGGGCGCGTCGGCGCTGTCGGGCGCGGACGGCACGAACACGATCGTATTCGCGCCTTCGTCCGATACGCGCGTCGTGAACGCGACGGTAATCTGGCCCGTGTCGTCGTCGATATGGATCGACTGCACGTTGCGCGTGGCGGGTGGCGACGCGTAGCCGCTGCCGAATGCATTGCCGCTGCCGGCGTTCTCGCCGACCGTCAACTGCGCCGCTGACGCCAGCGACAACCCCTCGCCGACGCGGCTGCGCGCGAGATAGTCCTGATACGCAGGGATCGCATACGCGGCGATCACGCCGACGATGGCCAGCACGATCATCAGTTCGATCAGCGTGAAGCCCCACCAACGCCTGATGCGAGCAAGCGGGGCACGCCATGGGCGCGGCGAGCGGGCGCGCAGCCAGGGCGCATGAAGCGTGGACAACGAAGCAACGGCAACGATAGCGGTCATCAGCAGACTCCTCAAAACGAAAGCGCCTGCCCCGGGAATCAGGACAGGCGCTTCGATCGTAGCGAGCCGCGAATCGCGCCGGCAGTCGGCCGAATGGCTAATGGTGCGCGGTCGGATGGATCGGTAGAGTGAGTGCGGTCAATGCGTGCCCGGCGGGGTGTGGCCGGCAATGCGGTGGGCGTTGCGTCGCTTCAACGCATAGCCGAGGAGCACGACGAACAGCGCGCACGCGATGCTCATGCCGTACTCGGCAACCGGCGTATCGAGCACCGGCCAACGGTCGCCCGCCGGGTCGTTGATGATGAGGCCGCCCGCGATCCAGCCGAGCAGCGCGCCGCCCAGCGTAATGACCACGGGGTAACGGTCCAGCAGCTTTAGCACGAGCTGGCTGCCCCAGACGATCAGCGGAATGCTGACGATCAGCCCGAACACGACGAGGGCAATGCGGTGATGCGGTTCGGCAGCCTCGGCAGCGCCCGCGATCGCGATCACGTTGTCGAGGCTCATGACGGCGTCGGCCACGATGATCGTCTTGATGGCTGTGATCAGCTTGTCGGCGGGTTTGACATTCGCGTGCGCGTCGGGCGCGGGCGCGAGCAGGCGCACGCCGATCCACAGCAGCAGCAGGCCGCCTGCGAACTTGAGCAGCGGCACATCGAGCAGCGCGACGGCAAATGCGATCAACGCCACGCGCAGCAGAATCGCGCCCAACGTCCCCCACAGCACGCCCTTGGTGCGCTGCGCGGGCGGCAGGTTGCGGCAGGCGAGCGCGATCACGACGGCGTTGTCGCCACCCAGCAGGATGTCGATGACGATGATCTGGAAGACGGCGCCCCAATGGAGCGTGGTGAGGAATTCGAGCATGGAAAGCAGGATAGAAGGTAGCGAAAGCAAACGGCAACAAAAAAGCGAGGCAGCAATTGCTCGCTCCCTCGCTTATCGTCGCGTCTTACGAAAGGACTTCGTAAGAGTATCAAAAAACGCCGGCAATGACCGGCGTTTCTTGAGCTTATCGCAACACGTCTTACAGCATCGCCTTCAGAAGACGCGCCATTTCCGACGGGTTCTTCGTGACCTTGATACCGCATGCGTCCATGATTTCCAGCTTCGCGTCGGCCGTATCCGCACCGCCCGAGATCAGCGCGCCGGCGTGGCCCATGCGCTTGCCCGGAGGCGCCGTGACGCCAGCGATGAAGCCAACCACCGGCTTCTTCATGTTGTCCTTGATCCAGTAAGCCGCGTTCGCTTCGTCCGGGCCACCGATCTCACCGATCATGATGACGGCGTCCGTATCCGGATCGTCGTTGAACATCTTCATGACGTCGATGTGCTTCAGACCGTTGATCGGGTCGCCGCCGATACCGACTGCCGACGACTGGCCGAGGCCGATCGCGGTCAGCTGGCCAACTGCTTCATACGTCAGCGTGCCCGAACGCGACACGACGCCGATACGGCCCTTGCGGTGGATGTGACCCGGCATGATGCCGATCTTCAGCTCGTCCGGCGTAATCGTGCCCGGGCAGTTCGGTCCGAGGAGCAGCGTCTTGCGACCTTCGCGGCGCATACGGTCCTTGACTTCGATCATGTCGCGAACGGGGATGCCTTCCGTGATGCAGATCGCGAGATCGAGATCGGCTTCGACGGCTTCCCAGATGGCAGCAGCGGCGCCTGCGGGCGGCACGTAGATGACCGAAACGGTCGCGCCCGTTTCTTCCTTGGCTTCCTTCACGCTAGCGTAGATAGGAATGCCTTCGAAGTCTTCGCCAGCCTTCTTCGGGTTCACGCCCGCGACGAATGCTTCGCGGCCGTTTGCATATTCACGGCATGCGCGCGTGTGGAACTGACCGGTCTTGCCGGTGATGCCCTGCGTGATGACCTTGGTGTCTTTGTTGATCAGAATCGACATGTATTGACCTCTGTTCGTTTGGTGGCGTGCTCAATGGCGTTGCGCGCAGCAAATACGCTTTGCCCGCGCCGCTCGCACGCCGCCATTCGTAATCCGGTGATAAGCGCCGGGGCGATCAGGCCTTGCCTGCGGCAGCCGCGACGACCTTCTGCGCAGCTTCTTCCATGCTGTCTGCCGAGATGATCGGCAGGCCGGAATCGGCCAGCATCTTCTTGCCGAGGTCTTCGTTCGTGCCCTTCATGCGCACGACGAGCGGCACTTGCAGATCGACCGCCTTCGAAGCCGCGATCACGCCTTCCGCGATCACGTCGCAACGCATGATGCCGCCGAAGATGTTGACGAGAATCGCCGTCAGGTTCGGGTTCTTCAGCATCAGCTTGAATGCTTCCGTGACCTTCTCGGTCGTAGCTCCTCCGCCGACGTCGAGGAAGTTGGCCGGCTCGCCGCCGAACAGCTTGATCGTGTCCATCGTCGCCATTGCCAGACCAGCGCCGTTCACCAGGCAGCCGATGTTGCCGTCGAGCGAGATGTACGCGAGGTCGAACTTCGACGCTTCGACTTCAGCCGGATCTTCTTCGTCCAGGTCGCGGTAAGCGACGATTTCCGGATGACGGAACAGTGCGTTCGAATCGAAGTTGAACTTGGCGTCCAGTGCGATCACCTTGCCGTCGCCCGTCAGGATCAGCGGGTTGATTTCGGCCAGCGATGCGTCCGTTTCCCAGAATGCCTTGTACAGGCCTTGCAGGATCGCGCGTGCTTGCGGCAGCGAAGCAGCGGGAACGCCGATCTTCGTTGCCAGATCGTCCGCTTCAGCGTCCTTCAGACCGGTCGACGGGTCGACAGCGATCTTGTGGATCAGCTCAGGCGTCTTTTCCGCAACTTCTTCGACGTCCATGCCGCCTTCGCTCGACGCCATCACGACGATCTTTTGCGAAACGCGATCGATGACGAGACCGACATACAGTTCCTTCTTGATGTCAGCGCCTTCTTCGATCAGCAGGCGATTCACCTTCTGGCCTTCCGGGCCCGTCTGGTGCGTGACGAGTTGCATGCCGAGGATCTGGTTCGAGTACTCGCGAACCTGATCCAGCGACTTCGCGACCTTCACGCCGCCACCCTTGCCACGGCCACCCGCGTGGATCTGAGCCTTGACGACCCACACCGGGCCGCCGAGCTCTTCCGCGGCCTTGACCGCATCATCCACCGAGAAGACCGGCTTGCCGCGCGGTACCGCGACTCCGAATTTCCGCAGGATTTCCTTACCCTGGTACTCGTGAATCTTCATGCGTGATTCCCTTCAGTCTGAGAGTTGGATTGAACTTCGCTTCCGGCTGGACCGCTTACTCCGGACGCGCCGCCTTCACGGCCTGTCCGTCGGGTGCGGCATCCGCGCGATCCGCTGAACGCGGCGCGTGGCCGTACCAGCGCGGATAAAACTGTCGCACCGCCTCGCCATCGAACCGCAGCGCGTGGCAGCGGCCCAGCTGGAATGGCGGTTTGTCGTTTGGTTGCTCGCTTGCGTGTTGGGTTGCTTGCTCGCTCGAAGCGTTATCTTTGGCGTCTTGTCCGATGCTGCCGTGCGTGCCGTTGGTCGAAGCGTCTGCTGATCCATTGGGCGAACTCGCGGGCCCCTCGCTTCCCGGCCTGCCTTTATCCGTGTTCCACACGTCGCCTGCGAACGCCTGGATGGCGGCAGTGGGCAGAATTGCGCACAACTCGGTGAGATGCGTGCAGCCAGCCGTGCCGGCCAGCAAACGGGCAGCATCGCGACGGAAGTTATGGAAGAGATTGAGCCCGATGAGGGCACGATAGGCGGGATTGGAGGCTTCACACAGACCGGGATACGGAACCCAGTCGGACGACGCTTCAGCGTCGACGACATTGAGCTTGCGATCGATCGTGATGCGGAGCCAGAGTTCATGGATCGGCGAGCCGTTCGGCCGGACACCCGACGCAAGCGTCACGTCACGTGGCTTTTCGTCGGTGAGGCATGCCTCGATATCCCACAGGCCATCTTCACGCTCAAATGCCTCCGCTCGGATTGCGCGGCGATGGCGCAACTGTCGGGACACTGGTGGAGAAAGCGGCATGCGAGAACAAAGGCCGGATTGAAGAACCCCTGAATTTTAGCATACTGGGTATTTGAGACTGGCCGAAGCCCGCAGAGGCTTGACGGGGGCGGGTTTGAGCCGCCTTGGGGATGGCGTTTCGGCGAGGTGTTTCGTGCAGTGCGTCATTTCGGTATGCACTGCGTGCCGCATTATTCCGACGGCCAGTCTTCGTCGATTCCCTTCAGAATCTTCCCGATGATTCCCTGAGAAAAACCCCGCGTTGCAAGAAAGCGCGCCTGCTTGGCACGTTCGCCAGGCGTTTCAGGCAACGTGCCGAACTTCTTGCGCCAGACGGCCTGCGCCCGCGCCAGTTCGGTTTCGCGCAACTGCGCGCTGACTTCTTCGACCAGTTCCTGTCCGACCGAATGACGCTTGAGCTCATTGACGATGCGGCCCGCCCCCATGCGCGACGCGCGCCGGTTAAGCAGGCTTTCGGCGAAACGGGAATTCGACAACCAGCCTTCGCTTTCGAGCGAATCCAGCAATGCGTCGATTGATTCGCCCTCTTCCGCGTACGGCGAGAGTTTGCGCGACAACTCAGCGCGACTGTATTCGCGGCGCGAAAGATAGCCGAGCGCGCGGCCTTTGAGAGAGCGTGTTGGACGTTGTGAAGCGCGGCTCGCTGTATCAGCGGGTTTGCCTTCGCCTGGCTGGCGACGCGAGCGCGTATAGGTGACTTCCTCGGCGACTTCTTCGCTGCCGGCATTCGCATTCGGGCGGTCACGCGAAGCGGCACCCAGGCCGGCGGCACGATCATGCGCATCGAACGATTCGAATGGATCGAAGCTGTCGGATGACGAGTCGCTTGAAAACGATGCTGCGGTAGAAACAGACGAGCTTGAAGACACGCGTGACGACGATTCGAATGCATCGTCGTCACGCGGGCCGCCCGCGCTGCGTCCTGCGCCCGGAGTCGAGGAAGCGGAGCGGCCCTTGCGTATCACGCGACGATTACTCCTCTTCGCCTACTTCCTCGTCGGCACTGACGGCGGCGCCCGCCGGCATCGCATTCACGCCCAGCGACTCACGGATACGGTTTTCGATTTCGCGTGCAATGTCCGGATTCTCGCGCAGGAATTCACGCGCGTTGTCCTTGCCCTGACCAATGCGCTCGCCGCTGTAACTGTACCAGGCGCCCGCCTTGTCGACGATCTTTGCCTGCACGCCGAGATCGATGATTTCGCCCTGACGCGAGATACCTTCGCCGTAGAGAATGTCGAAGATCGCTTCGCGGAACGGCGGCGACACCTTGTTCTTCACGACCTTCACGCGGGTTTCGTTGCCGATCACTTCGTCGTTCTTCTTGATCGAGCCAATACGGCGAATGTCCAGACGCACCGATGCGTAGAACTTCAGCGCGTTACCACCCGTGGTGGTTTCCGGGTTGCCGAACATCACGCCGATCTTCATGCGGATCTGGTTGATGAAGATCACGAGGCAGTTCGTGCGCTTGATCGTGCCCGTCAGCTTGCGCAGCGCCTGCGACATCAGACGCGCCTGCAGACCCGGCAGCGAATCGCCCATTTCGCCTTCAATTTCGGCCTTCGGCACCAGCGCCGCCACCGAGTCGATCACGATCATGTCGATCGAACCCGAACGCACCAGCGCGTCCGCGATTTCGAGTGCCTGTTCGCCCGTGTCCGGCTGCGAGACCAGCAGGTCGCTGACGTTCACGCCGAGCTTTTGCGCGTACTGAATATCAAGCGCGTGTTCCGCGTCGATGAACGCCGCCGTGCCGCCGATCTTCTGCATTTCGGCGATGACCTGCAGCGTCAGCGTGGTTTTACCCGACGATTCCGGCCCGTAGATTTCCACCACACGGCCACGCGGCAGACCGCCAACGCCCAGCGCGATGTCGAGGCCCAGCGATCCCGTGGAGACCACCTGGATATCTTCGACTGCCTCACCCTGGCCGAGCCGCATGACCGACCCTTTGCCGAACTGCTTTTCGATCTGCGCAAGCGCGGCCGCGAGTGCCTTGCTTTTTTCCGCAGTCAGTCCAGCCGAGCCTTTCTTGCTTTCTTCCATGAATCGTCCTTTGCTATGATGAACGGCGTCTGAGGCAGGTGTGCAGGCCGTTGTGAACCCGGTTCGACCAACCAGCACGCTAAACGCAGACACTGTATAAAAAAACAGTAGTCTTGGCAAGCCCGATTCGCATGCGGACGTCCACATGTGCAATCGGACAACACCGACTACCGACAAAAATTTTTCGGAGACGCTGTGCGCCGGAGCGCCCCGGTGCCGGCCGGGCAGGGCGCATCATGCGAATTCTCATTGCCGAAGACGACAGCATACTCGCGGACGGTCTCGTCCGATCACTCCGCCAATCGGCATACGCCGTTGACCATGTGAAGACGGGAGCCGAAGCGGATACCGCGCTGTCGATGCAGACTTTCGACCTCGTCATCCTCGATCTGGGCCTGCCGAAAATGTCCGGCCTCGAAGTGCTGCGGCGTTTGCGCGCGCGCAATTCGAACGTACCCGTGCTGATCCTGACGGCAGCCGACAGCGTCGACGAGCGCGTAAAAGGCCTCGATCTGGGCGCCGACGATTACATGGCCAAGCCCTTCGCGCTGAACGAACTCGAAGCGCGCGTGCGTGCGCTCACGCGGCGCGGCGCGGGCGGCGGCCCGACCGTCGTCAGGCACGGCTCGCTGTCGTTCGATCAGGTCGGCCGGATTGCCTATGCCAATGAGCAGGTTATCGATCTGTCCGCGCGTGAGCTAGGATTGCTCGAAGTCCTGTTGCAGCGGATCGGGCGGCTGGTGTCGAAGGAACAGCTGGTCGATCACCTGTGCGAATGGGGCGAAGAGGTCAGCAACAACGCGATCGAGGTCTACGTGCACCGGCTGCGCAAGAAGATCGAACCGAGCGGCGTGCGCATCATCACTGTGCGCGGGCTGGGTTACTGTCTTGAGAAGGCCGCGCCGGCCGCGCAAACGGGAAGTCAGGCTGCGCCCCAGACGCCGGCGCAGCAGTCCGAGCCTTCTGACGCGCCCGCTGCCATGCCCGCAAGCCACTACTTCAAGTAAAGGCGTTCCATGTCCGTCCGCGCACCGCGCGCCACGGCGCACGCGGCGGATCTCGATGAAGTCCGCGACGCGCGCTACGCGAATCCTTTCGCGCCGCCCGATGAAACCGAGGCGGCTGCCGAGGCGCGTCCGCGTTCGCTGTTCGGCGAGATCCTGGACTGGATGCTCGCGCCGTTGCTGCTGCTATGGCCGATGAGCCTGGCCGTCACATATCTGGTCGCGAAGTCGATTGCGAACGGGCCGTTCGATCGCGCGCTCGAAACCGACGCCTATGTGCTCGCGCGGCAGATTCATCCCGTCAACGGCATCGCCGAGCTGACGCTGCCCGATTCGACGCGTGACTTTCTCCGCGCCGACAATATAGATAGCGTGTTCTATCAGGTGCTCGGCACGCGCGGCGAGCTGGTGGCAGGCGACCGCGACATGCCGCTGCCGCGCGAGGAAGACCGGCCGCAGCCGGGCATCGTCGAGTTTCGCGACGACATGGTGCGCGGCAACGACATCCGCGTCGCCTACACGACCGTCGAGTTTCCGCAGACGCCGGGCGCGCAGCCCGTGCTCGTGCAGGTGGCCGAAACGCTCGACAAACGCAGCGCGCTCGCCAACGACATCATCAAGGGCGTGATCCTGCCGCAGTTCGTGATCCTCCCGCTCGCGATCCTGCTCGTCTGGTTCGGCCTGTCGCGCGGTCTTGCGCCGCTGCACGCGCTGCAGGCGCATATCCGCGCGCGGCGCCCCGACGATCTGTCGCCGCTCGAAGCACGCCGCGCGCCGCCGGAAATCGAGCCGCTCGTCACGTCGTTCAACGATCTGCTGACGCGTCTAGAACAGAACATGGAACTGCAAAAGCGCTTCATCGCCGACGCCGCGCATCAGATGAAAACACCGCTCGCGGGCTTGCGCACGCAAGCCGAGCTGGCGCTGCGGCAGGATGCGTCGGCGGAAGTGCATCGCTCGCTCGAACAGATCGCGACGAGTTCGGAGCACGCCGCGCGGCTCGTCACGCAACTGCTCGCGCTCGCGCGCGCGGAGAACCGCATGTCCGGCCAGATCTTCACGCCCGTCGAGATTGGCGACGTTGCCCGCAGCGCCGTGCGCGACTGGGTCCAGCCGGCGCTCGCGAAGCAGATGGACCTCGGCTACGAAGGCCCGGAGACGCCCGAAGAAGCGATTGAAGTGGAAGGCAACCCCGTGATGCTGCGCGAGATGCTGTCGAACCTGATCGACAACGCGATCCGCTACACACCCGCTGGCGGACGGATCACCGTGCGGGTACGGCGCGACGACGCTGCCCACATGGCTCATCTGGAAGTGGAGGACACGGGCATGGGCATTCCGGCTGCCGAGCGCGAACGCGTGGTCGAGCGCTTCTACCGGATTCTCGGGCGTGAAGGCGACGGCAGCGGTCTGGGTCTCGCGATCGTCCGCGAGATCGCGACGGTGCACGGCGGCACGCTCACCATCGAAGACAATGTCTATCAGACGTCGCCACGCCTTGCGGGAACGCTCGTTCGTGTCAGCTTAAACATGCTGGATCGTGCACGGGACTTACCCTAATCCGTCAGTTTTGTCCATTTTAGTCAGCAATCAAATTTCGTCGATTTCGCCGCGATACAGGGTGCAATCGCGGACGTTGTGACATTAAGACCGATTTTCCATCAATTTCGTCGCTCTCAAACAAACCCTTCCCGAGTCAGAACGCCGTAAGTTTCCACTCCAATAATCGCTACACGGACACGCCCGACCAGGCGCGCCGCGACTGATATCAATACTGGAGACGACATATGGCTACCGTAAGCGGGCAAATCTCGCACGCGCCGATGACGAAAGAAGAGAAACGGGTAATCTTCGCGTCATCGTTGGGCACGGTTTTCGAGTGGTACGACTTTTATCTGGCCGGCTCGCTGGCGGCCTTCATCAGCAAGAGCTTTTTCTCTGGCGTCAATCCGACAGCCGCGTTCATCTTCACCCTCCTCGGCTTCGCGGCCGGTTTCGCGGTGCGTCCGTTCGGCGCGCTGGTGTTCGGGCGGCTCGGCGATATGGTCGGGCGCAAGTACACGTTCCTGATCACGATCGTGATCATGGGCCTGTCCACCTGCGTGGTCGGCTTCCTGCCGGGCTATGCAGCGATCGGCATGGCGTCGCCGGTGATCTTCATCGCGATGCGCCTGCTGCAGGGTCTCGCCCTCGGTGGCGAGTACGGCGGCGCCGCGACCTACGTCGCGGAACACGCACCCGCCAACCGTCGCGGCTTCTACACGGCGTGGATCCAGACGACGGCAACGCTCGGCCTGTTCCTGTCGCTGCTCGTGATTCTCGGCGTGCGCACGGCAATGGGCGAAGACGCATTCGGCGCATGGGGCTGGCGCATTCCGTTCGTCGCATCGCTGGTGCTTCTGGGCATCTCGGTGTGGATCCGGATGCAACTGCACGAGTCGCCGGCTTTCGAACGCATCAAGGCTGAAGGCAAGACGTCGAAGGCTCCTCTGTCTGAAGCGTTCGGCCAATGGAAGAATCTGAAGATCGTCATTCTGGCTCTGATCGGCGTGACGGCTGGCCAGGCAGTTGTCTGGTACACAGGCCAGTTCTATGCGCTGTTCTTCCTGACGCAGACGCTGAAGGTCGATGGCGCTAGCGCGAACATCTTGATCGCGATCGCACTGTTGATCGGCACGCCGTTCTTCCTGTTCTTCGGTTCGCTGTCCGACCGGATTGGCCGCAAGCCGATCATCATGGCGGGTTGCCTGATCGCGGCGCTGACGTACTTCCCGCTGTTCAAGGCGCTGACGCACTATGCGAACCCGGCGCTCGAAGCCGCGACGCAGAAGTCGCCCATCGTCGTGATCGCCAATCCGGACGAATGCTCGTTCCAGTTCAACCCGGTCGGCACGTCGAAGTTCACGAGTTCCTGCGATATCGCGAAAGGCGCGCTGTCGAAAGCCGGTCTGAACTACGACAACGTGGCGGCGCCGGCCGGCACGCTGGCACAGATCAAGGTTGGCGACACGACCATCGATACCTATGACGGCAAGGCCGCCGACGCCAAGGACGCGGGCAAGGCGTTCGACAAGAACCTGGGCACCGCCCTGAAGGCGGCCGGCTATCCGCCAAAGGCCGATCCATCGCAGATCAACTGGCCGATGACCGTCGTGATCCTGACCATCCTCGTGATCTACGTGACGATGGTGTATGGGCCAATTGCGGCGATGCTGGTCGAAATGTTCCCAACGAGGATCCGGTACACGTCGATGTCACTGCCGTATCACATAGGCAATGGGTGGTTCGGCGGCTTCCTGCCAGCGACGGCGTTCGCGATCGTCGCGGCGAAGGGCAATATCTACTCGGGGCTGTGGTATCCGATCATCATCGCGCTGGCCACCTTCGTGATCGGTCTGCTTTTCGTGCGGGAGACCAAAGACTCCAATATCTACGCTCAGGATTGAGCGCGGCGTAGGTAACCGGAGTTCTCGCAAAAAGTTGTCGCGCGGGGGTTGACAGCCCCCGCCGGCATCTTCATAATCTCGCTTCTTTCGGCGAATTAGCTCAGTCGGTTAGAGCGACGGAATCATAATCCGCAGGTCCGGGGTTCGAATCCCTGATTCGCCACCAGCTTCAAAAAAAGCCGCTGTTTCTCACGAAACAGCGGCTTTTTCATTTCCAGCTCAGCCAGGAAAATTCGAGGTTCGCGCAAGCGATCCAGTCGAACGTACCCGCCTCACTTATCGACGATCCTCGTCAAATTCCCCCGCACCTTCTGCAGCAACGAAATCAGCTGCTTCGTTTCTTCCTCGGTCAAGCCACTCAGCCCTTCGGCCGCGACCTGATCGCCGACCCGCTTGGCTTCATCGAGCGTCCTTTCCGCCTTCTCCGTTATCCGGATCTGCTTCTCGCGCCGGTCGCGCGGATTGCCTAAGCGCTCGATCCAGCCGCCCTCCTCCATCCGGTCCAGCAACCGGCCGGCGGAAATGGGCGCGACCTCCAGCAAATCCGCGAGCCTCGCCTGGTTGATATCGCCGTAGAACGACAGATAGGCGAGCGCCCGACACTGCGCGCGCGTCAGATCGATCGACAGCCGCGCGAGGTCGTCGAACCGCTTGCCGACCAGCCGGCCGACATCCGAAATGAGAAAGCCGAAGCGCTCGTCGAAATGGGTTTTCATCGCGCGATTATACGAAGACGCGCGCAGCGCCAATTTCTCGAAGCCCACAAAACGCCCGACGCACGACGACTCCGGGAAACTCAGCGTATGCATAAGAAGTATCGGCCGATATACTAAGCATGCTTACTATTTTAAAGACCCCGCCTCATGGCCTCCGATTCGCCGGCAGCAAAACCCGCCGTCGAGCTGAACCGTCCGATGATCACGATCGCGATCATGCTCGCGACGTTGATGCAGACACTCGACAGCACCATCGCCAACGTCGCGCTCCCGCATATGCAGGGCACGCTGTCGGCATCGCAAGATGAAATCACGTGGGTGCTCACGTCGTACATCGTGGCTGCCGCGATCGCGACGCCGCTGACCGGATGGCTGTCCGACCGGCTCAGCGTCAAGCGTCTGCTGATGTTCGCCGTGGGCGGCTTCACGATCGCATCGGCGTTGTGCGGGCTGTCCGAGACGCTGACGCAGATCGTCGCGTCACGGCTGTTGCAGGGCATCTTCGGCGCGTCGCTCGTGCCGCTGTCGCAATCGATCCTGCTCGACATCAATCCGCGCGACAAGCAGGGCCAGGCGATGGCCGTGTGGGGCATGGGCGTGATGGTCGGCCCGATTCTCGGACCGACGCTCGGCGGCTGGCTCACCGACAGCTACAACTGGCGCTGGGTATTCTTCATCAACGTGCCAATCGGCGCGTTCGCGCTATTCGGCATACTGACCTTCCTTCCGACACGCGAACCGAAGCACGACGCGAAGTTCGACGCGTTCGGCTTCGCGACGCTCGGCCTCGCGATCGGCGCGTTGCAGGCGATGCTCGACCGCGGCGAACAGCTCGACTGGTTCGGCTCGCATGAGATCGTGATCGAAGCACTGATCGCGTCGATCAGTTTCGCGTTCTTCATCGCGCATACCGCGACCGTCGGCAAGACGTCGTTCTTCAAGTACGAATTGCTGAAAGACCGCAACTTCGCGACGGGCACGTTTTTCATCTTCATCATCGGCGCGGTGATGTACGCGACGCGCGCGCTGCTCCCGCCGATGCTGCAGAACCTGATGAACTATCCCGTCGCGACGACGGGTCTCGTGACAGCGCCTAGCGGCGCGGGGACGATGATCGCGATGCTGTTCGCGGGACGCCTGCTCAAACATATCGACGCGCGCCTGATGCTGCTTGCGGGCTTCGTCGTATCGGCATTCGCGCTCTGGCAGATGATGCAATACACGATCGTGCTGTCGGAGTCGGATATCGTGTGGCCGGGCGTGATTCAGGGCTTCGGCCTCGGTCTCGTGTTCGTGCCGCTGAGCGCGCTGACCTTCTCGACGCTGACGCCCGTGTTGCGCGCCGACGGCACCGCCACGTATAGCCTGATGCGCAATATCGGCAGCAGTATCGGCATTTCGATCGTGCAGACGATGCTCACGCGCAACACGCAGGTCTCGCATTCGGATCTTGCCGCGAACGTGACGGCGTTCAATCCTGTCGTTGCGCCGATCCTCGCGACGGGTTCGCGCATGGACATGGCCGTGCTCGATGTGTCGATCACCCAGCAGGCCGCGATGATCGCCTATCTCAACGACTTCAAGCTGATGTTCGTCGCGACGCTGGCCGTGATCCCGCTCGTGCTGCTGATACGCCCCTCGCGCAAAGTGCCCGACGAATCGGTCGCGCATGCGGCGATGGATTGAGCCGCACGCGTTTCAGCCTGCCTCGAATCAGCCCTCGATCCGCCCGCGCGTCACGCCGAGCAACGACGCCATCGCGTGACGCGCGCGCGGCGCATCGCGATCGCGGATCGCTTCGAACACGGCCGTATGCTCGGCCAGCGACGCGTTGAACACGTCGGCGCGTTTTGCGTTCAACCGCAGTTGCGCTTCCAGCGTACGCTCGATCAGTGTGCCGAGCGGTATCAGCAGTTCGTTGCTGCACGCGGTAAGCACGCTCAGATGGAATTGCAGATCGGCGCGCACCCATTCGTCGACATTGCGCGCCGAGACCATCGCCGAATGCGCGGCATCCAGCGCGCCGAACGTCGCGTCGCTGTGCGATGCGGCGGCGAGCGCAGCCGCGTACGGCTCGATCATCTCGCGCATTTCCTGCAGCTTGAGCGCGAAATCCATCGCGGGTGCCACGCGCGAATACCAGTCGAGCACATCCACATCCAGCAGATTCCACGCGGGCTTGGGACGCACGCGCGTTCCCACGCGCGGTCGCGATTCGATCAGCCCTTTCGACGTCAACGTGCGCAACGCTTCGCGCAACACCGTGCGGCTGACGCCGAACGTCTCCATCAACTCCGCTTCGCGCGGCAGGATGGATTCGGGCGCGTAGTCGCCGCGCAGGATGGCTGTGCCGAGCAGATACGCCACGCGGCCGTGCAGATCTCGCTGAATGTCGGTTCTCCTGACGCTGATTGTGGGTTGATCTGTTGTCCAGCACCGCGCGATGCGCTAACGCGGACCGCCCGCGATTATCGGTGATCGCGTCGGCGAAACCCATCGTCACCGGACAAAACCTTTCACGAAATAATACTATTAATAGTATTTAAAGGCGATTTTGTTGTAGGATGTGGCTCCTCAACTGCCGCGCCGCCGACGCCCACACGCGGTACGAACAGGCGTGCCGCGGCCATCAACTGCAATCGGCTTTGCAAGCAAAGGAGACGCTCCCGCCATGAAGATCACCAAAATCGAGACATTTATCGTTCCGCCGCGCTGGTGCTTCGTGAAGATCGAGACCGACGAGGGCATCGTCGGCTGGGGCGAGCCGGTCGTCGAAGGCCGCGCGCATACCGTCGCGGCCGCCGTCGACGAACTCTCTGACTACCTGATCGGCAAGGACCCGCGCAACATCGAAGATCACTGGCAAGTGATGTACCGCGCCGGCTTCTATCGCGGCGGCCCGATCTCGATGAGCGCAATCGCCGGCGTCGATCAGGCGCTGTGGGATATCAAGGGCAAGTTCCACGGCGTGCCCGTGCATACGCTGCTCGGCGGCCAGGTGCGCGACCGCATCAAGGTCTATTCGTGGATCGGCGGTGACCGTCCTAGCGACGTCGCGAACAATGCGCGCGCTGTCGTCGATCGCGGCTTCAAGGCCGTGAAGATGAACGGCTCCGAAGAGTTGCAGATCATCGACACGTTCGACAAGGTGCAAGGCGTCATCAATAACGTCGCGGCCGTGCGCGAAGCGGTCGGCCCGAACGTCGGCATCGGCGTGGACTTCCACGGCCGCGTCCACAAGCCGATGGCCAAGGTGCTCGCGAAGGAACTCGATCCGTTCAAGCTGATGTTCATCGAAGAGCCGGTGCTGTCGGAAAACGTCGAGGCGCTGCGCGACATCGTCAACCAGACCAGCACGCCGATCGCGCTCGGTGAGCGTCTGTATTCGCGCTGGGACTTCAAGCACATTCTCGCGGGCGGTTACGTCGACATCATCCAGCCGGACGCATCGCACGCGGGCGGCATTACGGAGTGCCGCAAGATCGCGTCGATGGCGGAAGCGTATGACGTCGCGCTCGCGCTGCACTGCCCGCTCGGCCCGATCGCGCTCGCGACCTGTCTGCAGATCGACGCCGTCAGCTACAACGCGTTCATCCAGGAACAGAGCCTCGGCATCCACTACAACCAGGGCAACGATCTGCTCGACTACATCAAGAACCCGGAAGTCTTCAAATACGAAGACGGCTTCGTGTCGATCCCGCAAGGCCCGGGTCTCGGCATCGAAGTGAACGAGGAGAAGGTGCGCGAAATGGCGAAGGTCGGCCATCGCTGGCGCAATCCGGTGTGGCGTCATGCGGACGGCAGCGTCGCCGAGTGGTAAGCAGCGAGTCACGGTCTCGCGCATGAAACACAAACGCCGCCTTCGGGCGGCGTTTGTCATCTGACAACCCATAGCCGTGTCGAAGACGTTACGGCGGCACGCCGCGCGCGCGGCGTATCAGTAACGTTACACAGTTGGCGCGTGAGGCTTTTTCGCGGTTCTCCTGCCGTCGACGCTCACCGCGCAAACCCTTGCCGGACAAGCGTTTCAGCCCGGTGCACGGGGGCACCGCAACGCTTGGCCCACTCCTTGCTGAATGGTACGCAAACAACCATTCGAACAAAGGGGGCTGTCATGGGCGAATTCCTTCCCGACTATCTGATCCGCGAACAGGCCGCTGTAGGCGCGCTGGTCGTATTCGGCGTGCTGCGCGTGATTGGCGCGATCCTCGCGTTTCAGCGCGGCTGGCGCATCTCGACGGTCGAGCAGTGTTTCATCGCTGCGGCATGTATCTATTGCTTGCCGCAGCTGCTGGATCTGCTCACGCACATGACGAGTTCACACGTGGCGGCGGCGGAACTCGAAGGCAAGGTGGCGGGCTGCGTGATCGGTCTGTTCTTCGCGCCCGTCGTCGGCCACAAGCTCGGTTACGAATGACCGCTTGCAGCCGGCGACCGGCATGACCGACGAGACCAGCCTGATCGCGCTCAGCCGAGCGCCGCGAAACCCGGAACGCTGTGCGACAGCACAGCGGCGGCCGCGAAGATGCCGAGCATCGCGAGCGCTTCGAGGTACAGCAGATTGGTGAACGTATGCGCGTCCATCGTCGACGCCGTGCGACGCAGGCGCGGCAACGCCGAGAAACGGTTCAATCCGCCAAGCACCAGCGCCAGCGCAACCAGCGCGAGCTTCAGCATCAACACGTGTCCCCATGTGCTCATTTCGATTGCGAGGAACGAATTGCCCGAGCCGCGCGCCGCGTTGAACACGCCCGAGAGCAGGACGAACGCGACAGCAACGAGCGACACATTCGACAACTGCGTCGCCGTGCGGATCAGCACGCCACGCGCGATCGACGTGCCTAGCGCGGGCAACACCGAGAACCCCGCCGCGAGCACGAGGCCGCCCCACACGGACGTCGTGAGCACATGCAGCGTGTGCATGCCGATAGCCGCCGACGCCACGCCCGCATCCGCTGCGTGACCGAGCGTCGCCTTGCCGCCCGCAATCGCGATCACGGCAAGCCACAGCAGCGCATTGCGCAACACATTGGTCTGCCGTGCGAACGACACGAGCACCAGCACGAGCGCACCGGCAAACGCGACACTCCAGCCGAAGCCGACGTGCGTTTGCGACAGCATCGTCGGCACGACGCTGAATGCTTCCGGCAAGCGCACGCCCGCCATCTCGGCCGCCTGATAGAGCAGCCAGCCGAGATCGGCCAGCACCAGCACGATCGCGGACGCCTGCATCGACCGCTGCGCGCGCAACCATGCGGGACGCGCGGGCGCGATCTTCGCCTGGGCATCGTTGACGAGCCACGCGCTGAGCAATGCCGAACCGACGGCAAACGCAAACGCGACGTTCATGAGCGCGGCCATCGCGACCTGCCCGATCCACAATCCGTCGACTCTCATTTGACGCTGAAGGCGTAGCTGCCCTTCGTCCGATGTCCGTCTTCGGCAACCGCCGTCCATTGCACCGTGTAGCGGCCAGGCGCGAGCGGTTGCAGCGCGAGATGCATCGTCTTCGTGTCCTGCGGATCGACCTGCGAGGCTGCCGACGCAACCGGTCTGTCGTTGGCATCGACGAGCGCGAGCTTGCTGAACGCCGGCTCGAGCGGCTCGCTGAAGCGGATCGTCACGGCGGAAGGCGCGGCGACTTCAGTGTCCGGCGCGGGATCGCGCGACGTGGGCGTCGCGTGGGCAAAGGCGGTCGACGCGAAGGCGAGCGACACGCCGCACGCCGCAAGCCAGCGAAGCGTCAAGCGAGAAAACAAGGAGAAGGTCATAGGCTGGCGGTAGATGGAAAAGGCGGGGACGGTCCGGATAGTACGCTTCGATGTTTTGCGGGCCTGTCAGTTCAACCGGGAGTTCAACGGCGGCGACGCCCAGGTCCGAAGCAAAGCGCCCTACACGAATTCGCTCAAAACTGGAACATCGAGAGGCAACAAAGCGACAACAGCCGTCGATGCAAAATGCGCAATCTTAAATGAGTTGGAAGCGCTACCGCCAGGCCGGCACTGAACGGAGGCAGGCCAGGAACGCGAAAGATGACGGCGGATTGCGTCAACTTGTCGCATTGAGCGTGTCGCTCGGGCGCGTCAGGCATGAAGTTCGTCGCATGTGGCAAATAGTCACCATTACCCATCGATGATAGAATGCGAGGTCGCTGCGCACCGTCCGCCGCATTCATCGCGCTGCACACACCGATCCGTTCGAAGTTCGGCCAGGCCCCCGATAATGATGGAGTTACGCGTGTCTTCAAGACGCATTTTTCGACCGCTGCTCGCCCTGTTGCTGATCGGGTGTGCAGGCGTATCTGGCGCTGTACAAGCGCAAACCCAGCCTAAAGCTCCGGACACGATGGAAGCGCGCGTGCAAGGCTGCACGGCGTGTCACGGTTCGAAAGGTCAGGGTACGGACAACGACTATTTTCCGCGTCTCGCCGGCAAGCCGGCCGAGTACCTGTACAACCAGTTGAAGAACTTCCGTGAAGGCCGGCGCAAGTACCCGCCGATGAACTACCTCGTCACGTATCTCTCGGACGACTACCTTCACGACATTGCAACGTACTTCTCGCAGCAGCGTCCGCCGTATCCGACGCCGTCGAAACCGACGGTCGCGGACTCCGTGCTCGCGCGCGGCAAGGAAATCGTGCTGAACGGCGACGCGTCGAGGCAGATCCCCGCTTGCGCCGCGTGCCACGGCAAGTTGCTGACGGGCATGGAACCGGCTATCCCGGGTCTGGTCGGCCTGCACATGGACTACATCAGCGCGCAGCTGGGCGCATGGCGTTCGGGTTCGCGTCACGCCATCGAGCCTGACTGCATGCACACGATCGCCACGCGTCTGACGGACGCCGACGTGAACGCAGTCGCCGCGTGGCTGTCCACGCAGCAGGCGCCGCAGAACCCCGTGCCGGCACCCGCCAAATCGTTGAAGACTCCGCTTGCCTGCGGCAGCGAACCGCAATAAGGCACCGGGAGAGACAAACAATGAAACGCAAGTCCTTGTTCGCGCTTTCGGCTGTCGTCGTCGTAGCGGCTGCCGCGCTCGTTCCCGTCCTGTGGTCGGGCAGCGACTATCTGCATAACGGCACCGCCGTCGCAGCCACACCGGCAGACCAGGCTGCATTGATCAAGAAGGGCGAATACCTCGCTCGCGCTGGCGACTGTATCGCCTGCCACACGGTGCGCGGCGGCAAGGAATTCGCCGGCGGCCTGCCTATGGCGACGCCGTTCGGCACGCTGTTCACGCCGAACATCACACCTGACGATCAGTACGGCATCGGCAAGTGGTCGCAGGACGACTTTTATCGCGCGATGCACACGGGCCGCTCGAAGGACGGCAGCCTGCTCTATCCGGCCTTCCCGTTCACGAGCTACACGAAGGTCTCGCGTGCCGACGCGGACGCGATCTACGCCTACCTGCGTTCGGTCCCGCCCGTCGCGGTGCCGAGCCGTCCGCACGAACTGAAGTTCCCGTTCAACAACCGGAACCTGCTGATCGGCTGGCGCACGTTGTTCTTCCGTGAAGGCGAGTACAAGGCGGACCCGACCAAGTCGGTGGAATGGAACCGCGGCGCGTATCTGATCGAAGGCCTCGGCCACTGCGGCATGTGCCACACGTCGATCAACGCGATGGGCGGCCCGGTCAACTCGGCTGCGTTCGCGGGCGGTCTGATCCCGCTGCAGAACTGGTATGCGCCTTCGCTGACGTCGAACAAGGAAGCCGGCCTCGGCGACTGGGACATCAAGGACATTTCCGATCTGCTGAAGACGGGCGTGTCGCAACGGGGCGCCGTGTTCGGTCCGATGGCTGAAGTGGTTCACAACAGCCTGCAGTACATGTCGGACGAAGACGTCCACGCGATGTCGACGTACCTGAAGACCATTCCGCAGAAGGACGAAGCGCCCGAGCATCTGCAACTGGAGACGTCGCAACAGTTCGGCAGCGAACTGTTGAAGCAAGGCCAGAAGATCTACGCTGACAACTGCGCGAAGTGCCACGCGGAGAACGGTCTCGGTATGCCGCCGTCGTTCCCGCCGCTCGCGAACAATCCGTCGATCCAGATGCCGTCGGCCGTGAACCCGATCCGCATGGTGTTGAACGGCGGTTATCCGCCGAGCACGGGTGGCAATCCGAAGCCGTATGGCATGCCGCCGTTTGCGCAAGCGCTGTCGAATCAGGAAGTGGCAGCCGTTGTGACGTACATCCGCCAGTCGTGGGGTAACCACGGCACGGCTGTGTCGCCGCAACAAGTGTCCGATCTGCGTTCGGCGCCGCTCGACTAAGCGTCGTCTGAAGGTTCAGGGCGCGGCCTGCGATAATCGCGGCCGCGCCCTTCGCTTTTTTCAGGAGCGTGGTTTCGCAGTTGATCGACGTCGAAGACATCCGGCCTATCGGGCGTATAACGTTGGTCCCGTGTTGGTGGTCGGATGAGATGGGCATCATGCAGGAGGAAGGGCCGTGCAAGTCGGGGAGCGTCTAAACAGCATCACTCACCTCATCGGCGCCGTACTGTCGGTGGCGGGGCTGGCGACGCTCGTGACAATGGGCGCGCTCGACGGCGATGCGTACAAGGTCGTGAGCTTCAGCGTCTATGGCGCGATGCTCTGCGTGCTGTACGGCATCTCGACGATGTATCACAGCGTGCGTAGTCCGCGTCTGAAGGCTATCTTGCAGAAGTGCGATCACTCTGCAATTTATCTGCTGATCGCGGGCAGCTATACGCCGTTCACACTGGTCACATTGCGTGGTCCATGGGGCTGGTCGCTATTTGGCGTAAGCTGGGGGTTGGCCGCGCTCGGGATCGTGCAGGAATTGACGCTCGGGCGACGCACCCGCAGCGTATCGATGGTGCTGTATGTGCTGATGGGATGGCTCGCGCTCGTTGCCGTCCGTCCGTTGGTCACTGCATTGCCGGCCGCAGGCACGGCCTGGCTGCTGGCTGGCGGAATCATCTATAGCGCAGGCATCTACTTCTTCATCAACGACGAGCGCATCCGGCACGGACATGGCATCTGGCACCTGTTCGTACTCGCCGGCAGTCTGTGTCAGTTCGTCAGCGTCGCGCGTTATGTCGCATGAGGCGCATGACGGCGGATGCAACTTAATGCCAGTCGACGTGTCTGCATAGCTCGTCGAGCAATTCGGCACGCATTTCGCGTGCCGCCGATTTCTCCGTGAACGGTGAGTGTCGGGCGAGCGATCATGCGAATCGCCCGCGAACGCGCCTTCTGGCCGCGTTCGACACCGTTTGCACAATTGCATTGCAAAGAGTTTTTATGTCTTTTGATTCCCTCGGCTTGTCCGAACAGCTGGTCCGCGCAGTCAATGAACTCGGCTACACATCGCCGACTCCGATCCAGCAGCAAGCCATTCCCGCCGTCCTCAACGGCGGCGATCTGTTGGCCGGTGCCCAGACGGGCACGGGCAAGACGGCCGGCTTCACGCTGCCCATCCTGCAACGTCTTCTCACCATGCCGCCCGCGCCGGGCGGCAAGCGCGTCATTCGCGCGCTGATCCTTACGCCGACCCGCGAACTCGCCGCGCAGGTCGAGGAAAGCGTGCGCGCGTACGGCAAGTATCTGAAGCTTAAGTCGACCGTGATGTTCGGCGGCGTCGGCATCAACCCGCAAATCGACGCGTTGCGGCGCGGCGTCGATATCGTCGTTGCGACGCCTGGGCGTCTGCTCGATCACATGCAGCAGAAGACCATCGACCTGTCGCATCTCGAGATTCTCGTGCTCGACGAAGCCGACCGCATGCTCGACATGGGCTTCATCCACGACATCAAGCGCGTGCTCGCCAAGCTGCCGCCGAAGCGCCAGAACCTGCTGTTCTCGGCCACCTTCTCGGACGAAATCAAGGCGCTCGCCGACAACCTGCTCGATTCGCCCGCACTGATCGAAGTCGCACGCCGCAACACGACGGCCGAAACGGTCGCGCAGAAGATTCACCCTGTCGACCGCGATCGCAAGCGCGAGATGCTCACGCATCTGATCAAGCAGCACAACTGGTTTCAGGTGCTCGTGTTCACGCGCACGAAGCATGGCGCGAACCGTCTGGCCGAACAGCTGACGAAGGACGGCATCAGCGCGCTCGCGATTCACGGCAACAAGAGCCAGTCGGCCCGCACGCGCGCGCTGGCCGAGTTCAAGAACAACACGCTGCAGGTGCTCGTCGCCACCGACATCGCCGCGCGCGGCATCGATATCGATCAGTTGCCGCACGTGGTCAACTTCGATCTGCCGAACGTGCCGGAAGACTACGTGCACCGTATCGGCCGAACGGGCCGCGCCGGCGCGACGGGCGAGGCGGTATCGCTGGTGTGCGTCGATGAGCTTCAGTTGCTGAAGGACATCGAGAAGCTGATCAAGCGCGCCGTGCCGCAGGAAGTGATCGCGGGCTTCGAGCCGGATCCGAATGCGCGGCCCGAGCCGATCCTGCGCCGCGGCCAGGGCGGCGGCGGTGGCGGCCGTCAACCGCGCCAGGGCCAAGGTCAAGGTCAACGGCAAGCTCAGGGGCAGCAAACGCGCGAAGGCTCGGCCAACGCGAACAATGGCGCGGCGCGCGGCGGCCAACGCGCTTCGGGCGACAAGCCGAAGCAGCAAGCCAAGCCGCAAGGTTCGAAGCCCGCGCAGGCGCGCACCGATGGCGCACGCCATCAGGAGAAGCCGCGCGCTGTCGCGCATGAAGGCAACGCGCGTGCTCCGCACGCACCGCGCAAGCCGCACGGCAGCAATCCGGGTGCATTGCTCGGTGGCGGCGGCAAGCCGCGCTCCGGCGCGCCGCGCGGCGGTCAGCGCGGTAACTGAGGCAACGCAGAGACGCTCCGCATTCCCATTGCGGGCGTCTCACGCCTGTCCGACTACTACCTCCCAGCCGCCGCGCCGCCGGCGGCTTTCTTCAGGTACTCGATCTGCTGCGTCCAGCGCTCGAGCACCGCATCTCTCCCCTCTTCCAGGTCGAACGTGATGCCCGCCGTCAGGCGCGCATAGCGCACGCGATGCGCTTCGCCGGATTCGATCGATCCCGCGAAGCACGCCAGGCCCGCAGCATCCGCGCTCAACGGCGCGAGCGCGAGTTGAATCTGGTAGAACGCCTCATCGAATACGAACGTCAGCGCGGCACGTCCGCTGCGCGCGATCGCCTGCGCGGCGCGCGACTGCGGCCACAGCGCGACGCATAGCGTGCGCGAGTCAGGCGCATAGAGTTCTCCGATGCCGAGCAGCGACGTACGCAAATGCGCACCGCTTTCGTCGACGGTCAACAGCGATGCCGTAAAACCCACCTTCGATGCGAGCGCCGAGCCATCGAATAACGCGCGTAATTCAGCAGGCCATTCGTCGAAAATCTGTTGATCAAGTGCGCGGTTTTGCTCCGCGGATGCGGTCATGAGTGATTCCTCCGTCGTAGGTACGCGCGCGCGCGGCATCCGGCGCAAATGAAAATGGCCCGCCTGAAGAGCGGGCCATTCATGCGTCAGCGGTCCAGGCTTTCTACGCCGTAACCGCGCGCCGCGACGCTCAGCGGAAAAAGACGTGCTGCGTGATCTTCGCGAGCGGGTAATGGACGCCTGGCTGAATTTTCGCCGGCAAATCGAGCGGCTTGAGCAGCATCTTCACACACATATCGGCCGACAGGTTATGCCGCACGAGCTTGTTCACGCGCGCTGCCTTGTCGCGGTTATACACGGGATCGTTGACGCGCTCGGGATAGCGGATCGCGAACACGTGACGCAGTGCGATCTCCGAGTCTTCGTTCTTGATCTCCATCACGCGCCGCATCAACGCGCCGAGCACGGCGAGCCGGCCATTGCCCTCGATTTTGTTGTACTTCTTGAAGTACTTGAAAAAGTGCTTGTAGTGACGGACTTCGTCGGTGCGGATGTTGTCGGTGATTTCCTTCAGCACGGGCTCGTCCGAACACACGCCGATCGCCCGATACAGCGTAGCCGTTCCCGTCTCGACGACGCAGCGCGCGACCATCTCCAGCGCGCGCGTCTTCTCGAAGTCTTCCATGTTGCAGGTCTTCGAATACTCCTCGAAGAAGTTGCGGAACGCCGTGTCCCAATCGAACTCAGGCCAGACATGCGCGATGTACGCCTTCAGCGCGCGGCCGTGCTGCATCTCTTCGGGCTCCCACTCGTTGTTGAGCCACGCCGACACCTCGGGATCGCCATTGAAGAACCTGCTCAGATTGCTCGTGTAAAGATCCGTACCGCTTTCGATAAACGAGGCGGCGCACAGCAGCAACAACAGGTCTTCATTGGCGACCGCGCGTTGACGGTCGATACGATTGAGATCGATGTCTTCGATGCGCCAGGGCATCACGTGAACAGCCTCGTTGTGCATAAAAGTTCACTCCGAAAACCGTAGCGCCTCGTGCGCGGGCTGAACCGCGCCTATCCCGGTTCGACCGCCGCCCTCGACGCCTACAGTGCCTTGCAACATTGAATTTTTATCTTCATCTTAGACGCTGCTCTGCAAATTCGCAGACAACACAGCAGAGACCATGCCGGATCGACGCAGTTCCGCCCAAACCTTGATTGATCGTGCGAATGCACAAAAGACTGTCTGCCGGATGATTCGAACACCTTGGCGAGCGCGAAACCGCAAGACAAAGCGGCATCGCACAGTCGCCTTACGCTTCCTTTCGACCGGCGTTCAGGCGATCGAAAAAATCCGAACACAAACCAACGACGACGAACACAACGAAGGTCTTACAATACGGCCAAGCCAACCTTCGCCCGCTTCAGGTGCGGCGCTCACAAAAACATCATGACACGAGACCCCCGCCTCACGCTTAACGCACGTCAACAGGAACTGCTGGAGTGGGTGCAACGCGACGGCTTCGTGACGGTCGACGATCTGGCTGCGCATTTCGACGTGACGCCGCAGACGATTCGCCGCGACGTCAACTGGCTCGCCGACATGAATCTGCTGCGCCGCTATCACGGCGGTGCGAGTCTGCCAACCAGTTCGGAGAACGTCTCGTACAGCGCGCGGCAGCGCATGTTTCATGACGAGAAGCGGCGCATCGCGGCGCTGGTCGCCACGCATATTCCCGATCAGGCGTCCCTCTTCATCAATCTCGGCACGACGACGGAAGAAGTCGCGCGCGCGCTGAACCGGCACCGCGGGCTGCGCGTGATCACGAATAACCTGAACGTCGCGAGCATGATGAGCGGCTACCCGGATTGCGAGGTGCTGGTGACGGGCGGGATCGTGCGTCCGTGGGACAAGGGTATCGTCGGCGAACTGACTATCGACTTCATTCGCCAGTTCAAGGTCGACTTCGCGATCATCGGCACGTCGAGCATCGAAACGGACGGCACGCTGCGCGATTTCGACACACGCGAGGTGCGCGTCGCGGAGGCGATCATCGAACATTCGCGCACCGTCTTCCTCGCCGCCGACCATTCGAAATTCGGCCGCCCGGCGCTCGTGCGCCAAGGCCATCTGAACCAGATCGACTCCCTCTTCACCGACGCCCCGCCGCCGCCCGACATGACGGAAACGCTCACTAACGCGGGCACCCAGGTCTATATTGCCGAGTGACCGTCGGCTGCGGCCTCGCCGCTTTGCCTGAGGCAGGCCGGCGGTGTCGCAAGTCCGTTTCCGCCATGCTGCACCGCACGCAAAACCTCCAGTGAAATCAAGGATTTGCCGTGGCCAGTAGACCGCCTCTCACAGGCGGTGCTGTCAACGGGAAAATTTACGGGGGCCGATTTGGACTTCCGGCCGCCATTGACTACACTCCAGTTCCCCAACGTCCTTAAACGTCCCTGGACCGAGCGGAATGCACTGGACATGGGGTGAAGCAAGCACAACTTCAGGCCTGATCCACGGGTTCGCCGCCCGCGGGATCCTCCGTCTGCCGGCAGGGCCGTCGGCAAGGCGCAAAGGCCACCCGACTACGCTTGACATGGAGAGAAACGATGCTGAGTCCGCATGAATTCGCCACGTTGTTGCTCGTCAAGGACGCCCCTAACCAGGTCGATATGGAACGCGAAGAACTCGACGCACTGCTCGAACGGCAGCTCGTAGAGCTCGAAAGACTCGCGTCGGGCTTGCAACAATGGCGCATCACGGAATCGGGCGATACGGCTCTTCGCGCGATCAAGCGCTTTTCCTGACGGCAATCGAGCGAATCTAACGCGCTTGCCAGTCATATCACTGCGGCCGTCGGCGTGTTCGCAATGGACACGCGAGCATACGGACGCCTGGACGGTCACGCGGCTTGCCCGCCTGGCCGTCTTTATGTTTTCAGGCTTGGGCCGCCCA
The DNA here is from genome assembly GCF_013426895.1 of Paraburkholderia largidicola. Lineage (NCBI taxonomy): Bacteria > Pseudomonadati > Pseudomonadota > Betaproteobacteria > Burkholderiales > Burkholderiaceae > Paraburkholderia > Paraburkholderia largidicola. The sequence continues at coordinate 523,268 of NZ_AP023174.1, read as the reverse complement.
TCGTTAAACGACGACGCGCCCGCGCGCCTCAGCCGCTGCGCAGCGTCGGATCGACGGCTGCGCGCCAGCTCAGCGCCTTCACGCGCTGCGCATTGAAGAACTCTACCCACTGACGGCGCGCCTGCGGGTCCGTGCTCGCGCCCTGCGCCGCGTAGCGCTGCGCCAGCGCCGTCTGGAACGCGCAGTAGTCCGCCTTCGACAACCCGCCGCGCCGGTTAGCCACATAGGCGTCGAACAGCGTCACGTAGACCGATTGCGCGTCGCTGCCGTAGTCGGCCGGCTGGCTCCCGCACATCGCCTGCAGATCCGCGAACGACGGCGCGCCCAGCGTTCCGTTCAGGCTCGGCGTGCTGACGCATCCCGCCAGCACGACCGCGATCGACAGCGCCGCCGCGCCCGTCTTCCAGAGTCCACGCATGAAATTCACCTCGTATCGCCGCCATCCGGCTCGTTGCTGGAAGTATCGTCTGCGCGCGGAAAACGTGCCACCGGCGCGCAGAATCGCGCACCAATCCAAGGCAAGTCGAACTTTACTTTTTCGAATATGTTCATTAAAGTTTCGAAAACGAACATTACGACTTTACATCAACCCTACTATTTCCTCCGTCAGGGGCATTCCGGGTGACGCAAGACTCCATTTACGACCTGCTCGTCGTCGGCGGCGGGATCAACGGCGCGGGCATCGCGCGCGACGCAGCGGGCCGTGGCCTGTCCGTGCTGCTGTGCGAACAGGACGATCTGGCTGCGCATACGTCGTCGGCCAGCACCAAGCTGATTCACGGCGGCCTGCGCTATCTGGAATACCGCGAGTTTGGGCTCGTGCGCAAGGCGCTGCAGGAACGCGAGACGCTGTTGCGCGCCGCGCCGCACATCATGTGGCCGCTGCGCTTCGTGATGCCGCATATGCCCGATCTGCGGCCCGCCTGGCTGATCCGTGCCGGGCTCTTTCTCTACGATCACCTCGCCCGCCGCGAACTGCTGCCCGGCTCGCGCGGTATCGACATGCGCAAGCATCCGGCGGGCAAGCCGCTGATCGACTCGATCAAACGCGGCTTCGTCTATTCGGACGGCTGGGTCGACGACGCGCGTCTGGTCGTCCTGAACGCGCTCGACGCGCAAGAGCGTGGCGCGACCATTCTGACGCGCACGAAGCTCACCGCCGCGACGCGCGCGAATGGCGAATGGCATGCGCAACTGCTGCGCGCGGACGGCTCCACTTTGACAGTGCGCGCGCGTTCGATCGCGAACGCCGCCGGCCCGTGGGTTGGCGAACTGCTGCGCGGCCCGCTCGCGCGTGAAGCGAACTACAGCGTGCGCCTCGTGAAAGGCAGCCACATCGTCACGCGCCGCCTGTTCGAGCACGATCACGCGTACATCTTCCAGAACCCGGACAAACGCATCATTTTCGCGATCCCGTACGAGCGCGACTTCACGCTGATCGGCACGACGGACCTCGAATACAACGGCGATCCGTCGAAAGTCGCGATCGAGCCGTCTGAAACACAGTACCTGTGCGACTCGATCAACCGTTACTTCAAGCAGCACATCGCGCCGCGCGATGTTTACTGGACGTACTCCGGCGTGCGCCCGCTGCTGGAGGACGAGAACGCGGACAATCCGTCCGCCGTCACGCGTGACTACAAACTCGAACTCGACGCGCCGACGGGCGAAGCACCGTTGCTGTCGGTGTTCGGCGGCAAGATCACGACGTTTCGCAAGCTCGCGGAAGAGGCCGTCGACGATCTCGCGCGCGTGTTGCAGCACGACAAGCCGACCTGGACGGCGGGCGCGCCGTTGCCGGGCGGCGATATCGCACATGCGGACTTCGAGCGCTTCGCGTCGCAATTCGCGCAGCAGCATGCATGGCTGCCGGCCGCGCTCGCGCGCCGCTATGCGCGGGCTTATGGCACACGTGCCGAACGTGTGATCGGCGCGGCACGCTCGCTCGCCGACCTGGGTCAGCAGTTCGCGCCCGGGCTGTATGAAGCGGAACTGCGCTATCTGCGCGAAACCGAATGGGCGACGACGGCGCGCGACGTGCTGTGGCGCCGTTCGAAACTCGGCCTGCATGTCGAGCCCGGCACGCTCGAAAGCGTCACGCGCGACATCGACGCGTGGTTCGCCCGCGCGACCACGAAGCAGCACGCCTGACAGCCGCGCGCACGCGGGCATGCGGCAACGCGCGGCGATTCCGCCGCGCCGCCACGCGTGCAACAATCCGCGCAGGCACTTTATTTCGCGTGACCTGAGCGCGCCGCCGCGCCGGTCCGACAAAAAAACGCATGGAGAAGAGACGATGCAGGATCAGTACATCCTGGCGCTAGACCAGGGCACCACGAGTTCGCGCGCGATGCTGTTCGATCGCAAGGGCAATGTCGTCTCGGTCGCGCAGAAGGAGTTTCATCAGATCTATCCGCATCCGGGCTGGGTCGAGCACGATCCGCAGGAAATCTGGGCGACGCAGGCGGGCGTCGCAGCCGAAGCCGTCACGCATGCTGGCCTGAACGGCACGTCGATTGCCGCGATCGGTATCACGAACCAGCGCGAGACGACGATCGTCTGGGATCGCGAAACGGGCCATCCGATCTACAACGCAATCGTCTGGCAGGACCGGCGCACAGCCGACTTCTGCGACCAGCTGAAAGCGCAAGGTCTCGAACAGACATTCCGCGCGAAGACCGGCTTGCCGATCGATTCGTACTTCTCCGCAACCAAGATCCGCTGGATTCTGGACAACGTCGACGGCGCGCGGGAAAAGGCGCGACAAGGCAAGCTCGCGTTCGGCACGGTCGACAGCTGGCTGGTGTGGAATTTCACCAAGCACGAGTTGCACATCACCGACGTGACCAACGCGTCGCGCACGATGCTCTTCAACATTCACACGCTGCAATGGGACGACGAACTGCTCGACGCGCTCGACATTCCGCGCAGCATGCTGCCGGAAGTGCGTCCGTCGTCGGAAGTGTATGGGCCGACCAAGACGACCGTGTTCGCGTCGAAGATTCCGCTTGCGGGCATCGCGGGCGACCAGCACGCCGCGCTGTTCGGCCAGATGTGCACGCGCTCGGGCATGGTGAAGAACACCTACGGCACCGGCTGCTTTCTCGTGATGAACACGGGCACGAAGCCGATCGAGTCGAAGAACAATCTCGTGACGACGATTGCCTGGCAGATCGGCGATCAGGTCAACTATGCGCTCGAAGGCAGCATCTTCATTGCGGGTGCTGTCGTGCAGTGGTTGCGCGATGGTCTCGGCATCATCCGCAGCGCGTCGGAAATTGAGGCGCTCGCGCGCGGCGTCGAACATTGCGACGGCGTGTATCTCGTGCCCGCATTCGCCGGGCTCGGCGCGCCGCACTGGAATGCGCGCGCTCGCGGCACGCTGTTCGGCGTCACGCGTGGCACGACGTCCGCGCACATTGCGCGCGCGGCGCTCGATTCGATCGCGTACCAATCCGTCGACGTGCTCAAGGCGATGGAAGCCGACTCGGGCATTCATATCGACGAACTGCGTGTGGATGGCGGCGCATGCGCGAATAATCTGTTGATGCAGTTTCAGGCCGACATACTTGGCGTGGATGCCGTACGTCCGCAGGTCAGTGAAACGACGGCGCTCGGGGCCGCGTATCTCGCGGGGCTCGCGACGGGCTACTGGAAGGACATCGACGAATTGCAGAGCCAGTGGAAGCTGGAACACCGCTTTTCTCCGTCGATGCCGGCCGATCAGGCGAAGGCCTGTCTCGACGGCTGGCAGCGCGCGATTCGCGCAGCGAAGGCGTGGGCCGACACGCCTTGAGTTGCCGCACGTCCGTGCGTGGCGTCTCACGCGACCCATCCGGCGCGCCGGGCCGCAATGCACGTATCATGTCGCTTTCAGCCCGCTGCGGTGCTTGCGTCTTGCTCTAGCGGGCTGCGCTTTCGTTCCATTTTCCGCATGATCGATCATCTCATTTGCGACTGCGACGGCGTGCTCGTCGACAGCGAAGTCATCGCCGACCGCGTGATGCACGACACGCTCGCCGCCACTTTTCCCGCGCTCGATTTCCACGAAATCTGCAAGACCGCATTTGGTCAGCAGACTTCGCGGTTCCTGGAGAGCGTTGAAGCGGCATTCGATATCGAGTTGCCCGCTGACTTTTTGCAGACGGTCGAGGCCAATGTCGAAGCGGAGCTTGCATCGTCGTTGTCCGCCATCAGTGGCGTGCGTGATGCGTTGTTGCGCGTGTCGTTGCCTGCTGCTGTCGTGTCGAACAGCCGGATGACGCGTGTGAGCGCGTCCGTGCGGCGCGCCGGGTTGGCGGAAATTTTTGGACCGCGGGTGTTTAGCGCTGAGCAGGTCGCGCGGCCGAAGCCTTATCCCGATGTGTATCTGTTTGCTGCGGAGCAGTTAGGCGTCGAGCCGTCGCGGTGCATTGTGGTTGAAGACAGCGTCGCTGGGCTGAATGCGGCGCGCGCGGCTGGGATGATGACGATTGCGTTTGTTGGGGCTAGTCATATTCCTGATGGCTATGCCGATGTGCTGCGGAATATGGGGATCACGCGGATCATGCAGCATATGGAGGAGTTGCCTTCAATTGTTCAGGCGGGTTTGCGGGGGGAGTTTGGAGGCGTGCAGTCGTAGCGGCGGTTTTGTTGTCTGCGACGTCTGGGTGGTTTGCCTGTGTTTTCGCTGGCATCCGCGATGCGATTTTTGCTGCGCAAGCTGCTTGTTTTCTTGGCCTTGGCGCTGGCATCCGCGTTTTGTTAGCGTGCTTCAGGCGTCGCCCCTGTGCGGGGCGGCACCTACTTTTCTTTGCCGCCGCAAAGAAAAGTAGGCAAAAGAAAGCGGCTCACACCGCCAGCACGTGTTCCTATCCACGGGCCCCCAACGTCCCCATGCTTCACACAGCAGCATTTCTGTTCGCGTGCGCTGCCAACGCTTCGAATGAGCGCCTCACCCACTTCAAATGCCCGCACTTGGGCCAGCGGCAGCGAATGGTTTGCGCCGCCCAGGTGGCAAACTGTGTGTAGGTTGTCGCGTCGTATAGGGTGGCGCCCTTACCGTGTGGAACGCATGCGCTATCGGTCCGAAGTGAGGCGTGTGGAGTACTCGGGCCTACACATAGTTTGCCACCTAGGCGGCGGTGGAAAAGCTGGCGCGGCATGCTGGAATGCGGGAGCGTGAAGCGGGTGAGGCGCACGGCAAGAGCGCTGGCAACGGACGTGGGTAACGTGGTTGCCGTGTGAAGCGTAAGACCCTTTGGGGGCCCTCAGGCAAATACTAAAACTGGCGGTGTGAGCCGCTTTCTTTTGCCTACTTTTCTTTGCGGCGGCAAAGAAAAGTAGGTGCCGCCCCGCACAGGGGCAACGCTTGAAGCACCAAGGCATAACGCGGATGCCAGCGCAAACACAAAGCAAACCACCCCAGCGTCGCAGACATCAAAAAAACATCAAACCTCTAAACATGCCTCCCGCGCAAAGACCATAGCGCGCCGAAACTCAACAAGCTCCGCGATAGTCAGCATAGGCATATCGTGCCGAGCGGCGAAACGCTCGACATCAGCCCCTCGCATCATCGTGCCATCGGCATTCATCAACTCGCACAAAACCCCAGCGGGCTTCAGCCCCGCCAACGTCACGAGATCGACAGTCCCTTCCGTATGCCCGCGTCGCGCCAGCACGCCACCCGGCATCGCGCGCAGCGGATACACGTGACCCGGACGCACAATATCCGCAGGCTTCGCGCCATCGGCAATCGCGGCACGAATCGTCGTAAGCCGGTCAGCGGCAGACACCCCCGTCGACACACCTTCGCGCGCTTCGATCGATACCGTGAACGCCGTCGTGTTGCGACTCTCGTTATGAGCCGTCATCGGCGGCAATTCGAGCGCGCGCACCCTGTCGTCGGTCAGGCACAGACACACGATGCCACTGCACTCGCGGATAAACAGCGCCATCATCTCGACGCTCATGCGCTCCGCCGACATGATGAGATCGGCCTCGTTCTCTCGATCGTGATCGTCCTGAAGGACGACGGCACGGCCCTCGCGCAATGCGTCGAGCGCGGCGGCGATGCGCGGCGGAATGGCTTCGGTGGCAAGCAGGGGAAGATCGGCGGATGCGTCCTCAGCAACGACAGACGGCGCCGGCCAAACGAATGCAGCAGATGCAGATACTACGGACATGTGAAACGCTCCTCGCAAAAGTGTGGGCGAAAAACGTTTCAGGGCATTGCAAACAGACAAACGCGTCCCGTGAGCCGCAAGCGGCTGCCATGCAACAGATCGACAACGCATTCGCGCGCCGCTCGCAACGAGCAGCACGGCAGCGGCCATTCCGCATGGGACCGAACCAAAGCGCACACATGCGCCAACCCGGTCGACAGGAGACTCAGATGACTATCTGCACATCTTCTTCCATCCGGACTCTAACCGTCGGCTCTGGCCTCTCACCAGATCTGCTGACCCTGCAACTCAAACCACAACGCAGGCGCTCGCGGGCTCGCAGACTCGCGCTTCATGAAGCGCCGCCTGCATACCGCCGGTGGGGAATTTCGCCCCGCCCTGAAGACGTACTGATTACCGGATCGATCCGGCTCGCAGAGCATACAACAACCGCGCGTGGCGTGCAGCCCGCGCGTACCTCATGTTTCAGACTTCGGAATGCGCATGCGCAAGCGGCACTTCGTGCGGCGTTTCTTGTGGCACATCCCAGCGCGGCGGCGTTTCCGCATTCACGGTCACGCGAAACGCGCGTGCTTCCGTGTCTCCGGGATTGCGCAGGCTGTGCGGCTGATCGGCGTCGAAAACGATCGAATCTCCCGTCGCCAGCAACTGGCGGCGATCATGCACGCTGACTTCGAGCGTGCCGACGCTGACGACGAGATTCACCGTCGTCCCCGGCGCGCGCCGCGTGCCAGGCTCGGTATGCAACGGCGCGATGCGCAGCTCGTGAAACTCGGCGGTCGACGGCTCGGCATCGGGGTGCAGCGCACGCGTCCAGTACCGGCCATTCGACGTGACCACGCGCGCCGAGCGATCCGCAGGCAAATGCTCGAAGCCGTTCACGGCGTGCTGGCGCAGGAACGCCGCAACCGACACCTTCAGCGCCGCCGCAACCTTGCACAGCACCTTGATCGACGGCACGCTGCGCGCCGACTCGATCTGCGCGAGCATCGCGCGCGACACGCCCGACGCACGGGCCAACGCATCGAGCGACAACTGACGCTCCGCGCGCAGCCGCGCGAGGTTCACGCCGACACGATGTTCGAGTGCGTCGAAATCCGAGGAACGCGTATCGTCGTGGGCGTGGGCTGCGTCGTGACCTTCGGACGCGCGGTCGCGCACGAGCGCAAGCGGTGACTGCATGATGACCTCCAGAAGCCCCGCAACGATGCGGAGCAAGCACGAATGGAGGCAAGCCTAGCACCCGGTTTTCGCGCGCCCAACGAAGTTATCTTCACACTGTTATCACGATCGCAGAGGACCCTTATGCGCTGGCGTGCGATGCGTTCAGCACGCAGCGTCGCGCGTGGTTCGGCGCGCCGGCTGCAAAACCATCGGACGAAAAAATGCCCACGCATTGCTGCGTGGGCATCGACATACTCCAGCGCGCGGCCAGTTCGAACCACTCAAACCCGCTCGCGCACGTCCCGCGCGACGACAGCGGCGGGCGCGTCCATCCGCGCCGCAATCCATGTCAGCGCCAGCGCGGCCAGCGCAACGAGAGCGGCCACATACGGCAACGCGTCGAGCCCATAGCCGTGGCTGATCGCCAGCCCGCCGAGCCACGCGCCACCTGCATTGCCCACGTTGAACGCCCCGATGTTGAGCGTCGACGCGAGATTCGGCGCTGCCTTCGCCTTTTCGACGACGCGCATCTGCAACGGCGGCACGGTCGCGAACGCCGCAATACCCCAGATAAACACCGTGACGGCTGCCGCAATCTGCGAATGGCTGGTGTGCGCGAACACGGCCATCACTACGGCCAGCGCAATCAGAATTCCCATCAGCGACGGCATCAGCGACCGGTCCGCGAGCTTGCCGCCAATCGTATTGCCGACCGTGAGCCCGACACCGAACAGCACCAGAATCAGCGTGACGCCGTGCGGCGTGAAGCCGCTCACCTGCTCGAGAATCGGCGCGATGTAGGTGAACACGACGAACACGCCACCAAAGCCGAGCACCGTCATCATCAGCGCGATCCACACTTGCGGGTCCTTCAGCACGCGCACTTCGTGGCCGAGACCGGCCGGCCCCGTGTCATGACGATTCGGCACGAGCGCCGTCACGCCCGCCAGCGACAGCACGCCGAACGCAGCAACGATCCAGAACGCGACGCGCCAGCCGAACATCTGGCCGATGAACGTGCCAAACGGCACGCCGAGCACATTGGCGAGCGTGAGGCCGGTGAACATCAGCGCGATCGCGCTTGCACGCTTTTCCTGCGGCACCAGCGACGCGGCCACCACCGCGCCGATGCCAAAGAACGAGCCGTGCGCGAACGAGGTCACGACGCGCGCGATCATCAGCACCGAGTAGTCGGAGGCAATCGCGCACAACACGTTGCCGACGATGAACACGCCCATCAGCAGTTGCAACGCGAGCTTGCGCGGCATCTTGCTGGTGACGACGGCAAGCAGCGGCGCGCCAACGGCCACGCCGAGCGCATAGCCGCTGACGAGCAGACCGGCAGAAGGGAGCGAAACGGCAAGATCTCTCGCCACGTCGGGCAGCAAGCCCATGATGACGAACTCGGTCGTGCCGATGGCGAACGCGCTGATTGCGAGCGCAAGCAAGGGAATGGGCATGGAAAGCTCCAGACGACGATTCAGAAAGACGCGCGCCGGACATTGCGCGCCGCCGTCACGAACTCGATGACGACGGACGACGCCAGCGCGACGAACAGTTGCACTTCACCCGAAAGCGGTACATCGGCGCTTTGATACGCGACGCCGGCCTTCTCCAGCCGCGCGAGCAGCGCCTGCCACTGCGTGTCGTCGTCGAGACGGAACGCGATATGGTCGATGCGCGGCGTCACACGGCCCGAGTGACCCGGCAACGTCGAATCGACGAGGTGGATCACCGGGCGGCCGTCGGCATACAGCCAGTAACCGCCGACGCCGAACGGCGGCCGTGTTCCCTCCTCCAGCCCGACGACATCGACGAAAAACCGTCGGGTGGCGTCAAGGTCAGCGGTGACGATCGTCGCGTGGTCGAGATGCATGATGCGGGCTCCGGGTAAACGCGGATGTCGCGTTTTCAGGATCGGATTGTCCGTGAAGGCCGGGCATTTGATAATTGGCGTACCATTTGAAGGATTTTCAAACGGTGTCGAATAATGACGGACAACCTCGGCGACATCCGGCTATTCGTCGAAGCGGCGCAGCAAGGCAGTCTGTCGGCGGCGGGTCGCAAGCTCGGCCTTACGCCCGCGGCGGCCAGCGCGCGCCTTGCAAAGCTCGAAGGCGGACTGAAGGCGCGCCTGTTCGAACGGACGACGCGGCAACTGCGTCTCACCGACGAAGGCCGTCTCTACCTGAACTGCTGCCAGCAGGCGCTGCGCGCGCTCGACGACGGCGAAGCCGCGCTTCAGGCCGGGCAGAACGCGGTGCGCGGCAAGGTGCGCATTTCCGCGACGTCGGATTTCGGGCGCAATCTGCTGATGCACTGGCTCGATGAGTTCAACCTGCTCTACCCGGACGTCACGTTCGCGCTGACGCTGTCCGATTCGCTCCAGAATCTGGTGCAGGAAGACATCGACCTCGCTATCCGCTTCGGCGTGCCGCAGGACAGTTCGCTCGTCGCCCGCTCGCTCGCGCCGAATCCGCGGGTGTTGTGCGCGTCGCCTGACTACATCGCGCGGCATGGCGAGCCCAACGATCCGCTCGATCTGGCGCGCTTCGACTGCATCGTGCTCGGCACGGCTTCGGGGCCCGTCAACGAATGGCGCTTCACGCGCGGCGACGAGACCGTCACCTACACGATTCCGCTCGAATCGGCACGCGAAACCAATGACGGCGCCGTCGCCCGCGAATGGGCGCTGCGCGGCTACGGCATCGTGATCAAGTCGATGTGGGACGTCGAAGCCGATCTGAAAAGCGACGGCCTGCGCGTGCTGCTGCCCGAATGGCGTTATCCCGATGCGCCGCTACACGCGCTCTATCACCGCAACCGCTTCATGGCGCCGCGCGTACGCGTGCTGCTCGATTTTCTCGCCGAGCGCTTCACCAGGGTAACGGGCGAGCTGGAAGCGCAGCTTGGCTTGCCGCCGCAGGGCAGCCCCCGAAAGACACCTGCGCGCACGCGCAAACCGTCCGCCAGTAAGGAAACGGACGTATAACGCCGCCCCGGCACGCCGCCAAAGCCCCACGCAGCAAAGGGCTATAATGTTGGACTACGCTGTAAAAACGCGTTTCGGGCGCCCCGGCCCGATCTTCCGCGCCACGGCGCCACGCGTTTTTTTGTCTCTTCACCTTTTTATTGACGCCCCCAGGTTAACTACTGCGACCGGCGAACACTCGATGACCAAGAAAGTTTATGTAAAGACCTTTGGCTGCCAGATGAACGAGTACGACTCCGACAAGATGGTCGACGTACTCGGTGCGGCTGAAGGACTCGTCAAGACCGACACTCCCGAAGACGCCGACGTCATTCTGTTCAACACCTGCTCGGTGCGTGAAAAGGCGCAGGAGAAAGTCTTCTCCGATCTCGGCCGCGTGCGCGAACTGAAAGAAGCGAACCCGAATCTGCTGATCGGCGTGGGCGGTTGCGTGGCGAGCCAGGAAGGCGCTTCGATCGTCGCGCGTGCACCGTACGTGGACCTCGTGTTCGGCCCGCAAACCCTGCACCGTTTGCCGCAGATGATCGACCAGCGCCGCGCGAGCGGTCGTCCGCAGGTCGACATCACTTTCCCGGAAATCGAGAAGTTCGATCACCTGCCGCCGGCGCGCGTCGACGGTCCGAGCGCCTTCGTGTCGATCATGGAAGGCTGCAGCAAGTACTGCAGCTACTGCGTCGTGCCGTACACGCGCGGCGAGGAAGTGTCGCGTCCGCTCGACGACGTGCTGACGGAAATCGCCGGTCTCGCCGATCAGGGCGTGCGCGAAGTCACGCTGCTCGGTCAGAACGTGAACGCTTATCGCGGTGGGATGACAGCCGGCTCGACAGAGATCGCCGACTTCGCGACCTTGATCGAATACGTCGCGGAGATTCCGGGCATCGAACGGATTCGCTACACGACGTCGCATCCGAAGGAATTCACGCAGCGTCTGATCGACACCTACGCGAAGGTGCCCAAGCTCGTCAGCCATCTGCACTTGCCCGTGCAGCACGGCTCCGACCGCATCCTGATGGCGATGAAACGCGGCTACACCGTGCTCGAATACAAGTCGGTGATCCGCAAGCTGCGCGCGATCCGTCCGGACCTGTCGCTGTCGACGGACATGATCGTCGGCTTCCCCGGCGAGACGGAAGAAGACTTCGACAAGATGATGCAGCTCGTGCACGACATGAGCTACGACACGAGCTTCTCATTCATCTACAGCCCGCGTCCCGGCACGCCCGCCGCGAACCTGCACGACGACACGCCGCGCGAAGTGAAGCTGCGCCGTCTGCAGCATCTGCAGGCGACCATCGAGGAAAACGTGCAGCGTATCAGCCAGTCGATGGTCGGCAAGATCGAGCGCATTCTGGTCGAACGCCCCGCGCGCAAGGACCCGAACGAACTCGCGGGTCGCACCGAGAACAACCGCGTCGTGAATTTCCCGGCGCCGGTGGAATCGCACGCGCGCCTGATCGGCCAGATGATCGACGTGAAGATCGTGCATGCGTATCCGCATTCGCTGCGCGGCGAACTCGTGATGGTTCACGACACCGCGCCCGCCACTCATTAAGCTGTAGCGCACTGACAGGACCGAACTCAAGCCTTGAAGACCTCTCAGCAACATCTGGAATTCACCGCGCCGCGCGAAGACAATGCGCGGCTTGCCAACCTCTGCGGGCCGCTCGATGAAAACCTGCGGCAGATCGAGCAGGCGCTCGACGTCACGCTGCAACGACGCGGACACCGCATCAGCATTCGCGGGCGCGGCGCGAAAATCGCGCTCAATGCGCTCGAAAACTTCTACAACAGCGCGCGCGATCCGATCTCCGTCGACGACATCCAGCTGGCGCTCGTCGAAGCACGCCATCCGGGCAACAACGGACCCGCGGGCGGCAACGGCCAGACGGAAGCCGACGCGCGTTTTCGCGGCGACCCCGATCATCCGTTCGACGAACCGGCGCATGAAGGCGTCGAGGACGAGGAAGAACTCGGTCCGAAGCTGTATACGCGCCGTGCCGATCTGCGCGGCCGCACGCCCGCGCAGCGCGAGTATCTGAAGCAGATCGTCTCGCACGACGTCACCTTCGGCGTCGGCCCGGCGGGTACGGGCAAGACGTATCTCGCAGTCGCGTGCGCAGTCGATGCGCTCGAGCGCGATCAGGTGAAGCGCATCGTGCTGACGCGCCCCGCCGTCGAAGCGGGCGAGCGCCTGGGCTTCCTGCCTGGCGATCTCGCGCAGAAGGTCGATCCGTATCTGCGTCCGTTGTACGACGCGCTCTACGATCTGCTCGGCTTCGACAAGACAGCGAAGATGTTCGAGCGCCAGATGATCGAAATCGCGCCGCTCGCGTACATGCGCGGCCGCACGCTGAATCACGCGTTCATCATTCTCGACGAGGCGCAGAACACGACGCCCGAGCAGATGAAGATGTTCCTGACGCGTATCGGTTTCGGCTCGAAGGCGGTCGTGACGGGCGACACGACGCAGATCGACTTGCCGCGCGGCCACAAGAGCGGCCTGATCGAAGCGCAGCGTGTGCTCGAGGACGTGCGCGGCATCGCGCTCACGCGCTTCACGAGCGCGGACGTGGTGCGGCATCCGCTCGTCGCGCGTATCGTCGAGGCGTACGACGCGGCGTCGAAGAAAGAAGCGGCCGCCGCCGAAGCCGCCGCCGCAGCAGCGAAGTAACGCGGACATGACCCGGACAAAGAACGACGCATGAGCCGCGCCCCGAAACTGTCGCTGAACCTGCAATTTCCCGCTGGAAAAGCGTGGCCCGAACACAAGGCGCTGTTGCCGAAGGCAACGGTAGCCGCGTGGATCAAGGCCGCGCTTTTCGCGGATGCCGAACTGACCGTGCGTTTCGTCGATGCCGACGAAGGCCGCACGCTGAACCGCACGTATCGCGGCAAGGACTACTCGACCAACGTGCTGACGTTCGCCTATGCGGAATCGGAAGACGATCCCGTCACGGGCGATCTGATCTTGTGCTGCCCTGTCGTCGAGAAGGAAGCGAACGAACAGGGCAAGCCACTCGAAGCGCACTACGCGCATCTGCTGGTCCACGGCACGCTGCACGCGCAAGGCTACGACCACGAAGACGAGGCCGAAGCCGAAGAAATGGAAGCGATCGAAACCGAGGTGCTCGGCAAGCTCGGCTTCCCCGACCCGTACGAATAAGGCTCGATGCCAGGAATAGTGAGCCGGCATCGCTGCCTTGTCGATCGCAGGCTCTGACCGCCCAGTCAGCCAACCGATCGAATCACCGTGAGCCAACCTCTTTCATCACCGACGCCGCGTCAACCGTGCCCCGACTATCCGCCGTCACTCGGCGAATCGCGGCTGTTGACGGACGATGAACTGCGCGCGTCGCTCGATTGCTCGTTGCGATACTGGGATCGCAAGAGCGACTTGTGGCTGTTCGGTTACGGCTCGCTGATCTGGAATCCCGGTCTGCCGACGGTCGAGGCGTTGCGGTCGCGGGTGCATGGCTATCATCGCGGGCTGTATTTGTGGTCGCGGGTGAATCGCGGGACGCCGGAGCAGCCGGGGCTGGTGCTTGCGCTGGACCGTGGCGGATCGTGCAGTGGGATTGCGTTCAGGCTTGCCGCTGAGGGCGCGATGCCCCATCTGGAAGCGCTCTGGCGACGTGAAATGGCGATGGGTTCGTATCGTCCGGCGTGGCTGCCTTGCGTGCTTGCCGATGGGCGGCGCGTCGATGCGCTTGCTTTTGTGATGCGGCGGGATGTCGCGTCTTATACAGGCAAGCTGTCTGATGACATTGTGAAAACCGTGCTTGGGTGTGCGTCTGGGCGATATGGGACGACGCTCGATTATGTGAGTCGTACCGTTGAGGCGCTGCGGGAAAGTGGAATGCCAGATCGGGCGCTCGAGGCGCTGTTGGAGAGGTGTCGGGGGTAGGTTTTTTTTGTCTGCGACGCTATGGGTTATGGGGCTTGTCGCTGGCACCGCGTGATGTTATTGGTTCGCTAGCGTTGCCCCTGTGCGGGGCGGCACCTACTTTTCTTTGCCGCTGCAAAGAAAAGTAGGCAAAAGAAAGCGGCTCACACCGCCAGTCCTTGTGTTTGCCTGAGGGCCCCCAACCGGTCCTATGCTTCAATCGGCAACGCACCGGCTCGCCTTCGTTGCCAACGTTCTCTCTGTACGCCTCACCTGCTTCATGCACCCGCATCGCAGCACACCGCGCCAGACCGTCCGCCGCCGCCCAGGTGGCAAACTGTGTGCAGGCTTTCGCGCCATACGCGCATCACTCCGGACGGAAAAGCAAGGTCGGTGTCTCTTGTAAGAGCGCCGACCTTTTCGGCACTACAACCTACACACAGTTTGCCACCTGGGCGGCAGAGACCGTTCGCTGCCGCCAGCCCCGCATACGGGTGCCTGAAGCGGGTGAGACTTCTATTTAAAGCGTTGGCAACGAGCGCCAATGGAGACGTTGCCGTGTGAAGCATAAGACCGGTTGGGGGCCCTCAGGCAAACACAAGGACTGGCGGTGTGAGCCGCTTTCTTTTGCCTACTTTTCTTTGCGGCGGCAAAGAAAAGTAGGTGCCGCCCCGCACAGGGGCAACGCTTGCAGACCAAAGACACAACGCGGATGCCAGCGACAAGCCCCAAACCCCATAGCGTCGCAGACAAAAAAAACCTAATTTTGACCACACGCCCCCCAACCCCCAGATATCAGTTAGGATAAAAGCGAGCGTTTTCCGCCGAAAACCGTCGGAACCGACGGCATCCCCCGGAAAACCGCCCTGCACCGCGCGGTGCGCCAGGACACGGTCCTGCCACGCACGTGGTGTATCCTTAACACTCTGCAACAGCGCGCCCAGCTTTCCGGGCGCACCACCATGAACGATTCGTATCCCAGTCGACGCCATACCAGCGACAAACCCCAGGAAAAGCGCTCCCTCCTCGAGCGATTGACCGACTTCATCTCGCCCGAGCCCGATTCTCGCGGCGAACTTCTCGAAATCCTGCAAGACGCGCACGAACGCAATCTGATCGACGCAGATTCGCTGTCGATGATCGAAGGCGTGTTCCAGGTTTCCGAGCTCTGCGCGCGCGACATCATGATCCCCCGCTCGCAAATGGACGCGATCAACATCGCGGACGCCCCCGACGAATTCATTCCGTACATGCTGGAAAAGGCGCACTCGCGCTATCCCGTGTACGAAGGCAATCGCGACAACGTGATCGGCGTGCTGCTCGCCAAAGATCTGCTGCGCTATTACGCCCAGGATGAAGCGGACGTGCGCGGCATGCTGCGCCCCGCCGTGTTCATCCCCGAATCGAAGCGCCTGAACGTGCTGCTGCACGACTTCCGCGTCAACCGCAATCACATCGCGATCGTCGTCGACGAATACGGCGGCGTCGCAGGCCTGATCACCATCGAAGACGTGCTCGAGCAGATCGTCGGCGACATCGAGGACGAATACGATTTCGACGAGGAAAGCGGCAACATCATCGCATCGCCGGATGGACGCTACCGCGTGCGCGCGCTGACCGAAATCGAGCAGTTCAACGAAGAGTTCGGCACGCACTACTCCGACGAGGAAGTCGACACGATCGGCGGCCTCGTCACGCACCATTTCGGACGCGTGCCGCATCGCGGCGAGAAAGTGAAGCTCGACGACCTGATCTTCGAAGTGCTGCGCGCCGACGCGCGCCAGATCCACATGCTGCTCGTGCGCCGCGATCCGCTCGCCGGGCAGCGCGAACGCGACGTCCAGCACGTGCAAACCTGATTCCCCCCGTTTCCCTGAAGCCGACCACGCAACAATGGCCGACCCGATCACTTCCCGTCTGCGCCGCGGCGTGACGCCCGACGCAGCCGATGCAAACATCGGGCGTGCCCGGACGTTGCCGTGGTGGCATTACCTCGCCGCCGCAGCCGCCGGCGCGCTCAACACGCTATCCTTCGCGCCCACGCCGCACGGCGGCTGGCTCGAACTGGCGATCTTCGTTTTCTTCTTCGCGTGGCTCACGCGCACCACAGGCTGGAAAAGCGCGGCCCTCACCGGCTTCGCGTTCGGCTTCGGCAACTACGTGTCGGGCGTGTGGTGGCTGTACGTGAGCATGCACTTCTACGGCGGCATGCCGGCGCCCCTCGCGGGCACGGCACTCGTGCTGTTCTCGCTGTATCTCGCCGTCTATCCGGCGCTCGCAGCCGGCGTCTGGTCGTTTTGCGCAGGACACGCGCGCAACGGCAAACTCGTCGACGATCAGCCGTTTTCGCCCACCTGGCACGGCGCCTTTGCGTTCGCGAGCGCGTGGGCGATCGGCGAATGGCTGCGCGGTACGGTGTTCACCGGCTTTCCGTGGCTCGCGAGCGGTTACGCGCAGGTCGATGGGCCGTTCGCCGGATTCGCGCCGATCGTCGGCGTGTACGGCGTCGGCTGGGTGCTGGCGTTGGCCGCCGCGCTGATCGCGCAGGCCGTGCTGCGTTCGCTCGCGACGAAAAACGGCAATGCACCTGCTGCGCCGCGAACCGCACGCGTGGCGGTGCCCGCCGTCATCGCCGTCGCGCTAATCGCAGCGGGCCTCATGCTGCCGCTCGTGTCGTGGACGACGCCCGCCAACGCGACGCTGACCGTGCGGCTCCTGCAAGGCAACGTGAAGCAGGACATGAAGTTCGAAGAATCGGGCGTGAAAGCGGCCATCGACGAATATCAGCGGATGATCACAGCCAAACCCGCCGATCTGATCGTCACGCCGGAAACGGCCATTCCCGTGCTCGCGCAGGCGATCCCCGAGTCGTTTGCGCTTGCCGTGCGCAATTTCGCGGATTCGACGCATTCGTCGATTCTGTTCGGCGCAGTCGGCGGCACGATCACGCCCGAAGGACGCGTCGTCGATTACACGAACAGCCTGTTCGGCATCACGCCGGGCCAGAAGGGCGTGTATCGCTACGACAAGCATCATCTCGTGCCATTCGGCGAGTTCGTACCGTGGGGCTTCCGCTGGTTCGTGAATCTGATGAACATTCCGCTCGGCGATTTCGCGCGCGGCGCGCCCGTGCAGAAACCGTTCGTGGTGCACAACCAGCCGGTCGCCGTCGATATCTGCTACGAAGACATCTTCGGCGAGGAAATCGCACGCACGGTGCGCGAGAGCGACGTGCCGGCGGGCGTGCTCGTCAATTCGACGAATCTCGCGTGGTTCGGCAACACGATCGCGCTCGATCAACATCTGCAGATCGCGCGCATGCGCTCGCTCGAAACGGGCCGCCCGATGCTGCGCGCGACGAACACGGGCGCGACGGCCGCGATCGACGCGCACGGCAACGTCGTCGCGCGTCTGCCCACGTTCACGCAAGGGTCGATCGAAACGACCGTTCAAGGCACAGCGGGCTTCACGCCGTACGTGACGAGCGGCAACAACACGGTGCTTGCCGTTTCGCTGCTGTTCCTCGCGTTTGGTTTCGCGTTCGGTCCGGGCCGCCTGAAAAAGAACGACAACGCAAACCGCAGCAACAACACCTAAGATCAAGAACGACGGGCGGCGCAACGCAAAACGCACGCTAATGCACCACAACGCGCCCTCGTCGAACCACCAGGCCCCAGAAAGTCTCAAGCCTCCGGCAATCCGGTAAAATTCAGGGTTTCACAGCACTGGGCCGCGCAACCGGCCGGCTATGGAGCGGACGGCCAGCACGGCCGGCACGCCCCCAAGGCCGCACGGCATCCGCGTCCTGCCTGAAAGGCACCCTTCAAGGCACTTCATGCTCACGTTTCAGCAAATCATCCTGACGCTGCAATCCTATTGGGACAAGCAGGGTTGCGCGCTGCTCCAGCCGATCGACATGGAAGTCGGCGCGGGCACTTCCCACGTCCACACGTTCCTGCGCGCGGTCGGCCCCGAGCCGTGGCGGGCAGCGTATGTCCAGCCGTCGCGCCGCCCGAAGGACGGCCGCTACGGCGAGAACCCGAACCGTCTCCAGCACTACTACCAGTACCAGGTCGTGCTGAAGCCCGCGCCGGAAAACATCCTCGACCTGTACCTCGGCTCGCTCGAAGCACTCGGCTTCGATCTGAAGCAGAACGACGTGCGCTTCGTCGAGGACGACTGGGAAAACCCGACGCTCGGCGCGTGGGGCCTCGGCTGGGAAGTGTGGTTGAACGGCATGGAAGTAACGCAGTTCACGTACTTCCAGCAGGTGGGCGGTCTGGATTGCAAGCCGGTGCTCGGCGAAATCACGTACGGTCTCGAACGTCTCGCGATGTATCTGCAGAAGGTCGAGAACGTCTATGACCTCATCTGGACCGAGTGGGAAGAACAAGGCCCGAACGGTCCGGAAATGCGCCGCCTCACGTATGGCGACGTGTATCACCAGAACGAAGTCGAACAGTCGACGTACAACTTCGAGCACGCCAACACCGATCTGCTGTTCACGTTCTTCAATAGCTACGAAGCCGAAGCGAAGAAGATGATCGAAGTGCCGCTCGCACTGCCCGCTTACGAACTCGTATTGAAGGCCGCGCACACATTCAATCTGCTCGACGCGCGCGGCGCGATCTCCGTGACGGAGCGCGCGGCGTATATCGGCCGCATTCGCGCGCTGTCGCGCCTCGTCGCGCAGGCTTATTACGACTCGCGCGAAAAGCTCGGCTTCCCGATGCTCGGCAATCCCGTGCACGGCGTGCCCGGCCTCACCACCGACGAACAGGACGCCGCGATGCCCACGTGGGTGCCGCCGCTCAAAGTCGAACGCAAGATCGATCAGGACTGACGAGACCAAGAAGACATGACGCAATCCCATCAAGCCACCCTGCTCGTCGAACTGCTGACCGAGGAACTGCCGCCCAAAGCGCTCGCGCGCCTGGGCGATGCGTTCGCGGAAGGCATCGCGCAACGTCTCGCCGCGCGTGATCTGATCGAAGGTGAATTGCAGTTCGAGCGTTACGCCACGCCGCGCCGCCTCGCCGTCACCATCAAGAACGTGCGCAGCGTCGCGCCGGAAAAACACGTGCGCGAAAAAGTGCTGCCCGTTTCCGTCGCGCTCGATGCGAACGGCCAGCCCACGCCGCCGCTCGCGAAGAAGCTCGCGGCGCTCGGCTTCCCCGATTTCTCGGTGAACGATCTCGAACGCGCAAACGACGGCAAGGCGGAAGCCTTCTTCCTGCGCTACGCAGCGCCCGGCGCGACGCTCGCCGAAGGCCTGCAGACGGCGCTCGACGAAACGCTTGCCAAACTGCCTATTCCGAAGGTCATGACGTATCAGCGCCCGGACGGCTCGAACGTGCAGTTCGTGCGCCCGGTGCATCGTCTGACGGTGCTGCATGACAAGGAAGTCGTGCCCGTCACCGCGTTTGGCATCGATGCCGACGACACCACGCTCGGCCATCGCTTCCTGTCCGAAGGTTTCGTGCAGATCCAGCATGCGGATCATTACGCTGAGACGCTGATGCATCGCGGCCACGTCGTGCCGAATTTTTCGGACCGCAAGGAAACGATCCGCACGCATCTGCTCGCGCAGGCGAACGGCGATGAGGTCGTGATGCCCGAGTCGCTGCTCGACGAAGTGACGTCGCTGGTCGAATGGCCCGTCGTCTACGCATGCACGTTCGAGGACGAGTTCCTGCAAGTGCCGCAGGAATGCCTGATCCTCACGATGCAGACCAACCAGAAATACTTCGCGCTCACCGACGCGAACGGCAAGCTGCGCTCGCGCTTTCTGATCGTGTCGAACATCGAGACGAAGACACCCGCCGAAATCGTCGAAGGCAATGAGCGTGTGGTGCGCCCGCGCCTCGCCGACGCGAAGTTCTTCTTCGAGCACGACAAGAAGAAGCCGCTCGCGGACCGCGTGCCGCAACTCGCGAACGTCGTGTATCACAACAAGCTCGGTTCGGCGCTGCAACGCGTCGAACGCGTCGAATCACTGGCGGGCGCGATCGCGCAGATGATCGGCGCAGACGTCGCGCTCGCGAAGCGCGGTGCGCATCTCGCGAAGGCTGACTTGCTGACCGACATGGTCGGCGAATTCCCCGAGCTGCAAGGCACGATGGGCACGTATTACGCGCGCCACGACGGCGAGCCGGAAGAAGTCGCGCTCGCGTGCTCGGAACATTATCAGCCGCGCTTCTCCGGCGACGCGTTGCCGTCGACGGTCACAGGCACGATCGTCGCGCTCGCGGACAAGCTCGAAACGCTGGTCGGCATCTGGGGCATCGGCCTGCAACCGACGGGCGAAAAAGACCCGTTCGCGCTGCGTCGTCATGCGCTCGGCGTGCTGCGTATTCTTGTCGAGAAGCAACTGCCGATCGACCTCGTCGAACTGCTGCGCGTCACCTACGCGCAGTTCGCGAACGTGCCGAACGTCGCCGATTCGACGCAAGCGATCTACGAATTCTGCATCGACCGTCTGCGCGGCCAGTTGCGCGAACGCGGCTATTCGGCGGGTGAAGTGGACGCCGTGCTCGCGCTGAACCCGACGCGCTTCGACGATATCGTCGCGCGTCTGGACGCCGTGCGAGAATTCGCGGCGCTCGCGGAAGCGGCATCGCTCGCAGCGGCGAACAAGCGTATCTCGAACATCCTGAAGAAATCGGAAGGCGCGAACGCAGGCGGCGTGCAGGTGACGCTGCTCGTCGAAGCAGCCGAAAAGGCACTGCATGCGCAGCTCGAACAGGTTGCGCCGCGCGTGCAGTCGCAACTGGCCGAACGTCAGTACACGGGCGCGCTGTCGGCACTCGCCGCGCTGCGCGAACCCGTCGACACGTTCTTCAACGACGTGATGGTCAACGCCGAAGACCCGGCGCTGCGCGCGAACCGCCTTGCGCTGCTCGGCGCGCTCCATCAACAGATGAACTGCGTCGCGGACATTTCGCGTCTGGCAGCCTGAGCGACGCATCATGGGGACCGCAAAGAAACTGGTAGTGCTCGATCGGGACGGCGTAATCAACGCCGACTCGGACGCGTTCATCAAATCACCCGACGAGTGGGTCGCGCTGCCCGGCAGTCTCGAAGCAATCGCGCGGCTCAATCAGGCCGGCTATCGCGTGGCGATTGCGACGAATCAGTCGGGCATCGGCCGCGGACTGTTCGACATGGACGCGCTCAACGCGATGCATCTGAAGATGCATCGCGCGGCGGCTGCCGTCGGTGGGCGCATCGACGCCGTGTTCTTCTGCCCGCACACGGCCGACGACCACTGCGAATGCCGCAAGCCGAAACCCGGCATGCTGAAGATGATCGCGGAGCGCTTCGAGATCGAACCGGAAGAGACGCCTTGCGTCGGCGATTCGCTGCGCGATCTGCAGGCCGGCGCCGCACTCGGCTTCATCCCGCACCTCGTGCTGACGGGCAAGGGCAAGAAGACACTCGAGGCAGGCGGCCTGCCCGAAGGCACAATCGTGCATAACGATCTGCGCGCGTTCGCACTCGACTTTCTCGCCGAAGAACAAGAATGATGCGTGCATAGCACGCCCTCACTTCACTGACCACGCCGATGCGCTTCATCCGCTCGCTGTTGCTGCTGATCTTTTTTGCGGTCTTCACGATTCCCTACGCGACCGCGTGCTTCATCGCGTTTCCGTTCATGCGCGCCGATAACCGCTACTGGATGGCGGTCGGCTGGTGCCGCACGACGCTTGCTGTCGTGCGCTGGCTGAACAACATCCGCTACGAAATTCGCGGCATGGACAACCTGCCGAACGGCCCCGCCGTGTTGCTGTCGAAACATCAGTCCGCCTGGGAGACGCTGGCGTTTCCCGCGTTGATGCCGCGGCCGCTCTGCTACGTGTTCAAGCGCGAGCTGTTGTATGTGCCGTTCTTCGGCTGGGCGCTCGGCATGCTGAAGATGATTCACATCGACCGCAAGGAAGGCAAGAACGCGTTTGCATCGGTGACGCGGCAGGGCGCGCGACGCATGTCCGAAGGCGCGTGGGTCATCATGTTCCCGGAAGGCACGCGCACGCCGACGGGCAGGCAGGGCAAGTACAAGACGGGGGGCGCGCGCTTCGCGGTTGCGACGGGCGCGGCTGTCGTGCCCATCGCGCACAATGCGGGACGCGTGTGGCCGCGCAACTCGTTTATGAAATATCCGGGTATAGTCACAGTGTCGATCGGTAAACCGATCGACACCACCGGGCTCACGCCCGACGAAGTGAACACGCGCGTTGAAACGTGGATCGAGGCCGAGATGCGTCGTATCGATCCGGCCGCATATGGCGACGAGCAGAACACGCCCGCCGCCGCCCGTATCTGACGCGCCACGCTGCGATGCGCTCATGAGCGCGTTGCAGCGTATCAGCGCGAAGTGAGTCCGATGCAGAAGTCTTTCAAGCCGCAGCCTGCTGCGGCGCTCGATAGCCGGCAACTCGATCTGCCGCTCTTCGACGAGCCGGGCAAATCTGCCGCGCCGCCGCAACCCAAGTCCGCTGCTCCCCTTGCTCCCGATGGCTCGAAACTGCGCAGCGTCACGCTTGGCGCGCGTACGTTGCATTACGGGTTGAAGCGTTCGTCGCGGCGCTCGATCGGGTTTGCAATCGACAGCACGGGGCTGACCATCACCGCGCCGCGGTGGGTCACGCTCGCGGATATCGAAACGGCGATCGCCGAAAAGCAGCGCTGGATTTTTACCAAACTCACTGAGTGGCAGACACGCACCGAACAGCGCGTGATGCCGCGGATCGACTGGAAGGATGGCGCCGAGTTGCCTTATCTTGGGCAGACCGTGCGTGTGACGCTCGAGACGGCGAATGGGCTGCTTGCGTACGATGCTGCGCGGAATGTGCTCGCGTTGCCGCTGCCGGCGCAGGCGGATCCGCAACAGATCAAGGATCGTGTGCAGGGGTGGCTGCAGAACGAGGCGAAGCGGATTTTTGGTGAACGTCTTGTCGTGTATGCCGAGAAGCTCGGGGTGTCGTATCGGGCTTATGCGCTTTCTTCTGCTGCGACGCGGTGGGGTAGCTGCTCTAGCGATGGGAAGATTCGCCTCAACTGGCGGTTGATTCACTTTCCTTTATCCGTTATTGACTACGTCGTCGCGCATGAGCTCGCGCATTTGCGCGAGATGAACCATAGTCCAAAGTTCTGGCAGACGGTGGAGTCGATTTTTCCGGAATTTCGTGAGGCGAGGCAGACGTTGAAGCATCATCCGCCGGAGTTGTTGCCGACGCTGTGATCTGGTTTTTGGTTTTTTTGTTTTTGTCTGCGACGCTGGATGGTTCGCCTGGCTTACTGCTGGCATCCGCGTTTTATTAGCGCGCTTCAAGCGTTGCCCCTGTGCGGGGCGGCACCTGCTTTCGGTTGTCAGCGACGCTGGATGGTTCGCCTGGCTTACTGCTGGCATCCGCGTTTTGTTATTGGTCCGCTAGCGTTGCCCCTGTGCGGGGCGGCACCTACTTTTCTTTGCCGCCGCAAAGAAAAGTAGGCAAAAGAAAGCGGCTCACACCGCCAGCCCATGTTCTTATCCACGGGCCCCCAACGTCCCCATCCTTCACGTGGCAGTGCCCTGATCCGTGCTCGTTGCCAACGCTTCGAACAATCGCATCACCCGCTTCACTCGCCCATGCAACGGCAAGCGGCAGCGAATGGTATGTGCCGCCCAGGTGGCAAACTGTGTGTAGGTTATCGCGTCGTGTAGCCTGGCGCTCTTACAGGGTGGGGCGCTTGCGCCATCGGTCCGGAGTGAGGCGTGAGAGGCACTACGGCCTACACACAGTTTGCCACCTGGGCGGCGGTGGACGGTCTGGCGCGGCGTGCTGTAGTGCGGGAGCGTGAAGCGGGTGAGGCGCACTGCAAGCGCGCTGGCAACGAACGTGGGTCACATGATTGCCGTGTGAAGCGTAAGACCCTGTGGGGGCCCTCAGGCAAACACAAGAACTGGCGGTGTGAGCCGCTTTCTTTTGCCTACTTTTCTTTGCGGCGGCAAAGAAAAGTAGGTGCCGCCCCGCACAGGGGCAACGCTTGCGAACCAATAACATCGCGCGGATGCCAGCGACAAACCCCAAAAATCCAAAGCGTCGCAGACAACAAAAACCGTTAAGACTTCCGCTGAATAAACTCGATCTTATACCCGTCAGGGTCAGTCACGAACGCTATAACCGTCGTCCCATGCTTCATGGGCCCAGCCTCCCGCACGACCGTCCCGCCCTGCTCCTTGATCTTGGCGCACGCGGCATACGCGTCATCCACCTCAACCGCCAGGTGCCCGAACGCATCACCCAGATCGTACGACTCAGTATCCCAATTGTGAGTCAACTCGATAACCGTGCCATCTTTCTCGTCTTCGTACCCAACGAACGCAAGCGTAAACTTGCCCTCAGGATAATCATTGCGACGCAGCACTTTCATACCGAGCAACTCGGTGTAGAACTTGATCGAGCGGTCGAGATTGCCGACTCGAAGCATGGTGTGGAGAAGGCGCATTGTGCACTCCAGTATCGTGTAGGGATGTCGAGGGCGTAAATGTACAGAAAAACAGAAAATGCCGCGCGCCCCATAGGCAAAACTTTAGAACAGATGCCGCAGCCCTGCCATCAGCCCAATCTGCGTCCCCTTCTGCGCCAGTCCGACACCATTCACACCCTGCAATTGCGCGCCAATCAGATCCCCGCGATACAACGAGTAATCGCCTTCCACATAGACATCCGTGCGCTTCGACAAACTGTAGTCGGCAACGAGCTGATACTGCCACGCAGAACCATCCTGCGCCGGCGTCTTGCCGTCCTGCAATGTCCGCCATACATTCGCCGCGAAATGCCAGGCAGCGCCCACCTGCTGGGTGATACCGCCCATGATCATCCGACGCCGTGAAAAGTCGGTGTACTTGAGCGCAGCAAGCACGGGCGCCGTGAACGGACCGTTGGCGAAATTCGAGAACCCCGCGTCGTTCTGATTGACGATGTAGCCGAGTGCAAAGCGCGTCTGGTTCCATGTGTACGACGCGCCGAACGTCCAGGCCTTCGCCGTGCTGCCATTGACGGAATCGCGCGACTCTTCGTACGCGCCGCCCATGTTCACTGGACCGCCACTGGGCGCGTATGCGACGGCTGCGCCGAACTGCGAGCCATACGACTGGTGCCCGGCAACGCCGCCGAACGCATATCCGACCGACAACAACACGTCATGCGCGCGCGCCTGATACTGCACCTGATTGCTCGTCCAGATGCCGCCCGACATCGTCACTTCCGGCTGGAAGCTGAAGTCGTAAGGGATCCACGGGTTGCTGCCATAACCGCCAATCGTGATGCCTTCGATCAGCACGTTCGGCATTCGCCCAAAGATCAGCTTGCCGTACGACGTCGACTGCACGCCGACTTGCGCTTCGTTGAAAAACGGCAGCGTCGGATCGCTTTGTCCACTGTTGATGTAGATACGGTTTTCGAGCTTGAAGAAGGTCGACCAGCCGCCGCCCAGGTCCTCGACGCCGCGCAAGCCCCAGCGGCTCTCGGACATGCCGCCGTTGCCGAGGCCGACGCTCGAGTCACCGTTCTTGTTCACGTGCGTCATATACCGGACGCTTTCGTCGACAATGCCGTACAAGGTGACGCTCGATTGCGCATGCGCCGTCGCGCACGTCAACGCGGGCGAAAGCGCCGCCCACGCGCAGAACCTCAGTCTCTTGCTCCCCTTCGTCATACCGTCTCCTGATCCATCCTGCATGCTTTAGTGCGTGGAATGTCTTAAAGCGGTGCGGCGTCGCTGGCGCGCAAATGGGCAAACGCAAGCAAGCGTAAGATTAATCTGTATGAAGAGACGGGAAGATAAAAGAAAGCCCGCGTGTTGCGGGCTGTCTACACTGGCCTTTGCGAATGCAACGAGTAGTTGAGAATTTTCTCGCTGCGGCTACGGATATCTGGGCTACTTCGGCGAAGCCGCCGATACGGCCTGTGCGACGGACACATACTCTGCGACGGGCACGTCCTCCGCGCGGCGTTGCAGATCGAAACCGAGCGCTTCGAAGTCGACGGTATCGCGATACGCGGACAGCGTATTGCGCAGCATCTTGCGACGCTGCGAAAACGCCGCCGTGACGAGTTCACCGAGCGTGGTTTGATCGACGGTAGGCAGTTCGTGCGGCGCGTACGGAATCATGCGGACGATCGCGGAATCGACTTTGGGCGGCGGCTGAAACGATTCAGGCGGCACGTCGAGCAGCTTGTCGATCACATAGCGATACTGCAACATCACCGAGAGCCGGCTGAACGCCTTGGTGCCCGGCTCCGCGACCATCCGCTCGACCACTTCGTTCTGCAGCATGAAATGCTGATCGATGACGCGGTCCGCGAAGGTGGCGAGATGAAACAGCAGCGGGCTCGAAATGTTGTACGGCAAATTGCCGACGATGCGCAGCGACGGCTTGTCACCCTCCGCCGCGAGCGAGCCGAAGTCGAACGCGAGCGCGTCGCCTTCATGCAATTCGAGTAGCTCGCCGAACTTCTTCTTCAAACGACCGATCAGGTCGCGATCCAGTTCGACGGCGTGCAGCGGTGCTTCGGGCGTCGCGAGACGCCCGATCAGCGGTTCCGTCAGCGCGCCCAGCCCCGGCCCGATTTCGACCATGCGTTCGCCGCGTTGCGGACGGATCACGTCGACAATCGAATCGATGATGCCCAGGTCGACCAGAAAATTCTGTCCGAAGCGCTTGCGCGCAAAGTGGCCCTGGTGCTGTCTGCTTGAACTGTTGGACATCGATAGAAGCTACAAAAAAATCATGCGGCGCGACGGTTGCGCGCCATGGAAACTGCGGTGTCGATTGCGGCGATCAGGCTGCCCGCATCCGCGCGGCCGGTGCCGGCGAGATCGAGCGCCGTGCCGTGATCGACAGACGTGCGGATGATCGGCAAGCCGAGCGTCACATTGATGCCTTCGCCGAACGTCGCGTATTTCAGAACGGGCAGGCCCTGATCGTGAAACATCGCGAGCACGCAATCGGCTTCGTTCAGATAGCGCGGCTGGAACAGCGTGTCGGCGGGATACGGGCCGCGCGCATCGATGCCCTGCCCGTTCGCCAGTTTCAGCGCCGGCGAGATCACGTCGATTTCTTCGCGGCCGAGATAGCCGTTTTCGCCCGCATGCGGATTCAGCCCGGTGACGAGAATACGCGGCGCGGGCAGGCCGAAATGGTGCCGCAGATCATGGTCGATGATGCGCAGCGTGTCGACGATGCCGTCGACCGTCAACGCCGCCGACACATCCTTCAGCGGCAGATGCGTCGTGGCAAGCGCGACGCGCAGCGGCCTTGCGCCCGTGCCCGCCAGCATCATCACGACGCGCGGCGTGTTGGTGCGCTCCGCCAGATATTCGGTGTGGCCGGTGAAGGGCACGCCGGCATCGTTGATCGTGCTCTTTTGCAGCGGCGCGGTGACGATGGCGTCGAAGGTGCCTGCGAGCGCGCCGTCGATTGCGGCATCGAGCAGGCCCAGCACATAAGGGCCATTCTTCGCGTCGAGCTTGCCGGCCTGCACGGGTGCGGCGAGCGGGTGATGCTGCGTGACGATGCTGCGACCCTGCTGCACTGCCCAGTCGATCCCGACCGCCTTCGCGCGTTCGGTCATCAGGCCGCTGTCACCGAGCACCGTGAAATGCGCGCCGGGCCAGTGCGCGCTCGCAGCAGCGAGCGCCTGTGCCGTCAGTTCAGGACCGACGCCAGCCGGCTCGCCCGTGGTGATCGCGATGTTCAGCGGTGCGTTCGAGGGCTGGGCAGCGGTCATGACGATTCCAGAGTTATTGCGCGGAGGTACCGGTGATCGGGGTTGCCTTGTAATCGACATACGCGGTGTCGCGCAGTTCGCGCAGCCAGTCGGCGTAGGCCTGTTCCGCCTTGCGCTGGCCGATGGCCTGGCGCGCGAGGTCCATCTGTTGCGAGACCGATCCTTCTGCTTCGCGGCGGCCGAGCACCTGGATCAGGTGATAGCCGTATTCGCTTCGCACCGGCTGGCTGATCTGATTGTCCTGCAGCGCATTCATTGCGCGCTCGAACTCGGGTACCGTTTCGCCCGGGCTGATCCACCCGAGATCGCCGCCTTGCGACGCCGAGCCGTCCTGCGAATAGGTGCGCGCAAACTTGTCGAAATCGCCTTGACCGGTTTCGATTTCCTGACGGATTTCGAGCAGCTTCTGGCGCGCCTGCGGCTCCGACATGCCGTCGCCGACGCGCAGCAGGATGTGGCGCACGTGCGTCTGCGTGAGCTTGGTCGAATCGGCGGACGTCGCGCCCTGGCCCGAGCGGCGATCGACGAGACGCACGATCTCAAAGCCGTCATTGGTGCGGATCACCGTCGGATTGACCTGACCCGGACGCAGCGTCGACGCTGCCGTCACGAACTCAGCCGGCAGTTTGGACGGCGACTGAAAGCCCAAGTCGCCACCTTTCGATGCATCCGCCGCCTGTGAATTGGCCTTCGCGAGCTTCTCGAAGTTGTCGCCCTTCATTGCTTCCTGCAGCAGCCCATTCGCCTTGGTCTGCGCCGCTTCGATGTCCGTCTGCGACGCGTTGAGCGGCGCCTTCAGGAGGATATGCTCCATGCGCAGATCGCTGGTGAGACCGGCCGTCGGCCCACGCTGGCTCGCAATGTAGTTCGCCACTTCCGCGTCCGACACGGTGACCTTGCTGTCCACTTCCTTCTCGCGCAGACGCGACAGGATAAGCTCCGTCTTGGCGTCGCCCATGAAGGTCGCCCAGGGCACGCCTTGCGCCTCGATACGCGCGCGATACATTTCGAGCGGCATGTTGTTGGCCTGCGCGAGACGTTCGAGCGTGCGTTGCACCTGGGCGTCGTCGACGGTGATGCCGTCTTCGCGCGCCTTCTGCAGCTGGATGCGCTCCAGCACCATCTGGTTGAGGACCTGCTGGCGCAACTGATCCGCAGGCGGAATCGGCGCGTGCTGCTGGTTCAGCCGCTTCGTGATCAGGCCGATCCGCATGTCCAGCTCGCGCTGCGTGATGACGCCATTGTTGACCACGGCCGCGATCGTATCGACCGTTTGCGCATTGCCGTTGCCGCTCAGCGCCTGCGCGTGCGCAGGCGCGGCCAGCAGAATGGAAGCGGCCGCAGCGAAGCCGGTCGCGAACGTTGCCAGGCGAAGCTTTTTCATGATTGCCACAGATACTCCAGTGATGTCGGGCACGCTCGGCCCGTCTTGTCTGTTCTGCGAACGACGCGGCATCGATCGGTCACTCATAACCGCTCATTCGTAGTTGTTGAACTGCGATTCGGGCGGCGGCGGCGGCGGCGGCGGCTGATAGCCCGCCACGCTCGCGCGGAACGCGGACATCAGCCCGTTGTCGACGCTCGACAGCCCCTTGAACGTCAGCTGCGCGAGCACCCGCGTGCCGGACGTCTGGCTGCCCGTCGTGTTCACCCCGTTTGCGTAGCGCTGGAAGCCGACGCCGAGCGTCCAGCAATCCGCGTCGTATTGCACGCCGAGAAGCGCGTCGACGGCGCGGTGTCCTTTCAGGTCGTAGTTGATCCGCCCGACACCGAAGACGCGGTGCATCAGCGGCCATTGGCCCGAGATCAGCAGCTGGTTGATCGGCTGGTTGTCCAGCGTCGTGTTGGCGCGCGTGTAACGGTAGCCGAGGTTGATGACCTTGCCTGCTGCCGGGCTATACCCGAAGCCGACACTGGTCTTGACCAGCTGATTGTTGTCCGCATTATATTGGAACGCCGTTTCCGAGGCGAAACCTGCCCCGAGCTTCAGCGATGCGCCGAGAATCAGGTCCGAGTGAGTGGCCTGCTCCGACGCCTGTTGCGTCTGATCCAGCGTGACGCGCTGATCGCGGAAATAGTACTGCTGCGCGATCACGAAGCGCGCGCGCTCGTCGCCCGTCGCCGGGTTCAGGAAACGCGTGGTGATGGCGGCCGTCAGACGGTTCGCATCGGCGATACGGTCGTTACCGACGAACGTGTTCGGCGTGAAGATTTCCGCGAGCCCGAAGTCCGAGTCAGCCGTATCGAACAACGGCGCGAAGCTCTGGTTGCGATACGGCGTGTAGACGTAGTACAGACGCGGTTCCAGCGTCTGAATGAAATCCTGCCCGAACAGGCGCACCGAGCGGTCGAAGATCAGGCCGGTATCGAACGAAAACGTCGGTATCGATTCCGTGAAGTTCTTCGGCTGGTTAGCGGGCGCGCCCGTGCCGATGTTGCTCAGGTCATACGACGCGAAGTGCCATTGCACCTTCGGCGTAACGAAGTAACCGGGACCGACGACGGAGTACGAGAGGTACGGATTGAAGACGACACGATCGCCTTCCGTCGCGTCCGCCGTCGTGATGCGAAAGCGCGAGTAGTCGGCTTCCGCGCCGAAGTCGAAGCCCCCAACGTTGTACTTCGCGTACTTCACGTTCAACTGCGGCTCACGTCCGTACGGCGCGGTGGACGGCGAAAGTGTCTGCCAGTGCTGCTCGCGCGCGAGCACGGACCACGGCCCGTTGTTGTATGTGAGACCCGCTTCCTGCTGGTACAGCAGCTGCGTGCCGTTCAGGAACTGGTTCGTCGACGACGACAGGTCTTCCGGATAGGTGTTGTCCGAGACCTTGTTGTAGTAGATGTACCCGCCGAAACCCGAACCGAAATTCTGGTTGTGCTGGATATACAGCGCATACCGGTTCGTGTGCGTGATCTTGTCGTCGGGCAGATATTCGCCCGTGATCGAGCCGCTATAGGTCGGCGACAGATAGCGGAAGTTCGCCTGCAACTGCACGCCGCGCTTCGACAGGATGCGCGGCGTCACCGTCAGGTCGCGATTCGGCGCAATGTTGAAGTAGTACGGCAGCGACAGCTCGAAACCATTGGTCGAACTGAGCGATGCCGTCGGCGGCAACAGGCCGCTGCGCCGCGCGCCCGACAGCGGGAACGACAGCCACGGGCTCGCGAACACAGGGACGCCCTGGAAGAACAGCACGCCGTTGTGCGCGACGCCGTCGTCGGCGCCCGTGTCGAAATCGAACTCGCTGCCCTTGATGTACCAGGCCGGATCCTCCGCGCACTGGCACGCCGTGTAGGTGCCGCGTGTGAACACCGAGCGCTCGTTGTCGAGCAGATCGACGCGCTCCGCACTGCCCGAACCGCCCGTCACATTGAAGTGATATTTGGGCGTGGTCATGAAGCCTTCGCTCGACTCGATCTTCATGTGCGCTTCCGGGCCCGAGAATGCGGCCCCGTTGCCCGACAGATGAACATTGCCGTAAGCATCGGCCATGTCCGTATCCTGATCGTAATGAAGCGCGTCGGCTTTCAGCGCCGAGTTGCTGCGGCGGACTTCGGCCGCACCCTTGGCCGCGATGTCCTGGTCGGCCGTGCCCGTGGTCGAGTCGCCCAGCACGAACGTGGCGGGACTCTGGCCATTGGGTGTCGAATGTTCTTCGAGTTGTGGGGCCAGCCGCAGGCCCCACGGCGCGTCTATCGGCTGCGCCTGCGCCGCCTCTCCCGCCAGCTGCGCATGCGAGAGCGCGGGCAGCAGACCCGGCACGGCGACCAGCGCCGCTGCGAGCCGCCTTCTGCGCGGCAGGGCGTCAGAGGAGGAAGTGGTTCGGAAAAGCTGTCTAGGCGGCATGTATCGTTTGGCGTATCGGCCCTGCTGTCAGTTCATTTGCCCGGTCATCAGTCACGAGTTGCCGCCTGTGCAATCGGGCATCGAATGCACAACTTTTGACGATTCATGCAGCGGTAAGGCGGGCGATCCGACGAGATGCGCGAGAACTGACGCGAGTCGCGTCAAAAAAGTCGTGGGGTATTATATGGCAAGACGTTGCCCACCCCGATTTTGTCTCCGGCTTTTCATGACGCTTCCCCCCGTATCTTCCCTTACATCCGCTTCTTCCACGGCGGACGCCCGGCTCGAGCTTCTCGGCGCCTGGCTGCAAACCCACGCCGGCCGCTATGGCCTTGACCTCGCCACGCTGAAGCCCGCTTCCGCCGACGCCAGCTTTCGCCGCTACTTCCGCCTCGCGGGCAGCGGCGCGGAGCTTGTCGCCGGCGGCGCGACGGTGATCGCCGTCGATGCGCCGCCGCCCGAAAAATGCCGCGAATTCGTGCAGGTGGCGGGTTTGCTGGCCGACGCGGGGGTCCACGTGCCGCGCGTGCTCGAAGTGGATCTCGATGCGGGCTTCATGCTCGTCACCGATCTCGGCACGCAGTCGTATCTGTCGACGCTGAAGCAGAGCAGTCCCGCCGATGCCAGAAAACTGATGCGCGACGCGCTCGATGCGCTGATCCGCTGGCAGCTCGCCTCGCGCGACGACGTGCTGCCGCCGTTCGACGAAGCCTTCCTGCAGCGCGAGATGGAGCTGATGCCGGAATGGTTCATCGGCCGGCATCTCGGGCAGGAGGTGGATGAGAAAGCGCGCGGCGTGCTCGATCGCACGTTCGCGCTGCTGATCGCGAGCGCGCGGGCGCAGCCGCAGGTGTTCATGCTGCGCGATTTCATGCCGCGCAATCTGATGATCGCCAGTCCGAATCCCGGCGTGCTCGACTTCCAGGACGCGGTGTACGGCCCGATCACGTATGACGTGGCGTCGCTGCTGCGCGACGCGTTCATCGGTTGGGACGAAGAGTTCGAGCTGGACTGCTTCGTGTACTACTGGGAGCGTGCGAAAAAGGCGGGACTGCCCGTCGATGAAGACTTCGGCGAGTTCTATCGACAGCTCGAATGGATGGGGCTGCAACGGCATATCAAGGTGCTGGGCCTGTTCTGCCGGATCAACTATCGCGATAGCAAGCCGCACTACATGGCGGATCTGCCGCGTTTCATCGGCTATGCACGGAAGGTGTGCGAGCGTTACCGGCCGCTCGTGCCGTTCGCCAGGCTGCTCGACGACCTCGAAGGCCGCGCCGTCGATGTCGGCTACACGTTCTGACGGGTGAAGAATTTGAACAAAGCGATGATCTTTGCCGCCGGGCGCGGCGACCGGATGCGGCCGCTGACGGACACGTGTCCGAAGCCGCTCCTGAAAGTGGGCGGCAAGCCGCTGATTGAATGGCAGATCGAACGGCTGGCGAGCGCGGGGTTCACGACGATTGTCGTCAATCATGCCTGGCTCGGCGCGCAGATCGAGGATGCGTTGGGCGATGGCTCGCGGTTTGGTGTCGAGTTGCGTTATTCCGCGGAGCATGAAGCGCTTGAGACGGCGGGCGGGATTGCCAAGGCGTTGCCGTTACTGGAGGACTCGGGCAGGCCTGAGGTGTTCGTGGCCGTCGCGGGCGATGTGTACGCGGATTTTGATTATTCGACGCTGCGCGGGCCGGGGGCACGTCTTGCTGCCGCTGATTTGCCTGGGATGCATCTTGTGATGGTGCCGAATCCTTCGTTTCATCCTGAGGGGGATTTCGTTCTGCGCGGCGATGGGCTGTTGGCGCTTGACGGCGGACCTCGGTGTACGTTTGGAAGCATCGGGCTTTACGACACGCGGATGTTTCGGGATCTCGCGCCGGGCGCGCGGCGGGCGCTTACGCCGTATTATCGCGAGGTGATTGCGCAGAGGCGCGCCACTGGAGAGCTTTATACGGGGTTGTGGGAGAACGTTGGGACTCCCGCGCAGCTCGAGGCGCTCGATAAGCTGATAAGCGTGTAGGTTTCTTGTCTGCGACGCTGGTGGTTTGCTTGTGTTTGCGCTGGCATCCGCGTTTTGTTAGCGTGCTTCACGCGTCGCCCCTGTGCGGGGCGGCACCTACTTTTCTTTGCCGCCGCAAAGAAAAGTAGGCAAAAGAAAGCGGCTCACACCGCCAGCACGTATTCCTATCCACGGGCCCCCAACGTCCCCATACTTCACACGGGAATGCCCTGGTCGGTGTCCGTTGCCAGCGCTCCGAATGAACGCCTCACCCACTTCGAATACCCGTACTCAAGCAAGCGGCAGCGAGTGGTATGTGCCGCCCAGGTGGCAAACTGTGTGCAGGTTGTCCCGTCGTATGGCTCGGCGCTCTTATTGGGTGGAACGCGTGCGCTACTAGCCCGAAGTGAGGCGTGCGGAGTACAACGGCCTACACACAGTTTGCCACCTGTGCGGCCGTGGACTATCTGGCACGGCATGCTGTAATGCGGGCGCGTGGAGCGGGTGAGGCGTACAGAGAGGACGTTGGCAACGGGCGCGGACTGGCGCGTTGCCGGTTGAAGCGTAAGACCCTATGGGGGCCCTCAGGCAAACACAAGCACTGGCGGTGTTAGCCGCTTTCTTTTGCCTGGCGGTTTCAAATGTGAAGCGCAACACAATGCCTAGTGAACGGAATTATCAGGTTGAGAAGCAAGTGCAAGCATGGTGGCGAAGACTTCGAACGGCGAGTGGAAAGCGTGTGTGGCACGTGGCCGGCTGTTGAGGCTGTCAGCGATGTCATCAAGGTCGTCCTGGCTGTAGACCGAGAGATCCGTGCCCTTGGGCAGATACTGGCGTAGCAGACCATTGGTGTTCTCGCACGTGCCACGCTGCCAGGGGCTGTGAGGGTCGCAGAAATAGACCTTCACACCGGTCGCGGCCGCGAGCTCCTGGTGGCAGGCCATTTCCTTGCCCTGGTCGTACGTGAAGCTCTGTCGCAGCGGCGCAGCGATGGAATTCAGTTTGGCGGAGAAGCCCGCGAGTGCCGAGGCAGCTGTCGCATCGTCCATGCGGGCAAGCAGCACAAGGCGGCTGGAGCGTTCGACCAGCACGCCCACGGAAGAGGCATTGTTTGCACCCTTGATGAAGTCGCCTTCCCAGTGGCCCGGCATCACGCGGTCGTCCACCTCGGGTGGGCGCACATGAATGCTGACCATATCTGGAATCTGACCGCGCCGGTCTGTGCCTCGACTTCGCGGCATGCGATCGCTGCGATGGTGGCGCAGACAGGCGACGAGCTGGCGACGCAGTTCCCCATACGGACGAGCGTAGATAGCCGTATAGATGGTCTCATGCGAGACCCGCTGGGACGAATCATTCGGGTGCATACGTTTGAGCGTACCTGATATCTGCTGAGGCGACCATTTCCAGTCCAGCAGCGTGAGGACGATGCGCCATGTAACACCCTGCGGATCGAGCTTGGCGGGGCGCCGGCCAGCCACACGTCGCGCCACGCTTAACGCCTGGGCCGGCACC
Source organism: Paraburkholderia largidicola (assembly GCF_013426895.1). Taxonomy (NCBI): domain Bacteria; kingdom Pseudomonadati; phylum Pseudomonadota; class Betaproteobacteria; order Burkholderiales; family Burkholderiaceae; genus Paraburkholderia; species Paraburkholderia largidicola. The sequence continues at coordinate 487,932 of NZ_AP023174.1, read as the reverse complement.
GAAGCATAGCGGTCAGGCCCGCAGTTGCGAGCCAGTTCGCGACTCACCCTTGCAGGTGAGCGCCCAAGCATACGGGCCATGGCCCGTATGCTTGAACCCTGCAGATGCTGGCTGGCAATCGTCAGCCGCTCTTCAGGCTGGAGTTGTTGGTATCGTTTTTCCATAGCAACACCTTATATGAGGCGGGGTGTTGCACTTCAAACTTGAGAACTCGCCTACTTTTCTTTGCGGCGGCAAAGAAAAGTAGGTGCCGCCCCGCACAGGGGCAACGCCTGAAGCACGCTAACAAAACGCGGATGCCAGCGACAAGCAACAAGCAACAAGCAACAAGCAACAAGCCCCATAGCGTCGCAGACAAACCCCTCAACCCCCTGCCCCATTGCCGGGCAAATCCAAAACCTCTTCCGCGTGCGCAGCACGCTCCTGCTGCAAGGCCCACATCTGGGCAAACAACCCACCAACGAGAATAAGCTCCCCGAAAGTGCCACGCTCGACAATGCGCCCCTTATCCATCACGATAATCTGCTCCGCATGCACGACCGTCGACAGCCGATGCGCAATAATCAACGTCGTCCGCTCGCGAGCAATCTGATCCAGTTCGTGCTGGATAGCACGCTCCGACCGCGAATCAAGCGCGGAAGTCGCTTCATCGAACAGCAGCACAGGCGGATTCTTCAGCACGGTCCGCGCAATCGCAACACGCTGCTTCTCCCCACCCGAAAGCTTCAACCCACGCTCGCCGACAGGCGTGTCATACCCCTTGGGCAAGCTCTCGATGAACTCGTGAATATGCGCCGCGCGCGCCGCCGCGATCACTTCGTCGCGCGTCGCCGAGGGCCTGCCATACGCGATGTTGTAGTAGATCGTGTCGTTGAACAGCACCGTATCCTGCGGCACGATACCGATCGACGCGCGCAGCGAATCCTGCGTCACATCGCGAATATCCTGCCCGTCGATGCGAATCGCGCCACCCGTCGCACGATCCAGATCGTAGAAGCGAAACAGCAGCCGCGCGAGCGTCGATTTGCCCGATCCGCTGTGACCAACCACAGCCGTCGTCGTGCCCGCGGCAATCGTGAAGCTCACGTCATGCAAGATCTGCCGCGCTGGCTCGTACGCGAAGTTCACATGCTCGAAGCTCACCTGCGCGCCGCGCACGACGAGCGGCAACGCATTGACCGCATCGGGCACTTCGCGCGCCGCGCCGAGCAGCGTGAACATCCGGTCCATATCGGTAAGGCTCTGCTTCAGCTCGCGATACACGACGCCAAGAAAATTCAGCGGAATATAAAGCTGCAGCATGAACGTGTTGATCAGCACGAGATCGCCGAGCGTCAGCCGCCCTGCCATCACGCCCTGCGTCGCACGCCAGAGAATAAACACGAGCCCGGTGCCGATGATCGCCTGTTGCCCGAAGTTCAGCGCCGACAGCGAGTTCTGCGACTTGATCGCCGCCGCGCGATAGCGCTTCAGGTTCTCGTCGTAACGCTGCGCTTCCCACTCTTCGTTGTTGAAGTACTTGACCGTCTCGTAGTTCAGCAAGGAATCGATGGCGCGCGAATTCGCGTTCGAATCGAGCTCATTCATCGTGCGGCGAAAATGCGTACGCCACTCGGTCACCTTTACTGTGAACGTGATGTACGCAGCCAGCGCGATGAACGTGACGATCGCGTAGTACGCCTCGTATTTGACGACGAAGAAACCGAGCACGAGGCCGACTTCGACGAGCGTCGGCAGAATGCTGTAGAGCGAATACGAAATCAGTTGCGTGATGCCGCGCGTGCCGCGTTCGATATCGCGCGACATGCCGCCCGTCTGCCGCTCCAGATGAAAGCGCAGCGACAGCGCATGCAGATGCCGGAACACTTTCAGCGCCAGTTGACGCACCGCGCTTTCTGTCACCTTCGAGAAGAGGATTTCGCGCAGCTCGGTGAAGAGCGAAGTGGACAGACGCACGACGGCATATGCCACCACCAGCAGCCCCACGCCGCCCAGCAGCACGACGGCCGGTGCATTCGTCGCGCGGCCGAGCGCCGTCAGGTGCTGCACGGAAGCAAGACTGTCGACGATGCGCTTCATCACGATCGGCACGCCGAGATTGGCAACCTTCGCGCCAATCAGGCAGCTGAGCGCGAACACCACGCGCCACTTGTAGGTCGCGAGGTACGGCAGCAGCGAGACGATGGTTTGCCAGTCGTTGCGCGGCTGATTCGAAATCGGCGACGGTTCGGACGAAGCGGAATAGCGACGCATGGTTCTATTGTGGGGAAAGCCAGCACGCTTGACGCGTGACTCGTGGGGAACGTGACGGGCAAGTGCGTTCGACGAACCGAACAGCATTCCGAACGCGACACGCTGGCAATAAGTTCCACCGTGCGCTTTCCCGTACAATTCCTGATCTGGCAATATTGTCGCAGAAGCCGGCTGGCGCCGCTTTCGCCGCGCTGACACTGGTCTTCCCGGTCATGCCGTCGTCGCGAGCGCCATCCCTGTCGGCTCAACTGAATTCATGGATGACCCGATGACCCAGACTCTCAATCTCCCGCAGAAACCGTGCGCGCTGCGCGTCGTCCCGCAACCGTCGGATGCGAACGTCCATGGCGATGTGTTCGGCGGCTGGATCATGGCGCAAGTCGACATCGCCGGCTCGATTCCCGCAAGCCGCCGCGCGAACGGCCGCGTTGCAACCATCGCCGTCAACTCGTTCGTGTTCAAGCAGCCGGTGTTCGTCGGCGATCTGCTGAGCTTTTACGCGGATATCGTGAAGACGGGCAACACCTCGGTAACGGTCGCCGTCGAGGTCTACGCGCAGCGCATGAGCCTCTCGGAAGAAACGGTAAAAGTGACGGAAGCGACCCTCACCTACGTCGCGACGGACAGCGACCGCCGCCCGCGCGCCTTGCCGGAACTGGACTGAAGCCGGCGTGCCGTGCCCACGCAGGGCGCGGCCTTGAATGTTCCAACGTGAAATGCCTGACGATCAGGCGTTAGCAGCAATGACCGCTGCGTTCTCGGCGCCCCGCTGCAGCATGCCGGGAATCGCATCGTGCGGCATCGGCTTCGCGAAGAAGTAGCCCTGCATCTCGTCGCAGGCGCGCTCCTTGAGGAAGTCGAGCTGCGTCGACGTCTCCACCCCTTCCGCAATCACCTGCAGATTCAGCGAATGTGCGAGCGCAATGATCGCGGACGTGATCGTCTCGTCGTCCGACGATTCGCCGATATCCGACACGAACGACCTGTCGATCTTCAACCGATCCACCGGAAAGCGCTTGAGATAGCTCAAGCTCGAATAACCCGTGCCGAAGTCGTCGATGGCCAGGCCAATGCCGAGTGCGTGCAGTTCGTTGAGCATCGACACGGCCTCTTCCGCGTTTCGCATGATGGTGCTCTCGGTCAGTTCGAGTTCGAGATACTGCGGGTCGAGCCCCGTCTCTTCGAGCACCTGCATCACGAGCTTCGCGATATCGCGCTGCTGGAACTGCCGCGCCGACAGGTTCACCGACACGCGCGCAGCCGGCAAGCCTTCGTCCTGCCACGCCTTGTTCTGGCGGCACGCTTCGCGCAGCACCCATTCCGACAGCGGCCCGATCAGCCCGCTTTCCTCGGCAACGGGGATGAACTGCGACGGCGGAATCAGCCCGACTTCCGGGTCGCTCCAGCGCACCAGCGCTTCCATGCCGACCACCTGCCCCGTTTCGATATCGACCTGCGGCTGGTAATGCAACAGGAACTCGTTGTCGCGCAGCGCGCGGCGCAGACGCCGCTCCAGATTCAGCCGCGCGCCCGCCGACACGTTCATCTCCGGCTGATAGAACTGGAACGTGTTGCGGCCCATGTCCTTCGCGCGGTACATCGCAAGGTCGGCTTTCTTCATCAGCGTTTCGGCGTCGTCACCGTCCTGCGGGAACAGACTCGCGCCCATGCTGCAGCCGACATACAACTCCGTGCCGTCGAGCCACACCGGCTCCGAAATCGACGCACGCACGCGCTCCATCCACGCGATCAGCGACTGCTCGTCGACGGTATCCGTCATGACGATCACGAACTCGTCGCCGCCGTGACGCGCAACCGTGTCGCTGGCCCGCGCGCAACGTGCGAGACGGTCCGCGACCACCGACAGCAGCCTGTCGCCGACGCTATGCCCGAGGCTATCGTTGACGTTCTTGAAGCCATCGAGATCGATGAACACGACGGCCACGCCCTTGTGATGCCGCTGCGCGACGATCAGCGCATGCTGCAGCCGGTCGCGCAGCAGATTGCGGTTCGGCAGGCGCGTGAGACTGTCGTAGTTCGCCTGATATTCGAGCTGTTCCTGATAGCGGATCAGCGCCGTGACGTCGTTGATGACGGCGATGTGATGCGTGGTCTGCCCATCGGCATCCGGCACAGGCGCGATATACAGCTGATTCCAGAACAGCGCGCCGTCCTTGCGATAGTTGCGCAGCACCGCGCTCACTTCGCGGTTTGCCGCGAGCGCCTGGCGGATCCCGACAATGCCTTCCTGATCGCGGTCGTCGCGCTGCAGCAGGCGGCAATCCTGGCCGATCACTTCCTGCGGATCGTAGCCCGTAATGCGCTTGAACGCCGGGTTCACGTACTCGATCAGATTGCCTTCCTTCGACGGCGCCGTAATCAGAATCGCGTTGACGCTCGCGTCGAGCGCGCGGCTTTGCAGGCGCAGCGCGAGGTCCGCGCGCTTGCGCTCAGTGATATCGGTGTATGAGCCGAGCACGCCGATCACGCGGCCGTCGCTGTCGGTGAACGGCAGCTTGCTCGTCACCGTCGTGCGATGTACGCCGTCGATCAGTATGTCGGTTTCGTAGTTCATCTTCGGCACGCCGGAGGCCATCACTTCCGTATCCTGGCCGCGCAGATCGTCGGCGAATGCGCGCCACGGCATGTCCTCGTCGCGCTTGCCGATCACCTGCTCCGGGTACGCGAGGCCCGCGTCGCGCGCGAAGGCCATGTTGCAGCCGAGATAGCGCAGCTCCTTGTCTTTCCAGAAAATGCGCTGCGGGATGTTGTCGATCACCGTTTCCAGCATCTGGTTCGAACGCTGCGCTTCGGCTTCGGCGTTGATCTGCTCGGTGACGTCGTCGGCGAGCACGAACAGCGCGGGCCGGCCCATGAAGGTCATCGCGTGATACGAGATGTCGGCGCTGATCTGCGAGCCGTCCTTGCGCCGGTGATGCCAGATGCCCGCCATCGTGCGCGGACCGCCCGGCGCCACGTCGCTGCGCTGCAAGTGCGATTCGAGCCGTGCCACTTCGGCGTGCGGGCGGATCGCGCGCACGGTCATCGCCAGGAATTCGCTCTCGGAATAGCCATATTGCTGCACGGCCGCCGCGTTGACAGCGAGAAAGCGCAGCGTATCGCGGTCGAAAATGTACATCGGCACGGGATGCTGTTCGAACAGCCCGCGAAAGCGCTCGTCGTGCCGATGCAGCGCTTTCGCGATACGCAGCTTTTCGCGCGCGACGTTTTCACGCGCGCCGAATGTGTAGATCAGCAGTCCGCTGCCCGCGAGCATCGTCACGATCAGGAACAGCATCGCGTAGCGCGAATCGCGCATCGATGCATCGAGCGCCGCCTTCAGTGCCAGGTCTTCTTCGGCGCGCAACTGGTCCATCCGCGCTTCGAGCCGGTCGACTTCCATCCCGAGACGCGTATAGGTCTGCGCGGCCCAGGCGCGCGAGCCGTCCTGCTCCGGCGCAGTGGTTTTGGCGAGCGCGAGCGCAATGTCCTGCTGCAGACGCGAGCCGTCGGACGTGAGCTGCGCGAGCGCGCCGGAGACATTCGGCTGGTTCGCCAGCTGCTCGTGCAGCGCCCGGTCGATCTTCGCGAGCGAAGCCGACATGGCGGGCACGGCATTGGCGGACGCGGGCTCGGCCGTTGCCTCGTAACGCCCGAGCATGTCGAGGCCGTCTTCGAGCGTCGCGCGATAGGCTTCCAGATTCTGGCGGATGGCCGTCGAGCGGACCGTGCGCGCATCGGCGTCGCGCTGTCCGCAAATCTGCGTGTACGCGACGAAGGCGTTCGCGCCGACCGCAGCAGCGACGACCGCCAGATTGATCAGCAGCCGCTTCGATAGAAAAGAGATCATAGGTTCCGAACGTCGTTCGATCCTGCAGGCGGGGGCGCGCGGGAAGCCAGTCAGATGCGCAGTCATATGCGGCACGCACGGACGGCGCGGACGAACGAGGCGCAGCCGGGCGCAGCGCTTTACGCGCCAACCTTTGGATAACGGCAGCGATCGGAAGAGATTGAGGGTAAAACCGAAAAAATCTTGCGCCAGATTCAGCTGGCGAGGCCAAATTCCTTCATTGCCGGCTGGAAATCATGATTGCTCGCCGTCTTGCGCGACAGTTTGGCGAGCACATAGCGCTGAAATGGCTCGAGCCGCGCCCACTGCGCGGCGCTCGGCGCCGTCAGACTGGCGAGTTGTGCCTGATTCAGAACGGTATCCGGCACGGCTGCAGTGTCGCGCCATGCCGGGTTATCCTCGGGCGTGAACCATTCGGGCTCGATGTTCGCGTGCGTGCGCATCATCTCGAAGAGGGCGTGATCGAAGTTCGGCTCGATCTCAGTGTCGTCTTCGACGGGAAAGCGCGCCAGCAGCACGCGGTCTTCGTGCGGCAGCATCTGCCATTGTTCGAGCGAAATCCGCAGCCCGAAGCGGTCGAGATTGAATCGGACGACCATCGGAATGAATTTCAGATTCTCCGAGGATTCGACCTCGAAGTTGAACAGCAGGGGCGCATCATTGAGTCCCATGACAGATTCCTCTTATTCGGTGGCCAACGCGCTATGCCGGTCTGAGGTATTTTAGAACCATATTGGCGGCGCGGCGGCCCAAAGCCGGGTCGCAGCATTTTTGCGCAGGAGTCAGCAGGTGAACGAACTGGATACGGGCGAACAACCGGGCATCGTCGAGCAGGCGGTGCGCCGTCACCGCGGCGGCGCGGTCGAGAGCGTCGCCGATCATGTCGGCCAGGAATGGCCCGTCGCGCTCGTCTTCAACGGCATTTCGCACGCCGTGATGATGTGCACGCCGCGTGACCTCGAAGAGTTCGCGGTGGGTTTCGCGATTTCGGAAGGGATTGTCGAGCGCGGCGCGCACATTCAGGACATCGAGGTCGAGTTCCGCGACGGCAAGTTGCCGCATGCGGAAGTGCAACTGACCGTCGTGCAGCAGGCATTCGCCGCGCTGAAGGAAAAGCGCCGCGCGCTGTCGGGCCGCACGGGTTGCGGCGTGTGCGGGATCGAGAGCATCGATCTGCTCGATCTGGCGCCGGAGCGCGTGCCTGATACGGGTTTTCTGCAGCGCCTGGCGCCTGATGCGATTGCGCGCGCCGCGAAGGAACTGCCTGCGCACCAGGCGCTCACGAAGATGACGGGCGGCCTGCACGCCGCCGCGTGGTGCGACGCGACGGGCGCGATCCACTACGCGTTCGAGGACGTGGGCCGTCACAACGCGCTCGACAAGCTGATCGGGCGGCTGTCGCTGGATCGCGTCGACACGAAGGAAGGCTTCGTCTTTCTGTCGAGCCGTGCGAGCTATGAGCTGGTGCGCAAGGCGGCGCGTGTCGATATTCCGATGGTCGCGACGATCTCGGCGCCGTCGTCGCTGGCGATCACGATTGCGCGCGAGGCGGGCGTGCGGCTGGTCAGTTTCTGTCGCGAAGCGGGCTATGTCGATTACGACACTGTCTGACGCAGCCGCCTCGATTCCCGTTTAGCTGAACTGGCGGAAGTCCGGTTTGCGCTTCTCGAAGAACGCCTTGAACGCTTCCTTCGCTTCAGGCGCGAGCAGCATTTTTGCGAAATGCACGGCTTCGTCGGTCATTTGGGTCTGGATTTCGTGCAGCGCGGCGCGCTTCATCAGTTGCTTGGTCACGCGGAGCGACGACGCGGGCAAGGCGGCCAGCTTCTGCGCCTGTTGCAAGGCGAACGCGTCCACTTCTGCCGCGGGCAGGAGGCGGTTCACGAAGCCCATGCGTTGCGCTTCTTTGGCGTCGAATGCTTCGCCGAGCATCAGTTTTTCCGCTGCCCCCTGGTAGCCCGCGACGCGTTGCAGCAGCAGCGACGATGCGGCTTCCGGGCACAGGCCCAGTTGCGCGAATGGCAGCGAGAACGTCGCTGTGTCGGCGGCGTAGACCAGGTCGCAATGCAGCAGCAGCGTCGTGCCGATTCCTACGGCTGCGCCGGCTACTGAAGCCACTAGCGGTTTTTCCATCGAGCTGATGGCGCGCAGGAACTGGAAGACGGGTGCGTCGTCGCTGACGGGCGGCTGCTTCATGAAATCTTCGAGGTCGTTGCCGGCGCTGAAGATTCCTGCGCTACCGCGGATGAGCACCGCACGGGTGGTCGGGTCTTGTTGCGCTTCGACCAGCGCGTCGGCCATCGTTTGATACATCGCTGCCGTGATTGCGTTTTTCTTTTCCGGGCGGGCGAAGGCGATGGTTAGCACGTCGTGGGTGCGGGTGAGTTCGATGTCCATTTTTGACTCCTTCATGGTGGTGCGCCTTTGCTGTCGCAGCCGGTGTGTGCATGGTTCTGCGGTGGCATCCGGTGTGTGCATGCTTCTCCGCCGGCATCCGGTGTGTGCATGCTTCTCCGCCGGCATCCGCGTTTTGCCTTCGTGCTTCAGGCGTCGCCCCTGTGCGGGGCGGCACCTACTTTTCTTTGCCGCCGCAAAGAAAAGTAGGCAAAAGAAAGCGGCTCACACCGCCAATCCTTTATCCTGCCTGAGGGCCCCCAACCGGTCCTATGCTTCAAACGGCAACGCACCGGCTCGCCTTCGTTGCCAACGTTCTCTCTGTACGCCTCACCTGCTTCATGCACCCGCATCGCAGCACACCGCGCCAGACCGTCCGCCGCCGCCCAGGTGGCAAACTGTGTGCAGGCTTTCGCGCCATACGCGCATCACTCCGGACGGAAAAACAAGGTCGGTGTCTCTTGTAAGAGCGCCGACCTTTTCGGCACTACAACCTACACACAGTTTGCCACCTGGGCGGCAGAGAGCGTTCGCTGCCGCCAGCCCCGCATACGGGTGCCTGAAGCGGGTGAGACTTCTATTTAAAGCGTTGGCAACGAGCGCCAATGGAGACGTTGCCGTGTGAAGCATAAGACCGGTTGGGGGCCCTCAGGCAAACACAAGGACTGGCGGTGTGAGCCGCTTTCTTTTGCCTACTTTTCTTTGCGGCGGCAAAGAAAAGTAGGTGCCGCCCCGCACAGGGGCAACGCCTGAAGCACGAAGGCATTACGCGGATGCCAGCGCAAACTTCCAAAAAACCAAACAGCTTGCGCAGCAAAAACCGTATCGCGGATGCCGGCGCAGCCCAAATGCGAACCGCTAATACACCAGCGGCCCGCAAGCAAAAACCCCACAAAACTCAAACCCGCTCAATAATCCCAGCGGCACCCATGCCGGTTCCAACGCACATAGTGACCATTCCGTACTTCAAATTCCGCCGGCGCAAGCCATGAACCACCGTCGCGGCGCGAATCGCTCCAGTGGCCCCAAGCGGATGCCCAAGCGCAATAGCCCCGCCAAGCGGATTAACCTTCGAAGGATCGAGCCCAAGGTCACCGATCACAGCCAAAGCCTGCGCAGCAAAAGCCTCATTCAACTCGATCCAGTCGATATCATCCTGCTTGAGCCCAGCGGCCTTCAGCGCCGCCGGAATCGCTTCCTTCGGCCCGATGCCCATGATCTCCGGCGGCACACCGCGCACAGCAAAGCTGACGAATCTGGCCAGCGGCGTCAGATTGAACTGCTTGAGAATCTTCTCCGACACCACGATCAACGCGCCTGCGCCATCCGAAGTCTGCGAACTATTCCCGGCCGTCACCGAGCCCTTGTTCGCAAACACCGTCCGCAACTTCGCCAGCCCTTCCATCGACGTATCCGCACGCGGACCTTCATCCAGCTTCACCTCACGCGTCTTCACCTTGACTTCGCCCGTCGCCAGATCGGGGAAACGCTCGGTGATCGTGTAGGCCGCGATTTCGTCGTCGAACTCGCCCGCCTGCTGCGCAGCCACCGCCTTGCGATGCGATTCGACAGAAAACTGATCCTGCTGCTCACGGCTCACCTTCCACCGCTCCGCAACCTTCTCGGCCGTCAGGCCCATGCCATACGCAATGCCTACATCTTCATTGCGATCGAAAATGTGCGGCGACAGCGACGGCTTGTTGCCCATCATCGGCACCATGCTCATCGATTCGCAACCGCCTGCGATCAGCACGTCCGATTCGCCGACGCGAATACGATCCGCCGCCATCGCCAGCGCCGTCACGCCCGAGGCGCAGAAGCGGTTCACCGTCACGCCGCCCACCGTGTTCGGCAAGCCAGCAAGCAACGCGCCCATCCGCGCCACGTTCAAGCCTTGCTCGGCTTCGGGAATCGCACAGCCGACAATCGCGTCTTCGATCAGCGACGTATCGAGCCCAGGGACTTGTGCCACGGCGGATCTGATCGCGTGCACCAGCAGTTCGTCCGGGCGCGTGTTCTTGAACATGCCACGCGGCGCCTTGCCGATCGGTGTGCGGCTCGCGGCGACGATGTATGCGTCCTGTAATTGCTTGGTCATTTGAAATTCCCTCTCGTCAGTTGCGCACCGGCTTGCCCGTCTGCAGCATGCCCATGATCCGTTCCTGCGTCTTCTGCGTGCCGAGCAACTCGACGAACGCGCGACGCTCCAGCGCCAGCAGCCATTCTTCATCGACGAGACTGCCCGCTTCGACGTCGCCGCCGCACACCGCTTCCGCGATGCGGCTCGCGATCAGGTAATCGTGCTCGCTGATGAAACGGCCATCGCGCATGTTGACGAGCGACGCCTTGATCGTCGAAATCGCCGAGCGTCCGGCAACCGGCACCTGCGTTACACGCAGCGGCGGACGATAGCCCGCTGCGGCCAGCGCACGCGCTTCCTTCTTCGCGGTATCGAGCAGTTCGAAGACGTTGAAAACGATCGTGTCCGACGGCTTCAGATAGCCCATCGCGCGGGCTTCGAGCGCCGAACCGGAAACCTTCGCCATCGCCGCGTTTTCGAACGACTTCTGCAGGAACTTGAGCAGATCATTGGTCGCGCCGACTTGCGTCGCAGCTTCCGCCGCGCGCAACGCCGCTTCCTTCAGACCACCACCCGCCGGCACGAGACCGACGCCCACTTCGACCAGACCGATATAGCTCTCGACATGGGCGACGCGCTTCGCGCTATGCAGCACCAGTTCGCACCCGCCACCGAGCGCGATACCCGACACGGCCGCGACCACGGGCACGTTCGAATACTTCACGCGCAGCATGCCTTGCTGGAACTTCTTCACGAACGGCTCGATGCCCTTCGCGCCGCCCATCATGAACGCGGGCATCGCTTCTTCGAGATTCGCGCCCGCTGAGAACGGACCGCCCGGTGCGCCGAGTTTCAACGACGTCGGCTGCCAGATCACCACGGCCTTGTAGTCCTTCTCGGCGACATCGATCGCCTGCGTGATGCCGTCGATCACCGACGGTCCGATCGTGTTCAGCTTGCTCTTGAACGACACGATCAACACGTCGTTCTCGCCGGCGCGATCGTCGACCCATGCACGCACGGCATCCGTTTCGAACACGGTCTTGCCATACGTCTTCGGATCGGCGCCTGTCTCGCCTGCGAGCGGCGCGCGGAATACCTGCCTGTCGTACACGGACAGCGACGAGCGCGGCACGAAGCGCTTTTCAGCCGGCGACCACGAACCTTCGTTCGTATGTACGCCGCCCTTTTCGGCCACGACACCTTCCAGCACCCAAGCGGGCAACGGCGCGTTCGACAACGCCTTGCCTGCCGCGATGTCTTCCTGCACCCACTCGGCGATCTGCTTCCAGCCCGCCGTCTGCCAGCCTTCGAACGGACCTTCGTTCCAGCCGAAACCCCAGCGGATCGCGAGATCGACGTCGCGCGCGTTGTCGGCGATCGACTCCAGATGCACGCCGATGTAATGGAATACGTCGCGGAAGATCGCCCACAGGAACTGAGCCTGCGGATGCTGCGATTCACGCAGCAGCTTCAGGCGCTCGGCAGGCGGACGCTTGAGGATGCGGCCGACCAGTTCGTCCGCCTTCCCGCCGCCGTCGACATAGCTGCCCGCCTTCGCGTCGAGCACCTTGATCGCCTTGCCTTCTTTCTTGTAGAAGCCCGCGCCCGTCTTCTGGCCGAGCGCGCCCTGCTTCACCAGGCCAGCGAGCACGGCGGGCGTTTCGTAGACCGGGAAGAAGGGGTCGTCGGCGAGGTTGTCCTGCATCGTCTTGATGACGTGCGCCATCGTGTCGAGACCGACCACGTCCGCCGTGCGGAACGTCGCTGACTTCGCGCGGCCGAGGCGGCTGCCCGTCAGATCGTCGACTTCATCGAAGCGCAGACCGAACTTCTCGGCTTCCTTGATGACCGCGAGGATCGAGAAAATGCCGACGCGGTTCGCGATGAAGTTCGGCGTGTCCTTCGCGCGCACGACGCCCTTGCCGACCACGCTAGTCAGGAACGTTTCGAGTTGATCGAGGATTTCCGGGCGCGTCGCCGTGGTCGGGATCAGTTCGACCAGATGCATGTAGCGCGGCGGATTGAAGAAGTGCACGCCGCAAAAGCGCGCCTTCAGTTCGTCGGAGAAGCCGTTCGACAGTTCGGTGATCGACAGGCCCGATGTGTTGCTCGCGAAGATCGCGTTCGGGCCGATATGCGGCGAGACTTTCTTGTACAGATCGTGCTTCCAGTCCATGCGCTCGGCGATCGCCTCGATCACCACGTCGCATTCGGCAAGCTTTGCGATGTCGTCGTCGTAGTTCGCGGGCTGGATATATTGCGCGTCGTCCTTCACGCCGAACGGCGCGGGCGACAGCTTCTTCAGGTTTTCGATCGCCTTCAGGGCGATGCCGTTCTTCGGGCCTTCTTTGGCTGGCAGGTCGAACAGCAGCACGGGCACCTTCGCGTTGATCAGGTGCGCAGCGATCTGCGCGCCCATCACGCCGGCGCCGAGTACGGCGACCTTGCGAATGATCAGATTGCTCACGTCGTTCCTCCGGGGCGTTATGCGGTGTCGCGAGTTACCGCGCGCAGGCTTCGATGTGCGCGCGCGGCATATGTGTGTGAGTGTGACGGCGGCGCATGGCTGTCTTGCGCCGCCTCGCGATGCGTTTAGAACAGCGCTTCGTCGATTTCCATCAACGTCTTCGCGCCGGCGCGCGCGGCGCGGATCGTCGAGGCCGTTTCGGGCAGCAGCTTCGCGAAGTAGAAACGCGCAGTGGCGAGCTTCGACTTGTAGAACGGATCGCCCGATGCTTCGTTGTCGAGCGCGATGCGCGCCATCCGCGCCCAGAAGTACGAGAACACCAGGTGGCCGACCGTGCGCAGATACGGCACGGCTGCGGCGCCGACTTCGTCCGGGTTCTGCATTGCCTTCATGCCGATTTCCATCGTCAGCTTCTGCACCTTGTCGCCGATATCCGCAAGCGGATTGACGAACTCCTGCATCTCCGGCTTGATGCCTTCTTCCTCGACGAAGTCCGTCACCAGCTTGCCGAACTTCTTGAGCTTCGCGCCCATGTCGCCGAGCACCTTGCGCCCCAGCAGATCGAGCGACTGGATCGAGTTCGTGCCTTCGTAGATCATGTTGATGCGCGCGTCGCGCACGTATTGCTCCATGCCCCACTCGGCGATGAAGCCGTGGCCGCCGTAGATCTGCATGCCCATGTTCGTGCCTTCGAACGCGTTGTCCGTCAGGAAGGCCTTGATGACGGGCGTGAGCAGCGCGACGAGGTCGGCGGCATCTTTGCGCACGGATTCGTCGGCGTGCGACAGTTCCTTGTCGATGTTCAGCGCGGCCCAGTACGTGAAGGCGCGTGCGCCTTCCGCGTAGGCCTTCTGCGTGAGCAGCATGCGGCGCACGTCGGGATGCACGATGATCGGATCCGCCGCCTTCTCGGGCGCCTTCGGACCTGTCAGCGAGCGCATCTGCAGACGCTCCTTCGCGTAGACCAGCGAGTTCTGGTACGCGATTTCCGTCAGGCCCAGACCCTGCATGCCCACGCCCAGGCGCGCGGCGTTCATCATCACGAACATCGCGTTGAGGCCCTTGTTCGGCTCGCCGACCAGCCAGCCCTTCGCGCTGTCGAGATTGATCACGCACGTCGCGTTGCCGTGAATGCCCATCTTGTGTTCGATCGAGCCGCACTTTGCGCCGTTGCGCTCGCCCGGGTTGCCGCTCGCGTCTGGAATGAACTTCGGCACGACGAACAGCGAAATGCCCTTCGTGCCTTGCGGCGCGTCCGGCAGACGCGCCAGCACGAGGTGAACGATGTTCTCGGCGAGATCGTGCTCGCCGCTGGAGATGAAAATCTTGGTGCCGCTGATCGCGTACGAGCCGTCGCTGTTCGGTTCGGCCTTCGTGCGCAGGATGCCGAGGTCGGTGCCGCAATGCGGTTCGGTCAGACACATCGTGCCCGTCCATTCGCCCGACACCAGCTTCGGCAGATACGCCTGCTGCAGCTCCGGCGTGCCGTGCGCGTGCAAGCACTCGTAGGCGCCGTGCGACAGGCCCGGGTACATCGTCCAGGCCTGGTTCGCCGAGTTCATCATCTCGTACAGCGCGTTGTTGACGAACGCTGGCAGGCCCTGGCCGCCGAAGTCGGGATCGCAGCCGAGCGCGGGCCAACCCGCCTCGACATACTGCCGGTACGCTTCCTTGAAGCCCTTCGGCGTGGTGACGACGCCATCGCCTTCGTATTTGCAGCCTTCCTGGTCGCCGCTCTGGTTCAGCGGGAACAGCACTTCCGAGCAGAACTTGCCGGCTTCCTCGAGCACCTGGTTGATCGTGTCGGCATCGAGATCAGCGTGCTTCGGCATCTGTTTGATCTCGGCTTCGACGTTCAGCAGCTCGTGCAATACGAATTGCATGTCGCGCAACGGCGCGGCGTACTGTCCCATGAGTCTCTCCAATCAATCCAAAGGTGTTGGCTCGAGCTCCGCTGCCAGCCTCCGCGCCGTCTGGATCCATTCGATGAGGACCCACCCAGCCCCGCTAGCGGCTTGCGCTCTCGCTCTGATACGAAACAATCAGTTTTTCCAGCGCGGCCCACGTGAGGCGCACGGCATCGGGCAGATGCAGGAAGCGTGCGTCATGATGCAGGCCGAGCGTGAAGCTATACAGTTCGAAGAGCATCAGTTGCGGATCGGTGTCCGCGCGCAGATGCCCTTCATCCATTGCCTGCGAAATGGCCCGCGTGAGCGCCGCGCGCCACATCGTGACGCTTGCGACCAGTTGCTCGCGCACCGCGCTGTCCGCGCGATCGTCATACTCGACCGCGCCGCTGATGTAGATGCACCCAGTCGTCACTTCCTGGATGCGCTTCTCGATCCAGCGCGAGATCATTGCGCGCAAGCGCGGCAAGCCTCGGGGCTCGCGCAGACTCGGGAAAAACACCTCGTCCTCGAAACGACGGTGATATTCGCGCACCACCTCGACCTGCAGGTCTTCGCGCGACCCGAAATGCGCGAACACTCCGCTCTTGCTCATCTGCATGCGCTCGGCAAGCAGGCCGATCGTCAGACCTTCCAGTCCGTCGCGGCTTGCCAGATCGAGTGCTGCATCGAGAATCGCGGCTCGCGTTTGTTCGCCTTTTCGCATAGCTGTGTACCGTCTGATTTAACCGAAAGAAAAATCGAACGGTCGTACCATTATTGTGGGCGACCGTCCGCGAAACAAGGACTTTATTAGAAACGGGTTTCTAACACGTTCTGATTTTCCGTCATTCGCCTATAGGACGATGCGGAATTTTTAGAATCATTTGCCAGAACTGATCTGGGTTGTCTCCGATTAATGATTATTATGAATCGGCTTTTGTCTGCCTTTTTCTGTATCGCCTCTTAATCGTAGCCGCCCACCGTCAGCAGTTTCATCGCGAGCCGGTACGTGTTGTACGCAAACCAGTTCAGCAGGCGTTCGCCGGCAGGACGCGCCGCATAGTGCTTTTCGTCGATGCGGCGGCCCTCGTCGAACGCGGCCACGATCGCCGTGCGCAGCTGGTCGATCTCCGGATGCAGCACGAGTACGACGTTCGCCTCATTGTTCAGCATCAGGCTCAACGCGTCGAGATTCGACGAACCGACCGTTCCCCAGTTCGAGTCGACCACGGCGACCTTACCGTGCAGCATGGTCTTTTCGTATTCGGCGATCTTCACGCCCGCCTTCAGCAACGTGCGATACAGGAACGGCACCGCGTAATCGAGCATCGCGAATTCCTTCCTGCCGATCACGAGACGCACGTCGACGCCGCGTTGCGCTGCGTAGATCAGCGCGCGCCGCAGCTTGCGTCCGGGCATGAAATACGGATTGGCGAGCAGCACTTCGGAGCGCGCCTGGCCGATCGCGGTGAGATACGCCCTCTCGATCGCGCGGCGGTTGACGAAGTTGTCGCGTGCGACGAACGCGACGCACGGCTCGGCCATCGCGCGCATGTCGGCTGTACGGGCGCTGCGGCGCACGCGCACGAAGCGCGCAGTCGCGGCTTGCGGCGTCGCCCCGCCGACGGGCGGCGGCACGAGCGCCGGACGATGGCCGATGCGGATGCGCTCCCACTGCACGTCGAACGCTTCGAGCACGTCGGCCACGACGGGACCTTCCAGCTCGACGGCGAAATCCCAACGGGGGTAAGGCAGACGCGTGCCGTTCTGATCGTAGTCGTCGACGACATTGATGCCGCCGCAATACCCGAATGTCTCGTCGACGACGGCGAGCTTACGGTGCGTGCGCGAGAAGCCGAATCGACCGAAGATATGCGGGTTGTAGATGCGATGCTCGATGCCTGCCGCCTGCCAGTCGTTGAACATCGGCAGGCGCTCGGTGCCGACGCCGTCGGTGATCACGCGCACGCGCACGCCGCGCGTGGCGGCACGGATCAGCGCGTCGGAGACGGGACGGCCGGAGGCGTCGTCGCAAAAGATGTAGGTTTCCAGCGCGACGTTGCTCTTCGCGGCGTCGATCCGTTCGATCAGCGCGGCAAAGTAGGTCTCGCCCGCCGTGAACAGGCGCACCGAGTTGCCTGAACAAAAGCGATACCTGGACCAGTAGCGCCGGCCGGGCAAATGCTGTGTCAGCCGGTCGAAGCGGCGGCCGTCGCCGCCGCTCATCGGCAACGCTCCTTCACGCGTTGCGGCAGCTGCAGGATCGCATCGCGGTTGGACCACGAGAAGCAGCGCTCGGCCGCCTCTTGCCAGGGCAGCCACAGATGCGCGGTGTGCTCGAGCGACGCAAGCGTCACTTCGAGACGCTGCGGCACCTGCAGGCTGAACCAGTGCTCGGTGTTGTGCGTGACGCCTTCCGCATAACGGTGACGCCAGGTCGGGAAGATTTCGAAGTCGATATGGTGATGCCAGTCGACGAGCGCCTCACGCGGCACGACCTCGCCGCCGATCACGATGCCCGTCTCTTCCGCCACTTCGCGGATGGCCGTCTCGCCGATCGGTTCGTCGATGTGGTCCTTCGAACCCGTCACGGATTGCCAGAAGGCCTCCCGGTCGGCTCGTTCGATGAGCAGCACGTCGAGATCGGGCGTATGAATGACGACGAGAACGGATTCCGGAATCTTCGGCGGTTTCGGCATGGTGATAAAGCGGGGCGCGGTTGTGCTGACTGGACCGCGCGATTGCATGTCGGACGGCAGAGCTTACAACGACTGTAACGCAAAAAGCGAAAAAGGCGCATGACGCGCCTTTTTCGCTGGTGGTTTCGCGCGCACGTCGTTGTTTTAACGACGCAACTGCGCAAACGGTCACATTTACGCTTTCTGCTCGGGCTGACGCAGACGGATGTGCAGTTCCTTCAACTGACGCTCGTCGACTTCGCTCGGCGCCTGCGTGAGCAGATCCTGCGCGCGCTGCGTCTTCGGGAACGCGATCACGTCGCGGATCGAGTCGGCGCCCGCCATCATCGTGACGATGCGGTCCAGACCGAACGCGATACCGCCGTGCGGCGGCGCGCCGTACTGTAGCGCGTCCAGCAGGAAGCCGAACTTCAGGCGCGCTTCTTCGGCGCCGATCTTCAGCGCGCGGAACACCTTGCTCTGCACGTCTTCCTGGAAGATACGCACCGAACCGCCGCCGATTTCCCAACCGTTCAGCACGATGTCATAAGCCTTCGCGAGGCAGCGGCCCGGGTCCGTTTCCAGATATTCCAGGTGCTCGTCCTTCGGGCTCGTGAACGGGTGGTGCGCAGCGACGTAGCGGTTTTCTTCTTCGTCGTATTCGAACATCGGGAAGTCGACGACCCACAGCGGCTTCCAGCCCTTCTCGACCAGACCGTTGGCCTTGCCGAACTCCGAATGGCCGATCTTCAGACGCAGCGCGCCGAGGCTGTCGTTGACGACCTTCGCACGATCCGCCGCGAAGAAAATGATGTCGCCGTCCTGCGCGCCCGTGCGTTCGATGATCGCCGCGATGGCCGCATCGTGCAGGTTCTTCACGATCGGGCTTTGCAGACCGTCACGGCCCTTCGCCACTTCGTTGACCTTGATCCACGCGAGTCCCTTCGCGCCGTAGATTCGCACGAATTCCGTGTAGCTGTCGATGTCGCCACGCGACAGCTCGCTGCCCTTCGGCACGCGCAGCGCCGCGACGCGGCCGTCCTTCGTGTTGGCCGGCGTGCTGAACACCTTGAAGTCGACGTCCTTCATCGCGTCCGTCAGTTCGGTGAACTCGAGCTTGACGCGCAGGTCCGGCTTGTCCGAACCGAAACGGCTCATCGCTTCCGAGTACGGCATCACGGCGAACTTCGCGTCGAGGTCGACGCCGATCGTTTCCTTGAACACGTGACGCGTCATGTCTTCGAACAGGTCACGGATTTCCTGCTCGCCCAGGAACGACGTTTCACAGTCGATCTGCGTGAATTCCGGCTGACGGTCGGCGCGCAGGTCTTCGTCCCGGAAGCACTTGACGATCTGGTAGTAGCGATCGAAGTTCGCGACCATCAGCAGCTGCTTGAACAGCTGCGGCGATTGCGGCAGCGCGAAGAACTGGCCCGCGTTCACACGCGACGGCACGAGATAGTCGCGCGCGCCTTCAGGCGTGCTCTTGGTCAGCATCGGCGTTTCGATGTCGATGAAGCCGCGCGAATCGAGGTACTTGCGCACTTCCATCGTCACGCGATAACGCAGGCGCAGGTTGTGCTGCATCTGCGGACGGCGCAGGTCCAGCACGCGGTGCGTGAGGCGCGTGGTTTCCGACAGGTTGTCGTCGTCGAGCTGGAACGGCGGCGTGACCGACGCGTTCAGCACGTTCAGCTCGTGGCACAGCACTTCGATCTTGCCGCTCGTCAGGCTGGCGTTGGTCGTGCCTTCCGGACGATTGCGCACGACGCCCTTCACCTGGACGCAGAACTCGTTGCGCACGCCTTCGGCCGTCTTGAACATCTCAGCGCGGTCCGGGTCGCAGACGACCTGAACGAGGCCTTCGCGGTCGCGCAGGTCGATGAAGATAACGCCGCCATGGTCGCGGCGCCGGCTCACCCAGCCGCACAGCGACACGGTTTGACCCAGCAGGTGTTCGGTCACCAGACCGCAGTATTCAGATCTCATCGACATGATGTTTGTCTTTCGTTTTGCATTGGTTGAACGGCGCGCGCCGCACCGTGTGACGGGCGACGCGAGCCGGCATTACAGCGGTGGCTCGACAGGCGTGCGGCGCTCCGGCGCCGGCTGATTCGCGGGCGGAGCAACGACACCCATCGAGACGATGTACTTGAGTGCGGCGTCGACGGTCATGTCGAGCTCGATCACTTCGCTTTTCGGCACCATCAGGAAGAAGCCGGACGTCGGGTTCGGCGTGGTCGGCACATAGACGCTGACGTGGTCTTCCTTGAGATGGTTGACGACGTCGCCGCCGGGGATGCCCGTCAGAAACCCGATGGTATAAGAGCCTTTGCGCGGGTATTCGATCAGCAGCGCCTTGCGGAACGCGTTACCGCTCGACGACAGCAGCGTGTCGGACACCTGCTTGACGCTGGTGTAGATCGGGCCGACGACGGGAATGCGCGCGACGATCAGTTCCCACCAACCGACTAGCTTCTGCCCAACGAAGTTCTGCGTCAATAGGCCGACTACGAAAATGAAAGCGAGCGTCAATACGGCGCCGAGGCCGGGCAGGCGGAAGCCGAGCATCCGCTCCGGCTGCCACGAACGGGGCAGCAGCAGCAGCGTCTGATCCATCGTGCCGATGATCAGGCCGAGCACCCACAGCGTGATGGCAAGAGGTACCAGCACCAGCAGGCCAGTCAGGAACACCGATTTGAGCGTCGTCTTTTTCGTCGTCATGTATACCGCCAGAAATCCGCGCAACTGCGTTGCGCGGCGTCTACGTCACTCGTGGTGACGAAACTGCTAGGTACCCGAGCCGCTCGCGGGAGCGGATGCCGCTGCCGGCGCCGGTGCGGCAGCCGCCGCAGTCGTGGAAGCGGCGCTGTCGGACGAACCCGCCGCATCCGGCTTGCTGTCCGTTTTGGACGCTGACGCGTCCGAGGCGTTGCTGGCAGCGCCGCCCGAATTGTTGCCCGCGTTGTTGCCTGAATTGCCACCGCGGAAGTCCGTGACGTACCAGCCCGAACCCTTCAGCTGGAAGCCGGCGGCGGTGACCTGCTTGCGGAAAGCATCGGTTCCGCACTCCGGGCATTGCGTCAACGGGGCGTCGCTCATTTTCTGGAGCACGTCCTTCGCGAAGCCGCATGACTGGCAACGATAAGCGTAGATCGGCATGACCTTGTCCCTACTGAAATCTCTTAGAACGCTTGCAAAGCCTTGAATTATAGCCGCAAACAATGGCACGCCCCGGAATTCGGGGTGGAACGGCCGACGCAGCCGCCACTCTTTAGATGAGGTCGGCGGAACCGGGAATCAAGCCCTTGACGTAGTGCGCCTATGCAGCGCGCCGACGCAATGTCAGCCAACGCTCCCTTCCGGCGAAGACGGGGATCGAGTCGCTGACGGGTTCGTCTTCCAGCAACTCGAAATGGGGCGACAGCAGCGCGTCGAGTTCGGCACGCTCGATGATGAACGGCGGGCCTTTTGGTGAACCCTCGTCGCCAATGAAAAAGAAACCAGCGAGCAGCCCACCAGCGGGCAAGAGTTCAGCCATGCGCGCCAGCCAGTCCGCGCGCCGCGACGGCGGCATCGCGCACAAGAATGCCCGCTCGTAGATCCAGCCCGTCTGGAATGGTGGCGTGTACGTGAAGAAATCCGCCTGTTCGACGAGGCTCGCATGCGCGCCCAACTGAGCGCGGGCGGCTTCGACCGCATGGGCCGCGAAGTCGATCGCCCGAAGCGTCCAGCCTTTTTCGGCGAGCCACCATGCCTCGTACGCGCTGCCGCAGCCGGGAATGAGCACCGGCATCGGCGCGTGCCGGTCGACGAACGCCTTGAACGCCGACGGCACGCCCGCCTGATCCCACGGCGTGAAGCCGCGTTCGAAGCGCTCGTCCCAGAAGCCGGGTGCGTTCGGATCGCGGCTTTCGAAAGCGGGCGGCGCGGGAGAAACAGTTGGCTTGGGATCGCTCATCGGTCAACCTCGTGCGAGTTCAATAACCGCCGTACGCGATGGCGAGCCACGCGCGCGCCAGCACGGCACCGACGCCCACGGCCACGCCGAACATCAGCAGACCTTGCAGCAGCCGGTTCGTGCGCTTCTGCTCCAGCAGAATCTGGCGGATGGTTTCGTCGTTGATGCCTCGCTGCTGCGCGTCATGACGCTGGGCCAGCGCGTGATGAATCAGCCGCGGCAGTTGCGGCAGCGTCTTGCTCCACTGCGGCGCCTCGATCTTCAGACGCTCGTACCAGCCCTTCGCGCCGATCTGCTCGTTCATCCAGCGTTCCAGATACGGCTTCGCGGTCTTCCACAAGTCGAGTTCGGGGTCGAGCGAACGGCCCAGCCCTTCGACGTTCAGCATCGTCTTCTGCAGCAGCACCAGTTGCGGCTGGATTTCCACGTTGAAGCGGCGCGACGTCGAGAAGAGCCGCATCAGCACCTGGCCGAGCGAGATGTCCTTCAGCGCGCGATCGAAATACGGCTCGCAGACCGCGCGAATCGCGCTTTCCAGTTCTTCGACGCGCGTGGTGGGCGGCACCCAGCCGGATTCCAGATGCAGCGTCGCGACGCGGTGATAGTCACGCTTGAAGAACGCGAGAAAGTTTTGCGCGAGATAGTTCTTATCGAAGTCCGATAGCGCGCCGATGATGCCGAAATCCAGCGCGATATAGCGGCCGAAATGCACCGGATCGAGACTGACCTGAATGTTGCCGGGGTGCATGTCCGCGTGGAAAAAGCCGTCGCGGAACACCTGCGTGAAGAAAATCTCGACGCCTTCGCGCGCGAGCTTCGGAATATCGACGCCCGCCGCCCGCAGCATATCGACCTGGCTGATCGGCACGCCGACCATCCGTTCCATCACGAGCACGTTCGCCGTGCAGTATTCCCAGTACATTTCCGGCACGAGCAGCAGATCGAGGCCCGCGAAGTTGCGCCGCAGCTGGCTGCCGTTCGCGGCTTCACGCATCAGGTCGAGTTCGTCGTGCAGATACTTGTCGAATTCCGCGACCACTTCGCGCGGCTTCAGACGCTTGCCGTCGGCCCACAGCCGCTCTGCCCACACGGCGATGTCGCGCAGCAGCGCGAGATCGGAATCGATCACGGGCAGCATGTTCGGCCGCAACACCTTCACGGCGACCTGCTTGCCCGCGTGCTGGCCCGTCTTCAAGGTCGCGAAATGGACCTGCGCAATCGACGCGCTGGCCACAGGCACGCGCTCGAAGTCGTCGAAGATCGTATCGACGGGCGCGCCGAGCGACTTTTCGATAATGGCGATCGCCACCGCCGAGTCGAACGGCGGCACCTGATCCTGCAGCTTGGCAAGCTCGCTGGCGATGTCGGGACGCAGCAGGTCGCGGCGCGTGGACAGCACCTGGCCGAACTTCACGAAAATCGGGCCGAGGCTTTCGAGCGCGAGACGCAGCCGCACGCCCGGCGGCTGGTCGAACTTCCGGCCGATCGTGGTGATACGCAGCAACATCCGCACGCGGCGGTCGTTGATGCGGCTCAGCATCATCTCGTCCAGCCCGAAGCGGATAACGGTAAAGAAAATCTTGAGGAAACGCAGGAAACGCATGGTTGAGCCCGGTGACTAGCGCGTGCCGCGCGACGTGGCGGCGCCGCCCGGCGCATTGGCGCCGCGGGCTTCGACCTTCTGTTCGAGACGCTCGATGCGCTTCTCGACGCGCGCGAGCGCGTCGCGAGCGCGCGCCAGCTCGACGTTGAAGTCGTCGAGCGCGGTGCGGCGCACGAGCTGCGGGTTTTCGTCCAGCAGATATTCGGCTACCGATTCGAGCAGATTGCGGCCCGTGCGCAGCGCATGGTCGCCGACCGTGCGCGCTACCGACGCGATCCGCCACGCGGGCCCGTCGCCGATCACCTTTGCCAGATCTTCTTCCGGCTCCCAGCGCAGATGCTCGGCGAGCTTCGCGATGACCGTGGCGAACTCCGCGTCGCCTTCGATCTTCACATGCTTCATCACGGCCGCCTGGCCGCCTTGCAGGAACGCGGGGACGGCGTCCGGCGGCACGGAGACGGTGACGTCGAACGCGTTGTGCGCTTCGCTTTCGTCGACGGCGCTCAGATAGCCGTCCGGTTGTACCAGCAGGATCAGCGTGACGGGAGGACAGGACAGCCGCGCAGTCTTGCCGGCGTATGGGGTGAGACGTTCGCGCGCCCACGTTTCGCGAGCGAGCAGATGGTTGACGGCAGCAGCGAAGGGCTTGGCGGCAAGGGTCATCGGCAGTGGAAAGAGAAAACCCGCGCCGGCGACTGCCGACGCGGGTTCCTATTGTAACGTCCGTTCGCTTCGAGGCTGGCTCTGCCGAACGGCTAATCCTTTACGGGATCAGTGATGATTCGCTTGCTGGATGCCTGCAAGCAGCCAGCCTTCGCCGGTTCGCTTCGACAGGTTCCAGATTTCCTCGAACGACTCCGCCGCGCCGCCCGACGTTTCGCGGATCAGGCCGTGGAAGCGCACGCTCGCGAAATATTCGCTGCCGCGATCTTCGACGCCCAGCAGGTCGGCGTCCAGCTTCACGACGTCGGTCTGGTTCTTTTCGGCGCCGCGCGAGCTGAGGTCGACCCTCACCTCGGCGAACATTTCAGGCGTCGTGAACTCGCGGATGTCGTCCATGTTGCCCGCGTCCCACGCGGCCTGCAGACG
The DNA here is from genome assembly GCF_013426895.1 of Paraburkholderia largidicola. Classification (NCBI taxonomy): domain Bacteria; kingdom Pseudomonadati; phylum Pseudomonadota; class Betaproteobacteria; order Burkholderiales; family Burkholderiaceae; genus Paraburkholderia; species Paraburkholderia largidicola. The sequence goes on along the minus strand of NZ_AP023174.1, from coordinate 463,665 downwards.
CACGAAGTAGACCTTCGCGTTGCGCAGGAAAGCTTCCGTATCGAAGCCTGCCGGAACGGCCGGCGAGGTTGCGACTTCAGGCGTGGTCAGCGGGTTGCCTTGCGGCCCGAGATACGAGCCAGCCGGCGGTGCCGTGTAGCGCGGCTCCTGCGAATAACCCGTGCCGCCCGCGTTCAGCGTCGGCGCGCCGCCCGCGTATGCCGGCGTCTGCGCGTCGCGCTTGCGGCCGAGGAACTTGCGGATCAGCCAGACGGCGACGAAGGCAATCAATGCGATCACGATCAGGTTCGACATCATGCCGGCGAACGCTTCGCCAAGACCGAAGTGCGACAGCAGCGCTGCGATGCCGAGACCCGCCGCCAGACCGGCGATCGGTCCGAGCCAGCGCGAGCGGTTAGGCTGCGCGGCGGGCGTGGGCGGCGGCGTGGCGGGACGCTGCTGCTGCATCGCCTGCGACGGCGCACCCGGTGACGGCGAAGGCGCCGATTGCTGTGACGGCTGGGTGATGTTCGACTGACGCCCGATACTGCGGCCGCCGCCCATGCGTTTCGCTTCGGCGTCGAGCGAGGCCAGCGTGCCGATCGAAATCAGGCCGACCATCGCGATCAGTCCGATTCTCCTCGCCCATGCCCCCTTTACCTTACAACGAGATGACAGGTTCGAATCAGACATTTCTGCAATTTCCTTTTAAAAACGAGAAGTTAGGGACACTAGTATTTTGTCCCCACATGTAAGGCTACCACGCCAGCTGACAAATTGTAATATTTGACGGCTTCGAGGCCAGCTTGTTCCATCATCGTTTTCAAAGTTTCCTGGTCCGGATGCATGCGGATCGATTCAGCCAGGTAGCGGTAGCTCTCGGCGTCCTTGGCAAAGCGCTCGCCGAGCCATGGCAGCACCTTAAAAGAATAGACGTCATACGCCTTCTTGAGCGGGTCCCACACCTTCGAGAACTCCAGCACGAGCACGCGCCCGGCCGGTTTCAGCACGCGGCGCATTTCGGCGAGCGCTGCGTCCTTATGCGTCATGTTGCGCAAGCCGAATGCCACCGTCACCACATCGAAGTAATTGTCCGGAAACGGAATCTTTTCGGCGTCGCAAAGCAGCGTCGGGGTGATGATGCCTTTGTCGATCAGACGGTCGCGGCCCACGCGGAGCATCGATTCGTTGATGTCCGTGTGCCAGACTTCGCCCGTCTCGCCTGCCTGCTTCGCGAAGGTCTTCGACAGATCGCCCGTGCCGCCCGCGATGTCGAGCACCCTGTAGCCGGGCCGCACATTGGCCTGCGCGATCGTGAACGCCTTCCACGCACGGTGCATCCCGCCCGACATCAGGTCGTTCATCAGGTCATAGTTGGAGGCGACCGAGTGGAACACGCCGGCCACTTTCTTCGCTTTTTCCTGTTCGTCGACTGTCTGATAGCCGAAGTGGGTTTTGGTCATCGCGCTTCGTCCTTTCGCGTATTCTGAGAAATTGTTGCGCCGCATCAAGCGACGGGAAGGCCGGGAATCGTATCAGTGTCTGTGGCCGTGCGCAGGGCCGGATACGGGCATCGGCGCGTCCCGGTCGACGCCTGCCGCTTTAAGTTTGTCGAAATACTCGGCCCACAGTTCGTCCTGGCGGGTCGCAAGGTCCCACAGCAGGTCCCACGAATAGATGCCTGTGTTATGGCCGTCGGAGAAAGTCGGCTGCAATGCGTAGTTGCCGACGCCTTCGAGCGCCGTGATCGACACTTCGCGCTTGCCTGTCTGCAGCGTCTCCTGGCCCGGGCCGTGGCCGCGCACTTCCGCCGAAGGCGAATAGACGCGCATCAGTTCGAACGGCACGCGGTAACTCTTGCCGCCCGCGTACTGCAGTTCGAGCACGCGCGACACGGCATGAACGACGACGCCGGCGGGCACCGGCGTGTCGGGTTTCAATCCACTCATGATGACCTCAGGCGAGAGCGTGTTCGATTTCGCCGCGTACCGCTTCGCGCAGCAATGTGGCCTGCGCGCGCCGCTGCGACAGCATCGCCTCGGAAACCGTGCGCTGGCGCGGCGCCCAGATGGGCAGCGGAAAATGCGCGTCGTTGGAGAACCGGGGGATCACATGCCAGTGCACGTGTGGCACCTGGTTGCCGAGACTCGCCAGATTCACTTTGACGGGTTGCAGGATGCGCCGGATCGCGCGCTCGACGGCATACACCACGCGCATCACACGGTCGCGCTCGCCGTCGCCCAGATCGGAAAACTCGGCGACATGCCTGTTCCAGATCACGCGGCAAAATCCGGGGTAGTCGTGTTCGTCGGCGAGGACGACACGCAGCGTGTCGTCCTGCCACAGTACATCGCCGCCGTCCTCACGGCAGAAGATACAGTCCATCGTCGTCCTCGAGCGGAACCTTATATCGTGCCATTAGACCAGCACGCGCTCGATTCCGCCATTGTTCGCGCGCTGCACATAGTCGGCCATCCAGTTCTCGCCGAGCACGTGTCGCGCAATTTCGACAACGATATAGTCCGCTTCGATATTCGCGTCTTCGTTGTAGCGCGACAGGCCTTGCAGACAGGACGGGCAGCTGGTCAGGATCTTGACGTCGGTGGCCGCGCCGCTTGTTGCACCATTCGTTGCGCCGTTCGGCTGCGGGCCGTCGCCGGCCTTCAGCACCGAACCCGGCTGCGCATTCGCGCCCGCATCGGCGACAACGGGAATACCGCGCAACTTCGCCGCGCCCTTACGGATTTCCTCTTCCTTGCGGAAGCGCACCTGCGTCGAAATATCCGGACGCGTGACAGCCAGCGTGCCCGACTCGCCGCAACAACGATCGTTCTTCTCGATCCTGTAGCCGTCGTTCTTTTCGGCCCCCATCAGCTCATTGACCAGCTTGACCGGGTCCATCGTCTTGATCGGCGTGTGGCACGGGTCGTGATACATGTAGCGCGTGCCCGTCACACCCTCGAGCTTGATGCCCTTCTCCAGCAGGAATTCGTGGATGTCGATGATCCGGCAACCCGGGAAGATCTTCTCGAATTCGTAGCCCGCCAGCTGGTCGTAACACGTGCCGCACGACACGACCACCGTCTTGATGTCGAGATAGTTCAGCGTGTTCGCGACACGGTGGAACAGCACGCGGTTATCCGTGACGATCTGTTCGGCCTTGTCGAACTGCCCCGAGCCGCGCTGCGGATAGCCGCAACACAGATAGCCCGGCGGCAGCACCGTCTGCACGCCCGCTTCCCACAGCATCGCCTGGGTCGCGAGACCGACCTGCGAAAACAGGCGCTCGGAACCGCAGCCGGGGAAATAGAACACCGCTTCCGAATCGACCGTCGTGGCCTTCGGGTTGCGGATGATCGGCACGATCTTGTTGTCTTCGATGTCGAGCAGCGCGCGCGCCGTTTTCTTCGGCAGGTTGCCCGGCATCTTCTTGTTGACGAAGTGGATCACCTGCTCGACCACAGGCGGCTTGCCCGTCGTCGCGGGCGGATGCGCCGTCTGCTTCTTGACGAGCTTCTTCAGCACGTCGTTGCCGAGACGCTGCGCCTTGTAGCCGACGCCCATCATCGCGGTGCGCGCGAGATTGATGGTCTGCGGATTCGTCGCGTTGAGGAAGAACATGCCCGCCGCGTTGCCCGCGTTGAACTTCTTCTTGCCCATCTTGCGCAGCAGATTGCGCATGTTCATCGTGACATCGCCGAAGTCGATCTTCACCGGACACGGCGTCACGCACTTGTGGCAGACGGTGCAGTGATCGGCGACATCGTTGAACTCGTCCCAATGCTTGATCGACACGCCACGGCGCGTCTGCTCTTCGTACAGGAACGCCTCGACCAGCAGCGACGTGGCGAGAATCTTGTTGCGCGGGCTGTACAGCAGGTTCGCGCGCGGCACGTGCGTCGCGCACACGGGCTTGCACTTGCCGCAGCGCAGGCAGTCCTTCACCGAATCGGCGATCGCGCCGATATCGGACTGCTGCATGATCAGCGATTCATAGCCCATCAGCCCGAACGACGGCGTGTACGCGTTGCGCAAATCGGCGCCCTCGAGCAGCTTGCCCTTGTTGAAGCGGCCATGCGGATCGACGCGCTGCTTGTACGCGCGGAATTCGCCGATCTCGTCTTCCGTCAGGAATTCGAGCTTCGTGATGCCGATGCCGTGCTCGCCGGAAATCACGCCATCCAGCGAACGCGCGAGCTTCATGATGCGCGCCACCGCGTGATGCGCGTCCTGCAGCATCTCGTAGTTGTCGGAGTTGACGGGAATGTTCGTGTGAACGTTGCCGTCGCCCGCGTGCATGTGGAGCGCGACGAACACGCGGCCGCGCAGCACCTGCTTATGGATGGCCTGCGCTTCGTCGAGGATCGGTTTGAACTCGCCGCCGTTGAAGATCTGGCGCAGTTCCGCGCGGATCTCCTGCTTCCACGACACGCGCACCGTGCGATCCTGGACGATATGGAACACGTTCGCGTCCGGTTGATCGTCGACACGATCCGCGAATTTCTCCGCGAGCCCCGCATAGCCGAGTCCCACCAGATAGTGCTGCGCTTCACGCAACGACAGATCGAGCTTGTCGCGCAGGAATTCCCAGCGCTTCTTCACATGGCCGAGCAGTTCGAGCGCCTGCTGCACGCGATCTTCGAGCAGTTCGGCGCTCGGAATTTCGTTCGCGTCGTCGCTTTTGCCGAGCGGCAGCTTGCCGCTCTTGAAGAACGCTTCGAGCGCGTCGACCAGTTGCAGCTTGTTCTTGATCGACAGTTCGATGTTGATGCGCTCGATGCCGTCCGTATACTCGCCCATGCGGTTGAGCGGAATCACGACGTCTTCGTTGATCTTGAACGCGTTGGTGTGCTTCGCGATCGCGGCCGTGCGGCTGCGGTCGAGCCAGAAGCGTTTGCGCGCCTCGGCGCTCACGGCGACGAAGCCTTCGCCGCTCTTGCCGTTGGCCATGCGGATCACTTCCGACGTCGCCGTCGCGACGGCATCGGCATCGTCACCGACGATATCGCCGATCAGCACCATCTTCGGAAACGCATTGCGCTTGCTCTTGGTCGCGTAGCCGACCGCGCGCAGATAACGCTCGTCGAGGTGTTCGAGGCCCGCGAGAATCGCGCCGCCCTGTTTCGACGTTTCGAACAGATAGTCCTTGATTTCGACGATGCTCGGAATCGCTTCGCGCGCCTGGCCGAAGAACTCCAGACAGACCGTGCGCGTATGCGCGGGCATCTTGTGCAGCACCCAGCGCGCCGACGTAATCAGGCCGTCGCAGCCTTCTTTCTGGATGCCCGGCAGACCAGCGAGGAATTTATCCGTGACGTCCTTGCCGAGACCTTCCTTGCGAAAACGCCGCCCTTCGATGTCGAGCGACTCGGTGCGCAGCAGCTTTTCGCCCGGCGCGTATTCGCCGTCGAACCACTTCAGTTCGAAGCGCGCGACGGGAATGTCGTGAATCTTGCCGAGGTTGTGATCGAGGCGTGTGACTTCGAGCCAGTTCCCTTCCGGGTCGACCATGCGCCACCACGCGAGGTTGTCGAGCGCCGTGCCCCACAACACCGCCTTCTTGCCGCCTGCGTTCATCGCGACATTACCGCCGATGCACGATGCGTCCAGCGAGGTCGGATCGACGGCGAACACATAGCCCGCCTGCTCGGCCGCTTCCGTCACGCGACGCGTGACGACGCCTGCGCCGGAGAAAATGGTCGGCACCTTGTGCGCGACGCCGGGCAATTCGGTCAGTTCGACCGCGCCGAGCTGTTCGAGCTTTTCAGTGTTGATGACAGCCGAGAACGGCGTCAGCGGCACCGCGCCGCCCGTATAGCCCGTGCCGCCGCCGCGCGGAATCACGGTCAGGCCGAGTTCGAAACACGCCTTGATGAGACCGGCGATTTCGGCTTCCGAGTCCGGCGTCAAGACGACGAACGGATATTCGACGCGCCAGTCGGTCGCGTCCGTCACGTGCGAAACACGCGCAAGGCCGTCGAAACGGATGTTGTCCTTCTGCGTCTGGCGGCCCAGCACCTTGGTCGAGCGGCGGCGCAGCTCGGCCATCTTCTCGAACTCACCCGCAAACGCATCGACGGCGCGGCGCGCGGCGGCGACCAGCGTTTCGACACGCGCCGCGCGATCGACGCCCGCATCGTCGCCATGTTCGACGAGGTCGGCGCGGCGGCGCTTTTCGATTTCGGTCAGACGGTGATTCAACGCTTCGATCAGCAGCGCGCGGCGCTTCGGGTTGTCGAGCAGATCGTCCTGCAGGTAAGGATTGCGGCGCACGACCCAGATATCGCCGAGCACTTCGTACAGCATGCGCGCCGAGCGGCCGGTGCGGCGTTCCGCGCGCAGTTCGTCGAGCGCGGCCCAGGCTTCGTCGCCGAGCAGGCGAATAACGATTTCGCGGTCGGAAAACGACGTGTAGTTGTACGGGATTTCGCGCAGACGCGGTTCGGCGTCGGCGGCAACGGTGGCGGCGGCGCCGTGCGGATCGAAAACTTGAGGTGCGTTCATGTTTGGACGACTCGGTAGGTCAGCGGCGCGCACTCATCGCTGAGGCCCGCTGACAATGCGCGTGGGGCGCAATGCTGGAAATCTTTCTAGTGTGCGAAGCCGCAACCGGCAGGCCAGCGCCCGGGATCGCCGGGGATATGGCTGGAACGTGGGTGACCGGTCGCCTCGCGGGCGCTCAGAGGCAGCTACACGATCGTGAATGCCGCACGTGCCGCTGCGCCGCGGGACGAGACTCGCGCGGGACGGGCATCAAATGGGCGATCCGAGGCTGCCAGTGCATCTTCCGATCCTTGTTCCAAAATAGGATTCTACCGCATGATCCTATTGCGCGTTGACGCCTGAATGTCCGCGCGACAAGCCTTTGCGCGTTGGCTTGCCAGAATTCGCCACGAAAATGCCCGGCGGCGACGCCCGCAAAATGCATCGCGTCCGTGTCCACGTTGAGCCCGATTTTTCGACCGTCCGGTCGGCTGGCCAAGCTTGCCGATAAAGCGAACGCAATCGGACAAATCCCGGATCAGCCGCGTCCGGACAGACGGTTGGCGCTATCATTGATCCTTTCCCGTCCGAAATAGCGCATCGCGCGTCACCCGCATGGCTTCCCACGACTACCTGAAGAAAATCCTCACCGCCCGCGTCTACGACGTCGCGCGTGAGACCGAACTCGAACATGCGCGGAATCTGTCCGCACGGCTGCGCAACCCGATTTACCTGAAGCGCGAAGACAATCAACCCGTCTTCTCGTTCAAGCTGCGCGGCGCCTACAACAAGATGGCGCACATTCCCGCCGACGCCCTCGCGCGCGGCGTGATTACGGCTTCGGCGGGCAACCATGCACAAGGCGTCGCGTTGTCGGCGGCCCGCATGGGCGTGAAGGCGATCATCGTCGTTCCCGTGACGACGCCGCAGGTGAAGGTCGATGCCGTGCGCACACATGGTGGCCCGACCGTCGAAGTCGTGCAGTCGGGCGAATCGTTCAGCGACGCCTACGCGCACGCCGTCAAACTGCAGGAACAACACGGCCTCACCTTCGTCCATCCGTTCGACGACGAATACGTGATCGCCGGCCAGGGCACGGTCGCAATGGAAGTGCTGAGCCAGCATCAGGCGCCCATTCACGCGATCTTCGTTCCCATCGGCGGCGGCGGTCTCGCGGCGGGCATCGCGGCGTACGTGAAATCGGTGCGCCCGGAGATCAAGGTGATCGGCGTTCAGACGGACGATTCGTGCGCGATGGCGCAATCGCTGAAGGCGGGCAAGCGCGTGACGCTGAACGAAGTCGGCCTGTTTTCGGACGGTACGGCCGTCAAGCTGGTCGGCGAAGAGACGTTCCGCCTGTGCCAGGAATATCTCGACGAAGTGCTGACCGTCGACACCGACGCACTGTGCGCGGCGATCAAGGACGTCTTTCAGGACACCCGCAGCGTGCTGGAGCCGGCCGGCTCGCTGGCCGTCGCGGGCGCGAAGCAGTACGCGGAACGTGAAGGCATCGAAAACCAGACGCTGATCGCCATCACGTCCGGCGCGAACATGAACTTCGACCGCATGCGCTTCGTCGCGGAGCGCGCGGAAGTCGGCGAGGCGCGCGAGGCCGTGTTCGCGGTGACGATTCCCGAAGAACGCGGCAGCTTCAAGCGTTTCTGTGAACTGGTCGGCACGCGCAGCGTCACCGAGTTCAACTACCGTATTGCGGATTCGGCGTCGGCCCATATCTTTGTCGGCGTGCAGATCCGCAATCGCAGCGAGTCCGCGCAGATCAAGGGCGCGTTCGAGGCGCACAACTTCGCCACCGTCGATCTGACGGGCGACGAACTGTCGAAGCAGCATATTCGTTACATGGTCGGCGGACGGTCTGCGCTCGCGCATGACGAGCGCCTGTTCCGCTTCGAGTTTCCCGAACGGCCCGGCGCGCTGATGAAGTTCCTGTCGTCGATGGCGCCGAACTGGAATATCAGCCTCTTCCATTACCGGAACCAGGGCGCGGACTACAGCTCGATCCTTGTCGGCATTCAGGTGCCGTCGGCGGAAGATTCGGAATTCGCGCGCTTCCTTGCGACGCTCGGCTATCCGTATTGGGAAGAGACGTTGAACCCGGTGTATCGACTGTTCCTCGGATAACGAAGCACGCGTATGGCCTTTTCGCTCGACGACAAACTGGTAGTGGCGATCTCCTCGCGCGCGCTGTTTGATTTCGAGGAAGAGAACCGTGTGTACGAGGACGGCAATCTGCGCGACTACGAAGCGCTGCAGCGCGAGCGTCTGAACGTGCCGGCCAAGCCGGGCGTTGCGTTTCCGCTGATTCGCAAGCTGCTTGCGCTGAATACGGGTGGGCACTGTGTGGAAGTCGTGATTCTGTCGCGCAGCGATCCCATCAGCGGCTTGCGCGCGTTCAGTTCATGCCGCGAGCACGGGCTGGCGATCGAGCGCGGGGTGTTCACACGCGGCCGCGCACCGTTCGCGTATCTGAAGCCGCTGAATGCGTCGCTGTTTCTGTCGGCGAATCAGGACGACGTGCGCGATGCGCTGGCCGCTGGATTTCCCGCTGCACGCGTGTTGCCCGAATCGGCGAAAATGGCGAGCAAGTATCCGGACGAAATCCGCATTGCGTTCGACGGCGACGCGGTGCTGTTTTCCGACGAGGCAGAGCGCGTGTTTCAGAAGGACGGCTTGGGCGCGTTCGTCGGTCATGAGATCGACAACAAGGATTTGCCGCTTGCCGATGGACCTTTGAAGCCTTTGTTGAAAGCGTTGCATCGACTGCAGACGCTGGCTGACGAAGCCGCGCCGATGCACATTCGCACTGCGCTGGTGACGGCGCGTTCGGCGCCTGCGCATGAGCGGGCGATACGCACCTTGATGGCCTGGAACATCGAAATCGACGAAGCGATGTTTCTTGGCGGGCTCGACAAGAGCGCGTTTTTGCGCGAGTTCGAGCCGGACTTTTTCTTCGACGACCAAATTCGCCACTGCGAATCGGCCCGTGACGTGACAGCGATCGGGCATGTGCTGAGTGGCATCGTGAACGCATCATGACACCCGAACAATCACCGCTGGGCAAACCGTCCAGCTACACCGAACAGTACGATGCATCGCTGCTCTTTCCGATTGCGCGCAAGAATGCGCGCGAGCAGATAGGCGTTGGCGCGACGCTGCCGTTTTTCGGCACGGATATCTGGAACGCTTACGAGCTGTCGTGGCTCAATGCGCGCGGCAAGCCGCAGATTGCAATTGCGACCTTCTTTGTTCCGGCGGATTCGCCGAATATCGTTGAGTCGAAGTCTTTTAAGCTTTATCTCGGGTCATTTGCGCAGACCGCGTTCGATTCGATCGAGACCGTTCGTGACACGATCAAGCGGGACGTTTCTGCTGCGTGCGGGTCATCTGTTTCGTTGCATCTTTATCCGCCGGCGGAGTTTTCCAAGCTCGCACTCGATGAGTTTGAAGGGACTTCGCTGGACCGCCTCGATCTGGATACGGATGTTTATCTGCCGGATGCTTCGTTGCTCAAGGCGGCGCTTGATGAGGCGCCCACTGAGGAGACCTTGTTCTCCAATCTTTTGAAGTCTAATTGTCCCGTGACGGGGCAGCCTGATTGGGGTTCTGTTCAGATCCACTACGTGGGGCCGCAGATCGATCACGCCTCTTTGCTGCGGTACATTATTTCTTATCGAAACCATACGGGGTTTCATGAGCAATGTGTCGAGAAGATCTTTCTCGATGTGCTCAAGGTTTGTCAGCCTGTGAAGCTGGCTGTGTATGCGCGCTATACCCGGCGCGGTGGGCTGGATATCAATCCTTTCCGCACGAACTTTAATCTGCCGATGCCGGATAATTTGCGGACTGCAAGGCAGTAGTTTTTCTGTCTGCGACGCTTGGGGGTTTTTGCGCTTTGCGCTGGCATCCGCGTAACGGCATTTGCATTTGCGTTTGCGCTTTCGCTTTCGCTTTCGCTGGCATCCGCGATTCGTTAGCTTGCTTCACGCGTCGCCCCTGTGCGGGGCGGCACCTACTTTTCTTTGCCGCCGCAAAGAAAAGTAGGCAAAAGAAAGCGGCTCACACCGCCAGTTCTTGTATTTGCCTGAGGGCCCCCAAAGGTTCCTACGCTTCACACGGCAACCACGTGACCCACGTCCGTTGCCAGCGCTCTAAATGCGCGCCTCACCCACTTCACTTACCCGCACTGCAGCATGCCGCGCCAGATAGTCCACTGCCGCCCAGGTGGCAAACTGTGTGTAGGCCCTCGGTGCTCCACACGCATCACCCCGGACCGATTGCGCACGCGCCCAACGCCGTAAGAACGCTAACGCATAAGCCGCGACAACCTACACAGAGTTTGCCACCTGGGCGGCACACGCCGTTCGCTGCCGCCGTTCCGTGCACACGAATTTGAAGCGGGTGAGGCGCGCGTTAAAAGCGTTGGCAACGAATGCAAACCAGTGCGCTGCCGTGTGAAGTGTGGGGACGTTGAGGGCCCGTGGATATGAACACGGGCTGGCGGTGTGAGCCGCTTTCTTTTGCCTACTTTTCTTTGCGGCGGCAAAGAAAAGTAGGTGCCGCCCCGCACAGGGGCAACGCTTGAAGCACCAATAACAAAACGCGGATGCCAGAGCAAAAGCAAGCAAACCACACCGCTTACGCAGCAAAACCAAAAACCTTAAGCCGCAGGCTTCTTATAAGCAACGCAATCAACCTCAACCTTACAGTCGATCACCATCGAAGACACAACACATGCCCGCGCAGGCGGATTCGCCCCAAAGTACTCCTTGAACACCTTGTTGAAAGAAGCAAAGTCCCGCGGATCATCGAGCCACACCCCACACCGCACGACGTGCTCAGGCCCATACCCGGCCTCGGTCAAAATCGCCAGCACGTTTTGAATGGTCTTGTGCGACTGCTCGACAATCCCGCCATTGATCACTTCGCCGTTTTCCATCGGCGTCTGCCCCGACACGAACAGCCAGCCATCCGCCTCGACCGCACGCGCAAACGGCATCACCTGACCGCCCGTTCCCTTGCCACCTTCAACGCCATAACGCTTCATCGTTCAACTCCTGTAACGTAAGCGCGTCCGCACCCAATGCGAACGCAAAAATTCAAAATGCCTGCGTGAGTTCGGCCCGCGACGCCGCCGTCGCTCCACGCGCCACAAACTTGCCCGCGCGCTCGCCCGTCGGCTTGCCATCGAGATACGACAACACGCCATTCACCCACACCGCGTCGATACCATCCGCCGCCTGCTGCGGCTTCTCAAACGTCGCCGCATCACGCACGCGCGCCGGGTCGAACAGCACGAGATCGGCGTGATAGCCGATATGCACTTCGCCCCGCTCCTTCAACCCGAAGCGCCGCGCCGACAAGCTCGTCATCTTGCGAATCGCTTCTTCCAGCGGAATCAGCTGCTGGTCGCGCGCATAGTGGCCCAGCACGCGCGGAAACGCGCCCCACAAACGCGGATGAGGCAGCGGATCGTTCGGCAGGCCGTCGGAGCCGACCATCGTCGCGGGATGCGACAGAATGCGCCGCACATCGTCCTCGGACATGTTGTGATACACGACGCCCGCCGGTTGCAGGCGCTTGCCCGCTTCCTGCTGCGTGATACCCCACTCGGCGGCGATGTCCTTGATCAGCTTCCCCGCCATCTCAGGATGCGGCGTCGACCACGTGACCGTGATGTCGATATCGCCCGTCACCTGCTTCAGATCGAGCGTCGACGAACTGCGGTTGTACGGATAACAGTCGCAGCCGACAGGATGAAACTGCCGCGCGCCTTCCAGCGACGCGAGCACTTCCGCACTGCGCCCCCAGTTCGACGGCCCCGCGCATTTCAGGTGCGAGATGATGACGGGCACGCGCGCGTGCTTGCCGATGCGGTACGCCTCGTCCATCGCATCGAGAATCGCATCGAACTCGGTGCGCATGTGCGTCGTGTACAACGCACCCGCCACCGCGAGCGGCTCAGCGAGCGCCATCACTTCTTCCGTCGGCGCGGCGAAGGCGGAGCTATACGCGAGCCCTGAACTCAAACCCAACGCGCCGTTAGCAAGCGCCTCTTCGAGCTGCGCGCGCATCCCGTCGATTTCCTCGCGCGTCGCCGCGCGGTCGAGCCGGTCCATATGGTTGTTGCGCAGCGCCGTATGCCCAATCAGCGCGCCGACATTCACGGAAGGCTTCGCTTGATTCACGGCATCGACATACGCGGCGAACGTCGGATACTGGAACGCATCGCGCGCGCCGAGCAGATTCATCGGGTCGGGCGGATCGCCCTTGAGCGACACAGGCGACGCGCTGATCCCGCAATTGCCGACGATCACCGTCGTCACGCCCTGCGTGATCTTCGGCAGCATTTGCGGAGAACGGATCACGTGCGTGTCGTCGTGCGTGTGCACGTCGATGAAGCCCGGGGCAAGCGCGCGGCCGTTCGCCTCGATCACCTCTTCGGCCAGCCAGTTCGACAGATTGCCGATGGCGGCGATCTTGCCATTGCGCAACGCGACGTCGCGTTCGGCAGGCGGCGCGCCCGTGCCGTCGTACAGTTGCGCGCCGACGATCAGCGTATCGGCGGCTTCGGGGTGCGAATGCATGGATCAATCTCCTAGCGGTTGTCGGTCGCCGCCGCCGCGATGCGCATCGAGCGCATGCTTCATGCGGCGCAGCAGTTCGCGGCTCTCGTCGCCGAGGCTCACGGCCAGTTCGGTGACGAGCACGTCGAGCGCCATCATCATCGCGTAGCGCGACGACGACGGCTTGTAGATGAAGTCGGTTTCGAACGCGACGATGGGAATCACCCAGTCAGCCATCTTCGCGAGCGGCGACGCGGGCGCCGTCACCGTGATGAGCGTCGCGCCATAGCTGCGCGCGATCTTGCAGCTGTCGACCATCTCCGGCACGCGCCCGGTCGTGGAGAGCGCGATTACCACGGTATCGCGCGAGACCGTCGAGGCAACCATGCGCTGCAGCAAACCGTCCTGATACGTCGCAACCGGCCGCCCCAGTCGCACGAGCCGAAAGCGCATTTCGTCAGCCAGCGCCGTCGAACCGCCGCCCATGCCGAACACGTAGATCATGCGGGCTTCGCGCAGCGCCGCCGCGGCCTGCGCGACAGGCGCCTGACACAGCAACTGATGGTTGTGCGTGAGCGCCGTCTGCAACTCGTCGAACACACGCGTCGCCAATGGCTCAGGCGTGTCTGCCTGTGCGCCAGGCTGCAGGAACCGCTGACCGACGGCGGCCGCCTGCGCGAGCCGCAGCTTGAGTTCGCGCACGTCGCGACAGCCGACCGCCTTTGCGAAGCGCGTCACCGTCGCAACGCTCACTTGCGCCCGCTCGGCCAACGCGCCGATGCTCGCGCGCGACGCGCCCGTCAGATCGTCGAGAATCAACGCCGCGACCTTGCGCTCGGCCGAGCGCAATTCAGGCGCGCATTCTGCAATGCGGGCGACAATGTCGAAAGCAACGGGTTCGGCGGTGGAGTTCATGGCTCGCAAGCGCCACGCGCCGCCGGTAACATTGCTCGCCGCACGCGTGGTACTAAATAACATTTCATCAAACATCGTACTTTCGGTAACATACGAAAGTCAACTTCGATTCGATTTAACTGGCCGATGGAGCAGGATGACATGAAAGTTACAAACTATCAGGGAGCCACGATCGACCCTTATAGCAAGGGCTTGGGCAACGTGCCGGGGACGAGCATCCAACTGACGGATGCAACGCGTCTCGAATGGAATCTGCTCGACGAGGACGTGAGTCTGCCCGCCGCCGTCCTGTACGCGGACCGCATCGAGCACAACCTGAAATGGATGCAGGCATTCGTCGCCGAGTACGGCGTGAAGCTCGCGCCGCACGGCAAGACCACGATGGCGCCGCAACTGTTCCGCCGCCAGATCGAAACGGGCGCGTGGGGCATCACGTTGGCGACGGCACATCAGGTGCGCGCCGCGTATCACGGCGGCGTATCGCGCGTGTTGATGGCGAACCAGCTGGTCGGCAAGCGCAACATGCTGATGATCGCGGAGTTGCTCAGCGATCCGGACTTCGAGTTCTTCTGTCTCGTCGATTCCGTCGAAGGCGTCGATCAGCTCGGCAAGTTCTTCGGCTCGGTGAAGAAGCAGTTGCAGGTACTGGTCGAACTCGGCGTGCCGGGCGGCCGTACAGGTGTGCGCGATGACGCACAAACCCATGCCGTGCTCGATGCGATCGCGCGTTACCCGGATTCGTTGAAGCTCGCGGGCATCGAACTGTATGAAGGCGTGCTGAAGGAAGAACAGGAAGTGCGCGACTTTCTGCGCAGCGCCGTGAAGCTCACGCTCGAACTGTCGGACAAGGGCCGCTTCGCGCGCACGCCGGCCGTGCTGTCGGGCGCGGGATCGGCATGGTACGACGTGGTCGCGGAAGAGTTCTCGAAGGCGTCGCGCAAAGACCGCATCGAGATCGTGCTGCGCCCTGGCTGCTACCTGACGCACGATGTCGGCATCTATCGCAAGGCGCAAACGGATATTTTCAAGCGCAATCCCGTCGCAAAGCGCATGGGCGAAGGGCTGTTGCCCGCGCTGCATCTGTGGGCGTACGTGCAGTCCATTCCGGAGCCTGATCGCGCGATCATCGGCCTGGGCAAGCGTGACTCGGCATTCGACGCTGGCTACCCTGAACCCGCGAAGCACTATCGTCCGGGCACGCAGGCGCCGCGCGACGTCGCGGCCGACGAAGGCTGGGAAATTTTCGGCTTGATGGATCAGCACGCCTATCTGCGGATTCCCGCAGGCGCCGATCTGAAAGTCGGCGACATGATCGCGTTCGACATCTCGCATCCGTGCCTGACGTTCGACAAGTGGCGTCAGGTGCTGGTGGTCGATCCGTCGTATCGCGTGACGGAAGTGATCGAAACGTTTTTCTGATTCTTCTTCGATCGAAACGGCGCTGCGTCTCGCGACACAGCGCCGTTTTTTTATCGGCTTATCGCCCGGCTTGAGCGGCCTCTTCGCCCGTTGCGGACGACGAAGTTGCAGCCACTTCGCCGATGCGGGCCTCGAGCATCGTCAGCGCGCTCGACAGGCCAGCCAGCACATCGTCGGGCAAGGCGGCCATCGTATCGTGCAGGAACGCATTGCGGTTCGGCAGGCTCGCTTCGATCGCGGCGTGGCCTTCCGCCGTGAGCTTCACATTCGTGATGCGATTGTCGCGCTCATCCATGCTGCGCGAAATCCAGCCCATCGCCTCGAGCGACTTCAGCTGTCGCGTCAGCGCGCCCGGATCGATGCGCAAGCGTTCGACCAGTTTCTTCTGCGACGATTCGCCCGCCTGCTCGTACAACGCAAGCAGAATGCGCCAGCGCGGCATCGGATGCCCGACGCGTCCTTCGAACGCCGACATGAATGCGCGGTATGTACGTCCAAACTGATGCAGGATAGCGACGCGGTCCTGTTCTTCCATGATCTATCTTCGATTCAAAAGCGCTGACATTCCCGTCAATCCGCGTGGATGACCGGCTCGATCTGCTTGCGCAGCTTGACGGGCGGCACGCGCCGGCTCTGCCAGATCGCGAACAGCGACACCAGCGCGCCGAGCATCAGGCCGATATGGATCGCGCCCACCAGCGACTCGCGCGCCGACTCCAGCAGCACGGCGCCATTGTGCCCTGCCTTCGCGAGTTCGCTCAAAAGCGTGTGCTGCGCGTCGCGGTTCACGAGGATTTGCGGATCGCCGAGATCGGCGAACCATTGGCTCGCCTGATCGCCATCGAGCGCGCTACGCACGCCGCTCGCATACATATGCGTGACGAGCGTGCCCGTCAGCGCGGTGCCGATCATCCCGCCTATCATCCGCAGCGACTGCAACAACGCCGTCGCGATACCGAGATGCTCGCGGCCTGCCGTCTGCTGCGCGAACACGGTGAGATTCGGCAGCACGAAGCCGAGGCCGAGCCCGCCGAAGGTCATGAACAGCATCAGCAGCCAGTGAGGCATCGAGCGCGTCGCGATCACCACGCCGAGCGACGCCGCCGCGAACAGCGCAAAGCCGATGAACAGCATCACATTCGGATTCGGCACGCGCGACACGATGCGCCCATTCGCAATACTGCCAATCGTGATGAACACGACGAGCGGCGTAATCACGAGGCCAGCCTCGTTCGGCGTCATGCCGAAGCCGCCCTGGAACAGCAGCGGCGCATAGAACAGCAGCGAGAACATCGCGAAACCGCCGAGCACGGCCAGCACGAACAGCGCGGACAGACTCTTGTTGCGGAACATATCGATGGGAAGAATCGCTTGCGGGAAGCGCTTTTCCCATTTCCACAGCGCAATCGCGCACGCGACGCTCACGACCAGCAACGCAAGCGCCGAAGCCGTCACACCGTGCTTCGGCAGCAACTCGACGAACATCTGCAAGCTGCCGAGCGACATCGCGATCAGCAACGCGCCTGGCCAGTCGAGCCGCATCTTGCCTTCGTGGACGACATGCCGCAGATGCGGCAGATAACGCCAGACGAAAAACAGCGACAGCAGGCCGACGGGCAGATTCACGTAGAACACCGAGCGCCAGCCGTAGTACTGCGTGAGAAAGCCGCCGAGCGACGGACCGATGGCATTCGCGATGCCGAACGCCGAGCTCATCAGCACCTGCCAGCGCAGCCGGACCACGGAGTCGGGAAAGAGATCGGGGATACAGGCGAACGCGGTGCCGACCAGCATGCCGCCGCCGATGCCCTGTAACCCGCGCGCAATCACCAGAAACAGCATGTTGTTGGCCGCGCCGCACAGCACGGATGCGCCCGTGAACACGATGATCGATGCGATCACGAACGGCTTGCGCCCGTAGTAGTCGCCGAGGCGCCCGAAAATCGGCACGGTGATCACCGACGTCAGCAGATACGACGTCGCGACCCACGCGTACAGTTCGAAGCCTTTGAGATCCGCGACGATCGTCGGCAGCGCGGTGCCGACCACGGTCTGGTCGAGCGCGACGAGCATCGAGACGAATGAGACGCCGAGCATCGCCAGCAGCGACTCCCGGAACGGTAAAACTTGCCCACTCGAATGGTGGGCGGCGGTGTGCACGGCCATTTTTGATCGAACAACAGTTGACGAGTCAACGATAAGGAATCATACCATGCTGAATGGCTCTAATCCGGGTGCGTCGATTGCGACCTTCATCGCTGTCGTCTGATCCGACGCTTCTAAAAATTCCGAGATTCAGGGAGATTCATGGAACCCACTATGCTCGCCGCCGCGCCGCTTTCCGCCGACGATCTCACCGCCCTGCGCCGCGCCAAACACGAGCTCGAAAGCCCGGCGCTGACGATGAAGCTCGCCAGCATCGTCGGCTCGCCGATGGAAAAGCTGATGTCGCGCATGCCGGCGATTGCCAGCGACAAGGTCAACGACGCGACGCAACTTGCGCTGCGCAAATGCCTGCAGATCGCGCTGCGCACGCTCGGGCGTCCGATGGGTGGCGCGCCGCTCGGCGTCAGCGACCGGCCGAGCAACCTGCTGCACAAGTTCGCGGTGGCGACGACGGGCGCAGCGGGCGGCGCATTCGGGCTGTTTGCGCTGCCCGTCGAGTTGCCCGTCACGACCACCCTGATGTTCCGCTCGATCTGCGACATCGCGCGCAGCGAGGGCGAGGATCTGACTTCCGTCGATACGCAACTGCAATGTCTGACGGTGCTAGGAATGGGCGGCACGTCGAAAGCCGACGATGACGCCGACTACGGCTACTTCATCATGCGCGGCGCGTTGGCCCAGGCGGTGTCGAAAGCGTCGTCGGAGATTGCGACGAAGGGTTTTACTACGCATGGCTCGGCGGCGCTGTTGCGGCTGTTGAACACGATCGCGGCGCGTTTCTCGGTGCAGGTGAGCGAGCAGATTGCCGCGAAGTCGATTCCGGCGATCGGCGCGGTGCTCGGCGCGATGGTCAACACCGTGTTCATCGACCACTTCCAGCAGGTCGCGCACGGCCACTTCACCGTGCGCCGGCTCGAACGCCAGTACGGCACGGACGCCGTGCAGGCCGCGTATCAGGCGATCGACCTTTCGCTCGCCGGATGAACGCCGCGCGGCCCGCTCGTGACCCGCACGACGAAGCGCGCGGCGAGATCGAGCGCACGGCGCGCTTCGGGAATGAACGGCGCCCAGAGCTGCCACACGTGTGGCATCTTGCGCCAGATCTCAAAGTCGATATCGACACCCGCGGTGCGCGCCTTGTCCGCGACGCGGCGCGAATCGTCGAGCAGGACTTCTGTGCTGCTCACCTGCATGAAGAGCGGCGGCAAGCCCTTCAGGTCCGCGTAGAGCGGCGATGCGTATGGGTGCGTAGCCGGCGTGTCGGCGAGATAAAGCCTCGCAGCCCGTGCGATGGAAGGGCCATGAAACATCGGATCGATGCCGTCATTGGTTTGCAGCGACGCGCCCGTCGCCGCGAGATCGGTCCACGGCGAAAACAGGATTGCGCCCGCCGGCAACGGCTCGCCTGCATCGCGCAACGCGACGAGCGTCGCGAGCGCGAGGCCGCCGCCCGCCGAATCGCCTGCGATTACGATCGACTCGGGCCTGGTGTCGTCTTCGAGCAGGCGACGGTACGCGGCCAAAGCATCGTCGAGTGCCGCGGGAAACGGGTGCTCGGGCGCGAGCCGGTAATCGAGCGAGAACACTCGCGCGCCGCTGCGCGAGGCAAGACCAAAGGTCGCCGCGCGATGCGTCTGCGGCGAGCAGAAGTAATAGCCGCCGCCATGCAGATAGAGGATCGTCGCCGCGTGCCTGCCGTCGACGCGCGTCAGCCACTCGCCGCGCAGCGGCCAGTCTTGCTCGCCATAGCGTTCATCCAGCATCCAGCCCGACGGCACACGCGGCGTGTACGCGCGCTTCGCCGTCATGCGGCGCGCGCGTTCGGCGCTGATCGTCGGATGCCGCGTCTGCGGATGAAACTGACGGCGCAGGAACCAGCATGCCAGGGCGCTTTGCCAACTCATCGGGACACTCTCCATCGCGGGTTGAATCGCCATGGTACGTGGCTTTCGACGCGCTTCAATCGAAGGCGGCTTCTATTGGCCGGGTGGATAAGCACGCACCGTTTGAAAAGAAAAATGGCCGGAACCGCCGCTGACGGTTCCGGCCATCGTCTTGCATTGCGTGCTTCGTTTAATTCGCCGGCAACACCTGGCCGCGAATTTCACCCGTCGGATTCTGCGCGGTGTGAACGTTGAAGTACCACTGACCGCCCATCAGATCCGTGACCTGTTGCTCCGTGAGCGTCGCGGAGCCTTTGATCGGACTGGCCAACGCGTTCTTGTCGATGGGCACCTGCACCTTGGCGTTCTGCCCGACGGGCGCGGGACCGTGGAAGTGCGCCATCGTCACGGGACCCGACAGGCTCTCGTAAGTCGCTGTCCACTTGAGTGTTCTGGTCGAAGTATCGAAGGTGGCGCTCAGTGCGCCATGTCCATGACTCACGCGCGGCGGCACCTCGCTCGACGGCTCGAGGTCGGCCTTCAATTCCACCGTATCCGCCAGTGCGACACCCGACGCCAGCGCCCACAGGACAGCAACCATGCTCAGCTTTTGAATTGTAATCATCGTTCTCTCCGGGTCTTTGCGCGCTGGATCGGCGTCGCTTTACGCGCAGTGCGTAAGCGGACGCCGTCTCATGCGCCAGCACATACTAGTGCAATTCGACGCGCTGCGCGTGACACACGCGCAGCGGTGCAAAGCGCTGCGAAGCAGGAAGAGAACGTGAAGTCAGGCGAGCAGCGCCGCCTGCTCTTCGATGCCGTCGAGCATCGTATTGCACGCGCGCACGAGCGCAATGCCTTCACTGCGCAGCGTGTCCGACGGCGCCGTGGTCAATTGCCGCCGGTACTGTTCGAGCGCGCCGAGCAGAGGCGGATACTGCAACACGCCCACCGCGCCAGCGACGCGATGATGCCACTGACGCAATGCCGTGACATCGGGGTCGTTCAACAGCGGCGGCAACGCACGCATATCGTCGCGCACGGCCGACACGAATGCATCGAGCAGCGACTTGACCGTCGATTCGCTGCCCCAGATCTGCGTCAGCTGGCTGAGATCGACGGGAACGAATGCCATGCTGCCGACGTTTTCAGATCCCGCGTCCACGACGACGGCAGCCGTCGCGTCACCTTGCGTGGCGGGCCGCGCGCTGTCCGCGCCGAACCAGCGGCTCAGATACTCTCGCAACGTGGCAAGGCGCGTCGGTTTGACGAGGCAATCGTCCATGCCCGCTTCGCGACATGCATTCAGATCTTCAGGTGCGGTGTTCGCGGTGATCCCGAGTATCGGCAGATGCGCGTTCGTCAGTTGCTCTCTTTCGCGCACGGACCGCGCCAATTCGTAGCCGGACATGATGGGCATATGGCAGTCGGTAATCAGAAAACCGTACGGGGTCGCATCGAGTGCTTCGAGTGCCTCCGCGCCGTCATTGACGACGTCGCACGCGAAACCGAGCAGCGCCAGTTGATGGCGGATCAGTTCCTGATTCACGGGGTGATCTTCGGCGACGAGCACGAGACGCCCGCATGTGATCGCGCGCTCGCGATCGGGCGCGGCGGTGACGGCTTCGCCTGCGCCGGGATCACGCGCGGGTGTCGGTGAAAGGCCCGTCAGCGCGGCCGCGCAGGCCGCGCTCAAGCCGCGCCACGAGATCGGGTTGATGCTCACGCGCACCGCGTTATCGACGATCCGATAGCCTGTTGGCTTCGGCTTCTCGGTCAGGCTGATGATTTTCGCGCCGGACTGCGCGACGGCCGCCGGCAGTTCGACGCCGTCGCCGACGAACACCAGGTCCACGCCTCGCAGCGCTTGCGGATCGCGCAACTCGGCCAGGTCGGCGCCGATGCAACGCAGTTCGATGCCGAGCGCCGCGCCGAAGTGCGCGAGCGCCCTACCGACGCAAGCATCCGGCGTCGCGACGATGCCGCGCTTGCCGCGCAATCCGCCCGCCGTGTACTGCTGCATTTCGAGCGGCATCATCATGCGCAGCGTCATGTGCGTGCCTTCGCCGGGCGTGCTCGAGAGCGACAGCGTGCCGCCCATCAGTGCGACCAGTTTGCGGCAGATCGTCAGCCCCAGGCCCGTGCCGCCGAAGCGCCGTGTTGTCGACGATTCCGCCTGCACGAAAGGCTCGAACAGGCGCGCCTGGGACTTCAGGCTCGATTCCGATACCCGTATCGTCGACGGTGATCTCGACCGTTTGCCCGGCCCCGCTCTGCTCGACCACCTTCACGCTCACATCGACCTCGCCCCGCGGCGTGAATTTGATCGCGTTGCCCAGCAGATTGAACAGGATTTGTCGCAAGCGCACGCTGTCGCCGCGCAGCGTTGCGGCGACCTGCGGATCGATATCGACGCGCACTTTCAGACCTTTCTCATGCGCGCGCCCCGCCAACAGGCCAACCGCTGTATCGACGAGGTCGCGCAGGTCGATCGGTTCGGATTCGATGGTCAGTCGTCCCGCCTCGATCTTCGAATAATCGAGCAGATCGTCGAGAATCTGCAGCAGCGCACCCGCCGACTCATGAATCATCCCAAGCATCTCGCCCTGGTCGGCATCGAGACGGGTGCGCTCCAGGACTTCGACGAGTCCGAGCACGCCGTTCATCGGCGTGCGGATTTCATGACTCATCATCGCGAGGAAATCGTCCTTCGCGCGCGACGCCGCCTCAGCCAGATCGCGCGCTCGCGCCAGTTCGTCGGCGCGCAACCGTTCGATGCTCGCGTCAACCCAATACCCGCTCCAGACGGTGGCGTCACTCGATTCGCGACGCGGCACAAGTTCCGCGCGAACCCAGCGCTGCTCGCCGGGACCGTCGATCCGGAACTCCAGGTGCAGAGGTTCCGACAGTTCAGCGGAACGCTCGAGCGCGGCGACGACGCCGGGACGGTCGTCCGCGCAGATGGTGCCGAAATCGAGCGTGGCGCTGCGCATCAGCACGGCGCTGTCGTAGCCCAGCAAATGTTGGGTATCGCCGCCCACATAGGGGAACGTGTACTGGCCATCGAGCCCGCGGCGCAACTGGAATACCACGGCCGGCAACGAACTGGTCACATCGACGAGACGCCGCTGCGTCTCGCTTGCCAGCATTTCGGCGCGGCGGATATCCGTAATGTCGACGAGGGTGCCGAGCACGCACAGCGGCGTGCCGTCGACGCCGTTGCAGACGCACACGCAAAAGAGTCCGTGGCGGCTATCGTACTGGCTGTCTTCGAACTCGAGCTCGATCTGCGTGGCCTCGCCGCTTCGTAGCGCCTCGCGTGTCAACTGCTCGAGACGCAAGCTGTTGTCCTCGCCCCAGGCATGAACCTCCGCGCTCGTGCGGCCGATCACGGCTTCACGCCTGAGCCCCGTCGCCTGCTCATAAGCCCGGTTGACGCCGATGTACCGCCCTTGCAGGTCTTTTGCGACGAGCGGATACGGGACCATTTCCATCATCGTCTGCTGGAAGTTCAGTTGCGATTCGAGTTCGTGCTCGGTGCGCTCGCGCCGGCTGACTTCGCGCTGCAACAACATGTACGCTCGCAAGGTCACCAGCAACACCACGCCGATGCCGATCAGCACGGGCAGCAGCCGCAGTGCCGTGACACTCCAGCCGCCTTGCGGCGGTGCGTCGCCCGTTACCCATTTCTGACGGATGCGCTGGCGCTCCGACGCGGGCATCGCCAGCAGTGCGCGGTCGATCAGTCCCGCCAGCGGCGCAAGATCGTCACGCACCGCGAAGCCGACGGGATCTGGCTCGCGCACCACACCGACCACCTTCAGCACGCCCGCATATTCCCGGGTCAGCGCGGCGTCGATTTCCGCGACGTTGCCGACCAGCGCGTCGGCGCCGCCGGCGGCCAGCAGTTTCAGCGCCGCATCGAGATTGGGCGCGACGGTTGTGTGCTTGGCGACGATGCCGTACAACTCGAGTGGCACCGCACCCTGGCTATGTATCGACACCACAATGCGCCGCGCGGCAAAGTCGCTCAGGCTGCGCGCGGCAGGTTCGGCTTCGCGCGCGACGATGATGAGCGGATAGGTCTCATACGCGCGGGTAAAAGTCGCGCGTTCAATTTGCGGATCATTGCGCGTGGCGGTCGCGAGCAACGCAACGTTGCCGCGGTTGAAATCGGTGATGGTGGTCGTCCAGTCCTTCGCTGGCGCGCGGTGGAACGAAAGGCCGAGCGTGCGGCCCAGATAGTCGAGATAGTCGGCAGCGATGCCCGAAGGGCGGCCGAGGTCGTCGAGCGTACTGAACGGCGCCCAGTCGGCGTCGAAGCCGACGGAGAGCGGCGGCAGCGACCTGAGCCATGCCTGCTCTTCACGGCTCAGCACGAGATTGGACACCGCCGGCTCGGGCCGCGATTCGAAGCTGCCGCCGATCCAGCGCGCCCGGATGACGGCTTCGTCGTCCGGTCGCATCGCGGACAGTCCGCGGTCCAGCTTGTCGCGCAGGTCGCTTTTCGCGGCGGGCACGGCGAAGCGCATTTCGCTCGCCTGGCCCGTTTCCTCGAATGCGACACTCAGATCACGGAATTCCGGGTCGGCCAGATAGTGCCGCACGGCAGGCGTAAAGCCGAAATAGGCGTCGTCTTCACCCCGCTTGATTGCGCGCAACGCGGAAAGCGTGTCGGTGAAGCTATCGATACGTGCGCGCGGAAAGCGCTCGCGTAGAACGGCGCCGAGCGCGAACCCGCGCTCGATGGCGATGTGCGCGCTTTGCAGCTGCGCCTCGCCCGTCAAAGCCATCGCATTGCTCGCCCGTGTCACGACGGAAGTCGATCCACGGAAATACGGCGCCGAGAACGACAGGCAATGCTCGCGCTCCGGCGTGCGGGCGATGCTCGTCAACACATCGACGTGGCCCGCGCATGCCGCTGCGAGTAGCTGATTCAGGTCGGGATAGGACTTCGTCGTGATTTCGACGTCCGGTCCAACGACGGCACGCAGATAGTCGACGCTCATCCCGGTGAACCGGCCTTCCTGAAACATCTCGAACGGCGACCAGCCATTGGTCAACACGCCGACTACCAGTCTGGAAGGAAACGCTTGTGGACGCGCGCCGAGCGCGGCATGGGCCGGCTGACCGCTGAGCAGTATCAACAGCAGCGCGAGGCCTACCTTCAGCGCCAGACGGACGCCGCTCAGCCAGGCGCGATATGTGGAATGAACACGGGAAAGAGTGGAGATGCGCGAACGGTACATGTGCGTACGCTCACGCCGACTTGCCGCGCCGGCTCTCGCGGGGCGGCCGCGCGAAGATATCGCCCGGCTCGCGGAACAATCGCGAATGGAGCAGGCCGGCGAGCAGGCCGCCCGCCAGCGGAGCCGCCCAGAAGAGCCACAACTGGTCGAGCGCCCAATCTCCGACGAACAAAGCCGGTCCGGTCGAACGCGCGGGATTCAACGACCCGTTCGTGATGGGCGTCGCGACGGCGTAGCTCAGCATCAACCACACGCCTGATACGAGCGGATCGATCAGATTCGCCGATTGACCGTTGGACACCAGCATGCGCGCCAGCACGAACGCAAAGGACATGGTGATTTCGACGGCCACCGCGGAATGAAGCGGATAGTCGCCAGGAGAATGGTCGCCGTATCCGTTTGCGCCGAATTCACTCGCTGCGAGTTCGAAGCCGGGACGGCCGCTGGCGATGTAGACGAGCAGCGCCGCGCCCACAAGCGCACCAAGCACCTGCGCGGCGATATAGGGCGCGAGATCGCGAACGGGAAACCGCTGCGCCATCACATAACCGACAGTGACGGCCGGATTGAAATGAGCGCCGGAGAAGCGCCCGAGCACGTAAGTCGCTGTCGCCAGCGCGAGACCGAATGCGAGGGGCACAGCCAGCACGCTGTTGCCTGGCGCGCCGCTGTTGAGGACGGCCGTGCCGCATCCCACGAACACCAGCCACGCCGTCCCGGCACCTTCGACCACCAATCGCTTTCCCAGCCCTGACATGCATCCTCCCGTAACGGCGCCGCCCCGACGACTTTTTAGGACGGCCCTACATGCTTGCGCCCGGTTTCGATTGATTTGCATGGCGAATCAATGGCGTTGGCGCCGCGCCCCCGTGATCCGGGAGTCCAACAGGAGATTGTTGGTCGAACGAACGAGACAGAAAATCGGACAACTCCGAAATCGTTCAGGTAAGACCGATCTGGCAGGCGTAGTCGATGACATCAGCCTCCGTCTCAAGCCCGAGCTTGCGCATCGCATTGCGCTTCTGCGTGCTGATCGTCTTTGCGCTGCGGTTCAGCCTGGCGGCAATCTGGCCAATCGTCAGGCCGCTCACGTACATCGTGAAAACTTTCCATTCGCCCGCACTCATCACGCCCGCCCGCGGTTGCGGTGTGCCCGCCTTCGCAATGGCGGCCCGCGCGTGATTGGACAGATAGCCCTGGCCAGTCAGCGCGGCATCGATCGCGTGAACCAATGATGCGGTGATGTCGCGCTTGTCGACGATCGCGGCAACGCCATGCTGCAGCAGCCCCATCAGGATCGACGGCTGATGGATCATGGTGAGCACGACAACCGGCAACTGAGGCGTGTGATACAGCAGCCGCCGCAAGAACTGGATCGCGTTGCTTTCTCCGTCAATGCCCGGCATGCCAATATCCGTTACGACGACGTCGCATGCGCATGCATCGAGCAGTTCGGCGAGCGCCTGCGTGTTCACTGCTTCGCCCGCCACCGATACATGTGCGATCTGTTCCAGCAAACACCTGACGCCCATGCGCACGCACGCGTGATCGTCGGCGACGATGACGCGAATCTTGTTTTCCATCTTGTTGTGATCTTGTTTGATGGACCGTCACCGTACAGCGCGCTCCCCTCGAGGACGGTCACTTCGCCAGGGTGGCAGCTTCGCTGCGTCAGCCTTTTTTGCCTGACGCGCCGGAGCCTCTTGATGGATCTTCAGGCACCAGGCCATGTTCGACGGCGAACCGGAACAGATCGGCATCGCTCTGCAGCGACAGCTTGCGCATTGCCGTGCATTTCTGCGCGCTGATCGTCTTGACACTGCGACCGAGCCTCAGCGCAATTTCCGTCACGCCGCGCCCGGTCGCATAGTGGGTCAACACTTCGAGTTCGCGTCGCGAAAGAACCTGTCGGACATAGTCGATCCGGCGCGACAACGTGGCGTCCGCGAGCAATGCGCGAATAGCGGGACCGACATAACATTCGTGCGCCAACGCGGTGATGATCGCCACATGAATCAGATCGATACGGTCGCGCTTGCTGACGACCGCCCCCACGCCCAGCGAAATGACCTTTTGCAAGGAGTCCGCCGCGGTCTCCATGGTCAGCACCACGACGACGACGTCAGGATGACGTTCCTTGAACTGCCGAACCATGTCGACACCGTCGCCATATGCGCCGCCATGCATGTACAGATCCATGACGACAAGCTCGCATTTGACACGCTGCGCCTCGGCGAACAATTCCGATGAGTCCGTTGCCTTCCCAACGATCTCGATGTTCGGAAACCCTGACATCAGATTCTCCATCGCGAGCAGGACCAGCGGGTGGTCGTCGGCGATGATGGTGCGGATTGGCAGTGTCACATCCTTTCTGATATTCACGCTTGGTCGCTCCCTGTGCTCTGTAGCTTGGTATTAATTTGCGAGCCCTTAGCCGGCTGAGGATCAGACATTCAACCGCTCCCCGACATAAGACTTCTCTGAATTTCAATGCATCGTTGGCGATGGCATTTCATTAGTTATCCTGCACAGCTTCCCGAGCAAGACCGTATGCTCGCACGAATGCGAAAAGCCCTGGATCATTGCTGACGCCCAGCTTTGCCATTGCGTCGCGCTTTTGCCGGCTAATGGTTCGGACATCCCGCCCCAGGTCGCGGGCAATTTCGGAAATCGACTTGCCACGCACGAACATGCGGATCACCTCGGCCTGGCGCGGGGAAAGATTGCGCATGGGCGACATGCCAAGCGGTTCGCCGCTCGCTTCTGCGAGCGTCAGCAGGATGGACTGGCTGACGTAGGAACGGCCCGCGCCCGCTGCACGGATTGCCGCAGCCAGTTCGTCCATCGATTCGCTTTTGTTGAGCATGCCGATCACGCCGTCGGACATGATCGACCGGAGGATGGCCGCATTGGTCAGGCTGGTGAGCACGACGATGCGCACAGCGGGCCAGCCGCCCCGGATGCGCCGGATGAGCCGCAGCCCGTCGTCGGCGTCGCCCGACGCATCCGGCATGGTCAGGTCCGTGACCAGCACATCGCACGACGTCTTGCCCATCAGTTGAACGAGTGACGAAGGGTTCGTCGCCTCACCGACGATCGTGAATCCTCCATGCGCCACGAGCGTGGCCCGGATACCGAGCAGAACAAACGGATGATCGTCTGCCAGCATGATTCGAAGATTCACTATTGCCGCCTTGTTATTGGTTTGTGTTTGTCGATGTCGAAATGCTCATTTCGCAGCAACGTCGAAACGAGCCCGTTTTACGACAACGCTCGCGACATATAACGAATCATGGTCCGACAAAACGCATCAAAACATCCGAGGCAGAAATGGAATATCAGAGAGTTCCGAATCAATGGCCGATTCAAAGACAAAATAGAAGTTTCGTTGAATTATTACCCATTACGGGCCTTTTTCCATTGAGATAGCGCTTAACCCTATTCGTCATGCTATTTCCGAAATTTCCAAAGGCTTGCTAGGAAACCATAGCGCACAGGGCTCTATAGCAAGGAGACAGTCGGTGCATCAGGCCCACGCTCGCAGAATTGCGCCAGTGCATCTTAGATTCAAGGTAAATATGAGCCACTCTACAGAATCACGGTGACACAGTATGCTCTTGAGAGGAGAACGCGCTTAGAAATTGAAACCAATAAAAATCAACCTCTAAAATAATTCTGACTTTCATGACAGAAATATCAGACAGATCACATCGATTTCCGATTACACAATCAATTCGATTAACTCCACCTCGAAGAAATAGCGCCAAAATAAAAAAAGCGTCCGGTTCATGGCCGAACGCCAAAAAGGACCTTCAAAAAAGTATCGACACGATCACGCCCTGACTCTCGACACATACCGCGCCGTGCGCACAGGCCGCGGAAAGACGGGCAGCGCGAGCAGCGCGCACACACTCGCGATCGCCCAAACGGCCGGCCACGAGGTCGCCGCGAGCAGTGGCGGAATGGCAAGCGGCGTGACGAACAGGGTCATGAATGCGCACGTGTTGCCCATCGCCAGCGCGGTGCCCGCGCGGCGCGTGCCCGCGAGCGTCGCCAGTTCCGTGTAGGCGACGCCGTGCCACGCGGACGCGCTCACGCCACCGAGCATCACCATCGCCGCGAGCACGATCGTGATCGCGCCGTGCGCGCCGCCCGTGCCCGCCGCGATCAGCGCGAGCGTCGCGAACAGCAGCGCCGTCAGCACGCTGCAGGCGCGCATGTATTGGCGCCGGTTGCCGTGCCGGTCCGTCCAGCGCCCGCTCCACACGCGTGCGACGGCAGCGCCCGTTTGCACGGCGGCCATCGTCGCGCTGATCTCGAACACGCCGGCATGGCCGAAGTCGTGCAGAAAGACCGTCGCGAACGTCACGACCGCGAGTTGCGGCACGCACAGCACGCCGATGCCCAGCGCGACACGCCACACGCCGGCATCGCGCAGCGGCGAAACGGACGCGGCAGGCTCGGCAGGCGAAGCAGCGGCGGCGCCGACCGACGCTGCATGCGGGCCCCCCTGCGCAGCCGCGACGGGTGGCTCGTGCAGCCAGTGCCACGCGAACCACGCGGTCACCGCGCACAGCGTGGCGAGCACACCGTACACGCCCACAAAGCCGACATGCGCGGCAAGCGCCGGCAGCGCAATCGCGCCCAGTCCGCCGCCTGCGGGCACGGCCGTCTGCCGGATGCTCATCGCGAGGCCGCGCTCGCCTTCGCGAAACCACGCCATCACCGCGCGCCCGCTCGATCCATTGACGCTGCCGCCCAGCAACCCGACGGCGAGCAGTCCGAGCGCGAGCGGCACGATGCCCGGCGCATCGGCGCCGCGCGGCACCACGAAGACTGCCATCGCAGCCAGCGCGGCCGCCGTCGTCAGAAGACCGAGCAGCAACACGCGCCGGTCACCCCAACGGTCGGTGAGCAATCCCCACGGCAATTCGCTGATGGCGATGCCGAGCCCCAGCATGCCGAGCACGAGGCCCAGCCCGCCGTTGCCGATGTGGTAGCCGTTGCGCAGAAAAATCGCCGTTGTCGGAATGCCTGAAAAAGCGGCCGAAAAGCTCGCGTTCGCGGCGAAGCCGACACCCAGCACCTTCCAGCGGTGATTACCGCCCATTCCTGAACTCTGCCCCACGATCGCCTCCAGTTGAATCGGTTGACGGCTATCGTAGGATTGGACGATCAATCGGAAAAGCGGGAAAATAGGATGTCATCCATCGGAGAATCCGAAACATGAACCAGCGCGCGTTCGACCTTGCGCAGTTGCGCACCTTCGTTGCCGTCGCGGAAGCGGGCAGCGTATCGGCGGGCGCGGAACGCGTGTTCCTGTCGCAGTCGTCGGCGAGCGAGCAATTGAAGAAGCTCGAAGAGCGCGCGGGGCAACCTCTGTTCCTGCGCGGCAAGCAGGGCGTTACCGCGACGCCAGCGGGCGCGAAGCTGCTCGATCACGCGCGCCGCATTCTGGCGATGAGCGAAGCGGCATTCGAAGACCTGCAAGGCCGCTCGCTCGACGGCGAGCTGCGCATCGCGATCACCGACTACTACCGGCCGCACGACGTCGCGCGCGTACTGAAAATGTTTTCCGAGCAGCATCCGCGGCTGCGCCTGCATGTGACCGTGCTGCCGAGCGCGGTGATCGACAGCAGCGTCGAAGACGACACCACGTTCGATATCGGCCTGTCGCTGCGTATCGTCGCGCCGGGCACGAAGCGCGCGACACCGAACCGCCCGCATGCGGCGAGCACCGTCGTGCGACGCGAGAAGCTGGTGTGGGCGATGTCCTCCGACGCCGATCCGCGACACCTCGCCGCGCCTTTCCATCTCGTGCTCCTGCCGTCGACGTGTCAGCTGCAGCGTTTCGTCGTCAGATTGCTCGACGAGAACAAGGTGTCGTATCTCGTATCGCATTCGGCATCGGGCATGGCGGGTCTTCAACTGGCGTTGAAGGCGGGGCTTGGTATCTCATGTCTGAATGAATCGTCGATCGGCTCCGGCATGGTGCTGTGTCCGCCGACAATCGGCCTTCCCCAGTTGCCAGCCGTCGAGTTTCATCTGCTGCCCGGACGTCCCGGCGAAAGCGCGCGCGTCAGCGATGCGCGCGAAGCATTCATGCGCCTTCTCGCGTGAACGCGATTGCAGTATCTGCATCAATGCTTAGTTGACACGACAATTACTGCAAGTGTTTATGCTGCGTTGAAACGCGACCAATTGCCACCTATGATGATTGCAACGCCAGCGTCATCCTGATGCCTTACTGTATCAATGCGTTTGCCGCATCGACGGCAAGCGCTACGCATGCGCGCGCGTCAATCCGTACCCTCTTCTGCGAGCTTTTTCGGACTTGACTAGACTGGCGGCGCCGCACATCGCACAGGTAAGAGCAACAGACTTCGCGTGTCATGGGTCGCCTAGGCGGCCGCGGTAGAGAAGCAAAAGAGAAGAGCGCAAAGCGTCTCTTCCCAAGGGTGCAACACAACGATATCTACAAACCCTATTTCCCTACGAGGCCAGTCGTGCAGCGCAGAACCATCGGCTCTTCGATCCTTTTGCTGTTGTGCGCCCTTTGCGCGCGAGCGTCATTCGCGGCGTCGAACGACGCGCCCGCACCGTCGGCGATGGACGAGAAAATGCACGCCTGCACGACCTGTCACGGCGCGCAGGGCCAGGGGCGCAACAACGATTACTTTCCGCGTATCGCGGGCAAGCCCGCCGAGTATCTGTTCAACCAGTTGACAGCATTTCGCGACGGCGGCCGCACCTATCCGCCGATGGGTTATCTGCTCGCGTTTCTCCCCGACGAATACCTGCGCAAGATCAGCCAGTACTTCGCCGATCTGCAGCCGCCGTATCCGAATCCCGATACCAACCCGGTGTCGCAAGCGACGCTCGATTACGGCAAGCAGGTCGTCATGCAAGGCGACACGAAGCGCGGCATACCCGCATGCGCGGCGTGTCATGGCGAGCGGCTGACGGGACAGCAACCGGGTATTCCCGGTCTGCTCGGTCTGCATGCGAGCTATATCGCCGGACAGATGGGCACATGGCGTTCGGGCACGCGTCACGCGCTCGCGCCCGACTGCATGCATGCCATCGCTGTGAAGCTGAGCGATAAGGACATCACTGCCGTATCGAGCTGGCTCGCGCGCCAGCCGCGTCCCACCGATCCGCGTCCCGTGCCGCGATTGCCCGGCAAGCTGCCGCTCGCATGTGGGAGCCAACCGGAATGAAGACTCTCTCCTTTAGCTCCGTGTCGATCAGTTCCGTGCATCGCATGCCACGCGCCGCGCGTGCCGCGCGCCGCATCACCGTGTCGCTCGCCGTGGGCGCCATGTTCACGCTCGCCGCGCTCGCGCCTCGCTCGCCGTTCATCGCCGCCGCGCATGCCGCAGAAGCCGCGGCGCCTGCTGGCCCGGACACGCGTCCCGAGATCGTCAAACGCGGCGAATATCTCGCGCGCGCAGGCGACTGCGTGGCCTGCCATACGGCACCGCGCGGCAAGACCTTCGGCGGCGGCCTCGCAATGGAGACGCCGTTCGGCACCTTCTACACGCCGAACATCAGCTCCGACAAGGAGTACGGCATCGGCAAATGGACAGCCGACGAGTTCTTCAAGATGATGCGCACGGGCAAAAGCCCCGACGGCAAGCTGATCTATCCGGTGATGCCGATTGCGGCCTACACCAAAGTCACGCGCGAAGACTCCGACGCGATCTTCGCGTATCTGCAGTCGGTGGAACCCGTGCATCAACCGAGCCGCAAGCTGGACCTGCGCTTCCCGTTCAACCAGCGCGAGTTGCTGCTCGGCTGGCGCTCGCTGTATTTCCGCGAGGGTGAATTCCAGCCGAACCCGAGCCGCTCGGTCGAATGGAATCGCGGCGCGTATCTCGTAGAAGGGCTCGGCCATTGTTCGATGTGCCACACGAAGATCAATCTGCTCGGCGGCTCGTCGAAGAGCGAGCAGTTCGCGGGCGGCCTGATCCCCGTGCAGAACTGGTACGCGCCGTCGCTCACGTCAGACAAGGACGGCGGTCTCGGCGACTGGAGCATCAAGGACATCGTCGATCTGCTGCAGG
This sequence comes from Paraburkholderia largidicola, assembly GCF_013426895.1. Taxonomy (NCBI): domain Bacteria; kingdom Pseudomonadati; phylum Pseudomonadota; class Betaproteobacteria; order Burkholderiales; family Burkholderiaceae; genus Paraburkholderia; species Paraburkholderia largidicola. Next base: position 430,924 of record NZ_AP023174.1, on the reverse strand, counting down.
CGGGCATCTCGGATCGCGGCGCAGTCTACGGCCCGATGGCCGAGGTCACCTATCACAGCCTGCAATACATGAGCGACGACGACGTGAAGGCCATGGCCGTCTATCTGAAGACGCTGCCCGACAACGACCCCGGCCGCAAGACCGGTCCGTCGGCGACCGTGAAGCCCGCCGTGTTCGAGAACGGCCAGCGCATCTATATGGCGAAGTGCGCGACCTGTCACGGCGAGCACGGCGAAGGCCATCTGCAACACTACCCGCCGCTCGCGCACAACCAGTCGATCGAAATGGACTCGGCCGTCAACCCGATCCGGATCGTGCTGAACGGCGGCTTCCCGCCCGGCACGCGACGCAACCCCGAACCGTATGGCATGCCGCCGTTCGCGCAGGAACTGAACGATACAGATCTCGCCGCCGTCGTCACGTACATCCGCACCGCGTGGGGCAATCATGGCCAGCCCGTGACGGCGAAGCAGGTCAACGAACTGCGCAAGGCGCCGTTGCACTAGCCCACATTATTCGTATAAACCCTGTCCTCGGAGATATGGCAGATGGACCCTAACGTTCACTCCGGCGACCACCCCGGCAACGCTTCGGACGACGAAGTCGAGCGCATCGTCGCGCAAGGACCGCACGGCGCAATCGCGGTCGCGGGCGTCGCGGCCGTGGTCGTGCTGGCGATCTGGATCGGCTTTTACTTTCTCGTATTTGTGCCGCGCGGCGTCATTCACTGATCATGTCGACCCAACCTTCTCATTCCCCGGATAGTGGCCACGGCGTCGCCGAGCGCGCTGAAAAGCGCTGGGCTTACTTCGTCATCGCGATCGTCGTGTTCATGCTCGTAGTCGTCGTGTACTCGGGCTTGCACTACGCGATGATGCCGCCCTCGCGCGTCGAAACCATCGACCCGTCGCGCCTGCAGATGTCCGGCGAATTTGTCGAAAGCAATCTGGGCACGGGCGTCGATCCCGACGGCACGGTCGTCGTGCGCTTCATCGCGCAGCAATACTCGTTCACGCCGCAATGTCTGGTCGTGCCCGCCGGCACCGACATCACCTTCCGCACGACGAGCGCCGACGTCGTGCATGGCCTGCTCGTCACGGACACGAACATCAACACGATGGTCGTGCCGGGCTACGTCGCGACGTTTTCCTCCTCCTTCGACAAACCCGCCGATCACCTGATGCCCTGCCACGAGTTTTGCGGCTTCGGCCATCAGACGATGTGGGCGCATGTGAAGGTGATCGACAAGGCTGCCTTCTTCGAACAGGCAAAACAACATCGGAGGCTCAGCTGTGTTTCACGCTAAGCGACTCGTTCTCGCGCACTTCTGGCTCGCGTTCATCGCGTTCGGAATTGCGCTGCTGCTGGGCGCATGGCAAATGCTCGTGCGCAGTCCGCTGCATCCGTGGATCGGCGAACCGGAGCTGTACTACCGCTCGGTGACGGCGCACGGCACGGTGATGGCCTACGTGCTGCCCACGCTCGTCGCCATGGGCTTCGGCTATGCGATCGTCGAACTGGCGCTTCAACAGGCGCTCGTCGGTCTGAAGTGGGCGTGGGCCGGCTTCATCCTGCTGGTGGTCGGCGCAATCATGGCGATGGTGCCCGTTGCGGCCGGCCAGGCGTCCGTGCTGTTCACGTTCTATCCGCCGATGATCGGCAGCCCGTTCTATTACATCGGCGTCGTGCTCGTGGTGGTCGGCTCATGGATCTGGGTCGCGCTGATGGGGGTCAACCTGCACGTCTGGAAGCGCGCGAACCCCGGCAAGCCGGTACCGCTCGCAATGTACGCGAACGTGGCGGGCGCCTATCTGTGGGCATGGACGGCCGTGGGCGCGGCGCTCGAGATTCTGTTCCAGATTCTGCCCGTCGCGCTCGGCCTGAAATCGACCATCGACGCAGGCCTCGCGCGCGTGCTGTTCTCGTGGACGCTGCACGCGATCGTCTATTTCTGGCTGGTGCCGTCGTACATCGCGTATTACACACTGGTGCCGCGCGCGATCGGCGGCAGGCTGTACAGCGATTCGATGGCGCGCGTGTCGTTCATCCTGTTCCTCGTGTTCGCGATGCCGATCGGCATTCACCATCTGTTCGCCGATCCGCAGGTCGGTGCGGGCTTCAAGTTCGTGCATGCGGTGTTCACGGGCATGGTGTCGGTGCCGACGCTGCTCACCGTGTTCACGATCTGCGCATCGGTGGAAATCGCCGGGCGGCTGCGCGGCGGCAAAGGCGCATTCGGCTGGCTGAAAGCGCTGCCGTGGGACAACCCGATGATGCTCGTCATCGCGTTCTCGTTCATCATGCTCGGCTTCGGCGGGGCGGGCGGGCTCATCAACATGAGCTATCAGCTGAACGAGACCATCCACAACACGCAGTGGGTCACGGGGCACTTCCACCTGATCTTCGGCGGCGCGATCGTCATCATGTACTTCGCGATCGCGTATGAACTGTGGCCGCAACTGACGGGCCGCGCGATCGGCTCGCTGCGCCTGATCCGCTGGCAGTTGTGGCTGTGGTTCATCGGCATGATGGTCGTCACGTTGCCGTGGCATTACGTCGGCCTGCTTGGCGCGCCGCGCCGCATGGCGTACTACGACTACAGCAATCCTGCGATCGCGCCGCAAGCCGTCTGGGTTGCCGTGTCGGCATTCGGCGGCCTGATTCTGGTGATCTCCGGGTTCCTGTTTCTCTACATTCTCGCGAAGTCGCAGTTCGGCGCGATCGAGCAACCGAAGCAGTTCCGCTTCAGCGTGCCCGTGCATCCCGTCGAACGCGTGCCCGCTGCGCTGAACAGCTTCGGCCTGTGGGTCGCGCTGATGATCGGACTGACGATCGTCAACTACAGCGTGCCCATCGCACAACTGCTCGGCTTGCAGCAGACTTCCGTGCCGGCCGTATCGGTGGGAGCGCGGTCATGAGCGAAGAACGCGTCTTCAGCTTCAGCAACCGATGGTTCACGTCGAGCGTCGGCGGCGTGATCGTCATTGCCATCGTGGCGATTCTGATCGGCTTTATCTGGTTGCCGTCGAAGCATCCCGACTTCACGCAGCGCGGACTGTGGGCAACGATCTGCAGCGCGGCAGGCGCGCCATCCACATGGTTCACGCAAAGCGACAACGTCGCCGGCCCAGCGCCGAGCAACGTGCTCGTGTTGCCGCCTCTGCCGCCTTGGGGACGCACGCGCCCCAGCGCCGAGTCGATTGGCCGTGGCGCGACGCTCGCGCAAAACTGCTCGATGTGTCATGGCGTCGAGAGTCTGATCCAGGTGACGGCGCCCGTGCTCGCCGGGCAATACGCGGACGTCGTCTACAAGCAGTTGCGCGATTATCAGAGTGGCCAGCGCATGAACTCGATCATGCCGCCCATCATCGCGCATCTGAACGACCGCGATCTGCACGACCTCGCGAACTACTATTCGACGCTGCCGCGCCCCGCCGCCGTCGAACAGGCCACGGCCGAAGATGCCACCATCCGCAAGTTCGTCAACGAAGGCTCGCCGATGCGCAACATCGCGCCCTGCGCGGCCTGTCATGGCGATCGCGACCGAAAGGGCGCCGCGCCCTGGCTGGGCGGGCAATCGTCGGTGTATATGGCGGCGCAACTGCGCGCGTTTGCGGACGGCACCCGTCACAACGACATCAACGAACAGATGCGCAACGTCGCGCGCAATATGACGCCCGAGGAAATCGACGGGGCCGCGAAGTATTACGCTGAAAGACAGCCTTAGAGCGTCACGTCACGTCGTAAGAAAAACGGCGGTGCAAGCGTGAAGGCTTGCACCGCCGTTTTGTTGTACGCCTCTGTGCCGCGAGCAAATCGCAGTTCGCGATTCACTCAGGCTTTGGCCATCGCGATCAAATCGCTTCCGCCGCTTCCATCTGCATCGTCATGTCGTGCTTCTGCGGCACCGTGCGGCGCGCAGCGTTACGCGACGCCGACGCCTGCCCGCTATCCGTCCTGAACACCGCCACCGCTGACGTCAACCGGCGTGCCTGCTCTTCGAGCGAACTTGCCGCTGCCGCCGCCTGCTCGACGAGCGCCGCGTTCTGCTGCGTCACTTCATCCATCTGCGCGACGGCGAGATTCACCTGATCGATGCCCGTGCTCTGCTCGGTTGCGGCCTCGGCGATCTCGCTCATGATCGCGCTGACGCGCGCGATCGCATCGACGATATCCGTCATCGTCGAACCCGAACGCTGCACGAGGTCCGCGCCCGCCGTCACGCGCTCGTTCGATTCGCCGATCAGACCTTTGATCTCCTTCGCCGCGGCCGCGCTACGCTGCGCAAGCGAGCGCACTTCGCTCGCCACCACCGCAAAACCACGGCCCTGCTCGCCCGCGCGCGCCGCCTCGACGGCTGCGTTCAACGCGAGAATGTTGGTCTGGAACGCGATGCCTTCGATCACGCCGACGATATCCGCGATACGCCGCGAGTCGTCGACGATCTTCTGCATCGTGCCGACCACCTGCTGCGTGAGATCGCCGCCCTGCGCTGCGAGTGTCGATGCGCCCTGCGCGAGCGAGCTGGCCTGCTTCGCGTTGTCGGCCGTCTGCTTGACGGTCGATGTGAGTTCCTCGATGCTCGCCGCCGTTTCTTCGAGCGATGCTGCCTGCTCTTCCGTGCGCTGCGACAGGTTCGTATTGCCCGCGGCGATTTCGCTCACGCCCGTATCGATCGAATCGGTGCCGTGGCGCACCGTGTTCACCGTCGCGATCAGCGACTCCTGCATCTTGCGCAGCGCCGCCGCGAGACGGCCCATCTCGTTGTCGCTAACGTTGTCGATGCGGCCCGTCAGATCGCCGTTCGCGATGCGCTGGAACTGCTCGATGGTGGCATCGACGGGATGCACGATGGCGCGAACCATCATCATGCGTCCGAGCCACGCGAAGATCAGCGTCGCCGCCATGCCGATCGCGACCGCTACACTGATCGTGTAGAAGAGCTGCTGTGCTTCTTGGTAACGCTGCTCGGCGTGATCGAGCTGCAGCTTTTCGAGCGTCAGCATCGCCTTTTCATAAGCGCTGTATAGCGGCGACAGCTTGTGCGCCTGAAGTTGCTGGAAAGCTGCCTTGTCGCCGGACTTGAGCGCCGCGAGCGCGGGCTCGGCGCCTTCGTGCAGGAACACATCGCGCTTGTCCTGCATGTCCTTGATGAGGCGCTGTTCGTCGGCGTCGTTGCTGGCCTTGCTGATGTAATGCGCAAGACGTTCGTTCGACACCTTCTGGTACGTATCGAAGCGCTTCAGCACGGCATCGGCGCCTTCCTGATCGTTCAGCTCGATCAGCGAAGAGTAGGTCGCCAGCGCGAGACGCAGACGCAGCAACTGGCCGGCGCTACCTTCGAGATCCGCCACGGCGGGCGTATCGACGGTATACATCTGTTGCAACGACGCATTGCTTTCACGCAGCGATAGCAGCCCCGCTGCCGCGCCGATCAGCAATACCACGCCGAACAGCACGACCATTAACGTGAGGTATGCGCGAATCGAAAGACCTTTCAACATGAAGCATGTCTCCTATGGCCGCCTGGCGGGAATCTTCCGGTTCCACAGCAGGCTTGCTGCGCCCAGGCCCATAGGCAAGGTCCGCAACCCGATTAAAAATTAAGCAAACGCACCACATTTTCAGTTACGGCTAATTCGACCAAAACTTTATGGCCTGTAAGGTCGCTTTCGATCGAAACGGTCGCTTAATTGATCTCGCGCATAGACACTCGCTGCTTGCTGAATCTTTCTTCTCGCTATTTGGGTTTGGTGTCCTTGATTTAACAGTTCGGATCGAGACTTGCCCGCGCTGCAAAGTTATTGGACATTAGCGAAGCGACGGCTACGCGGACCACGTTTATGCAAGAGACATTGTCAGCGCTCGTGGTGTTCGTTCTGCTTCTGGCGGGAACGGGCGTCGGCTTTTTCGGCAAGCCTTATCTGCCCGAAGAACATCGCAGGCACGAGACGCTCCAGCTGATCCAGCTCGTGATGACGATGCTCGTGACGTTCGCGGCGCTGGTGCTGGGCTTGCTGACGGCGTCGGCGAAAAGCAGCTTCGATACGGTTGGAAACGATTTCCGCTCGTATGCCGCCGAACTGATCCAGCTCGACATGGCGTTGCGCCAGTACGGTCCCGAGGCGCAATACCCGCGCACGCTGCTGCGCTCGTACACGGCTGCGGCGATCGCCGCGACCTGGCCCGGTGAGCGCGCGCCGTCGGGCAACTATCCACGGTTCAAGACCGATCTCGAACACGACAAGCTCGAAGACATTGGACTTGGCGATCTGCTCAACGAATCGTTCGTCGCAGTGCGCAAGCTGCAGCCCGCCAACAGCTACCAGCAGCACACTCAGGCCGAATGCATTGCGCGTTTCGAGCGGGTGATCCAGGCGCGCTGGACGTTGATCGAGGAAGCGCATAGCTCGATCTCGAAGCCCTTCCTCACCACGCTCACCTTCTGGCTGATGATCATCTTTCTCTGCTTCGGCATCGTCGCGCCTCGCAACGCGCTGGCGCTCGTGATGATCATGCTGGGCGCGGTGTCGATTGCATCGGCCGTGTATGTGATCGTCGATCTCGACACGCCTTTGACGGGCCCGATCGTTTCATCCAGTCAGCCGATGCGCGATGCGCTCACACATCTCGACCGCCCGCTTTAGCGATGCGCCGGCTCGCCTTCAACCGACCTTCAACCCGCCGGCCGCGTCGAAGATCTCGCGCAGCCATTGCGCAAACACCCGCACGCGTGACGACAACTGGCGGCTTTGCGGATAGAGCACGGTGACGGGCATCGGTGGCGGCGGAAGTTGCGGCAGCACGACGACGAGGCTGCCCGCGGCGAGTTCGCTCTGCACGCGATAGCGCGGCACCTGCACGAGACCCAGCCCCGCGACGGCGGCGCCCGTGTACAGGTCCGTGCCCGTCACGGAAACGACCGCCTCGAGATTCACCTCGACGATGCGTTCATCGACGGTGAATTCGAGCGGCAGCGCGTTGCCTGTCGCGCTCGACATGTAATTGACGGCGCGATGCGTGGTGAGCGCGGCGAGATCGTCGGGCACGCCGTGCCGTTCCAGGTACGCCGGGCTCGCGACCGTCACCTGCTCGAGCCGCGCGACGCGCCGCCCGACCATCGACGAATCCTGCAGATTCCCCGCGCGCAACACGCAATCGACACCCTCGCGCACCAGATCGACCAGGCGGTCGTCTTCGCCAATATGCAACTCGATGCCCGGATAGCGCGCGAGGAATTCCGGCAGCGCGGGCACGATGAAATGCCGCGCAAGCGTGCCTTGCAGATTCACGCGCAACAGACCTTTCGGCGCGGCATCGCGAAACGAACCTTCGGCTTCTTCCATGTCCGCGAGCAGACGCACACAGCGGCGGTAGTACGCTTCGCCGTCGTGCGTGAGGCGCACGGTGCGTGTCGTGCGTTCGAGCAGTCGCGCGCCGAGCCGTTGCTCCATCCGCTTCATCAGGTTCGTGACGGTGGCGCGCGGGATCTGCAGATCGTCGGCGGCACGTGTGAAGCTTTGCCGCTCGGCGATGCGGACGAACACCAGCATTTCCTGAAAACGGTCCATGGCGGCTGCTTTCGCGTCATTGTTGAAGTGAATGGAATGATGATAACAACTTTCGGCTGATTATCTCTTCGCCGAGATGTCCGATCATCCTTCTCACCAACACACCACTTCAAGGAATCGGATCATGAACAACGTCAAGAACGCACAGGTTGCTATCGTCACGGGCGCATCGCGTGGTATCGGCGCAGCGATCGCGCGCCGCCTTGCCAGCGACGGTTTTGCGGTCGTCGTGAACTACGCGGCAAGCTCGAAGGAAGCGGATGCCCTCGTCGCCGAACTGAAAGCGCAGGGCGCAGCGGCGATTGCGGTCAAGGCGGACGTCTCGAACGCCGACGACGTGCGCCGCATGTTCGAAGCGACGGAGCAACAGCTCGGCAAGGTTGACGTGCTCGTCAACAACGCGGGCATCCTGAAGACGATGCCGCTCGCCGAAACCAGCGACGCGCTCTTCGCGCAAACCTTCGATATCAACGTTCGCGGCACCTTCAACACGCTGCGCGAAGCGGCAACGCGGATGAACAACGGCGGACGCATCGTCAACTTTTCGAGCACGACGCTCGCGCTGAACATGCCGGGCTACGCGATCTACAACGCGACCAAGTCGGCCGTCGAATCGTTCACACATGTGTTCGCGAAGGAACTGCGCGGGCGCAACATCACCGTCAATGCCGTGGCGCCGGGGCCGGTGGCCACTTCGCTGTTCCTCGACGGCAAGACGGAAGAGCAGATTCAGACGTTCGCGAAGATGCCGCCGCTGCAACGCCTGGGGCAGCCGGAGGATATTGCTTCCGCGGTCGCGTTTCTTGCCGGGACGGATGGCGCGTGGGTGAATGGGCAGGTTCTGCGGGCGAATGGCGGAGTGGCTTGAGGCTTGGCGCCTGGTTTGCGTTTTCAATGCGAAACGTCGGCATGTAAAAAAACACCCCGCTCGGTGGCGGGGTGTTTTTGTGTTCGTTCGTCGACGCTTGCGGTCTGGGACGGATTAGAACGGAATATCGTCATCCATCTCATCGAACCCGCCGCCGGCCGGCGCGCTCGGACGGCTCTGACCGCCGCCACCGCCGCCCGACACGCGGCCAGCACCACCGCCACCGCCCGACATGCGGCCACCGCCGCCACCGCCGCGCTCCATCGATTCGCCACGGCTATAGCCGCCGTCATCGCCACCACCGCCGCCGCCCGCGCCACTGCGGCCGCCGAGCATCTGCATCTGGTCAGCGACGATTTCCGTCGAGTAACGGTCCGTGCCGTCCTGCGCCTGATACTTGCGCGTGCGGATACGGCCTTCGATGTACACCGACGAGCCCTTCTTCAGGTACTCCGACACGATCTCAGCCAGGCGCCCGAAGAACGAAATGCGGTGCCATTCCGTCATTTCCTTGAATTCGCCCGACTGTTTGTCCTTGTAGCGGTCGGTCGTTGCAAGGCGGATGTTCGCCACTGCGTCGCCGCTCGGAAGATAACGGACTTCCGGATCGGCACCCAGATTGCCGACGAGAATGACCTTGTTCACGGATGCCATGAGTTTCTCCTGTTGATTCCGTTGCCGGCGACGCGGCGCCGATGGCGCTTCGCGCCCCAGCCGCCTGTGTCAGTGAACGGAAAGCGCGCCGCTGCGCCCCGATTGACCGCCGCCTTGTAAATTCGTGCCGTAAAAGCTTTATGCCTTGCGTGGCGGCTGTTTCATGCTGGCCGCGATTATAAGCCAGCAAGCCACAAGCCCTGAGCATGCAAAAAACACGGCGCTCTGTCCATCGACTTTCAATAGCCAGCCGCCGATCACGCCGCCCATTGCAAGGCCGATCGACTGCGTGGTGTTGTAGACGCCGGCCGCCGCGCCCTTGCGGGTGCCCGGCGCCAGCTTCGACACCAGCGAAGGCTGCGAAGCCTCGAGAATATTGAACCCGAGAAAGTAGACGAACAGAATCGCTGCCACAGTCAGAATGGTATGCGGTGCGATGCCGAGAAGTAACTGTCCGATCAGGATAAGACCAATCGCACCTAGCAGCACCGGCTTCATCTTGCCGCGCTTTTCCGCGGCGATGATCGCCGGGACCATCATCACGAACGCGAGGCCCATGACGGGCAGGTAAATCTTCCAGTGCGACGAAACGGGCAGGCCGCCCGCTTCCAGAATGCGCGGCACGACCAGAAACAGTGCCGTCTGCGTGGCATGCAACACCAGCACGCCGAAGTTCAGACGCAGCAGTTCCTTGTTGTGCAGGACTTCGTGGAACGGCGCGGGCACATGCACGGGCTTCGGCGCATCGGGAACGACCCACAGCACCACACCGATCGCGAGAATCGAGAAGATGCCGACCAGCGTGAACAGGCCGCTCATGCCGAGGTAGTGAAACACGATCGGCGCGCCGACGATCGCCACCGCAAACGACACACCGATCGAGCCGCCCACCATCGCCATCGCCTTGGTGCGATGCTCTTCGGCCGTCAGGTCCGCGATGAACGCGATCACCGCCGACGACACCGCGCCCATCCCCTGAATCACGCGGCCGACGATGATCCACGTCATGTCGTGCGCGGACGCGGCAACGAAGCTGCCGAGCGCGAAGATCAGCAGACCCATCGCGATGACCGGCTTGCGGCCGATCATGTCGGAAATCCACCCGTAGAAGATGTACAGCAGCGATTGCGTCACGCCGTAGGCGCCGAGCGCAATGCCGACCAGCAACACGTTGTCGCCGCCCGGAATCGTCTTCGCGTAGATCGAGAAGACGGGCATGATCATGAAGAGACCCAGCATGCGCAGCGCGAAGATCGCGGCTAGCGACACGGTCGCGCGCAACTCGGGCGCGCTCATGCGTGTGGAGGTGGCGGACGGATTGGACATCGGGAACGATTATTGAATGACGGACAGCGAATCGCGTGACAGCCCACATGCACGACACATGCGCAGCCTCCAGCGCTGGCCAGGCTTATAACGGGTGTCTGGTCTCTTGCAGAAGGCAGAAATCGCCCTCAACTACGAGCCATTCCCCGCAACGCTGAACCGCGAAAAAACGACGCTTTCGTCTTTGTCAGCACGCAGTTTGCGCACTGTCAGGAAGCCGTAACGGCGGTCTGGAAAAGTCGTTATAGTAGCAGGTTTAGCCTTCTCCTCTTCCCGCCGGTTCATGGAACAAATCCGTATCCGTGGGGCTCGGACCCACAACCTGAAGAACGTCAATCTCGACTTGCCGCGTCACAAGCTGGTCGTGATTACCGGCTTGTCCGGCTCGGGCAAATCGTCGCTCGCCTTCGACACGCTCTATGCCGAAGGCCAGCGCCGCTATGTGGAGAGCCTGTCTGCGTACGCCCGGCAATTCCTGCAATTGATGGAAAAGCCGGACGTCGATCTGATCGAAGGTCTGTCGCCCGCCATTTCGATCGAGCAGAAAGCGACTTCGCACAACCCGCGCTCGACAGTCGGCACGGTCACCGAAATTCACGACTACCTGCGACTTCTTTACGCACGTGTCGGCACGCCGTACTGCCCGGACCACGAAATTCCACTGGAGGCGCAAAGCGTCTCGCAGATGGTGGACGCCGCGCTCGCGCTGCCCGAAGACACGAAGCTGATGATCCTCGCGCCCGTCGTCGCGAACCGCAAGGGTGAGCACACCGAGCTGTTCGAAGACATGCAGGCGCAAGGCTTCATCCGGTTTCGCGTGCGCTCCGGCGGCGGCACGGCGAACGAAGGCGTCGCGAAAATCTACGAAGTCGACTCGCTGCCGCAGCTGAAGAAGAACGACAAGCACACGATCGACGTCGTCGTCGACCGTCTGAAGGTGCGCGCCGACGCGAAGCAGCGTCTGGCCGAATCGTTCGAAACCGCGCTGCGTCTTGCCGACGGCCGCGCGATCGCGCTCGAAATGGACACCGACAAAGAGCATCTGTTCAGCTCGAAGTTCGCGTGTCCGATCTGCTCGTACTCGCTGCAGGAACTGGAGCCGCGCCTCTTTTCGTTCAACAACCCGATGGGCGCGTGCCCGGAATGCGACGGCCTCGGGCAGATCACGTTCTTCGATCCGAAGCGCGTAGTCGCGCATCCGTCGCTGTCGCTGGCGGCGGGCGCTGTGAAGGGCTGGGACCGGCGCAACCAGTTCTACTTCCAGATGCTGCAAAGCCTCGCGGCGTTCTTCGAGTTCGATATCGATACCGCGTTCGAAGACCTGCCGGAAAAGGTGCGCAATATCTTGCTGTACGGCTCGGGCAAGCAGACGGTGCCGTTCTCGTACATCAACGAGCGCGGCCGCACGTCGGTGCGCGAGCATGTGTTCGAAGGGATCATTCCGAATCTGGAGCGGCGCTATCGCGAGACCGACTCGGTCGCGGTGCGCGAGGAACTGGCGAAGTATCAGAACAACCAGGCGTGTCCGTCGTGCGAAGGCACGCGCCTGCGCCGCGAAGCGCGATTCGTGCGCATCGGCACGGATAGTGACGCGCGTGGCATCTTCGAGGTCAGCGGCTGGCCGCTGCGCGACACGCTCGGCTATTTCCAGACGCTGCGGCTCGAAGGCTCGAAGCGCGAAATCGCCGACAAGGTCATCAAGGAAATCGTCGCCCGTCTGATGTTCCTGAATAACGTCGGGCTCGACTACCTGTCGCTCGAACGCAGCGCGGAAACGCTGTCGGGCGGCGAGGCGCAGCGTATCCGTCTCGCGTCGCAGATCGGCTCGGGGCTGACGGGCGTGATGTACGTGCTCGACGAACCGTCCATCGGTCTGCATCAGCGCGACAACGACCGCCTCATCTCGACGCTCAAGCATCTGCGCGATCTCGGCAATTCGGTGATCGTCGTCGAGCACGACGAAGACATGATCCGCATGGCCGATTACGTCGTCGATATGGGGCCGGGCGCGGGCGAGCACGGCGGCATGGTGATCGCCGAAGGCACGCCTGACGAAGTGCAGGCAGACCCTGCATCGATGACGGGTCAGTATCTCGCGGGCGCGCGGCGCATCGAATTCCCCGACGACCGCAAACAGCCCGACGAGCGCCATCTGCGCATCGTCGAGGCTTACGGCAACAACCTGAGGCATGTGACGCTCGATCTGCCCGTCGGTCTCCTGACCTGCGTGACGGGCGTCTCGGGCTCGGGCAAGTCGACCCTCATCAACGACACGCTGTATCACGCCGTCGCGCAACACCTGTACGGCTCGTCGACCGAGCCGTCGCCGTTCGAGGCGATCGAAGGGCTCGAGCATTTCGACAAGGTCATCAACGTCGACCAGTCGCCGATCGGCCGCACGCCGCGCTCGAATCCCGCCACGTACACGGGCCTCTTCACGCCGATCCGCGAACTGTTCGCGGGCGTCCCCGCTGCGAAGGAACGCGGCTACGATCCGGGCCGCTTCTCGTTCAACGTGAAGGGCGGGCGCTGCGAATCGTGTCAGGGCGACGGTGTGCTGAAAGTCGAAATGCACTTCCTGCCCGACGTGTACGTGCCGTGCGACGTCTGTCACGGCAAGCGCTACAACCGCGAAACGCTCGATATCCAGTACAAGGGCAAGAACATCAGCGAAGTGCTGGAGATGACGGTCGAGCACGCATACGACTTCTTCAAGGCGGTGCCCGTCGTCGCGCGCAAGCTGAAAACGTTGCTGGACGTCGGTCTCGGCTATATCCGGCTCGGCCAGTCGGCGACCACGCTGTCGGGTGGCGAGGCGCAGCGCGTGAAGCTGTCGCTGGAACTGAGCAAGCGCGATACGGGTCGCACACTGTATATCCTCGACGAGCCGACCACGGGTCTGCACTTCCACGATATCGCGCTGCTGCTCGAAGTCATCCATCGGTTGCGCGATCAAGGAAATACCGTGGTTATCATCGAGCATAATCTCGATGTGATAAAAACTGCCGACTGGGTCATCGATCTCGGCCCCGAAGGCGGCGCCGGCGGCGGTCAGATCATCGCGCAAGGCACGCCGGAGCAGATTGCGAAGTCGAAGGCAAGTTTTACCGGTCGTTATCTCGCGCCGCTGTTGCAGCGCGACAAGGCGGCGGACGAAGCGGCAGCAGGCGCGGACTATGCGACGAAGGTGAACAGCGAAGAATCCGACGACGAAGCGGAGGCAACTGTCATTGAAGACACTGCAGAATCGGCGAAACCGGCCGTAAAAGCGGTAAGGGCGAAAAAGGCCGTTGCCGCAGATGCGCCGAAACCGGCATCGAAATCGACAGCGAAACCAGCGGCAGGAACAGCAAGAGCAACGGGCAAGGCACCGGCGAAGGCCGGCAAGCCGAGCGTCAAAACCTGAGGTTGGAGACTATAGAAAGCCATGGCCAAGCGTAATCCGGCCCGTGATGACGGGCAGGTGCAGGATCTGCGCCCTCGCCCGGTCAGGCTGACCAGCGACATGAGCCTGCCGAAACTGTCGGCGGTCGAAATAGGCAGCTACATTGTCGCGCTCCTTGCGATGTGGGCGGTGCTCGAACTCAAGCTGCTGGGTGCGCTGCTCGCCGGCATGCTCGTGTTCCAGCTCGTCCATACGCTCGCGCCACGTATCGAGAAACACATGTCGAGCGGGCGCGCACGCTGGCTCTCGGTGGTGATTCTCTCCGCGGTGATCGTCGGCGTGCTGACGGGCTTCACCGTCGCCGTGATCGATCACTTCGAGAAGGACGTGCCGAGCGTGCAGAAGCTGCTCGACCAGGCCATGTCGCTGATCGATCAGGCGCGCGGCCGTCTGCCCCAGTTCGTCGCGCAGAACCTGCCCGTTTCCACCGAGCAGATGAAGGAAAAAGCCACCGTGCTGATGCAGACGCACGCGAGCACGCTGTCGCAAGGCGGCAAGAACGCGGCGCGCATCTTCACGCATGTGCTGATCGGCATGATCATCGGCGCGATCATCGCGGTCGGCGCGACCCGGCATATGCAGCGGCTGCCGCTGTCCACCGCGTTCATCACGCGCGTCAGCCGTTTCGCCGATGCGTTCCGCCGCATCGTGTTCGCGCAGGTGAAGATCTCGGCGATCAACACGGTGTTCACGGGCATTTTCCTGTTGCTGCTGTTGCCGCTCTTTCACGCGCCGCTGCCGATGGCGAAGACGCTCGTCATCATCACGTTCATCGTCGGCTTGCTGCCTGTGATCGGCAATCTGATCTCGAATACGCTTATCGTGGCCGTCGCGCTGTCGGTGAGCTTTCCGGCTGCCGTGACGGCGCTGATCTTCCTGATCCTGATCCACAAACTCGAGTATTTCCTGAATGCGCGCATCATTGGCGGCCAGATCGAGGCGCGCGCGTGGGAACTGCTGATCGCGATGCTCGTCATGGAAGCCGCGTTCGGCATTCCGGGCGTAATCGCCGCGCCGATCTTCTACGCGTATATCAAGCGTGAACTGATTTATCTGCGGCTGGTGTAACGCCTGAAGCTGCCAGCACTGAGACCCAAAGGGGCGACCGCGAGGCCGCCTTTTTTCATTTTGAAGCGGCCGACGACAGCGGGCTGAAAAGCCCGGCGCGACAATTTGTCGCACCCTCGCAACATTTATATCAACGGCACCGCGCCTACTGTCGCGTCTCACGGAAATAAAAGTCGTCCGTCCTTACGAAACTCTTGCGGCATCCCCGTTCGCCCCATAAGATGCGAATCGTTCTTATTCGCAAGACATCACGCCGTCATGTCCGTCATTTCTTCGCCATCCACGGCCGTCGCCTTCGACGGGAGCCGCGCATGAGACCCGTGCTCGTGCGTCTGCACCGCTGGTTCGGCATCGGCATCGCGCTGTTTCTGTTCGTCGCGGGGCTGACGGGCGCGCTGATCGCGTGGGATCACGAACTCGACGCGATGCTCAACCCGACCTTCTTCTATGCGCGCAGCGACGCACAGCCGCTGCCGTCGCTGGAACTCGCGCGCCGCGTCGAAGCAGGCGATCCGCGGCTTCAGGTGACCTATCTGCCGCTATCGGTCGAACCGGGCCACGCGTTGCAGATGATGGTTTTGCCGCGCGTTGACCCGAAAACGAACCAGCCCTACCCGCTCGACTTCAACCAGATCGCCGTCGATCCCGCGACGGGCGCGATCCAGAGCCGCCGCGAATGGGGCGCGCTATCCATCGCGCGGCTGAATCTGATGCCGTTCATCTACAAGCTGCACTACACGCTGTTCCTGCCGTTCATGGGCGGCATCGATATCGGCACGTGGCTGATGGGAATTGTCGGGATCGTGTGGATTTTCGATAGCGTGATCGCGCTCGTGCTGTCGTTCCCCAGCATGAAGGCGTGGAGGAAGTCGTTCGCGTTTCGCGTGCGGCGCGGCGGCTACGCGCTCACCTTCGACTTGCACCGTTCGGGCGGTGTCTGGATCTGGGGACTGCTGTTGATGATGGCGGTGACGTCGGTGTCGATGAACCTGTCGACGCCTGTCGTGCAGCCTATCGTCAAGTTCGTCTCGACGCTCACGCCGACGCCGTTCACCGATCCGTCGTTACTGCCCAACGCGAAGCCGAACGAGGCACCCATCGCGCGCGAAGCAATCCTGAGCAAAGCGATCCGGGCGCGCGCAGACAAGCACATCGACGCGCCGCCGGGCGCGATCTACTACGCGCCGATGTTCCATGTGTACGGCATCGGCTATTTCGGTGCCGGCGACGACCACGGCGACGGCGGTCTCGGCAACGCGTGGACTTACTGGAACGCGCAGACCGGCCAGCCGCTCGGCGCGCAGCTTCCCGGCAAGGGAACAGCAGGCGACCTCTTCATGCAGGCACAATTCCCGCTGCATTCGGGGCGCATTCTCGGCGTCGGCGGGCGAATCCTGATCAGCTGTGTTGGCGTGATGGTGGCCGTGCTGAGTGCAACAGGCCTCCTGATCTGGCTGAAGAAACTGAACGCGCGCCGCCAGGCATCGAGCGCACGCAAGACAAAGACGCGCGTCATTCAGACGCAGACGGAAAGCGCGGCTTCGCGCTAACGCATCACCCGCTTCGCCAAATAAAAAACCGGCGCTGCCGATCACGACACGCGCCGGTTTCAAGCAAAACAAAACGAATCAGCGGAACACGACCGTCTTGCTGCCGTTCAGCACGATACGGTGCTCGACGTGCCACTTCACCGCGCGCGCCAGCGTCACGCATTCCACATCACGGCCAATCGCCGTCAGTTGATCCGGCGTCATGCTGTGATCGACGCGCTCCACTTCCTGCTCGATGATCGGGCCTTCGTCGAGATCCGTCGTCACGTAATGCGCCGTTGCACCGATCAGCTTCACGCCGCGGTCGAACGCCTGGTAATACGGCTTCGCGCCCTTGAAGCTCGGCAGGAACGAGTGGTGAATATTGATCGCGCGCCCGGCCAGCCGTTCGCACAGTTCCGGCGACAGAATCTGCATGTAGCGCGCAAGCACCACCAGATCCGCCTTGCATTCGTCGATCACTTCGAGCACGCGCGCTTCCTGCTGCCCCTTCGCGTCCTTCGACGTCAGCGGGAAGTGATGGAACGGAATGTCGTAGCTCGCGGCGAGCTGATAGAACTCTTTGTGGTTCGAGATGATCGCCGGAATCTCGATGTTCAGTTGCCCCGTGCGATAGCGGAACAGCAGATCGTTCAGACAGTGGCCGATCTTCGACACCATGATCACGACGCGCGGCTTCTCGTTCGCGTCGTGCAGTTCCCAGCGCATGCCGAACTGCTCGGCGAGCGTCGTGAACGCAGTGCGCAGCGCGTCGAGACCGGGGTCGCCGCCCACTTGCTGGAAGTGGACCCGCATGAAAAATTCACCCGTGTGGCTGTCGCCGAATTGCGCGGAGTCGAGGATGTTGCTGCCGCGCTCGAACAGAAAACCCGACACGGCGTGAACGATGCCGGGCCGATCGGCGCACGACAGTTTGAGAATAAAGCTGTGTTCGGTCGACATGACCTCGGTGACTCCCTTCTTCAGTGCGTGTTTCGTGGTGTGTGCTGCGTCGCTTCGTCAGGCGAGAACGGGCGGTTCGAATAGCGCATCGATGCCTTCGCATGCATCTTCGTCGATCCAGCGGCGGCGCAACAGGCAGTCGAGCGTCGCGAGGCTGGCATCGACCGTCATCGCGCCTTCTTCGATCGCCTGCGCGACGTCTTCGATGCGCGCCAGCCGATGCTCGCCGACTTCGCCGTCCTGATTGCGCGGCGCAAAGTCTTCTGGCAACGCGAGGTCGTAGATGAAGATCTGCTCGGCCTGCGTGCCTTCGGGCAGCGATTGCAGCACATGCGCCGTGCGTCCCGCGACGGCGCGCACAGCGATCTCTTCCGGAATGCCCGCCTCCTCCCAGCACTCCTTGACGATCGTCTCGGCGAGGCTGAAGCCCCAGCCGATACCGCCCGCGACGACGTTGTCGAGCATGCCGGGATCGGTTGCCTTCGTGTCGCTGCGGCGCGCGATCCACAATCGCGGCGCACCCGGCGACGCGGAATTTGCATATTCTACGACGCCGTTCAGATGCACCGCGTAGGTCATCGTGCCGAAAAAGCGCGAAGCGGCACGTTCGATATACGCGAGCGGCGGCGCATCGAATGCATTGCGGATCGCGTAGGTTTCGTCGCGCCAGCCGGGAATGCGGCCCTCGGCGGCGAGCGAGCCGATCACCGAGCCGAGCGCGGCGCTGCGCAGATCGACGGTGTTGAACTGCTGCGCAAGCGTGACCCGCTGCGTGTCGATGTCGAACACATCGGGCCAGCGCTGGAGCAGCGGCACGTCGCTCGCGCGAACCCAGCCGACACGCTCACCATCGATCACGAACGGAAGATGCAAGGCGGGATCGAAACGGCGCGCGGCGACGATGC
Source organism: Paraburkholderia largidicola (assembly GCF_013426895.1). Taxonomy (NCBI): domain Bacteria; kingdom Pseudomonadati; phylum Pseudomonadota; class Betaproteobacteria; order Burkholderiales; family Burkholderiaceae; genus Paraburkholderia; species Paraburkholderia largidicola. The sequence continues at coordinate 412,595 of NZ_AP023174.1, read as the reverse complement.
AAGGCAAAGACATGAAAACTCCAGACAGCGTGATGGATGAAGCGCGATGAATCAGTCGCGCAGCGCGACGCGAATGCCGATCGCGATAAACGTCGCGCCCGCAAGCCGGTCGAGCCACACACCCGCACGCGGCCGGCGCTTGAGCCATCCGCCGATCATGCCCGCGCACACGCCGAACAGCGAGAACACGACGACCGTTTGCAACATGAACAGCAGGCCTAGTTCGAGCATCTGCAACGTGACGCTCTGCGCGCCATGCGGATCGACGAATTGCGGCAGGAACACGACGAAGAACAACGTCACCTTCGGGTTCAGCATGTTGCCGATCACGCTCTGCCGAAAGATCGACATAAGCGGTTGCGGCGGGCGCTCGTGCGCCGTCGCGAGACCTTTGCTACGCAAGGCCTTGATGCCGATCCAGATCAGATACGCCGCGCCCGCGAGCTTGAGAACCTCGAACGCAACGGGCGACGAACGCAGCACGGCCGCGATGCCGAGCGCGGCGAGCGTCGTGTGAAACGAAATGCCCGCCGCGAAGCCGAGTGCCGCGACGAAGCCTGCCGCGCGTCCCTGCGAAATGCCGCGCGCGAGAACCTGCAGGTTGTCAGGACCAGGCGCGAATGTGATCGCTATCGACGTCGCGAGGAACAGCAGGAAGTTTGGCATCGCGCTAAAGCTCCGTTCAAAGGGACGTACAAAATGACGTGCAAAGGAATCAGTGGCCGCCGAACGTCGTGACCGTGAAAAGCGGCAGGCCCGCTTCGCGCAGCAGCTTCGAACCGCCGAGATCGGGCAGATCGACGATTGCCGCGCCTTCGATCACCGTCGCGCCGAGACGCTCCAGTAGTTTCTTGCCTGCCATCATCGTGCCGCCCGTCGCGATCAGATCGTCGACGATCACGACGCGGTCGCCAGGCTTGCAGGCGTCCTCATGAATCTCCACAGTCGCCGTGCCGTATTCGAGTTCGTACGATTCGGACACCGTCTTGTACGGCAGCTTGCCGATCTTGCGGATCGGAATGAAACCGAGGTTCAGCTCGTACGCGAGAATCGGCCCGATGATGAAGCCGCGCGCATCGAGCCCCGCGACGTAGTCGAGCTTCTGATCGATATAGCGCTGCACGAACAGATCGATCAGCACGCGCAGCGTCTTCGGCTGTTGCAGAAGCGGCGTGATATCGCGGAACTGCACGCCGGGCTGCGGCCAGTCGGGCACCGTGCGGATCTGGCTGTTGATGTAGTCGGCCGGATCGAAAGGCTGATTCGCAGGCGCGTTGGACATGATGACTCCAGACGGGTCCGTCAAGACCCTGATATTTCCAGTGAATTGCATGAATGCCGCGCGCGTTCGCCTGGCGTTGGAACCGCGCGCCGCGTGATCTTTGGTGAAGAATGCCAGCAAGCGTCAGGCCGCGGCCGCGCCAGCGCGCCGATGCTTCGACAAACGCTCTTCCGCTTCGGCCAGCGCTTCAGGCAGGCCGCGCAGCACGACGATATCGCTTGCGCGCAGCTTGGTCGACGGATCGGGTTCGACGCCGCGAATGCCGTGCCGGCGAATCGCCGTCACTTCGACGCCGAGATCGAAAAGCCCGAGCTCTTCGAGCGTGCGCCCGACGGCATCCGCCTTTTCGTCGACGGGCACCGATTGTAGCCGCACCTGCTCGTGACCGTCGTCGTCCTCGACGTCGTCCGCGCCGTGGAAGTAGCCGCGCAACAGACTATAACGCTCGTCGCGCAGCTCCTCGACACGCCGCACGACGCGCCGCATCGGCACGCCCATCACGACGAGCGTATGCGACGCGAGCATCAGACTGCCTTCGACGATCTCCGGAATCACTTCCGTCGCGCCCGCGGCGAGCAGCTTTTCGAGATCGGAATCATCGACGGTGCGCACGATCACGGGCAGCGTCGGTTCGAGTTCGTGGATGTTGTGCAGCACGCGCAATGCGGACGGCGTGTTCGCATAGGTGATAGCGACAGTCGCCGCGCGATGGATACCCGCAGCAAGCAGCGACTCGCGCCGCCCGGCATCGCCGAACACGACCGACTCGCCCGCCGCCGCTGCCGCGGCGACACGATCGGGGTCGAGGTCGAGCGCGACATACGAAAGACCTTCGTGCTCCAGCATGCGCGCGAGGTTCTGCCCGGCGCGGCCATAACCGCAAATGATCACGTGGCCGCTCTGCTTCAGGCTTTGCGTCGCGATGCGCGTCATCTGCAGCGATTGCATCATCCATTCCGTCGACGACACACGCAGCACGAGCCGATCGGCGTTCTGGATCATGAACGGCGCGGCGAGCATCGACAGCAGCATCGCGGCGAGAATCGCCTGCAACAGCGTCGCGTCGACCAGATGTTTATCGAGAATCAGGTTGAGCAGCACGAAACCGAATTCGCCCGCCTGCGCGAGCCCGATGCCCGTGCGCATCGCCACGCCCGGCGTCGCGCCGAACAGGCGCGCAAGGCCCGTGATCATCACCGCTTTCAACAGCACCGGGCCGATCAGGAACGCGAGCACGATCAACGGATGCTGCCAGATCACCATCGGATTCAACAGCATGCCCGTCGTCACGAAGAAGAGACCGAGCAGCACGTCGCGAAACGGCTTGATGTCCTCTTCCACCTGATGTCGATACGGCGTCTCGGCGATCAACATGCCCGCGATGAACGCGCCGAGCGCGAGCGACAAGCCGAATTTATCGGTGATGAACGCGGCGCCGAGCGTCACCAGCAGCAGGTTCAGGATGAACAGCTCCTGCGAGCGCCGCCGCGCGACCACATTGAACCAGCGCGTCATGAATTTCTGGCCGACGATCAGCAGCAGCGCCAGTGCGATCACGATCTTGATCGACGCGATGCCGAGCGCCGCCATCAGGTCTTCCGACTTGCCGCCGAGCGCCGCGATGATGATCAGCAGCGGCACCACGGCCAGATCCTGAAACAGCAGCACGCCGAAGATATTGCGGCCATGCTCGGTTTCGATTTCGAGCCGCTCCGCGAGCATCTTGCTGACGATCGCCGTCGACGACATTGCGAGCGCGCCGCCCAGTGCGACGCTCGCCTGCCACGATATATGCACCCAGCGCTCCAGCACGAAGCCGAGCGACACCCCAACGGCGATCGTGCCGAGCACCTGCAGCAGCCCGAGGCCGAACACGAGCCGGCGCATCGAGCGCAGTTTCGCCAGCGAGAACTCCAGCCCGATCGAGAACATCAGGAACACGACGCCGAACTCGGCGAGGTTCTGCGCGCCGACCGAATCCGGCACGATGCCGAACGCGTGCGGCCCCACCACGATGCCGACGGACAGATAGCCGAGCATCGGCGGCAGGTTCAGATAGCGGAACACGACGACGCCCACCACTGAAGCCAGCAGCAGGAACAGCGTCATTTCGAGCGGGGAAATCATCGGCAAAAGCGCATGGGATAGAGCATCCTGGTTCGTCGGCGGAGCTACGCGCAAACGCCCGCGCAGCAAGGTTCAGGGACCCGTGAAGGCAATGTCCGGAAAGGTCGTTCCCGGCGCGGCGAACATGCGCCTTTGCTATACTCCCCGGATGATAGCGAAAATCAATGGCGACCGGGCACTTGCGCTCGCTCGCGACGTGCTCGACATCGAAGCGGACGCCGTACGCTCCCTTCGTGATCATCTCGACGACGCGTTCCTCGAAGCAATCGACTTCATTCTCGGCTGCCGTGGGCGCGTGGTCGTCTCCGGCATCGGCAAATCCGGTCATATCGCGCGCAAGCTCGCTGCGACGCTCGCGAGCACGGGCACGCCCGCGTTTTTCGTGCATCCCGCCGAAGCCAGCCACGGCGATCTCGGCATGGTCACAGCCGACGACGTCTTCATCGGTATGTCGAACTCCGGCGAATCGGAAGAACTGGTTGCGATCCTGCCGCTCGTCAAGCGCCTCGGCGCGAAGATGATCGCGATGACGGGCCGCCCCGGTTCGAGCCTCGCCCGGATCGCCGACGTGCATCTGTATTGCGGCGTCGAAAAGGAAGCCTGTCCGATGAATCTCGCGCCGACGGCCAGCACCACGGCCGCGCTCGCGCTCGGCGATGCGCTCGCCGTCGCCGTGCTCGAAGCGCGTGGCTTCGGCGCCGACGATTTCGCGCGCTCGCATCCGGGCGGCGCGCTCGGCCGGCGCCTGCTCACCTATGTGCGCGACGTGATGCGCACGGGCGACCAGGTGCCGAAGGTGCTGTCGGACGCGACCGTGCGCGACGCACTGTTCCAGCTCACGGCCAAGCGCATGGGCATGACGGCTATCGTCGACGAAAATGAGCGGGTCAAGGGCATCTTCACCGATGGCGACCTGCGCCGCGTGCTCGAGCGCGACGGCGATTTCCGCGCACTGTCGATCGATTCCGTGATGACGCACGGCCCGCGCACGATCGGTCCCGACCGTCTCGCGGTCGAAGCCGTGGAACTGATGGAGCGCCATAGGATCAATCAGATGCTCGTCGTCGATGAAGCAGGCAAGCTGATCGGCGCGCTCAACATGCACGATCTGTTTTCGAAGAAGGTGATCTGATGGCCCCCGCCCTGACCGCAGCCGAACGCGCAAGCCGCGTGAAGCTGATGATATTCGACGTCGATGGCGTGCTCACCGACGGCAGCCTGCTGTTTACTGCCGAAGGCGACACGATGAAGGCGTTCAACTCGATGGACGGTCACGGCGCCAAGCTGCTGCGCGAGGCCGGCATCGACACGGCGATCATCACGGGGCGCAAGTCGGGCATCGTCGAGAAGCGCGCGGAGAATCTGCGCATCACGCACGTGTATCAGGGCGTCGAGCACAAGCTCGCGGCATTTGAGCAGTTGCTGAAGGAAACGGGCCGCACACCCGAAGAATGTGGCTACATGGGCGACGACTGGGTCGACCTCGCCGTAATGCTGAAGGTCGGCTTCGCAGCGGCGCCGGCAAACTCGCATCCCGAAGTGATCGCCCGTGCGCACTGGGTCAGTGAAGCGCGCGGCGGCCACGGCGCGGTGCGCGAAGTGTGCGACGCGCTGTTGCGCGCGCAAGGCCGCTATGACGCGCTGCTCGCCGCCGCATGCAGCGGCGAGGCGCAGCGAGGCCTCGTCGGATGAACCAGTTTCGCTGGACCTCGCTGATTCCGCTCGTCGCGATGGCGGCGCTCGCCGGCATCACGTACTGGCTGCTGCAGGCTACGCTGCCGCGCCAGGACGAAGGCGTGATCCGTCCGAAACAGCACACGCCCGACTATTTCGCCGACAACTTTTCGATCTCCGAACTCGATCAGTCGGGCGCGACACAGTACCGGCTCACCGCGTCGAAGCTCATTCACTATGAAGACGACGAAGTGAGCAATCTCACCATGCCCGCGATTCGCGCGTTCCAGCCGGGCAAACCCGTCGTCACGGCGACGGGCGACCGCGGCACGGTGAACGGCGACGCCTCGATCGTCGATCTGTACGACAACGCGCGCATCGTGCGCGACGCCGGTTTTGGCGACCCGAGAATGCAGGCCGATTCCTCGCATTTCCGTGTGCTCGTGAACGACGATGTCATCGAGACGGAAAAGCCGGTTAAACTTCAGCGCGGCCAGTCGATCATGACGGCCAGCGGTATGAACTACAACAATGTCACCCGGGTCATCCAGCTATTCGGCAACGTGCGTGGCGCCATCGCCCCCGTCGACTCCGGCAGTTCCCAGAAGCAACCCGGGTAAATCCAATTCCAGCGTGACTGCATGAACGAATCGTTCCCCCGTTTTAAGTCCGGCCGCATGCGCGCGCTTCGCACGAGCCGCGCCGGGCTTGCGGCACTCCTGATCGCCCTGCCGCTTGCCGGTTTTGCGCCGCTCGCGCATGCCGAACGTGCCGACAAGGACAAGCCGCTCAACATCGAAGCGGACAACATGACGTATGACGACCTCAAGCAGGTCAATATTTTCACCGGCCACGTGGTCGCGACCAAAGGCACGATCGTGATCAAGGCGGACCGCGTCGAAGTGACGCAGGACCCGCAGGGCTATCAGTATGCAACGGGCACGTCGACGGGCAAGAACCTCGCGTACTTCCGCCAGAAGCGCGACGGCGTCGATGAATACATCGACGGCGATGCCGAACGCATCGACTACGACGGCAAGCAGGACCTCACCACGCTGACGACGCGCGCAACCGTGCGCCGCCTGCAAGGCCTGAACACGATCATGGACGAAGTGCACGGCAGCGTCATCACCTACGACGGCCAGAACGACTTCTACACGGCGAAGGCCGGCAAGGACGTTGCAGGTCCGGGCAATCCGAACGGCCGTGTGCGCGCGATGCTGTCGCCGCGCAATGGCGGCGCCCAGCCGATCAGCGGACCGTCGGCGACGTTGCAACCGACCAACCAATTCCAGGGACAAGGAACGACGAAGCCGTGAGCGCCCCCGCCCTTCCCCATCGAAAGCCGGCAGGCACCAGCAGTTCGCTCGTCGTCCGCAATCTGAAGAAGCGCTATGGTTCGCGCACGGTCGTCAAGGACGTCTCGCTCGACGTGAAAAGCGGCGAAGTGGTCGGCCTGCTCGGTCCGAACGGCGCCGGCAAGACGACGTCGTTCTACATGATCGTCGGCCTCGTGCCGCTTGACGCCGGCGAGATCGATCTCGACGGCAAGTCAATCAGCCTTCTGCCCATTCACAAGCGCGCGTCGCTCGGCCTGTCGTATCTGCCGCAGGAAGCGTCCGTGTTCCGCAAGCTGTCCGTCGAGGAAAACATCCGCGCCGTGCTGGAGCTGCAGTTCGGCGAGGACGGTAAGCGTCTGTCGAAAGACGCGATCGCGTCGCGCACGGAAGCGTTGCTCGACGAACTGCAGATTGCCCACTTGCGTGAGAACCCTGCGCTGTCGCTGTCGGGCGGCGAGCGCCGCCGCGTCGAGATCGCGCGCGCGCTCGCAACCAATCCGAGCTTCATCCTGCTCGACGAACCGTTCGCGGGCGTCGACCCGATCGCGGTGCTGGAAATCCAGAAGATCGTGAAGTTCCTGAAGCAGCGCAACATCGGCGTACTCATCACGGATCACAACGTCCGCGAGACCCTCGGTATCTGCGATCACGCATATATCATCAGCGACGGCAGCGTACTCGCGGCCGGCGCCCCCGGCGACATCATTGAAAACGAGAGCGTGCGCCGCGTCTATCTGGGCGAACACTTCCGCATGTAAGACGCGCACGCGGCTCGTGGACGCCGCGTGCAGCGCCGCCCTCACGGCCTGATCCCAGGCCGTTTCAAAACACGGGTTCAGTAATTTTGACGGGCTACGCTGGCGTGTTGCCGCGCGCGGTGTCGCCTGCGTTATCGGCCGTCCGCGCCAAAATCTGGTGCACACGCGTTTTTGCGGGTGTCGCCAGGTATCGCGGTCGTGGCAAACTCTCTACAATGAATCTCACATTGCCATGAAAGCCAGCCTCCAACTCCGCCTGTCGCAGCATCTTGCGCTGACACCACAACTGCAACAGTCCATCCGGCTGCTGCAGCTGTCTACGCTTGAGCTGCAACAGGAAGTGTCGATGGCGATCGCCCAGAATCCGTTGCTGGAAACGGAGGACGACTGGATCGCGAGTCCGTTGCGCGTTGCCGCCGACGGCACGGTCATCTCGCAGACGTCGCAGAACACCTCGCCGGAAGAGATGTCTAGCGCGCCGCCGTCTTCGTCGTCGTCGAGCTCTTCCAGCGAAAGCCAGGAAGGCGGCGAGCCTCAAGGTGTGGACGAATACAACGGCATGGGTTCTGACGGGAACTCGGATGCCAACCAGTGGAATCTCGACGATTACGGCCGTTCGGGCAACGCATCGGACGACGACGATCTGCCGCCGCTGCAAATCCACGAATCGACCACGACGCTGCGCGATCACCTGACTGCTCAACTTCGCGTCACGGGAGCAAGCGCACGCGACCGCGCGCTCATCACGTTCCTGATCGAATCACTCGACGACGACGGCTATCTGACGGCCACCTTCGACGAAATCCTCGCCGATCTGCCCGAAGAACTCGAAGTCGATACCGACGAACTGAACGCGGCCCTCGCCTTGCTGCACAGCTTCGACCCAGCGGGCGTCGGCGCGCGTTCGGCGTCCGAATGCCTGCGTTTGCAGCTGTGCCGGCTCGAGCCGTCGCCCACGCGCACGCTCGCGCTCGACATCGTCGCGCATCATCTGGAACTGCTTGCCGCACGCGACTTCACGCGTCTGCGCAAATACCTGAAGGCAAGCGACGACGATCTGCGCGAAGCCCATGCGCTGATCCGTTCGCTGGAGCCGTTCCCGGGCGCGGCCTACGGCAAGGCCGAAGCGGACTACGTCGTGCCCGACATCATGGTGCGCAAAACCGCACAGGGATGGCAGGCGGAACTGAATCCGGAAGTCGTGCCGAAACTGCGTATCAACCATCTGTACGCGAATATCCTGCGCAACAATCGCGGCGATCCGGGCAGCGGTTCACTGCGGCAGCAACTGCAGGAAGCGCGTTGGCTGATCAAGAATATCCAGCAGCGGTTCGAGACGATCCTGCGTGTCGCACAGGCAATTGTGGAGCGTCAAAAGAACTTTTTCGCCCACGGCGAAATTGCCATGCGCCCCTTGGTTTTGCGGGAAATAGCTGATACGCTGGGTTTACACGAGTCGACGGTCTCGCGTGTGACAACCGGCAAGTACATGCTCACCCCATTCGGGACGCTTGAATTTAAGTACTTCTTCGGATCGCACGTGTCCACCGACACGGGGGGCGCGGCCTCTTCAACGGCCATTCGCGCACTCATCAAGCAACTGATAGGAGCGGAAGACACCAAATCTCCTCTTTCAGACAGCCGCATTGCCGAACTGCTGGCGGAACAGGGTTTCGTCGTCGCTCGCCGTACCGTTGCGAAATACCGCGAAGCACTGAAGATCCCGGCAGTCAATCTGCGCAAGTCTCTTTAGCCCGTTACGTCCTGTGGCGGGTATTTTCCGGCCGCGCCGCTGTTTGGCGGAGCAGGCTGGCCGATGCGACCTGCCAGCAGCCTGTCAAACGGGGGACGGCGTGGCAGATCGAGGGAATCGACCGGCGCTCGCGCGATTCATGCGGACCAGGCGGCCACTAGCTTGGAGAAGCACTATGAATCTGAAGATCAGTGGACACCATCTCGATGTAACGCCAGCGTTGCGAGAATACGTGATCACCAAACTTGACAGGGTGCTAAGACATTTCGATCAGGTGATCGATGGCAGTGTGGTCCTCTCGGTCGACAACCACAAGGAAAAGGAAAAGAGACAAAAGGTTGAAATCAACCTGCATCTGAAGGGCAAGGACATTTTCGTCGAAAGCTGTGATGGCGACCTCTACGCCGCGATCGACCTGATGATCGACAAGCTTGACCGCCAAGTCATTCGTCACAAGGATCGCCTGCAGGGCCATCAGCACGAGGCAATCAAGTATCAGCCGCTGGCGGCACAACCCGAAGTGCCACCGCAATAAGCCAGTAGAGGCTTTTACTTGGCCCCGCGAACCGCCCGATATCGGGCGGTTTTTGTTTAGGTGCACGTTGCTTGCGGCGCATGGCACTTCATGCGCGTGGTTCGCAGTCCCGTACGATCCACGAGGCACGCCAATTTTTGAGTCATGGCGCGGCGCACCATCGGTAGCAACCCTGTTCTATAATAAATCGGTTACCTTCGGGGTCTTTGTCCAGCCCGAGCCCTGCACAAAGGGATCATTGCGGGTCTCAAGAGCAGGGCTCATCGCGCGTCGCTGGATTCGCCATGAGCAGCTGCGAGGCATGGAACGCTTTTCAAACGCCACAGCGAGGAGAATCCAGGCGACCTTTGCGCCTGTCAACATGAATCGTTTAGCCAAATATCTTCCCCTCGAAAACGTCGTCGTCGGTCTCGCGGTTACAAGCAAGAAACGCGTATTCGAGCAAGCGGGCCTGATCTTCGAAAACCAGAATGGCATCGCCCGCAGCACGGTGACTGACAATCTGTTCGCGCGCGAGCGCCTCGGTTCAACGGGGCTCGGCGAAGGCGTCGCGATCCCGCACGGCCGCATCAAGGGCCTCAAGCAGCCGCTTGCCGCCTTCGTGCGGCTCGCCGATCCGATCCCGTTCGAATCGCCGGACGGCCAGCCCGTATCGCTGCTCATCTTCCTGCTCGTCCCCGAACAGGCGACGCAGCAGCACCTTGAAATCCTGTCGGAGATCGCCCAACTGTTGTCGGATCGCGAAGCGCGCGAACGGTTGCACACAGAAGAGGACCGCGAGGCGTTGCATCGCCTGCTGACTCAGTGGCAACCTTGACGTATCGGCAGCGTTTCGCAGCTCAAAACGTGAGAGGCACCGCGCCGCGGCACCGCGTTTGATTCGAGGCTTGCAGCGAGACCCGGCAACCCGGCGTCGCTGCGAGCCGAACATGTTCGGTGCACGGCGTCGCAACGCGAGCAACAGGCGGACTGCGCAGCGAACAGGCGGCAGACATTAGCACCCCAGCAGCACTCTAGCGGCACATACGAGGTCAGGGAGTCAGGGATTCATGGATACGTCCAGCATCAACGCCCAAAGCATTTTCGACGACAACGCCGCCGCGCTGAAACTCAGCTGGCTGACGGGGCATGAGGGCTGGGAGCGTGGCTTCTCGGCAGAAACGGTTGCGACTGCAACGTCCAGCGCCGACCTCGTCGGCCACCTTAACCTGATCCACCCCAACCGGATCCAGGTGCTCGGCGAAGCCGAAACCAACTACTACCAGCGTCAATCCGACGAAGACCGCTCGCGCCACATGGCCGAGCTGATCGCGCTCGAGCCGCCGTTCCTCGTCGTCGCGGGCGGCGTCGCCGCGCCGCCGGAGTTGGTCCTGCGCTGCACGCGCTCGTCGACGCCGCTCTTCACGACGCCGATGTCGCCCGCTGCCGTGATCGACAGCCTGCGCCTTTACATGTCGCGCATCCTTGCGCCGCGTGCAACGCTGCACGGCGTGTTTCTCGACATTCTCGGCATGGGCGTGCTGCTTACGGGCGATTCGGGCCTCGGCAAGAGCGAACTCGGCCTCGAACTGATCTCGCGCGGCCACGGCCTGGTTGCCGACGACGCCGTCGACTTCGTGCGCCTCGGCCCGGATTTCGTCGAAGGACGCTGCCCGCCGCTGCTGCAGAACCTGCTCGAAGTGCGCGGCCTCGGCCTGCTCGACATCAAGACGATCTTCGGTGAAACGGCCGTGCGCCGGAAAATGAAGCTGAAGCTGATCGTCCAGCTGGTGCGCCGACCGGATGGCGAATTCCAGCGCCTGCCGCTCGAAAGCCAGACTGTCGACGTGCTCGGCCTGCCCATCAGCAAGGTCACGATCCAAGTGGCGGCCGGCCGAAACCTCGCCGTGCTGGTCGAAGCCGCAGTACGTAACACGATCCTGCAACTGCGCGGCATCGACACGCTGCGGGACTTCATGGACCGTCAGCGCCTCGCCATGCAGGACCCCGACAGCCAGTTCCCCGGCAAACTGATCTGACGCAATGCGCGCGAAGCCGCGGCGGCACAGCGGGTGACACCGGATGCTATGATGAACCCAACGGATTCCACGACTCCATGCGCATTATCCTGATCACCGGTATCTCCGGCTCCGGCAAGTCTGTCGCTTTGAACGCGCTCGAAGACGCGGGCTACTACTGCGTCGACAATTTGCCGCCGCGCTTTCTGCCAGAACTCGCCGCTTACCTCGCGGGCGACGGCCAGGACCGGCTCGCGGTGGCGATCGACGCGCGCTCGGGCGCCTCGCTCGACGACATGCCGCAAATGATCCGCGATCTCGCCGGCCAGCACGACGTGCGCGTCTTGTTCCTCAACGCCAGCACGCAGGCCCTGATCCAACGCTTTTCCGAAACACGCCGCCGCCATCCGCTGTCGGGCTCGCCCGCGCACGATGCCGACGTCGGCGTGCTGACGTCGCTTGCCGAAGCGATCGAACGCGAGCGCGAACTCGTCGCGGGCCTCGCCGAATTCGGCCATCAGATCGATACCAGCAACTTGCGGGCAAACGTTTTACGCGCGTGGGTCAAGCGTTTCATCGAGCAGGAGCACACGGGACTCGCGTTGATGTTCGAGTCGTTCGGCTTCAAGCGCGGCGTACCGCTCGACGCCGACTTCGTATTCGACGTGCGCACGCTGCCGAATCCCTACTATGACCGCGAGCTGCGTCCGCTGACGGGACTCGACAAGCCCGTCATCGATTTCCTCGATGCACTGCCCGTCGTTCAGCAGATGATCGGCGACATCGAGTCGTTCCTGCAGAAATGGCTGCCGCATTTCCGCGACGACAATCGCAGTTATCTGACCGTTGCAATCGGTTGTACGGGCGGACAGCACCGCTCGGTATTCATCGCCGAAACGCTCGCCGCGCGTTTCGCGAGTGAAGCAAACGTGATAGTGCGGCATCGCGATGCGCCGATCAACGTCGACGACTCATCGAAACTGGTCGCCTGAGTTACCCGATGGTGGCCCGACCGGCCGTCGCTCGCAGCGGCGGCCCTAACCGAAGCGTTGCGCCATGTCCTCTACACCGTCCGTGCTTGCCGATGTGCCGCTGTTTCCTTTGCACACCGTCCTTTTTCCCGATGGACTGCTGCCGCTGAAAATCTTCGAGGCACGCTACCTCGACATGGCGCGCGACTGTCTGCGTGACAACACATCGTTCGGCGTGTGTCTGCTGAAAAGCGGCGGGGAAGTCGCCCAGCCCGATGAGCCGTCCGTGCCGGAGAGCGTCGGTTGCCTCGCGGAAATCGACGTTTGCGATGTCGACGAGTTCGGCATGCTGCTGATTCGTGCGCGCGGCACCGAGCGGTTCCGGCTGCTGTCGCATCGTGTCGAACAGGGTGGCCTGCTCGTCGGGATGGCCGAGCTGATCGGCAGCGACGTACCGCTAGAAGGCACGCATTACGAGGAAAAGTTCGGCGCGTGTGCGGAAGTGCTGGAGCGCATCATCGCGACGATTCGCGAGCGCGATGCCGAAAGCCTGCCGTTCCTCGAGCCGTTCAGGCTGGACGATCCGACGTGGGTGTCGAACCGCCTGTCCGAAGTGCTGCCCATCGCGCTGAAGGCGCGTCAAAAGCTGATGGAACTGCAGGACGCCGGCGCACGGATCGACATCGTGCATCACTACATGCAGCAGCATCAGCTGCTGTAGCCGGCGTTCGCCGTTCAGATCAGCGAACCCTGCAGGCCTTCGAGAAGCTTGCGCACGGGCGCGGGCACGCCATACGCGTCCAGTTCGTTGAGCGACATCCATACGGTGTCGGCATCGCGCGCGCTCGTGGCTTTCGCCGCACGATCGAACTCCGCGATGCGCGGCTCGATGTCGAGCTTGAAGTGCGTGAATATGTGCGTGAGCGGTGCGAGCGGCGACACGCCCTCCGTCGCGCCGAAGTCGCGCGCGAGTTGCGCGAGCGCTGCTTCATCCGCCGCTTCCGGCAGACTCCACAAGCCGCCCCAGATGCCCGACGGCGGGCGTTTTTCGAGCATCACCGTGTCACCGTCGCGCAGCAGCAGCATCCACGTGCGGCGCGTCGGCACCGTCTTTTTCGGGCGCGCCGCCGGCAGTTCGCGCTGACGCCCCGTCACGTTCGCCACGCAATCGACGGCGAACGGGCAGCGCACGCAATCCGGCTTGCCGCGCGCGCACAGCGTCGCGCCGAAATCCATCAGGCCCTGCGTGTAGGCGCTGATGTCGGCGTCGGTCGCATTCACGGGCAGCAGCGATTCGGCCAGCAGCCACATGCCGTTCTCGACTTTCTTCTCGCCCGGAAAACCTTCGACACCGAACACGCGCGCCAGCACGCGCTTCACATTGCCGTCGAGAATCGTCGCGCGCGCGCCGAAGGCAAACGATGCAATCGCGGCCGCCGTCGATCGTCCGATACCGGGTAACTCCGCGAGCGCTTCCACGGACTCGGGAAACCGCCCGCCATGCTGCTCGACGACGACCTGTGCGCAGCGATGCAGATTGCGCGCGCGCGTGTAGTAACCGAGGCCGGCCCATAGCGTCATCACGTCGTCGGCGGGTGCGGCGGCGAGCGCGGCAACATCCGGAAAACGCGCGAGAAAACGCCCGTAGTACGGGATCACCGTCGACACCTGCGTCTGCTGCAGCATGATTTCGGACAGCCAGATGCGGTACGGGTCGCGTGTGTTCTGCCACGGCAGGTCGTGACGGCCGTGTTCGCGCTGCCATGCGATCAGGCGCACAGAGAAATCGGACAGCGTGGGTATCGTAGGAATAGCAGTCGTGGAGGCAGGAACGGACATGAACGGATCAGCGCTGACAGGTCGGACAGTAGTAAGTGGAGCGTTGCCCCTGCACGATCTGTTTGATCGGCGTGCCGCACACGCGGCATGGCAGACCCGCGCGATCATAGACGAAATAGTCGAGCTGGAAGTATCCGCTCTCGCCGTTGCTGCCGACGAAATCGCGCAACGTGCTGCCGCCCTTCTCGATCGCGGCGGCAAGCGTCACGCGCACGGCGTCTGCAAGCAGACCGTAACGTACGAGCGAGATGCGGCCGGCAGCCGTGGTCGGCCGGATACCCGCGCGAAAGAGGCTTTCAGATGCGTAAATGTTGCCCACGCCGACGACGATATCGCCTGCGAGCAGCGCCTGCTTCACCGAAATCTTCCGTCCGCGCGTCTTTCGATGCAGCAGCGCGCCGGAGAACGACGGCGCGAACGGCTCGACTCCGAGATCCGCCAGCAGCGGATGTTCGAGAACGTCGCCCGCCGAGCGCGTATGCCATAACACAGCGCCAAAGCGGCGCGGATCGCGGAAGCGCAAAATGAAGTCGTCGAAAACCCAGTCGACGTGATCGTGCTTCGCAGCTGCCGGTGGATGGGGCACGTTGCGCAGGACCCTGAGCGTCCCCGTCATGCCGAGATGCACGATGAACCAGCCTTCGTCGATCTCGAACAGCAGATACTTGCCGCGCCGCGCCACCGTGTGAACGAGCCGGCCCTGCAGCAGACGGGCAAAACCTGGCGGAATCGGCCAGCGCAGCATGGGCGTGCGCACTTCGACGCGCTTGACACGGTGTCCCGCCACGTACGGTTCGATTCCGCGTCGGGTAACCTCGACTTCTGGTAACTCTGGCATGTTCAGGGCCTGGTATCGCTAACAACGAGCTTGCGCTGGCCGTCGGAATGACCGGGCGCAAAAATTGGAACGAAGTGGATACCGGACGTATCCACAGGGAATATGGCGCGGCGAATTGCCCTCAGGCGGCCAGCCGCACAAAGGATTTTGCAATCGGCGGAGCGCGCCTTTGCGGCCGTAAGCCCGTTATCGGCGCGAATGGGCGCGACTGGTCTGCAACTTGCGTCCGCGGTTATGCGCTTATTGTAGCGAGCGCGTTACAATCGACTGAAACATTGAACGGATATGTATGAACCTGTCCATCGTTAAGCAGTTTTTGAAGCGCCGGACCGGTGCGAATGGCGTGCCGCACGCCGTTTCCGCACGCCGGCTGCTGGGTGTGGCCGCGCTGGCTGTCTGGGCGCTCGGCGCATTGCCCGCGCATGCGCAGGATCAATCGCCCGATTCGGATGACAACACGGTCTCCGTGCAGGATGCTTTCGGCCCCGATTCCGCCGAAGATAAAGCCAATCTGCCCAGCGTCGCGCTGACGAGCCAGATCGTATTCCAGGTGCTGGCGGCGGAAGTCGCGCTGCAACGCAATCAGCCCGCGCCCGCGTATCAAACCTATCTCTCGCTCGCGCGCGACACGCACGACCCGCGCATGGCGCAGCGCGCGACGGAAATCGCGCTCGCCGCGCAGAGCCCGTCGGATGCGCTGACGGCTGCGCAATTGTGGCAACAGTATGCGCCGCAATCGGAACGCGCCGCGCAACTGGATGCGTCGCTGCTGGTGTTGTCGGGCAAGCCTGACGACGCGAAGCCGATGCTCGCGAAAGAACTCGCAAAGATTCCGCCTGAAAACCGCGGCAACGGCATTCTCGCGCTGCAACTGCTGATCTCGCGCGGGCCGAATCGCATCGGCGGCCTGCACGTGCTGCAGGATCTGGTCGCGAACGACATGAACCGACCGGAAGCGCAATTCGCGATCGCGCGTCAGCAACTCATCGCCGACGATGCGCCCGGCGCGCGCAAGTCGCTCGAACAGGCGCTCAAGCTGAAGCCCGACTATCTGCCCGCTGCGTTGATGCTGTCGCAGATGGGACCGGAAGAGCGCAAGGAAGGCATCGCGTCGATCGAGAAATACGTGCAGGCGAATCCGAAGTCGCATGAGGCTCGGCTTGCGCTGGCGCAAATGTATCTGGCCAGCGACCGCCTCGACGACGCGCAGAAGCAGTTCGAGTTCATGCAGAAGGACAACCCGAACGATCTGACGCCGCTGATGGCGCTCGCGCTCATCAAGATCCAGCAGAAGAACCTGCCGGAAGCGCAGAACTATCTGCAGCAATACGCGCAAAAGGCCGAGAAGACGCCGGGCGCCGATCCGGGTCAGGCGTATATCTATCTCGCGCAGCTGTCGCTGGAACAGAAGGACACGGCAGGCGCGAACCGCTGGCTGGACAAGATTCCCGCCACGAGCACCCAGTACATTCCCGCGCAGATCACGCGCGCGCAATTGCTGCAAAGAGACGGCAAATCCGACGACGCGCGCAAGCTGCTCGCCGGCATTCGCACGCAGGACCCGCATGAGCAGGCGCTGATCGCGCGCACCGACGCTGCGATCCTGTTCGACGCGAAGCGCTACCCGGAGGCCGAAGCGCGTCTTGCGCAGGCCACGACGGACTTCCCCGACGACCCGGATCTCACCTACGACTACGCGATGGCCGCCGAGAAGAACGGCCATTTCGACGTGATGGAAACGCAGTTGCGCAAGCTGATGCGCACGCAACCAGACAACGCGCAGGCGTACAACGCGCTCGGCTATTCGCTCGCGGACCGCAACCAGCGGCTGCAGGAAGCGGACAAGCTGGTCGAGAAGGCGCTGGCGCTATCGCCGAACGACGCGTTCATCATGGACAGCGTCGGCTGGGTCAAGTACCGGCTCGGCGATACCAACGACGCGATCAAGGTGCTGCGCAAAGCCTACGACCTGCAACCGAACGCCGAAATCGGCGCGCATCTCGGCGAAGTGCTGTGGAAGAGCGGCGACCAGGATCAGGCGCGCGCGGCATGGCGCGATGCCCGCAAGCTCGAACCCGACAACGATACGCTCGTCAAAACGCTTAAACGTTTTCAGGTGAACGATCTCTGATGCACTTTTCTTTTCCTGTGTTTTCCTTTCCAGCGCCGCGCCGCGCGGCGCTGGGTCTCGCAGCCGCAGCCATCGTCGCCCTGTCGGGCTGCGCGTCCGTCAAGCCGCAAGGTCCGTCCACGTCGAATGCAGCGACCGCCGTCACCGCGCAGACGAGCCGCGCGTATCACGGCCGCTTCGCGGTTCAGTACGTCGACCAGAACGGCCAGCAGCGTAATGCGTACGGCAATTTCGACTGGCAGGAACGCGGTGACACCGTAACGCTGCAACTGCGCAACCCGCTCGGACAGACAATGGCGATCGTCACGTCGTCGCCGTCGGCCGCCACGCTCGAACTGCCGAACCGTCAGCCGCTCACGGCCGATAACGTCTCCACGCTGATGCAGAATGCGCTCGGCTTCGCGCTGCCTGTCGAAGGGCTGCGCTACTGGCTGCAGCCATCGGTTGCGCCGACATCGAAAGCGAAGACCGAGAAAGATCCGCAGCAGGACACGCGTCTGAAGGAAATTCAACAGGACGGCTGGACGATCGACTACATCGCCTATGCCGATGCGCCTGCAACCGGCGTCAAGCGCGTGAATCTCGCGCGCACCGAACCACCGCTCGACATCAAGCTCGTGCTCGACCAGTAACCCGCACGCGCGATTAGCAAAGACTCATGATCGAAACGAACGACTCGCTGCGCGACTGTCTCGCTCCAGCGAAGCTGAACCTCTTCCTGCACATCACCGGGCGTCTGCCGAACGGATATCACGCGCTGCAGACGGTGTTCCAGTTGCTCGACTGGGGTGACACGCTGCACTTCACGCGTCGCGACGACGGCGCAATCACGCGCGGCACCGAAATCGCCGATGTTCCCGCCGACACCGACCTCACCGTTCGCGCGGCAAAGCTGCTGAAGGAACACACAGGCACGCGCCTGGGCGTGAACATCGAGATCGACAAGGTGCTGCCGATGGGCGCAGGCCTTGGCGGCGGCAGCTCCGACGCAGCGACGACACTGCTCGCGCTGAACCGTCTATGGAAGCTTGATTTGCCGCGTGCGGAGCTTCAGGCGCTCGCATTGAAGCTCGGCGCCGATGTGCCATTTTTTGTTTTTGGAAAAAATGCATTCGCAGAGGGTGTCGGAGAAGCACTCGAGCATGTACAATTGCCGCCGCGCCACTTTCTGGTGGTGACACCGAGAGTTCATGTTCCAACGTCAGCAATTTTTTCAGAAAAAGCGTTGACAAGAGATACAAAGGCTCTCATAATTACGGACTTTCTTGCACAGCAAAGTTGCAGCGCAGAATGGCCTGATAGTTTCGGCCGGAATGACATGCAGCAAGTTGTCGTGGGAAAATACGCGGAAGTTGCGCAGGTGCTTAGATGGTTTGATAACATCGCGCCGGCGCGGATGACAGGATCAGGCGCAAGCGTTTTTGCAGCGTTCCGTAGTCAAGATGAAGCGGTCGCGGCGCAAGCCAAACTGCCAGTCGAATGGAATAGCGCAGTAACGGCAAGTCTGGATACGCATCCACTCTTTGCTTTCGCGGCATAAGTTTCGCGGCACTGAACGGCCTACACGTTCAGTGAAGCTCAAAGTTAGTGTAGGGGAGTCGCCAAGTTGGTTAAGGCACCGGATTTTGATTCCGGCATTCGAGGGTTCGAGTCCTTCCTCCCCTGCCAAAAATTCTCGCAGTTCCTCGCCTCCCACAGCCTGAAGCAGGTGCATGATGAGCAGCCATGACGGCCTGATGGTTTTTACTGGCAACGCAAATCCGGCGCTTGCACAGGAAGTCGTCAAGATCCTCGGTATTCCCCTCGGCAAAGCAATGGTCTCCCGTTTCTCGGACGGTGAGATCCAGGTCGAGATTCAGGAAAACGTACGTGGCAAGGACGTCTTCGTCCTCCAGTCCACCTGCGCGCCGACCAACGACAATCTGATGGAACTGATGATCATGGTGGATGCGCTCAAGCGCGCATCCGCTGGCCGGATCACCGCAGCCATCCCCTACTTCGGCTATGCCCGTCAAGATCGACGCCCGCGTTCGGCGCGCGTTGCCATCTCGGCGAAGGTCGTGGCGAACATGCTGGAAATCGCTGGCGTCGAGCGGATCATCACGATGGATCTGCACGCTGACCAGATTCAAGGTTTCTTCGACATTCCCGTCGACAACATCTACGCCACGCCCGTGCTGCTCGGCGATCTGCGCAAGCAGAATCACGAGAACCTGCTGGTCGTGTCGCCGGACGTCGGCGGCGTGGTTCGCGCCCGTGCGCTGGCCAAGCAGCTGAACTGCGATCTCGCCATCATCGACAAGCGTCGTCCGAAGGCGAACGTCGCCGAAGTGATGAACATCATCGGTGAAGTCGACGGCCGTACCTGCGTGATCATGGACGACATGGTCGACACGGCGGGCACGCTCTGCAAGGCAGCACAAGTGCTGAAAGAACGCGGCGCAACGAAGGTGTTCGCTTACGCGACTCACCCGGTTCTGTCGGGTGGCGCGGGCCCGCGCATCGCTGCATCGGCGCTCGACGAACTCGTCGTCACCGACACGATCCCGCTCAGCGAAGAAGCCCGCTCGTGCACCAAGATCCGCTCGCTGACCAGCGCGGGTCTGCTGGCCGAAACGTTCTCGCGTATCCGTCGCGGCGACTCGGTGATGTCGCTGTTCGCGGAAGGCTAAAGTATTCGCGAAGGCGCCGCATGATGAATGCGGCGCTTTTGCATTTGGCGTGAACGAACGAAGGTTCATGCCGGTTTGTCTGGGGTCTTCAGCCCGTCGAGGGTAGCAAGACCCGTTTTACTGCCTGGTCGCGGGCAGATAATGGAGATTCAAATGAAAGTAGTCGCTTTCGAGCGTAATTTGCAAGGTACGGGTGCGAGCCGCCGCCTGCGTAACTCGGGCAAGGCCCCGGGCATCGTGTACGGCGCTGGCGAACCGCAACTGATCGAACTCGATCACAACGCGCTGTGGCACGCACTGAAGAAAGAAGCATTCCACTCGTCGATCCTCGACCTGGAAGTGGCAGGCAAGTCGCAACAGGTTCTGCTGCGCGACGTGCAATACCACCCGTTCCGTCAGATCATCCTGCACGTGGACTTCCAGCGCGTCGACGCGAAGAAGAAGCTGCACACGAAGGTGCCGCTGCACTTCATGAACCAGGAAACCAACCCGGCTGTGAAGACGGGTGGCGCGATCATCTCGCACGTCATCAACGAAATCGAAATCGAATGTCTGCCGGCCGCTCTGCCGGAGTTCATCGAAGTCGATCTGGCGAAGATCGAAGCAGGTCAATCGCTCCACGCAACGGACATCGTTCTGCCGGCTGGCGTCGCACTGGTTGCGCACCTCGTCGCAGAAAACCCGGTGATCGTTTCGGCGCCGATTCCTGCTGGTGCCCAGTCGGAAGAAGCGTCGGCTGAAGGCGAAAAGCCGGCTGCTGAATAAAGCCGCTATCCTCTCGATCCGTTTCAATGGAACGGTCGACGTAACCCGCCGCGGTTCGCCCCGGCGGGTTTTTTTTCGATTTTTCCCAGGCCGCGTGCCATGTTGCGTGGTCCACTCGAACATGATCAAGCTGATCGTCGGGCTCGGCAATCCGGGCGCTGAATACACCGCGACGCGTCACAACGCCGGCTTCTGGCTCGTCGACCAACTTGCGCGCGAAGCCGGCGCGACGTTGCGCGACGAGCGGCGCTTTCACGGCTTCTATGCGAAAGCGCGCCTGTATGGCGAGGAAGTGCATCTGCTGGAGCCGCAGACGTACATGAACCGCTCGGGTCAATCGGTCGTCGCGCTCGCGCATTTCTTCAAAATCCTGCCGGATCAGATTCTCGTCGCGCATGACGAACTCGATCTGCCGCCCGGCACCGTGAAGCTGAAACTCGGCGGCGGTAGCGGCGGGCATAATGGCCTCAAGGACATTTCCGCGCATCTGTCGACCCAGCAATACTGGCGTTTGCGCATCGGCATCGGTCATCCGCGCGACCTGATTCCCGAAAGCGCACGCGCGGGCGCGAAGCCCGACGTCGCGAACTTCGTGCTGAAGCCGCCGCGCAGGGAAGAGCAGGACGTGATCGACGCGTCGATCGAACGCGCGCTCGCGGTGATGCCGACCGTCGTCAAGGGCGAACTCGAACGCGCGATGATGCAACTGCATCGCAATCCCTGACCCGCACGCCGCGAGATAGCCCACAGAGGAGCAGAACTTGAGCCGCTACTGGAGCGATATCGTTCACCGGTTGACGCCGTATGTGCCGGGCGAGCAGCCCGCGCTCGCGCATCCCGTGAAGCTCAACACCAACGAGAACCCGTATCCGCCCTCGCCCGCCGTCGTGAGCGCGATTCGTAGCGAGCTCGGCGAGACCGCCGAGTCGCTGCGCCGTTATCCCGATCCGACGGCGCGCATGTTGCGCGAGACCGTCGCTGCGCATCACGGTCTCAAGGTGGATCAGGTGTTTGCAGGCAACGGTTCGGATGAAGTGCTCGCCACTGTGTTTCAGGCGCTTCTGAAGCACGAACAGCCGATTCTCTATCCGGACGTCACATACAGCTTCTATCCGACTTACGCGCGTCTCTACGACGTCGCGTATCGGACGATTCCTCTCGACGATGCCTTCCAGATCCGCATCGACGACTATGCGCAACCGAACGGCGGCATTCTCTTCCCCAATCCCAACGCGCCGACGGGTCATGCCCTGCCGCTTTCGGATATCGAGCGACTTGTCGCATCGAATCCGGATTCAGTCGTCGTGATCGACGAAGCGTATGTGGACTTCGGCGCGCAATCTGCGATTTCACTGATCGGCAAGTATCCGAATCTTCTCGTCGTTCATACGACGTCGAAGTCCCGCTCGCTTGCCGGAATGCGCGTGGGCTTCGCGTTCGGCGATGCCGCGTTGATCGATGCGTTGAACCGTGTGAAGGACAGCTTTAATTCGTATCCGCTCGACCGTCTCGCGCAGGCCGCCGCAACTGCGGCATATCAGGACGACGCGTGGTTCCGTGAGTGCACCGGAAAGGTCATCGCGAGCCGCGAACGGCTGACGGCGCAACTGACGGCGCTGGGCTTCGAAATGGTGCCGTCGTCGGCAAATTTTGTGTTCGCCCGGCATGGAGGCTATGACGCTGCGACGCTGGCCGCGCAACTCCGGGAAAAGGAAATCTTCGTACGGCACTTCAAGCTGCCGCGCATCGATCAGCATCTGCGCATCTCAATCGGCACCGATGCCGAGTGCGATACGCTGCTGGATGCGTTGAAGGATATCCTTGGCGGGTACGTCGGCTAAAGCGCCGACAACAATACAAACGGCGCGCTGATTCGTGTCACGAACGGCGCGCCGCTTCAGATGAATCAGGCGCTCTTCGCAGCCTGCAACCCGTTGTACTTCTCCATCAACTGATCCTGCGTCTCCAGATGTTCCGGATTGCGCGGAATACATTCGACGGGACACACCTGCACGCATTGCGGCTCATCGAAATGGCCAACGCATTCGGTGCACTTCTTCGGGTCGATCACATAGATTTCCGGGCCCATCGAAATCGCGTCGTTCGGGCACTCGGGCTCGCAAACGTCGCAATTGATGCACTCGTCGGTAATCATCAGGGCCATGCTGTTCTCACTTCATGCCGGCACGCGTGCTTTGCATGCCGGCTAACGTTCCGTAATCCGCAATTTTACGCCTGACGGACAGACCACGCTGAGTGTCCGGTTATCACGGACGACGCACGCGCTACGCCGTCAGGCGCGCGAGGATCACGGCTTGGCGGCGGCGCGCGCCTCTTCTAGCACGGCGACCTTGTCCTGCAGCCGCTTTTCGACAGACGGGAACACGAACTTGCTCACATCCCCGCCGAGTTGCGCGATTTCACGGACGATCGTGCCCGAGATGAACTGATATTGATCGGACGGCGTCATGAACATGGTTTCGACGTCGGGCAGCAGGTAGCGGTTCATGCCCGCCATCTGGAACTCGTATTCGAAGTCCGACACGGCGCGCAGTCCGCGCACGATCACGCGCGCATTGTTGACCCGGACGAAATCCTTCAATAGCCCCTTGAAGCTCATCACCTGAACGTTCGGATAGTGGCCGAGCACTTCGTTCGCAATCTCGAGCCGCTCTTCGAGGTTAAAGAATGGCCGCTTGTTGCGGCTATCCGCTACGCCCACCACCAGCGTGTCGAAAATGCTCGATGCGCGACGCACGAGGTCTTCGTGACCGCGCGTGAGCGGATCGAACGTACCCGGATACACGGCGACAACCATGGGATTTCTCCTCTCTACAGACTAGAAGGCGTGCCGGAACACGCCCCGCAGGACTCGTCTGACGACGACACCGCGCGCGTAACGGCAAGCCGTCCGGCGCTTGTTATGGAACGCGCATTATTCCTCATTTTCGCGCTGCAGCAAATGATAGTGGACAGCACCTGCCTTGCCCTGCCGTACCACGGACCAGCCTTCGAGCGCCGGGTGTCCGGCGGTATCGAGCGATTCACCGGATTCGACATACAGGAAGCCATCCGCGCTGATCAGCGGCGCAGCGAGTTCGAGCGCGCGATCGAGCAGATCCTCGCCGAACGGCGGGTCGAGGAACACGACGTCGAACGAGCCGGGCGCGAGGCTCGCGGCGAGGCGCAACCCATCGGCTTCGGCGACTTCGATTGCGGACGCCGCCAGCTTGGCCTGATTTGCATGCAGTTGCGCCGCCGCGCGTGCGTTACGTTCGACCATCAGCACGCGCGCCGCGCCGCGCGACGCGGCCTCGAAGCCTAGCGCGCCGCTGCCGGCGAATAGATCGAGACAGCGCTGGCCGTCGAGCCGCTGGCCGAGCCAGTTGAACAGCGTCTCCCGGACGCGGTCGGGTGTCGGCCGCAAGCCGTCGAGATCGATTACGGGCAGCGGCGTGCGTTTCCAGTCGCCGCCGATAATGCGGATAGTGTGCGGTTGGCCGCGGCCGGAAGGCGCGCTTTTTGCGCCGTGTTTTGCACCGGTTTTTGCGCGGGAAGGGGAAGGACGGGACATGCGATTCGTGTGTTGAGCGTGCGCCCGCCGATCGTCGATACCTATCCGATCGGGGGGCCGGAGCGCCAACGTTACCACACGCGCGCAGCCGCCTTCGCCAAAGTTCACTACGGCGGTGCACAGGTGCCGGCGCTCACGACGCCGCCTGACGCGCCTGATAAAATGTGCGGCTTCCAGCGCTTCGCATACTTCGCTGCCATGCGGACGCCGCCGAACTGTCGCGTGGCTCGCCGCCGTTCGTCGCCACGCGTTGCCGGGCCAAAGCAGGAATCCGGCGCAATCTCACTCCAGTCCAGACCATGTTCAGCTTTTTCAAACGATTCAAGGGTTCCAAGGCGCCCGACGACACGCCTGACGCGCCGCAGGCCGATTCCGGCGCCGACGTCGACATGCAGGACGTGGCTGAGCCGGAAGCGCCCGTCGCGCGTTCGCAATCCGTCCCGGACTCGGCCGATGCGCCTGAATTCGATCCCAATTACGTCCCCGACGCCGCCGACTTCGAAGAGACGGACGACGAGGCCGCCGAAATCGTCCCGCCGCCGGTGCCCGAAGCCGCCGCGAAGCGTTCGTGGCTCACGCGCCTGCGAAGCGGTCTGTCGAAGACCAGTACGAGCATCACGGGCATTTTCGTCGGCGCGAAGATCGATGAAGACCTGTACGAAGAACTGGAAACGGCGCTGCTGATGTCCGACGCGGGCGTCGACGCGACCGAGTTTCTGCTCGAAGCATTGCGCGAGAAAGTGCGCGCCGAGCGACTCACCGATCCGCAGCAGGTCAAGGCCGCGCTGCGCACGCTGCTGATCGATCTGCTGAAGCCGCTGGAAAAGTCGTTGACGCTCGGCCATTACCAGCCGACCGTGATGATGATCGCGGGCGTCAACGGCGCGGGCAAAACGACGAGCATCGGCAAGCTCGCGAAGCATATGCAGAACTTCAACCAGTCGGTGCTGCTTGCCGCGGGCGACACGTTCCGCGCCGCCGCGCGCGAACAGCTTGCGATCTGGGGCCAACGCAACAACGTGACGGTCGTGCAGCAGGAAAGCGGCGATCCCGCTGCGGTGATTTTCGACGCCGTCGGCGCGGCGCGCGCCCGCAAGATCAATGTGGTGATGGCGGACACGGCCGGCCGTCTGCCGACGCAGCTTCATCTGATGGAAGAACTGCGCAAGGTGAAGCGCGTGGTCGGCAAGGCGATGGACGGCGCACCGCATGAAGTGCTGCTCGTCATCGATGCCAACACCGGTCAGAACGCGCTCGCGCAAGTGAAGGCTTTTGACGATGCGCTCGGCCTGACTGGCCTGATCGTGACGAAGCTCGACGGCACCGCGAAGGGCGGGATTCTCGCGGCGATCGCGCGACAACGTCCTGTGCCTGTGTACTTTATCGGCGTCGGTGAAAAGGTCGAAGATCTCCAGCCGTTCAGCGCCGAAGAGTTTTCGGATGCGTTGCTGGGTTGATGTCCTGACCGTCTGAAGCTGGCATCGGTTGGAACAAAAAGGGCGTCATGCATTCGCATGACGCCCTTTTTTCATTGCTTCAGCGCTTCACTCGGCATCGGGCTGCGCGCCCGGTTCCGCGCGAGCGAAAGCATCGAGCGTATTCGCGTGCTCGCAGATGCGGCGAATGGTCGGATATGGACTCATATCGACGTTGAAGCGGTTCGCATTGAAGACCTGCGGCACGAGGCAGATATCGGCGATGGTGGGCGTGTCGCCGAAGCACAGCTTGCCCGCGCGGCCGTCCGCGACGAGATACTCTTCGAGCGCGGCAAAGCCCGAGCTGATCCAGTGGCGATACCACGCGTCCTTCACCTCGTCGTTCACACCCACTGTGCGCTTCAGATACTTCAGCACGCGCAGATTGTTCAACGGATGAATCTCGCACGCGAGCTGCTGAACGATCGAGCGGACATACGCGCGATCGATCGGCTTCGACGGCAGCAGCGGCGGCTCGGGATGCGTCTCGTCGAGATACTCGACGATCGCGAGCGACTGCGTGATCACATGGTCGCCGTCCACCAGCGTGGGAACGACGGCATCGTGATTGAGCTCGCGATATTCGGGCTTGAACTGCTCACCGCCGTCGCGCAGCAGGTGCACGGGCATGTACTCGTACGACAGGTTCTTCAGGTTCAGCGCGATGCGCACGCGATACGACGCCGAACTGCGAAAGTAGCTGTACAGCTTCATTGTGTTTTGCTCCCCCTGAATGTCGCCAGCGACGTCAGACGACGCGCACGCTGAACTCACCCAGCCCGTCCACGCCGCCCTTCATCAGATCGCCCTGCACGATTGCGCCGACACCTTCCGGCGTGCCCGTGAAAATCAGGTCGCCCGGTTGCAGTTCGAACAGCGTCGACAGATACGCGATCGTCTCGGCGACGGACCAGATCAGTTGCGACACGTCCGAACGCTGCTTTTCCTCACCGTTGACGGTGAGCCAGATCGCGCCCTTGCCGACGTGACCGACTTTCGAAACAGGATGAATCGGGCCGAGCGGCGCCGAATGATCGAAGCCCTTTGCGGTGTCCCAAGGACGGCCCAGCTTTTTCGCTTCCGCCTGCAGGTCGCGGCGGGTCATGTCGAGACCAAGCGCGTAGCCGTAGACGTGGTCGAGCGCATTGTCGGCGGAGATGTTCTTGCCAGCCTTGCCGATTGCCGCGACCAGTTCCATCTCGAAGTGCACGTTCTTCGACTGCGCCGGATACGGAAATTCTCCCGTTGCGCCCGGCGCGACATACAGCACGGCGTCGGCTGGTTTAGCAAAGAAGAACGGCGGTTCGCGGTCGGGATCATGGCCCATTTCGCGCGCGTGCGCCTCGTAATTGCGGCCGACGCAGTAAATGCGGCGCACCGCGAATTTATCGTCCGTTCCGACGACTGGCACTGCCGTCACCGGCGCTGGCGCAAACACGTAACCCATTCCGTTCTCCGTCTTTTGTTGGACCGCTCTGATGCGGCGAAGCATTGAGTGTAACGCGGCGCCGTTTCCCGCGTAGCCTGGCCGAACGGCCAGGTGGCGCGCGCTGAAGCCGTCCCGTAAGGTTCGCGACAGGCCGTCAATTCACTCGCGTTTTGCACGCGCACCCGGCGTGCGATACTCGAAAGGAATCAGGCACGTCGCAGCGGCGGCCGCCGTCCCCAGAACACCGATTTCCCCAATGACCGATCTCACCGACACCACTCCCTTTCCCTGCGCCCGATTCATCAAGGAAATCGGCCGCGGTCCCAACGGCGCGCGCGCGCTCACGCCGGAGGACACGCACGCGCTCTACAGCGCGATGCTCGACGGCCGCGTTTCCGACCTGGAACTCGGTGCGATCCTGCTGGCGTACCGCGTGAAAGGCGAATCCGCCGACGAGCTGGCCGCGATGCTCGCAGCCGCCCACGCTTCGTTCGAGCCCGTCGCGGTGAAGCACGATGCGTATCAAGCCGTGTCGATCCCGAGCTACAACGGCGCGCGCAAGCAGCCCAACCTCGTGCCGCTGCTGGCGCTGCTGCTCGCGCGCGAAGGCGTGCCGGTGCTGGTGCACGGGGTGACGGAAGATCCGGGCCGCGTGACGAGCGCCGAAATCTTTGCGCATCTGAACCTCGCGCCCGCGCAGACGCACGCGGATATCGAAACGAGCCTCGCCAATCAGCGGCTCGCGTTCGCGCCCATCGGAACACTCGCGCCGAAGCTGGCGCGGCTGCTATCGCTGCGTCGAAGAATGGGTGTGCGCAATTCGACGCACACGCTCGTGAAGATTCTGCAGCCTTTCGCGCCGGCGGGGTTGCGGCTCGTGAACTACACGCATCCGCCTTATCGCGAAAGCCTGACTCAGCTGTTCGTCTCGCATCCCGCCATGGCGGTCGGCGGCGCGCTGCTCGCGCGCGGCACCGAAGGCGAGGCCGTCGCCGACACGCGCCGCCAGGTTCAGATCGACTGGCTGCATGACGGCATCTGCGAGACACGCATCTCGGCCGAGCGCTCGTCGCCGGATGCGCCCGAGGTCGACTTGCCCGAAGGCCGCGACGCGCCGACCACGGCGGCGTGGATCGCCGCCGTGCTGAACGGCGAAGCGCCCGTGCCGGCCGCGATCACGCGCCAGGTCGAGCTGATCGTCGAGATCGCGCAGAAGGCCGCCTGACAAGGGCCGACAGCCGTCCGGCTTGCCTCGGCGAACGCTCTCGCGAACGCATCGCAGCAAATAGCGGGTTGACAGGCCACTGCCGCCTCGCTTATCTTGTAAAGATGCGTTCCATTCCGAACACCCTCCGAATTACCCTCGGCCGCCTAGCGCGGCCCCTATCGCTACGTCTAGCCTAAGCAAGACGTAGCGCCGTACGCAGTCGCCACAGCGACTCGCGGCGGTCCTCCAGAGCAGTTCCTGTTTCACCCCAGTCCGTAGTTCCTTCAAAACCTGTAGTCGCCTGTGTTCGTCCGTTATCCATCGGACGAATCGCGAGGGTCAAATGCACGTTGCATGGGCTTCCGTTCCGTTCATTGCTTTCGTCATCGTTCCGATGACGCTGTTTGTTCGCGCCCGTTCGTTGCTCCCGCTAGCGCCCGGCTCGCGGGACGTGCATCTGTGGCAGCCCGCCAGCCGCTCGACGCCACCTCACCCAGCACACGACTAGACGAATCGAACGAGGCCTCAACATGTTGCGCAACCCTGCCGAGAAGTACCGCCCTTTCCCCACCGTCCGTTTGACCGGCCGCAAGTGGCCCACCCGCACGATCGAGCGCGCGCCGATCTGGATGAGCACTGATTTGCGCGACGGCAACCAGTCGCTGATCGAGCCGATGAGCATCGCTCAGAAGACCGAGTTCTTCGAGATGCTTGTGGCGATCGGTTTCAAGGAGATCGAAGTCGGTTTTCCGTCGGCGTCGCAAACCGACTTCGATTTCGTCCGCAAGCTGATCGACGAAAAACGCATTCCCGACGACGTGACCATCGAAGTGCTCGTGCAGTCGCGCGCCGACCTGATTGCGCGCACGTTCGAGGCGCTCGAAGGTGTGCCGCGCGCGATCGTCCATCTCTACAACGCGATCGCGCCGTCGTTCCGCAAGATCGTGTTCGGGCTGTCGCAGGAACAGGTGAAGGCGCTCGCAGTGGAAGGCACCCGCATCATTCGCGAGCATGCCGACGCCCGTCCGCAGACGCACTGGACTTACCAGTATTCGCCCGAAACCTTCAGCATGACCGAGTTGCCGTTCGCGCGCGAAGTCTGCGACGCCGTCGCGCAGACGTGGCGTCCGACGCGCGATCACAAGATGATCGTGAACCTGCCCGCTACGGTCGAAGCCGCGACGCCGAACGTGTACGCCGACCAGATCGAGTGGATGGACCGCAATCTCGGCTATCGCGACAGCATCGTGTTGTCCGTGCATCCGCATAACGATCGCGGCACGGCCGTCGCCGCCGCGGAACTCGCGCTGATGGCGGGCGCGGACCGTATCGAAGGATGTTTGTTCGGCAATGGCGAGCGCACGGGCAACGTCGATATCGTGACCCTCGCGATGAACCTCTACACGCAGGGTATCGACCCCGGCCTCGATTTCTCGGACATCGACGCCGTGCGTCGCGTGGTCGAGCGCTGCAACCAGATTCCTGTGCACCCGCGTCATCCGTATGCAGGCGATCTCGTCTACACGGCGTTCTCCGGCTCGCATCAGGACGCGATCCGCAAGGGCTTCGCGCAGCAAAAGCCGGACGCCGTCTGGGAAGTGCCGTATCTGCCCATCGATCCCGCCGACGTCGGCCGCAGCTACGACGCCGTGATTCGCGTGAACAGCCAGTCCGGCAAGGGCGGCGCGACGTATCTGGTCGAGCGCGGCATGGGCTTCGCGCTGCCACGGCGGGTGCAGATCGAATTCAGCCACGCAGTGCAATCGGTGGCGGATCAGTCGGGCGAGGAAGTGACGGGCGACGCAATCTGCGCGCTCTTTGCCCGCGAAT
Source organism: Paraburkholderia largidicola (assembly GCF_013426895.1). Lineage (NCBI taxonomy): Bacteria > Pseudomonadati > Pseudomonadota > Betaproteobacteria > Burkholderiales > Burkholderiaceae > Paraburkholderia > Paraburkholderia largidicola. The sequence goes on along the minus strand of NZ_AP023174.1, from coordinate 382,398 downwards.
ACTTCGAGGCGGACGGCCCGGCGCAGCGCGTGAACGGATCGACGGTGCGCTGGAACAAGCGCGAGATCGCCGTTCCCGCGACGGCGGCAGCGAGCGTCGATGGCCACGAAGCGTATGCGAAGGCGGTTGCGCAGGAAATGGCCGGGGCTTCGAAGCAAACCATCGAAATCACGTCGTTCGAGACCGCGCGCACCACCGACGGCCGCACAGTGGTATTCGTCGCCAGCCGCGTCGGCGAGCAGCCGATGCGTCACGGCATAGGCGTAGCGGAAGACGAGATGACGGCCGTCGTCGATGCCGTCGTCAGCGGCGTCAATCGCGCCGGTTGGGCGGCTGTCGACCGCCGCGTCGCGGCGTAACGGCAAGACGTCACGTAACGGCAAACGGGGCAGGACGAAGCGAACAGGAAGACCGCAGAAGCGCAAACGCGGGCGATTCAACCATCGCCCGCGCGCACGGACCGCTCACGAGGCGGCTACCGTCAGACGAAGAGTGAAGGCGCGATCCGCGTCACTCGATTGCGCAACGCGTCGCCTGCCACGCGATCAGCTGCCATTTGCCGTCTTCCTGGGCCTGAATCGCCATGTAAGCGATCGGAAAGAGCAGCGCGCCGCTATTCGCTTCCATCTCGATCAGCGCGCGCCCGGTGACGACGCAGGTCTCGCGTCCGACAGGCAGCACGTCCTGCGACTGCACCTCGATCTGGCGATAGCGGCGGCGCCCGGCCGTGATGGCGTCGATGAACTGCTGCTTCGACTCGCGCTTGCCGTTCGTGTGGACGTAAATGACGTTGTCCGACAGCAGCGCGTCGAGCCGCTGTCCGTTTCCTTCCACCATCGCCCGAAAGCGATCGCGCTCAAGCCCGCGAATCGCTTCGATCACTTTTGCCGGCATCGCGTTCGCCCCTATCGACGACGGCGCCGATACCGGCAGCGGTCGTCAGAAGTTGTACTGCACGTAAATCTGCTGGAAATTTATACCAGGATTCGGCTCTTTGATACTTGCATTGGAGACGTGCTGAAAGCGGTAGCCAAACTGGTACTGCTGATGCGAGCCGAATTGCGCGCCGACGCCCACCATATCGGCGAACTGGAAGGCGGTACTGAGCGTGTAGTCCGACGAGATGCGCGGATGGGTCAAAATCCGCACTCCGACACCCGCCTCGATGAACGGGCGGATCGCCCCCGAGCTTTTGATGAACCGCACGACCGGCGTGACGCCGAATTCGCCGATATTGTCGTGAACGTTGCCTTCGTCCGTGTGCCACCACGCGGCATGCGCCTCGCCGACCAGCGCGAAATGCCAGCCGCCGATTTCCCACCAGGTCAGATTGGGGTCCCAGACGAAGCCTAGGTCGAGTTTGCGTACGTGGTGATCGGCGAGACCGCCCGCAATCTGAACGCCGAACTGGTCCGCCGAGGCCAAGCCCGACGCGCAGAGAAGCGCTGCAGCGACAGCACATTTGAGTGCCAGATTAAACGAAGCGTTGTTCTTTTTTTCCATCGTGCGTCCACCGGATGCGGGGTTTAGCAAGGGACATCGTTGCCGCGACATTCTAGAGACAGAAGCAACTATCGGACCCTTTAATAACAACTGAAAACTCGCAAATCACTGCTTCTGTTTCCGAAAAAATCTTACCCACGATTGCAGAATCTTGCTGCCGCCGAGGAATGCTAAGCGTTCGGTACCAAACCCGCAGATGAGGTACGATGCTATTGAACGTGCATTTTCGATAGGAAAGAGGGAACTTGCATGCCCCTATGGCTTCTAAGTATTAGCACTCGGGAAATGAGAGTGCTAACATCCATCGTGGTCCGCTTTGGCGGACATTTGTCTGAATAAAGGAGTTTGCTACGTGAGCAACACACTGACCCTTCCGAGTACTCTGAGCCCGTCGTCGGCTAAGGCCGCTCCGGCAGGTGCACTGGCGCTCTCGCACGCTTCTCTTCTGCCCGGCCAGCTGGGCAACATCGACGCCTACATCCAGGCCGTAAACCGGATTCCGATGCTGACGCCGGCAGAAGAGCGCCAGTACGCCACCGAGTACCGCGAGCAGAACAATCTCGACTCGGCGCGCAAGCTGGTCCTGTCGCACTTGCGACTGGTCGTGTCGATCGCGCGTAATTACCTCGGCTATGGCCTGCCGCACGCCGACCTGATCCAGGAAGGCAACATCGGCCTGATGAAGGCCGTAAAGCGCTTCGACCCGACGCAGAACGTGCGCCTCGTGTCTTATGCAATGCACTGGATCAAGGCCGAAATCCACGAGTACATCCTGCGCAACTGGCGCATGGTGAAAGTGGCGACGACCAAGGCGCAACGCAAGCTGTTCTTCAACCTGCGCAGTCACAAGCAAGGGTTGCAGTCGTTCACGCCGGACGAGATCGAGGGCCTGGCGAAAGAACTGAACGTGAAGCGCGAGGAAGTGGCCGAGATGGAAACGCGGCTGTCGGGCGGCGATATCGCGCTCGAAGGCCAGGTCGAAGACGGCGAAGAAGCGTTCGCGCCGATCGCCTATCTCGCCGACTCGCACAGCGAGCCGACGGCCGTGCTGGCCGCGCGTCAACGTGACCGTCTGCAGAGCGACGGCATCGCGAGCGCGCTGGAGTCGCTCGATCCGCGCAGCCGACGCATCATCGAAGCACGCTGGCTGCAGGTGGAAGACGACGGCTCGGGCGGTTCGACGCTGCACGAACTGGCCGACGAGTTCGGTGTATCGGCCGAGCGGATTCGCCAGATCGAAACCAGTGCGATGAAGAAGATGCGCACCGCGCTGGCCGAGTACGCGTAACCTCAGAGAAGCAGCGGGCGCGCGCCAGTCACTGGCCACACGCGTTTCTGACAGAACCCTGCCCTTCGCAAGAAGGCAGGGTTTTTTATTGCGCGTCGTCAAATATTGCGCAGATACGCGTCATTGTCGAGACATTGCCTTGACCTCGCGCAGAGCGTGACTTATTAGTGATAAAGCCGGACGCGCCGCGCGACACGATGACGCGGGCCCGTCCGACAGGCCGTTCCTACAATGGTTATGCACGCGCCAGTGCCGCGAGGTAATGCGCACTGGGTCTGGCCGGGTCACCCGGCGCGATGTCGTTGCGGATCGAACATGGCCATCACGCTCAATCACAGGAATGCCACACGCCGCACGCTCGCCAGCCGCATCGTCGCGTGGGCTCGCGGTCCGACCTTTGCGCGCGACATCCTGATCGTGCTCGCGATCAAATTCGCGCTTCTGTTCGCGCTCAAGTTCGCGTTCTTCAATCATCCGCAGGCGCAAAACATGTCGCTCCCGCCTGCTCAGGTCGCCCAGGCGCTGCTGTCGGTGCCGGCGTCCGCCTCACCGCCGCCTTCGACTCGAGGTCTCAACCATGCCCGCTAGCGACGTCGTCGATCTCTCTCGCCTGCAATTCGCCGTCACCGCGCTGTATCACTTCCTGTTCGTGCCGCTGACGCTCGGGCTGTCGTGGCTGCTGGTCATCATGGAAAGCGTCTACGTGATGACGGGCAAACCGATCTACAAGGACATGACGCAGTTCTGGGGCAAGCTGTTCGGCATCAACTTCGCGATGGGCGTCACCACGGGCCTCACGCTGGAGTTCCAGTTCGGCACCAACTGGTCGTACTACTCGCACTATGTCGGCGATATTTTCGGCGTGCCGCTGGCCGTCGAAGGGCTGATGGCGTTCTTTCTGGAGTCGACCTTCGTCGGGCTGTTCTTCTTCGGCTGGAACCGGCTGTCACGCATCCAGCATCTGATGGTCACGTTTCTCGTCGCGCTCGGCTCGAACCTGTCCGCGCTGTGGATCCTGATTGCGAACGGCTGGATGAACAACCCGGTCGGCGCCGAGTTCAACTACGAAACGATGCGCATGGAGTTGTCGAGTATCTTCGCCGTGATCTTCAATCCTGTCGCGCAGGTGAAGTTCGTGCATACGGTGTCGGCGGGCTATGTGACGGCGTCGATGTTCGTGCTCGGGTTGTCGTCGTGGTATCTGCTCAAGCGCCGCGACATCGACTTCGCGCTGCGCTCGTTCGCCGTGGCGGCAGGCTTCGGTCTGGCGTCCACCTTGTGCGTGATCGTGCTCGGCGACGAATCGGGCTACACCACAGGCGAAGTGCAGCAGATGAAACTCGCTGCGATCGAATCCGAATGGGAGACCGCGCCCCCGCCCGCGCCATTTACGATTGTCGGCATTCCGAGCCAGCAGGAAGAACGCACGGATTACGCGTTGCGCGTGCCGTACGCGCTTGGCATCATCGCGACACGTTCGCTCGACGAACCTGTGGTCGGCCTGAAAGAACTGATGGCGCGCAACGAGACGCGCATCCGCAACGGCATGCTCGCGTACGACGCGCTGCAGAAGATCAAGCAAGGCGACGCGAGCGACGCAACGCACGCCGCCTTCGACCAGCACAAGCGGGACCTCGGCTACGGCCTGTTGCTCAAGCAGTTCACCCCCAACGTCACCGACGCCTCCGCCGAGCAGATCAAACAGGCCGCGAAGAAAACCGTGCCGCCCGTGCTGCCCGTGTTCTGGTCGTTCCGGCTGATGGTCGGCCTCGGCATCCTGTTCCTCGCGACCTTCGTGCTCGCGTTCTTCTTCTGCGCGCAACGCTCGCTGCTGCGCGGCAGCCGCCGCTGGTTCCTGCGCTGGGCCGTGTGGGCGATTCCGCTGCCGTGGCTCGCGGCGGAATTCGGCTGGATCGTCGCGGAAGTCGGGCGCCAGCCGTGGACCATCGCGGGCATCCTGCCGACTTCGCTGTCGGCGTCGAGCCTGACGGCAGGCGATCTGTATCTAAGCCTCGCGGGCTTCGTCGTGTTCTACACCGCGCTCTTCATCATCGAGATCACGCTGATGTTCAAGTACGCGCGGCTTGGGCCTTCGTCGCTGCATACGGGACGCTATCACCACGAGCAAACCGCGAAGCCTGCCGTCGGCGCGAACACGGCGGCATGAGCGGGTTCGACAGCGGTATCGACAGCAACACCCTTGCCGTCGCACGAAAACACGAGGAAACATCGCTATGGACTACGCAACCCTCAAAGTGATCTGGTGGGTGCTCGTCGGTGTGCTGCTGATCGGCTTCGCGCTCACCGACGGCTTCGACATGGGCGCAGCGATCCTGCTGCCGTTCATCGGCAAGACGGACGCGGAGCGGCGCGTCGTCGTGAACACGGTCGGCGCGACGTGGGAAGGCAACCAGGTCTGGCTGATCACCGCAGGCGGCGCGATGTTCGCCGCGTGGCCGCTGGTGTATGCCGCATCCTTCTCGGGCTTTTACTTCGCGATGCTGCTCGTGCTGTTCGCGCTGTTCTTCCGCCCGGTCGGCTTCGACTATCGCGGCAAGCGCGACGACCCGCGCTGGCGCACCGCGTGGGACTGGGCGCTGTTCGTCGGCGGCTTCGTGCCGGCGCTGGTGTTCGGCGTCGCGTTCGGCAATCTGCTGCAAGGCGTGCCGTTCCAGTTCGATCAGGATCTGCGCGTCACCTATCACGGCAGCTTCTTCGAACTGCTCAATCCGTTCGCGCTGCTGTGCGGCGTGGTGAGCGTAGCGATGCTGGTCGCGCACGGCGCGGCGTTCGTCAAGATGAAGGCGGACGGCGTCGTCGCGCGGCGCGCGTCGGTTGCGCTGCGCATTGCGTCGCTGGTCGCGGTCGCGCTGTTTCTGATCGGCGGCGTGCTGGTCGCGACGCTGATCGGCGGCTATCAGATCACCGAGCCCGCGCCGTTCGATACCGTCGCGAATCCGCTGCTGAAAAACGTGATCGGTGCGCCGGGCCTGTGGCTCACCAACTACGCGACGTATCCGTGGATGGTCGCGGCGCCCGTCGCGGGTGTTGTCGGCGGCGTGCTCGCGCTCCTGCTGGCAAGCTCGCGCTTCGAGCGCAGCGCCTTTCTGTCGACGTCGCTGATGGTGATCGGCGTGATCCTGACGGCGGGCTTTTCGATGTTTCCGTTCATCATGCCGTCGTCGCTCGACGGACGCAGCAGCCTCACCGTCTGGGATTCGACGTCGAGCCAGATGACGCTGCAGATCATGCTGATCGCGGTGATCATCTTTCTGCCGCTGATACTCATCTACACGAGCTGGGTGTATCGCGTGATGCGCGGCAAGGTCACGGCCGACGCGATCGAACAGAACCATCATTCGATGTACTGATACACCACGCGCAAGAGGGAGCGAACCATGTGGTACTTCAGCTGGATTCTCGGTATCGGGCTTGCACTCGCGCTTGGCATCATCAATGTGATGTGGCTCGAAGCGAACAACGCCGTCGAGCCGGACGCCGATCCGGACAAACGGTAAGCGGGTAAACGAAAATCGGCGCCCCGCGGGGCGCCGATTTTCTTTGCCAAGAGCTCAGGCCGTGACGAAGGTCAGGCCGTTGCCGTCAGGCGCGTCGACAGTTGCTGCGCGTAGCGCTGCGCATCGTCACCGACAACGATGTGGAACGTATCCGTCGATACCCACGCTATGCTCAGCGTGTCGAGACGCTGGCGATCGACAGCCGACGGATCGCGCACGACGATACGCAGACGCGTCGCCGCGACGGCTTCCAGCGACACGACATTGGTCGCGCCACCGAACACGGCGAGCCAACGCAGCGGGTCCGGATCGAGTGGGCCGTTGCCCGTCGCAGCAGCGGGCGCCGCAGCGACAGCAGCCGGCTTGGCCGATACAGGGGCAGGCGAAACAGCAGCAGCCGCACCGCCGCTCGCGATCGTCGTGCGGATTTCATCGGCGATCATGTCCGCTTCCGGTCCGATGATCACCTGCACGTTGCCGCCGCCGCGCTTCAACACGCCACGCGCGCCGATCGACTTCAGCTCGTTCTCCGACACCTTCTCCGAATCCACCACCGACAGACGCAGACGCGTCGTGCAAGCATCGACCACCGACAGATTCGCCGCGCCGCCCAGCGCAGCGATGTAACGCTGTGCACGCGTGCCCGACGCAGCCGCCGCGCCTTCGACAGGCGCCACATAGCCGGCCGACGCATACGACTCGTTGGCCACTTCCGGCGTTTCCTGCTCGCGGCCCGGCGTCGCCATGTTGAACTTGCGGATGAAGAAGCGGAACAGACCGTAGTAGACGATCGAATACGCGATGCCGATGGGAATCGCTTCCCAGCCCTTTGTCGACAGACCGTAGTTCAGCACGTAGTCGATCGCGCCCGCCGAGAACGTGAAGCCGAGCTTGATGCCGAGCGCCGAGCAGATCGCAAGCGACAGACCCGTCAGCACCGCGTGGATCGCGTACAGCACAGGCGCGAGGAACATGAAGCTAAATTCGATCGGCTCCGTCACGCCCGTCAGGAACGACGTCAGCGCCATCGAGAACAACAGGCCGCCGACCAGCGCGCGGCGCTCCTTCGGTGCTTCATGGAACATCGCCAGACACGCTGCGGGCAAACCGAACATCATGACCGGGAAGAAGCCCGTCATGAACGTGCCCGCCGTCGGGTCGCCTGCGAAGAAGCGGTGCAGGTCGCCCGTGACAGCAGCGCCGCCCGGCGGCGTGAACGAGCCGAACACGAACCACGCGAGCGAGTTCAGGATGTGATGCAGACCCGTCACCAGCAGCAGACGGTTCAGCAAGCCGAACACGAACGCGCCGACTGCGCCTGCCGTCGTCAGCCAGTGGCCGGCTGCGTCGATGGCCGCCTGAACGGGCGCCCACGCGTAGCCGAACACGATGCCTAACACCAGACACGCCACCCCCGTGACAATCGGCACGAAGCGTTTGCCTCCGAAGAACGCGAGGTAGTCGGGAAGCTTGATGTCCTTGTACTTGTTGTACAGCATCCCCGCGACGATACCGGCGATGATCCCCGACAGCACGCCCATGTTGAGCTTGTCGTTGATGTCCTTCATCACGGCCACTTCGACCAGATAGCCGATTGCGCCCGCCAGCGCCGCAACGCCGTTATTGTCCTTCGCGAAGCCGACAGCGACGCCGATCGCGAACAGAAGCGGCAGGTTGTCGAAGATCGCGCCGCCCGCGTCGGCGATCATCTTGATGTTGAACACATCGGGCTGGCCGAGGCGCAGCAACAGGCCGGCGACGGGCAAAACCGCGATCGGCAGCATCAGTGCGCGGCCAAGGCGCTGAATCTTCAGAAACGGATTTCCATCCATTGATACCTCCACTCCTTTGTCTCGTGTAGTTGCGTAATTGCTTTACATGCTGGTTGAAATGTCGAGCTGACGAAGTTGGCTTTTAAGACTGTTTGCGACGCAAGCGCCATCAGTCTTGCGGCCAGATTTCGCGGCTCAGGGCTCTTACCGCTTGTGCCGATTCGAGCGCCAGAGCGTCCTGGGCGCGCTGACGGCACAACTGATAATCGAGTTTGCGCACGCGCGCCTTGATGCCGGGCACGGACACGGGGTCGACGGACAGTTCCGTCACACCGAGGCCGACCAGCAACGGTGCCGCGAGCGGATCGCCAGCGAGCGCGCCGCACACGCCGACCCACTTGCCGTGCTTCTCCGCGCCTTGCACGGCAACCGAAATCAGGCGCAGCACGGCCGGATGCAGGCTGTCCGCCTGGGCGGCGAGATCGGGCTGGCAGCGGTCCATCGCAAGCGTGTATTGCGTGAGATCGTTGGTGCCGATCGACAGGAAATCCGCGTGCTTCGCCAGTTGATCGGCGAGCAGCGCCGCCGACGGCACTTCGATCATTACGCCGACTTCGATCTTCTCGGCGCGGCCCGCTTCGGCGGCGAGTTCGTCGATCCGCTTGCGCAGACGCACGAGTTCGCCCACGTCCGTCACCATCGGCAACAGGATGCGCACCTTGCCCAGCGGCTGAACCGCGAGCAGGCCGCGCAACTGGTCTTCGAGCAGATCCGGGCGCACCTGCGCGAGACGGATGCCACGCAGGCCGAGCGCCGGGTTCGGTTCGGGCGGCAGCGTCAGGTAATCGACTTCCTTGTCCGCGCCGACATCGAGCGTACGGATGATGGCCGTGCGGCCCTTCAACGCCTCGACGATGGCCTGATAGCTCTGGCGATGCTCGTCGACGGTCGGCGCCGCCTGACGATGGATGAACAGCAGTTCGGTACGCAGCAGGCCGACGGCGTCCGCGCCGTTGTCGACGGCGGTCGTTGCGTCGTCGAGTGTCGCGATGTTGGCGGCGACTTCGATCGCGCGGCCGTCGCTGGTGGCGGCGGCTTGCTGCGACGTGCGGCGATTCACTTCGCGCACGCCGGCCAGACGCGCACGCTCGTTGCGCGCGCGTTCGACATCGAGTGCGCTCGGCGCGTATTCGAGACGGCCCGCCGTCGCGTCGACCACGACCTGCGTGCCGTCGGCGATTGCATGCAGCGCGTCGCCCATGGCAACCAGTGCCGGAATGCCCGCCTGACGCGCGATGATCGCCGCGTGCGACGTCGCACCGCCGCGCGCCATCACGAGCGCAGTGACGCGCTTGCGATCCAGCGTCGACAGATCCGACGGCGTGAATTCGTCGGCGCTCAGCACGGCTTCATCGGGCAGAGAACGCGACGCCGCGTTCGAGTAGCCGAGCGCGCGCAGCACGCGCTTTTCGAGATCGCGCAGATCGGCGGCACGTTCGGCGAGCAGCGCATCGTCGACCTTCGACAGCACGCCGATCTGCGCCCGGATCGCCTCGCGCCACGCGAAGCCCGCGCTCTTGCCGAGGCTGATCAGATCGCGCGCGGCGTCGATCAGCGTCGGGTCTTCGAGCAGCACGCGATGCACCGCGAAAATGCCCGCTTCGCCATGCGCGCCGCGTTGCGACGCGTCGCGCACGGTCGTGTTCAGTTCAGAGTCGACGGCGGCGATTGCCTTGTCGAGCGCGCGGCTTTCGGCAGCGGGCGTGTTGCCCGTCGTCTCCGGCGGATCGATGTCGGCGTCGTCCCAACGAACGAGCTTGCCGACCGCGATGCCGGGCGCCGCGCATACGCCCGTGAGCGTGTTCGGCGCGAGCGGCTCACCCGCTTTCGGCGCGGCGGTGACGGGCGCGGGCGACATCTGCCGCGCGGGCTTTTCTTCCGCTTCGCCGTGCGCCTCGCGCGTCAGTTCGCGCACCACGGCTTCGACGGCCGCGCCAGCCTGCGCACCGATACCGACGATCTCGACCGTCGCGCCCTGCCCCGCGCCCAAGCCGAGCAAGCCGACCACGCTTTCGATCGCCGCCTTCTTGCCTTCGAAACGCACTTCGACACGCGCATCGAGACCACGCGCCGCTTCACGCGCACGCGCCGCCGGACGCGCATGCAGACCGCCAGCATGTTCGAGCACGATGGTCTGGCGCGCTTCTTCGCTCACGCTCGACGCTTCGCGCGATGCCGCCACGGCCGCACCGTCGCGCACGCGCAAAGTCAGCAGCGGCGACTGTCCCGCCTTGAGCACGCCATCAGCGGGAGCGCGCTCGACGATCTCGAATGCATCCGAGTTCGCAATCGCGATCACCGACACGAGACTCGGCGCATTGCGCGCAACGGCGTCCTGATCGAACTCGATCAGCACGTCGCCCGTGCGCACGCTCGCGCCCTGCTCGATCATCGGCGCGAAGCCCTTGCCGTTCAGCTCGACCGTGTCGATACCGATATGCAGCAGGATTTCAGCGCCCTCTGCCGTCGTGATCGTGACGGCGTGGCCGGTGCGCGCCAGGTGCATCACGACGCCGTCGCACGGCGCAACGAGCTTGCCTTCCAGCGGATCGATACCGATGCCGTCACCGAACATGCCGCCCGAAAACACCGGGTCGGGCACCTTCGCGAGCGGGACGACGGGACCCGTCATCGGCGCGAGCAGGACAATATGGCCTTCGGAATGGCTCTTCAAACGGGACTCCTCGACACGTCGCATCTGGCTATCTCGATCAGTGAGTTTCGGTGACTTTCATCAGATGGCGCGGCGCATCAGGATTGCGTCCGCGGGCGGCGGCGAGGCCGGCAGCCATCACATAGAAAGAAAGGATTGCGGCAATCGGATCGAGCGCGGCGTGCGCCGTCGATACGAGCGGCAAGGTGGCTTCGGGTACGTCGGCTGGATCGGCGGCGAGCAGCACACGCGCGCCGCGCGCCTGCATGTCGCGCGCGAGTTGCAGAAGCCCCGCCTGTTCCGGTCCGCGCGGTGCGAACACCAGCAGCGGATAATCGCGGTCGATCAGTTCCATCGGGCCGTGACGCACTTCGGCGCTCGAAAACGCCTCGGCCTGGATGCCCGACGTTTCCTTGAGCTTCAACGCCGCTTCCTGCGCGATCGCGAGGCCAAGACCACGGCCGATCACGATCATGCGTTCGGCGTCGCGCAGTTCGTCGACGGCCTTCGACCAGTCGAGCGCGCCCGCGCGGCGCAGTGCGTCCGGCAGCGATTTCAGGCCGTCCAGCAACGCTGCGTCCTGCTGCCAGTGCGCCACGAGCTGCGCGGACACGGACAGCATCGCGATATAGCTTTTGGTCGCCGCGACGCTCAGTTCGGGACCGGCAAGCAGCGGCAGATAAAACTCGCACGCGTCTTCGAGCGGCGAACCGGGCACGTTGACGGCGGCCACGGTCAGCGCGCCCGCTTCGCGCAGTGCCTGCATCGTGCCGACCAGATCGGGACTCTTACCCGATTGCGAGAAGCCGAGCGCAAGCTGGTTGCGCACCTGCAGCGGCGCCTGTTGAAGCGTTGCGACCGACATCGGCAGCGAGGCGACGGGCAGGCCGACGCGGCTCATCGTCAGCGAAGCGAAGTAGCTCGCCGCGTGATCCGAACTGCCGCGCGCCACTGTGAGCGCGACATGACGCGGTTCCTGTGCGAGCCGGGCCGCGAGCGCTTCCACGCGCGACGTATCGTTGAGTTGCGCGGCGACCACATCAGCGGACGCCAGCGCCTCTTTAAGCATATTCGACAATCGATTCTCCTTCGACGTAAGTCGCCGTCAACGCCAGTTCGCGATCGAACACGACGATGTCTGCCCACGCGCCGCGCGCGAGACGGCCGCGGTCTTCGAGGCCGAGATAGTCGGCGGCATAACGGGACATACGGTTTGACACATCGGCCATCGGCAGGCCGAGCGATACGAGATTGCGCAGCGCCTGGTCCATCGTCAGCGTGCTGCCTGCGAGCGTGCCGTCGGCGAGACGCACGCCGCCGAGACACTTCGTCACGTGCTGGCTGCCGAGGCGGTATTCGCCGTCGGGCATGCCCGTCGCCGACGTGCTGTCCGTCACCACGTAGAGACGCGGAATAGCGCGCATCGCGGCGCGGATCGCGCCCGGATGGACGTGTAGCAGGTCGGGAATGATTTCCGCGTATTCGGCGTGCGCGAGCGCCGCGCCGACCATCCCCGGATTGCGGTGATGCAGGGGCGACATCGCGTTGAACAGGTGCGTGAAACTGCGCGCGCCGTGCTTCATCGCGGCGACGGCGTCGTCATACGTGCCGAGCGAGTGGCCGAGCTGCACACGCACGCCGCGCGCATTGATCTCGGAGATGATCTCCATGTGGCCGGAGATTTCCGGCGCGATCGTGACGACGCGGATCGGCGCGATCGACAGATACTTCAGCACTTCGTCGAGCACCGCCGACACGGCCGCGTCAGGCTGCGCGCCGAGCTTGCCGGGGTTGATGTACGGACCTTCGAGATGCACGCCGAGCACGCGCGCGCCGCCCGGCACGCGGTTCTTCGCGACGTCGCCGAGACCCGCGACGACGGCCATCAGTTCGTCGCGCGGCGCGGTCATCGTGGTCGCGAGCAGGCTCGTCGTGCCGAAGCGCGCGTGTGTGCGCGTGATCGCCTCGATTGCGTTGCCCGCTTCCATCACGTCGGCACCGCCGCCGCCATGCACGTGAAGATCGATGAAACCGGGCAGGATGTATGGCGCGTCGTTGGTCGACGGATCGACGGCATGGCCCGTGATGGCCGTGATGCGGCCGTTTTCGGATTCGATCGTGCCGTGGATCCAGCCTTCGGGAGTGAGTATGTTTCCGGTCAGCATGAGTCTCTCTGATGTTGCGTTATGCAGTGCGTGACTGATTCGCGCCGCGTGCGTTCCGTTTGTCTGCCGTCGCGCTGTTCAGCGCACGGGGTCACAGCCGCAGTTCAGCGACGAAGTCGTAGTAGTCATCCCGGCAATAGGTATCGGTGAGTTCGATGGCGCGCTGGTCGGCGCTGTAGCCCACGCGCGTGATCAACAGCAGCGCGCAGCCTTGTTCGATGTCCATCAGTGCGCCGATCTCGCTCGACGCGTTGACGGCGCGAAAGTGCTGCAGCGCGCGCACGACGGGCATGCCGCGCTGCTCGAGGTAACTGTAGAGGGAGCCGCCGATCGCCCGCGGATCGGACACGATCGACACGGGCAGCGACGAATGCTCGACCGCCATCACGATGCCGTCGGCGCGGCGCAGGCGGCGCAGGCTCGCGACCGAGGCACCGGGCGACAGGCCCAGATGCACGATCTCGTCGCGCGTCGCGCTGCGCACTTCGCGCTCGAGCCATATCGAATCCGGGCGGAAGCCGCGCTGCTCCATCTTCTTCGTAAAGCCGGTCAGACGCGACAGCGGATCTTCGACGCGCGGCGTGATGAAACTGCCCGCGCCGCGCGCGCGGCGGATCAAACCCTGCTCGACCAGCAATGCAATCGCCTTGCGCGCCGTAATCCGCGACACGCCGATCGCGTCGGACAAGGTGCGCTCAGACGGCAGCGCCTCGCCCGCCGACCACACGCCGCAATGGATCGCCGTCGCCAGATTGCGGGCGAGCTGCAGGTAGAGCGGTGTGACGTTGTGGGCGTCAGGTGTCAGTGCGGACCAACGGGTTTCCATATGGCTCGGTCGGGGATCGTGAGGGGAACTGGACTGCTCGGCCTACGAATTCGGAGCCCATTATATAACCACCATAATACCAGTCAACGAGCTGGTATCTAGCTGGTCTACATCACGCAAACCCTTGTCCGATAAGGCATTCCGGCTATTAAGCAAATTTCCACTGACAACCCGCTGGCATTAGGGGATACCCGTATCTGAGACCAGTTGTCGAACTGGTTCGCACCGATCGTCTGTCAAGTTGCGTGCGTTAACCCGCAAATGTCATACCTCTTTATTAACGATCTGGTGCAAACTTCGAAATTCGCGAGCGATCACTCGATGGAAACAACATAGCTTGGTGACCGAATGACAGGCCAATACGGGGAGCGGAAACGGTGAACGATCCCGCTACAGTCCGGGCGGAAGCCGTCCGCCATTTCAATCGCTTTTACACGCAGCACATTGGGGCGCTGCACGAACATCTGCAGAAAAGCCCGTTCTCGCTGACCGAGGTGCGGGTCATGCAGGAACTGTCGCGCAGCGAGCACCAGACGGCTGCAGCGCTCGCGCGCAATCTCGGCATCGACAGCGGCTATCTGAGCCGGCTGCTGTCGAGCTTCGAACGGCGCAATCTGATTTCGCGGCGGACGTCGGAGATCGACGCGCGCCAGTCGCTCGTCTCGCTGACCGAGACGGGGCTTGCCGCGTACCGGCCGCTCGACGCCGCCGCGCTCGACGAAGTCGGCGCCGTCCTCGCGCGGCTCGCGCCGCATTCGCAGGACCAACTGATCGGCGCGATGAAGCTGATCGAGCGCCTGCTCGACGAGCGGCCGCGGCACAGCATCGTCACGCTGCGCGCGCCGCGCGCGGGCGAATACGGCTGGCTGGTTTCGCGTCAGGCGCAACTGTTCGCCTACGGCCACGGCTGGGACCACACGTTCGAAGCGCTGCTCGCGCAGCAGGCCGCGCGCTTCGCGCAGGGTCACAACACGTTGCGCGAAATCTGCTGGGTCGCGGAACAGGATGGCTTGATCGTCGGATCGGCATTGGTGGCAGCAGCATCCGACACCCAGGCAAGCGTGCGCATGCTCTATGTCGAACCCGACGTGCGGCGTCTCGGCATCGGCACGCAACTAATCAACGAATGCCTGCGCTTCGCAAAGCGCGCGGGCTACCGCACGCTCTCGCTCGAAAGCGAAAGTTCGCTCAATGACGCGCGGCGGCTGGTCATGCAGGCTGGCTTTACGCTCTTATCGACCGCGCCCGAGCGGCGTTTTGGGCGTGATCTCGTCATCGAGCAGTGGGAGCATGGGCTGTAGCGGCGGTGTGTCTCGCGCCTTTGCGACGCGCATAAAAAAACGCCACGGTTTGCCGTGGCGTTTCTCCTTTTACATCATGCGATCAGGCGCGTCGCTCAGAACGACGGCACGACAGAACCCTTGAACTCGGTCTTGATGAACTGGCGCACATCTTCCGACTGATACGCGGCAACCAGCTTCTTCACCCACGGTTGATCCTTGTCCTTGATGCGCACGGCGATCAGGTTCGCATACGGGCTATGCACGTCTTCGAGCGCGATCGCGTCTTTGGTCGGCTGCAGGCCTGCCGCCAGCGCAAAGTTCGTATTGATCGCTGCGGCATCGACGTCGGAGAGCGAACGCGGCAATTGCGCTGCGTCCAGTTCGATCAGCTTCACCTTCTTCGGATTGTCGGCGACATCGAGCGGCGTCGCGTTGCTGCCGTTCGTGCCCGCGCCCGCCTTCAGCTTGATCACGCCTTGCGACTGCAACAGCAGCAACGCGCGATTTTCATTCGACGGATCGTTCGGCACCGCGACCTTCGCGCCTTGCGGCAGATCCTTCAGCGACTTCAGCTTCTTCGAATAGACGCCGAGCGGTGAAATGTAGGTCAGACCGGCGTTGACGATCTTGTAGCCACGCTGCTTGATCTGGCTGTCGAGATACGGCTGGTGCTGGAAGCTGTTCGCATCGAGATCGCCTGCGTCGAGCGCGGCGTTCGGCTGCACGTAATCATTGAACTCGATGACCTTGACGTTCAGGCCTTCGCGCTTCGCGACCTTCTGCACTACCGACCAGATTTGCGCGTCGGGACCGCTGATCGTGCCGACCTTGATGACCTTGTCGTCGGCGCGTGCGCCGAAGCTCGTGACGAGCGCCGCCGAAGCGAGCGCTGCGGAAAAGACCTTGATGAGTGTTCTGCGCTGCATGTGATTCTCTCTTGACTGCCTTGTTTCGGATTCGTGTTCGACAGCGGGCACATTGACGTTGCCCGCGAAGCGTCGAGCCTTAAATGGTCTCACAGGCACGCGTCGATGGGAAATACAGGGTTCGCATATGGGTATGCGCGTAATCCCGGCTGCCCTTCGAGCCAGATCGCGCCGTGACCTGACGCGGGCGAGAGCGTTTTCGGAACTGTCCTATAGGGGCATCTCCGCTGTCTTTTTAGGATGTGTGCGTTTTGGCGCCCGATCGATCAGTCGGGTGTCCTCGCCGGTCCTTCCTTGCGGCCACTCACACATTTCAAAAGAAGAGACTCATGTCCTATCCCGCTCGCCCCATCGCCTTCGTACTCGCCGCGACCAATCACGGCAACATGATCGTCAACCGCAACGACTTCGCCACCAATCAGAATGGCGGAACGTTCGGTGTCGGCTTTCAATTGCTCACGGCATCGCAATTCGACATCCACGAAATCAATCTCGCACGCCTGATTCTCGACCTGCGTCGCCGCCATTTCGGCGACGGTGTCGTTGCTGTCGACGGTGGCGCGAACATCGGTGTGCATACGATCGAATGGTCGCGACACATGCACGGTTGGGGACAGGTGCATTCGTTCGAAGCGCAGGAGATGGTCTTCTACGCGCTGGCCGGCAACATCGCGCTCAACAACTGCATGAATGTGCGCGCGCG
The DNA here is from genome assembly GCF_013426895.1 of Paraburkholderia largidicola. Lineage (NCBI taxonomy): Bacteria > Pseudomonadati > Pseudomonadota > Betaproteobacteria > Burkholderiales > Burkholderiaceae > Paraburkholderia > Paraburkholderia largidicola. Next base: position 365,701 of record NZ_AP023174.1, on the reverse strand, counting down.
CCTGGCGGCACTGGGCGAACGTAGCGGGGAGATGATCGTGCCGCGACCGGACTACACGCGGCCCGCGAGCTTCGGCAGTCTGGAACTGCGCCAACGCGAAAATACCGAGGCCATCGGGCAGCCGATCTCTTACGACGCGCGGGACGGCGTCAAGGTGCCCGTGATCGATCTGCCCTCTCTGGAACTCGACCGGCTGGACTTTCTGAAGCTGGACGTCGAAGGAATGGAACTCGACGTGCTGCGCGGGGCACGCGCCGTGCTCGAACGACACCGCCCCGTCATGCTGGTTGAAATGATCAAGTCTGATCGCAACGCGATTCAATCCTTGCTCACCGAGCTCGGCTATCGTCAGTTCGACTTCGGAATCGATCAACTGGCGATCCACGAATCCGACCCGACGCTACAGCACATCCATCAGACCGGGAACGGTCTCGGTATCGGTTGAGAAGCCGTTAGAAGGTAGTCCAATCGTCATCGGATGACGACGCCTTTACCGGACGCGGCGACGCGTCCATCCTTGCGGCCGGCTTCGCGACCTCGCGCGCACCGAGGTCCGCTTTCGCCGCTGTCGCGGCCGCCGCGACTGCCGGTTTGACGGCTGGCTTCGCCGCTGCATTCACCGCCTTCTTCGCTGCCGCTGGAAGCGACTTCGCGGCGACCGTCGGCTCACCGCCATTTACCCGGAACGCACCGATCGTCTGACGCAAACGCGCCGCCTGATCCTGCAGCGACGCAGCAGCGGCCGCAGCCTGCTCGACCAGCGCCGCGTTCTGCTGCGTGACTTCGTCCATTTGCGTGACGGCGCGTCCCACCTGCGAAATGCCGCTGCTCTGCTCTTCCGACGCCGCCGCGATTTCGCCCATGATGTCCGTCACGCGGCGCACCGCCTGCATGATCTCGCTCATCGTCGTGCCGGCCTGTTCGACGAGCGTGTAGCCGTTGTTCACGCGCTCGACGGAATCGCCGATCAGCTGCTTGATCTCCTTCGCCGCCGTCGCCGAACGTTGCGCGAGGCTGCGCACCTCGCCCGCGACGACCGCGAAGCCGCGGCCCTGCTCGCCCGCGCGCGCCGCTTCGACGGCTGCGTTCAGCGCGAGAATGTTGGTCTGGAACGCGATACCCTCGATCACACCGATGATGTCCGAGATCTGCCGCGAGCTGTCGTTGATCTCCGTCATCGTGCTGATCACGCGGCTGACGACCTCGTTGCCCTTCGTCGCAATGTCCGACGCGTTGTTCGCGAGGCCGCTCGCCTGGCGCGCATTGTCGGCGTTCTGCTTGACGGTCGCCGTCAGCTCTTCCATGCTCGCCGCCGTTTCCTGCAGCGACGCCGCCTGCTGTTCCGTACGCTGCGACAGATCGCCGTTGCCCGCCGCAATCTGCTGCGTCGCCGATGCAATCGACTCCGCCGACTGGCGAATCTCGCCGATCGTGCGCTGCAAGCGGCTTTGCATCTCGTTCATCGCGGCCATCATGCTCGACGAATCGTTCGCGCGCACCGACACGATCTGCGTGAGGTCGCCCGTCGCGATACGCGCCGCGAGCTTCGCGGCGTCCTGCGGCTCGCCGCCGAGACTGCCCCGCACGTTGCGGATGATCAGCAGCATCGCGAACGAAATCCCTGCGCCGATCACCATCACGACGATGAAATGCTCGATCAGGTTCGCGTAGTAAGCGGTATCGATGTCGCGCACGAACACGCCGCTGACGATGTTCCAGTCCCACGGCGCGAAACGCACGGCATAGCTGATTTTCGGCACGGCCTCTTCACTGTGCGGCAAACGCCCGCGATATTCGGCGAAGCCTTTGCCCGTCGCCTTCGCCGCGTCGAGGATCGACATGTACAGCAGCTTGCCGTCCGGGTCCTTGAAGTCGCCCACCGCTTTGCCGTTCATCTGCGGTAAGGTCGGATGCATCAGCACGACGGGCTTCGAATCCATCACGAACAGATAACCGGATTCGCCGTAGCGCATCGTCGCGAGACGCGCGAGCGCTTCGCGCTGCGCGTCGGCCTCGCTCATCTTGCCGGCCTGCGCGAGCGCGTAGTAGCCGCTCACGACGCCTTGCGCGGCATCGACGAGATTCACCATGCCGGCCTTGCGCTCGTCGAGCATTGTCGAGCGGGTTTCCACCGCGCTCCACAATCCGACGCCCAGCAAGCCCAGCCATACGAGCACAAGCGATAACCACAGCTTGCGGTTCAGACTCATCCTACTCATTGTGTTGGTCTCTTATGGTGTGGTCACATCTTTGGCAAATCTGTGGCTCCCGCCTAAGACAGAATGGGCGCAAACGATTGCTCTCTTGGATAACGGCAAAGCGATGCGCCGACTTGAGGCAGCCTGTCAGTCATGACCTGCGCCATGTCAGCCGATAATGACGAGATGCGGCCCCTACGCGGGCCGGCCGCCTCTTCCCCATTTGCGAGGTTTCTTTATGTATATCGTCTCCCTCAGCTACACGGCATCGCTCGAGCGTGTCGACGATGCGCTCGAAGCCCATCGCGCGTTCCTGACGCGTCAGTTCGACGCGGGCGTGTTCATCATGGCGGGGCCGAAGGTGCCGCGCGACGGCGGCGTGATCATCGCAGCGGGTATCGAGCGATCGAGACTCGACGAGATTCTCGCGAGCGATCCATTTGCGCAGCAGAAGGTGGCGCGCTATGAGGTGACGGAGTTCAAGGCGACCCGGATGGCACCGGGGATGAATCTGAAGGTGCCTGAGTGAGCGTCAGCCTTAGAAAATAAAAAAAGGCTGCACGTCGTCGTGCAGCCTTTTTTCATTTCAATGTGCGACTTTCGCGCCGCTCGCTCAGCCGAGCAACAGCTTCAGATCGTGCACCCACGGCGATGCGCCCTGCCCGTCGCGCGCGAAAAGACGCAGCTTGCCGTCGGTATCGAATACGTAGCTCGCGGCCGTGTGATCCATCGTGTAGCTGTCGGGCGTCTTGCCCGGCACCTTCGCGTAGTAGACGCGGAAGTCCTTCGTCACCTTCGTCAACTGCTCCTGATCGGCAGGGCGCAGGCCGACGAACGTCGGATTGAACGCGGGCACGTACTGCGACATCAGTTCGGGCGTATCGCGCTCGGGATCGACGGTGACGAACAGCACCTGCACGCGCTTCGCGTCTTCGGGACCGAGTTGCTGGAGCGCCTGCGAAAGCTCGGCCATCGTCGTCGGGCAGACGTCGGGGCAATGCGTATAGCCGAAGAACATCACGACGACCTTGCCCTTGTAGTCGGCCAGCGAGCGCATCTTGCCGCTCGAATCCGGCAGCGAGAAGTCCGCGCCGAACTGCTTGTTCCCCGTAATATCGACGTTCGTGAACGCGGGCTGTTCCTTCCCGCATCCCGACACCAGCGCCGCGCCGCCGAGCGCGCACGCGACGAGAGCAACGCGCGCCGCGCGCGCGAACCGTTTAATGAGCATGGTCTTACGCGCCGATCAAGGCACGCGCATAGTGGTCGATCAACAGTGCCGCAAACAGCAGCGACAGATAAACGATCGAATAACGGAAGGTTTTACGCGCGAGGTCGTCGGAATATTCCCGATAAATCTTCCACGCATACGCGAGGAACACGGCACCCAACAGAACCGCCGACGCGAGATACACGATTCCGCTCATGCCCGAGATAAACGGCATCAGCGTGACCGCGAACAGAATGACGGTGTACAGCAAGATATGCAGACGCGTGTACTGCTCGCCGTGCGTGATGGGTAGCATCGGCAGGCCGGCGTTTTCGTAGTCCTTGCGGCGATACAGCGCGAGCGCCCAGAAATGCGGCGGCGTCCACACGAAGATGATCAGCACGAGAATCCACGCGTCGCCGGGGACGGCGCCCGTCACGGCTGCCCAGCCGAGCGCCGGCGGCATCGCGCCCGATGCGCCTCCGATCACGATGTTCTGCGGCGTATAAGGCTTGAGCAGCAGCGTGTAGACGATCGCGTAGCCGACGAAGGTGGCGATGGTGAGCCACATGGTCAGCGCATTGGTGAACGTGTAGAGCGTCCACATGCCAAGGCCGCCGAGCACGGCCGAGAACAGCAGGATCTGCGAAGTGGTGATCTCGCCGCGTGCCGAAGGACGCCACGCGGTGCGGCGCATCTTCGCGTCGACTTTCTGTTCGACGAGACAGTTGATCGCGAACGCAGCGCCCGCCAGCAACCAGATGCCGACAGCGCCGCCGATCAGCACCGTCCACGGCACCATGCCGGGCGTGGCCAGGAACATGCCGATCACTGCGCAAAACACGGCGAGCTGCGTGACGCGCGGCTTCGTCAGCGCAATGTATTGAGAAATCCGGCTACCGGGCGAATGGGGGAGAGTTGTGCTGTCCATGAGGGATCACGCTGGCGCGGCGTCGCGCGCGTGAACCATGGCGCGGCCGGGACGGCTATAAGCGATTCGAAAGTTTAACATAACGAGCAACAGCAGCAGGATCGCGGCCCCGCCGTTATGGGCGACGGCAATGGGCAAAGGCCATTGCAAAACGATGTTCGACAGGCCCGTGACGAACTGGATCACGATCACGAGCAGCACGCCGTTTGCGGGCCGCCGCAGCGACTCGAAGCGGCGCATTTTCAGCGCGAACCACAGCAGATACGCAACAACGACAAACGCGAACGTACGATGCGTCCAGTGGATCGCCACCAGCGCGTCCTGCGTGATCACGTCACCGTCGCCCGTCATGCCGAGCGCGCGCCACAAGTGAAAACCGTGCTCGAAGTCCATCGGCGGAATCCACTGACCGTTGCAGGTCGGGAAATCGGTGCAGGCGAGCACCGCGTAATTCGTGCTGACCCAGCCGCCGAGCGCAATTTGCACGATCAGCAGCGCGAGGCCGAACAGCGCGGCAATACGCCACTGCGACGCTTCGGGCTCATAGGCGGGAAGCGGCGTCTGACGCGCGGCGAGCCAGCCGAGCGTGCCGAGCAGCGCGAGCCCGAGCAACAGGTGAATCGTCACGATCACGGGTTGCAGCTTCATCGTCACGGTCCATGCGCCGAACGCGCCCTGCACGAGGATCAGCAGCAGCAGCGACGTCGGCCACCACGGCGACACGTGGAGCGGACGGCGCTTGATGCGCGCGACCCACGCGATGACCGTCTGCGCGACGATCAGCACGCCGATCGCCATCGCGAAGTAGCGGTGAATCATCTCGATCCAGGCCTTCGTCATGCTGACGGGGCCCGACGGCATCGCGTGATACGCGGCGTTGATCGCCGCGTGCGCGATGAACGGCGACGACGTGCCGTAGCAGCCCGGCCAGTCCGGGCAGCCGAGGCCCGAGTCGGTCAGGCGCGTGAAGCCGCCGAACATCACGAGATCCAGCGTCAGGAAGGTCGTGACCCAGACCAGCTTGCGAAACTTGTTGTCGTCGGCTTTCACCCACACGTACGACAGCGGCAGCAGCGCAATGCACAGCCCGATCAGTCCCAGTTGCAATACGAACATCTATCTTTCCTTCTCTCGCCACCAGGCGAGTTTCAACGTGCTCGCGGCACTTTAGCCGATACCCGAATTTCTGAGCAGTTTCGTGACATCACCCTTGATCTTGCTCGGGTTTGCGTCTTTCGGGAAACGCATCATCAGATTGCCGTTCGGGTCGACCATGTAGATGTGGTCGGTGATCTGCGTGCCTTCATCGGCGGGCAGCCACGCGCTCACTTCCTTCGGATCGGCGATCAGCATCTCCGTGTCCTTATACGCGCCGTCGACGACGTCGGGCACCTTCGCGGCATCCGTGCGCAGAAACACGTTGACGATGCGCTCACGCTCGCCCGCCTGGGTCGCGCGCACCTGACGCATGAAATACAGCTTCGTCACGCAAGGCTTGTCGCACGCGCTGCTGTCGACGGAAATCATCAGCCAGCGGCCGCGCAGCGACGCGAGCTTCATCGGCTTGCCGTCCTCGCCCGTGACGACGAGCGCGTCGGGAATCGGGCGTTGCGGTTCGATCAGCGTGCCGTAGCTCGTCGTGCTGCCCTTCGGCTTGATCACGTAGTACGTGAAATACGACCCGATGACGGGTGCCGCGCACACCAGCGCGATCAGCAGCAGCATCCAGCGGCCGCGCTGCCACGAGCCTTTGCCGCTCGGTTGGCCCGGAACCTTACCCTGCCCGCCTCGCGCGGGTTGCTGTCCGGTTTGCTGCGAACGGGGGTTTTGCGTCGACACTCCTGATCCCTTTTTCATGATGGCGCTTTCACCACGTCTATAAGCTGGGCCCGAGCCACACGTGAAGCATCACGCGCGGGGCGCCTGTCCGTTGTTGGCCGCGTCGCCGCCGTCCGGTCCATTGCTGTCGATCGACTTCGCATGCTTCGCGCCGCGCCGGGCCGCGTACAGACCGAAGGCGATCGCGGCGGCGGCGATGCCCCACCACTGGGCCATATAGCCATAGTTGCGTTCGACGCCCGACGTCGGCGCGGGCCAGTCGCGCACGAGTTTGTCGCCGTCGTCGCTGGTCTGCTGGATCACGAACGGCTGCAGCGGCAAGCCCGTCTCCGCCGCGTACGACGCCACATCGAGATTCTGGCGAATCGCCTGATGCGCCGCCGAGCCGCCCTCTCCAAGCTCATATGCCCGGGTCGCGTCGGCACGCGCGATGCCTTCGATTTCGATCTCGCCCTTTGGCGTATCGTACGGTGCGATCGCCGTGCGCTCGCTCATGTTGCGCGGCAGCCAGCCGCGATTGACGAGCACCACGCCGCCGTCGCGCAGTGTAAAGGGCATCACGACGTAAAAGCCCGGCTGGTCGTTATACGGACGATTATCGAGGTACACCACTTGCTGCGGCATAAACTGTCCAACCGCGCGCACGCGATGAAACTCGATGTCCTTCAGCGCAATGGGCGCAGCGCCCACGGTCTGCGCGGGCGCGTTCTCGAACCGCGTGATCTGCGCCTGCAGCGCTTCCTTCTGATGCGCGCGGTCGCGCTGCCAGAACCCGAGCCGCACCGTCACCGCGACGACGATCAGAATCAGCAGCGTCGGTATGAGACGAATCTTCATCGTGCGATTTTGGCCGGGACACGAACCATTGCGCGCGGTGCGATAATGAAATCGTTGCCTTCGCTTTCCTGAATTTCAGTTGGTTCCATGCACATTCTCGTTCCCATCGCGTTCGTTCTGATCATCGCCAGCATGGTGTCCGCGCTGTACTTCATGATGCACGACCGGGGCAGAACGAAGCGTATGGTCTGGTCGCTCGCGACACGTGTCGGCTTGTCGATTACGCTGTTCCTGTTCATCCTGTTCGCGAACTGGATGGGCTGGATTCATTCGACGGGCATTCCGTACGGACGCTGACGGCGCGCTTGCCGCACGTTCAGCGATAACCGCACGCCGCCGCGCGGTGCGCCGACCCGGCGTGCGCCGTCTCAATTTGACGGCGAAGTATGCCACTTAATTTCGCGCCGATCCGGCAATACACCGTTACGCGATCGGCGAAATTTTCACACCACCGAAGCAAAACGCCGCCCTGACGGGGTCGAGGGCGGCGCTGCCTGAGTCTTTTCCGATACAGCTCTCACAACTGAACGCGCGGCGCTCACAGCACACCGGGCGTCAACCGCTTGCAGGCTGCCTGCGGCGCCTCGCTGCGTCGATATGACGCACAAAACGACGCACGATTCGCGCAGGCGCCGTGGCGTTCCAACGACGCTTACAGCCAGTACACGACGACGTACAGACCCAGCCACACGACGTCGACAAAGTGCCAGTACCAGGCCGCGCCTTCGAACGCGAAGTGGTGATCAGCCGTGAAGTGGCCACGGATCATCCGCACCAGCACGACGGCCAGCATCGTACCGCCGAGAAACACGTGGAAACCGTGGAAACCCGTCAGCAGGAAGAACGTCGAGCCGTACACGCCCGATGCGAGCGTCAGGTTCAGTTCGTTGTACGCGTGGAAATACTCGAAGCCTTGCAGGAACAGGAACGAGATGCCCAGCACCAGCGTGGCGGCGAGCCAGGCAATCGCTTTCGTGCGGTGGTTGTCGCGCAGCGCGTGGTGCGAAACCGTCAGCGTCGCGCCCGACGACAGCAGCAGCGCCGTGTTGATGGTCGGCACGGGCCACGGCGTCATCGACTTGAAGTGCGACACGAGATCCGCCGGTCCGATATTCGGCCATACCGCCGTGAAATCCGGCCAGATCAGCTTGTAGTCGAGACTGCCGAGCTGATGCATCGCGATTTCGCGCGCATAGAACAGCGCGCCGAAAAACGCGCCGAAGAACATCACTTCCGAGAAGATGAACCAGCTCATGCTCCAGCGGTACGACGCATCGACCTTCTTGCCGTACATCCCGCCTTCCGACTCGGAAATCGCATCGCCGAACCAGTGATACAGCGTGAAGAGCAGCCACAGCAAACCGACCAGCGCCGTGATGGGCGCCCACGGCTCGCCGTTCACCCACGCCGCAAACGATCCGAGCATGACCAGCAGGCCAATCGCAGCGCTGATCGGATGCCGCGACGGGTGCGGTATGAAATAGTACGGGCTCTCGTTTTGACCGCTCATCGTTGATTCTCCACTTCAGTCCAGTTGTTCCGCTTGGTCCGGTTGAATCCGCAGCCGATTGCGCTGCGCCCGGGCTCTATCTTCAACGGCGCGCTGCATTGCGCCGCCCTTCTCCATCCATCCGGTTCTGCGAAGACCGCCATGCCACCTTGCCGCGCTAGCCGACCACCACGCGCACGATCAGGATCAACACCCCGATGAAAATCGCCGCGCCGATCAGCGCCGCGATGATCACGTGCAGCGGATTCAGCTGCGTGGCATCCGCTTCCAGATCGCGCCGCTTGCGCACACCGAAAAACGACCACATCACCGCTTTCATCGACTGGCCGAAACTGCTCTTCCTGCCACGACCACTATCGTTCATATCCTCGCCTTCTTTGGGCAAGCGTCGTTGGTACGCGTCAGGCCGGGTTTGCTGCTTTCGCTGCGCCGTCTGCCGTCTGACCTTGCGTGCCTTGCGCCGTGGGCGCAGGCGCGTTCAGTTCGAAGAACGTGTACGACAGCGTGATCGTCTTGACGTCTTTCGGCAGTTTCGGATCGACGACGAACACCACGGGCATCCGCTTCGACTCGTTCGCCTTCAACGTCTGCTGCGTAAAGCAAAAACACTCGATCTTCTTGAAGAACTCGGTGGCCTGCTTCGGCGCGTAGCTCGGAATGGCTTGAGCCTGAATCGTGCGCGCCTGCTGGTTGCTCACGTCGTACATCACCGTCGTCACTTCGCCCGGATGCACGTCGATACTGTTCTGCTCCGGCTTGAAACCGAGCGGTCCGCGCGCATTCGCGTCGAACTCGATCGAAATCGTGCGGCTCATGTCGACCTGCGTGTTCTTCGCCTCGCGTGCCGTTGCGTCACGCTGCACGAGGTTGTTGATGCCCGTGACCTCGCAGATCGCGCGATACATCGGGATCAGTGCAAAGCCGAAGCCGAACATCAACAGCGCCACGACGACGAGCTTGAACAGCATCGGACGGTTAAAAGAACGGTCGGCCCCGGCGGGCGGTTGCGTCGACATCGAACTTCCTCAACAGATCACATGCACAGGCGAGTCCAACCCGCCACGGCAGATCAGGTCACGAAGCGAACCAGACCTGCTTGACGACGGCACCCAGAAAAAAGACGGCGACGACGGCAAGGAGAATCAGACCGAGTCGCAGGTTTCCTGCACGAATTTCTTCAGGCGTACGGCTTTTTTGTGGATTCCGGGTCATGCTGAAGTTTCTTGATGCTGCGTGCTGCGTGATGATTCGGTCCCGCTTCGGTCCCGCTTCGGTCCGCCCCGGCACTGTTCAGCCGGAGCGGACCGCGAAGACGGCTTATTCGACCGTCGGGGGATTTTCGAACGTGTGGAACGGAGCCGGGCTCGGCACGGTCCATTCGAGGCCCGTTGCGCCATCCCACGGCTTGTCGCCCGCCTGCTCGAGTTCGCCGCCGCCGCGATAAGCCGGCAGCGCGACCGCGAACAGGAAGTACACCTGCGCGAGACCGAAGCCGAATGCGCCGATCGTGATGACCTGGTTCCAGTCGGTGAATTGCGCCGGGTAATCGGCATAACGACGCGGCATGCCGGCGAGACCGACGAAGTGCATCGGCAGGAACGCGAGGTTGAAGAAGATCAGCGACGACCAGAAGTGGATCTTGCCGCGCGTCTCGTTGTACATCCAGCCCGTCCACTTCGGCGACCAGTAATACCAGCCGGAGAAGAGGCCGAATAGCGAACCCGCCACCAGCACGTAGTGGAAGTGCGCGACCACGAAGTAAGTGCCGTGATACTGGATGTCGAGCGGCGCCATGGCGAGCATCAGGCCCGTCAGACCGCCGAACGTGAACACGAACAGGAAGCCCACCGCGAACAGCATCGGCGTTTCGAAGGTCAGCGAACCGCGCCACATCGTCGCGACCCAGTTGAACACCTTCACACCCGTCGGCACGGCGATCAGCATCGTCGCGTACATGAAGAACAGCTGGCCCGTGACGGGCATGCCCGTGGCGAACATGTGGTGCGCCCAGACCATGAACGACAGGATTGCGATCGACGCCGTTGCGTACACCATCGAGCTATAGCCGAACAGCGGCTTGCGCGCGAACGCCGGGATCACCTGCGACACGATCCCGAACGCCGGCAAGATCATGATGTAGACCTCGGGGTGGCCGAAGAACCAGAAGATGTGCTGATACATCACCGGGTCGCCGCCGCCTGCCGCGTTGAAGAACGACGTGCCGAAGTGGCGGTCGAACAGCACCATCGTGATCGCGCCTGCCAGCACCGGCATCACGGCGATCAGCAGGTAAGCGGTGATCAGCCACGTCCAGACGAACATCGGCATCTTCATCAGCGTGAGGCCGGGTGCGCGCATGTTCAGGATCGTCACGACGATGTTGATGCCGCCCATGATCGACGACGCGCCCATGATGTGGACCGCGAAAATGGCGAAGTCCATGCCCGGGCCCATCTGCGTGGACAGCGGCGCGTACAGCGTCCAGCCGGCAGCCGTTGCGCCGCCCGGCACGAAGAACGAACCGACCAGCAGCACGGCAGCAACGGGCAGCAGCCAGAAGCTGAAGTTGTTCATCCGCGCGAAGGCCATGTCCGATGCGCCGATCTGCAGCGGAATCATCCAGTTCGCGAAACCGACGAACGCCGGCATGATCGCGCCGAACACCATGATGAGGCCGTGCATGGTGGTCAGCTGGTTGAAGAACTCGGGTCGCATGATCTGCAGGCCCGGCTCGAACAACTCGGCGCGGATGCCCAGCGCCATCACGCCCCCGGACAGAAACATGATGAACGAGAACAGCAGGTACAGCGTACCGATGTCCTTGTGGTTGGTGGCGTACAGCCAACGGCGCCAGCCATGCGGCGTCTCGTGGGCATGATCGCCGTGAACGTGCTCGTGTCCCGCGGCTACATCGTGTCCGATGCTAGACATGACAATCTCCTAAATCTCGAATGCTGCTTTTCTCTGACTGTGACACGTCAGGCCGCTGGGCTGATCTCGACACGGCGTGCTTCCTTCGCGTCCGCACCGCCCGTGATCGTCTCCGGCTTCTTCAAAATAATGTGGTCTTCGGCGATGCCTGCCGCCTTCAGCGCGTCGCGCACGGCTTCGGCGCGTGCCTTCGCGAGCTTCGCGTTCTTGTCGGCGGAACCCGTTGCGTCGGTGTAGCCCGACAGCGTGAACTTTGCGTCCGGGTGCGCCTTCGCGTAGGCGGCGGCTGCGTCGATGGCGGCTTTCGCGTCGGCGGGCAGCGTGCTCTTGTTCGTTTCGAAGTAGACGCTGGCTGGCAGCGACGCTTGCGGCGCCGATGCTGCCGCGTTATCCGATGCGCCCGAGGCCGCTGCGGGAGCCGATGCGCCCGCTTCGCCGCTTGCTGCAGCCGCGCCGCTCGCGCCTTCCGCGCCGCTCGCCGCAGCTGCGTCCGAGGCGGCCGCCGCCGCTGCGCCTGCGAGGTGATCGCCACCCGCCGGCAGTCGGCCGTTGCGTGCATCGGCAACCTGCTTCGGTTGCAGAATGTCGCCCGTGTGGTTGCCCCACGAGTTGCGCTCGAACGTGATCACGGATGCGATCTCGACGTCGTTCAACGTCGGCGCCCATGCAGGCATCGCGTTCTTGCCCTTCAGGACGATGCTCACATGCTCGGCGAGCGGGCCGTTTGCGACCTTGCTGCCGTCGAGCGCCGGGAACGCGCCTGCGCCCTTGCCCGTCGGCTGGTGACAGACGGCGCAGTTCGCCGCGTATACCTTGCCGCCGCGCTCCGTCAGTTCGGCGAGCGTGTAGTTCTTGTTGGGATCATCCAGGCCAGCGGCCATTTTCTTCTTCTGGTCGTCGACCCACTTCGCGTAGTCGTCGTCCGACAGCACGGTCACGACGACGGGCATGAACGCGTGTTCCTTGCCGCACAGCTCGGTACAGAAGCCGCGATACGTGCCGGTCTTCTCCGCCTTGAACCACGTGTCGCGCACGAAGCCGGGAATCGCATCCTGCTTCACGCCGAACGCGGGCACGTACCACGAGTGCACGACGTCGTTGGCGGTGGTGATGATGCGAATCTTCTTGTTGACGGGAACGACGAGCGGATTGTCGACTTCCTGCAGATAGGTATCCGTCTTCGGCGTGCGGCCGTCGACTTCGCTACGCGGCGTGGTCAGCGTGGACAGGAAGCTGATGCCTTCGCCCGGACCCTTCACATAGTCGTAAGCCCACTTCCACTGATAGCCGGTGACCTTGACGGTGAGATCGGCGTTCGTGGTGTCCTTCATCGCGACGACCGTCTTGGTGGCGGGCAGCGCCATCAACACGACGATGATGAACGGGACGATCGTCCAGATGATTTCGACGGTGGTGCTTTCGTGGAAATGCGCGGCCTTGTAGCCCTTCGACTTGCGGTGCGCAAACATCGAATAGAACATCACGCCAAACACGCCGATGAAGATCACCGTGCAGAGGATCAGCATGAATGTGTGGAGGCTGTAGAGCTCTTCGGCAATCCTCGTCACGGGCGGCTGGAGATTGATCTCGTTGACGCGGGGACCGCCCGGACTGTCGCCGATTGCATGGGCAGCGCCAGCGAACAACAGCCCGCTACACGCCAGCACGCCCACGAGGGCTCGCTTGATTGTTTTCATAGCTTCCTTACCCAAATTTTCCATTCAAACCCTCGACCCCGCTGGAAGGCTGCCTCTCGTCTTCTGGAACGGCGCGCGATTCAATACGCAACTTTTTACGCCTGACACTGCCTGAGCCACAGGCGCAGTTCGTCGGCGAATTGTGCGCGCCGATATTGCGCAAGGTGCTGCCCGACCGCGACCGTCTCGCCGCGCGAAACCAGCCTGATCCGGTCGCGTGGCGTCGCTCCTGGTTCTACCCGCACCCAGCACGGGTTGAATTCGAACTGCGTGAGATGCTCGGCGCTGACCTGTTCGATCACGAGCCGGTTTGGAAACAGCCGGATGCGCTCGTAATCGACAGCATGGCGTGCATAGATGGCAAATGCGACACCGACAGCGAGCAGCTCGATACCCGTGAACGGCAACACCAGCCATGCACCGCACAGGACCAGCAGGAATGCTATCAAGAGCGAGAATGCCGCGAGCGAGACATAGAAGAACACGAATTGCCGCGGCGAAGCCGAACAGTTGCGCTTCATCATCCAGTCCTTGAGGACGGGCTCTGACTCAGCCAGCAGATCGGTTGCATTCATCGCTGCCTCCCGCGAACCGCCAGTCACCGCATACCGCCAATGCCATTCACGCCCAGCGCAACTACCGCCACCCGAACCGCGAAGGCCTCGGGCCTGTCGCTCCTATTGTGTGAGCTTTAAGCGACAAACTGACGCATTATAGGGCCGATCTATGGCATCCACAAGCAACGCTCTATCGGCCGAAAAGCCAAGCCACATAAGCCTCTGCGCCGTTTTGACGCACTTTTCGAGCCGCTAATTTCGAGCATAACGGATGCCCTCTTTACCGCTTCAACGATTGCCCTGCCGCCCTCTTCCTATGTCTTCTATTCGCACGATTCCGTGCCCTTCGGGGGTCATTCTCGGCACCGCCTTCCATGCATGTCCGTAGATCACCTCGAAGGTCAGAGGGATCGTGCCATCGGCGCGCCGGCGCGCCTCCAGCGCGGCAAGCAGCGCTTTTTGCATGCGCCGCGACGCGCCGCCCGGCGACGCCTCGCGCCGGAACGGATAGGCGCCCCAGCGACGCACGTCGGCGAGCAGCGACTCCGGCGACTTGTACGTGATGGTCAAGGTCTCCTGGTCCATCACGGGAATTTCGAAGCCACTTTCGACAAGCATATCGCCCAGATCGTGCATGTCTACGAAGTCGATTACATGTTTGTGCGTATTGACGCCGTGCGCGGCTTCGATTTCGGCATACGCGCCGCGCAGTTCTTTCAGCGTGTCAGGCCCGAGCGTGCTGAACATCAGCAGGCCGTTGACCTTCAGCACGCGCTGCCATTCGGGGAAAACGAGGTCGGGCCGCGAGTGCCAGTGCAGCGCGAGATTCGACCAGATGAACTCGAATGCACCCGATGTAAAGGGCAACGCGGAAAAATCCGCCTGCGCGAAGCGCGGACCGCGCGAGCCGAGCGCCTTACCGAGGGATGCGGGCAGGAAACGACGCCAGCTGGTGTCGGTGGCGTCATGCTGGACCGCCCGCGCGAGCATCGCGCGCGACAGATCGGTGCCGAACACGGGCGCCTCGGGGAAACGCTCGCGCAACGCGGGGAGGTCGTCGCCCGCGCCACAGCCGGCGTCGAGCACCTGCGCCGGATTGACCTTGATGTAGTCGAGCCGTTCGCGCATGCGTTGTGCGATCTCGCGCGGCAGGAACGCGACGTCATTGAACGACGCGGCCCGGCGGTCGAAAATCTTCCGGAGACGGCGCGAATCATAGGCCGGACGGCCAGTTTCGGTGGGAGACACGGTTATTCGAGTCGTGCGGACGAAGAGTGCGAAGTATACTCGCTCGATTCCGTCCCTTCAGCGTCAGCGGCCTTCGGAGGCGTGTCGATATGCCGAATTGGGCTTTTCGGTGGTCTCGCGCCACACTTTCCCGGCGACGGCTTCGCGAACGGTTCATCGGGGTCGCGCATCGATCCATCTCGAAATTTCCGGCGCTCGCGCGGCGCGCGCTGCCGAACCCGTGCGCGTTGTGCGGCAATATGTCGCACGGAACGCTGTGCGGCTTTTGCGACGAAGCGTGGTGGAACGAAGCGCGGCTGCGCTGCACCGTCTGCGCGATGCCGTTGAGCGGCTTCCGGCGGGCAAGCGTCATGCATTACCGCTGCGGCGACTGTCTCGCGGCGCCGCCCGCGTTCGATGCGACCGTGGCGCTTGCCGACTATCGCACGCCGCTGGACGCGCTCGCCGTCGGCCTCAAGTTCCGCGCGCGGCTTGCGCTCGCGCACGAGTTCGCGCGGCGGCTTGCGTGGTCGGCGATAGATGCGCTCGACGAATGCGATCGGCCGGACGTCGTTGCGCCCGTACCGCTATCGGCACGGCGGCAGGTCGAGCGCGGCTACAACCAGGCCTGGGAGATTGCGCGGCCCTGCGCGAAAGCGCTCGGCATTCGCGGCGACGCGACGCTCGTGCGGCGCGTGATCGACACGGCACCGCAATCGAAGCTCGATCTCGATGCGCGCACGCAGAATGTCGGCCGCGCGTTCGAAGTCGCGAGGCCGGTGCAGGGCTTGCATGTCGCCGTCGTCGACGATGTGATGACGACGGGCGCGACACTCGATGCGCTGGCTCGCACGCTGAAGGCAGCCGGCGCGCGGCGCGTGACGAATCTCGTCGCGCTTCGCACGCCGAAAAACTAGTTTCCGACTCACCTTGATATGTTCAACGTCGTTCTCGTCGAACCTGAAATTCCGCCGAACACCGGCAACGTGATCCGCCTGTGCGCGAACACGGGCGCGCGCCTGCATCTGATCGAGCCGCTCGGCTTTCCGCTCGACGACGCCAGAATGCGCCGCGCCGGCCTCGACTATCACGAGTACGCGCAGATGCGCGTGCATCCCAATTGGGACGCGCTGATCGACAGCGAAGCGCCCGACTTCTCACGCATGTTCGCGTTCACGACGCGCGGCTCCAGCCCGTTTCACTCGCACGCGTTTCTGCCCGGCGACTGGTTCGTGTTCGGCGCGGAAACGCGCGGCCTGCCGGACGCCGTGTTGAGCCGCTTCCCGCCCGAACAGCGCGTGCGCTTGCCGATGCGCCCGGACAATCGCAGCCTGAACCTGTCGAACACGGTCGCCGTGGTCGTGTTCGAGGCGTGGCGTCAGGCGGGCTTCGAAGGCGGCGCCTGAAGGCATCGTTCGAGTTCGGCCTTGTAGCGCGCGTGCATCGCTTCGTCGAAGCAGGCAAAGATCACTTGCTCGATGGAAGGCGTTTGCGGCAGCGTGTCGATGACCGTTTGAATGGCGATACGCACCGCGTCGTCGGCCGGGAAACGGTACACGCCGCAGCTGATCGCCGGAAACGCGATGGTTTTCGCGTTGGCGTCGCGCGCCAGTTCCAGCGAGCGTCGGTAGCACGCAGCCAGCAATTTCGCCTCGCCCCGCTCGCCGCCGTGCCATACGGGACCGACGGCATGAATCACGTGACGCGCCTTCAGCCGGTGGCCGCCCGTGATCTTCGCGTCGCCCGTCACGCAACCGCCCAGCGTTTCGCATTCGCGCAGCAGGGCCGGTCCCGCCGCGCGATGAATCGCGCCGTCCACGCCGCCGCCGCCCAGCAATGATGTGTTCGCCGCGTTGACGATTGCGTCGACGTCGAGCGTCGTGATGTCGACGACGCGCGCCTCGAATGAGCAATGGCCAATGGTGAGCATGGGAAAACCTCCAGATTCGATGCGATAGGAGGTGGACAGCAAATGAAACGAGCCGTTCGGCGTTGGCCATTACCGGCTGTGTAAAAGACCTTCAGGCAATTTGCTGCAATGGGCTGCGGGCCGCGAGGCCCGCTTCGGACAACGGCTTTTATTCGGCCTTCGCGTCCCGGCGCAGGAGCGCGCTGACGGCATCCCGTGGCGCGACGTTGTTGAACAGCACGTCGCAAACGGCCTCGGTGATCGGCATTTCGATCCCGCGCGACTGCGCGATCGCCAGCACGCCGCGCGCGCAGCGCACGCCCTCGGCGACATGCCCGAGCGCGTTGAGAATATCGTCGAGCGAGCGGCCGCTGGCGAGCTGCATGCCGACCGTGCGGTTGCGCGACAGATCACCCGTTGCGGTCAGAATCAGATCGCCCAGACCCGTGAGGCCCGTGAACGTTTCCGCCCGGCCGCCCAGCGCCGCGCCGAGGCGCGACATTTCGGCAAGACCGCGTGTGATCAGCGCCGCGCGTGCGTTCAGCCCGAGACCGAGGCCATCGGCGATACCCGTAGCAATGGCCAGCACGTTCTTCACCGCGCCGCCCACTTCGACACCGACTACGTCGTCGCCGCTATAGATGCGCATTGCGCCGTGATGGAACGCGGCGACAGTCCGCTCACGGCATGCGGCCGATGCGCTCGCCACCGTCAGCGCGACGGGCAGCCCCTGCCCCACTTCTCGTGCGAAGCTCGGCCCCGACAGCGTGCCGTTGCTCGCGTGTCCACTCAACTCCTGCGTAACGACCTGATTCGGCAGCAGTTGCGTGTCCGCCTCGAAACCCTTGCAGAGCCACACGATGTGCGCCGGCACCTTGCCCATGTCGCGCATGGTGCGCAGCATCGCGCGCAAGCCCGCGACGGGTGTCGCGACCACGCACAACGCGTCGTCGGCGAGTGCGTGATCTAGCGCGAGATCGAGATTCGCTTCGAAGCGCAGCGCGGACGGCAACGCAACGCCCGCCAGATAGCGGGCGTTTTCATGCGAAGTGGAGAGTTCGGCGATGAGCGCGGCGTCGCGCGCCCAGAGCACCGTATCGTGCCGCGCGGCCAGATGGCCGGCGAGTGCGGTGCCCCATGCACCGGCGCCGAGAACGGCGACCTTCATACCCGGCACCGCCTGCGCGCGTCAGTGATGCGCAGCGCTGCCCGCGCCGGTTTCCTGCGTGGCGATCTGCGCGAGACGTTGCTCGTACAGTGCCTGGAAGTTGATTTCGGCGAGGTGGATGGGCGGGAAGCCTGCGCGGGTGATCGCGTCGGCGATGTTCGAACGCAGGTACGGGAACAGGATGGTCGGGCACGCAATGCCGACGAGCGGATCGATCTGCTCAGCCGGGATGTTGCGGATGTCGAAAATGCCTGCCTGCTTGGCTTCGATCAGGAACGCGACCTTGTCGCTGACCTTGGCCGTCACGGTGCCCGTGACGAGAATCTCGAACACCGTGTCCGCGAGGCGCTCGGCCTTCACGTCGACTTCGACTTCGACCGACGGCATTTCCTGCTCGAGGAAAATAGCCGGCGAATTCGGCTGCTCGAGCGACATGTCCTTCAGGTAGATGCGCTGGATATTGAAGAACGGCTGGTTGTTCTCGTCGGACATGAGTCTCTACTCCCTAAATTTCGTTGCGGCGGACGAACGCCGCCAGATCTCTTTACAAAGCGGGCCGCCCCGAAAGGCGGCATCCAGCCGGCCGGTGCAAACCCGGCCTTGTTTTTTCGCTGCCGCGCGCCGCCGCCGGCACAACCGGCGCGACTCGCAGGCAAAACCTCAGCCCAACCTCAGGCGACGGCTTCCAGCAACGGCGTCAGACCGCCCGCGCGATCGAGCGCGGACAGATCGTCGTAGCCGCCGACGTGCGTGTCGCCGATGTACACCTGCGGCACCGTGCGACGGCCCGTACGCGACATCATTTCCTGACGGCGCGCCGGATCCTTGTCGATCAGCACCTTTTCGACGTGATCGACGCCGCGCGACTTTAGTAGACGTTCGGCCATCTGGCAATACGGGCACACCTGCGTGCTGTACATGATCACTTTGTTCACTTCGCAACTCCTTGTTTGACGACGGGCATGCCCGCCTGCTGCCAGGCGTTGACGCCGCCTTCCAGCACGTGCACTTCCGCATAGCCTGCGTCGCGCACAATACGTGCCGCCTTGTTCGACTGCTGTCCGTTCTGGCAAACGAGCAGCACCGGGTTGCTCTTATTTTTCACGAGTTGGGCGACTTTCGCTTGCAACTCGCCAAATTCGACGTGGCGCGCCGACGGCAGATGCCCGCCGGCGTATTCCGCCGCCGAGCGCAGGTCGACGACCACGGCGTTGCGCCGATTGATCAGCTGGGTGGCGGCAGCCGCCGACAGGCCGCCGCGTCCGCGCCGGGAAATCGACGGCCACAGGAGCAACGCCCCAGAGATGAGGGCGACAGCGATCAGTACAAGGTTGGTGTAATCGGTGAAAAACTTCACGGAAGATCCGCCGGAAAAAGAGAAGAAATCGGGATAAATCGGAAAGGGCAATCCGACCATTATAAAATAACCGTCTGACGCGATGGCGACCGCCAGCTGAAGGCTGCGGTACCGCCCCGATTCCCGCTTCCTCACTACCGACCGGCAACGACATGTACAAACTCGTTCTCATCCGCCACGGCGAATCGACGTGGAACAAGGAAAACCGCTTCACGGGCTGGGTCGACGTCGACCTGACCGAACAGGGCAACCTCGAAGCGCAGCAGGCAGGCACGCTGCTCAAGGACTCGGGCTATTCGTTCGACATCGCCTACACCTCGGTGCTCAAGCGCGCGATCCGCACGCTGTGGCACGTGCAGGACAAGATGGACCTGATGTACCTGCCCGTCGTGCACTCGTGGCGCCTCAACGAGCGCCACTACGGCGCGCTGTCGGGCCTGAACAAGGCCGAGACGGCCGCCAAGTTCGGCGACGAGCAGGTGCTGGTCTGGCGCCGCAGCTACGACACGCCGCCGCCCGCGCTCGAGCCGACCGATTCGCGCACGTCGTACGACGACCCGCGCTACGCGAAGGTGCCGCGCGAGCAGCTGCCGCTGACGGAATGCCTGAAGGACACCGTCGCGCGCGTCATGCCCATCTGGAACGAGTCGATCGCGCCCGCGATCAAGTCGGGCCGCAAGGTGCTGATCGCCGCGCACGGCAATTCCATCCGCGCGCTGGTCAAGTATCTGGACAACATTTCCGATAACGACATCGTCGGGCTGAACATCCCGAACGGTGTGCCCCTCGTCTATGAACTGGACGAAGACCTGAAGCCGATCAAGCACTACTACCTCGGCGACCAGGAAGCGATCGCGAAGGCGCAGGCCGCTGTCGCGAAGCAGGGTAAGGCAGGCTGATCAACATCAGTCCAATGATCGTGACCCGCCGCCATGCCGCGGCGGGTCACGCGCATACGCGCTTGGCGCGTGCGGTGCGCGGCTGGCTGACAGCATTGCCATGTATCCGCCATGCTGGCGCCATCATGCGTCGAAGCGTGATGGTCAGAGGCTGCGCTTCGATCCCCGCACGCGCGCAATCCATACCGATGCACACGCAACGAAATCAGCCATTCAGCCCATGCGTGGTGGCACTTTTGGCGTTACGGGCGTCCGCCAGCGCACAGTCCCAGCGTGTCACGGCAGCGATCCTTAGAACCTCGCAGCACAGCCGTTGTCGAAACCCGATTACCCACACGTACAGGCCGTGCAAGCGTCACGTTATACTTGTCCGTCCTTTTTCCTTTGACGCTGCCACGCGCTTCCGACCGCAACACACTCTATGCGAAAGAACCTGAAAAATATCGGCCTTATCGCCGCGGGCCTGGCTACCGGCGTTTTTGCAACCCTGCAACTCAGCGCCTCGGCCCAGCAACCTGCATCGGCGACCGCGCCCTTGCCGCTCGACCAGTTGCGGCTCTTCGCCGAAGTCTTCGGGCAAATCAAGCATGAGTATGTGGAGCCAGTCGACGACAAGAAGCTGCTGACGGCCGCGATCAAGGGCATGGTGTCGAGCCTCGACCCGCACTCGTCCTATCTCGACAAGACCGACTACGAAGAACTGCAGGAGCAGACCAAGGGTCGCTTCGCGGGCCTCGGCATCGAAATTTCGCAGGAAGACGGCCTCATCAAGGTCATCTCGCCCATCGAAGACACGCCCGCGTTCCGCGCCGGCATCCGTCCGGGCGACCTGATCACCCGCATCAACGACAAGCCCGTGCGCGGCATGACGCTGGACAAAGCCGTCAAGCAGATGCGCGGCGACCCGGGCACCAAGGTCACGCTGACCATCTTCCGCAAGACCGACGACCGCACCTTCCCGCTGACCGTCACGCGCGCGATCATCAAGGTCCAGAGCGTGAAGGCGAAGGTTCTCGCGCCGGGCTACGCCTATGTCCGCATCACGAGCTTCCAGGAACGCACGGTGCCCGACCTCGCAGCCAAGCTGCAGGACATCGCGCGCCAGCAGCCGAACCTGAAGGGCCTGATCCTCGACCTGCGCAACAACGGCGGCGGCCTGCTGCAAAGCGCGGTTGGCGTCGCGGGCGCGTTCCTGCCGCCGGATTCCGTCGTCGTGTCGACCAACGGTCAGATTCCGGATTCGAAGCAGGTCTATCGCGACACCTACGACAACTATCGTCTGCCGTCGTTCGACAGCGATCCGCTGAAGAACCTGCCGCCCATCTTCAAGACCGTGCCGATGATCGTGCTGACCAACGCCTACTCGGCGTCGGCGTCGGAAATCGTCGCGGGCGCGCTGCAGGATCAGCATCGCGCGCTGATCGTCGGCAAGACGACGTTCGGCAAGGGCTCGGTGCAGACCGTGCGCCCGATGACGGCTGATTCGGCGCTGCGTCTGACCACCGCCTACTACTACACGCCGAGCGGTCGCTCGATCCAGAACAAGGGCATCCGTCCCGACGTCGCCGTGGATCAATACGCAGACGGCGATCCGGACGACGCACTCGTCACGCGCGAAGTCGACTACTCGAATCACCTTGCGAACACGCAAGACCCGAACGAGAAGAAGGAACAGGAACAGCGTGAACAGGAGCGCATGGACCAGTTGCGTCTGCTCGAAGAGCAGAATGACAAGAAGACGCCGGAACAGAAGCAGAAGGATCGCGACCGCAAGCCGGTCGAGTTCGGTTCCAACGACGACTTCATGCTGCAACAAGGTCTGAACAAGCTCGAAGGCAAGCCGGTGCAAGAGTCGAAGTCGCTGATGGAACGGCGTCTCGCGCAGAACAAGCCGGCGCAATCGGCTTCGGCGCCCGTCGCTGTGAAGCCCGCGCTGCCGGCTACGCCGACGGCGTCGAACCCCGCTGTGCCCGCTTCGGCGACGCAGCCTGCTTCGCAACCGGCTGCACCGACCAAGTAAGCGTCTGATCTGACCGAGTGTCTTCGCGGCCCACATGGCCGCGAAGACACTTTCCCCCGCGCGATTAGAATAACGAGAACTTCGCGCCGTATCTCTCCGCAGCCAGCGCGACACCCACGACATACGCCGCGCCCCGCCATGAACGACGATCAACTCCTGCGCTACTCCCGTCACATCCTCGTCGATGAACTCGGCATCGAGGCTCAGCAACGCTTTCTCGACGCACATGCCATTGTGGTCGGCGCGGGTGGTCTCGGCTCGCCAGCGGCGATGTATCTGGCGGCGGCGGGCGTCGGCAAGCTGACCCTAGTCGATGCCGATACCGTCGATCTCACCAATCTGCAGCGGCAGATCCTGCATGTGACGAAGTCGGTTGGCCGGTTGAAGGTCGAATCGGGACGCGACGCGATCGCGCAACTGAACCCGGATGTCATCGTGAATGCAGTGGCCGAACGCGTCGACGATGCGTGGCTGGACGGTAGCGTGCCGCACGCGACCGTCGTGCTCGACTGCACGGACAACTTCGCGACGCGTCATGCGATCAACCGCGCCTGTGTAAAGCACGGCGTGCCGCTCGTATCGGGGGCGGCGCTGCGCTTCGATGGCCAGATCAGTACGTTCGATTTCCGCAGCGAAGAATCGCCGTGCTACGCGTGCGTATTTCCGGAAGACCAGCCCTTCGAGGAAGTGGCGTGCTCGACGATGGGCGTGTTCGCGCCGACGGTCGGCATCATCGGTGCGATGCAGGCGGCGGAAGCGCTGCGGGTGATCGCGGGCATCGGCGAGCCGCTGGTCGGCCGCCTGATGATGCTCGATTCGCTAAGGATGGAGTGGAACACGATGCGCATCGCGCGCCAGCCGGATTGCCCGGTGTGCGGCGAGCGGCATCGTTCGTAAATCTCACCGCCCGCTGAGAGGGACAGCGCGTCAGGCCTGCGCGATACGATCCAGCGCCGATTGCACCTCTTCCGGCTCGAACGCCGCAAGCACATCCGCAACCGGTTTTTCCAGCGTCTTCAGGTGCGCGCGCAGCACCTCCTGCTTCACGAGCAGCACCTGGCTCGGATGCATCGAGAACTCCGTCAGCCCCATGCCGAGCAGCAAACGCGTGAGCGTCGGATCGCCCGCCATTTCCCCGCAGATCGACACCGGCACGCCCGCCCGCTTCGCCTCGCGCAGCGTGAACGCGATCAGATGCAGCACCGCTGGATGCAGCGGATCGTACAGATGCGCGACCGCGTTGTCGGCACGATCGATTGCGAGCGTGTACTGGATCAGGTCGTTCGTACCGATCGACAGGAAATCGAGCCGCTTCAGGAATAGCGGCAACGCGATCGCCGCCGCCGGAATCTCGATCATTGCGCCGACGCGCACGTTCGGATCGTAGGCGAGGCCCGCGTCGTCGAGTTGACGCTTGGCTTCCTGGATCAGGTCGAGCGTCTGGTCGATCTCGCGCGCATGCGCGAGCATCGGAATCAGGATCTTCACCGTACCGAACGCCGACGCGCGCAAGATGGCGCGCAACTGCGTGAGGAACATGTGCGGCTCGGACAGGCTATAGCGGATCGCGCGCAAGCCCAGCGCCGGGTTGGGCGCCGTCTCGAACTCGTCGCCGATCGAATCGAGCGGCTTGTCAGCGCCGACGTCGATCGTGCGGATCGTCACGGGCATGCCGTTCATCAGCTCGACGGCGCGCTTGTACGCGGCGAACTGCTCTTCCTCTTCCGGCATCCCGCCCTTCTGGTTCATGAACAGGAACTCGGTGCGGAACAGGCCAATGCCCGTTGCGCCCGCGTCGAGCGCGGCCTGCGCGTCGTCGGGCAGCTCGATGTTCGCGCACAGGTCGATGCGCGTGCCGCACACCGTTTGGGTGGGCGAGAATTTCAGGCGCTGCAGCTTGCGCGCCTCCAGCGCCTTCTCGCTCTGCCGGTACGAATACTCTTCGAGCACGATCGGCGCCGGATCGACGATCACGATGCCGTGGTCGCCGTCGACGATGATGAGGTCGTCCTGACGGATCAGCGCGCTCGCATGCTGTACGCCGACCGTCGCGGGAATGCCGAGGCTGCGCGCGACGATCGCCGTGTGCGACGTGCGGCCGCCCAGATCCGTGACGAAGCCCTGGAAGGTTTGCCCCTTGAACTGCATCATGTCGGCGGGCGCGATGTCGTGCGCGACCACGATCATTTCGTCGCAGCGTCCGTGAATGCCGTTGACGAGGCCGCCCGTCGCACCCGCGAGCGCCTTCAGCACGCGCTCGACTACCTGCTCGATATCGGCCTTGCGCTCGCGCAGGTATTCGTCTTCCACTTCGTCGAAATGACGCGTGAGGCGTTCGAGCTGTTCCGTCAGCGCCCACTCCACGTTGTAGCGGCGCGTGCGGATCAGGTCGATGGTTTCCTGAACGAGCATCGCGTCGTTCAGGATCATGGTGTGTACGTCGATGAAAGCGCCCATTTCGGAGGGCGCGTCGGCGGAGAGATCGGCGCGCAGCTCGTCGAGCTCCTGATGCACGAGCGCCTGGGCCGTGCGGAAACGCTCCACCTCGCCCTCGATCCGGGTGGGCTCGATCAGATAGTGGTCGACGTCCAGTG
Organism: Paraburkholderia largidicola; assembly: GCF_013426895.1. NCBI lineage: Bacteria > Pseudomonadati > Pseudomonadota > Betaproteobacteria > Burkholderiales > Burkholderiaceae > Paraburkholderia > Paraburkholderia largidicola. Next base: position 340,817 of record NZ_AP023174.1, on the reverse strand, counting down.
CAGCCGGGGCGATCAGATATGCCCGCCCGATGGCGATACCGCGTGACACGGGAATTCCATGCAGCGTGAACGACACGCGCACCTCCTCTAGTTGTGTGATGCCGCGGCAAACCGCTGCAATGCTCTCAGACCCCGACGGTCATTATAAATTCCGTACCGCATATCGTTGCTGTGCAGCGCAGCATCGAATGTCGCAGTCAGCCGCGTGCCGGCGTGCAATCCGGCGGACCAAAAGAAAACGCCGCGACATCGCGCGGCGTCTTCATGCAGAACGAATGCAGCAGCGGATTTTTTATTGTCCTTCGCCGAATTTGTCGGCGATCAGTTTGAGCAGCGCGTCCATTGCATCTTTCTCGTCGGCGCCTTCCGTTTCGATCACCACCGTGCTGCCGATCCCCGCCGCCAGCATCATCACGCCCATGATGCTCTTCGCGTTGATCCGCCGACCGTTGCGGCTCATCCAGATTTCTGACTGAAAGTTAGCGGCGAGTTGCGTGAGTTTGGCCGACGCGCGTGCGTGCAGCCCCAGCTTGTTCACGATAGTCGTTTCCTGTTGCAGCATGTGTTGGTCCGATGCGCTGGTGTGTTGATGTTATCGAGGTAAAACAGAAATCTGTCGCGCGACGCTCATGCGTCGTTCCGGTTGCAGCTAGTCTCCGCGCTCGCCTTACAGGTTTCCGCAAGCACTTTATCCGCAGGCGACGCGGGAATGCAGCCGTCCGCGTTCGCCGTTGCCAGCGCCGCCGGGCCGACGGCATGAACACCTTTGGTCGCGCCTGCCAGCGCCTTGTCGACGAGCACGTCGAGCGGCGTCGCGCGATAGCAGACCGCGCGCACGAGCATCGGCAGATTCACGCCTGCCAGCACGCGCACATCCGGGATCGACGCGAGCCGGCCCGCGATGTTCGCCGGCGTCGCGCCGAACATGTCCGTCAGCACCAGCGCGCCGTTTTCTTCCCTAAGCCTGTCGACCTCCGCATGCGCGAACGCCACGACCTGGGCGGGATCGCAATCCGCCGATACGTCGATGACGCCGATGCGGGCGGGCAAGCCGCCGTAAATGTGAGAGACACACTCGCGAAGCGCGGAGGCGAAGGGAGCGTGCGCAATGATCAGAATGCCTGCCATGTCAGCCTTGCTACAGAGAACCGCCCGAAAATCGCGGCCGTGTATCCGTTCCACTGTCTGGCAGCCAAAACAACGGCGCAGACGCGGTGAAGAGGAAAAACAGGCCATCGAACTCGCCTGAGAACCGGTCGCCAAGGGGCCGGATCGCGTGGGCCCTCGCGGGCCGCTTTCAGGGGAGCGGGCATTGTAACAGCCTCATTTTCGCGCTTTCGGCCTTTTCTCGCTTGGCTGGCAGACAGCGCAAATTCCTAAGCAGAACATGGCGGCGCACCCGCGCCGCTTCAACCGACGGCTGTCTCTAGCGCGTCGATGAACATTGCCGCTACATCGAAACCCGTCTGATCCATGATCTCGCGGAAACAGGTCGGGCTCGTCACGTTCACTTCCGTCAGCCAGTCGCCGATCGCATCCAGTCCGACCAGCAGCAGGCCGCGCGCCTTCAGCACCGGCCCGAGCGTTTCGGCGATCTCGCGGTCGCGCGCCGTCAACGGCTGCGCCACACCCAGGCCGCCCGCCGCGAGGTTGCCGCGCACCTCGTTGCCCTGCGGAATGCGCGCGAGCGAATACGGCACCGGTTCACCGCCGATCAGCAGAATGCGCTTGTCGCCCGTCTTGATCTCGGGGATGAACTTCTGCGCCATCACCGAACGCGCGCCGTCGTGGCTCAGCATCTCGACGATCGAGCCGAGATTCATGCCGTCCGCCTTCACGCGGAACACGCCCATGCCGCCCATGCCGTCGAGCGGCTTGAGGATCACGTCGCCGTGTTCGGCGTGGAAAGCACGCAGACGCGCCGGATCGCGCGTGACCAGCGTGGGCGCGACGAATTGCGGAAACTCGCCGATCGCCATCTTTTCCGAGTGATCGCGGATCGCCTGCGGCTTGTTGAAGATGCGTGCGCCCGCGCGCTCGGCCAGTTCAAGCAGCCACGTCGACGTCACATATTCCATGTCGAACGGCGGATCCTTGCGCATCAGCACCGCGCCGAAGCTCGGCAGCGCGCGCGGCTCGACGGGTTGCGCTTCGTACCATACATCGCGATGACCGTCCGCCTGATCGCCGACGATCTCGAAGCGGTACACGTTCGCCTCGACGCCGCTACCCGTCCACGCCAGATGCTGCGGCTCGCACGCGTACAGCGTATGACCGCGCCTTGCGGCCTCGGCCATCATCGCGTAGGTCGAATCCTTGTAGATCTTGAAGCGGGAAAGCGGGTCGGCGATGAAGAGAATGTCCATGGAGTTCCTGAGGCGCCCTCGCGGGCCACACATTGTTCGTTATAGCGTAAGGCGGACACGCTGACAGGGCGCATCCGCCTGCAAATGCTGCCGCGTTCGACGCGGCGGGAGCGTCAGCCTACCGCGAGCGCGCTCCGTGTGCTTGCAGGGTGCCTGTGCGGCAGCCGGCAGGGTCAGACCTGGATCGCCTCGGGATCGGTCTTTTCCAGTTCTACCGACGCCGCCAGCAGCCCCAGCCGCCCCACCACGCCGTACATGTAGAAGCGGTTCGGCGGCGCGGCGCCCGGCTTCGCATGCGCATCCGGCAGAGCCGTGTGCTCGAAGCCGAGCGGCACGAAATGCATGCCGGGTGCGTTCAGGTTCTGGTCGCGTTCGCGGCTGCCGTGCACGCGGTAGAAGCCGCCCACCACATACCGGTCGATCATGTACACCACGGGCTCGGCCACTTCCTCGCCGATGCGCTCGAACGTATAGACGCCTTCCTGCACGATCATGTCGTGCACGTCGAGACCTTCCTTGGTGGTCGACATGCGGGTGCGCTCGCGCTTGGTGAGCGCGGCCACTTCCGACGCGTCGTGCACCGTCATCACGCCCATCCCGTAGGTGCCCGCGTCCGACTTGATGACGACATACGGCCGCTCCGAAATACCGTACTCGCGATATTTCTTCGCGATCTTCTTGAGCACGCCGTCGATCGCGTCGGCCAGCGCTTCCTCGCCCGTCCGCGCCTCGAAATCGACGCCTTCGACATGCGCGAAATACGGATTGATCATCCACGGGTCGATCTCGACCATCTTCGCGAACTTCTTCGCGACGTCGTCGTAGCACGAGAAGTGAGTGGACTTGCGGCGCACGGCCCAGCCCGCATGCAACGGCGGCAGCAGATACTGCTCGTGCAGATTTTCGAGCACGGGCGGAATGCCGCCCGACAGGTCGTTGTTCAGCAGAATCGAGCAGGGATCGAAATTCTTCAGGCCGATCCGGCGCGCCGAGCGCTCCAGCGGCTCCAGCACGATCTTCTGCCCGTCCGACAGCGCGATCGTCACCGGCCCGACGATGCTCTCGTCGAGCGTGCCGAAGCGGACGTTCAGGCCCGCCTGACGCATGATCGTCGCGAGCCGCGCGACATTCTCCAGGTAAAACGCGTTGCGCGTGTGACGCTCGGGAATCACGAGCAGGTTCTTCGCGTCCGGGCAGATCTTCTCGATCGACGCCATGGCTGCCTGCACGGCAAGCGGCAACGTTTCTTGCGGCAGGTTGTTGAACGCGCCGGGGAACAGGTTGGTATCCACGGGCGCGAGCTTGAAACCGGCGTTACGCAGATCGACCGAGCAATAGAACGGCGGCGTATGCTCCTGCCATTCGAGACGGAACCAGCGTTCGATGGCGGGCGTGGCGTCGAGGATCTTCCGCTCGAGATCGAGCAGCGGGCCGTTTAACGCCGTGACTAAATGCGGAACCATTGATCACTCGCAGACTGGAGAAAAAAGATTGTAGAGCAAATGCTTTGCCCATTTGGGGGCGCTTTCTCCATTCGCAAGTTATGGGTGGATGCATTCTCCCTATAGGAACGATAGCCGGAAAATCTGCTGTTTGTGAGACAAGATTGAAGCGTGCTGCGGCGATCCGCCGCGGCATGAAAAAAGCCCGCCATGAAGGCGGGCCAAAGTCGCTGTGCTTGTACCTTTATCCAACCTTTCGTGACCCCGTCGCCGGGGAAATCCGGGTTTGCTGGACCTGTTACTCGACGTGTTCGCCGTGCAGGATCACGTCCAGACCTTCGCGTTCTTCCTCTTCCGTCACGCGCAGGCCGATCGTCACGTCGATGATCTTCAGCAGGATGAAGCTGATCACGCCGCTGTACACGAGCGTCGTGACGACACCCTTGGCTTGCAGCAGCAGGCTGCCGTCCGCGCCGCCGATGTCCTTGACCGCGAACACGCCCGTCAGCAATGCGCCCACGATACCGCCGATGCAGTGCACGCCGAACGCGTCGAGCGAGTCGTCGTAGCCCATCTTGTGCTTGAGCCACGTTGCCGACCAGAAGCACACCACGCCTGCGATCAGACCGATTGCCAGCGCGCCGCCAACACCCACGAAGCCCGAAGCCGGCGTAATCGCAACCAGACCTGCCACTGCGCCCGACACGATGCCGAGCACCGACGGCTTACCCTTGGCGATCCATTCAGCGAACATCCAGCCGAGTGCGGCCATGGCCGTTGCAACTTGCGTCGTCATCATCGCGAAACCGGCACGGCCGTCAGCGGCGACTGCCGAACCCGCGTTGAAACCGAACCAGCCCACCCACAGCATCGAACCACCGATCATCGTCAGCACGAGGTTGTGCGGGGCCATCGAGTCCTTGCCGTAGCCCGTGCGCTTGCCGAGCACGAGACAGCAGACCAGACCTGCGATACCGGCGTTGATGTGCACCACCGTGCCGCCTGCGAAGTCGAGGATGCCTGCGCTAGCCAGCCAGCCCGTCGGTTCCCAGACCATGTGCGCGATCGGCGAGTAGACGATGATCGACCACAGCGTCATGAAAATCAGCATCGCGGAGAACTTCATGCGGTCGGCGAATGCGCCCGTAATCAGTGCCGGCGTGATGATCGCGAACGTCATCTGATAGACGAAGTAGACCGATTCCGGGATCGTCTGCGCGAGGTGGCTGACGGTCAGCGTCGTGGCCTTGTCGCCCTTGATGTAGTTCATGCCCGACATGAACACGCGCGAGAAGCCGCCGATGAACGAGCCGCCCGGCGTGAACGCGAGGCTGTAGCCGACCACGGTCCAGATCACCGTCACGATGCAGGTGATCGCGAAGCTCTGCATCACCGTGGCGAGCACGTTCTTCTTGCGGACCATGCCGGCGTAGAAGAGCGCGAGACCGGGGATCGTCATGAACAGCACGAGAGCCGTGGAGGTCAGCATCCAGGCGGTATCGCCCGAGCTGATCTTCGATGAGTCGACCGAGAACGGCGCGGTCGGCGCGGCGGGTGCGGCATCCGAAGCAGCAGCCGCTGCCGATGCGTCAGCGGGCGCGCTGGCGGCGGGTGCGGCCGAAGCGTCGGCAGCAGGGGCGCTCGCAGCGGGCGCTGCTGCTGCATCCGACGCAGCCGGCGCGCTCGCCGTCGTGTCCGGGGCGGAAGCCGCGGCGGGAGCCGACGCGTCGTCCGCGAGGGCAGCGCCGATGCCGACCGTCAGCAGCGAGCCGGCCATCAGCAGGGACATCAATAATTTACGCATCTTCAGTTTCCTCTTGTCGCTGTTTTTTACAGTGCGTCCGCGCCGGTCTCGCCGGTGCGAATCCGAATCACCTGTTCGATCGGCGTGACGAAGATCTTGCCGTCGCCGATCTTGCCCGTACGCGCCGCGCGCTCGAGGGCTTCGATCGCCTGGTCGACGATGTCGTCCGACACCGCAGCCTCGATCTTCACCTTCGGCAGAAAGTCGACGACGTACTCGGCTCCCCGATACAACTCCGTGTGGCCCTTCTGACGACCAAACCCTTTGACTTCTGTCACCGTGATCCCCGAGACGCCGATGGCCGACAGGGCTTCGCGCGCCTCATCGAGCTTGAAAGGCTTGATGATTGCGGTAATGAGTTTCATGAAATCCTCGCTGTAGTGACTCAACCCGTTTGCGTGACTTGCATTTGCCTTGCGCCCTGCTTTCGGCAACTCCCCCGAAACCCCTAGCAATGGCGCTTCTCCAGACGGCGTCCCGCCGGTGCGCGGGGCAGTAACAGCAACGTCCATGCCATGTTTGTGGCAGACTCCCGCCGGCGCTTGTGGCACAAGGCTTTGCGCGTTTTCTTGTCCGGATGGCCAGTTCAGGGCGGGCACGCTGGCGCGCTATCGGGATCGTTGCTAGAGTGTTTGCAGGCTTGGACCACAGGCGTGCGCACCAAAGGCGCCCATGTTGTAGCGGGTGACCGGGGAGCATGCACCAGAAACGATCATTCAGTGTTACGAGGCACGCGCGTAACATCACATGCACATTTTTTGTGCAATCAAGGGGAATGAAATGAAACAACCAAACGACGTCTTCAATGACTTTCAGGCCAAGGTTTCCGAGTTGTTCAAAAACTCGCCGGCCAAAGATGTCGAACGCAATGTGCGCGCAATGCTGTCGCAAGGCTTTTCGAAGCTCGACCTGGTGACGCGCGAGGAATTCGACACGCAGACGCAAGTGCTCGTGCGCACGCGCGCCCGGCTCGAGGAACTGGAACGGCGCGTCGCCGAGCTCGAGCAGAAGCTGCCCGTCAGCCAATCGTCCTGAGCACGCCCTTCTGATCTGCACATCACAGGCAAGCGGCCCGTGACGTCATTAGCGCTTTAAGGTGAACGCGCCCCGTGGGCGCGTCGGGACGGGAGACAACATGTCGCTTGCCGTGGTGCGCAGTCGCGCGCCGGCCGCTGGCCGCGCGCCCGAAGTTACCGTCGAGGTTCACCTCGCCAACGGACTTCCCTCTTTTTCCATCGTCGGACTCCCCGATCTCGAAGTGCGCGAAAGCCGCGAGCGTGTGCGCGCGGCGCTGCTCAATTGCGGTCTCGACTTTCCCGTACGTCGCATCACGGTGAATCTGGCGCCCGCCGATCTCCCGAAGGAGTCCGGCCGTTTCGATTTGCCCATCGCGCTCGGCATTCTGGCCGCGAGTGGCCAGATTCCCGTCGAGTCGCTGGCGCACCGGGAATTTGCAGGAGAACTCTCACTGACAGGCGCGCTGCGTCCGATGCGCGGCGCGTTCGCGATGGCGTGCGGCACGGCGCGCGGCCATCAGTCCTACCCCGATGCTTCGTCCGGTACGCCGGAAGACGCGAGCACCCGTACGCCGGAACTCTACTTGCCGCTTGCCAGCGCGAAAGAGGCGGCGCTCGTGCCCGGCGTCGCCGTGTATGGCGCGACGGATCTGCCATCGCTGTGCGCGCATCTGGCGGGCGACGCGGACGCACGGCTTTATCCCGTCGAGGCGGCGACCTTATCGGACAATCTGCGGGCCGCGCCGCCCGACATGGCCGACGTCATCGGCCAGCGCGGCGCCCGGCGCGCGCTCGAAGTGGCGGCAGCGGGCGGCCATCACATGCTGATGATCGGCCCGCCGGGCGCGGGCAAGTCGATGCTCGCAGCGCGCCTGCCCGGCGTTTTGCCGTCGATGACAGACGACGAAGCGCTGACATCCGCCGCGTTGCTCTCGGCGAGCGCCATTGGATTCACGCCTGCGCAGTGGCGGCAAAGGCCGTTTCGCGCACCTCACCATTCGTCGAGCGCCGCGGCGCTGGTCGGCGGACGGAATCCGCCGCAGCCGGGCGAGATCACGCTCGCGCATCTCGGCGTGCTGTTTCTCGATGAACTCCCTGAATTCGACCGGCACGTGCTCGAAAATCTGCGCGAACCGCTGGAAAACGGCCGCATCACGATCTCGCGCGCCGCGCTCCAGGCTGACTTTCCAGCCGCATGCCAGTTGATCGCCGCGATGAACCCCTGTCCGTGCGGCTGGCGCGGCGATCCAGGCGGGCGCTGCCGTTGCACGCCGGAAGTGGCCACGCGCTACATGCGCAAGCTGTCGGGGCCGCTGCTGGATCGTATCGACATTCAGATCGAGATTCCCGCGCTGTCGCCAGCGGAGCTGTCGGCTCGCTCGACGGTTTCCGGCGAACCAAGCGCCCCAATCGCGCAACGGGTCGAAGCCGCGCGCAATCGCCAGCTCCAGCGGCAAGGCAAGACGAACCGCGAACTCAGCGGCCGGGAAGTCGACGCAGTCTGCCGGCCCGACGACGAGGGCGAGCGTCTGCTGCGCGAAGCGGGCGAGCGCTTTGGCTGGTCAGCACGCGCTTACTACCGCGTGCTGAAAGTGGCGAGAACCATTGCTGACCTGGCGGGCAACGATGTCCCGAACGCCGCGCAGGTCTCCGAAGCGGTCCAGTATCGGCGGGCATTCGGCGCGCAGTAAAAGCTGCGGGCGACAAAAAATGCGTGTCAAGACTTGACTTATGCACATTTTCGCCTGCGCGACAGATTTTGATACAACTGAAAGCCTGTTGTGAGACATTTCTCGAATGCCTTTGATTTTATTGGCTTTTTCAAAATGCCAAGATTCAGGGCAAAGTGGCAACCCGCCCGCCCAATGGGCATTTGCGGCCTACCGCACAGAGTTACTAACAAAGTTATCCACAGATCCTGTGGGTAACAAAAAAAGTCCCGTGTAAACGCGAGATTAGCGAACTTTTTTGCGAAGGGACATTCACTCCGACGGGTGCGCGCCGCGCTGCTGTATGACCCCAAATCAGTAAAGTTTGAACGATCCGAAGAATTGCTCGACTTGTTCCGGCGGCGGTTCCTTGCTCGCAATTACGGCCGCCTGATATACATGTCGCCCCTTCGCGACCAGGCGCGCGTGCATGATCCGCGTTTCCTGTTTTGGCCCCGCTTTGCCGCTGAACGTCATTTCCAGCCCCTGGACCTCGCCGCCTGCTGCGAGCGGAATCGCCGTCACGTGGGCGTCGGGCGCCGAGCCGAGGTTGTGCGCGAGGCCCGAGCGCAGATAGTCGAGCGCGGTGCGCTGCACCTGCGGATCGTCGCTCGGCAGCATCACGGTGCCGACCGCGAATACCGCGTGATCCGCCTCGGCGATCTGCATCGACATGTTCATCGGCGTCCCGCCGATGTCGATCTGCCGCTGGTCGGTGGTCGGCTTGGCGGGCAGATCGACCGTGTAGCCGTTGTCGTTGTTCATGATCGTGCGCCAGTCGTAGGTTGGCGAGCAGGCGGCCAGCAGCCAGCCTGCCGACAGCACGACGACGGCCTTTGCGATCAGCGGACGGAAGGGGACAGACGACACAACGCGACGGCGGACGAACGAACGGAGAGCGGAACGGAGCATGACGCGGCGAATGAATTGGCGTGACGGAAAGCATCATTATCGGACGTTATTCGCGGCTTAACCGCGCCGCCAACTGCGTCACAAGATTGCCGGTACAATATGAGACAGTATCCGGGGCGCCCGTTTCCGCTGCTGTTCTCGCAGCTTCCAAGCGCCTCAAGACGTGTGTTCCACGCGTTCCCCCGAGGTCCGTTCATGAGCCAAACCAACGTTTCCCGGCGTTCAAGCCCGATTCGCTATATCGCTGCCGCCGTCGTCGCAGGCGCGATCGCCGTTGCGGGCTACTTCGCGTTCGGCAGCCAGCAGCACGTGCCCGACGCGACGTTCACGCTGCTGTCCGGCCAGAAAGTGTCGACGGCCGATCTGAAAGGCAAGGTGTACCTCGTCAACTTCTGGGCGACGAGTTGCGACACCTGCATGAAGGAAATGCCGCAGATGGTCCAGACGTACAACCGCTTCAAGGACAAGGGGCTCGAGTTCGTCGCGGTCGCGATGAGCTATGACGCGCCGATGTACGTGACCAACTACACGGAAACACGCCGTCTGCCTTTCAAGGTCGCGATGGACGACGGAACGGCTGCGAAGCAGTTCGGCAACGTGCAGCTCACGCCGACCACGTTCGTGATCGATCGCAACGGCAAGGTGCTGAAGCGCTATGTCGGCGAGCCGCAGTTCGCGGAACTCGACCAGTTGCTGGCCAAGGCGCTCGGCACGACCTGATCGCCCGAACGTCTCTCTTCTGCGGCGGGCGTCGCGCTGGAATCTTCGCAGCGCACCCGCCGTCAGCAGTTCCTCACTCCAGCTTCACCTCTCGCTTTCCCCACGCGCCGCCAAGCCATAGCGCTTGATCTTCTCGTAGAGCGTCGCCTTGCCGACCTGCAGCCTGTCCGCCGCCACCGCGACCGCGCCGCCCGTCTGCTCCAGCGCTTCGGCGATCACCGCGCGCTCGAACTGCTCGACGCGCTCCTTCAGCGGCTGCGTGATCGACGTCAGCGCATCGTCGACGGGCGCCGCGACCGTGTCGTCGCCGACGCCGAGCACGAAGCGATCCGCCGCGTTGCGCAACTCGCGCACGTTGCCGGGCCATTCGCGTTGCATCAGGTTCGTACGTTGACGGTCGGTGAGAATCGGCGCGGGACGCTGATAGCGCACGGCCGCGTCGAGAAGGAAATGCTCGAACAGCGGCACGATGTCTTCGCGCCGTTCGGACAGCGGCGGCAGCGCGATCGTCACCACGTTGAGCCGGTACAGCAGATCGCGCCGGAACGTGCCGGACGCAACATGGTCGGTCATGTCGCCCTTCGCTGCCGCGATGATGCGGCAATCGACGCGTATCGGCTGGTTCGACCCGAGCCGCTCGAGCACGCCATCCTGCAACACGCGCAGCAGCTTGACCTGCAACGCGAGCGGCATGCTTTCGATTTCATCGAGAAACAGCGTACCGCCCGAAGCATGCTCGAGCTTGCCGATGCGCCGCTTCGCCGCGCCCGTAAACGCGCCCGGTTCATAGCCGAACATCTCCGACTCGAACATCGGCTCCGGCAGCGCGCCGCAGTTCACCGCGAGAAACGGCTTGTCCCGGCGCGGCGACAGCTCATGCAGGCTGCGTGCGATCAGCTCCTTGCCCGCGCCCGTATCGCCGTTGATCAGCACCGAGGCATCCGTCGGCGCGACGTTCGCGATCAGCTTGCGCACCTGCTCGATGGCGAGACTGCGTCCGATGATGCGCGGCGCAAGCGTCCCCTGTTCCGCCAGTTCGCGGCGCAGCGCGAGATTTTCGAGCACCAGCGTGCGACGCTCCAGCGCGCGGCGCACCGTTTCGATCAGACGCTCGGAAGGAAACGGCTTTTCGATGAAGTCGTATGCGCCATCGCGCATCGCCTGCACGGCCATCGAAATATCGCCGTGACCCGTGACGAGAATGATGGGCACGTCGGGCGCGCGCTCGCGGCATTGCGCGAGCAGATCGAGGCCGCTTGCGCCGGGCAGGCGAATATCGCTGACGATCACGCCGGAAAACTCCGCGTTGATCAGCTTCGCCGCCGATTCCACCGACGCATGCCCGACCACTTCGAACCCTGCGAGTTGCAGGCTTTGCACGCTCGCGCGCCGCACGAGTTCGTCGTCTTCGATGTAGAGGACCTGCAAGCCCTTGTTCATTGTGTTTCCCACGCCTTGAATACGCTTTGAATCACGAGCCCGTCGTGACGGAGCCCGCGATATCAGTTGCCTGCGCCCGCGCGCGGCGCAGCGTCAGCATGAACTCGGCGCCGCCTTGTGCGTTGTTGCGCGCGACGAGCGAGCCGCCACAATCCCGTGCAATCGACGAGCAGATCGCCAGACCCAACCCGAGCCCCTGGCCCATTTCCTTCGTCGTGAAGAACGGCTCGAAGAGATGCGGCAACACGTCGTCGGGAATGCCGGGACCATTGTCGCTCACGATGATCGCGAGCGATTCCTGCGACGTTTGCACGTCGATCGCGATGCGCGGCGCGGGTGTGCCCACCACCGCGTCGAGCGCGTTGCCGAGCAGATTGATCAGCACCTGTTCGAGCCGCAGATCATCGCAATGCGCGACGAGCTTCGGGTCGTCGCTGTCGAGATTGAAGCGAACGGGTGCCGCGCCTTCGTCGATCAACGATACCTCGACCGTCACGCCCTGCAAGCGTTTCTGCAGCAGCGCCAGCACATTGCGCAGCGCGCGCGCCACGCCTGCACGCGCATTGCGAGGCCGCGCACGGCCGACGAACAGCTTCAACTGGTTCGTTATCTTGCCCATGCGCTCGGTGAGCGCGGCGATCGCTTCGAGGTTTTCCTTCGCCGACTCATGATCACCGCGTTCGAGAAACACACGCGTGTTGTCAGAGAAGCCGCGCAACGCGGCAAGCGGCTGGTTCAACTCGTGCGTGATGCCCGCCGCCATCTGTCCGAGTGCGGCGAGCTTGCTCGCCTGAATCAGTTCGTCGTGCGCGGCGCGCAGTTCCTGCTCGGCGCGCGTGCGCTCGCTCACTTCCTTCGTCAACTGCTCGTTCGCCTGCGACAGATCAGCCGTACGCTCGGCGACGCGCTGGTTGAGTTCCGCATACGCCTTCTGCAAGAGCGCGCGGCTGCGCATCACTTCGCGCACGCGCGCGCGGCGCATGCGCCAGTAGAACAGCAACAGACACAGCGAGACATAGCCGAAGCCCGTCACGATCGTCGCATAACGCGCGTCGGCGTTGACGGGATCGATGGGCGCCATCGTGATGAGACGCCAATCCGGCTCGCCGAGCGTGCGCTGAGACGCCAGAAAACGCGGCGCCGCATAGTTCCCGCTGCGCCCGCCGCCGATGCGCACGATCTGCGCGCCGCCTTCGAGCGTGCGCACCACCGACATCGGCAGCGGCGCGATCGGCTGGCGCGCGTACTGGCGCGTGTCGAAGATCGACGCGATCACGTCGCTGGTGAGCGGCTTGACCGTGTGGTACTTCCACGCAGGCACCGACGACAGAAAGATCACGCCATGATCGTCCGTGACGATGAGCGGCTCCGACGCGTCCGCGCCCTGGAACCATTCGAGATTCAGCTTGACGACCGCGACGCCGACGATCTTGCCGTCGCGGCGCACCGGTTGCGAGATGTAGTAGCCGGGATCGAGCGAAGTCGTGCCGATGCCGAAGAAGCGCCCGACCTTGCCCTTCACCGCCTCGACGAAATACGGCCGGAACAGATACTCCTGGCCGATGAAGCTGTCGGGCTGATTCCAGTTGCTCGCCGCGACGCAGCGGCCCGATGCAGTGACGATGTACGCGACATTCGCACGGGCACGACGATTGAGGTCTTCGAGATATTGATTGGCGCGCGCGACGTTGTCCGCATCCGGTGACGCGAGCGCGTCCTGCACGATGGGATGTTCGCCGAGCAGATAGGGAAGCGACTCGTAGCGTTCGAGCGTGCTCTTGAGGGCGGCTGTCGTGCGGTCCGCACGCACGGCGGCATTGCGCCGCAGCGTATCGATGCCGTGCTGCCACGTGATGGTCCACGTGAGTCCGCAGGCCGCCACGAGCCCGGCGACGAGCGCGAACAGGATCAACAGGCGGCGCGTCACGATGGCGGGAGTCGTTCGATGAGGATCGCCTATTGTGGCATATCGCTCCTCATCGCCGAACGCGTCGAACTCGTCGAGCGCTTCGGCTGCCGCACGCGCTTGTGTCTGCGCGGACGGCGCCTGCGTTACATGCGGCGCCGCGCCGTGTTGCCGCGGCGCCGCTTTCATGGCTCAGACCTCAGCCGCTTCGCTGACCGACACATCGCGGCGCATCTCGCTGCGCAGCTTCGCCCGGTCCAGTTCCTTTTCCCATGCCGACACGACGATCGTCGCCACGCCGTTGCCGACGATGTTCGTCAGCGCGCGGCATTCGCTCATGAAGCGGTCGATACCGAGAATCAGCACCATGCCCGACAGCGGAATGGTCGGCACGACGGCGAGCGTCGCTGCGAGCGTGATGAAGCCTGCGCCCGTCACGCCGCTTGCGCCCTTCGACGTCAGCATCGTCACCGCGAGCAGCGTCAACTGCTGGCCCCACGAGAGGTCGGTGTTGGTTGCCTGCGCGATGAAGAGCACGGCCATCGTCATGTAGATGTTCGTGCCATCGAGATTGAACGAGTAACCCGTCGGCACGACGAGGCCCACCACCGAGCGCGAGCAGCCGAGCTTTTCGAGCTTCAGCATCAGTTGCGGCAGTGCGGCTTCCGACGAGCTCGTGCCCAGCACGATCAGCATTTCTTCCTTGATGTACGCGACGAAGCGCAGGATGTTGAAGCCGACCATGCGCGCAATGATGCCGAGCACGACGACCACGAACACGATCGACGTCAGATAGAACGTACCGATCAGCTTGAGCATCGGAACCAGCGAGCCGATGCCGTACTTGCCGATCGTGAACGCCATCGCGCCGAACGCGCCGATCGGCGCCAGCTTCGTGATGATCTTCACGATGCCGAACAGGATGTGCGACAGGCTTTCGATGAAGTTCACCACCGGCTTGCCCTTGTCGCCTGCCGTTGCCAGCACCGCGCCGAACAGCAGCGCGATCAGCAGGATCTGCAGGATTTCACCCTGCGCGAACGCCGACGACAGCGTGTCCGGAATGATGTGCATGAAGAAATCGACGGTCGTCTGGCCGTGCGCCTTCGCGGCGTACGATGCGACAGCCTTGCCGTCGAGCGTGGCCGGGTCGATGTTGAAGCCGACGCCCGGCTTCAGCAGGTGCGTGGCCGCGAGGCCGAGCACGAGTGCGAACGTCGACACGATTTCGAAGTACAGCAGCGCCTTGCCGCCGACGCGCCCGACCTTCTTCATGTCTTCCATGCCCGCGATACCCGTCACCACGGTGCAGAAGATGATCGGGCCGATCACCATCTTGATGAGCTTGATGAACCCGTCGCCGAGCGGCTTCATGTCGGTGGCGAGGGCGGGATAGAAGTGTCCGAGTGCAATGCCGATGATGATCGCGACGATCACCTGCACGTAGAGGACTTTATAGAAAGGTTTCTTCACGATGGTGTTCCTGCAATGGAGTAAGGCTTGGGTGGACCGGAGGCTGGCCACGCATCGCATGGACGAACGAATCGACGTGCGTCGTGCGCGCAGACAGAGCCGCGTACAGACGACGAAATCAGAGGGACCAGAACGGGAACTTGAGCATCGTTGTCTCCATGCGTTGTAGTTGACGGGCCTTTGCGGCCTCGCTTTCTTTTTGCAAGGTCGATGCCAGCGCGCATAACAGACATAGTGCGCTGATTTTTAAGAAAATTCTGACGCGATGATGCGCGCAGACTTCCGGGTTTCCGGAAATCCGGAATCCAGGCGTCCGGAAACCCGAACGCCCTTATCCAGCAAACCCAGGGCTAACCCTGAGCGCCTTCTTCGAGCACGAGCAGGTTCTCGTGCGAGAAACCGAGCGCCACTGGCTGACCGCGCTCCGGCAAACGGCGATTCGGATCGTTGAAGACATCGAGCGAAATCACTTCGTCTTTCACGCGGGTGCGGATGCGCACGATCGCGCCGAGAAAGCTCACCTCTTCGACAGTCGCCGTCAGCGTGTTGCGGCCCGCAACGGGCGGTTCCAGCACGATCGCTTCGGGACGCAGCGCGAGCATGCGTTTCTTGCCGGTGTCGTCGGCGGACAGCGACTGCGTGGTATGCAGTTCCTGGCCGTCGACGGCCATGCGGCCCGTGGCCGGATCGACCACATGCCCGGACAGGATGTTCAGCGTACCGACGAACGACGCAACGAAACGCGTGCGCGGATAGTTGTAGATTTCGAGCGGCGTGCCGACCTGCTCGACCCGGCCTTCGTTCATCACGACGATGCGATCGGAAATCGACAGCGCTTCTTCCTGATCGTGCGTGACGAAGATCGACGTGATGCCGAGTTCGCGCTGCAGCGCGCGAATGTCCTGCCGCAGCGAAATGCGGATCTTCGCGTCGAGGGCCGACAGCGGCTCGTCGAGCAGCAGCACTTGCGGCTTGCCCGCGAGCGCGCGCGCCAGCGCGACGCGCTGCTGCTGGCCGCCCGATAGTTGCCACGGATACCGCTCGCCCAGATGCGGCAGTTTGATCAGTTGCAGCATCTCATCGACGCGCTGCTTGATCTCGCTTTGCGGACGATGCGCGATCTTCAGCCCGAAGCCGATGTTGTCCGCGACCGTCATGTTCGGAAACAGCGCATACGACTGAAACACCATGCCGACCTTGCGCTGCCGCGTGCGCAGATGCGTGACGTCACGGCCGTCGAGACGGATCGTGCCGCGCGTCGGCGATTCGAAGCCGGCGATCATCCGCAGCACCGTCGTCTTGCCGCAGCCCGACGGCCCAAGAAAGGTAATGAACTCGCCGCGCTCGATCTTCATGTCGAACTGATGCAGCGCCGTGTTCGCGCCAAACGTCTTGTGCAGACTGTCGATTTCAAGAAATGCCATGACGATGCCTCAGTTCAACATCAGGGTTTTTGCGCGGCGAGCATGCGCGCGGAGCCGAACACCTGTATCAATCCCATCGACGCCCACGTGACCGCGAACGCGATGATCGCGAGCGCCGACGGTTCATACGCGCGGTTCGCGCCGATCAACTGCAGATACGGACCGAAAGCCGGCCGGTCCAGCAGACTCGCGAGCGTGAACTCGCCGATCACGACTGCAAAGGTGAGAAACGCGCCCGACAGAATGCCCGAGCGGATATTCGGAAAGATCACCTTGAACAGAATGGTCGGCCAGTTGGCGCCGAGACATTCGGCCGCTTCCGTCAGCGAGCGGATATCGACGGCGCGCAAGCCGGCATCGACCGCACGGTACATGTAGGGGAGCGACAGCGTCACGTAGCCGAACACCAGCAGCAGATCGGTCGCGCGTTCATTTGCGGTGAGCGGCAGAATCGAACTGCTGTTGTAGATGCGCAGATAGCCGAACACGATCACGATGGCAGGCACGACGAGCGGCAGCAGCGTAATGAACTCGACGATGCCGCGCAGCTTCGGCAGACGCAGTTGCACCCAGTACGCCGTCGGCACGACGAGCAGCACGCCGACGACGATCGTCAGCAGCGCCATCAAAATCGAGTAACCGAACGACGCCTGAAAATGCGGATCGCCAAGCACGACCTTGTACGCGTCGAAGCTATACGTGCCGCGCCGCATGCGCAGACTGAACTCGAAGGTCGCGATCAGCGGAATCAAAAAGTACAGGGAACCGACGATCATCGCCGTCCATGCTCCCACGCGCGATTGTTTGTTCATCGACGGCCCCTTTCCACGCGCGAACGCAGCCAGATATAGCCGCCGTTCGACAGCCCCGTCACGAGAATCATGCCGAGCGCGAGCGCATAGCCGAGGTTCTGGTTATGCAGCACGTCGCCGCGAATCTGCGCGTACAGCAGAATCGTCACGATGTTCAGCGAACTGCCCGTCAACGCGTACGCCGTCGCCACCGCGCCGAACGAGTTCGCGAACAGCAGCAGCGTCGCGCCGAGTACGCTCGGCCACAGCACGGGCAGCGCGACATGGCGCCAATACTGGTAAGCCGTGCCGCCGAGGCAATCGCACGCTTCACGCCATTCGCGCTTGAGACCGTCGAGCGCGGGCGTGATGATCAGCACCATCAACGGAATCTGGAAATACAGGTAGGTGATCGTCAGGCCCCAGAAGCTCAGGATGCTGAAGCCCGTCGAATAGAGATTGATGTCCGCGTACTTCTTCAGCAGCACCGTCACGAGACCAACGCGTCCCAACGTGCAGATGAACGCGAACGCGAGCGGCACGCCCGCGAAGTTCGATGCGACACCGGAGAACGTCAGCAGCGTCGGACGAATCCAGCCTGGCAGCTTGCCGTGCACGGCCGCCCACGCGAGCAGCGAGCCGAGCACCGCGCCGCCGATCGCCGATGCCGCGCTCACTTTGAAACTGATCCAGTAGGCGTCCATCGTGCCTTCCTGGAACAGCTCGCGCATGTTGGCGAAGGTGAAGTGGCCTTGCGCGTCCTGGAACGCGCCGACCATCAGGAAGCCCGTCGGCAGAATCAGGAACAACAGCGCGAAGATAAAGAACGGCAGCACGCCGATCCATGTCCAGATGGGCGACGTCCTGCCCGGCCCGTCGACCTTCGGCGCGGGTTGCGGCACAGACGGAACCAGCAGGTCCGCCTGACCGCCCGGCCCGGCTTCCGATGAAGCGCTCATAACTCATCCTCGAACAAACTCAACCGCTTCGTCTCGCCGTGCCATCCGGCGCGCGATGCGGGCCTCGTAACGCACCGTGGCCCGCATCGCCGGATCGCCGGATCGCCGGCCGCCGTTTCACACAGCGCTTACTTGACGTTCGCGCCGACCACGGAGTCCCACTGCTTCGTCACGACTTCCTTCGTCGCGTCCTGCTGCTGCAGCGTCGGGAACACGGCGTTCTTATATGCCGATGCGGGCGGCAGCTTGTCGAGCAGCGCCTGCGGTACCTTCTTCTGCGACACGAGTTCGTTGTAGCGGATCGGGTGGCAATAGCCCGTCAGCCAGCCGATCTGGCCTTCGTCCGAGTACAGGTATTCCAGCCACAACTTCGCGGCGTTCGGATGCGGCGCGTAAGCGCTGATCGCCTGCACGTAGACGCCCGCGACGACGCCCGTCTTCGGCACGACCACTTGAACCTTCGGGTTGCCCTTCAGCGTGTCGCGATCGGCGAGCGCGTTGTAGTCCCAGCGCACGATGATCGGCGTCGTGCCTTGCGCGAGCGATGCGGCCTTGCCGATCACGGGTACGAAGTTGCCGTTCTTGTTCAGATCGGCGAAGTACTTGAGGCCGGCTTGCGCGGCCTTGCTCGCGTCGCCCTTCGCGGCGGAAAGACCAGCGGCATACACGCCCTGGATTGCCTGGTTCGCCGAGCGCGGATCGCCTGCGAGCGACACGGCGTTCTTGTAGTCGGACTTTTGCAGATCAGCCCAGTCGGTCGGGACCTTGTCGATCATGTCGGCGTTCACTTCGAACGACAGCACGCCGTAATAGTCCCCCGTCCAGTAGCCTTCAGGATCCTTGTTCTCGCTCGCAATCGACTTCCACGTCGACACCTTGTACGGCTGCAGCAGACCTTGGGCCTTCGCCGCCGGACCGAACGACAGACCCACGTCGATCACGTCGGGCGCCTGCGGACCCTTGTTGCCCTTGTTCGCCTTGATCGCTTCGACTTCGTCGCCGGAACCGGCATCGGGATTCAGTTCGTTGATCTTGATGCCGTACTTCTTCTGGAAGTCCGCGATCATCGGACCATAGCCGCACCAGTCATGCGGCAGCGCGATCACGGTCAGTTGCCCTTCCTGCTTTGCCGCTGCGACGAGCGCATCGGGCGGCGCTGCAACGGCATTCCCCGCGGCGGCCACGCCGGCCAGCGCCGACGCCGAAATGAAACAACGCAACGTGGTCGGTTTCATAGTTTTCTCATCCTCTGCCGAAAATTGCTACGTTAGGAAAACTGCATGTCGACGTCTTTCGATGTGCGCGTGTGCACCCTTTTGACTAGTTCACGACGTCCGCGCCGATCATATCGAGGCGATCGGTACAAATCATGTCAACGCCCCACTTCGCGAGTTCACGCGCGCGCGCCGGGTCGTTCACCGTGTACGCGAGCATGCGCAAGCCGGCATCGCGGATCGCGCGCACGCTCTGTTGCGTCAGATGCTTGTGGTCGGCATGCAGCGATACGCACCCGAGCTCGCGCACGATAGCGAGCCAGTCGTCGGGCAGCGCTTCGAACAACATGCCGCGCGGCAGCGACGGCGCGGCGTCGCGCGCGGCTTTCAATGCTTCGAATGAGAACGACGACAGGAGCGGCTTCTGCGCGCGCCACAGGTCTTTGGCCGCGAGCGCGACGAGACGCCCCGTGATTTCGTCGCGGCCAGGACAGGGCTTGATTTCAATGTTTGCTGCAATCGCTTCACTCGTGCAGCGCGCCGCGACCTGCGAGAGTGTCGGCAGCCGTTCGTCTGCGAAGCGCGGATCGAACCAGGCGCCGGCGTCGAGCGATGCCAGCTGATGCCACGTATGCTGCGCGGCCGGGCCGTGGCCGTTGGTCGTACGGTCCAGGTCGTCGTCGTGCAGCAGGAAAATCTGGTCGTCGGAAGACAGCTTCGCGTCGAACTCGATCATCTTGTAGCCGAAGCGCGCGCACATCTCGAAGCCCGCGAGCGTGTTCTCCGGCGCGAGCTTGCCGCCGATGCGATGCGCGACGAGCCGTGGATACGGCCAGTCTGCGATTAATGCCTGATCGATCCCGTTGCCCATCGTGCTTGCCTTCACAAAGATCTGATGGAACTGCGGCCTGCGTGCGCCGTTGTATCTTATTCTGAGGATCGCGAATGGATGCTCTTCCATGCGCGAAGCGACGCAAGCTTGTCAATGCGCGACATCACGCTTGCCAGGAACATTGCACAGCGGATATTTCAATTCGTTTTCGAAAATGCGCTGTTCGCGATGTTTCAAATCGGGCGCGAATGTCTCAAAATGCGAAGGCTAAATACAAATACCCAAAGTTGCAAGCTCCCAAAAAAATACAACCGCAATGGACACATGCAACCCGCCTGTCATGCATTTTGACATCGCGTCGACATAATCCGTTGGTAGTGGTTTATACGGAAACGCAGCACGCAAAACGTTAAATACGAACAGGCGAGGACCCTACGCATGTGGCAGGAAGACCGTCATCAACGAATACGCGCGCTGCTCTCGACACTCAAACGCGTGTCCACCGAGCGCATCATGGCGGACCTGGGCGTATCGCGCGAAACCGTGCGGCGCGACCTGCTGGATCTCGAAGCGCTCGGCGAGTTGCGCCGCGTGCATGGCGGCGCGATCAAGCCCGCGGACGAAGCGCCCATCTCCGAACGCGCGCAGACGCACGTAAAGTCGAAGAAAGCCATCGCGAAGGCCGCGACGGGCGTGGTCGCCAGCGGGCAAACGCTTTTCATCGATGCTGGCACGACCACGGCGGCACTCGCCGACGAACTCGCGAAGCTCGCGAACCTGACCATCATTACCAACTCGATCGATGTCGCGATGAAGATGCGTGGCGCGCCGGACAAACGCGACGACTCCACAGCAAACGAAGTGATTCTGCTGGGCGGCTCGATCAGCGACCGCGCGTTGTCCACCACCGGCGAGACGACGATTCTCGATATCCAGCGCTATCGCGCGGATATCGCGCTGCTCTCGCCCGTCGGCGTCGATCCGAAGCATGGCGCCAGCAACTACGACCGCGCGGAAACAGAAGTCGCGCGCGCGATGGTTGCCAACGCGGACAGCGTCGTGATACTCGCGGACTACAGCAAGATCGGCCAGCGCAGCCGCATCGCCTACTGCCTGCCCGAAAAGATCGATTTGCTGATCACCAACCGCAAGGCAACGGAAGTCGCGGCGTTCGCGCAACTCAAGCGCAAAGTGGGCAAGGTGATACTCGCCTGATGTCGCGTGTGCGGCGCGTCACATTTGCTGCGTCACGCTCACGGCGGGCACCTCTTCATGCATGCGCTTGCGCAAGCGCGTGTCGTGCAGCGCACCTGCCGCGTCGAGCACCGGGTAAGCCGTCGAACAGAACAGCGAATTGAGCCGCTTCATGTCGCTGATCACGTCGAGATGCAGCGCGCTTGTTTCGACGCTGCGCAACGTCTGTCCCGCGAGCCGGTCCAGATGCTTGTACGAATACGCGCGCTCCAGATCGCGAAAGCGCTCTTTCTCGGCGAGCAGCAACTCCGCGCAGCGCAGGTCGTTGTTCAGGAACACCGACATGCCCAGTTGCAGGTTGCCGACCAGCCGCGTATGCAAGTCGTCGAGTTCGCTCAAGCCCTCTTCCGAAAACGCCAGGCGGTGCGCAATCTTCTTCTCCTCGATGTCGGTAACGATGCGCTCGATGATGTCGCCCGCGTGTTCGAGGTTGATCGTCAGCGCGATGATGTCGGTCCAGCGCCGGCTGTCGGCATCGTCGAGCTGCTCGCGTGAAATGCGCGCGAGATAGGCTTTGACTTCGGCATAGAGATGATCGACGTCGTCGTCCATGCGGATCGTATCGCGTGCCTTGGCCAGATCGTTGTGGTGGATCAGATGCGAGACGTTGTCGAGCATCGCCCGCACGATATCGCCGATGCGCAGCACCTCGCGCGCGGCATTCGACAGCGCGAGCGCGGGGGTCGAAAGTGACGCGGCGTCGAGATGCATCGGACGAAGCTGGCCGTTCGGGTCCGGCCGCTCGGGCAGCAGGCGGCGGCATGCGCGCGCGACGGCATCGATCAGCGGCATGCACGCGCAGCAGCGCAATGTGTTGTAGATCACATGGAAGCCCACGACGGATTCGCGGGGATTGTTGATCAGGACAGGCAAGCCACGCGCGAGCAGCGATGTGAACGGCAGGATCAACAGCGCGCCCGCGAGCTTGAACGCGAGGCTGCCGAGCGCAAGCCGGCGCGCCGCCGTGTTCTGCGCGACCGTGCCCGCCAGCGCGAGCAGTCCACTGCCGAGATTCGCGCCGATCACCAGACACAGCGCGACCTTCAACGAGATCACACCCGACGACGCGAGCGTCGCCGTCAGCAGCACGGCCGCGAGACTCGAATAGGAAATGATGGCAAAGGTCGCGCCGACCAGCGCGTCGAGCATCGTATCGCCCGTCAGCGCGCCGAACATGACGCGCACGCCGGCGCCGTGCATCATCGGCTGCGCGGTTTCGACGATCAGGTGCAGCGCCAGCAGAATCAGCCCCAGCCCGATCAATGTGCGACCGACCTGTCCGAGGCGGTTCTGCTTGCGAGAGAGAAAGAGCGGCACGCCGAAGACGATCAGAAACGGCGAGAGCCACGACAGATCGAGCGTGAGAATGCGCGCCATTAGCGCCGTGCCGACATCCGCGCCGAGCATGATGGCGAGGCCGCTGGCGAGCGGCAGCATGCCTTGGGCCGCAAACGACGTGACGATCATTGCGGTGGCATTGCTGCTCTGCACGAGACTGGTGACGCCGACACCTGCGGCGAAAGCCTTCGCGCGGCTATTGGTGCTGCGCGCCAGCACGCGGCGCAGATCGGCGCCCCACACGCGCAGAATGCCGGTGCGCACGATATGCGTGCCCCACACCAGCAATGCCACACCCGACAGCAAGTTCAACAGGATCAACATAGGCACGACGCTTCAGGACTTCCGCGATCGCCCGGAATGCCTGCGCCGTTACTGCTGGACGCATGCGTCCGGATCTCATGTTGGCTAGTGTTGCATAGTTTTGCGTTGTTGTAATTTTGTGCGTTTTGTTTTTTTGTGGCCTTTGCAACAAAAGGGGGGGCTGCGGGTGCTGGGGGGTTTTGGTGTTTTAGCTTTTGTGCTGGCATCCGCGTGGTGTCTTTGGTCCGCTAGCGTTGCCCCTGTGCGGGGCGGCACCTACTTTTCTTTGCCGCCGCAAAGAAA
Organism: Paraburkholderia largidicola; assembly: GCF_013426895.1. Classification (NCBI taxonomy): domain Bacteria; kingdom Pseudomonadati; phylum Pseudomonadota; class Betaproteobacteria; order Burkholderiales; family Burkholderiaceae; genus Paraburkholderia; species Paraburkholderia largidicola. The sequence goes on along the minus strand of NZ_AP023174.1, from coordinate 317,611 downwards.
AGTAGGCAAAAGAAAGCGGCTCACACCGCCAGCACGTGTTTCTATCCACGGGCCCCCAACGTCCCCACCCTTCACACGGCGGCGCCCTGGTTAGTGCTCGTTACCAACGCTTTGAATGTGCACCTCATCCGCTTCAAATATCCATACTCCCACACGCGGCAGCGAATGGTCTATGCCGCCCAGGTGGCAAACTGTGTGCAGGTTGTCGCGACGTATAACCTGGCGCTTCTACAGGGTGGGGCGCTTGCGCTATCGGTCCGGAGTGAGAGGTGTGAGGTACTGCGGCCTACACACAGTTTGCCACCTGGGCGGCGGCGGACTGTCTGGCACGGCGTGCTGTAGTGCGGGAGCGTGAAGCGGGTGAGGCGCACTGCAAGGGCGCTGGCAACGGACGTCGGTCAGGTGGTTGCCGTGTGAAGCGTAAGACCGGTTGGGGGCCCTCAGGCAAACACACGGGCTGGCGGTGTGAGCCGCTTTCTTTTGCCTACTTTTCTTTGCGGCGGTGGCAAAGAAAAGTAGGTGCCGCCCCGCACAGGGGCAACGCGTGAAGCACGCTAACAATTCGCGGATGCCAGCGCAAACACAAGCAAACCACCCAACGTCGCAGACAAAAAAAAGCCCGCTTGCGCGGGCATTTCCAGGTCAGACGGCATCTGCCGAAAGACAAAAGACAAAAGACAAACCCAACCCTCACACTACGCCGGCATCATGCGCCTGCACATCCGCGTGATAACTCGACCGCACCATCGCGCCGACAGCCGCATGCGTGAACCCCATCTTGTACGCTTCTTCCTCGTACATCTTGAACGTGTCCGGGTGCACATACGCACGCACGGGCAGATGGTGCTCCGAAGGCTGCAGGTACTGCCCAATCGTCAGCATATCGACGTTGTGCTCGCGCAGATCGCGCATCACCTGGAGAATCTCTTCTTCCGTTTCGCCCAGTCCGACCATCAGACCAGACTTCGTCGCGACATCCGGATGCAGCGCCTTGAAATCCTTCAGCAGCTTCAGCGAATGTGCATAGTCCGAACCCGGGCGCGCTTCCTTGTACAGACGCGGCACCGTTTCGAGGTTGTGGTTCATCACATCGGGCGGAGCCGCATTCAGAATGCCGATCGCACGATCAAGACGGCCACGGAAGTCCGGCGTCAGGATTTCGATGCGCGTTTCCGGCGACAGCTCGCGCGTCTTCGCGATGCACTCGACAAAGTGCGCCGCGCCACCATCGCGCAGATCGTCGCGGTCGACGCTCGTAATCACGACGTACTTCAGCTTCAGCGCGGCGATCGTGCGCGCAAGGTTCAGCGGCTCTTCCGGATCGAGCGGGTCGGGCCGGCCGTGGCCGACGTCGCAGAACGGGCAACGGCGTGTGCACTTGTCGCCCATGATCATGAACGTCGCGGTGCCCTTGCCGAAGCATTCGCCGATGTTCGGGCAGCTCGCTTCCTCGCATACCGTATGCAAATTGTGCTCGCGCAGAATCTGCTTGATCTCGTAGAAACGCGAACTGCCCGTCGCCGCCTTCACGCGAATCCAGTCGGGCTTCTTCAGTTTTTCGATCGGAACGATCTTGATCGGAATGCGCGCGGTCTTGGCTTGCGCCTTCTGCTTGGCGGTCGCGTCGTACGGCGCCGGAGCGGCGGCGTTGACAGGACTCGAGGCTGCGGGATTCGCGGTAACGTCAGTCATTCGTTCGTTCCAGTCAGGCGGTGATGGCACCGGCCTGCGGTAGGCCGACGGCTGCGGGGATGCCGTCGATGTTGGCGATGAGGCTTGCTGCAAGGGTTCGGGCTACGTCGTCCCAGCCGGCCGCGACGCCGAGCGTCGCCATATCGACTGTTTCGAGCCCCGCGTAACCGCACGGGTTGATGGCGAGAAACGGCTGCAGGTCCATTTTCACGTTCAGGCTGACGCCGTGATAACTGCACCCGCTACGGATTTTCAGGCCCAGCGCGGCGATCTTCGCGCCGGCGTGCAATCCGGCGTTCGGCTGCTCAGGCGCGACATAGATGCCCGGCGCGCCCGCCTTGCGTTCACCGGCGAGATTATACGCCGCGAGTGTGTCGATCACGGCCTGCTCGATCCGCGTCACCAGCTCGCGCACCATCAGCTTGCGCCGTCGCAGGTCGAGCAACAGATAGGCGACCACCTGACCGGGACCGTGATACGTGATCTGGCCCCCACGATCGACCTTGACGAGGGGAATGCCGCTGTCGGCGGCGAGCAGATGCGCGGGGTCGCCCGCCTGGCCAAGCGTAAAAACGGGAGGATGTTCGACGAGCCAGATTTCGTCAGACGTTTCCGGTGTGCGCGAATCGGTGAACGCGCGCATCGCGTCGAAGCTTGACTGATAGTCTTCCGAGCCGCGCCAGCGCACGATCACCGGCTGTACAGCGTGGCTTTGCGCCGCGACGTCAGACGGCGCGGCGTCTGGCGGGATGGAAGTCGAAGACTCGGGGACGGGTGAAACCGACGTGGCACACATGATTCCGGCAGTTTACCGAAATCCTGCGCGCCTCGCCGGCCACGAGGGCAATAACTGGGATCAGACCGTGCGCCATCCCGAACGCAGCCACGCGCCAAGACGTTCGCTGACACGCGCCGCCCAGTTGAGCGCCTTTTGTTCCGGCCGCGTCGGCACATGGAACGCGACGCGCGCCTGCTCGCCGCGCTCGACGGACAGCCACAGCCGCTCGCCGCGCCGCAGACGCAGCGTCTTACCGGGTTCGAGCCAGTAATCTTCGACGTCGTCGCTGCGGGTCACCCACACCGCGCCGCCTGAAACAGCCAGGCGCGTGCTGCGCGTAATCTTCATCGGAACGGTTTCACCGGCTACGATTTCAAACGTGATGCTAGAGGAAATTTCTCGCATGATGGCCTCGCCAAAAATCGTTTCATGACTACAATCCTATACGGGACAAGGGTTTACGCCAAACGATCAATTTTCACCCTTATGTGAGAAAAATTGCGATGGACCTCCGCCAGCTGCCTGCACTGAACGCGATCAAGGCCTTTGAGGCCGCCGCCCGTCACGAGAGCTTTTCGCGTGCCGCCGACGAGCTGTACGTCACGCACGGCGCGGTCAGCCATCAGATTCGCGGCCTCGAAGAAGAGCTGGGTGTGAAGCTCTTCGCTCGCGATGGCAAGCGCGTGCGGCTCACCGATATCGGCCGCCGTTACGCCGTACAGGTGCGCTCGGCGCTGATCTCGCTGGCGGAAGCAACGCGCGAGATTCGCGCCGGCGACCGCGACCGGCGACTGGTCGTGTCGATGCTGTCGTCGTTTGCGGCGCGCTGGGTGACGCCGCGTATCGGACGGTTCATCGAGGCGAATCCGCAGTGGGATCTCGAACTGCTGTCGACCAACGCGCTCACCGATTTCGCCCGCGACGACGTCGATTGCGCGATCCGTTTCGGCTACGGCCCCTATCCGGGGCTGCACGCCGAACTGTTGCTCGAAGAGGTGTTCTTTCCGGCGTGCTCGCCGACCTTCAACGGCGGCAATCTGCCGAAAGTGCCCACCGATCTCGCCAACGTACCGCTGCTGCGCTCCGACGACGAGCTATGGCGCCCGTGGTTCGACGCGGCCGGCCTCACGGACTGGCCGGAGCCGAAGCGCGGCGTGCTGTATCAGGATTCGTCGAATCTGCTGCAAGCGGCCAGCGACGGCCAGGGCGTGGCGCTGACGCGCCGTTCGCTCGCGATGCACGAGGTCGCGGCGGGCCGGCTCGTGCGGTTGTTCGATATCGACGGACCGAGCCCGTGGCAGTACTACTTCATCTGCACGCCGCAACTCATGCAGACAGCGCGCGTGAAGGCGTTCCGCGACTGGGTGTTCGACGAAGTCGGGCGGTTCAAGCAGCTATTCGAAAGCGCATGTAGCGAGAGCGCGAAGCGCTCGACGCCTCCAGGCCCCGGCGATGCAGAAGGCGCACTAGCACGTACAGCTTCAATTGCGCCGCCTTGACGCAATTTGACAACTCCCTCCGGCTGGCAACGATAGGATTGCCGGCCGATGTTCCGCGGACCGACGGAATGAAGGGAGACAACAACGATGCCCGTCTATTGCACTTTCACGCTCGACAATCGCGAAACGTCAATGCCGGACTGTTTGGGCTTCGGCGCGGTCCCGGCATATTCAGGCCACGGCAAGGGCCGCGACAATCCGAACGATGTTGCCGACTTTGGAGTCGGCCCGATCCCACCCGGGACTTACTACATCATTGACAGACAATCGGGGGGCGACTCGGATGGTTTGCGACACGTTCGGGCCCTGGTTTGGTACAACCGACCGTCACGCGTGGTTCATGCTGTGGAACGCCAATGGCGGCGACATAACCAACATCAACGGTATAAAGCGCGGCCACTTCCGCCTGCATCCTGACGGACCGATGCACGAGAGCGACGGATGCATCACCGTGCTGCATCGTGCCGACTTCGACCGGCTCCAACGCTACATCAGGGCATATGAGCCCGACATGCCCGTGCCTGGCATTCGTATGAAAGCGTACGGCAGGGTGGAGGTTAGATGAAACGCGCCGCGTTCATTGGCTGGAGCGCAGCGTCGGTCGCCGTGTGGCTCGTTGTCGCCTTCGCGATAACCCGCTTCACCTACGCACACACGTATTTCGAAATACCGATGTGGTTTCGCGAGGCCATTACCTCGCTTTGGCTTCGGTTCGAGCCGGACTACAACCCGGATGCGCTCGACATGGAAAATGCCGCCGCACTCGTCCTGTTCATCGCGGCGCATCTGGTTTCTGCGCTCGTCGTCATGCCACTCGGCATGTTCGGGTGGCGGCGGATACGTAGATCGTTTCGCTAGCGCGCCACCGCCCGCCCACCGTCACACCCGTTACAGCACGACCTTGACCATCGGATGCCCGGTCAGCGCCCGGTAGATATCATCCAGATGCTCGCGATTCAGCGCGCGCACCGTCACCGTCAGGCCGGTGTAGTTGCCGCCGCTCGACGGCCGCACTTCGATACGTTCCGCGTCAAACCCGCCGTCGAACTGGCGAATCACCTCGACGATCGTGGTCTGGAACTCGGGGTGCGACTTGCCCATCACCTTGATGGGGAAGTCACACGGAAAATCTATCAACGATTCTTTCTCGGCATTCATGCTCGACTCCTTTACTCACCGCACGCAATCAACCTATATGACTGCGCGCGGCGAAAAAGCAAGCCGCAGGTTTTCTACCTGTTACCGGCTTACTTCTTCTTGTTGAACATCAGCATCATCGAATCCCACACGCGGCCGACGATGCCCGCCTGCGGCACCGCCTGCAGCGCGACGAGCGGCACCTGCGCGAGCGTCTTGCCGTCGGCGACGAACTTCACCGTGCCGACCTGCTGACCTTCGGTGAGCGGCGCGATCAGCGGATCGGCGTGCTCGACCTGCGGCTTGACCTTGTCGGCCATGCCCTTCGGCAGCGTGATGTACTGGTCCGTCTTCACGCCGAGCTTCACGGTATCTTGCGAGCCCTTGTAGACGCGCGGCGTCTCGACCACCTGATTGGCCTTGTACAGGCGCACCGCGTCGTACGCGGAATAGCCGTAGTTCAGCATCTTCAGGCTGTCCTGCACGCGGTCGTGCTCTTTCTGTTCGCCCATCATCACCGTCACCAGACGGCGCGATGCATCAGGCACGCCCGGCAGCGGACGCTTCGCGCTCGCGATCAGGCAGTAGCCCGCCGCTTGCGTGTGGCCCGTCTTCAGGCCGTCGACGGTCGGGTCGATCCACAGCAGACGGTTGCGGTTCGGCTGCTTGATCTTGTTATACGTGAATTCCTTGACCGAGAAGATGTTGTAGTAGTCAGGGTAGTCGCGGATCAGGCGCGCCGACAGGATGGCGAGGTCGCCCGCCGTCGTGTAGTGCTGCGCATCGGGCATGCCATTCACATCGGCGAAGTGCGTGTTCTTCATGCCGAGCTTTTGCGCTTCCGCGTTCATCATGTTGACGAACTGCGCCTCGCTGCCGCCGACCAGCTCAGCCAGCGCGATCGCGGCGTCGTTGCCCGACTGGATGATCATCCCGTAGACGAGATCGTGGACCGTGACGGGCTTGTTCGCTTCGATGAACATGCGCGATTCGTCGTTCTTCACGCGGCGCACGGCCTCGCTCGGATTGATCGACTGGTCCATCGTGATCTTCTTCGTCTGCAGCGCCTCGAACGTGAGGTAAGCCGTCATCAGCTTGGTCAGCGACGCCGGCTCGACACGTTCATCCGGATTGCCCGATGCGAGCACCTGGTTGCTGGTTGCATCGACGAGCACCCACGAGCGCGCGTTCACGCCCGGCGGCGGCACCTGCGCGAACGCCGTGCCGGCGACGAGCGCGGCGGGCAGCGCGAGACCCAGCGCGAGCTTGCTGGCGACGGATTGCGGAACGAAAGAAGCAAGGCTGGAAAGGCTGAAAGAGCCGGGATTCGAAAAGCGCATAGGATCGATTCGGGCAGAAATGGGCTGATGCGCAGGATGCGCAGTTCGGATGTTTCGCGTGATGCCGGACTGGCAGTCGCCGCCGCGCGCGAGTGTCACAAGCGCGGCACGGCGTGGTTTTGACTGCTCGTCAGACTGTCTGTCACGCGGTCGGTTCGCGCAGCGCGCCTCGCATCTCGCGCCGAATCCGCTGCCATGAACTCACGAGCGAGGCGATTCGATCCACCAGACGGGCAATGCTGCGCCCAAAAAAGAGCGCTCATTATACGCGCCGCCGCCTGACAATTTGCCGTACGTCATGGAGTTTTCCCGCATTTTTCGCGGGTTTTTACCACATCAGCAACACGCGGTCACTGATGTTTTTTGCGATGCGCGGGCATCGTGAAATCAGCGCCACGCGTCGACGATGATGCGCTTGAGGATATGCAGCTTGCGATGCAGGAAATGCTCGGCGCCCGGAATCACCACGACGGGCAGTTCCTGCGGCTGCGCCCAGTCGAAAACCGACTGGATCGGCACGGTATCGTCGGTTTCGCCGTGGATCACGAGCGTGTTTTCCGGCACGGGCGCGACCTCCCAGCGGCTCGCCGCCGTACCGACGAACACCATCCGCTCGATCGCCTGCCCTTCTTCACGCAGCCGCGCGGCGACATGCGACAGCACGAACGTGCCGAACGAAAAGCCCGCGAGGACCAGCGGCAGATCGGCGTGGCCGGGCTGCGCGCGCATGTGATCGAGCACCGCGCGCAGGTCGTCGCGTTCGCCGACGCCGTTGTCGTGCGTGCCTTGCGTTTCGCCAACGCCGCGAAAATTCGAGCGATACGTGATGTAGTTCAGCTGCACCAGCGTGCGCGCGAGCGTCTGCGCAACCTTGTTGTCCATCGTGCCGCCAAACAGCGGATGCGGGTGTGCAACGAGCGCGAGACCGCGCGGCGCAGCGCCGCCGTCGCGGCTGGCGTCGGGGGCATCGACGGCGACTTCGATCTTGCCCACCGGGCCGTCGATCAGATATTTCTTCGTGTGTACGTTCATCTTGTGTGGACGAGTGACGCGGTTGAAACGCTACGGATCAGCGGTCGATCAGAAGGCGCTCGACGATCTTGCCGTTCGCGAGATGCGAATCGACGATCTCATCGATATCGCTCTTGTCGACATACGTGTACCAGACGCCTTCCGGATACACGACGACAGTCGGTCCTTCCTCGCAGCGGTCCAGACACCCCGACTTGTTGATGCGCACCTGGCCCGGACCGGCGAGGCCGAGCTGTTTCACGCGTTTCTTCGCGTATTCCTGCATTTCCTGCGCGCCGCAATTCGCGCAGCTCGGACGCGTTGCGCCCGGTTCGCGCTGATTCAGACAGAAAAAGACGTGATACTTGAAGAAGGAATCCATGGTGGCCGACGTATGAGGTGCGTGGACGAAGCCCTTCGCATGCATCGCGCGGCTCGCCGTAAGCGGGGATAAGAGGTTCCGTCGATTATAACGACGGGGCTCGAACATCGCAGATCGCTGCTGGCGTCGTGCTATCGGCATCGACCCGGCATGCATGCCGATCACGCACGCGACCCGCGCCGCTTCGACAGCAATGCGCGTTCCGCCGACAACCCGACCCACACGAGCGCCGCATACGGCCACATCCACGCGAGCCAGCGCGCAAGGCCGTTGAAATGCAGATAGCGGCCTTGCCGCCAGTCGGCGAGCACGACGTCGAAATACGGATTCACGGGCAGCAGATTGACGAACACCAGCGAAACCACCAGCGCGATCGCCGCGAGCGCGACGCGCGAACTGCGCGGCAGCTTCAATGTGAGCAGCATCGCGATGAAACCGCCAGCGAGACCGATCAGCGCGCCCGGCGTCGCCCAGTTGAACGCGAGGCCCGATTGCGATTGCAGAAACGTCGCACCCGCCTTGACGGCGAGCATCGCGACGACGAATGCGATCAGCAGACGCACGCGCGGCGCGCGCTCGCGCATCGGCAGCGACGCGAGCGCGCCTGCCGCCAGCAGATTGAGCGCGGTGATGATGGCTTCCCATGCATCGTCGGGCATCCATGCGGCGACGAGCGCGGGCCACGCCGGCACGTGCCACGCGGCGGGCGCCCAGGCAAGCAGCGCATCCTGCATCGTCGCATCCGAGCGCAGCCACAGTTCGCGCGGCCATGAGCCCAGGCCGAGCAGCAGCGGCGCCGGATACATCGTCGCGAACGGCCACAAGGCCGCCAGCCCGATTACGGCCGTGCTATCGCGCTCGAACCACAGGAAGCGCATCCGCCGCAGCATGCCGCGATCGAGCAGCGCGCCCGTCAACGGCGACATCAGCGTCGCGCCGAGCAGCGCGCCCAACGCGTTCGCGGCGAGATCGAGATTCGACGCGACGCGCGTCGGCAGATAGGTCTGCACGGCTTCCATCAAGCCCGACAGCAGCGTGCCGAGCCCGAACGCGAACGCCACGGCAATTGCGCCCCGCCAGCGCGGATAGACGGCGAGCACGACCAGCGCGCCGAACGGCATGTAGCCGAGCACGTTCGTGACGACATCGAAGGCCGTCAGGTACTGCGGGAAAGGATCGAACAGATAGTCGAGCGGGCCGATACCGAGCGAGCGCCAGCCATAGAACGGATACCACGACCCGTAGACGATCAGCGCCGCGTACAGCACCAGCGCCTGCCTCGCAAACGCCGACGGCCGCCGCTGCCACGGCTTGTCAGCCATCCGGCGCTCCCTGGACCGCGCGACAACGCGTCATTGCTGGGCGACGATCGCCTGCACCCCGAGCCAGGCGGAAATCTGCGCGACGAGATCGTCGGTGGCGGCGGCGAGCGCACGCGCGCCGCCTGCGGCATCGGCGGAACTGGCGGGCGCGCGGGCCATGAAGGTGCGCTGTCCGACCACCTTGCCGTCGACGAACAGCGTCGTGCGCGCGGTCACGGAGCCGTGGCTCTCGGACTGGCCGTCAAAGTCCTGCTCGAACTCGTCGAGGTCGACTTTGAGCACCGGCGCGCGCACGCCGTCGCCGCCCGTGAGCACCGTGCCGCGCGACGACAGCGCATTACGCAGGCGCTGCGTGACCAGTTGCGCGGGCGGCATCGTCCAGTGGCTGTTCGCGTACGAGGCTGTCTGCTGCGAGTCCGAATACGTCATGCGATAGATCAGCTTGTCGGAATCCAGCGTGCCCGGCGCCGTGACCTCGAGCACCTTGATGGCCGGCATCGTGCCCGTGCTGCCCGGCAGCGGGGCCGGGCCGAGGTCGTAGCGGATATCGGAGAGCGCGGCGGGATTGCCCGCGCAGCCGGCCAGCGCGCCGAGCGCGAGCAGCAGCGCAGCGAGCGCGGCGCGCGAGGTGAAGAGACGGTTGATCGAGCGTGACATGCTGTGTTTCCTTTGAAATTCATTTGGCCGTGTGGCCTGCGGGCCACACGAAGCCGGGCTCGCCAGGTCCGGGCGCGGCGCGCGGCGCGCCGAACAGCAGGCTGTTGGGCGCTTCGTCGAACGTGTTCGCGGCGCGGTCGACGGAGCGCACAGCCGAACGTACGTCTTCCGCCAGCGAATTCACGCGCGGCAGCGTGTCGTAGCCGACCCGCGCCGAGATGTCCTGCAGCGTCGCGTTCATCGCGGTCAGCGCGTCGCCCGCCTGCTGCGCGGCCGTGCCGACCTTGTTCAGCGTGCCTTCCAGCGGACCGTCCGGACGGTTGAGGCTCGTGATCATCCGGTTCGTCGACGCAAGCGTCTGATCCAGCTGATTGAGCGTGCCCGGCAGCTTGCCGACGGCGGGACCCATCTGCGCGGTGAGCGTGGTGACGCCATCCGCGGCGTGCTGCAGGCTCGCCGCCGTTGCCATCAGCTGGTCGCGCATTTCCGGCGACAGCAGCAAATCGACATCGCGCACGGTCTTTTCGATCTGCCGCAGCAGCACGTCGCCGCGCGCCTGCAACTGGTCGAACAGACCCGGACGCATCGGCAACTGGGCGACGTCCTTGGCCGACGACACGAGCGGCGCGAGATCCTTCCCCGAATCGTCGAGCTGGATGAACGCGAGGCCCGTGACGCCCTGCAGCCCGAGCGTGCCGAACGTCGAATGAGTGATCGGCGCGTTCTTGTCGACCAGAATGCGGATCAGGATCTGCCCCGGATGCGCGCGGTCGAACTTGATCGATTGCACCTTACCGACGTCGAGGCCGCGATATCGTACCGCAGCATCCGGGTACAAACCTGTGACATTGGTCCGCGCAATCAGATCGAAAGGTATGCGCACCGACCTGTCGACATTGAACAGGAACGCCGCCGCAGCGATCGCGACCACCATCACGACGGTGAAGAGCCCGGCCCAGAAGGCGTGTGATTTGTTTTCCATTGTCAGGTTCCTTCGGCGTTCATGGCGCGGTACGCAGCGGAATCGCTTCCGACGCGGGCTCCAGCGCTTCGGGCGGCAGCTTCGCGCGCCGCTCCGGCGACAATCCCTGCAACGCGAGCCGCCCGCGCAGTCCGAGAAAATACTCGCGGATGAACGGATGATCGAAGCCCGCCACCTGCTCGACGGGCGCCGCGACGATGACCTTGCGATCCGCGATCACCGCGACGCGCGTCGACAGCGCGACCATCGTGTCGAGATCGTGCGTCACCATCACCACGGTCAGGCCGAGCGCGCGATGCAACGCGCTGATCAGTTCGACGAACTCGTCGGAGGCCTGCGGATCGAGGCCGGCCGTCGGTTCGTCGAGGAACAGCAGTTCCGGCTCGAGCGCGATCGCGCGCGCGATACCCACGCGCTTGACCATCCCGCCCGACAGCGCCGCCGGCATCTTCGATGCGTGCTTGCACGGCAGGCCGACCATTTCGAGCTTCAGCATCACGATGTCGCGCAGCAGATCTTCGGGCACCTTGCCGAGTTCGCGCAGCGGCTGCGCGATGTTGTCGAACACCGACAGCGACGAAAACAGCGCACCCTGCTGGAACAGCATGCCCGAGCGCACGCGCATCAGCCGGGCTTCGTCCTTGTCGAGCTCCGACATGTCCTCGCCGAACACCTTGATGCTGCCCGACGTCGGCCTCTCCAGTCCGAGAATCTGGCGCATCAGCGTGGTCTTGCCCGACCCCGAGCCGCCGACGATCGACACGATCTCGCCGCGCCGCACGTCGAAATCCAGATGCTGGTGGACGATGTTGCGTCCATAGCGTTTGGTGAGATTGCGCACCTCGATCACGGTTTCGGCGATCTCCGGCAGCGGCTGATCCCGTACGGCGGTAGTGAGCGGCGCAATCATGAGAGCCCCACGTTCTGGAAGAGAATCGCGAACACAGCGTCGGCAAGGATGACGACCGTGATCGACGTGACGACCGAGGTCGTCGTGCCCTCGCCGAGGCTCTGCGAATTGGCCTTGATGCGAAAGCCGAAGTGACAGCCGACGATCGCGATCAGCATGCCGAACACCGTGCCCTTGCCCAGCCCGATCCACAGGTTGGCGACGGGCACGACAGTCGGCAAGGCACGCGCGAAGTACGACATGTCGATTTGCAACACGAGCTTCGCGGCGAGCGCACCGCCGAGCAGCGAGACGATGTTGGTCCACATCACGAGCAGCGGCATCGCAAGCGACAGCGCGATCACTCGCGGCAGGATCAGGCGCAGCCCGTGTGGAATGCCCATCACGCGCATCGCGTCGAGCTCTTCCGTCACACGCATCACGCCGATCTGTGCGGTGATCGCCGAACCGGAGCGCCCCGCGACGAGAATCGCCGACAACACGGGCCCGAGCTCACGCAGCACCGACATCCCGAGAATATTGACGATGAACTGGTTCGCGCCGAACAGCCTCAATTGCTGCGCGGACAGATAGCTCAGCACGATGCCGATCAGAAACGCGACGAGCGCCGTGATCGGCAGCGCCTGCGTGCCCGCGCTGTAGACGTTTGCCGAAATCTCCTTCCACGGGGCGAGCTTCGGATTACGCGCGATCGCCAGCAGATCGATGATCACGCGGCCGAACATCGCGATACCGCCATACAGATGCTCGAAGAGCGCGAAGATGCCGAGGCCGAGATTCGTGAACGGATCGAAGCGATGCACGGGTTCGGGGTTCTCGCGCGCGGTGTCGAGCAGCGCGATGCGGTCGAAGATGTCGCGCTGCGTATCGTTGAGCGCGACGAGATCGACGGGCAGCTTGTAACCCCACACGCGCCAAAGCGCCTGGCCGCCCACGTGATCCATCCGCTCGACCCGCGACAGATCCCATTGCGCGACGTGCGCGCGGCTGTCGATCAGTTCACGCAACCGCGGCAACGCCTTTCCGTGCAGCCGGTCGCGCGCGAGCGCGAGCGCCGTCCACTGCCCGGACAGGCGGACGATCTTGCCCTGGCTGCCTGCCGCCACTTCGAGGCCGGGAGGAGTGTCGTAGTTCAAGGATCGCTGGATGTGGTTATCGGATTAACGGGCATTGTAACGAAGCGTTCGAGATTGGGCCCTGGTGGGATGCCCGTCCACGCGGTGCTGTACACATTGCGTGTACAGGTGCGCACAAAGCGCGGCCAACGCATCTATCGATCACGATGACAGGCGCAGTGGCTAAAATACCCTTCATGAATACTCCACACTCCCCCAGCCCTTCGGGCGACTGGCGAATCGACCGGCAGCGCGCCGTGGCCCTGTTCGGCCCGGCGGCCAATGACTGGCCAATCGAAATCGTCGAAGAGACCGGCTCGACCAACGCCGACCTGATGGCCCGTGTGAAGGCGCTACCGCGCGAAGCCGGCGCGCTCGCGCGGCCAATCGTGCGCGTCGCCTATCTTCAGACGGCAGGACGCGGCCGGCGCGGCCGCCCCTGGTATGCGGAACCCGGCAATGCGCTGCTGTTCTCGGTTGCCTGCGTGCTGCCCAGGCCGCTCGAAGGACTCGCGGGACTGAGCCTCGCCGTCGGCGTCGCGCTGGTCGACGGTCTGCGTTCGCTGCCCGTGTCCGGTCCCGGCCAGATCGCGCTGAAATGGCCGAACGACGTGCTGCTCGAAGGCGACAAGCTCGCCGGCATCCTGATCGAAACGGCATGGAGCACGCCGGACGCGAGCGCTGTCGTGATCGGCATCGGCACCAACGTCAAGGGCGCCGAGGAACTCGCCGCGAAAGTGGGCGCGCTCAATGCCGACGTGCCCGCGCAGGCGCGCGGCGCAGCGCCGACGGCCCTGTCGCGCGCGCTGCCGAACGCGAATCTCACCGATACCCTAGCCGCCGAGCTGAACGCGCTCGAACCCGCGTTGCAGCGCTTCGGCGCGGAAGGCTTCGCGCCGTTCCGTCAACGCTGGAACGGCTGCCATGCGTATGCGGGACGCGACGTCGTGCTGTTCGAGCAAGGCGTCGAAATCGCGCGCGGCGTGGCAGCGGGCGTCGACGATCTCGGGCAGTTGCTGCTCGACACACCGACCGGCCAGCAAGCCATCGCGACGGGAGACGTGTCGCTGCGTCTCGCGGACGACGAAAGCGGCGCTGCATGAGCGCGCCGTATCTGCTGATCGATGCGGGAAATAGCCGCGTCAAATGGGCGCTGGTTCATGCGGATGGTACACAAACGCACTCAGGCACGTTTTCACACGGTGGCCAACTGGTGAAGGGCACTGGTGATCCATTGCAGTCTCGGCATGAGCCGGAGTGGTCGACGTTGCCCGCGCCCGGCTCGGCATGGTTATCGAATGTCGCTGGGGAAGCGGCGGCGCGCCGTATCGACGCGTTCATCGACCGGCGCTGGCCCGGCCTCGCGCGCACGACGATCCGCTCGGCCGCGCAGCAGTGCGGCGTCACGAATGCGTACACGACGCCGACGCAGCTTGGGAGCGACCGCTGGGCGGGCATGATCGGCGCACGCGCCACCTTCCCGGGCGAGCCGCTCCTGATCGCGACATTCGGCACGGCGACGACGCTCGAAGCATTGAATGCCGACGGCGTGTTCGTCGGCGGATTGATCGCACCGGGCTGGTCGCTGATGATGCGCTCGCTCGGCGAGCACACCGCGCAACTGCCGACGCTGGACGCCAATGCCGCGCGCGGCCTGCTCGACGGCGACTCCACCGGCACGAGCCAAAGCACGCCGCTCGCGCGCACAGCGTGGTTCGCGACGGATACACCGCGTTCGTTGTCGTCGGGATGCGCGCTGGCACAGATCGGGCTGATCGAGCGGATGTGGCGCGATCTGCAGGACGAATGGAAAGTGTCCGTGCGGCTCGTCGTGAGCGGCGGCGCCGCGGGCGAGCTGGTGCAGGCGCTCCGCGTGCCGTACACGCGACACGACTCGCTCGTGCTGGCGGGACTCGCGCTGATCGCCGCGCAATCGGCCAATCCGCCGACGGACGCTCACCCGGCCTGAACGCCGGGTCACTGAACAAGCAAGCTGGAGAATTTCAACGATGCTGCGCTGGCTACTCGCCCTGCTCTTTCTCGCCAACATCCTCGCGTTCGTCACGATGCGCGGGCTGTTCGGCCCGTCGCCGGCCGCCGGACCGCGCGAGCCGAATCACCTGAACCGGCAGGTCCGTCCGGAGCAACTGCGCGTGCAGCCGATGTCGTCGGCCGATGCAGCGGATCTGGCCGTGGTCGGCGGACCGGCGCCCGTTGCGCCGATCGCGGCTTCGGCACTGCCGCAGTAACGCTCGTTCTTTCCATGACACGGGCCACACGCCCGCGCCGCGTTGCGTTCAGCCTTGAGCGCGCACCCTCTTCAACAGCGCTGTCGTCGAGCGGTCGTGTTCGAACGGAATCGCCAGCGCCTTGCCGCCCCAGCCGCGCACGAGCGCGGATTCCGGCAACTTGTCCATGTCGTAGTCGCCGCCCTTCACGAGCACGTCCGGGCGCAGCGCATCGATCAGCGCAACGGGTGTCTGCTCCCCAAAGCACACCACCCAGTCGACACTCTCCAGCGCCGCCAGCAGCGCCATCCGGTCGGCTTCGTTGTTGATCGGCCGGTCGTCGCCCTTGCCGAGCATGCGCACCGACGCGTCGCTATTCACGCCGACGATCAGCGTCGCGCCGAGTGCCTTCGCGTCCGCGAGATACGTGACGTGCCCGCGATGCAGGATATCGAAGACACCGTTCGTGAACACCACGGGGCCGGTCAGCGACGGGCGAAGTTGAGCGAGGGCGTCGCGTGTCGTGAGCTTGCGTTCGAAGGTAGCGGCCATGAGAGCAATCGTTGAGCGGGTTTGAGAGGCGAGACGTGGGTTCGATGATAGACGACCCACGCTCGCGACAAGGCAAAAAGAAAACGGCCCGGCGGGTTCTCACCTGCCGGGCCGTTGATGTCTGTACGACGCGCCGGCCGGTTGAGCCGGCTGGCGTGCGGCCCTTATCAGGCCAGCTGCTGTTGCGCAGTCTGCTGGTCAGCCTGCAGACGCGTCACGACTTCCTTGCGGTAGCGGTTCAGTTCCTGAGCCGTCGTGAACGAGCGCTCGAACAGAATGGACAGGTTGTGCAGAATGCGCTCGACGACCTTCTTTTCCCAGCCGTCGTCGAAACGGATCTGCTCGTCGAGCCAGCGCTCGAGCCATTCGGGATCGGGCAGGCGCGATTGAATGGTATCGCGCGGGAACAGCGACTGGTTCACGTGCAGGTTGGTCGGGTGCAGCGGCTTTTCCGTGCGGCGCGCGGAGGCCATCAGCACACCGATCTTTGCAAACGCGGCGCGCGCACCGTCGCCGAAGTTCGTCAGCGCTTTCTTCATGTAGCGCAGGTAGGCGCCGCCATGACGCGCTTCGTCGCGCGAAATGGTTTCGTAGATGTGCTTGATGACGGGCTCGGTGTGCCATTCTGCCGCACGGCGATACCAGTGGTTCAGGCGGATTTCGCCGCAGAAGTGCAGCATCAGTGTCTCGAGCGGCGGCGCCGGATCGAATTCGAAGCGCACCGCGTGCAGCTCTTCTTCCGTCGGGCACATCTCCGGCTTGAAGCGGCGCAGATATTCCATCAGCACCAGCGAGTGCTTCTGCTCTTCGAAAAACCACACGCTCATGAATGCCGAGAAGTCGCTGTCATGGTGGTTATCGCGCAGGAACATTTCCGTGGCGGGCAGCGCCGACCATTCGGTAATCGCGTTCATCTTGATGGTCGCCGCCTGCTCGTCGGTGAGCAGCGACGCGTCGAATTTGTCCCAGGGAATGTCCTTCTCCATATCCCATCGAACGGACTCGAGCGATTTATAAAGTTCCGGATAAAGCATGGTGTTCATGATCCCACCCCTGTTCTGCGCAAGGCGACGTCTGTTATCTGTTGCTACATTTGCGGCCGACGAACGGGAACTTTCGGAAACTTTCTCCGTCGTCAGCGCAGCATTCAATTTTACGCGGTAATCGGTTGCCAAGATGCAAGTGTTTGGCAAAAGAACTACTGCGGCTCGTGATACGTACGCGATTTTCATGCCTCGCGTGCGCGGCCAACCGTGGGTGAGGGAAAACCTTTGCCTGGGGTCGTGCCAGCCTGCCGCCGAACGACGGCATTTGGGTCCGCAGCGGACGAACCGGCACGCATGGCACCGGATAAAACGGCGAATCTGGCGATCTTCGCACGCGTCCGCGGGCCAGAAAAAGCTTACACAATAATAGCATGCGGCCCCGACACGCCCCCTTTTCGGACGGTCGAAACCCGCTTTGGCATTGACGTAAAACAACGCGCGCGCTCGTTGACCGCACGGTGTCAAAGGAATGTGCTAGCGGAGAGATGAGCCGCCGCGGACCGGAAGCGCGCTGGCCGTTGCAGCCGCGCGCGCTTCTTTCAATGCCGGTCAGATATTCATTCGGACGTCGACGAGGTCTTCTTCGCGGACGATGCGCCCGTCCGTTTCGTGCTGGCCGGGCGCTTTGCGGCGGGAGGCGGCGAATCGTCGGGCTTCGCCTGCGCAGCACCTTCGTCGGGTTCGGGTGCGTCGTCGGGTTCGAGGTCGCTCGGTTCGATGCCCGCGCCCGCTTCCGACGCGCCCGTCGCCGTCGTGGCCGGCGGCTGCGCCATCGCGAACTGCGCGATCTGGTTGAACTGCGCCTGCAGCAGATTCCACCAGCCAGATGCATCGAACGCGGGCGACGCCGCCGACTCATCCGCTTCGCTCGCTTCCGGCGCGCGCGCCGCAGGCTGCGGCTCGCGCCTCGGCGGCGCTTCAGGCGCAGGCTGCGTCATCGATTGCTGCGCGAACGCGCCGAACGCGCGCAGCGTCGCCAGCGTCGCGCGCTGCACTTCGAGCGCCTGGATCGCCGACTGCAGCATGTTCAGATTCAGCTTGAGCCATTGCTCGACGGCGCGCATGTCGGTGATGCGCTTGTCGAGTTCCTCGACGTTCGTGAGCGGCGCCATCATGTCGGACATCATCGACAGCGATGGCACGAAACCCTGCGTCGAACCCGGAGTCGTTCCGGGAAATGCCGCGCCGAACGGCGTGAGGCGCATCATGCCCCACATGCGATCGAGCATTTCTGCGGGCGGAAAGCCTGGAAATCCGGGGAAAGGTGGCGTCGCGCCGGGGTTATCGGTCATTGCAGAGCTCCTGTGTTCGGTTCTAGGCCTGTGTCGCCTGTTGTCGTTCGCTTATTGTGGCTCGCTTATCGTCGTTCGATCAGGCGTTCGAAGCGACGTTCGGCACTTGCGGCTCGATCATACCGCGTGAATTTTTCGCAGTGAGCCGCGTTCGCGGATGCGGTCATCGTGCGCCTGTCGCCGTGACCGTTTTGCGTCTGGTCCCGCAAGGCGCGTTCCGCTAGAACGGTTCCTTGCCCGGGAAATCCGGCGCGCGCCGCTCGCGCAGCGACGCCACGCCTTCGCGCACGTCAGGGCCCGCGAAACCCATGAATTCGAGCGCAAGCGACGTATCAAAGGTCGGCCCCGCCGAGCGCAGCCAGTTGTTCAACGCATACTTGGTCCAGCGGATCGCCGTCTGCGAACCCTGCGCGAGCTTGCGCGCGACTTCGAAGGTTTTCGGCAGCAGATCGTTGTCGTCGACGGCCAGCGAGACCAGACCGATGCGCTCCGCCTCTTCGCCGCTCACCGGCTCGCACAACATCAGGTAGTACTTCGCCTTCGCCATCCCGCACAGCAGCGGCCACACGATCGCCGCGTGGTCGCCCGCCGCGACGCCCAGACGCGTATGACCGTCGATGATGCGCGCCGACTTCGTCGCAATCGAAATATCCGCGAGCAGTCCCGCGACGAGCCCCGCGCCCACAGCCGGGCCGTGCATCGCCGAGACGATCGGCTTGCTGCAGTTGATCACGTTGTAGACGAGATCGCGCGCCTCACGCCATACGCGCGTGCGCACGTCGAAGTCGTTCGCCATCTCTTCGACGAGGCCGAGATCGCCGCCCGCCGAAAAGCCCTTGCCCTCGCCGCGAATCACCACGACGCGCGTCTCCGGGTCGCGGTCGACATCGCGCCAGATGTCGGCCAGTTCGCGATGCATGTTGGCATCGGCGGTGGCGAGCGCGCTGCGGTTCGTGCCCTCGCCGCTCATCACGATTTCGAGGATGCCGTGCGCATGACGCCGCACGCGCAGCGACCTATAGTGCGCGTAAAACGCGGGTTCGACCGTTTGCAATTCCGATTCGTGAGACATGGCAGACATCCGTAAGAGCGACGCGTCGGCGTCGATACCCACATCATGCGCGTAACGCAGCCGACGCTGCGCCACGCTCACTACCGCCGCCTAACGCGGCTGATACACCCACTTGCCGTTGCTGATCTCGACCATCACCCGCGCGCGCTGATCGAGGCCGAGGTGATCGGTCGCGCTCATGTTGACGACGCCGTTGGTATCGGCGAGTCCCTTCGTTGCTTCGAGTGCGTCACGCAGCGCGCGGCGAAACTCGACCGTGCCGGGTGCCGCCGTTTTCAGCGCAACGGGAATCGCGTTGTTCAGCAGCATGCTTGCGTCCCACGCATACGAGCCGAATGCCGACACGCTGCCCGGTCCACGCAGTTTCTCGAAGCGCGCGATGTAATCGAGCGCGAGACGCTTCGAAGCATAGTCGGTGGGCAGTTGCGCGGCGACCAGCACCGGGCTCGCAGGCAGGAACGTGCCGTTGCAGTCGGTGCCGCACACGCGCAGGAAGTCGTTATTGCCCACACCATGGTTGTGATAGATCTTGCCCTTGTAGCCGCGCCCGACCAGCGTCTTCGGCGGCAACGCGGCAGGCGTGCCCGCTGCGCCCACGACGACGGCATCCGGATTCGCCGCCATGATCTTCAGGATCTGGCCCGTGACGCTCGGATCGGTGCGATTGAAACGCTCGTT
Source organism: Paraburkholderia largidicola (assembly GCF_013426895.1). Taxonomy (NCBI): domain Bacteria; kingdom Pseudomonadati; phylum Pseudomonadota; class Betaproteobacteria; order Burkholderiales; family Burkholderiaceae; genus Paraburkholderia; species Paraburkholderia largidicola. Next base: position 297,918 of record NZ_AP023174.1, on the reverse strand, counting down.
GGCCACGACGTTGATCTTGTGAATCTGCGCGAACTTCGCGACTTCCGCGTAAAACGTTTCGCCGAGCGCATCCGCCTGGCCGATGTAGGCGATGGTCTTCACGCCGTGCTGGCTCGCGTGCTCGGTGATCGCGGAGGCCATCATCGCGTCCGTTTGCGGCGTCTTGAACATCCAGTGCCGTTTCGCATCGACGGGTTCGATGATCTTCGCCGACGACGCCAAAGAAATCGCCGGCGTTTCACCGTCGGCGACCACGTCGATCATCGCCAGCGAGTTCGGCGTGATCGACGAGCCGATGATTGCGTCGACGTGATTTTCGGAGATGAGTTTTTTGGTGTCCTGCACGGCTTGCGTCGTATCGGACGCATCGTCGAGCACGATGTATTCGACTTTCTGCCCGGCGATCTCTTTAGGGAAGAGCGTCGCCGTATCGCGCGCGGGAATGCCCAGCGATGCAGCCGGCCCCGTCAGCGACAGCACGAGGCCGATCTTCACCTGCGCGAGCGCGAGTCCGGGTAAAAAAGAAAGCGTGGCGGCGAGCGTCGTGCGTCGCCTGAAAGTGCGCTGAAGAGCGCCGTTGCGCAAAGCTGAAAATGCAAACGTCCCGTATCGCGGCATGCGTTGTCTCCTTTGGTTTTTGTGCGTTCTGCGATGGCGCGTATTGCATGTTGCTGTCCGGCATGTTGCTGTCCGCGCGCGTCGTCGTTCACGCGGTCCAGCGTGCGAGACCCAATGGCCTCGCGCGAGCGTCAGTGTAGCGGCGCACGCGGCGCTGTCGGCATCGGGCGAAACCCTTTCGGCTCGCCCGGCGCCTCACGTCGCTTGCACGATCAAAGGCCGCCTTCGAGCGGCGCGACGGCCTGATCGATCGAACCGAAGATCGACTTCCCCGCTTCGTCGAACATTTCGATCTTCACGGTATCGCCGAACTTCATGAACTCCGTCTGTGCGCTGCCGTTCTCGATCGTTTCGAGGCAGCGTTTCTCCGCGATACAGCAATAGCCGCGTTTCGCGTCCTTGTTCGACACCGTGCCCGAACCGACGATGGCACCCGCGCGCAGGTTGCGCGTCTTCGCGGCATGCGCGATCAGCTGGCCGAAGTGGAACACCATGTCGGTGCCTGCGTCCGGCTGGCCGACCTTCTTGCCGTTCCAATGCACGATCATCGGACGATGCACGCGGCCTTCGCGCCATGCGTCGCCGAGTTCGTCGAGCGTGACGGCAACGGGCGCGAACGACGTCGCCGGCTTGCTCTGAAAAAAGCCGAAGCCCTTCGCGAGTTCCGCGGGAATCAGGTTGCGCAGCGACACGTCGTTGACGAGCGTGACGAGCCGAATGCTCTTCAACGCCTGTTCGGGCTTCACGCCCATCGCCACATCGCCCGTGATGACGGCGACTTCCGCCTCGAAGTCGATGCCAAACGATTCGGACGCACACACGATATCGTCCTTCGGCCCGATGAAGTCGTCGCTGCCGCCCTGATACATCAACGGATCGGTCCAGAACTCGGGCGGCATTTCCGCGCCGCGCGCGCGGCGCACCAGTTCGACGTGGTTCACGTACGCCGAGCCGTCGGCCCACTGGAACGCGCGCGGCAGCGGCGCCATGCATTCCTTCGCATCGAATGAAAACGTGTTGCGCGCGCGGCCCTGATTCAGCTCGTCGTACAGATCGCGCAGTTGCGGCGCGTAAAAGATCCAGTCGTCGAGGACGCGCTGCATCGTCGGCGCAATGGCGTCGGCGACGGCGGCCGTATGCAGGTCACGGGAAACGACGATCAGTTGACCGTCGCGCGTGCCGTCCTTCAGCGAGGCAAGTTTCATGGCGGAAAAGGCATGTGGATGACGATAAGAGGAATCTATTCTACGATGGTGAATCGGCGCGGCCCAAACGGACGCTTCAAGCACGTGATGGGCATTGCCACGTTCGCGCCGTTTTAACGTTCACCGTTCAACCACTGCCTATGCCTCCGACCGCCCGTTCCAGTTCGATCCGCAAGGATGCCGACGCCGCCGAAACGCTCGATCCCGCCGACGACGATGCCGCTGACCAGCACGACAGCGAGCACGACGGTGGCGAGGAGAAACTGCGCTCGGGCATCCAGTCGATCGAAGTCGGGTTCCGTCTGCTCGACGTGCTCACGCACGAGCCGCGCGCGATGATGCTGCGTGATCTCGCGCAGCGCGCGGGCATGAGCCCGGCGAAAGCGCACCGTTATCTGGTGAGTTTTCAGCGTCTGGGCGTCGTCGCGCAGGACCCGTTGACGGGCCGCTACGAGCTTGGCGGCTTCGCGTTGCAGCTAGGCCTGGCGCGGCTCGCGCGCGTCGACGGCGTGAAGCTCGCGCGCATCGCGCTGGCCGAATTGCGTGACCGGCTCGATCTGACGGTCGGCATCGCCGTGTGGGGTAATCAGGGGCCGACTGTCGTGCACTGGATGGAATCGAGCTATCCCGCGAAGGCGTCGCTGAAACTCGGCGACGTGATGCCGATGCTGAGTTCGGCGACGGGTCTGCTGTTCGCCGCATATCTGCCGCGCAGCAAGACGGCCGCGATGATCGCGCGCGAACTGGCCGATACACAGCGTTGGGCGGCAGCCAACAGTCCGCGCACGCCGGACGATGTCGAACGCGTGCTCGAGGACGTGCGCGCGCATGGCTCGGCGCGCGTCGAAGGCATGTTGCTGCCGACCATTCACGCGTTCTGCACACCTGTGTTCGATTCGACCGGCGATCTCGCGCTTGGATTGATCGCGCTCGGTCACGAGGGCGCGTTCGATATCGCGTGGGGCGGCGAAGTCGACACGGCGCTGCGCGATTGCGCGCAGAAGCTGTCGTATGAACTCGGGTATAGTCCGACGCCTCGATGAGCGTGAGGAACGCGTGACGGCCGTGCGCGGTCGAATCGTGTTCAAACGCTCACAGGCTTGCGCCCCGCCTTCAGGATATTGCCTCTTCCGATGTCGTCTCCAGCCGCTCCCCGTTCTGTCACGCCGGCTCGCCTTGCTGCCGCACAGCGCCGCTCGTCGCGCTTGCGTTGGGCGGGTGTGCTGGTGACTGTCGTCGGCGCGCACTTCATCGCAGCGCAGTGGTTCGAGCGGCATCACGACACCTTCAAACCGGTGTCGCCTGAGCACGTTCCCGTGCAGGTCGCGCTGCTCAAGCCGGAGCGCATCGAAACACAGGCAGCCGGTTCGCCGCCGCCCGCGAAGGCGACGCCTGCGGCGCCGAAACGCGTCGCGCGAGCGCCGCGCGAACATGTGTTGACGGCCACGCAACCCGGCCATAAGCCGCTTCAAACAGCAGCCGCAACTGAACCGGCGAGCGCGCCTGCGGATGCTTCGGCTGCCGCTTCAGCGCCAGGCGTTGCGTCGTCCGCAACGGGAACGACCCATTCCAACGCCAATGCTGTCGGTCAAGGCAACGCGCCACATGCTGCGCCAGGCGTGAAATTCTCCGTGCCGCCCTCAGGCGAGTTGCAATACGACACGTTCTACAACGGCGTGCGCAATCAGCCGGGCACGATCCACTGGTCGAGCGATGGCCGCTCGTACGACATGATCGTGTCGGTGCCGCTGCCGTTCGTCGGCACGTTCAGTTATTCGAGCCACGGACATGTCGATGCATTCGGCCTCGCGCCTGATCAGTACATCGAAAAACGCGGCCGGCGCGGCGAGGACATCACCACCTTCCATCGCGACACGAAACAGATCGGCTTCTCGCGTACGCCAAATACGCTGCCGCTGCAGGACGGCGCACAAGACCGTTTCAGCATGGTGATGCAACTCGCCAGTCTGGTGCGCGGCGACCCTGACGCGTATCAGCCAGGCGTCACGCGCCAGTTCTTCGTGACCGACAACGACAGCGGCGAAATCTGGCCGATCGAGACGATAGGCGACGAATCGGTGCGCACCGATCAGGGCATCATCGATGCGCGCCATTTCATGCGCCTGCCGCGCCGCGAAGGCGACCGCCGTCGTATCGACGTGTGGCTCGCGCCATCGCTCGGTTGGCTGCCTGCGCGTCTGGTGCAAACCGAGCCGAACGGCACGCAGATAGAACTCGTATGGCGCGGCAAGATCGCGCCGCCGGATGCAAACGGCAAGCATGCCGCTTCGTCCGACGACACGCCACCCGCCCCTTCCCAACCTTCCGTCACCGATCCAGGCGCAGGGCCGGAAAAGCCCTGACGCGAACAGGTCCTTCGCAATGGAGGACACTCTGAAACCGGGGCGACACACACTGCACATCCGAAACTTCCACGGCTCGCATGAATCGCACGAATAAGCGCGCTGGTGCGCGCCGGCGGTTCATGCGAAACCGATGAACTCGAATCGGGTGAACTGCCGTATCCGTTCGTTATTTCATTGCGACATCACTTATGGAGTCCGCATGCAAATCAATGTGAATGGCATCGATACGCGCTACGTCCTGAGCAACGAGGGCGGTGGTCCATGGCTCACGTTCATTCATCAGCTTGGCGGCGATCTGTCGATCTGGGATCAGCTCGCCGGCTATTTTCGGGACGACTACACGGTTTTGCGCTACGACGTGCGCGGTCACGGTCAAACGGGCGTATCAGACGGGCCATTTCGTGTTGCAGATTTGTCGCAGGATCTACACATGTTGCTAGATGCGCTTGGCGTTGAGAAAACGCATATTGTTGGAATGTCGATGGGCGGGATGATTGCGCAACAGTTCGCGCTGGATAACCCGGCACGCATCGAAACATTGACGCTCGCCGACACGCACGCCGCCACGCCTTCGGACGGTCATGCCGTATGGGAGCAGCGCGGGGCGAAGGCGCGTAACGAAGGCGTCGCGGCGCTGGCCGGGGCAACGATGGAACGCTGGCTCACGGCGGGTTTTCGCAACGCGCATCCGGAGGTGGTCGAACCGATTCGGGAGGTATTCGAGAACACTTCGTCTGAAGGTTACGCGCAAGCGTGCATTGCGCTGCGCGATTTCGATGTGCGCAGTAGACTGAGCGAGATTGATCTTCCTACTCTCACTGTGGCTGGACGCCACGACGCAGGCACGCCACCTGCTGCTACACATGAAATTGCGAATGCCATCCGGAACGCGCAGTTCGAGTTGCTGGACGCAGCTCACCTCGCACCGATCGAACAGTCGCAACGTTTCACCGCTTTGCTGGAATCGTTTTTGCAAAAACGGGTCTAACCGATAGGTCCGGAGAATTCAAAGCGTCAGGCCGGACCCACCCCTTGAATTCCAAACCAAGGGCTCCATCTACGGTGCAACACTGGCCCGGAGCCATCGGAAATAAGGAGTGTCGCCATGCAAATGATCTACAACAGCCCCAACTATTGTGTCGTCGAGTTCCCGCCGCAAGACGGCCATCTCTCGATGCTATCCGGCGGGTATGAGATCGTCGACAAGAATACGCAGCGCGAGATTTACATCGACGGTGCGATGGCAGCCAGTTTTCGCGAACACGTGCAGAAACTGATCGAAGACGAACCGACGCTCGACGAAGTTGACGAGTTTCTCGGTCAATTCGACAGCCTGATGAACCAGCCGGTCATTCTTCACTGATCGACAGGCGCCATCCTCCAGGCGACACGTCCCATCGACCCCGCCCGGCCTCGCGCCGGGCGGGGTTTTTCGTTTTTATGCGGCCGGCTGGCGCTTTATGCGGATATCGCGGCGCGAAACGCCGGGGCGCTCCGTTTCGCTAGCTGCGCCGGAAGTAGCGCTTCGCGCCAGGCTGCCGCCAACCGCCGCGCGCCGCCCAGGTCCGCCGCGGGCGGCAGGTCCGCGACCATGCGGCTACAATATTGAGTTTCCCGAAAAAGCCGGTCCGCCCGGCACGAGCCCGATCAGACCATGAACCAGCCCGTCACGTCAGCCCCGTCAGCCGTCAGCCCGCGCACCGCCTATACGCGCGGCGCGGCCCTGCCCGCGTTGCTCGAATCGCGCATCCTGATCCTGGACGGCGCCATGGGCACGATGATCCAGCGCTACAAGCTCGACGAAGCCGCCTATCGCGGCGAGCGCTTCAAGGATTACGCGCGCGACATCAAGGGCAACAACGAACTGCTGTCGATCACACAGCCGCAGATCATCAGCGAGATTCACGAACAGTATCTGGCGGCGGGCGCGGACATCATCGAGACGAACACGTTCGGCGCGACGACCGTCGCGCAGGCCGACTACGGCATGGAAGAGCTTGCCGTCGAAATGAACCGTGAGTCGGCGAAGCTCGCGCGCGCCGCCTGCGTCAAGTACTCGACGCCCGACAAGCCGCGCTTCGTCGCCGGCGCGATCGGACCGACGCCGAAGACGGCGAGCATTTCGCCCGACGTCAACGATCCGGGCGCGCGCAACGTCACGTTCGACGAACTGCGCACGGCGTACTACGAGCAGGCGAAAGCGCTGCTGGAAGGCGGCGCGGACCTGTTCCTCGTCGAAACGATCTTCGACACGCTGAATGCGAAAGCGGCACTGTTCGCGCTCGACGAACTGTTCGAAGACACGGGCGAGCGTTTGCCGATCATGATCTCGGGCACGGTGACGGACGCCTCGGGCCGCATTCTGTCGGGACAGACGGTCGAGGCCTTCTGGAATTCGCTGCGCCACGCGAAGCCGCTGACGTTCGGCCTGAACTGCGCGTTGGGCGCGGCGTTGATGCGCCCGTACATCGCGGAACTGGCGAAGCTGTGCGACACCTATGTGTCGTGCTATCCGAACGCCGGTCTGCCGAACCCGATGAGCGATACGGGCTTCGACGAACTGCCCGCCGACACTTCCGGCCTGCTGAAGGAATTTGCGCAAGCGGGTCTCGTGAACATCGCGGGCGGCTGCTGCGGCACGACGCCCGAGCATATCGCCGCGATCGCGAAGGCGCTGAACGACGTGAAGCCGCGCAAGTGGCCGAGCCAGTATCGCGACGCCGCCTGAACTATTCAACGCACGCCTGACAGCACGCGCACCCCGAAGCATTGACGCACTAACGAAACACGCACACCAACCATGACCGATCACACGATGCGCCTTTCCGGCCTCGAGCCGTTCAACGTCACTTCGGGGACGCTCTTCATCAACGTTGGCGAACGCACCAACGTAACGGGCTCGAAGGCATTCGCGCGGATGATCCTGAACGGCCAGTTCGACGAAGCGCTGGCCGTCGCGCGCCAGCAGGTCGAAAACGGCGCCCAGGTCATCGACGTCAACATGGACGAAGCGATGCTCGATTCGAAAGCGGCGATGGTGCGCTTCATGAATCTGATCGCGTCGGAGCCGGACATCGCGCGCGTGCCGATCATGATCGACTCGTCGAAGTGGGAGGTGATCGAAGCGGGCCTGAAATGCGTGCAAGGCAAGGCGATCGTCAACTCGATCTCGCTGAAGGAAGGCGAAGAGAGCTTCCGCCATCACGCGAACCTGATTCGCCGCTATGGCGCGGCGGCCGTCGTGATGGCGTTCGACGAGCAAGGCCAGGCCGACACGTTCAAGCGCAAGACAGAAATCTGCAAGCGCTCGTACGACATCCTCGTCAATGAAATCGGCTTCCCGCCCGAAGACATCGTCTTCGATCCGAACATCTTCGCAATCGCGACGGGTATCGAGGAGCACAACAACTACGCCGTCGACTTCATCGAAGCGACGCGCTGGATCAAGCAGAACCTGCCGTACGCAAAGGTGAGCGGCGGCGTGTCGAACGTGTCGTTCTCGTTCCGCGGCAATGACCCGGTGCGCGAGGCGATCCATACCGTGTTCCTCTACCACGCGATTCAGGCGGGCATGGACATGGGCATCGTCAACGCGGGCCAGCTCGGCGTGTACGCGGACCTCGACGCCGATCTGCGCGAGCGAGTCGAAGACGTCGTGCTGAACCGCCGCGACGACGCCACCGACCGTCTGCTCGAAAGCGCCGACAAGTTCAAGACGGGCGCAGCGAAGAAAGAAGAGAACCTCGAATGGCGCAATCAGCCTGTCGAGAAGCGTCTCGCGCATGCGCTCGTGCACGGCATCACGAACTTCATCGTCGAAGATACGGAAGAAGCGCGCGCAAAAATCATGGACGGCGGCGGCCGCCCGATCAGCGTGATCGAAGGGCCGCTGATGGACGGCATGAACGTCGTCGGCGATCTGTTCGGCCAGGGCAAGATGTTCCTGCCGCAAGTCGTGAAGTCGGCGCGCGTGATGAAGCAGGCTGTCGCTCACCTGATTCCGTTCATCGAAGAAGAGAAGCGCCAGCTTGCCGAAGCGGGCGGCGACGTGCGCGCCAAGGGCAAGATCGTCATCGCGACCGTCAAAGGCGACGTGCACGATATCGGCAAGAACATCGTCTCCGTGGTGCTTCAGTGCAATAACTTCGAAGTGGTCAACATGGGCGTGATGGTCCCATGCAACGAGATTCTCGCGAAGGCGAAGGTCGAAGGCGCGGACATCATCGGGCTGTCGGGTCTGATCACGCCGTCGCTCGAAGAGATGGCCTACGTCGCGTCCGAAATGCAGCGCGACGACTACTTCCGCGTCAAGAAGATTCCGCTGCTGATCGGCGGCGCGACGACTTCGCGCGTGCATACCGCCGTGAAGATTGCGCCGCACTACGAAGGCCCCGTCGTATACGTGCCGGATGCGTCGCGCTCGGTGTCGGTCGCGTCGAATCTGTTGTCCGACGAAGGCGCGACGAAGTATCTCGACGAACTGAAGTCCGACTACGACCGCATCCGCGATCAGCACGCGAACAAGAAGGCGCTGCCGCTCGTCACGCTCGCCGAAGCGCGCGCGAACAAAACGAAGATCGACTGGAGCGGCTATCAGCCGGTGAAGCCGAAGTTCATCGGCCGGCGCGTGTTCAAGAACTTCGATCTGAACGAGCTCGCGAACTATATCGACTGGGGCCCGTTCTTCCAGACGTGGGATCTCGCCGGTCCGTATCCCGCGATCCTGAACGACGAAATCGTCGGCGAATCGGCGCGGCGCGTGTTCTCGGACGCGAAGTCGATGCTCGCGCGCCTGATCCAGGGCCGCTGGCTGACGGCGAACGGCGTGATTGCGCTGCTGCCCGCCAACACCGTCAATGACGACGACATCGAAATCTACACGGACGATTCGCGCACCGAAGTCGCGCTGACGTGGCGCAACATTCGCCAGCAAAGCGTGCGGCCCGTGGTGGACGGCGTGATGCGCCCGAACCGGTCGCTGGCCGACTTCATCGCGCCGAAGGACTCGGGCGTCGCCGATTACATCGGCATGTTCGCGGTCACGGCGGGACTCGGCGTCGACACGAAGGAAAAGCAGTTCGAACAGGATCACGACGACTACAGCGCGATCATGCTGAAGGCGCTCGCCGACCGTTTCGCGGAAGCGTTCGCCGAAGCGATGCACGCGCGCGTGCGCCGCGACCTGTGGGGCTACGCGAACAACGAAACCCTGTCGAACGACGAACTGATCGGCGAGAAGTATCGCGGCATCCGTCCGGCGCCCGGCTATCCGGCATGCCCGGATCACCTCGTCAAGCGCGACATGTTCGACGTCCTGCAAGCGGGCGAGATCGGCATGAGCGTCACCGAATCGCTGGCGATGCTGCCCGCGGCAAGCGTCTCCGGCTTCTACCTCGCGCATCCCGACAGCACGTATTTCTCGGTCGGCAAGATCGGCCAGGATCAGCTGGAGGACTACGCGCAGCGCATGTCGCTGTCGAAGGCGGATGCCGAACGGGCGCTCGCGCCGTTGCTGTAAGACACGGACGGCGGCCGGCAGGACTATATCGCTGGCCGTAGGCTGAATATTTTCAGTTGAAAGCACAGCGAATATTTTCGGCTTTGTAGACTGAGCGGGCATTACTTGCCGACCCGCCAGACGCGACCGTAAAAACGCGTCGGCTCAACGACTTGCAACCGTCAACGGAGAAAAATCGTATGAAGAAGCTGACGCTGATGTTGACCGCGTTATCGCTTGCCGCCATTGCACCCGTCACCGAGGCCCAGCCTCAGGCGCCGGGCGGATCGAGCGCGGTGAGTTCGTACTCCCCGCCCACCGTCAAACACGTGAAAAAGCCGAAAAAGAAAAAGACCAAGAACGGCGCATCCGCTCCCGCGACCGCGCCGCAAGGCGCGAGCCAGTAAGGCTCGCGGCGCGGCAAACAAAAAAGCCCGTCAGACGACGGGCTTTTTTGCTTCTGGGCTCACAGGCCGGGCCTGACCGGACGCGATGTGCGCTCCGCGTCGCCACGAAAGCGACGGCCAATCACACCCGGCAGAGGCGCCGGAACGGCCGCCGCTCGACGCACGCTGCGCACGCTTGCGCCTCGCTTCACAGGCCCCAGACGATATCCGTATTTTCCTTCTGCGCCGCGCGCAGCATGTCGAGGAACGGATATGCCCGTTGCGCGAGACCAATCGGAATCTCGTGGTGCTCGTGGCCTTCTTCCCCTTCGTGGAAGTGGCCTTCATGCTCAGCGCGTTCCTGCTTGTCCGTGACGATGGCCGCTTCAAGCTTCGAGATCGCCACGCCCAGTTCGTCGTGATTGATCACACCGCGTTCGCCGAGCCGCTTGCCGATGATGCCCAGCAAATATTGGGCGAGATTCTCCAGCATCACTACATCGGGTGCGGAGCGGCATTTGAAAGTAATCAGCATGATGACGGTTCCCTTTTCGTTATGTTGGCTTCTCGCGCGGCCAGCCGCAGGACACTCGCGACATCGCAACAACCAGCCGCACGGGTTCCGTTGACACGCCCGCCTGTCAGTCGACGGCAGGCTGGCGGGCCACGGCCCTTGCTGGGCATCTCATTGGACATATTAGCACCTGCTAAAATCCGACATTGACGGAAAAAGCTCGCTGCCGTGCGGCCGGGCACGCTGCGCTGCGTCGCGGCTGCGCGTGCTGCAGACTGTCGCCACGGCCCGTGCCACGAAACGTTGGCTGCCTTGCCGCGCCGCCGCAGCCTCACGCGGGCGTCGCGCATCGGGCGCTCAAGCGTTTTCCACGCCGTCGACGGTCTTGCATCACGCCGTTCGCGGCGCTGCCCCGTTTCATCGGACTGCCTCACTGGACTCGCAACAAGCATGCTGCCTGCACACAAACACACTCTCGAAACCCTGTTGACCGACGTGGTCAAGCAGGTCGCCCAGGCGACGCAAGGTGAATCCGAAGCCGCGTTCATCGCGCCCACCATCACGCTCGAACGCCCGAAGGTCGCCGCGCACGGCGACGTCGCGTGCAACGTCGCGATGCAACTCGCCAAGCCGCTGCGCGCCAATCCGCGCCAGCTCGCCCAGCAGATCGTCGATGCACTGCCCGCGCATCCGCTCGCCAAGGGCCTCGTCGATAGCGCCGAAGTGGCCGGTCCCGGCTTCATCAACCTGCGTCTGTCGGCGGCTTCCAAGCAGGCCGTGATCGCCGCCGTGTTCGAGCAACGCGAAACCTTTGGCCGCTCGCAGCGCGACGCCGGCAAGCGCGTGCTGGTCGAGTTCGTCTCGGCCAATCCGACCGGTCCGCTGCACGTCGGCCACGGCCGCCAGGCCGCGCTCGGCGATGCGACGTCGAACGTGCTCGCGTCGCAAGGCTACGACGTGCACCGCGAGTTCTACTACAACGACGCAGGCGTGCAGATCGGCAATCTCGCCATCTCGACGCAGGCGCGCGCCCGTGGCCTGAAGCCGGGCGACGCAGGCTGGCCCGAAGCCGCGTACAACGGCGAATACATCGCCGATATCGCGCGCGACTATCTGAACGGCGAGACCGTGTCGGCCAGCGACGGCGAACCCGTCAAGGGCGCGGGCAACGTCGAAGACCTCGAAGCGATCCGCCGCTTCGCGGTCGCCTATCTGCGTCATGAGCAGGATATGGACCTGCAGGCGTTCGGCGTGAAGTTCGACCAGTACTACCTCGAATCGTCGCTGTACTCGGAAGGCCGCGTCGAGAAGACGGTGAGCGAGCTGATCGCGGCTGGCAAGACCTACGAACAGGAAGGCGCGCTGTGGCTGCGCACCACCGACGACGGCGACGACAAGGACCGCGTGATGCGCAAGTCCGACGGCACGTACACGTACTTCGTGCCCGACGTCGCGTATCACGAGACGAAGTGGGAACGTGGCTTCACGAAGGTCATCAACATCCAGGGCTCGGACCACCACGGCACGATCGCCCGCGTGCGCGCCGGGCTGCAGGGTCTTGGCATCGGCATTCCGAAGGGCTATCCCGACTACGTGCTGCACAAGATGGTCACCGTGATGCGCGACGGCCAGGAAGTGAAGATCTCGAAGCGCGCGGGCAGCTATGTGACGGTGCGGGATCTGATCGAATGGTCGGGCGGCGCGGTGCCGGGCCAGGAAGCCTCGCCCGATCTGCTCGACGAAGAGACGATCCGCCGTGGCCGCGACGCCGTGCGCTTTTTCCTGATCTCGCGCAAGGCCGACACGGAGTTCGTGTTCGACGTCGATCTCGCGCTCAAGCAAAACGACGAGAATCCGGTGTACTACGTGCAGTACGCGCACGCGCGCATCTGCTCGGTGATCAACGAATGGAAGTCGCGCTACGGCGCCGACGAAGCCGTGCTGCCGTCGGTCGATCTGTCGCCGCTCGACAGCGAGCGCGCGATGGCGCTGCTGCAGAAGCTCGCCGAATTCCCCGACATGCTCACGCACGCCGCCGACGAACTCGCGCCGCATGCCGTCGCGTTCTATCTGCGCGACCTCGCAGGCGAATTTCACTCGTTCTACAATGCCGAACGCGTGCTCGTCGACGACGAAGCGCCGCGCAACGCGCGCATCGCGCTGCTCGCGGCGACGCGCCAGGTGCTGGCCAACGGCCTCGCTGTGATCGGTGTGTCGGCACCCGCAAAAATGTAATCTCCGCGCGGTTCAATTGAACTTAATTGGGACGATACAAAGATGACCGTCGCTATAATCGACGGTCATTCCAGATTTCCTTTTGCAGGTGAATTAGACGATGGCAAAACCACGCCGCACTACAAAGCAGTCGAAACAAACCGGGGGCACTTTTCTCGGTATCGTGCTGGGCCTGATCGTCGGCCTGGCCATCGCGGTGGTGGTGGCGCTCTACATCACGCGCGCACCGACGCCGTTCGTCGCGAAGGTCGCGCCGCCCGCTGCATCCGATAGCGGCGCAAGCCAGCCGCAATACGACCCGAACCGTCCGCTGCAAGGCAAGACGCCTGGCCAGCCGGTGCCGCAAGCTGCGCAACCCGCGCCGCCCAATACGGCGCCGGGCCAGACCACGAACCAGACGCAGACGTCGGGCATGCTCGAAGAGCCGCAGATCGTCGAAGTGCCGCCGTCGAACAACGGCGTCGCCGTGGCACCGAAGCCCGCGCAGGACAACGGCGCCGCCACCGCGTTGATTCCGCCGAAGAAGGCGCCGAACCCGACCAGCGCGCCCACCACGACGGCCAACAACGCGCCGACGCAGCCGCCCAAGGCCGGCTCGACGCCGACCGCCAACGGCACGCCGCCCGCCGCCAACGACGCAAACACCGGCTATCTGCTGCAAGTGGGCGCCTACAAGACGTCCGCCGACGCCGAACAGCAGCGCGCGCGCCTCGCGTTCCAGGGTTTCGAATCGAAGGTCACCCAGCGCGATGCGGGCGGTGTGACGTACTATCGCGTGCGTATCGGCCCGTTCTCGAAGTTCGAGGACATGAACACGACGCGTCAGCGTCTTTCGGATGCGGGCGTCGATACGGCCGTCATCCGCTTCACCAAGCAGTGATTCACATTCGGTAATGCATTCTCACGGGCCGCCGCTGAACCTCGAGCGCGCGGCACGAGTCTCATGTGCGGCAGCTTGCCGTCGAATCCGTAGCGGTCGCGGCGCGCAACAGGCCGGCCACCGTTACTTCCCCTGATTGGGTTCACAAGACATGAAAAAACTGCTCAGCATTCTGTTCCTCTCGATCGGTCTCGTCGCGAGCGCGGCACAAGCGGCGCCCGCTGCGCCCGTCGCAGGCAAGGACTACACCGTTCTGTCCACGCCGCAGCCCGTCGAAGCACCTGCCGGCAAGATCGAAGTCATCGAGTTCATGTGGTACGGCTGCCCGCACTGCAACGAGTTCGACCCGTATCTCGAAGCGTGGGTCAAGAAGCAGGGTCCGGACGTCGTATTCAAGCGCGTGCCCGTTGCGTTCCGCGACGACTTCATCCCGCACTCGAAGCTCTATCACGCAGTCGACGCGCTCGGCTTGGCCAACCAGCTCACGCCGGACATCTTCCACGAAATCCACGTCAACAAGAACTACCTGCTGACGCCGGAAGATCAAGCCAAGTTCCTGAAGACGAAGGGCGTCGAACCGAAGAAGTTCATGGACGCGTACAACTCGTTCTCGACGCAGAGCGCGATCCAGCGCGACAAGAAGCTGATCGAAGACTTCAAAATCGACGGCGTGCCGACGCTCGCCGTGCAGGGCAAGTACGAAACGGGTCCGGCGCAGACCAACAGCCTGCCGGGCACGATCCAGGTGCTCGACTATCTGGTCGCGCAGGTTCGCGCCAAGAAGATGTAATTCAGCCCGCACGCGCCGCATGAGTTCACCCCTGAAGGTTTTCATCACCGGCGCGTCCAGCGGTATAGGTGAAGCGCTCGCCGCCGACTATGCGCGGCGCGGCGCGATTCTCGGCCTCGTCGCCCGTCGCGGCGACGCGCTCGCCGCCTTCCAGCAGTCCCATCCCCAGAACACGATCTCCGTGTATTCCGTCGACGTACGGGATGCGGAGGCGCTCGCGCAGGCTGCGCAGCAATTCATCGCGGAGCATGGCTGCCCCGACATCGTGATCGCGAACGCGGGTATCAGCCGCGGCGCCGTGACAGGCCACGGCGATCTGCAAACGTTCCGCGACGTGATGGACATCAACTACTTCGGCATGGTCGCGACCTTCGAGCCGTTCGCGCAGGCGATGGTCGACGCGCGCAAGGGCGCCCTCGTCGGCATTGCGAGCGTCGCCGGCGTGCGCGGCCTGCCGGGTTCGGGCGCGTATAGCGCGTCGAAATCGGCGGCGGCGAAGTATCTGGAAGCGCTGCGCGTCGAGATGCGGCCGTTCGGCGTGTCGGTCGTGACGATCGCGCCTGGCTACATCCGTACGGCGATGACGGCGCACAATCCGTACTCGATGCCCTTCCTGATGGACGCGGACCGCTTCGCCGCCAAGGTCGCCGAAGCGATCGCGCGCAAGAAGCGCTTCGCGACCTTCCCGTGGCAAATGCGCGTCGTGTCGATGTTGCTGCACGTCGCACCGCGCTGGCTCTACGACGCCGTCTTCGAAAAGGCTCCGCGCAAGCCGCGCGCCGCGCAGTAGATCATGCCCACGCGTGTCGTCGATGCAGCCGGTATCGAGCACGCGAAAGCGCAACACGCCGCGCGCATCGTGTCGCTGGTCCCGAGCATCACGGAACTTCTCTTTGCCTTGAAGCTGGATGCGCAGATCGTCGGGCGCACGGGCTTTTGCGTGCATCCGCGCGACAAGGTGCGCCGTGTGCCTAAAGTGGGCGGCACGAAAGCCGTGAAGATCGACGCCGTGCGCGCGCTGCAACCCACTCATGTCATCGTCAATATCGACGAGAACGAACGCGAAACCGTCGAGCAGTTGCGCGCGCTCGTGCCGCATGTCGTCGTCACGCATCCTTTGACGCCCGGGGACAACTTCGCGTTGTATGCGCTGCTCGGCGCGATTTTCGATCGCGACGACGAAGCGCTCGAATTGAGCGTCCAGCTTCAGACGCAACTCGACGCATGCGCAACGCGCGAATGGCCGCAGCAGAACGTGCTCTACGCGATCTGGCGCGAGCCGTGGATGACCGTCGCGCGCGACACCTATATCTCAGCGATGCTGCGCCTCGTGAACTGGCAGACGCTGCCCGATCTGCGCGGCGGCGAGACAGGCGCGGCGCGTTATCCTTCGTTCGATCTGGATGCTGCGTGGCTCGCTCGGGCCGACCGCGTATTGCTGTCGAGCGAGCCGTATCGCTTCACGCAGCAGCATTGCGACGCGCTTGGACACGACACGCGATTCGCAGGCAAACGGATCGAACTGATCGACGGCGAAATGGTGTCGTGGTACGGCTCGCGGGCGATCGACGGCATCGCGTATCTTGTGGACTACGCCAGCCGTTAGCCCGTATCCGCCGCCATATGAATATGCGGATTCAATTGTTGTCGCTGCTGAAAGCGTTCGATAAGCTTGCGCCAGAGCCGGCGAGACGCGACGCATTAAATTTGACGCAATGCGCCTGCACAGAAACCGTATCAGAATCAGTTTGCGTGAAAGCACCCGCCCGGAGCGCGCGTAGTGAGCCGCAACATGCACCGCGCCGCCCCGCCACGAACAATTCGAAATCCCGGGAGATCTTATGCGTTTCAAGTTGCTTGCCGCCGCCGCGACGCTGACGGCCCTCGCCACCGCGCCCGCGCTGGCCGTCGCGAAGCCACTCACCGTCTGTACGGAATCGAGTCCGGACGGCTTCGACGTCGTCCAGTACAACTCGCTCGTCACGACCAATGCATCGGCGGATGTGATTTTCAATTCGCTCGTGTCGTACGACGAAGCGGCGAAGAAAGTCGTCCCGTCGCTCGCCGACAAATGGGATGTGAGCAGCGACGGCCTCACGTACACGTTCCATCTACGGCCGAACGTCCAGTTCCAGACCACCGACTACTTCAAGCCCACCCGCGCGCTCAACGCCGACGACGTCGTCTTCACGTTCAGCCGCATGCTCGACGACAACAACCCGTGGCACAAGGTCGCAGGCGCGAGCGGCTTTCCGCACGCGCAGTCGATGGGCCTCGTGAAGCTGATCAAGGCGGTATCGAAAGTCGACGACAACACGGTGAAGTTCGAACTGAACGAGCCGAACGCGACCTTCGTGTCGATCCTGACGATGGGCTTCGCGTCGATCTATTCGTCCGAGTATGCAGATCAGCTGCTGAAGGCGGGCAAGCAGACCGACCTGAACGCGAAGCCGATCGGCACAGGTCCGTTCGTGCTGAAGGGTTACACGAAGGATTCGATCATCCGCTACGACGTGAACCCGAGCTACTGGGGCGCGAAGCCGAAGATCGACCGGCTGATCTACGCGATCACGCCCGACGCCGCTGTCCGCGCGCAGAAAGTGAAGGCGGGCGAATGTCAGATCGCGCTGTCGCCGAAGCCGCAGGATGTCGCCGACGCGAAGCAGGACAAGTCGCTCGCCGTCGTGCAAACGCCCGCGTTCATGACGGCGTTCGTCGCGCTGAACACGCAGAAGAAGCCGCTCGACAATCAAAAGGTACGCGCGGCACTGAACATGGCGTTCGATCGCACGTCGTACCTGAAAGCCGTGTTCGACAACACGGCAACGCCCGCGAACAATCCGTATCCACCCAATACCTGGAGCTACGACAAGGCCGTCAAGCCGTGGCCGTACGACGCGGAGAAGGCGAAGAAGCTGCTCGCCGAAGCGGGCTACCCGAACGGCTTCGAAACGACGATCTGGGTGCGTCCGAACGGCAGCGTGCTGAATCCGAATCCGAAGGCGGGCGCGGAAATGCTGCAGGCGGACTTCGCGAAGATCGGCGTGAAGGCCGAGGTGAAAGTGATCGAATGGGGTGAGCTGATCAAGCAGGCCAAGCAGGGACAGCACGACACGCTGTTCATGGGTTGGGCCGGCGACAACGGCGACCCGGACAACTATCTGTCGCCGCTGTTCAGCTGCAATGCGGTGAAGTCGGGGATCAACTTCGCGCGTTACTGCGATCCTGAACTCGACAAGCTGATCGCGCAGGGCAAGGAGACGGCGGATCAGGGCAAGCGCACGAAAGCGTATGAAGCCGCGCAGCAGATCATTCACGATGCCGCGCTGTGGATTCCGCTCGGCTATCCGACGGCGGCGGCGATCACGCGGACGAACGTGAGCGGGTATCACGTCAGTCCGTTTGGTCGTCAGAATTTTGGGGCGGTGGTGGTGCAGTAAGCTGCGCCTTGCGCTGTGAAAAAGCCCGGCCTGCGACATGCGGCCGGGCTTTTTGTTTGGGGCGATGAAGTGAGTCAGTCGCGTCGCGAGTGCCGAACCGCGCGACAGCGGCACTCTTATCTGGCTTCACTCTCGAACCGGATCACCCCATCCTCCCCGTGCACCCGCTTCAACTCCCCCTGAAGCCACAGCAGATGCAAATGCGCGAGCGCTTCGCCCATCGCGAACGTCATCTGGTGAATATCGAGTTCCCGTTTGAACATGATGGGAACGATATCCGCCGCACTACACGGCTTCTGCGCACACGCCTCACGCACTTCCGCGAGCCGCGCGGCGTGGTGATCCCGCAGTTGCCCGATACGCGTATGCAGACCCCGAAACGGCTTGCCATGCGAAGGCAGCACGAGCGTATCCGCCGCCATCGTTTCATAGCGCCCGAGCGAACCGAGATACAGCGCCAGAGGATTGCCTTCCGGCTCGATGTCGAACACCGATACGTTCGTCGAAATGCGCGGCAGCACCATATCACCGGAAATCAGCACGCGATCCGCTTCCGCGTGCAGCGCGCAATGCTCCGGCGAATGACCGAAGCCCGTCACGACTCGCCACGTGCGCCCGCCGATCGACAGCGCATCGCCGTCGCGCATGCGCCGGTATTGCCCCGGCACCGAAGGCACGAGGCTCGAGTAGTAGCTCTTGCGGTTGCGCAGCTTGTCGAGCGACGCTTCGTCGCTCAGACCGTGCCGCGCGAAGTGCCGCGCCGCGCCCTCGCCGCCCGCGTTCGAGCCGTCGCCGGCCGCCATCACACGACCCAGCATGTACTCGCCGAGCGTGATCCACAGACGCACGTTCCAGCGCTTTTTCTCGCCGCCCTCGCATAGCCAGTTCGCGAGCCCGAGGTGATCCGGATGGCAATGCGTGACGATCACGCGCAGCACGGGCAAGCCTTCGAGTGCCGTGTCGAACAGCGATTCCCAGTTCGCCTTGATCTCGTCCGACGCGATTCCGCAATCGATGATCGTCCAGCCCTTCTGCCCGTCGATCTCGTCGCGCAGTAGCCAGAGGTTGATGTGATCGAGGGCGAACGGCAATGGCATACGCAGCCAGTAGACGCCCGGCGCGACTTCCCGCGTCGTGCCGGCAGCGGGCATCTGGTCGGCGAATGGATAGTCGAGTTGGTGTTCGAGAGCATTCATCGTGGGGTTTCCTTCGTCGGCGGCACGGGCGGTTGCATGATCGGTGACATAAACCGGGTCGTGCGCGTGGTTGCGCTTTGTTCAGGTTGACGATAACGTAAACGTCGATTCTAGCGTTCAATCCGTTTTTGTGCCCGGCCGTCAGGACAAATCGGACAGACCGGACAGGCCGACCCAGACCCAACGATGAACACCCAATACACGATTACCGAACTGGCCCGCGAATTCGACGTGACGCCACGCGCGATCCGTTTTTACGAGGACCAGGGTTTACTCTCACCGAGCCGCGAAGGCTCAAGCGGATTGCGCCGCGTGTACTCGGGACGCGACCGCACGCGGCTACGGCTGACGCTGCGTGGCAAGCGTCTGGGGTTCACGTTGTCGGAAATTCGCGATCTGCTCGACCTGTACGATTCGCCGACGGATACCCAACCGCAGCTGCAGGCGTTTCTGGCGACGGTGGTTCGGCATCGCGAAGTGCTGGAGCGCCAGCGCGAGGACCTCAACGCGACGCTCGAAGACCTGGCGCAATACGAGGCGCAGGCGCGCGCGCTGCTCGAAAGCGGCACGCGCGGCGACGGCTACGGCGAGGCAGAGACACTCGCGCGCGAAAGCACCAAGGCGAGTTGAAAGAAAAATCCTGATCGGAAGATCAGGCGTCAAACACGACAGTTGGCGCGGCGTTGCATGAAGATGCGCCGAACGCCATGCAACACGCTTCAAACGGCAATGCGTCGGCGCCGCGCCCAAAAGGCTTCAAGGCGTCTCGCAAGCTCACCCGGACGATACAATCGCAGGTGTCTTCGCGACATTGAACGAATGCACGGTCGACATGAATCACTTTCCCAAACTGCTGTCGTCACAGATCGGCTTCGACGTCGCGGAAACACTGCTCGCGGGGTTCGACCGGCATTACCGGATTTTCCGCGAAGCGGCGATCCATGCGAAAGACCTGTTCGAAGCCGCCGACTGGCACGGCCTGCAGAAACTCGCACGCGACCGGATCACCTCGTATGACGAGCGCGTGCGCGAATGCATCGAAAAGCTCGAGGATGAATACGACGCCGAGAGCATCGGCGACGATGTCTGGCAGCAGATCAAGCTGCATTACATCGGTCTTCTGACCTCGCACCGCCAGCCCGAATGCGCAGAGACGTTCTTCAATTCGGTGTGCTGTCAGATCCTGCATCGCTCGTACTTCAATAACGATTTCATTTTCGTGCGGCCCGCGATTTCGACCGAGTACATCGAAAACGACGAGCCGGCTGCGAAGCCGACGTACCGTGCGTATTACCCCGGCAGGGACGGTCTCGCCGTCACACTGGAGCGTATCGTCACGAACTTCCAGCTGAACCCGCCGTTCGAGGACCTGACGCGCGACGTCGAATGCGTGATCCAGGCGCTGCACGACAACTTCGGCACCTTCAACGAAGCGCCCAATTTCCAGATTCACGTACTGTCGTCGCTGTTCTTCCGCAACAAGGCGGCGTACATCATCGGGCGCATCATCAACGGCGACATGATGGTGCCGTTCGCATTGCCGGTCCATTACGTGAAGCCCGGCCTGCTCGCGCTCGATGCGCTGCTTTGCAAGCGCGACCAGTTGCTGATCATCTTCAGCTTCGCGCATTCGTACTTCCTCGTGGATATGGAGGTGCCGTCCGCGTACGTCGAATTTCTCGGCAGCCTTCTGCTGGGCAAGCCGAAGGCGGAAATCTATACGTCGGTGGGCTTGCAGAAGCAGGGCAAGAATCTTTTCTATCGCGATCTGCTGCAGCATCTCAAGCATTCGAGCGACCGGTTCATCATCGCGCCCGGCATCAAGGGCATGGTGATGCTCGTGTTCACGCTGCCGTCGTTTCCGTACGTGTTCAAGCTGATCAAGGATTCATTCCCGCCGCCGAAGGAAACGACGCGTGCACAGGTGGTCGGCAAGTATCAGCTCGTCAAACGCCACGACCGTCTGGGGCGCATGGCCGACACGCTCGAATATTCGAGTGTCGCGTTGCCGCTGTCGCGCCTCGATCACGCGCTCATGCGCGAGCTCGAAAAGGAAGCGCCGTCGATGCTCGAATACGAAGGCGACAATCTCGTCATCAGGCATCTGTATATCGAACGGCGCATGGTGCCGCTCAACATTTTCCTGCAGAACGGCACGGACGCCGACGTCGAGCACGGCATTCGCGAGTACGGCAACGCGGTGAAAGAACTGATGCAGGCCAACATCTTTCCCGGCGACATGCTGTACAAGAACTTCGGCGTCACGCGACACGGACGCGTCGTGTTCTACGACTACGACGAGATCGAATACCTCACCGATTGCAACGTGCGCGCGGTCCCGCCGCCGCGCAACGAGGAAGACGAAATGTCAGGCGAGCCGTGGTACACGGTCGGCCCGCACGACATTTTTCCGGAGACGTACAACACGTTTTTGCTCGGCGATCCGCGCGTGCGCGAATCTTTCCTCAAGCATCACGCGGATTTCTTCGACCCTGCGCTATGGCAAAAGCACAAGGATCACATTCTGCGCGGCGAGCTGCCCGACTTTTATCCCTATGACGGCAGCCTGCGTTTTTCCGTGCGCTATCCGGAACGGTTCGCAGCAGATCAGGATCGCGCTGCCAATGCATCCACCACGTCGACGGTGCGCGCAGCGTGAAAGTGCATACCGTCCACAATTGAACAACATCAAACAACCAGATTACGTCGGAACGAATCATGACTACGAACGCCTCTGCTAATGAACATCCCCTCGCGCATCTGTTCGCGAACAACGATGCCTGGGTCTCGCACAAGCTCGAAGAAGATCCCGAGTTTTTCTCGCGGCTCGCGCATCAGCAGGCGCCCGAGTATCTGTGGATCGGTTGCGCGGATTCGCGCGTGCCCGCCAACGAGATCATCGGCCTGCCGCCGGGCGAAGTGTTCGTTCACCGCAATATCGCGAACGTCGTCGTGCACTCGGACCTCAACTGTCTGTCCGTGGTCCAGTTCGCCGTCGATCTGCTGAAGATCAAGCACATCATGGTGGTCGGCCACTACGGCTGCTCCGGCGTCGGCGCGGCGCTGCACGGCCGGCGTGTCGGTCTCGCCGACAACTGGCTGCATCACGTGCAGGACGTGCGCTCGAAGCATTCGGCGCTGCTCGAACAATGGCCAATGGGCGAAGCACGACATCGCCGTCTGGTCGAGCTGAACACGATCGAACAGGTCGTCAACGTGTGCCGCACGACGATCATCAACGACGCATGGGCGCGTGGCCAGGACCTCACCATTCACGGCTGGGTGTATGGCGTGCATGACGGCCGCGTGCGCGATCTCGGCATGACGGTGAAAGATCCGTCCAAGCTGGAGGAGACCTACACCAGTTGCGTCGCGGCCGTTTCCGCGAACCGCGCGCACACAGCTGACGACGACATCGCCGCCGCCGACGCCGGGAAGCTCGGCGGCGTGGCCGCTGTCGTTCACGGTGTTATCAAGGAGATGAAACATGAGTGAGACAAAAGATCCCGTGGTTATCGTTTCCGTCGCGCGCACGCCGATGGCCGCGTTTCAGGGTGAGTTCGCGTCGCTGACGGCGCCGCAGCTGGGCGCGATCGCGATCAAGGCGGCCGTCGAACGCGCCGGACTGAAGCCTGAACAGGTCGAGGAAGCCGTGATGGGCTGCGTGTTGCCCGCGGGCCAAGGCCAGGCGCCCGCGCGCCAGGCGGCGCTCGGGGCGGGTTTGCCGCTGTCGACGGGCTCGACGACGGTCAACAAGATGTGCGGCTCGGGCATGCGGGCGGCGATGTTCGCGCACGACATGCTGACGGCCGGTTCCGTCGACGTGATCGTCGCGGGCGGCATGGAGAGCATGACGAACGCGCCGTACCTGCTGCCTAAAGCGCGTGGCGGCATGCGCATGGGTCACGGCCAGGTGATGGACCACATGTTCCTCGACGGCCTCGAAGACGCCTACGAGAAAGGCCGTCTGATGGGCACGTTCGCCGAAGAGTGCGCCGGTTCGTACGATTTCACACGCGAATCACAGGACAAATTCGCCATCGAGTCGCTGACGCGCGCGAAGCGCGCCAATGAAGACGGCTCGTTCGCATGGGAAATCGCCCCCGTCACCCTCGAAGGCAAGAAAGGCAGCGTGACGGTCGAGCGCGACGAACAGCCGTTCAAGGCGAACCTCGACAAGATTCCGACGCTCAAGCCCGCCTTCAGCAAGACGGGCACGGTGACGGCGGCGAACTCGTCGTCGATCAGCGACGGCGCAGCCGCGCTCGTGATGATGCGTGAATCGACGGCGAAGCAGCTCGGCGTGACGCCGCTTGCGCGCGTCGTCGGTCATGCCACGTTTGCGCAGGAACCGGCGAAGTTCACCACGGCGCCCGTCGGCGCGATCCGCAAGCTGTTCGACAAGAACGGCTGGAAAGCGCAAGACGTCGATCTGTACGAAATCAACGAGGCATTCGCTGTCGTCACGATGGCCGCGATGAAAGAGCACGACCTGCCGCACGACAAGGTCAACGTGAACGGCGGCGCGTGCGCGCTCGGCCACCCGATCGGCGCATCGGGCGCCCGCATTCTCGTCACGCTGATCGGCGCGCTGAAAAAGCGCGGCCTGAAACGCGGCGTCGCAAGCCTGTGCATCGGCGGCGGCGAAGCGACGGCGATGGGCGTCGAGCTGGTCTGACGCATCGTTCGAAAAGCGGCGCGCGACGGCCCGCGCGCATCGAGACACGACAGGACATCTCATGAAGACAGTGTTGATCGTAGGCGCGTCGCGCGGCATCGGACGCGAGTTCGTGAAGCAGTATCGGCACGATGGCTGGCGCGTGCTCGCCACCGCGCGCGACGAGGCGTCGCTCGGTGAGCTCGTTGCGCTCGGCGCCGAAGCGTTTTCTCTTGATGTCGCCGCGCCCGAAGATATCGCCGCGCTCGGCTGGAAGCTGGACGGCGAGCGGCTCGATGCGGCCGTGATCGTGTCGGGCGTGTACGGGCCGCAGACGGAGGGCGTAGAAACCGTCACCGCCGACGACTTCGACTTCGTGATGGCGACCAACGTGCGCGGGCCGATGCAGCTGATCCCGGTTCTGCTGCCGCTCGTCGAAGACGCGCGCGGCGTGCTCGCCGTGCTGTCGAGCCGCATGGGCAGCATCAGCGAAACGACGGGCACGACGGGCTGGCTGTATCGCGCGAGCAAGGCGGCGCTCAACGACGTGCTGAAAGTGACATCGCTGCAGACCCGTCACGCGACCTGTGTGTCATTGCATCCGGGCTGGGTGCGCACCGACATGGGCGGGGCATCGGCTGCCATCGATCCCGCGCACAGCGTGCGCGGCATGCGGGAAGTGCTGGCCCAGGCGGCCAGCACACCGCATCTTTTTCATGGCCGCTTCTTCCAGTACGACGGCACGGCGATCGACTGGTAACGGCAAACAACAGACAAATAATCTGGAGACACCCGCATGTTGCTCGATCAGGACCATCTGATGATCCGCGACGCGGTGCGCACTTTCGTGCGCGACGCCGTGACGCCCAATGCGGCGCAATGGGACCGCGAGCGCACGTTCCCGGCCGACGTGCATCGCCAGCTCGCCGAACTCGGCGCGTACGGCGTGCTCGTGCCGGAGGAATACGGCGGCGCCGGGCTCGATGCGCTCGCGCTCGCGTTGATCCTCGAAGAGATTGCAGCGGGCGACGGCGGCACGTCGACGGCGATCTCGGTGAATAACTGCCCCGTGTGCAGCATTCTTCTGACGTATGGCAACGAGCAGCAGAAGCGCGACTGGCTCACGCCGCTCGCACGCGGCGAGATGCTCGGCGCGTTCTGCCTCACCGAACCGCAGGCGGGCTCGGATGCGTCGGCCTTGCGCACCACGGCTACCCGCGACGGCGACGCTTACGTGCTCAACGGCGTCAAGCAGTTCATTACGAGCGGCAAGAACGGCAATGTCGCGATCGTGATGGCCGTTACCGACAAAAGCGCCGGCAAACGCGGCATCAGCGCGTTCATCGTGCCGACGGATACGCCCGGTTACGTGGTCGCGCGATTAGAGGAAAAGCTCGGGCAGCATTCGTCCGACACTGCGCAGATCATCTTCGACAATTGCCGCGTGCCCGCCGCCAACCTGATCGGCGCGGAAGGAGAAGGCTACCGGATCGCACTGTCGGGGCTCGAAGGCGGGCGCATCGGCATTGCCGCGCAAAGCGTCGGCATGGCGCGCGCGGCATTCGAAGCGGCCCTCGCCTACGCAAAGGAGCGTGAAAGTTTCGGACAGCGGCTCTTCGCGCACCAGGCCGTGCAGTTCCGCCTCGCCGACATGGCGACGCAACTCGAAGCGGCGCGCCAGTTGATCTGGCATGCGGCGTCGCTGAAAGACGCGGGCCAGCCATGTCTGACGGAAGCGGCCATGGCCAAACTGTTCGCCTCCGAAGCGGCGGAGCGCATCTGTTCGGCCGCGCTGCAGATTCATGGCGGCTACGGCTATCTGAGCGACTTTCCCGTCGAACGTATTTATCGCGATGTCCGCGTCTGCCAGATCTACGAAGGCACCAGCGATATCCAAAAGATTCTGATCGCGCGCGGACTGAGCTGAATTTCTTCCCAACCTTTCATGACTGCATCAGCGAAACAACGTCCCACCGATTGCCCTTGCGGCGGCGCCGCCCCGAACCGGCGCGACCCGGCCAAGCCACCGCGTTTCGCGGATTGCTGCGGCCGGTTCATCGACGGCGGTGCAGCCGCGCCGACCGCGCTCGAACTGATGCGCTCCCGCTATAGCGCCTACACGCTCGGCGAATCCCAATATTTGCGCGATACATGGGCACCGCAAACCTGCCCCGCCGATCTCGACGCCGACCCGAACGCACCCGACGCGCCCCGCTGGCTAGGTCTGCAGATCAAACGCTTCACGCCGCTCGACGCTACGCACGCCGAAGTGGAATTCGTCGCGCGGTACAAGGTGGGCGGACGGGCGCACCGGCTGCATGAATCCAGCCGCTTTATCAGAGGCGAAGACGGGCGCTGGCGTTACGTCGATGGCGATGTAAGCGACCGCTGACGCTAGCGTTCCGGTTGCGCTGCAACAATGTATCGGGCATCCCTTACACATCTCAAATAAGGGCCATTTCTGTAAGAAAATCAACGTGTTGGGTCAACGCCACGTCCCTCAATTACCCATTATTTCCGAATCGCCGCGGAAACCCGCCCCGAACGGCATCGTGCACATCAGACAAAAGGAAATTCGTGCCGCAAGGGGTTTGTACTGAATTGCACAAATATAAATTGTCGTGCCAGGATGAGCCTCACAGATGTTGCAGCGCTCCGTAGCGAGGTAGCGGCCCACCGCTCCCGCAGGATGCCCAGACGCACCGCCTGCTGACGCTTCAGCGGGCACGCGATCAGGGGCATCGCGAGGCGCTCATTTCGACGCGTGGGGTCGCGTCGACCGGCTTCGGTTCATCCCAATGCGGTCTTGATCTGTCTGAGTGCGTGAACAACGCACCGTACGTGATTTTTTTGACCTTGTTTTGGCGTGTCACCGTACCGAAATCCGTTCTACGGGGAACCGTAGGGAAGGTCCAGGCGTTTTTGAGAGCAGGTGTGTCGGATGGTGTTCAGCAAAGTTCTGACGGTATGTGCGATGTCGGCGGCCTTCGTGGCTAGCGCCGTCACGCCCGCGCACGCGGACCCGCTCGCGGACGCAGAGGCCGGCCCGCTCGGCCGCGCCCAGGTGCAGCGACTCGCGCTGGATGAAGACGGCTACCTGCCCGTCGTCAAGCTGAGCGAACAGATCGTCCGCATTCCCGTCGACGCCGACGGCAGCGTCACCCTCGAAACGACCATCTACAAGCCCGAAGGTCAGGGCCCGTTCCCGATGGTCGTGTTCAACCACGGCAAGATTCACGGCGATCCGCGCATGCAGACGCGCAGCGATCCCGTGTCGCTCGCGCGCGAATTCGTGCGCCGCGGCTACGTCGTGGTGGCGCCGAACCGCCAGGGCTTCGCGGATTCGGGCGGCACCTACGTGCAGGACGGCTGCGACGTGACGCGCAACGGCATGAGCCAGGCTGCCGACGTCGCGACGACCGTCGACTACATGTCGAAGCAAAGCTACGTGGACGCGAAGCGCATCGTCGTGGCGGGCACCTCGCACGGCGGCCTCGCAACGATTGCCTACGGCACGAACGCCGCGTCCGGCGTGCGCGGGCTGATCAATTTCTCCGGCGGCCTGCGCCAGGACGCCTGCACCGACTGGCAAGGCAATCTGACGCACGCCTTCGGCACGTACGGCGAAAAGACGCATGTGCCGTCGCTGTGGCTGTATGGCGACAACGACTCGATCTGGCCGTCCACACTCGTCTCGCAGATGTACGCCGCGTACACCGATAACGCGCAGGGCAAGGGCGCGACCGCGAAAATGGTCGATTTCGGCTCGTACAAGAATGACGCCCACCGTCTGGTCGGCGATCGCGACGGCGTGCAGGTCTGGTGGCCATCCGTCGAAGCGTTCCTTGCGCGCGTCGGCATGCCGACGGGCGTCCAGTACCGCGTCGCCGAGCCGACGCAGCCGAAGGCGACACATTTCGCGTCGATCGATGCCGTCGACTCCGTACCCTTCGTGGACGAAGCGGGCCGCGCTGGCTACCGCAATTTCCTGCATCAATATCCGAGCCGCGCGTTCGCGGTGTCCGATTCGGGCGCATGGTCGTGGGCGGAAGGCGGTGACGATCCGATGTCGGTGGCCGTCGCCAACTGCCAGAAGCAGAGCGCGGACCCGTGCCATCTGTATGCGGTCAACGACGCTGTCGTATGGAAAGACGGCGCAACCCAAACGGCCGACGCCGACTCCCCTTCGAAGGACGGCAGCAAGCCCGCCCTGGCTAGCCGCTGATGCTCTCGCCGCCCGTTGCGTGTAGCGCGACGGGCAAAACTCCCTGATCTGCCTTGTTTTTCGAGCGCACCCGGCTGCGTCGGGCGCGTTCGCGCATCCCCACCACACCTGAATCCGTCCGTCGAAGCGGTTCGTTGCCGGTCCGTGCTCGCCCCTTCACGGGCCGCCGGATAGCACACGAGTTATCGAGCCCCGTCTCCATCACCGCCGCCTGTAGATGCACGCCCTCCGCACCTCCCAGGCCTGCGTACTTCCCTGCCTGCGCCCGCACACCCGGCACACGTTCCTCGATACAGCCCTGAAAACGCCCCCACACCATAGAATTTTTTCACACGGGACCCCTGACTTTGCCGTCGTCATCTACGCCGATCTGCGGTCTTTGAAAACGAACGGGCGCGAGCTGTCGCGAACCCCCGGAAATCGCACGCAGGCCCTTGAAAACAGGGCATTTTCAGGTAGTGCATCGCTGCGGAGTTCGCGCTAATCTCACCTCCGCTGTCGCAAAAAAAGCGTGCTGCGGGAGGCCCTGCGAGCCTTTGCAGCCCATGGTCGCGGCAGCCAATCCGACACAACGGAAAGCGCCCGCGATCGCCGTCACCGACGCAGCGAATGACGCTTCCCGTCGCCGGATTCCAGGTGGACGTCAACCGTCCCGATTCGCCAGCAGCATTTGCATGACCGACACGCACGACGCGCGCCGCGCCCCCAACGCCCGCGCCCTGCCCGGTTCATGCCCGGAGCAGTTTTGAATACACAGGCAAACGAAGACTGGATCGCCCGCAGCCTGCGCGCTGTGTGGCATCCCTGTACGCAGATGAAGCATCACGAGCGCTATCCGCTCGTGCCCGTATCGCGCGGCGCCGGCGCGTGGCTCTACGATCGCGCCGGACACCGTTATCTCGACGCGATCAGTTCGTGGTGGGTGAACCTGTTCGGCCACGCGAACCCGCGCATCAACGCGGCGCTGAAAGATCAGCTCGACACGCTCGAGCACGCGATGCTCGCCGGCTGCACGCACGAACCCGCAATCGAACTCGCCGAACGTTTGAGCGCGCTCACGCAGAACACGCTCGGTCACGCGTTCTTCGCGTCGGACGGCGCGTCGGCCGTCGAAATCGCGCTGAAGATGAGCTTCCATTCCTGGCGCAACCGCGGCTACGACTACAAGCGCGAGTTCGTCTGCGTCGCGAACAGCTACCACGGCGAAACGATTGGCGCGCTCGGCGTCACCGACGTCGCGCTGTTCAAGGACGCCTATGATCCGCTGATCCGCAACGCACACGTGGTCGCATCGCCCGATGCGCGTTTCGCACGCGAAGGCGAAACGGCCGCCGACGTCGCGCAACGTGCGCTCGCCGATGTGCGCTCGCTGTTCGAATCGCGCGCCGACAATATCGCTGCGCTGATCGTCGAGCCGCTCGTGCAATGCGCGGCGGGCATGGCGATGCACGACGCGTCGTATATCGCAGGCTTGCGCGCGCTGTGCGACCGCTACGGCGTCCATCTGATCGCCGACGAAATCGCCGTCGGCTGCGGCCGCACGGGCACGTTCTTCGCGTGCGAACAGGCTGGCGTGTGGCCCGACTTCCTGTGTCTGTCGAAGGGCATCAGCGGCGGCTATCTGCCGCTGTCGATCGTGCTGTCGCGCGACGAAATCTTCGCCGCCTTCTACGACGACGACACCACGCGCGGCTTTCTGCATTCGCATTCGTACACGGGCAATCCGCTCGCGTGCCGCGCAGCGCTCGCCACGCTCGACCTGTTCGCGAGCGACAACGTGCTCGCTGCGAACGAAAAAAAATCGGCGGCACTGCGCGCCGCGCTCGAACCGCTCACGCAACACGCGCAGGTGCGCAATCTGCGCCAGCGCGGCACGATCATCGCGTTCGATGCCGTCATCGACGATGTCAATGCTGCGAAGACCTTCTCGCGCCGCTTCTTCGAAAACGCATTGCAGCGCGAGATGCTGCTGCGCCCGATCGGCACGACCGTGTACCTGATGCCGCCGTACATTCTCGACGACGAAGAAATCGCGCTGCTCGCCGAGCGCACGCGCGCCACGTTCGAAGCGACACTGACGGAGGCGTGCTGATGCAGTTGCTTGAAACGCTTGAACAAGGCTTGCAGGACATCGACGCACGCGGCCTGCGCCGCCGTCGCCGCACCGTCGATTCGCCGTGCTCCGCGCATATGACGGTCGACGGCCGCAACATCATCGGCTTTGCGAGCAACGACTATCTCGGCCTCGCTGCACATCCGCTGCTCGTCGCGGCGATTGCGGAAGGCGCGCGCCGCTATGGCGCGGGCAGCGGCGGCTCGCATCTGCTCGGCGGCCATTCGCGCGCGCACGCGCAACTCGAAGACGATCTCGCCGAATTCGCGGGCGGCTTCGTCGACAATCCGCGCGCGCTGTATTTCAGCACCGGCTATATGGCGAATCTCGCGACGCTCACGGCGCTCGCAGGCCGTGGCACGACGCTGTTCTCCGATTCGCTCAATCATGCGTCGCTGATCGACGGCGCGCGGCTTTCGCGTGCCGACATCCAGATCTATCCGCACGCAGATGCCGAAGCGTTGAGCGCGATGCTCGACGCGTCCGACGCTGCCGTGAAGCTGATCGTCACCGACACCGTCTTCAGCATGGACGGCGATATCGCGCCGCTCGCGCGTCTCCTCGAACTGGCTGAGAAACACGGCGCATGGCTCGTCGTCGACGATGCGCACGGCTTCGGCGTGCTCGGTCCGCAAGGTCGCGGTGCGATTGCCGAAGCCGCGTTGCGCTCGCCGCATCTGATCTCCATCGGCACGCTCGGCAAGGCAGCGGGTGTGTCGGGTGCGTTCGTCGTTGCGCACGAGACCGTGATCGAATGGCTCGTGCAGCGCGCGCGTCCGTATATCTTTACGACGGCGTCGGTGCCGTCTGCGGCGCATGCCGTGTCGGCGAGCCTGCGCATCATCGGCGGTGACGAGGGTGAGCACCGGCGCACGCATCTGCGCGCGCTGATCGCGCGCACGCGCGACATGATGAAGCGCACGCCGTGGCTGCCCGTCGATTCGCATACTGCCGTGCAGCCGCTCATCATCGGCGCGAACGACGCGACGCTCGACATCGCCGCTTCGCTCGATCGCGCGAATCTGTGGGTACCCGCGATCCGTCCGCCGACCGTGCCCGAAGGCACGTCGCGTCTGCGCATTTCGCTGTCGGCCGCGCATTCGCACAACGATCTCGACCTGCTCGAAAGCGCGCTGATGAAGACGGCGGAGGCGGCGGCATGAGTAACGCACTGTCTCTCTTCGTCACGGGCACCGATACGGAAATCGGCAAGACTCTGGTGTCGGCAGCACTGCTGCGTGGCTTCGCGCGCGAAGGACTGCGCGCGACCGCGATGAAGCCGATCGCGGCGGGCGCGTCGCTGGTGGATGGCGTGCTGCACAACGAAGACGCCGATCAGCTCGACGCTGCCGCCAATGTGCTGCTGCCGCCTGAGATTCGCACGCCTTTCATGCTCAGGGAACCGGCAGCGCCGCATATTGCCGCCGCGCTCGAAAACGTGATGCTCGACATGACGCGCATCGTCGACGCGCACAACGCGGCGTTGCAGATGGCCGATGTCGTCGTGGTGGAAGGCGTGGGCGGGTTTCGCGTGCCGCTCACCGACGCGCACGACACCGCCGATCTCGCGTTCGCATTGAATCTGCCTGTGGTGCTGGTCGTCGGCATGCGGTTGGGCTGCATCAGCCACGCGCTGCTGACGGCGGAAGCGATCGCCGCGCGCGGGCTGCCGATCGTCGGCTGGGTCGCGAACCGCGTCGACCCGTCGATGCTGTTTCCCGACGAAAACATCGCGGCGCTACGCGACCGGCTCGACCGGCTGTACGGCGCGCCGTTGCTCGGCATCGTGCCGCATCTGAGCCCTGCGTCAGCGGATATCGCCGCGACGCATCTCGATACCAACCGACTATTGCAGACGCTGCGGGCCGCGCAGCGCTAGCCGCCCGCCGCCCGCCGCCTGCCGCTCGTCTGCTAAAGACCTTCAAAAAATCAGATCATCGAGGATCGATCCCATGAGCCATATCACCACTGCTTCACTGCCCGTCACGCCGTCGCAGGCGGCCGCCGCTGCCGATGCCGCCGCCACTCGCTGGCGCGTCGCCGACGTCGTCGCGCTGTACGAACTGCCGTTCAACGATCTGCTGTTCCGCGCGCAACAGGTGCATCGCGAGCATTTCGACGCGAACACCGTGCAACTGTCCACGCTGCTGTCGATCAAGACGGGCGGCTGCGAGGAAGACTGCGCTTACTGTCCGCAATCGGTGCATCACGACACGGGGCTGAAGGCCGAAAAGCTGATGGAAGTCGACGACGTGCTGGCTGCTGCGCGCGTGGCGAAACAGAATGGCGCGACGCGATTCTGCATGGGCGCTGCATGGCGCAATCCAAAAGACCGTCATCTCGAGCCGATCAAGGACATGATTCGCGGCGTGAAGGCGATGGGCCTCGAAACCTGCGTGACGCTCGGCATGCTCGAAACGCATCAGGCGCAGAGTCTGCGCGACGCGGGTCTCGACTACTACAACCATAACCTCGACACATCGCCCGAGTTCTACGGCCAGATCATTTCGACGCGCACCTATCAGGACCGGCTCGAAACGCTGGAGCGGGTGCGCGACGCGGGCATCAACGTATGCTGCGGCGGCATCGTCGGCATGGGCGAGTCGCGCCGCGAACGCGCGGGGCTGATCGCGCAGCTCGCGAATATGGAGCCTTATCCGGAATCGGTGCCTATCAACAACCTGGTGCAGGTGGAAGGCACGCCGCTCACGGGCACGGAAGCGCTCGATCCGTTCGAGTTCGTGCGTTCGATCGCCGTCGCGCGGATCACGATGCCGCGGGCTATGGTGCGGTTGTCGGCTGGCCGTGAACAGATGGACGAGGCACTGCAGGCGTTGTGCTTTCTTGCTGGCGCGAATTCGATTTTCTACGGCGATCAGTTGCTGACGACGAGTAATCCGCAGGCGGAGGCCGATCGCAAGCTGCTCGAACGGTTGGGGATTCGCGCGGAGGCGGCGCAGCAGATGCCGGTCGAGCGCAGCGGCGGCTGCGAGCATGGATGTGACGGGCATTGATGTTTTTTTGCCGCGCGGCGGCGGCGTTGGATTGATGCTGGCCGGGGGGTGAGGCTTTCCGGACGTTAGAGTTTTTGTCCTGCGCGGACGCTGTTGGTGTTTTGTTTTTTTGCGTTCGCTTCTGCTGGCATCCGCGTTTTGTTAGCGTGCTTCAAGCGTTGCCCCTGTGCGGGGCGGCACCTACTTTTCTTTGCCGCCGCAAAGAAAAGTAGGCAAAAGAAAGCGGCTCACACCGCCAGTTCTTGTTCCTGCCTGAGGGCCCCCAAAGGGTCTTACACTTCACACGGCAACCACGTGACCCACGTTCGTTGCCAGCGCTCTTGCGATGCGCCTCACCCGCTTCGCCCTCCCGCGTTACAGCATGCCGCGCCACACAGTCCACCGCCGCCCAGGTGGCAAACTGTGTGTCGGCCCAAGTGCTCCACACGCCTCACTCCGGACCGATAGCGCACGCGCCCCACCCTGTAAGAGCCCCAGGCTATACGACGCGACAACCTACACACAGTTTGCCACCTGGGCTGCACATATCATTCGCTGCCGTCTGCCTTTGTATGGGTGCCTGACGCGGGTGATGCGATTGTTCGAAGCGTTGGCAACGAGCACGGACCAAGGGCACTGCCGTGTGAAGGATGGGGACGTTGGGGGCCCGTGGATAGGAACACGGGCTGGCGGTGTGAGCCGCTTTCTTTTGCCTACTTTTCTTTGCGGCGGTGTACAGACTGGAGACATCGCTGACAGGTGTACAGGGACATGACTGACACTTTCGGGTAATCAAACGCCCGGATTCCAACCATGCCCTGGGATGTAAAAGACACCATGAATCGTCGCGAAGACTTCGTCTGCGAGGCCGCCACACAGGCGCTCCCGTTCAGCGAGCTATGCCGTAAATTCAAGATCACCCGCCAGACCGGCTACAAGTGGCTCGCCCGCCACAAGTCTGAGGGTAGCAAGGGGCTGGCCGACCGCTCCCGGCGCCCGCATCACAGCCCCACACGCTCACCGGAGCACATCGAGGCACTGGTGCTGGACCTGCGCCGCCAGCATGGCTGGGGCGGACGCAAGATCGCACGGCGCCTGCGCGATCTGGGCCAGATTGAGGTTCCCGCGCCCGCCACCATCACCGAGATCCTGCGACGCCACGGGCTCATTGACGAGCAGGCGTCCCGCCAGCGCCAGCACTGGCAACGCTTCGAGCACGAGCATCCGAACTCGTTGTGGCAGATGGACTTCAAGGGCGACTTCCCGACGCTGGAGAGCGGGCGCTGCGCGCCGCTGACGGTCATCGATGACCACTCGCGCTACAACATCGTGCTGAGCGCCTGCGCGCGCACCACCACCGGGATCGTGCAGGCAGAGCTTGAGCGGGCGTTTCGCTGCTACGGGCTGCCATCGCGCATCAACACCGACAACGGCGCGCCGTGGGGCTCGCCCAGTGCGCCGGGGCAGCTCACCGAGCTCGCGGTCTGGCTGATCCGGCTGGGCATCCAGGTGAGCTATAGCCGCCCGTATCACCCGCAGACCAATGGCAAGGATGAACGGTTTCACCGCTCGCTGAAGGCCGAAGTGCTGGAGCGGCACACGTTCACCACGCACGCGCACGTGCAGCAGGTACTGGATCGCTGGCGGCAGGTGTACAACACCGAGCGTCCGCATGAGGCACTGGACATGGCGGTGCCGGTCACCCGCTACGCGTGCAGCCTGCGCAGGATGCCGGAGCGGCTGCCCGAGCCCGAATACGGTTGCGGCGATGAAGTGCTACAGGTCAATGCAAGCGGCGTGGTGCGCGTGCGAGGCGAGAAAGTGAAGCTCTCGATTGCGCTCAAGGGGCTGCAGGTGGCAGCCCGCCCGAGCGAAAACGAAGACGGAGTGATCGAGCTCTGGTTTGCCCATCAGCGAGTCGCAAAACTTGACCTGAAGACAGTAAAACCCTGACCATCATGTGTCAGCGATGTCCCTGTACATGTGTCAACCATGTCTCCAGTCTGTACACGGCGGCAAAGAAAAGTAGGTGCCGCCCCGCACAGGGGCAACGCCTGAAGCAAGATAACAAACCGCGGATGCCAGCGCGAAAGCCGAAACACCGCCCGGCAACAACAGCGCCACGCGGATACCCGCGAAAAAGCAAAAACAAAAGCCCGGCGCGCAGCACCTACTTCCTGTCTACGATGATCTGATCGAACGTCCCGCCATCGGCAAAGTGAGTCTGCTGCGCCTTCTGCCAGCTACCGAACACCTGTTCGACAGTGAACGTCTTCAGCGGCTTGAACTCACTCGCGTGCTTGGCAAGCACAGCCGGATCGCGCGGACGCAAATGATGCTGCGCGATGATCTCCTGCGCGGGCGCCGTGTACAGATAGTCGACATACGCCTGCGCTTCCTTCCGCGTGCCGCGCTTGTCGACAACCTTGTCGACGATCGTCACGGGCGGCTCGGCGAGAATGCTCATCGACGGATACACGGCCTCGAAGCTGCCCGCGCCCACGCCCGTGTCGATCAGCGACACTTCGTTCTCGAACGTCACCAGCACATCGCCGATGTCGCGCTGCGTGAACGTCGTCGTCGCGCCACGTCCGCCCGTGTCGAGCACGGGAACGTTACGGAAGATCGCCTTTTCGAAGTCGAGCGCCTGCGCATCCGTTGCACCGTTCTGCTTCTTGTACCCCCACGCGGCCAGATACGTGTAGCGGCCATTGCCCGCCGTCTTCGGATTAGGAATCACGACCTGCACGCCGGGCTTCGCCAGATCGTCCCAGTCCTTGATGTGCTTCGGATTGCCCTTGCGCACGAGGAACACCATCGTCGTCGTGTACGGCGCGCTGTTGTTCGGCAGGCGCGCGCGCCAGTTCGCGGGTACGAGCTGGCCACGCTCGGCGAGCAGGTCGATGTCGTTCGGCTGGTTCATCGTCACGACGTCGGCCTGCAACCCCTGCAGCACCGACAGCGCCTGCGCGCTCGATGCACCGTGCGACTGCTTCACCGACACCGTCTCGCCGCTCTTCTGCTTGTACGCCGCGATGAATCCCGGATTGATGTCCTTGTACAACTCGCGCGTGACGTCGTACGACACGTTGAGCAGCGATGCATCCGCATGCGCGCTCTGCGCTACGCCGAACGAAAGCGTCAACGTCATGAAGCCAGCCGCGAGTCTGCGCGTTTGATCCCCTCTGCCTGCCATCTTTTCCCCGCTTGTCAATGATGAAGCATGTCGCCGCGACGCTGCGGCTGGAGCAGCGATTCTAGCGGATCGATTCGTGCGATTCCTGAGAACGCCTGGATTAATTCCTATGTCGTCCGGCCAGGTTTCTCGACACGGTAGTCACGCGTACGATTGATTCGTAACGGTGCTCGCAAATCGCAGCTCTTCGCGTTGTAGCGCAATTTGCCGTAGTTCGTCCGTTGGGTTTTCTGATCGAACAGAACCCTGCTTCAGAAAGATTTTGCTTAGGATGGAGCCAATGGAAACACTGGAAAAACCTCTTGCGAAGCGCCGCTTTCACGCGCTTCGGCTGATTCACGGCGGTCTCAACATGGAGGCACGAATGACCCGGGCTGAAACCACAATCGAACACATTCTCCAGGACCTCGAAGACCTCAAACGCGAGGTGCGTGAATTGAGGACCTATGTCGACCAGCGCTTCAGCGCGCTCGAAAGTGCTATGCGCACCGAATTCCGCCTGCTGTGGGCGGCGAACTTCGCGCTCGCCGGCCTGCTGGCGAAGGGCTTCCACTGGATCTGATGCATAGGGCGTTGCGATGCCGCAGCGTCTAGCTGAAAGCCTGCGTGGCGAGCGCCTCGCTCTCATCGTGAAACCGTAGCGGCGCGGCGCAATGCGCGAGCGTGTCGACGAAGTATTTCGCGCGCGGCCAGGGCCCAAAGCCCGCGGCGGTATTGATGTGACCTGAGTCACCCAGATTGACGAACGCGCTGCCCAGGTGCCTTGCCAGCTCGCGCGCATCGGCGAGCGTCATCCACGGGTCGGTCTCGCTGCCGATCAAAATGGACGGGACGCCAAGACGGCGTGCGTCGAATGTGCCCGCAAACCAGAACTTCTTCGGGCTGGCAGGCGCGACGAAGAGTACGCCTGCTATATCGGCAACCGGCACGCCTTGTTGCAAAGCATGCGCGGTGGCGAGGCATCCGAAGCTGTGCGCAGCGAGCACGAACGGCCCGCGCTCCTTCGTCAGCACATCGCGCACGGACTGCGCCCATCGCGCTAGATCCGGCGCGTCCCAATCCGCCTGCTCGACTCGCAATGCGCGTGGGAATTGGCGCTCCAACCAGGTTTGCCAGTGCGCGCCTTCGCTGCCGTGCAAGCCCGGCACGGTCACGAGCCGCGGCGGCCAGATCGATCGGGTGCACGAAAACATGATTCTTTCCTTGTAGCGGGAATCTGGAAATCATTGTCGCGTGGGCGGCGCATGGCTTGAACCAATTTTTCGTGCTTTGCATATCGCCGTGTCGCCGCGCATGCTGACTCGCGCCTGCATCCTGCGCCTCGCGTAGCCGGGAACGCGCGCGAAGGTCGGCGAAAAAGTAGAATGAAGCCTATCCATAAAAGCACCTTGCCCCCTGGTGACTGCAACGCTCAACCGGCCACGCATGAAAGTCCTGTTCTATACACCGCAATCCGATGCCGACGTCTGGCTGCGCGACCTGTCGCGCGCACTGCCGGGCGTCGACCTGCGCGAATGGCAACCGGGCGACAACGCCCCCGCCGATGTCGCCGTCGTCTGGAAGCCGCCGCGTGAGATGCTCGCCGGCCGCGACGACTTGCGCGCGGTCTTCAACCTGGGCGCCGGTGTCGACGCGATCCTGAGGCTGGAACGCGAGCATCCCGGCACGCTGCCGCGCAGCGCGCAACTCGTGCGGCTCGAAGACACAGGCATGGCACAGCAGATGGCCGAGTACGTGATGCACGCCGTGCTGCGTTATATGCGCCGCTTCGACGAATACGACCGGTTGCAGGCAGAACAGCGCTGGCATGTGCTCGAACCGCACGCGCGCGAAACGTTCACGGTCGGCGTGCTCGGTCTGGGCGTGCTCGGCTCACATGTCGCGACGACGCTCGCCGCGGCCGGCTTTCCGGTACGCGGCTTCAGTCGCAGCGAGAGAGCGATCGAAGGTGTCGAGACCTTCGCGGGCGAAGCGCAGTTCGACGCATTCCTCGATGGCGTCAAGGTGCTCGTCAATCTGCTGCCGCACACGCCCGACACGCACGGCGTGCTGAACCAGCGCAACCTGGCGAAGCTCACGCCCGGCGCGTACCTCGTCAATATCGCGCGTGGCGCGCATCTCGTCGAACAGGATTTGCTCGTCGCGTTGGAACAAGGGCAGATTGCCGCAGCGACGCTCGATGTATTCGTCGAAGAACCCTTGCCGCCGCAGCATCCGTTCTGGAAGCACCCGCGCATTTCGATCACGCCGCATATCTCGGCGTTGACGCTGCGCGAAGAAAGCATCGCGCAGATCGTGCAGAAGATCGGCGCGCTGATGCGTGATGAGCCGATTGGCGGAATCGTCGATATCGGGCGCGGCTATTGAGCGCGTCGGCAGAACAATAGTCACGCGGCAGCGCGTGACCCGCAGGGGCGGGAGCAAGCGGCAACGTCTGGCTCCCGTCGACACAGGAGACAAAGCATGGCCATGCCACAAGCGGTAAAAATCGTCGAAGTCGGTCCGCGCGACGGGCTGCAGAACGAGAAGGAATTCGTACCCACCAACATCAAGATCGAGTTGATCAATCGTCTGTCGGCGGCCGGATTTAGAAACGTAGAAGCGGCTTCGTTCGTGTCGCCCAAGTGGGTGCCGCAGATGGCCGATGGCGCCGACGTGATGGCGGGCATCGAGCGTCGCACGGGGACGATCTACTCGGTGCTGACGCCGAACCTGCGCGGCTTCGAAGGCGCCGTCGCGGCACGCGCGGACGAGATCGTGATCTTCGGCGCGGCGAGCGAGGCGTTCTCGCAAAAGAACATCAATTGCAGTATTGCGGAAAGCATCGAGCGCTTCGTGCCCGTCGCGCAGGCTGCCAAAGAGCAAGGCATCCGCATACGCGGCAGCGTGTCGTGCTCGCTCGGTTGTCCGTATCAGGGTGAAGTGCCCGTCGCGTCGGTCGTCGATGTCGTCGAGCGTTTCGCTGCGCTCGGCTGCGACGAGATCGATATCGCCGATACGATCGGCGTCGGCACGCCCAGCCGCACGCGCGAAGTGTTCGCCGCTGTCACGCAGGTGTTTCCGCGCGAGCGGCTATCGGGGCATTTCCACGATACATATGGCCAGGCGCTCGCGAACATCTACGCCGCGCTGCAGGAAGGCATCGAGATTTTTCATGCGTCGATTGCAGGACTCGGCGGCTGTCCGTACGCGAAAGGCGCAACGGGCAACGTCGCCACGGAAGACGTGCTGTATCTGATGAACGGACTCGGCATCGAGACGGGCATCGACCTCGCGAAGGTCGTGGAGATCGGCGATTTCATTTCGACGTCGATCGGCAAGCCGAACGTATCGCGCGCGGGCAAGGCGCTGCTGGCGAAGGCGCGCAGCGAAAAGTCCACCTGCGTATGACCCATCACAGGAACACAACACATGTCGGATAACGCAACGGTACAAACGCCTCACACGCCCGATCTGGATTCGCTGCCGGAGTCGGCGCGGCGCGTCGCGCTTTTGCTGCGCGAGCGCGGCCACGCTGGACAGGTCGTCATGCTGCCGGAAACGGGCAAGACCTCGGCGGAAGCGGCGGCGGGACTCGGCTGCTCGATCGCGCAGATCGCCAAGTCGATCCTGTTTCGCCGCCGCGAAGACGATGCGCCCGTGCTGATCATCGCGAGCGGCGCGAATCGCGTCGATGAAAAGAAGGTGGCGGCGCAGGTCGGCGACATCGCACGCGCCGACGCGAAGTTTGTGCGTGAGAAAACGGGTTATGCGATTGGCGGCGTGTGTCCGATCGGTCACGCAACGACGCCCGTCACGCTGATCGACGCCGATCTCTTCACGCTCGACAGCCTGTGGGCAGCCGCCGGTCATCCGCATGCGGTGTTCAATCTGACACCGCAGGAACTCGCTACGCTGACGGGCGCGCCTGTCGTCGACGTGGCGTTGCGCGAGACAGCATGACAGCCGACGCCGCTCGCGCTCAGGACGCGGCGCAAGCCATCGCGCCCGTCCCTTCGCCATGCATCAACGTGTGCCGGATGAATCGGTCCACGGGCCTGTGCGAAGGTTGCCTGCGCACGATCGACGAAATCGCGAACTGGTCTTCGTTCGACGACGCGGCAAAGCGCGCGGTGTGGGATGAAATCGACAGGCGTCACGTCGACTTCATGGCGAAGCAGTCACCCAACCGCGAGACGAACACATGAACACGCCGCCGCGCGTCGTCACGGTCGGCGAGTCATTCAGCGCGACGCTGAGCCTCGTGGCGGAGTCGATCAAATCGTTCGCCACGCTCGTGAACGACCTCAACCCGCTCCATCATGATGACGCGTACGCAGCGCAAAGCCGCTTCGGTGGTCTGATCGCCTCCGGCACGCAGCCGACCGCGCACTTCATGGCGCTGCTCGCCACGCATTACTCGACCTATGCGCAGCCGCTCGGGCTCGAGTTCGACATCAAGCTGAAGAAAGCCGCGCACAGCGGCGACACGCTGACGATGACCTGGCGCGTCGTCGGCGCATTCTGGAAAGCAAGCCTCAACGGCGATCTGACGCAGCTCGAAGGCAGCGTCGTGAACCAGCGCAGCGAAACGGTGCTGATCGGCAAGTCGACGATACTCGTGATGCCGAAGCCCGTCGCACAGGAAGGCAGCGCATGATCGCGCTGCCGCCATCCATACGCGTGTTCGAACGCGGCTGGCTGTCGTCGAACAACGTGCTACTCGTCGACGATGCAAGCGCGGCGCTCGTCGATACCGGCTACGCGTCGCACGCGGCGCAAACGGTGGCGCTCGTCAGACATGCGCTCGGCACGCGGCCACTCGACCTGATCGTCAACACGCATTTGCATTCGGATCACTGCGGCGGCAATGCGCAATTGCAGGCAACGTGGCCGTGCCGGACGCTGATTCCATCGACGGAAGCGGATGCGGTGCGCGAATGGGACGAGTCGCGTCTGACCTTTCACGCAACCGGTCAATTCTGCGAACGTTTCGCATTCTCGGACACGATCGAACCGGGCAGGCACCTGACGCTCGGCGCGCTCGACTGGGAGGTGCTCGGCGCGCCGGGCCACGACCCGCATTCGCTGATGCTCTATTGCGCCGGGCAAAAGCTGCTGATCAGCGCCGATGCACTGTGGGAAAACGGCTTCGGTGTGATCTTTCCGGAACTCGAAGGCGAAAGCGGTTTCGCCGAGCAACAAGCCGTGCTCGAACTGATCGGCACGCTCGACGTAAAGACCGTGATCCCGGGCCACGGCGCGCCGTTTGCCGGCGTGAATGCGGCACTCGACCGCGCGTTGTCGCGCGTCGCGTGGTTACGCGCCGATCCGGCACGTAACGCGAAAAACGCGCTGAAGGTGTTGATCGTGTTCAAGCTGCTCGACGCACGCACGCTATCTTTCGAAGCCTTGCTGCGCATGCTCGACGACGCAAGCGTGATGCGGGCCGCGGCATCGATGCTGAAACCGCGCAGCGCATGGCCCACGCTGCTGCGTGAACTGATAGAAGGATTGGCGGTGGAGAACGGGCCGTTGCAATTCGACGGCGAGCAGATCACTGCGCGCGCCGATTGATTCGTGAGACGAAGCCGCGTGCGGGCCCGTATAAAAAGAAAGCCGCTCGGCTTTCGGTTCGAGCGGCGCAATTACTGTTGACGTGATCAGCGTCGAAGAAATAATACCCGTGCGTAGCTTTCGAACGCATCGGTGATTTCCCTACAGATTCGTTAACGTCCGACCTGACACGTTATTCGGATTCCGTACTATCGGTATGAACTACCGTTATATGGAGTAGCGGCGCGTCGGCACGATGCGCCAGCCCAGATTGACGCCGGCCGCCGCAAGCAGGATCAACACCGCGCCAAGCACCTGAATCCACGCCAGCTTCTGTCCGAACGCGATCCGGTCGACGACGATCGCTACGACCGGATAGATGAATGACAACGCGCCCGTCATCGCTGTCGGCAGCTTCTGGATTGCGCCGTACAGCAGCACATACATGATCCCCGTGTTCACGATGCCGAGCGTGACGAGTTGCAACCAGTGCATGCCTGTGGTCGGCAACGCATCGTACTGCACGAACGGCGCGAGCATGACGACACCCGTCGTCACGGTAATCAGCGCGATAAGGTGCGGCGGCGTGTTCTTCAAGTGCTTTGTGATGATCGACGACACTGCGTACAGGAAAGCCGCGCCGACGGCAAACGCGACGCCTTGCAGATATTGTCCCGGCACCGCGAGCACGGCCGGTTCGACTTTCACGACGAACACGAGTCCGACGAACGCGATCAGCAGCCAGGCGACCGTCGATGCCGTCACACGCTCGCGGAACACCAGCGCACCGAGCGCGACGAGCATGAAAGGCTGCGTGCTGTAGACGGTGGTCGCCATCGAAATCGACGCGCGCGAGTATGCGGCGAACAGCAGCACCCAGTTCATGACGATGGCCGCGCTGCTGAGCGTAGAGAGCGCGATCACCTTCCACGAGAATAGCTTGCGTTTGAGCAGTCCGAGCACCGCACAGATCAGCAACAGCGTCGCGCCGCCGAACAGGCACCGGAAGAACGCGACATTCAGCGCCGATTGCTGTGACGATACGACCAGCCAGCCAATCGTCCCCGACATCAGCATCGCGAGGGTCATCTCGAACGCGCCGCGCCGCACTTCGTTGTTTGCTGCCATCTGAAACACTCCAGAAGAATCACATCTTGCAGAGAGTGTAATTAATCCGAAGTGGCCAATACATATCTAAAATCAGGTAATCGAGCCCATCGACCTTTATTGCGAAGGCCAAAATGACGAAGCGCCTTAATCCCGATACCCGGCAAGCTCCCGCACCCGCGACGCTCGACGACACCGACCGCATGCTGCTCGCAAGTCTCGCCGACGACGCGCGCCAGCCCGTCAGCGAACTCGCGCGCAGCGTCGGCCTGTCGGCGCCCGCGACGGCGGACCGCTTGCGGCGCCTCGACGCGCTAGGCGTGATCGAGCGTTTCACGGTGCAGATCGATCCGCGCGCACTCGGCTATACGCTGCAGGCGATCGTGCGCGTGAAGCCGCTGCCCGGTCAGCTGCATCTGGTGGAGGACGTGATTCGTCGGATTCCGGAGTTCGTCGAATGCGACAAGGTGACGGGCGACGATTGCTTCATCTGCCGCCTGTATCTGCGCTCGATCGATCAGCTCGACGAGATTCTGTCGAAAGTGACCGAGCGTGCGGAAACCAGCACCGCGATCGTCAAGTCAACGCCGGTACCGCGGCGCTTGCCGCCGCTCGCTTGAGAAAGCAAGCGGCTGGGAAGCGCCCGGCGATCAAAGCTCGACGGCTTCGAAGAAGGACAGCATCTCCGCGACGAGTTCAGCGGGCGCTTCCTCGGGAATGTAATGTCCGCACGGCAGCGAGCGGCCGCTGACGTCGCGCGCAACCTTGCGCCATTCGGCAATCGGCTCGAAGCATTTTTCGATCACGCCCTCCGCGCCCCACAGCACGCGCAGCGGACAGGCAATCTTGTGTCCGCGCTCGATATCGGCGCGATCGTGCTCGAGATCGATCGTCGCGGAGGCGCGGTAGTCCTCGCACATCGCGTGGACGGCGCCCGGCTGCCGCAAGGCCTTGCGATACTCGGCGAGCACCTCGGGCGCGAACGGCGCGAGGCCCGCGTGACGGCTACCCATCACGCGGTCGACGTAGACATCGGGATTGCCTTCGATCAGCGTCTCGGGCAGCGGCTCCGGCTGGATCAGGAAGAACCAGTGGAAATAGAGCGTCGCGAAGGTGCGGTCGGTGGCTTCGTACATCGCGAGCGTCGGCGCGATGTCGAGCAGCATCAGGCGTTCGACGGCATCGGGAAAGTCGAGCGCCATCCGGTGCGCGACTCGTGCGCCACGGTCGTGTGCGCAGACGAGAAAACGCTCGTAGCCGAAGTGGCGCATCACGGCGACCTGGTCGGCCGCCATCGCGCGCTTCGAATACGGCGCGTGCCTCGCGTCGCTGGGCGGTTTCGCCGACGCGCCGTAGCCGCGCAGGTCGGTCGCGATCACCGTGAAATGCTCGGCGAGTTGCGCCGCGCATCGATGCCAGATCAGATGGCTCTGCGGATGACCGTGCAGCAGCAGCAAAGGCGGCCCTGCTCCGCCTTTGACTCCATGAATATCGACGTCGCCGGCCGTGACCCGAAAAGGTGTGAAGTCCGCGAAGGGCATGTCGGTGCTCGTTGTCGTTGTAAGTCTGGGCATTGTAGAAGGCGACTGTGTCGCGACGAGTGGGATAGCCCACGCTTTCGTAGAACCTGAACTCTCCTTCCAACGACACCGAACGAGCAACACTGCCCAGACTCGCCTATAATCGAACGACCGTTCTTAAATTTGAAGCTCGAA
This sequence comes from Paraburkholderia largidicola, assembly GCF_013426895.1. Classification (NCBI taxonomy): domain Bacteria; kingdom Pseudomonadati; phylum Pseudomonadota; class Betaproteobacteria; order Burkholderiales; family Burkholderiaceae; genus Paraburkholderia; species Paraburkholderia largidicola. Next base: position 253,250 of record NZ_AP023174.1, on the reverse strand, counting down.
GGCTGTTTGAAGCGAAACGTGGACGGCAGCCGCTACACTCATATCGCCGGGCATCGGATGCACCGGCAGTCGATCTGGAGACTCGCACCATGGCCTTGCCCGCCGTCCTGCAGAACCTTACTCTGCCCGTCGTCGCCTCGCCGATGTTCATCGTCAGCTACCCCGAGCTCGTGCTTGCGCAGTGCAAGGCGGGGATCGTCGGTTCGTTTCCTGCGCTCAACGCGCGCCCGGCCGAACTGCTCGACGAATGGCTGACACAGATTCAGGCATCGCTCGCCGAACACAAGGCGGCGAATCCAGACGCCGTCATCGGGCCGATCGCCGTCAATCAGATCGTGCATCAGTCGAACGCGCGGCTCGAGCACGACATCCGTGTGTGCGTCGAGCACAAGGTGCCGATTTTCATCACGAGCCTGCGCGCGCCCGCGAAGGAGATCGTCGATGCCGTGCACAGCTACGGCGGCATCGTCCTGCACGACGTGATCAATCTGCGTCACGCGCAGAAGGCACTGGATGCGGGCGTCGACGGTCTGATTCTGGTCGCAGCGGGTGCGGGTGGTCACGCGGGCACGACGTCGCCGTTCGCGCTGGTCGGCGAAGTGCGGCGCATGTTCGACGGCCCGATCGTGCTGTCCGGCTCGATTGCGAACGGCGGCTCGATTCTCGCCGCGCAGGCGATGGGCGCCGACCTTGCCTACATGGGCACGCGCTTCATCGCGACGAAGGAAGCGCACGCCGTCGAAGGCTACAAGCAGGCGATCATCAACGCGAATGCCGCCGACATCGTCTACACGAACCTCTTCACGGGCGTGCACGGCAACTACATCCGCGAGAGCATCCAGAATGCGGGACTCGATCCCGATGCGCTGCCCGAGTCGGACAAGACGGCGATGAACTTCGGCGGCGACAAGGCGAAGGCGTGGAAAGACATCTGGGGCGCAGGCCAAGGCGTGGGTTTGATGCACGACGTGCCGAGCGTCGCCGAGCTTGTTGCGCGCCTGAAGGAGGAATATCAGGCGGCGAAGACGCGGCTCGGGATTGGCGCTGAATCGTAGGCGTTGAGGGGATGAAAAGGCCGCACATGCGGCCTTTTCGTTTCAAGGCGAGATCACATGTTCCGCCGGTACTGACCGCCCACTTCGAACAGCGCATGCGTGATCTGTCCGAGCGAACAGACGCGCACCGCGTCCATCAGCACGGCAAAGACGTTTTCATCGTCGATGACAGCCTGCTTCAGACGTTCCAGCATGGCTGGCGCGTCGCTTTCACGCGATGACTGGAACGCGCGCAGACGTTTCAGTTGCCCTTGCTTTTCGTCTTCCGTCGAGCGCGCGAGCGCAATCGGCGGCGGTGCGTCGTGCGCATGTGCGCCGAGGAACGTATTCACGCCGACGATCGGATACGAGCCGTCATGCTTGCGATGCTCGTACAACATCGATTCGTCCTGAATCCGGCCGCGCTGATAGCCCGTTTCCATTGCGCCGAGCACGCCGCCGCGCTCGGTGAGCCGGTCGAACTCCGCGAGCACGGCGGCTTCGACGAGATCCGTCAGTTCGTCGATGATGAAGCTGCCCTGATTCGGATTCTGGTTCTTCGCAAGTCCCCATTCGCGATTGATGATCAGCTGGATCGCGACCGCGCGGCGCACCGAATCTTCCGTCGGCGTGGTGATCGCTTCGTCGAATGCGTTCGTGTGCAGCGAGTTGCAGTTGTCGTAGATCGCGATCAGCGCCTGCAGCGTGGTGCGGATATCGTTGAAGTCGATTTCCTGCGCGTGCAGGCTGCGGCCCGACGTCTGCACGTGATACTTCAGTTTCTGACTGCGTTCGTTCGCGCCATAGCGGTCGCGCATCGCGACGGCCCAGATGCGCCGCGCGACGCGGCCGAGCACCGTATATTCCGGGTCCATCCCGTTCGAGAAGAAGAACGACAGATTCGGCGCGAAATCGTCGATATTCATGCCGCGCGCGAGATATGCCTCGACATAGGTGAAGCCGTTCGCGAGCGTGTACGCGAGTTGCGAGATCGGATTCGCGCCCGCCTCGGCGATGTGATAGCCGGAGATCGACACCGAATAGAAATTGCGCACGCCGTGCTCGACGAAATACGCCTGAATGTCGCCCATCACCTTCAAGCTGAATTCCGTCGAAAAGATACAGGTGTTCTGTCCTTGATCTTCCTTCAGGATGTCGGCCTGCACCGTGCCGCGCACGTTTTCCAGCGCGAAGCGGCGCGCGGCATCGAGTTCGTCCTGCGTGGGTTCGCGCTTGTCGTGCTGCGCCTTTGCGTGCGCGAGTGCGATCTGCTGATCGATCGCGACGTTGAAGAACATCGCGAGGATGGTTGGCGCGGGTCCGTTGATCGTCATCGACACCGACGTTTCGGGCGCGCACAGATCGAAGCCGTCGTAGAGCGCTTTCATGTCGTCGAGCGTCGCCACGGATACACCCGAATTGCCGACCTTGCCGTAGATATCAGGCCGTTCGTGCGGCTCTTCGCCGTAGAGCGTGACGGAATCGAACGCCGTCGACAGGCGCTTGGCAGGCATCCCTTCGGACAGCAGCTTGAAACGCCGGTTGGTGCGGAACGGATCGCCCTCGCCCGCGAACATGCGTGTCGGGTCTTCGTTTTCGCGGCGGAACGGAAACACGCCTGCTGTGAACGGAAAATAGCCGGGCAGATTGTCGAGCATCAGCCAGCGCAGGATTTCGCCGGGGTCTTTGAACGCGGGCAGCGCGACCTTGCGGATCTTCGAGCCCGACAGCGTTTCGACGGTGAGCGCGGTGCGGATCTCTTTGTCGCGGATTTTCACGATATGTTCGTCGCCGGAATAGGCGGCGACCGTGTCCGGCCACGCGTCGAGCAGCGCTTTTTCGCGTTCGCCCATTTGCGACGTGCGCGCGTCGATGAGCTCACTGAGCGCGTTGGCATTCGGCACGCTGCCGCTCGCTTCGATCAGCATGCGTCGCGCTCCGTCGAGCTGCCAACGCTCGCGCGCAAGCTGCGACTGCGCTTCGACGCGCTCGCGATAACCGCGCACCGTCAGCGCGACATCCGACAGATAACGCACGCGTGCGGGCGGCACGATGGCGTTGCGGCCCGTCGAATGCCTCACGCCTTGCAGCTTCGGCAACCGCCCGTCGCTGTCGCGCAGACCGTGGTCGCGTAAAGCCTTCGCGACATGTTGGTACACAGCCGTCACACCATCATCATTGAATCGCGACGCAATCGTACCGAATACCGGCATCTCTTCGATTTTCAATCCGAACTTCTGCTGGTTACGCTGAACCTGCTTCGCGACGTCGCGCAATGCATCGGCGGCGCCTTTACGGTCGAACTTGTTGATTGCGACGAAGTCCGCGAAATCGAGCATGTCGATCTTTTCGAGCTGACTCGCGGCGCCGAATTCCGGGGTCATTACATACAGCGACTTGTCGGCGTGCGGCACGATCGCCGCGTCGCCCTGTCCGATGCCCGATGTTTCGACCACGATCAGATCGAAGCCCGCCATCTTGCAGGCGTCGATTGCGTCGGGCAGCGCGTCGGAGATTTCGCTCGATGCCTCGCGCGTCGCCAGCGAGCGCATGAAGACGCGTGCGCCGCTGCCCCAGTCGCCGATCGCGTTCATGCGGATGCGATCGCCGAGCAGCGCGCCGCCCGATTTGCGGCGTGATGGATCGATGGCGATCACAGCGATGGTCAACGCGTCGCCGTAGTCGAGGCGGAAACGCCGGATCAACTCGTCGGTGAGCGACGACTTGCCCGCGCCGCCCGTTCCTGTGATGCCGAGCACGGGCACGTGCGTTTGAGCGGCCTGCGCGGCGAGCGTCGCGCGCGTGGCGGCATCGAGGTCGCCCGTTTCGAGCGACGTGATCAGTTGCGCGAGCTTGCGAAAAGCGGCGACACGCGATGCAGGCTCCGTATCGCCACGCATCGCATCCTTCAGGTCGCGAGCGAGTTGTGCCGGCTGCGCGTCCGCTCGCGCCGCGTCGCGGCAACGCGCGATCATGTCGTCGATCATCCCTTGCAGCCCGAGCCGCTGGCCGTCATGCGGCGAGTAGATGCGCTCGACGCCATAGCGCTGCAACTCCGCGATTTCATCGGGGACGATCACGCCGCCGCCGCCGCCGAACACCTTGATCCGCTCGCCGCCACGTTCGCGCAACAGATCGACCAGATAGCGGAAGTACTCGACGTGCCCGCCCTGATAGCTCGACACGGCGATGCCGTCCGCGTCTTCGTGCAGCGCCGCTGTCGCGATTTCTTCGACCGAGCGATTGTGGCCGAGATGGATCACTTCGACGCCGCTCGCCTGCAGGATGCGCCGCATGATGTTGATCGATGCGTCGTGGCCGTCGAACAGCGCCGCGGCCGTGACGAAACGCAGACGTCGCGAAGACGGCTCGCCAGGCGAGCGCGGCGTGGAAGAGCGGGAAGCGGGCGCGTCGTCGGCGACGCGCTGCGGCGTGGAAAGATCAGTCATGTCTCCCCCGGATCGAATCGTCAGGTTCGTTCGTCTCTACTTCGCGGGTGCTGCAACCAGTATAACGATACGACCCGATCGTCCGTGCTGCGTTCAGTGGGCGCAAAACGACGCGCACCGCGCCGCGATTTTCACCGCACAGCAAGCGCCCTGATCTGCTCCAGCGTCGGCCATAGCGTCTCGCTGGAAAAGCGCTCCGCGATGAAATCGACAAACGAACGCACCTTCGCCGACAGATGCCGGCGGCTCGCGTAGACGACGTGGATGGGCAACTCGCGCGGCGGCAGTTCGTCGACGAGTAGCGGCACGAGACGGCCGGCGGCGAGATCGTCGCCGATCACCTCCGTGCCGAGCAGCGCGAGCGCCGCGCCCTGCAACACGACGACGCGCTGCGCCTCCAGATGATTGACGACCAGATTGCCCGACAGCTTGACGCGCGCGCTGTCCGCATTCGCGCCCGCGACCAGTTCGAGCGCCGACACGCCTGCGTACTGGATGAAGTTGTGGCGCGCGAGATCGGCGGTGTTTCTGGGTGCGCCGTGGCGCTCGATATAGTCCGGCGACGCGCACAACACGAGATGCGCGGTCGCCACCTGACGCGCGATCAGCGACGACGACTTCAGCCCGGACGGCGATGCGCGGATCGCGACGTCGAAGCCCTCGTCGATCAGTTCGACGACGCGGTCCGACAGCGTGATATCGACGGTGACTTGCGGATGCTGCGTTGCGTAATCGGCGACGGCACTCATGACGTGCCGCAGACCGAACGCCGACAACGTCGACACACGCAAGCGCCCTTGCGGCACGATGCTCGCCGCGCCGACTGCCTGCTCGGCTTCGTCGAGTTCGCCCAGCACCTGGCTCAGCCGTTCGTAATACTCGCGGCCCGCTTCCGTCGGCGCGACGCGGCGCGTGGTCCGGTTCAGCAAGCGCGCGCCGAGTTGCTGCTCGAGATGCATCACATGCTTGCTCGCCATCGCCGCCGACATGTCCATCTTCTCCGCCGCGCCGACAAAGCTGCCGACTTCGACCACGTGGCGAAACACTTTCATGCTGACGAGGGTATCCATGGCGATCGCTCGGGATAGGAATGAATCAGGCTGATTCCCGGGACTTTATCAAGGAGCCGTCGACAATGTGCGGCACGCTCGAGCATCGGAAAGAAAAAGCCCTGCGTTCCGTGAAGAAAGCAGGGCTTTGCGGACCGAGACGCCGCGGCGCGCAGTGCACGCCGCGCCGCTGGCATATTGCGATCAGAACTTCGCGCGGATACCGGCGCCGGCCGTATAGCCCGAAGCCTGGCCCGTGTACTTGTCGTAGAGATACGCCGCGTAGACGTCGGTGCGCTTCGACAGCGGGTAGTCGTAGCCGATCGCCGCCGACTGGTGCATCTGGTCCAGACCGCCCGCGTCGCGCGAGTATGCGTACGACGCCATCACCGTGCCCGTGCCCAGCGGCACCGACACGCCGCCCTGCGCCGTGTTCACGTGCCAGCTGCCGACGTCCTGGTCGTTCTTCGTGTACATGTACTGGCCGTAGAACTTCACGAACTTCAGGTCGTACGACACGCCCAGCTGGCCAACCGACTGGCTCTTCAGGCCAGCAACCAGCGATCCGAGGTCGGTCGGCGAGTTGTTGAAGTTCACGTACTGGAACACGCCCGTCGCCGCGAACGGACCGTGGAAATACAGGAACTGCGCGCTGTATTTCTTCGAGCCGTTGTGATCCGCCGAATTGCCCAGTGCATACATCGCGCTGCCCGACAGGCCGCTGAAGTCCGGCGACGAATACTGGATCGCGTTGTTCCAGCCGGAGTCGCCGACCACGCCCATGTCAGTCGTGTAGGTCGGGAACGTGCCCAGGCCGAGGAACACGTGATAGACCGCCGGCGAGAACACGTACGAGTCGATGAACGGGTTGAACAGAATCGTCGACACGAACAGTTGCGTGGTCAGACGGCCCGCCGTCACCGTGCCGTACGGCGACTCGATGCCGACGTACGCGTTACGCCCGAAGAACGTGTCGCCGTCGAAGCGGCCGAACTTGCCGTTCTGCGCACGGAAGAAGTCTTCCAGGGTGAAGATCGCCTTGTAGCCGTTGCCCAGATCTTCGGCACCCTTGATGCCCCAGTACGACGTCGACATACCGCCGCCCGACACGTTCCATGCGCTCTGGCTGCCCGGGAACTTCGTGACGCCGACCCATTCGTCGACCTGACCATAAAGCTGCACGCTCGACTGCGCGAACGACGACGTCGATGCAACAGCCAGCAAGGCGCCGATGACGCTAGCCTTCAGGGTTGTTCTCAGCGCACGGCTGACGGTGGTATTCATGGGTTCTCCTGTCTTTGTCAAAAGGTGTGGCTGTACGGCGGGGCGCTCGCCGGATCCGTGCTTGTTATCCGTTTGATCGTCGAGCCAATCTGGGCTGGGACAAATCTTTGCGGACCATTTTTATGGACAAAAATATCTGCGGTTATTGCGGGTATATGGGACTGAATAGTTTGGTCGACTTTCGGCCTGATACTGGTTGCCGACGCACCTTGTTTCCGCAGTGCCGCAAACACCCGCACGCCCGTCAAAGGGCGCGGATTCTACAGCACCGCGTGTGATGCGAAGCGCATCAACGATGGATTGACGCGCCGCCGCAACAAAGAAGGGATTTGATGACAAACGCAAAAGACTGACGAGCGTTTTCAAAAATGTGTGGTGTGCTTACGTCAGATCAGACGGGGTATTTTGTCGGACGTGCGGAGAACGAAAAGATTGAGTAGCTGAGCTTGAGAAAAGACCGATCCGATCTCAGAGCGAGTGGATGGAAAACAGAATGGGCCGAACATCGAAACGTCCGGCAGACGCAGAGGACAGGTCAGTTACGGTAAGGCGACTGAGACGGGATACGGGATGAGTCGCCAGGCGGACGCGGAATCGGGCGCGACGCACCGCGTTCTTCGTTGTAGCGCGTGACGTCGTCGCGGATCGAACCGACGTGCGCGGATTGCGCAGTTGCCGGCGGTCGCGGCGCGTTACGCGAATCGGTGCTGACAGGCGTGATCGCGCCGGCATACTGGGTGCCGACGTATTGCGCAGCTGGCCGGTTGTGATAAACGTCGGCGGGAAGCGTCATGCGTTGTGCGCTGTAGTTCGATGCGTTGCTGCCGTACACACGTCCGGCGAACGTATCGTTCACATTGGTGCGGCCTTGCGCGTTGCCGCGCGTGCGCGGCGCTTCATTCCGCGCATATCGGCCAGCGTTGCCCGGCATCGCAACGCCACGCGGCATCTCACGTGAAATGCTGGCACGCGGCATGGCGTTTCCATGGACGGGGCCACCGAACGACGAGCCCTGAAAACCCGACCTGCCGCCGAACAACCCGTGTCCTTCATGGCTGACGAATGACGGTTTCGCATAGGCGAGCGAGGTCAGCGCGACGATCAGCGCGCCCGTCATCCACCATTTGATCCTCGACAGCCCTACAAGCACCATGTTTCACCTGCCCGACGACCCGCCTGAGAGCCCGCCGTTCGAGCTACGGCTTGGCTGGTTCCGGGGTTGGCGCGACTTGCATGACAAGCTGTCTCGCGCGATGCCCCATCGGCCTTCGAACAGTAATTTATTGGCGTCCTCCCAGTGAGTCGAGCCAAAATATGTTAGGTCTGCGGCACTCTTGTAACGCATTGTTACTGCGACGTTTTTTCGCCACAAACCTCTTGCGGCGCGAGGCGAAAAAGCGCTGAAACGAGGTCGTTCGAACACCTGAATTCGTATGAACAGTGGCGCTCTAAAACGCCTGTTTCGACGTGTCGTTTTGACTGATTTTTCGACGCCCAAACGGGTGCCATGACCGCCAGACTCGATGCGAACACAACCATGCGCGCGGGCGGTCGTTTCATGCGCTCAGGTAATTAATCAATTCGGCAAATGAATTTGCTTTTTCAATCACTTTGCGCGGACAATAGCCCTTTGGCGCCCGCCCACCGGCGACATCAAGGCGATCGCTTGACCTGCATCGAGATTTGAAAGATGGCCCGTCCGAAACTCCTGCCCGACAACTTCACGCTGTGCCTGATCGGCACGGTGATTTTCGCGAGCCTGCTGCCCGTGCACGGCCAGGCGGCAACGGCGTTCAACTGGGTGACGGATTTCGCGGTCGGCCTGCTGTTCTTCCTGCACGGCGCCAAGCTCTCGCGCGAAGCGATCATTGCGGGCGCCACGCACTGGCGGCTGCATCTGGTGGTGCTGCTAAGCACGTTCGCGCTCTTTCCGATACTCGGGCTCGTACTCAAACCGCTTCTTTCGCCCCTCGTGACGCCTGCGCTCTACGCCGGCATCCTCTTCCTCTGTACGCTGCCGTCGACGGTTCAGTCGTCGATCGCGTTCACGTCGATTGCGAAGGGCAATGTGCCCGCCGCCGTATGCAGCGCGTCCGCTTCGAGCCTGCTCGGCATCTTCATCACGCCCGCGCTCGTCAGCGTGATCGTCACGAGCCAGGCCGCGAGCGGCACGTCGCCGTGGCATACGGTGTGGAACATCGTGCTGCAACTGCTGGTGCCGTTCGTCGCCGGGCAGTTGCTGCGGCCGATGATCGGCGGATGGATCGACCGCAACCGCGGCGTGCTGAAGTTCGTCGACCAGGGCTCGATCCTGCTGGTGGTGTATGCCGCGTTCAGCGAGGCCGTGAACGAAGGCCTCTGGCATCAGATTCCGCTCGTCGCGCTGGGCGGCCTGCTCGTGGTGTGCGCGGTGCTGCTGGCGCTCGCGCTGCTGGTGACGATGTTCGTCAGCAAGCGCCTTGGCTTCAGCCGCGCCGACCAGATCACGATCATCTTCTGCGGCTCGAAGAAGAGCCTCGCCGCCGGTGTGCCGATGGCGAAAGTGATTTTCGCCACGCACGCGGTGGGCGCCGTCGTGCTGCCGCTGATGCTGTTCCATCAGATTCAGCTCATGGTTTGCGCCGCGCTCGCGCAACGCTGGGGCGCGCGCGATGTCAGCGCCGAGAAGCGCGCCGCGCAAAAGAAGAGCACGACGGCCGCTGTTGCGCGCCGTTAGGCCTGTTTCGAATGAGTCGAGATTCATAGCGCTCTCCCTGAGTGCATGTCGTGAAGGCCGCCTGCGGGCGGCTTTTTCGTTATTTCATCCTGACCGGCCGCTGCTGTCGCCTCGGTATGACGGCATAGGGGAAACGCACGCGCCGCCCCATCCCAAATAATGGAAACGCTTCCGTCGAGCACCAGAACGGTGCGAAGCGTCATTAAAAATTCATTTAATTTCAGCGACTTGCTGCCGATAAGCCGACGGTCCAATGCTCCGGCCGTATGTCATGCCTCAACGCTCGTTCTCCACCATCGCAGCGCCGCGCATCGTCGATCTGATTGCGCAGCGTGACCTGTCCGCCGTGTTCCAGCCGATCGTCGATTTCGACGACGGCGCGATTCTCGGCTACGAAGGGCTGATCCGCGGACCGGCCGGTTCCGCGCTCGAGGCGCCGTACGCGCTGTTCGCGCAGGCGGCTGCCGAAGGCAGCGTCATCGCACTGGAGCGCGCCGCCGCGCACACCTGCATCGAGGCATTCGCGAAGCTCAAATACGAAGGCAAGCTGTTCCTGAATTTCAGCGCCGGCGCGATCCGTCAACTCGCCGACAACCGCGAAGACACCTTCGTGATGCTGCGCAACATGGGCGTCGACGCGGAGCGCATCGTGATCGAACTGACCGAGCAGAGCGCGATCCCCGATGTCGCCAGTTTCCTGCCCGCCATCTCGATGCTGCGCATGGCCGGCGCCCAGTTCGCACTCGACGACTACGGCACCGCGAACGCCAGCATGAATCTGTGGGTGCGTCTGCAGCCGGACGTCGTGAAGATCGACCGCTTCTTCATTCACGACATTGCCAGCGATCCGCTCAAGTTCGAAGCCGTCAAGGCGATGCAGCACTTCGCGGCCGCGAGCGGCGCGCGTCTGGTGGCCGAAGGCATCGAAAATGAGGCGGATCTGATCGTCGTGCGCGACATGGGGATCTCCTGCGGCCAGGGCTATTTTTTCGGCAAGCCGCATGCGCATCCGCCGCGCAAGGTCTCCGACGACGCGCGCGAAGCGTTGCGCGCCGGCCATATCGCCGTGTTCCCCGAAGCGACGCGCACGGTGAGCGCTTCGCCGTCGGGTGGGATGGCGTCGTCGAAAATGGTCGTGCATGCGCCCGCCCTGCCGCGCAACGCGACCAACAACGACGTGCTCGAACTCTTCAACCGGCTGCCGAACCTGCATGCCGTCGCCGTGGTCGAGCACAACGAGCCCGTCGCGCTGATCAACCGGCGCGCGTTCATGGACCGCTACGCGCTGCCTTACCACCGCGAGCTGTTCGGCAAGCGGCCGTGCCTGCTGTTTGCGAATGCATCACCCGTCATCATCGAAAAATCGATGACGGTCGAAGACATGGCCAAACTGCTCGCCAGCGACGACCAGCGCTACCTCGCGGACGGCTTCGTCATCACCGAAAGCGGCAAGTACGTCGGCCTCGGCACGGGTGAAAGCCTGGTGCGCGCGGTGACGGAAGTGCGCATCGAGGCGGCCCGTTATGCGAATCCGCTGACTTTCCTGCCGGGCAACATTCCGATCAGCTCTCACATCACGCGACTGCTCGGCCACGAAGCCGGCTTTTACGCGTGCTACGTCGATCTGAACCACTTCAAACCGTTCAACGACCAGTACGGCTACTGGCAAGGCGACGAGGTACTGAAGTTCGCCGCGCACGTGCTCGCTGACGTCTGCGATCCGATGCGCGATTTTCTCGGCCACGTCGGCGGCGATGATTTTCTGATCCTGTTTCAGAGCGAGGACTGGCGCGAGCGCGCGGAGCGCGCCATTCACGTGTTCAACGAAGGCGCGCAGCGCTTCTACGCGCCGGGCGACCGCCTGGCGGGAGGCATCCATGGCGAGGACCGGCGCGGCAATCCGACGTTCTTCGGCTTCGTGACGATGGCGATCGGCTGCGTGCTGGTTCAGCCGCAATCGGGCGAGACCGTGTACAGCAGCGAAGACATTGCATCCGTCGCTGCGCTCGCGAAGCGCCGCGCGAAAAGCGAAGCGTCCGGTCTCGTGATGATCGGGTTCGAAGAAAGCCAGATGTTGCTGCAAGGGCGCACGGCGGCAACCGTCGACTAAACCTTTTCGCGCCGGCGTCAACGTCCGGCGTCGACTTCAGCGGCACAGCACGCCGCGACGACATTCCTCTGTCACGACGGGCAGTCACCTTGGCAGCAAGGTGCGGACTGCGCGTTCCCCATTCGTGGCTCTCATTCCCATACGACCTGCCGCGCGGCGTCCGTGCGAGGCATCGCGTCGGTCCGTATCAATTGATGAATCCAACAGGCCGTTTAGTTCATTTTACTAAACAAAAGATTCGCCTTCACTGCGCCTGTATACGGGTATCTACGCGTATCGAAAGGCTCTAAGCAGGGGTTTCTCGCGGTCGTTTTACTATACAATCAGCCGAACTTGAACTCCGCCGCTGCGCGTCCCGCGCCGCCGCTTTTTTCGATGGCTACAACGATCCGCGACGTCGCCCGCGCGGCCAGCGTGTCGATCGGCACCGTTTCACGCGCTCTGAAGAATCAACCCGGTTTGTCAGAATCGACGCGCGAACGCGTCGTCGAAACGGCCCGCCGGCTTGGCTACGATTCCGCGCAGTTGCGCCCGCGCATTCGCCGGCTCACGTTCCTGCTGCATCGTCATCACAACAACTTCGCCGTCAGCCCGTTCTTTTCGCACGTGCTGCATGGCGTCGAGGACGCGTGCCGCGAGCGCGGCATCGTGCCGTCCGTGCTGACAGCCGGTCCGACCGAGGACGTCGTCCAGCAGATGCGCCTGCATGCGCCCGACGCGATCGCCGTCGCCGGGTTCGTCGAGCCGGAAACGCTCACGACGCTCGTCGCAATGAAGCGCCCGCTCGTGCTGATCGATCTGTGGGCGCCAAACCTGCGTTCAGTGAATCTCGACAACCAGGCGGGCGCCGCGCTCGCGATGCAGCATCTGTTTGCACAGAAGCGCACGCGTGTCGCGTTCATCGGCGGCTCGCTCGCGCACTACAGCATCGCGCAGCGCGCGCTCGGCTACCGGCGCGCGTTTTTCGAAGCCGGCCTGCTATTCGATCCGTCGCTGGAAATCACGATCGACGCCGGCCTCGATCCCGACGCCGGCGCCGCGCTCGCGATGGAGCAACTGCTCGACCGCCCCGGCCCGCGCCCCGACGCCGTCTTCGCGTACAACGACCTCGCCGCGCTCGCCGCGCTGCGCGTGTGTCTCGCGCGCGGCCTGCGGGTGCCCGAAGACATCGCGATCGTCGGATTCGACGACATTCCCGCCGCCGCTCACGCGCGCCCGCCGCTCACGACGATCGCCGTCGACAAGGAAGCACTCGGCCGGCGCGGCGTCGAACTGCTGCTCGAAGACACGCCGTCCGCACTCGACATTCGCATTCCGGTCCAACTCGTTGTCCGTGCCAGTACTTCGGTGAACATGCCATGAAACAACCCGACACGACTCTTTCGAACAACACCGCCAATCACAAGGCGCCGCCTGTCGCGAGCTTCCGCGACGGCGCTTTCCTGCTGTCGCACATCGAGGACACGCTGCGCTTCTACGCGCCGAACGTGCTCGACCCGAGCGGCGGCTTCTTCCACTTCTTCCGCGACGACGGCTCGATCTACAACCGCGCGACGCGTCACCTGGTCAGCAGTTGCCGCTACGTGTTCAACTACGCGATGGCGTACCGGCAGTTCGGCGATCCGCAGCATCTGGAGTACGCGCAGCACGGCCTGAAGTTCCTGCGCGACGCGCACTGGGACCCGCATCACCAGGGCTACGACTGGGAGATCGACTGGCGCGACGGCCACAAGCGCACGCTCGACGCGACGCGCCACTGCTACGGCCTCGCGTTCGTGCTGCTCGCGTATTCGCACGCGGCGATGGCGGGCATCGAAGAAGCGAAGCCGATGATCGCCGCGACCTTCGAGCTGATGGAGCACCGCTTCTGGGACCCGGCAGCCGGCCTGTACGCCGACGAAGCCACGGCCGACTGGAGCGTGAGCTCGTATCGCGGCCAGAATGCGAACATGCACACCACAGAGGCGCTGCTCACCGCGTACGAGGCGACGGGCCATCTCGTGTACCTCGACCGCGCCGAGCGCGTCGCGACCAACATCACGCTGCGTCAGGCGAAGCTGTCGCAAGGTCTGGTGTGGGAGCACTTTCACGCGGACTGGTCGGTGGACTGGCACTACAACGAGGAAGACAGCTCGAACATCTTCCGCCCGTGGGGTTTCCAGCCCGGCCATCAGACGGAGTGGGCGAAGCTGCTGCTGATCCTGGAGCGCCACCGTCCGCTGCCGTGGCTGCTGCCGCGCGCGATCGAACTGTTCGACGCAGCGATGACGCACGCGTGGGACAACGATCACGGCGGCCTGTACTACGGCTTCGGCCCGGACTACACCGTCTGCGACCACGACAAATACTTCTGGGTGCAGGCCGAAACCTTCGCGACGGCCGCGCTGCTCGGCCAGCGCACGGGCAACGAACGCTTCTGGGACTGGTACGACGAGATCTGGCGCTACAGCTGGGCGCATTTCGTCGATCATCGATACGGCGCGTGGTACCGCATCCTCACGTGCGACAACCGCAAGTACAGCGACGAGAAGAGCCCGGCCGGCAAGACCGACTATCACACGATGGGCGCATGCTACGAAGTGCTGCTGCACGCACTGCAACCCGCGGTGCAGCCTTCCAGCGCGTCCGAATAAAGTCCGAATAACCTCGTACGGTGAGCATCATGAGCGCGAGCCCTGAATTTCACGCTGAGTTTCCCGAATTCGTTTCCGCCGGCGACATCCTCACCGATCTCGTGCGCACGGGTCCCGCAAGCTGGCTGTCGGTTCCCGGCGGCGCGGGCTGGAACGTCGCGCGCGCGGTCGCACGGCTCGGTTTGCCGACGGCCTGCGCCGGATCGCTCGGCGTCGACAATTTCTCCGACGACCTGTGGAACGCGAGCGTCGCCGCGGGTCTCGACATGCGCTTCATGCAGCGCGTCGAGCGCGCGCCGCTGCTCGCCGTCGTGCATCAGACGCATCCGCCCGCGTATTTCTTCATGGGCGACAACAGCGCGGACCTCGCCTTCGATCCGTCGAAGCTGCCCGAAGGCTGGATGTCGCATGTGAAGTGGGCGCATTTCGGCTGCATCAGCCTCGTGCGCCAGCCGCTCGGCGCGACGCTCGCGAAGCTCGCCGCCGAACTACGCGAGCGCGGCGTGAAGATCAGCTTCGATCCGAACTACCGCAACCTGATGGCGCATGGCTACGAGCCGACGCTGCGCCAGATGGCGTCGCTCGCCGATCTGATCAAGGTATCGGACGAAGACCTGCGGCTGCTGTTCAAGACCGACGACGAAGCCGCCGCCCTCGCGCAATTGCGCGCGATGAACCCCACGGCGATCGTGCTCGTTACGCGCGGCTCGGAGACGGCGACGCTGATCGACGGCGACCGGATCGTCGAAGCGAAGCCGCCGCGCGTGGCCGTCGCCGATACGGTCGGCGCGGGCGACGCGTCGATCGGCGGGCTGCTGTTCAGTCTGATGACGGCGCCGCAACGCAAGTGGGAAGAACATCTGGCGTTCTCGCTCGCGGCAGGCGCGGCGGCTTGCCGCCATTCGGGCGCGCACTCGCCGACGCTCGATGAAGTGGTATCGCTGCTGCAGGATTGATCGCTGAGGTTGCCGGAAGAAGTTGCCGTGACAGGCGCCTGACCGGCAACTCCGCCCGCCATGCGGGCAGTATGCAGACGCGTGGAAAGACATGGTGAGCGCGCCTTTGGGTGCCGACATGTGAGCGTCGAAATCGCGTGCTAGGATGGAATCTCCCCCTTGCAGGAGATGCATCATGGAGGACGTCACCTACACCAAAGGTCTCTATACGGCGACGGCGACCGTTCGCCCGGTAGATGGCGGGCAGTACCAGGGCGTCGTTGCGCTGTCACGCGACGAAGGCGACGAGACGGAAGACACGCTTTACGAAGTCGAAGCCACGTCGCCGACAGCCGACGAAGCGCTCGAAGAAGCGAAGGCGCTAGCCCACAGAATCCTCGGCGAGATCGAACTATAGGCACTGGGCTTTCGCATTGAACGAGACGTGGCGCGTCCGCCGCGCGCCGCGCCTACGACCTTTTCTTCGTTGAACAGGCGGAGGCGATCATGGCAGAACCGCTCTTTCTCTACGGCGTGTACGCGATACACGTGCGGCCACTCGAACTTCAGGGCGCGCGCTGGGACGCGGAATACGAAATCCGGCACCGCGATCATCCCGTGCAGCGCTGGACCACGGTAGGCGGCGACACAGGCTTCGCGACGGAAGCCGAAGCTGTCGAAACGGCGCATCAGCAGGCTGTTGCCGATATCGAGCACGGCGCGGGCGTGCCGAAGCCGCGAGCGTTTCCCTGAGCGGACAACGGTCGCTTCGCCAGAAGTCATGCATCGCCGCCCATAACCGGGCGGACGGGCTACACTACACGCCGCAGCGGGCGAAGGACATCACGGCCGCGCCTCGACGCTGCGCACTTCACCCGTCAGCCGAACAGAAAAAGAATGAGCGCGACCCCGCCCGAATCGAACCCTCACCGCGTGCGCAAAGGCCGGATTCTCGACCGGAAAATTCGTATGCGTTCGCACACCGTGATCGCGCATGGCCTGCCGCTGCGCGTCTGGCAGGACCTCTATCACCGCGCGCTGACGATCAGCTGGCCTGTGTTCTTCATCTCACTGGCGCTCGTGTTCCTCGTGCTGAACTCGGTCTTCGCGTCGCTCTATGAACTCGGCGGCGCGGACATCGCCAATCAGAATCCGAAAGGGTTCGCCGGCGCGTTCTTCTTCAGCGTCGAAACGCTTGCGACCGTTGGGTACGGCGACATGCATCCGCAGACGCTTTATGGGCATCTCGTCGCGACGTTTGAAATCTTCGTCGGCATGTCGGGCATTGCGCTGGCCACCGGGCTGATCTTCGCGCGCTTTTCGCGGCCGCGCGCGAAGATCATGTTCTCGCAGTACGCGGTCGTGCGCCCTATCGACGGACGCACCACGCTGATGGTGCGCACCGCGAACGCACGTCAGAACGTGATCGTCGAGGCTCGCGCGCGGCTGCGGCTGATGCGTCTGGAGCGCTCGTCGGAAGGCTATGTGCTGCGCAAGATCTACGACCTGCGGCTGGTGCGCGATCAGCAGCCGATGTTCTATCTCGGCTGGAACCTGATGCATGTGATCGACGAAGCCAGCCCGCTTTTTGGCGAGACGCCCGAGAGCCTCGCCGAGCAGGACGCTTCGCTGCTGATCACGATCGAAGGTTCGGACGAAAACACCGCACAGACGATGCAGGCGCGCTATTCATGGCCCATCGACGACATACGCTGGCAGCACCGCTTCGTCGACCTGATCCGCGAAGTGAACGGCGTGAGCCATATCGACTACACGCATTTCGACGATGTCGAGCCGCTTCAGCCGCACGAACTGCAGCAGGCGCCGACGGGCTGAGCGCGCGTTTTTCGAACGACCGCTAGTGCTTCGCCTTGAGCGCGTCTATCTCACGTTGTTCGATTGCCATTGCTCGCACGTGCCCTTCGCGCGCGATCGCCCGCTCGACGTATTCACCGATGCGTCCCGACGGCTCGAGTAGCTTCGCGACAAACGCGATCTGCAGGGTGCCCGCCAGCAGCAGGTCGGCAGCGGAAAAGCGTTCGCCGAGCAGCCAGTCGCCTTCATCGAGCGCCATATCGATCGCCGATTTCACGCGCTCCAGGTTGCCCCAGCCGAAGCTGAACGAATTGCCCGACGCGCCCGTCATCTTTTCGGCCATCGCGGGTTCGAGACAGCCGGGCGTGAAGAATAGCCACTGCAGGAAACGCCCGCGCAACGGATCGCCGACTGGCGCGCCGAGATTCGCTTCGGGGAAACGGTCGGCCAGATACAGGAGCACCGCGCCGGATTCGGCGACCTGCACGCCGCCGTCGTCGAGCGCGGGCAGCTTGCACATCGGATTGACGTGGTGGAAATCGGTGGTGTCCTGCTCGCCTGCGCGCAGGTTCACGCGCGCGAGTTCATAGGGCTCACCGATTTCTTCGAGCATCCACAGCGCGCGAAAAGCCCGCGTTTTCGGCCAGTAATAGAGTTTCATCGTCCGTCTCCTGTGGGTTGCGGCACGGTTGGCATAGCGTAACCCAAGGGCGGGCCTCACGAACCTCGTCCGGATGGCATAGGCATGTCTCCATAGCCGTTCCGGGTAACGCCATCAACCGCCCTTCAGGCAGCCTGGCAACCGAAGGCGGTGGATCTATCTCAATACGAGCCGGAATGACTGGAATCATGTCGCAGTCAATGGACCAGCGACAAAAAGTAGCAAAAATCTTCTCCAATTGACGCGAAAGAATGGAGTCTCTTTCGCTGCGACGGCAAGCCGCAACAAGATGCCGCCAGTGAAACGCAAAAAACCGGAGACTCCACAATGACCGCTCGTCTACCCATCGACGGCACCCCTGCACTCGCCGACTACCGCCTGTCGGACAACCTGACCGCCACGCGCGGCCGGATCTTCCTGACGGGCACGCAAGCCCTCGTGCGTCTGGCGCTGATGCAGCGCCAGCTCGACAAGGCGCGCGGCCTGAACACGGCTGGCTTCATCAGCGGCTATCGCGGCTCGCCGCTCGGCATGGTGGACCAGCAGTTGTGGAAAGCGAAGAAACTGCTCGAAGCGAACGACGTCCGCTTCCTGCCCGCGATCAACGAGGAACTCGGCGGCACGGCGGTGCTCGGCACGCAGCGCGTCGAGGCGGACCCCGAACGCACCGTCGATGGCGTGTACGCGATGTGGTACGGCAAAGGCCCGGGCGTCGATCGCGCGGGCGACGCGCTCAAGCATGGCAACGCGTACGGCTCGTCGCAGCATGGCGGCGTGCTGGTCGTCGCGGGCGACGACCATGGCTGCGTGTCGTCGTCGATGCCGCATCAAAGCGACTTCGCGATGATCGCGTGGCACATGCCCGTCGTGAACCCATCGAACATCGCGGACATGCTGGAGTTCGGCATCTACGGCTGGGCGCTGTCGCGCTACTCGGGCGCGTGGGTGGGCTACAAGGCGATTTCGGAAACGGTCGAGTCCGGCTCGACCGTCGATCTCGACGCGCTGCAAATGGAATGGCCGACGCCCGAAGGCTTCGAGCCGCCCGCGGGCGGCCTGCACAACCGCTGGCCCGATCTGCCGAGTCTCACCATCGAACAGCGTCTGCACGCCAAGCTCGACGCCGTGCGGCACTTCGCGCGCTTCAACAGCATCGACAAGTGGATCGCGCCGAGCCCGCACGCGAACGTCGGCATCATCACGTGCGGCAAGGCGCATCTCGATCTGATGGAAGCGCTGCGCCGCCTCGATCTCACCGTCGCCGATCTCGAACAGGCGGGCGTGCGCATCTATAAGGTCGGTCTGTCGTTCCCGCTCGAAATGACGCGCATCGATGCGTTCGTATCCGGTCTGTCGGAAGTGCTCGTGATCGAAGAGAAAGGGCCCGTCATCGAGCAGCAGATCAAGGACTATCTGTACAACCGCACGGAAGGCGCGCGCCCCGTGATCGTCGGCAAGCATGCGGAAGATGGTTCGATGCTGCTGTCGTCGCTCGGCGAGTTGCGGCCGTCGCGCATTCTTCCCGTGTTCGCCAACTGGCTCGCGAAGCACAAGCCCGCGCTCGACCGCCGCGAACGCGTGGTCGATCTCGTCGCGCCGCAGATACTCTCGAATGCCGCCGATGCCGTGAAGCGCACGCCCTACTTCTGTTCGGGCTGCCCGCACAATACATCGACGAAGGTGCCTGAAGGTTCGATCGCGCAGGCGGGTATTGGCTGTCACTTCATGGCGTCGTGGATGGAGCGCGACACGACGGGCCTGATCCAGATGGGCGGCGAAGGCGTCGACTGGGCCTCGCATTCGATGTTCACGAAAACGCGCCACGTCTTCCAGAATCTCGGCGACGGCACATACTTTCACTCGGGCATTCTCGCGATCCGCCAGGCCGTCGCGGCGAAAGCGACGATCACCTACAAGATTCTCTACAACGACGCCGTCGCGATGACGGGCGGCCAGCCAGTCGACGGCAGCATCTCGGTCCCGCAGATTGCGCGACAGGTCGAAGCAGAAGGCGTATCGCACTTCGTCGTGGTCAGCGACGAGCCGGAGAAGTATGACGGCCATCATGGCCAGTTCCCGAACGGCACGACGTTCCATCACCGCAGCGAGCTCGACAAGGTGCAACGCGAGTTGCGCGATATCGACGGCGTGACGGTGCTGATCTACGACCAGACGTGTGCCGCCGAAAAGCGCCGCCGCCGCAAAAAAGGCGAGTTCCCCGACCCGGACAAACGCCTCTTCATCAACGAGGAAGTGTGTGAAGGCTGCGGCGATTGCGGCGTGCAGTCGAACTGTCTGTCCGTCGAACCCGTCGAAACGCCACTCGGACGCAAGCGCCGCATCGATCAGTCGTCGTGCAACAAGGACTATTCGTGCGTGAACGGCTTCTGCCCGAGCTTCGTGACGATCGAAGGCGGCAAGCTGAAGAAGGCGGCGGGCGTCGCATTCGATGCAGCCGCGCTCACCGCGCGCGTCGATGCATTGCCGACGCCTGCGACGCACCTCGACGCCGCACCGTACGACATTCTCGTGACGGGCGTCGGCGGCACGGGTGTCGTGACGGTCGGCGCGCTGATCAGCATGGCTGCGCATCTGGAAGGCAAGAGCGCATCGGTGCTCGATTTCATGGGCTTCGCGCAGAAAGGCGGTTCGGTGCTGTCGTTCGTGCGCTTCGCCGCGCGCGACGAATGGCTGAACCAGGTGCGCATCGACACGCAACAGGCCGACGTGCTGCTCGCCTGCGACATGGTGGTCGGCGCGGGCGCAGATGCATTGCAAACGGTGCGTCACGGCCGCACGCGGATCGTCGTGAACACGCACGCGATTCCGAACGCCTCGTTCGTACAGAATCCGGACGCGAATCTGCACGCGGATGCCCTGCTGGACAAGATGCGTCACGCGGCGGGTGAAGAGCGCATGTCGTCGTGCGATGCACAGGCGCTCGCGACGCGTTTCCTCGGCGACACGATCGGTGCAAACATTCTGATGCTTGGCTTCGCGTGGCAACTGGGCCTCGTGCCCGTGTCGTTCGCCGCGATGATGCGCGCCATCGAACTGAACAACGTCGCGGTGCAGATGAACCAGCTGGCGTTTTCGATTGGCCGCATGGCTGCCGCCGATCCTGCCGGACTGGAAGCGCTGTGGACGCAGCGTCATGCGGCGCAGCCTGCCGTAGCGCTGGAGACGCTCGACGCGTTGGTCGCGGATCGTGAGGCGCGTTTGATGGCGTATGGCGGCGCGGCTTATGTGAAGCGCTATCGTGCGCTGGTCGATGCAGCGCGTCAGGCTGAGCGCAAGCTCGAAGGCACGGTCGAGGTTGACGAGCGCTTGAGCCGCGCTGTTGCGACGACGTTTTATCGGCTGCTCGCGGTGAAGGATGAATACGAAGTCGCGCGTCTGCATAGCGATCCGGCTTTCCGTGCTGCGCTCGAAGCGCAATTCGAAGGCGTCGCCGGGAAGGATTTCGGCGTGAAGTTCAACCTTGCGCCGCCGGCTATTTCACGCGCGAAACACGGCGCGACGCCGCAGAAGAAGACGTTTGGTCAATGGATGTGGCCGGTGTTCGGCGTGATGGCGAAGTGGCGCGGGCTGCGTGGGACGATGCTCGATCCGTTTGGCCGCACTGTCGAGCGGCGCATGGAGCGCGAGTTGTCCACGGACTATGAGGCAACGATGCAGCGGGCGTTTGCAGTTTTTGATGCCGTCACGGCGGAGGATGTCGTCAAGCTCGCTGGGTTGCATGCGCGTGTGCGCGGGTATGGGCATGTGAAGCTTGCCAATCTTGCTGGTGTGAAGCGCAGTGAGCGCGCGCTGGCAGCGCAGTTGCATGTCGAGGCCGCGACTGGGTCGGCTGTTGAGGAGGCGCTTCGGGAAGCTAAAGGGTTTGGGGTGTTGCGGGGGATTCCTGTTGTTGTAGCGAAGTAGGGTTTTTTTGTCTGCGACGCTTGGGGTGGTGTGCTTGTCTTTGTTCTGGCATCCGCGTTTTGTTAGCGTGCTTCATGCGTTGCCCCTGTGCGGGGCGGCACCTACTTTTCTTTGCCGCCGCAAAGAAAAGTAGGCAAAAGAAAGCGGCTCACACCGCCAGCCCATGTTCTTATCCACGGGCCCCCAACGTCCCCACGCTTCACACGGCAACGCACCTGTTCGCGTGCGTTGCCAACGCTTTGAATAGAAGCCTCATCCACTTCAAACACCCGCACAAGAGCTGGCGACAGCGAATTGCCCATGCCGCCCAGGTGGCAAACGGTGTGTAGGTTGTCGCGCCGCACAGGTCAGTGCTTTTACCAGAAACACCAGCCTTGCTACCCAGTCCGAAGTGATGCGCATAAGGCGCGAAAACCTACACACCGTTTGCCACCTAGGCGGCGGTGGACTATCTGGCACGGCGTGCTGTGACGCGGGCAAGTGAAGCGGGTGAGGCGTACAGGGAGAACGTTGGCAACGAGCGCGAACGAAGGCGTTGCCGTTTGACGCGTAAGACCGGTTGCGGGCCCTCAGGCAAGAACTAGAACTGGCGGTGTGAGCCGCTTTCTTTAGGTGCCGCCCCGCACAGGGGCAACGCGTGAAGCACGCTAACAAAACGCGGATGCCAGCGCAACAACAGGCAAACCAGAAACTACGACATCACCCACCCAACAACCCCCGAACCTCCCTAACCTTCTCCTCACAAACCACCCCGAGCGCAGCCCCCCTAACCCCAGACCCAAAATGCACCGCTTCCACGCGCGTAGCGCAAACAAAATCAGCAACGCGCTCAACGGTCAACCCAGCCCCCGCGAGCACCCTGCAATGCGACCCCGCAGCCCGCTCAACGAGCGATCGAACCTCATCCACAGCATCCAGCACCGACGGCTTCCCACCTGAAGTCAACACATTCGTCACAGCATCGAACTCGAGCAGCACATCGAGCGCCTCGTGCAAATCACGCGCTTCATCAAACGCACGATGAAACGTAAGAGGCATTCCATCGGCAGCATCAACAACACGCAATAACGCATCGCGATCAACCTCCCGCGACGCAGTCAACATCCCGATCACGACAGCATTAGCCCCAGCCGACCGGGCCGCGCGCACATCGCGCAGCATCACTGCAAAATCATCGGCATCGTAGACAAACGACCGGCTATGCGGCCGCACAATCACATTGACGGGAATCGACACCGCCGCGACCACGGCCTCGATCATCCCGATGCTGGGCGTCAACCCACCCTCGCCCATCGCCGTAATCAGTTCAAGCCGATCCGCCCCGCCGCGCGCAGCGGCTATAGCATCTGCAACCGTCGTCGCGATGACTTCGAGCAATACCCGTTCGCTTCGCATATCAGAGAGTCACGTCGTGAAAAACGAAACCCACATGATCTCAGAAGTGCGGCTCCTCGAACCAGTCGATATCGCCGCACAACACGCACGTGCGAGCGCCAATCTGCGTCGCCACCGACAACGTCACGCACGGCACCGCCTCGTTGATCGACAGATACGGCCGCGTCACATGCACGCGCTCGGGCGCTTCCATCGCCGCACGGAAATACGGGCGCCGCAGCCAGTTCGCGCCTTGCGCATCGGATAGCGGCAAGAAGCGCGTTTCGTGCGACGCCCGGTCGGCACGCAGCACGACATTGCGTCCGGCCTGCCGGCCTTTGTCGTCGAGCAGATAACAGCGCGCCGCGTGATCGAGCGCAAGAAAATTCCAGCACACTTCGTCGAGCAGTTCGCCAGCGGCGAGCCGCTCGGCCGCGCGCTCGAACGCGCGAATGTACGGCGCGAGCCGCGACGCGTTGCGCCGCTCACGCTCCTCTGTCTGCGTCTGGTAACGCTCGGTCAGCTCGCCAATGCACGCTGTCGCATGCGTCGCGTCGGCGAGTCCCGGATGCGGGCGGCCAAAGAAAAAGCCCTGCACGAAATCGACGTTGCACTCCATCGCCATGTGCGCCTCGTGCTCCGTCTCGACACCTTCGATCAACACCAGCTTGCCCGCCTCGTGCAGCAGTGCGACGAGACCCGGCAGGATGGACGCGACGTCCGCGCGATGCGCCGCATGCGACAGCATGATGCGATCGAGCTTCACGATATCGGGATTCAACTGCCAGATGCGCTCGATGTTCGAATGCCCGGCGCCAAAGTCGTCGAGCGCGATCAGGAAGCCGCGCTCGCGGAACTGACGCACGGCATCGGCAAGACGCTCGATGTCTTCCGCGCTCTGCTCCAGCACTTCGAGCACGATGCGCCGCGGCGACAGGTTCAACCGTCGCAGATTCGCCAGCAGCGCCGCCGAATGATACGAGTCGATCAGCACGCCCGGATGGACGTTGAGAAACAGCCACTCGCGTTCCGCCCCGAGCACCTTGAAGTTCTCGAGATGCAGCGACTGCGCGAGCCGGTCGACATGCAGCACGTCGCCGACGCGCGCCGCGTGGCCAAACACATCGATGGGCGACACCGCGCGATCGAACGGATCGTGCGCGCGCAGCAAGCCTTCATAGCCCACCGCACGCATGTGCGACAGGCTGAATATCGGCTGAAAGACGCTCGTCAGCGTCAGGTCGCCATGTTGTACCGAATAGCGCTGCAGGCCCGAGGTCATGCTGAGCTCGAAGCCGTGCGGCACCACTGTTCTTTCCTGTTGCGCAATCGTCATGCAGTCCTCTCACGCAAAAGCACGGCGGGCGCGTCGTAAAGGCGAGGCACCGCCGCCGTCCTCGAAATGTGCGTTATCACTTCCTATTAAGCAAGCTCCATGCGCACGGTGGCGCACGTACAAACGAAATTTGCATGGAAGGCTGCACCGAGCGAAGCGCACATGCGTCGCGCAAGGGCGCACAGTGCACCGCAGCGGTGCATCCTGCTTTCAGACGACTTGCAGCCTTCGAAGCGCGATGTCATCCCGTCGGGCTACACTTCGGGCTAACCGACGCGCCGCATCGTCTTTCCAGACGCGGCGCTTTCATGTCGCGATGGGGCGTCCGGGTGTCCCTCGTCCCGTCGCGCGCCAATGCCTGTTTTCCCACATCCGGTTTCCGATGGATATCGTCTTCACCGTATTGATCCTGCTGCTCGCCGTCGCCGCTTCGGGCGTCGTGGTGCGGCTGGTGCCACTCAAGCTGCCGCTGCCGCTCGTGCAGATCGCGTTCGGTGCGCTGCTCGCGTGGCCGCGTCTCGGCCTGCACGTGACGTTCGATCCCGAACTCTTCATGATGCTGTTCATTCCGCCGCTGCTGTTCGCGGACGGCTGGCGCATACCGAAGCGCGAATTCTTCATGCAGCGCCGCGCGATCCTGATGCTCGCACTCGGCCTCGTGTTCATGACGGTGGTCGCGGTCGGCTACTTCATTCACGCGATGGTGCCGTCCATCTCGCTGCCCATCGCATTCGCGCTCGCCGCCGTGCTGTCGCCGACGGACGCCGTCGCGCTGTCGGGCATCGCCGGACGCAACCGCTTGCCCGAGCATCTGATGCACATCCTCGAAGGCGAAGCGTTGATGAACGACGCGTCCGGTCTCGTCGCGTTGAAGTTCGCGATCGCCGCCGCGTTGACGGGCGTGTTCTCGCTGCGCGACGCGTCGGTGAGTTTCGTGATCATCGCGGTCGGCGGGCTGGCGACGGGCGCGGCCATCGCGTGGCTCTTCAGCTATGCATCGACGCACTTTCTCAACCTCACCGAAGAAGGCGACCCTGCGCCCGGCGTCGTGATGACGATGCTGATTCCGTTCGCCGCCTATCTGTTCGCCGAGCACTTCGGGTTTTCCGGCATTCTCGCCGCCGTCGCCGCCGGCATGACGATGAACTATTCGTCGTTCACGACCTCGAGCCCAGCGTCGGCGCGCGTGCGGGCGAGCGTCACGTGGACGATGATCGAGTTCGTTTTCAATGGCATGGTCTTTATCCTGCTCGGCCTGCAGTTTCCGCACATCATCGGCCGCGCGCTGCTCGACGCGCATGAAGAAGCGAGCGGCTCCGAGTTGCGGTTGATCTTCTACGTCGTCGCCGTCGCGGTGGCGCTGTACGCGTTGCGCTTCGTCTGGGTCTGGCTGCTGCGCTGGTTCGCGAGCCGCGGTGCGGCGAAGCAAGGCGTCGCGAATGCAGTGCCCGGTCTGCGCACCGTATCGATGACGACCATTGCGGGCGTCCGCGGCGCCGTGACGCTTGCGGGCGTGCTGTCGCTGCCCGTCGCGTTGTCGAACGGACAGCCGCTGCCAGGACGCGATCTCGCGATCTTCATCGCGTCGGGCGTGATTCTGCTGTCGCTGTTCGTCGCCGTGATCGGCTTGCCGCTATTGATGAACGGCGCGCGCCGCCGGCCCGATCCGCATGCCGCCGAAGAACGCTCGGCACGCATTCAGGCGGCGCAGGCGGCGATTCGCGCAATCGACTCCTATCAGGAAGCCGCCACGGCCGATCTCGACGAAGCGGCCTGCGCCTACGCCGCCGATGTGACCGCACGCGTGATGGACATCTACCGCCGCCGTCTCGCGACGCTCGACGACGACATGGAACCCGCCGAAAGCGCGCGGCGCTCAGAAGCATTCGAGTTTCAGATGAAGCTCGCGGCAATGCGCGCCGAACGCGCAACGCTGATCAATCTGCGCAGCAGTCTGCTGATCAACGACGACACGATGAACAAGCTGATGCGCGAAGTGGATCTGTCGGAGACCGCGTTGCTGACGCGCGGAAAAGGCAAGTAGCAAGAAAACGGGCGCCTTGCGGAAAACGCAGGCGCCCGTCGTGCTGAAGCGGATCGCTGTATCAGACAGCCGGCTCTTGCGGACCTTTGCGACGCAGCAGCGCGTACAGAATGATCGCGCCGAACGTCGCGGTACCGATGCCGCCGAGCGCGAAGCCGCCGAACTTCAGCGAGAAATCACCCGCGCCGAGCACCAGCGTCACAGCGGCGACGATCAGATTGCGGTTGTCCGAGAAGTCGACCTTGTTGACGACCCAGATGCGCGCGCCCGTCACCGCGATCAGACCGAACACGACGATCGACACGCCACCCAGCACCGGGCCGGGAATCGTCTGGATCACGGCGCCGAACTTCGGCGAGAAGCCGAGCACCAGCGCGATCACCGCGGCGATCACGAACACGAGCGTCGAATAGATCTTGGTGACGGCCATCACGCCGATGTTTTCCGCGTACGTCGTGACGCCCGTACCGCCCGCGAAGCCCGACATGACTGTCGCGAGACCATCGCCGATGAACGCGCGGCCGATGTAGCCGTCGAGGTTCTGTCCCGTCATCGCGCTGACCGCCTTGATGTGGCCGAGGTTTTCCGCGACGAGTATCACCGCGACGGGCGCGAGCAACGCCGTCGCCTGACCGCTGAAAACGGGCGCCGTGAAATGCGGCATGCCGAACCACGCTGCGTTCGCGACGATCGAGAAGTCGATCGGCTTGCCCATGCCCATGCCGTTCGTGACGACCGCGTAGATCACGTAAGCGATCAGCAAGCCGACGAGAATCAGCAGACGCTGCAACATGCCGCGGGTGAACACGGCCACGGCGCCGACGCACAGCACGGTGACGAGCGCCATGTACGAATCGAACGCGCTGCCGCTCACGCCCTTGACGGCGATCGGCGCGAGATTCAGGCCGATCACCGCGACGATCGAACCCGTCACGACGGGCGGCATCAGCGTCTCGATCCACGCGGTGCCGACGGCGGACACGATCAATCCGATGATGACGTACACCACCCCGCACGCGATGATCCCACCGAGCGCGACGGGTATGTTCGTGTTGGGACCGTGACCGGTGTAGCCCGTAATCGCGATCACCAGACCGATGAACGCGAAGCTCGAACCGAGATAGCTCGGCACGCGCCCACCCACCAGCACGAAGAACAGCAACGTGCCGATGCCCGACATGAAGATGCACAGATTGGGATCGAAGCCCATCAGGAGCGGCGCGAGCACCGTCGAACCGAACATCGCGACGACGTGCTGGATGCCCATCGCCAGCATTTGCGGCCCTGGCAGGCGCTCGTCGGTGTTGACGACGCGCCCCTCGACGCTTCTCGACTGGACACGCCAGCGCGGAAAATAGGAATCGGCCATCGCGGGGGTTCTCCTCTATTGGCGTAGATTTTGTATGGAAGCGCCGCCTTTTTGCGTGATGCCGCAGCGCGGTCCAGGATGGGATTCTTGAACTACGCGCGAGTGTACGGAGAGCGCCTGGCGCTGACAAGCCGCGCGAAACGCCTACGCGCGGCGGTGTTGCGTCGGGGTGTTGCGCACATGCCGTATCACAGCGAAAACACGGCGACGGCCGTCTTCAGATCCCGTGCCTGGTCGGCCATCGCGCCCGCCGCAGCCGCCGCCTGCTCGACGAGCGCCGCGTTCTGCTGGGTGACTTCGTCCATCTGCGCGACGGCGCGGTTCACCTGCTCGATGCCCGTGCTCTGCTCGCTCGATGCCGCCGAAATCTCGCCCATGATGTCCGTCATCCGCTGCACGGCCTGCGTGACTTCCGTCATGGTCCGGCCCGCGCGCTCGGCGAGGACGGCGCCGCTGTCCACGCGCGACGTCGAGCTTTCGATCAGCTCCTTGATCTCTTTCGCCGACACCGCGCTGCGTTGCGCGAGCGCGCGCACTTCGCCCGCGACGACGGCGAAGCCACGTCCCTGTTCGCCTGCGCGTGCCGCTTCGACGGCGGCGTTCAGCGCAAGAATGTTCGTCTGAAACGCGATGCTCTCGATCACGCCGATGATGTCCGTCATCCGCTTCGAGCCGGCCGCAAGCTCGCGCATCGTTTCGACCACATCGCCGACGAGGCCGCTGCCGCGCACCGCCACTTCCGACGCGCCGGCCGCGACGCCGCCCGCCTGCTGCGCGTTGTCGGCGTTCTGGCGGACGGTCGCCGTCAGCTGCTCCATGCTCGACGCCGTTTCTTCCAGTGACGCGGCCTGCTCCTCGGTGCGTTGCGACAGATCGGTGTTGCCCTGCGCGATTTCGCCCGACGCGAGCAGGATCGATTCGCTCGACTCGCTGATCTTGCCCACGATCGCCGCCAGTTGCTCGCGCATATTGGCGAGCGCATAGAGCAGGCTCGTGGTGTCGCCGGGTTTGGTGTCGACGCGTACGCCCAGTTCGCCCGCTGCGATGCGGCCTGCAATCTGCGCCGCATAACCGGGCTCGCCGCCGAGCTGGCGCGTCAGACGTCGCGCGATCAGCCACGCGAAGCCCGCGCCCACCACCATCGACGCCAGCACCAGCAACGACAGCACCACGCGCATGCTCGCGTATTCCGCGCTTGCCTCGTGCTGCGCGGCGTTCGCCTGCTGGCGGCGATAGTCGATCAGCGCGACGATCCTGTCACGCAGCGCCTCGCTCGCGGCGATCGCGCGCCGTACCAGTTCGGCGTTATCGACGCCGGGCGGTATCGGCTGCAGCCCGATCTGCTGATGCACGATCGCTTCCCACGTATCGGTCTTGCGCAGCACGTCGTCGTACAGCGCTTGCCCGCCGTCGCCCGCAATCGTCTCGCGATACCGCGCGTACGCGTCGTGCATGTGCTTCAGCGACGCGACGATGTCGTCCTTCAACTTCTGACGCGCGGCTTCGTCAGGCGCGTAGCCGAGGTTGGCCGCGTCGAGATCGGTGTCGATCTTGTAGCGGTTCGCCTCTTCCATCCAGTAAAGGCCGTCCATGTGGCGGCTCGATATCTCTTCCGTGATGCCGTGCATCGACGCCAGCGCCGACAACCCCGCCACGCCAACCGCCACACCAAAACCAATCACCGTCGCAAACGCGATCAGCAGCTTCTTCCAGACAGTCATGCGGTCAAACCACTTCATCGTGAGATCCTCGACAGTTCATCAGCCATTCATCGACAGCCTGGGTCGCAGGCAACGCGGGCCGGCGGGCTGCAATGCTTTACGGCGGCCGTTATGCGGACTTGATGAACGGATGCACGGCATAAGAAAGCCGGCATGAGGGTTTGCGCGAAGTGATTGGCCTGCTATCGGACGCAGCCGGCCTGGCGAGCCCGGTGCGTTCGGAAGTCACGCTTTGGGAGTTATCTGATATCGGAACGCATGTCTGCTTCCCTACACTGCACAGGCTGCGTGACCCCGATTGAGTAGCGCAAGCGATGTTGTAACTCTCCGACTTTCCGCTCATGCTCCCCGGCATGAGCGGTTTTTTTTCGCCTGTCGCTTTTCGGCTTTGCGCGCTCAGGCTTCAGGCATTCCCCGACGTATCTACATCGAGCGCGCGTTTCGCCAGCTTGCGCGCGTGATCGCGCACATCGACGGGCCATGCGGCTGTCATCGCTTCGAAGCGCGCGGCGTCGTTCGCATACAGCGCGCGCGTCGCTTCCTCGTAACCGGCGAGATCGCCGGCCATCGCCGTCATGAACCGGTATGCCGCTTCCTGCGCTTGTCGCATGCGGTCCTTTCCTTCGCTCGCGCCCCGCGCCGCGTCGACCAGCTTGCGCAGCGCAACCGATGCGCCGCCCGGCTGCCCGTTCAGCCATTCCCAATGCCTCGGCAGCAACGTGACCTCGCGTGCGACGACACCCAGCTTCGGCCGTCCGCGGCCACGCGCAGCCGCAGGTTCGTCGCTCGTGGGTTCGGGTTGACGCGTTTCACCGTCTGGCTGATCGGCGAGCCTCGCAAGCACGTCGCTCGCGGAGCCGCGCAGGTCCAGTTCGATGGGACGGCTGGTCTGGTCGTCGAAGATCAGCACGGAAGCGCCGCCGTCGCGCTCCGCCGCAGCCTTCACGGCCAGCGCAACGTCCTTCAACGCGCCTGACGCAAGGCGTCGAACGCCTTCGAAAGCCGTGCAGGTAACTGGATGGGTTGTCATGTCATGCCTCGTATCACGTGGAATCGATATGTGCATTTTATCCGGGTACAAATATAAAACGCAATATCATCCGGATAAAAATCATACGCTCGTTGCCAAGCGACATATGATCTAAAAACCCACGCCGCATTGCCGTTATCCGGTATAGAGGCCGCGACAACGAAAGATCGCCAAGGCCATTGCCGCATCATCTGTACGGGGTAGTTCCATGTTCGTTCACCGCTATTTGCGTCGACCGTCGTCGCTGACGGGACGCCGGGGCGCGCTCGCGCTCGCAACGTTGCTCTGTCTGTCGCCCGCCGCCGTCGAGAAAACGGCATATGCCGCGACGGCCGCCAGCGAGATCCAGGTATCGCTCACCATCCACGATGTCTGCACGATGAATACGGATGCCGTCCAGCCGAAGGTCACGTGTTCGGCAGGCGCACCGTTCCGCGTCTATCGGGACGGCTACTTCGCGCACGCAAACGAACAGGCGTTGGGTGTTTTTGCCACGGCGACACACGATACCGCGGTAGAAATTGCCTTCTAACAAATCGCATAAACGCCGCACGATATGCGACAAAACATTCAATCAGCATCCGTTTGTCCAACTTTTTCGTCGAATCTAACAAATAGTTACATCTTCATACGATAGCCATCCCATAATTGGATCGTCGCCTTGAAAAGCGCACAAGGCGCTTGGGCTCCGTGGAGATAATTCGATGCGCTGGCGCAACCTGATCGTTCCGTGTCTGGCTGTCGCGTTGGCTGCCGCACCCGTCGTCCCCTTCAACGCGTACGCCGCAACCCGTCAGACCACCTTCACTGTTACGCTGACTCTGCAGACCGACTGCCAGATTTCCGCGACCAATCTCAACTTCGGTACGTCCGGCGTGATCGCCGCGAACATCGACCAGACCAGCACGCTGACCGTCACCTGCTCGAACGGTGCGCCGTACACGGTCGGGCTAGATGCGGGCTCGGTGACGGGTTCGACGGTGGCAAACCGGCTGCTCGGCGGGACGGGCACACCCGTGCCGACCGTCGCCTACCAGTTGTATCGCGACTCCGCGCGCTCGTTGACGTGGGGTCAAACGGTCGGCACCGATACGGCCGCCGGGACGGGCACGGGCGCCGCACAAACGCTGACGGTGTACGGGCGCGTCGCGCCGCAGAACACGCCGGCGGCGGGCACCTATACATCGACCGTCACCGCGACCGTCACTTTCTGACGCCATGAGCGCGTCGTTGAAACGGGCCGCGCGCCGGCTCGCGGGCGCTGCTTTGCGTCGCGCCCGGCTGGGCACAGCCTCTGACGGTGACGTAACGGGCATCGTCAGCCCAGAGCCAGCGAGGCATGCGTGGACGCCGCGCCGCATTCGAACGGCATCGGCATGTCGCGCATTCGTGGCCGCCGCACTTTGCTGCATCGCCGCCCTGCACATGAGCGCCACTCACGCCGCTGCATTGCAGGTCACGCCCATCCGCCTCGACCTGGCCGCCGACCGTCCCGCCGCTGTCCTCACGCTTCACAACGTCGGCAGCACGCCGCTCAACGCGCAGGTCCGCGTGTTCGCGTGGAGCCAGAGCGCCGACGAAGATCATCTCGAACGCACCGACAACATCGTGGCGAGTCCGCCCATCGTCCAGGTCGCGCCGGGCGCCGATCAGACCGTGCGCATCCTGCGGGTCGCGAAAGGTGACGTGAGCGGCGAGGAGACGTATCGCCTCCTGATCGACGAGATTCCGAACGGCCAGAGCGCGGACGCGACGGGCGTTCGCATGCAGTTGCGTTACTCCGTGCCCGTGTTCGTCGGCGCGCCGCTCGACGGCAAGGCGCCTGCGCTGCAGTTCGCGCTCGAACGGGCCGCAATGGATGGCGCCATGCAGGGATCGGCGCCACCAGCACCCGGGCTGATGCTGCGCGCCGTCAACCGCGATGCAACGCACGCGCAGTTGAGCAAGGTGAAACTGACCTGGCGCGACGGCCAGTCGACGCTGCTGACGCCCGGCCTGCTCGGCTACGCGCTGCCCCACGCGACGCGCCGCTGGCCCATCGCGAACGCGCCCGCCGATGCGCGCGAGGCAACGCTGTCGCTGGTCGTCAATGGGCAGCCGGTAACGGCGCGTGTGCGCGTGGACTCAGGCGCCGCAGCGCCTGCCGACAGCACACCCGCCCGCTAACGGTGGATCGATGCCATGGCGCCGGCGACACGCTGCAATCTACAGCGCCTGTACGGGCATCGCGTGGCCGCTGATGTGCGCGCAGGCGTGGAGCGCGCCGCCGGACGCCAGCGCCGCGAGCGCGAGCGACACGACACCTGCACTCAGCGTCGCCGCGCAGCCGATGCCGTCGTCGCCGCGCGCACCGTCGACCGCGCCCATCCCCGCCGCGCCCGCAAACGGCGAGGTCTATCTCGAAGTGACGATCAACGGCGAATCGACGAAGGAAATTGCGCACTTCGTCGTGACGGACGCAATGATCTACACGACGCCCAATGAACTGCGCGACGTCGGCATTCGCACCGACGATCTGCCGCCGCCCGGCAAGAACGGCCTGATCGCGCTCGGCACGATTCCGGGCCTGCGCTACACGTACCGTCCCGAGCATCAGCAGCTCGACTTGCAGCTCACCGACGCGCGCCGCCAGCCCGCCACGCTCGAAAACATTCCCGCGCGGCCGCCCGTGTCGGCGAGCGGCACGGGGCTCGTGATCAACTACGAGTTCAGCGCGCAGACCAATTCGCCGACGCAGTACGGCCTCTATAGCGAGGAACGCTTCTTCTATCCGGGCGGCCTGCTCGACAACACGGGTACCGCGTACTGGTATCGCAACTTGCATCGCTACGTGCGGCTCGACACCACGTGGAGCCATTCGAACCCCGACACGATGGTGACGACGCGCGTCGGCGATACGATCTCGTCGTCGCTGACCTGGACGCGGCCTGTGCGGCTCGGCGGCGCGCAGGTGTCGCGCGATTTCACGCTGCGTCCCGACCTCGTCACCTACCCGGTGCCGACACTCGCCGGCACCTCCGCCGTGCCGAGCGCCGTCGATCTGTACGTGAACAACGTGCGGCAGTTCACCGGTTCGGCGCCGTCCGGGCCGTTCGTCATCAACGCC
Organism: Paraburkholderia largidicola; assembly: GCF_013426895.1. Taxonomy (NCBI): domain Bacteria; kingdom Pseudomonadati; phylum Pseudomonadota; class Betaproteobacteria; order Burkholderiales; family Burkholderiaceae; genus Paraburkholderia; species Paraburkholderia largidicola. The sequence goes on along the minus strand of NZ_AP023174.1, from coordinate 219,660 downwards.
GTTCCCGCGATCAACGGCTCGGGCGAAGCGGTGATCGTCACGCGCGACGTGCTCGGCCGCAGCGTGATGACGACGGTGCCGCTCTACATCGATTCGCGGCTGCTCGCGCCCGGCCTCACCGACTTTTCGGTCGAAGCGGGCTTCCTGCGCCGCTCGTATGCGCTCAGTTCGTTCGACTATGCGGGCGATCCTTCGCTATCCGTATCGTTCCGGCATGGCCTCACGTCGAGGATCACACTCGAAACGCACGGTGAAGCGACGCGCGGCGTCTACAACGCGGGCGTCGGCGCGCTGCTCGAAGCGGGCGGCGCGGGCGTGCTTAATTTCGCGGTGGCAGGCAGCGCGGGCAACGGCGGCGACGGTTCGCTGGCGCGCAATGCGCCTGCCACGAGCCTGTCGAACCCGACGGGCGTGCCGATCGGCATCGGCTTCGTCGAAGGCACGACGAATACGTCGCCAGGCGGCGTGCTGCCGACACCCGGCGGCAGCGGCGCGCAATTCGCGGCGGGCTGGCAATGGCATCTGCCCGCGATCTCCATCGACCTGCAGGCCCAACACGCGACACCGCACTACAGCGATCTTGCGTCGGCCGAAGGCACGCCCGTGCCGCGCACGACCTATCGCGCGACGCTCGCGCTGCCGTTCCGTCTGTTCGGTTCATCGAGCACGGCGAGCGCGAGCCTCGTCGGTCTCGACGATCCTTACTACGGCAACTCGCGCATCGGCTCGCTCGCGTGGACGACGACATTGCCCGCGAGCACGTCGCTGTCCGCTAGCGTCTATCACGACTTTGGCGACACCGGGAACACAGGCGTGTTCGTCGCGCTGAGCTTCCTGCTCGGCGGCTCGATGAACGCGAGCGTCAACGCAGGCAGCGATCATGGCAAGCCGCTGTTCGGCGCGGCCGTCACGCGCACGCCGGACTATGGCGGCGGCCTCGGCTGGCAGGTGCAGACCTCGCGCCAGAACGGCCAGCAGCAATCGCTCGCGCAGGCCACCTGGCGTGGCCGTTACGGCGACCTGATCGGCAGCGTCGCCAACGTCGGCTCGCGCACCTATGGGGAAGTGGATGCGTCCGGGTCGGTCGTGCTGATGGCGGGCGACGTGCTCGCGGGACGCCGCATCGACGACGCCTTCGCGCTAGTCTCCACCGACGGCGTGCCACACGTGCCCGTGCTGCACGAAAACCGTGAGATCGGCGAGACGAACGGCGCGGGGCATCTGCTGGTGCCCGACCTCGTCGCCTACGAGCCGAACCATCTCGCGATCGATCCGCTCGGCCTGCCCGCCGACACCTCCGTCGCCACCACGCGCCTGAACCTCGCGCCGCAATCGCGCGCGGGGGTGCTCGCGCGCTTCCCGCTGCGCGACTTCACGGGCGCGCAACTGATCGTCGTCGATGCGGCGGGCAAGCCGCTGCCGGCCGGCGCCGTGCTGACGCAGCGCGAAACGGGCAAACGCTACGTAATCGGGTATGACGGCCTCGCCTTCATCGACGACATGCGCGCGGCCAACGCCTTCACGTCGACGTCGGCGCAGGGACCGTGCGAAGTCGACGTGACGTTCGAGCGCAAAGGCAGCGGGCTGCCGACGCTCGGCCCGTTCACCTGCAAGGCGCGTTCACCATGAAGCGCGTGCTATGGCTCGTTCTTCTCGCCGCCTGGCTAGCCTGCGCGCCGCGTGTCGCGCTCGCGCAGACCTGCAACGCCATCGCGTCGAGCCTGAACTTCGGCCAGGTGAGCCCCATTGCCGGCACTGCGGCGAGCACGTCTTCGACGATCACGATCAACTGCACGGGCATGGGCGTGCTGCCCGTGCGCGCCTGCGTGAACATCGGCACGGGCAGTGGCGGCAGCAGCTACTTGCCGCGTATCGCGTTGAACGGGACGGGCCAGTTGCAATACAACCTCTACACGACATCGGGCGGCAGCACCGTGTGGGGCTCGCGCGGTTCGACGACGTACGCGCCCATCGCCATTGATGTCGTCCAGAACGGCCTGACGGGCGCCGGCTCCGCGACGCTCACCGTCTATGGACGCGTGCCAGCCTCGCAAACTGCGCTCGTCGCGGGCACCTATACATCGACATTCGCGGGCGCGCTGCAGGCGGAGCTGGACTATGCGGCGTATCTGCTGGTGGCGCCCGCTTGCGCTTCGCTGACCTCGCCGAGCAGCACGTTCAGCTTCACGGTCAGCGCAAGCGTGATCAACGACTGCACGATCTCGTCGACGAACATCAACTTCGGCACGGCCGGCGTACTCAACTCGACGCTCACGGCGACGGGCACGCTGACCGTCGCGTGCACGAACAACGACGCGTATTCGATTGCGCTGTCGGCGGGAGCGGGCAGCGGCGCGACCGTCGCCGACCGCGTGATGACGCGCAGCGGCGGCACCGACAAGATCCACTATCAGCTCTATCAGAACGCGAGTCACTCGCTGCCGTGGGGCGACGGCACGAACGGCACGACGGCGCTCGCGGGCACAGGCACGGGATCGTCGCAAAGCGTGACGGTCTACGCGCGCGTGCTGCCGCAAACGACGCCGCAAGCCGGCACCTACATCGACACCGTGATCGCGACGATCACCTACTGAACCGGACCTGCCGAATAATCAGTCGACGCACGCGCGCAATGCGTTGACGAGATCGAGCGGATCGTACGGCTTGCGCAATTGCGCGACATTCTGCAATTGCGTCTGCTGTTGCGGCGACAGCGCTGCATCCGAGCCCGTCACGAAAATCACGCGCATGCCAGGCTGGCGCGCGGCGGCGTCGATGGCCAGATCGACGCCTGATGCACCCGCCAGTCCGATGTCCGTCAACAGCACGTCGAAGTCACGCTCGCCGAGTATCTGCTCCGCTTGCGTCGCACTCTCGGCTTCGGCGACCTCGAGCCCGAACGTGCGCAACAACTCCGCCGTGCTGACGCGAACCAGTTCATCGTCTTCGACGAACAGGATGCGCAGATGACGGATCGCGTCGAAGGTCTCGTTGTTGTGCCGGTCGACGTACCTGACGGTTTGCGAGTCTGCTGCCTGCAGCGTGACGGCATCGTCGGGCCGCGTGTACTGCAGGCGCAGCGCGTGCTGGATCTTGCGCGCGAGCGCTTCCTGCGAATACGGCTTGCTCAACAGTTCGACGCCCTCGTCCAGACGCCCCGCATGCACGATCGCGTTGTCCGTGTAGCCCGACGTGAACAGCACCGCGATACCCGGCTGCCGCTCGCGCGCCTTGCGCGCCAGCTCCGTGCTGCGCAGCGGCCCAGGCATCACGACATCGGTGAACAGCAGATGGATCGGCACGCCGCTCTCGACGATCGCCAGCGCGCTCTGCGCATCCTTCGCCTTCAGCACGCGATAACCGAGCGACGCCAGCATCTCGACGACTGTGGTGCGCACGTCTTCATCGTCCTCGACGACCAGAATCGTTTCCGCGCCGCCTTTGGCCGGGCCCACGTCGACATCCGTTTCGAGATCCTCTTCCTCGCGCACGCGCGGCAGATACAGGCGGATCGTCGTGCCGTGCCCCATCTCGCTGTAGATCTTCACATGGCCGCCCGACTGCTTGACGAAGCCATACACCATGCTCAAACCAAGGCCCGTGCCCTGCCCTTCAGGCTTGGTCGTGAAGAACGGCTCGAACACATGCTCCTGCACATCGGCCGACATGCCCGAGCCCGTATCCGTGACGGCGACCATCACGTACTGGCCCGGCGTGACGTCGGCGTGGCGCTTTGCGTACGCATCGTCGAGCGAGGCGTTGCCCGCTTCGATAGTCAGCTTGCCGTGGCCGTCCATCGCATCGCGCGCGTTGATCGCGAGATTGAGCAGCGCGTTCTCCACCTGGAACGGATCGACGAGCGTATTCCACAGTCCGCCCGACACGATCGTCTCGATCTCGATGCCGTCGCCGAGCGCGCGCCGCAGCATGTCGTCGAGACCGCGCACGAAGCGCCCAAGGTTCACCACCTTCGGCGCGAGCGGTTGACGCCTGCCGAACGCGAGCAGTTGCGACGCGAGCTTCGCGCCGCGCGCGACGCCACCCAGCGCATTGCGCACGCGTTGCGCGGGCCGCTCCTGGCCGACTACGTCGTCGGCGAGCAGTTGCAGATTGCCGCCGATCACCTGCAGCAGATTGTTGAAGTCATGCGCGACGCCGCCCGTCAGCTTGCCGATCGCTTCCATCTTCTGCGCGACACGCAACGCTTCTTCCGCGTGACGCAGCGCTTCCTGCGTTTCGCGATCGCTCGTCACGTCGCGGCCGACGCCATGAATGCGCTTCGTATCGGGATCGAGCGAAAGCGTCCACGCGATCCAGCGCCATGTGCCGTCGATATGCCTCAGGCGGTTCTCGAAGCGCATCGGCGCGCCCGTGCGGCGCAGTTCGTCGAGATTCGCCCTGACCATCGCATGGTCGTCGGTATGAATCAGCGAGAAGTACGACTGCAACGCGAGCCAGTGCAGGTCGTGACCGAGCACGCGTGTCCACGAAGGACTGATGCGCTGCAACTCGCCATTGAAGCCCGCGACCACCAGCAGGTCCTCACTGAAGTCCCATAGACGATCGCGATCCGCGACGGCTTCGATCACGCGCGCTTCGAGCGTTTCGTTCAGCTCGCGCAGCGCCTCTTCGGCCTTGGTGCGCTCGGCGATTTCGCGTTGCGCGGCCTGGTAGAGACGCGCGTTGTCGATGGCCGTCGCGGCCTGCGCGGCGATGCCTTCGACCAGGCGCTCCGCGCGCGCGGTGAACACGCCCGGTGTCGGATGTCCGAAAAAGAGTCCTCCGAGCACTTCACCCGTGCGCGACACGACGGGCGCGGCAAGATAGCTGCGCACCTTCAGATGGCCCTCGGGCATGCCGCGATGCGGCGGGTTGCGGCCGTAACGCGGGTCTTTCGTGATGTCGTCGGAGCGCACGATGCCGTGGCCCATGAACGTCGGCGCGAACACGGCCGTGTTGCGCGGCATCGGAAACTTCGCGAAGGTATCTTTCGGCACGCCCGACAGCGTGTACAGCATGTAGCTGCCGCCCTTGTCGTCCTGCACGTTGTAGAAGAACGAGCCGAACGCGGCGCCCGTCAGTTCCGTCGCGGCATCGACGACGACCTGCACCGCGCGGTTCAGGTCGAGTTCCGCCGCGACCGCGGTGCCGACGCGGTTCAGGATTTCAAGCGTGCGCGATTCCTCGCGTAGACGGTTGCCCGTTTCGCGCCGCAAGCGCGCGAGTTGAAGATTGCCCGCGACGCGAGCAAGCAGTTCGCGCGCAGCGAACGGCTTGATCAGGTAGTCATCCGCGCCCGATTCGAGGCCGCCCACTTTCGCCTCTTCGCCCGCGCGCGCCGACAGCAGCAGCACGGGCGTTTCGCGCAGATCGGCGTCGGCGCGCAACGCGCGCAACAATCCGAAGCCGTCGAGCTTCGGCATCATCACGTCGGACACGATCAGGTCGAACTGCAGATTGCGCGCGGCAGCGAGCGCCTCCTCACCGTCGCCGGCAACATGCACGTCATGACCCGCCGCCGACAGAATGCGCCGCATGTAGTCACGCAGATCGGCGTTGTCATCGACGACGAGCAGCTTGCCCGCCGCTTCGTGGTCCTGCTCGGTAGAGGGCGTATCGCCGTTGCCGGGCAGCATGCTCAAGTCGTCGGCATTGCTGGCCGCGTACGCATCGGGCAACCAGCGCAGCGCCGCGTCGGCATAGCTGTGCGCGTTCGCGCTCGTCGTTGCGTGAGCGCTGTCGCTCGATGCGGGGTCCATCGACATCGTAGCCGGCAGTACGACTGTGAACCGCGTGCCGACGCCCAGTTCGCTTTCGACATGAATCGCGCCGTCATGCAGCCGCACCAGCTCGCTGACGAGCGCGAGCCCGATGCCGCTGCCTTCGACCGACCGCCCCACCGCGCCCTCGACGCGATGAAAACGTTCGAACAGACGCGGAATCTCATGCGCGGGAATGCCGATACCCGAATCGGCGACGCTCATTTCGATGCTGCCGCCCTGCGTCGTTTTCAGGCTCACCGAAATCGAGCCCATGAGGGTGAACTTGAACGCGTTCGACAGCAGGTTCAGCACGACCTTTTCCCACATCTCGCGGTCGATCGACACGGGATGCGGCAACGGTTCGCAATCGACTTCGAGCGTCATGCCCGCCGATTCGATCGCCGAGCGGAAAAGCGACGCCAGGTCGGCAGTGAACATCGCGAGATCGGTTGGCTGCGGATGCATTTCGATGCGGCCCGCCTCGATGCGCGAGAAGTCGAGCAGCGCATTCACCAGCTTCAGCAGCCGCAAGCCGTTGCGATGCGTGACTTCGAGCAGCGGCCGTTCGGCCGCGTTGGCCGCATCGGGTTTCGCGAGCAGTTCTTCGAGCGGACCCAGCATCAGCGTGAGCGGCGTGCGGAACTCGTGGCTGATGTTCGAGAAGAAAGTGGTTTTCGCGCGATCGATTTCCGCTAGCGCTTCCGCGCGCCGCCGCTCTTCTTCGTAGGCGTCGGCGTAGCCGAGCGCCGCGCCCATCTGCCGTGCGACCAGCGTGAGAAACGAGCGGTAGTTGTCGTCGACGAGCCGGAACGGATTCAGCCCGACGACCAGCACGCCGCCGCGCCCTGCTTCGCCCGACGGCTGCACGGGTAACACGGCCGCCTGCGTGCTCGGGCGCTGCCATGCGCCCAGAGGCAACGGCGAGTCGAAGCGCTCGGCGAGATCCGACACGACGGCGAGACGCTGGTGGCGCAGCACGTCCGCGAAAGGCCATACGGAATCGGGCGCGGCGTTCATCACTTGCGGCGCCGCGGGATGCCCCGCGTCGATGCCGCAGGCGCCCGCCAGCGACGCCGAAGCGCCGCCCGGCTCGGTCTGATAGAACAGCGCGAAGGTCACGTCGTAAGGATCGCTTTCGAGCGCGCGCACGCTGCGCTCGCAGACATCGCGCCACGACAGCGCGTCACGCGTCGCCGCGCCGATTTCGCGCAACAGGCGCAACTGGCGTTCGCCGAGCACGCGCACGGTGTCGTCGCTGTTCGCGCAGATGATGCCGCCCGTGCCGCCGTGATCGTCGGGAATCGGGCTGTAGGAAAACGTGTAGTACGTTTCTTCCGGGTAGCCGTTGCGCTCCATGATCAGGAGCTTCTGCTCCGTGAAGGTGCCTTCGACACCCGCGAGCGCCGTCTGCAGCAGCGGATGAATCTCGCCCCAGATTTCGTGCCACACCACCGAAGTCGGCGAGCCGAGCGCGACGGGATGCTTGCCGCCGATGATCGACTTGTACGGATCGTTGTAGAAATAGATCAGGTCCGGTCCCCAGCCGATCCAGATCGGCTGGCGCGACGTGAGCATGATGCGGATCGACGTCTTCAGGCTTTGCGGCCAGTCGTCGGGGGCGCCGAGCGGCGTCGCGCGCCAGTCGTATGCGCGTATCAGACTGCCCATCTCGCCGCCGCCCGCGAGAAAACTGGGAGACGCGCTGCCTGCGAGCGCCGCGTCCGCCTCAGGGGCCGCGCCCGCCATCGTGTTGTCCGGTTTCATCGACGCAACCTCAAATGTCCCGCCGCCTTACCCTCGCGCGCGTTGCCGTTGCCGGTCACGCGCCGTTCGCCGCTGCGAATGTTCGCCGCTTTCGCGCGCTAACTTGCTTCGCCCCCTTTCGTTCGATGCTCACCCCGTCGCGTCCGACTGCACGGGCGTGCCCGGATTACGCGGCATGCCGCTCGCGCCGTCCGTCGCGATCACGCGCTCGATGTCATCGAGCAAAGCCGGCTTCACGAGATGATGATCGAAGCCCGCATCGCGCGTTCGCTGCCGGTCGCTTTCCTGCCCATAGCCAGTAAGCGCGATCAGCAACGCGCCCGCCGTGGACGGCTCGGCCCGCAACGCACGCGCGACCTGATATCCGTCGATGCCCGGCAAGCCGATATCGAGCAGCACGACTTCCGGCTTGAATTCGCCTGCTGTCGTGATTGCGGCCGCGCCGTCGTACATCACGCGCACGTCGTGGCCGAGCATTTCGAGCAGGATCGACATCGATTCGGCGCCGTCGACGCTGTCGTCGACCACCATCACGCGGCGCTTCGCATCCGGCGCGCTCTGGGTGTCGCTGACAGGATCGGCGACAGCGGGCGCCGGGCTGTTCGACGCGTCGTCGACGGCCGTTGCCGCCGCGGGCTTTGCCGTGTTCGGCGCCGCTACATTTTCTGACACCGCTATCGGCAGCGTCACGACGAATTCCGAGCCCATTCCAAGCCCCGCAGAAAATGCCTCGATCGTGCCGCCGTGCAATTCGGTGAGCGTCTTGGCGAGCGACAGCCCGATGCCAAGACCGCCTTCCGAGCGTGCGAGCGAATCGTCCGATTGCATGAAGAGATTGAACACGTCGGCCAGTTCGTTCGGCGGAATGCCGATGCCGTTGTCGCGCACCCGGATCGTCAAGAGGTCTTCGGCTACGCTCGCGTCGAGCTCGACCACCCCGCCTTCGGGCGTGTACTTCGCCGCATTCGACAGAAGATTGCTGATCACCTGCGCGACGCGGATCGGGTCGCCGTAGATCATGCAAGGCTCGTCGGGTACACGGACGTGCAAGGTGTGCTGCTTCTTCTGGATGGCCGGCTGGTTCGCTTCGACAGCCGTCGCGACGGCGGCGGCGACATCGACGCATTCGATCTGCAGCGCGATCTTGCCGTGCGTAATGCGCGACACGTCGAGCAGATCGTCGACGAGCCGGCTCAGATGTTCCACCTGACGGCGCGCGATCATACGCGCGTCGCGCACGGTGTCTTCGTTCGCGTGATGGCGCGGGTCCATCAGTTCGACGGCGTTGCGGATCGGCGCGAGCGGATTGCGCAGTTCGTGCGCGAGCGTCGCGAGGAACTGGTCCTTACGACGGTCGGCGTCGCGCAGCGCTTCTTCCGCGCGATGCAGCCGCAACAGCGCGCGCACATTGGCAACCAGTTCGGCGGGCTCGATCGGCTCCGTGAGATAGCTGTCCGCGCCGCCATCGAGCGCGCGGACCTTGTCGAACGATTGCACGGCGGCTGCCGACGTCTGCAGGATGAGCGTCGAGCGCGTTTGCGGATCGCGTTTGAGAATCGAGCAGACTTCGATGCCGCTGATGTCGGGCAGCTTGACGTCGAGCAGCACCAGCGCCGGACAGTGCGCGCGCACCTGATCGAGCGCGCCCTGACCCGTCGCCGCTTCGATCACCTCGAAACCGGCATGCACGAGCACGCGCGTTTTCGCGTAACGCGCGCCGTCGTTGTCGTCGACATTGAGGATCAGCGGAGCGGCAACCGTCATGAGGCGCCTCCGTGCGCAATGGCCGGACCGCCAGGTGCGTCGTCCGCGGCCGATCCGATCACGGCTTCGATCTTGAGCGGCAGCGTCGCGAAGAAGGTCGAGCCGACGCCCGGCTTGCTGTCCACACCCACATAGCCGCCGAGCAGCGCGGCGAGCTTGCGGCACAGCGGCAAGCCGAGCCCCGTTCCCTTGACCCGCTGCTGCAGGTGGTTCTGCACCTGGCCAAACTCTTCGAAAACCACTTGCTGATGCTCCTCGGCGATGCCAATTCCCGTATCGGCCACGAAAAACGTGACATGCTCGCCATCCGGCTCCAGCCTTGCGCCGACGCGAATCTCCCCGCGCTCGGTAAATTTGAGCGCGTTGGAGACAAAATTACGCAGTATCTGCGTGAGCTTGGCTTCGTCGGTGAAGATGGGTGGCAAACCGTATGCGTCCTCGAAATCCAGCTTCACCGACGGGTCGGTCTGCAGCGGCGTCAGCATCGGGCGCAGCGCCGCAAAGAGCTCCGTGGCCTTGAACCAGACCGGCGTCACCTCGGTACGGCCTGCTTCGATCTTGGCGAGATCGAGCAGATCGTTGACGATTTCGGTGAGATCTTCGGCCGACTTGCGGATGAGTAGCACCTGGCGTTCCTGCTCGGCGGAAAGATCGCCGTCGAGCCGGTTGACCAGCAGATTCGACAGCGCCCGGATCGAACTGAGCGGCGTGCGCAACTCGTGGCTCATGTTCGACAGGAAGCGCGACTTCATCGTGTCGGCGCGGCGCAGTTCGTCCGCGCGTTCGTCCAGTTCCGCGTACAGCGCGACTACGCCGCGATTGGTCGCTTCGAGTTCCTGCGTGAGGCGCGTCAACTCGTCCTGGCGATCGCGCAGTTCCGTCAGCGTGGCGAGCAGTTCGCGGTTCTGTTCGAGCACTTCGTCGAGCGAGCGGCGCGCCGCGTCTTCGGCGCTCGTCGCTGTGCCCGGACGTCTGCCCATGGCGTTTTGCTGGACGAGGTCGCGCATGATCGCGTCGATACCCGTCGCCGCCATCTCCGGGCGGTCGAAGGGCAGAAAGCGCGCCATCGCGACGACCGTGCCGCGCGCCGCCGACGATTCGATGTCGCACCGGTCCATCAGCCGACGGGTGCCGACAATGCCGCGGCCCATGCCCGTCGACGACCGGTAGGTGCCGTCGAGCACCGATTCGAGTTCGCGGATGCCCGGACCTTGATCGCGCACATCGATGAGAAGCGCTTGAGGTCTCGACACGCCATCGAATGCGAACGTCACCTCGCCGCCATGCGCGTAGTCGAACGCATTGCGCGCGATCTCCGAGACCGCGCTCGCGATGCGCGTCTGGTCGAGCGTAGAGAAGCCGAAGCCCGCGGCGATCGCGCGCGCCTTGCGGCGCGCAGCGACGACGTCTTCTTCAGCCTCAAGCCGGATGCGCAATATAGGGGTCGTCATGCCTGAAATGTACTCCCTGGTCTGCCTTGACGACTACCACAGTGGCGTCGTCGCGGCGGCGCGCGAAATCGCGATACAGGACGGCGGCGATCATCACGGCCGGCTGCAGATGCAAGCCCGGATATGCCGATAGATCCCAGCGCGTGCCGATGCCGTCCGAATGAAGAATGAGCAGCGCGTCGCGCGTCCACGGCACTTCGAACTCCTGCGAATCGCGCATCGTGTGGCCGACGATGCCGTTGCGCGACGTGAGCTGCCAGGTGTGGCGCGCGCCGTCGGCTGCCTTGCTCGCGCCATGATTCGCGCCGCCGCCGACGAGCGCCGGTTTGCCCGTATTGAAGATCGACGCCGCGATGTTGCCCGTGCCCGTGAAGACCAGTTGCGAGCGCGCGAGATCGAGCCGAGCGATGGCGACGGCGGCGCCGCGCGTTGGGCGCAACGCGCCGTGCGCGAGTTCCATCAGCGCACCGGGCGAGCGGCCCGCACGCCGCCGCGCGACTTCGACCGCGCCTGCTGCCGCAACATGTGCGTCGGGACCGTGGCCGAGACCGTCGGCAAGCGTGATGGTCAGGCCGTCCTGATCCGCTTCGATGCCCCACGCGTCGCCGCATACGGATTCGCCCGGATACGGCACGCATACGCCGCCGACATCGGTGCCTGCCGCCGCGCGTCCCGCCCGCTCGTGTGTGCTGCGGCTGCGCACCACGGCGCGCAGCACCGTGCCGAGATTCGGCTGCGAATACACCGACAACTCTTCCGACAAGCGCCGGATGGCGCCGAGCCCGGTGCCCGGCGAACCCGCCGTCGAACTGCCGTCGCGGAACGCGAGCTGCACGTCCTGCATGCCCGAGCCTTTGTCGATCGCGATGATCTCGACGCCGTCGGCGAGCGCGCCCGACGTATCCGAAGGCAGCACGCGCACAAGCAGCTCGCCATGCTGCGCGTGCTTGAGGATGTTGGTCGCCGCCTCAGTCACGATCAGCGCGACGCGGCCGATGTCCGTTTCGTTCAGCGCGCCCTTTTGCGCCGCATCATTGGCACCGCGCCGCGCGAACGCGACGCTGCTCGCGTCGGCGATTTCGAACGACGCGTGCATGGCGCGCAGACCGCTTACCGAAGTTTCCATTTGGTGATCGACACTGTCGTGCCTTTCCCTGGTTCCGACTGGATTTCGAACTCGTCGCACAGACGCCGCGCGCCGCCGAGCCCGAGGCCAAGGCCCGAGCCGCTCGTGAAGCCGTCCTGCAACGCGCGTTCGATATCCGGAATGCCCGCGCCCTGGTCGACGAACGTCAGCTTCAGGCCTTTGCGCGTGCCGTTGAGCAGCACGCTCAACTTCGCGTCGCCGCCTCCGCCATACAAAAGCGTGTTGCGTGCCAGTTCGCTTGCGGCCGTGACGAACTTCGTCTGATCGACGAGCGAGAAACCTTGTGCGATGGCTTCGTCGCGTACGATCTGGCGAAGCTTGACGATCTCCTGATCCGAGCGCAGACCGACCTCGACAGTCGATGTCACCACTACGCCGAATGAGTTCATGTGTGAGCGCCCCGCTTGATCAGGGCTGTCGCTGCTTGAGCAGCGCCATGCCTCGTTCGACGTTGAGCGCCGTGCGCACGCCCGTCAACGTGAGTCCCAGTTCGACCAGCGTGATCGCGACGGACGGCTGCATGCCGACCACGACCGTCTGCGCGTCGAGCACCGTCGCCATGGCGGCCGTGTTGCTGATCATCCGGCCGATGAACGAGTCGACGATATCGAGCGCCGAGATGTCGATCAGCACGCCTTTCGCCTTGTCCTTCACGATGCGCGCGGTCAGGTCGTCCTGAAGCGTGATGGCGAGACGGTCGTGCATGTCCACCTGAATCGCGACGATCAGGCAATCGCCCAACCGCAGGATTGGAATGCGATCCATGAAGTCACCTTAACCGGCGGCGCGCGTCGGAATGCTCGACCCGCTCTTTTGCAGCGCAATGATGAAAGCATCCGCCAATGTGGACTTCGTGATCACGTTGGTCAGGTCGACACCGAGATGCACGATGGTCTGCGCAATCTGCGGACGAATGCCGCTGATGATGCAGTCCGCGCCCATCAGACGCGCGGCTGCGACGGTCTTGAGCAGGTGTTGTGCGACGAGCGTGTCGACGGTTGGCACGCCTGTGATGTCGATGATCGAAATCGCCGCGCCTGTTTCGACGATCTTCTCCAGCAGGCTTTCCATCACCACTTGCGTGCGCGCCGAATCGAGCGTGCCGATCAGCGGCAGCGCGAGAATGCCGTCCCACAGCTGCACGACGGGCGTCGACAGTTCGAGCAGTTCTTCCTGTTGACGCGCGATGATCGCTTCGCGGCTGCGCTGAAAGACTTCTGTCGTGTAAAGGCCGAGCGAGTCGAGCAGCACGTTCACCGTCCAGCTCACGTCCGCGAGTTCTTGCGGCTGGCTGCTGAACTCTTCGCGCAGACGTGTATAGAGCGGCTGCTTCAGCGAGAACACGAAGGTCGCCGTTTCGACGGGCGTAAAGCCCTGACGCGCGCGATGGGCGGACATGTCGGCGAGAAACGCGCGCACGGGTTCCCATTCGGGACGGCTCGCATCCAGCGTATCGGCGCTGCCAAGCGTGTCGATGAAGATGTTCAGGAAGTTGCGGAACTGGTCGCCCATTTCCGCTTCCGTGGCGAGCCCGCGGCGCAGCGAGATCGATAGATGCTGATTCAACCATTCAGTTAGCAGCGTGTCGCGATGACGCGTCAGCACCTCGACGAGGGCCGCGCTTTTAGAAGCGGTCATAAGGTCTCCGGGAAGAGTGCAGGTAAATTTTGCTCAATTGTTTGTGTGCAAACGGTTTGCGCGCTTTCGTTGCGCGCAAACATTACCGGAAGGCGTGTGATGACGTCAGATAGCAGCGCCTTGCAGCATGATCGCCCAATACTACAGGGGCGCTGCGTGATTGCGGGCGAAATGAGGGCCGAAATGTGCGGTGCGCGACAGCGCTTTCACGGCTCTGTGACGCGCGCTTTCATCTGATTAGCGACGCTTAAGGTTCGCTGCAGACGAAGTTGTTGGCTTCGTTGAGATTGCCCTTGCCGAGGTAGCGCGGATACATCGGATAGCGGCACAGCGGACGCGAGCGGCCGTTGGTTGGCGGGGAAATGTCGGTGGCGAGCAGCGTTTCCGGCGAGACGCCGCGCGTGACCCAGTTGTCGAGTGCGCCGAGCAGATCGACGGAGGGAATGAACACGCCGCCGCCATGCTGGAAGCCCGGCACCATGTAAAGACGCATGAAGGCGTTCACGCGCTCGTCGCCGTATTGGTCGACGAGGCGATCGTAGTAGGCGATCGTCTGGTTGGGGCTGATGACTTCATCGGCGAGGCCCTGCATCGTGATCAGCTTGCCGCCTTTAGCGATGAAGCGGCCGAGATCGGGGTTCATTGCGCCGATGACCTGCGATAGCGTGACCAGTTGCTTCTGGTATTTGCCGGGATGCTGTACGTCGAATTTGATCGAATCGAAGGTGGCGTCCTGTGTGACGAAGTAGCGGATGTAGCCGTCGGCTTGTGCGAACAGATAGCCGTTGCCGGTGAAGGTCGGCGATGGTTGACGCGCCGGGTCGCGGCCGAGTCCGAGCATGCCGTTCAGACGCGTGCCCTGGAAGACGTTGTAGCCGTGGTAGCCGCTGATGTCGTAGGCGAGTTTGTATGGCAGGGTGAGGCCGCTGCGCAGGACGTTGAGTGTCGATAGTTGCGCGTCGGTCAGGCAGCCGCCTTCATGGGCGTATGACGTGCCGCGATGGCAGCGCAGCGAGTCGATGATCTCGGGTTCGCGCTGGCGGCATTCGGCGACGTCGCTGACGATGCCGTCCGTCGCGCCGTCGAGCTTGTCGCAGACTTCGAGCGACTTCTGGTAGACGCGTTCGAGCAGCGCGGGTGGGACGAAGCCGCCCGGGGTTGCATACTCGGCCTGCCCAAGGCGGATGCCGATCAGTCTTACGCCGGAGAAGTTCAGCGCGGGGGAGTCGGCGATCACGCCGTCGTAGTCGTCGGGGAAACGCTGCATCGCCGTATAGCCTTCGCGGCCGCCTGTCGATCCGCCCGCAAAGTACATGCGGTCGGGTGGATGGCCGTACATGCGTACGATCAAAGCGAGGGCCGCGTCGTGTGTTTTCTTCAGATGCGCGTAGCCGAAGTTCACGACGGCTTCGTCGACCAGGCCGAACACCGCTAATGCGGAGTTGCCGACGTGGCCGGAGTCGTCGCCGAAGGTGACGTAGCCTTGGGCTAGCGGTGCGCGGATCGGTGAGAACGGCATCACGCCGATGCCGGTTACGACAGTGCCGTTGTAACCGCCGCCGCCGACCTGCAATGCGCGGCCGTTCCAACGGCGCGGCAGGTTCAGGTCGAAGCGGATGTCGGGTGTCGTGCCTTTGATCGCACGGATGACGCCCGTGATGCGGCAGAACTCGCCTGCGCCGTTGCCGGGGGTTTGGGCTGTGACTAACGTTGCGGATTCGACGTGGGCGCCGTGGGTCGGGAGTGCGATGGTTTCGGCGTCTAGCCAGAGACCGTTCAGGTCCGCGCAACGGGTGGCGAACGGGGGCTTTTGCGTTGATTGGGTTTGGTTCTGGGCTTCGGGTGCGGCAGCTGTTGCCATGCTGACGGCACAGCATAAGAGCGCCGCGCGTGCGAGCCGGAGCGCTGCACGCAGCCATGCAGTACCGCCCTTCATCGGCAGTCGGCTCCGCTGACGGCAGCGCGCGGTTGCGTCGGGCCCTTCCAGTCTTTCCAGAAACGCGCGAGCAGCAGCACGGCGATGATCGCTACGAGATCGCCGGCGAGCGCCGCGAGGCCGTGGGTCAGGCCGTGGATGCTGCGCGGCGTTGCTGTGTCGACGATCAGCGAGATCAGCGTGCCGCCGACGAAGCACACTAATCCAGTCTGGCCGACCTTGATGACGGCGGGCGCTTTGTGCGCGAGTTTCGCAATGGTGCCGGCGCGGACAAGGACGACGGCAAGCCAGGCGATAGCGAGGAAATTGATCACGCGTTCAATCGACAAGTTCTGTTTCAGGTGGCCAGGGAGCGGTTGCGTCAGGATGAAAAGCTTCACCACTGCGAAGGCTAGCACGGCTGTGATTGCAATTTTTGTGAACCAGCGGCCGGGTTTGGATTCCAGGAAGCGATCTGAAACCGGACGCTCACGGCACAGGATACCGATCACGAACATCAACTGCCAGGCGAAAGGGTTGAAAGCCCAATCGCTGACGTCGTCGATGGCGAAGAGTCTGGCTAGGGGGACTGCTAGCGCCCAGGTTACGAGGCTGGCTGTTGCTGCGGTGAGTGGGGCTTTGCGGGCTAGTGGGACGATGAACGGGACCGTGATCGCGAAGATGACGTACATCGGTAAGACGCTTGACAGGTACGGTTGGCGTCTGAGGATTGCTATGTCGAAGGCTTCTCTAAGCGGTGCTTCGACGAATAGTGGCCAGCCTGTCAGGTCGGCCATTGGGCGGTTGAGTTGCAGTAGCTGCAGGATTGCGCCTGAAAGTAATGTCAGCACCGCTGTTAGCAGGTAGGCGCGGTAGATTTCCCAGCAGCGTTTGTAGAAGCGGTTGTGGGCGGCTTTTTCGCCTTTTTTGCTTAGGACCGCGCCGTAGGCTGCGGCTGAGGCATAGCCGCCGAGGCAGACGAAAACTTCCGCCGAGTCGCATAAGGCGTAGGCGTGCAACATCAGGTGCTGTAACACCCCGCCAGGGATGTGGTCGAGCACGATCACGATCAGCACGACCCCTCGGAAAAAATCCACTTCGATAGATCGCGGGCGGTGCGGGTCCATTCGAAAGGCTCTTTTGGAAAAGTGCTGGGCCGGCGGCGCGGTTTTGCTGCGCTGCGGGTCGCGAGGTGCTGGGGTTTACGTGGTGTAGGAGCCGTTGGGAGTGAGAACGTTCCATGCTTACGCATGGTGTAAGGGGATGTTGGGGAAATGAAGTGGTTGGGAGCCACTGCGAGCTTCGAGGATCGCATCGAAGGGATGCACGAAGACTTCGGTCTTTTCACCGATCGCGGCTCTTATTGGGCCGCAATTGCGCGGATGAGGATCGAACTCACGACCTTCGCATTGCGAATGCGAACAAGTCGACATTGATCGAAATGGATTCACGCTTATCCAGATATTTAATTCCCTGAATTTAAACGATTTTTATTGAAACCACCCCTCATTACTGTTGATCGAGATTCCCTCGTTGGCGCATAATCTGGTTACATGGCGGTTACACGAAATCGCCGACTTATGAGCAAGGGGGTTGGGTGGCTAAGGTCAACTTCACTGCGGCTCGTGTAGAGGCGCATCGCTGCGAAGAGGGTAAGTCGCAGTCGTTTCTTTGGGATAGCAAGACCCCCGGCCTCGGCTTGCGAGCCACGCCTAGTGGAGCCAAGGCTTATATCTACCAAGGGAAGATCCATGGCTCGACGGTCCGGATGACGATCGGCGATCCGAGGAGCTGGACGATCGACAAGGCTCAAGAGCGCGCTCGCAGTCTCCAGACGATTATCGACGACGGAGTTGATCCGCGCGAGCGAGAGGCTGAGCAGAAGGCCGAACACGAAGCCCGTCAGGCAGCGAAGCGCCGTCAGGACGTGACTGTCGGCGAAGCGTGGGAGCATTACCTGGAGCATCTGCGAACGAAGATCTCCCCCAAAACGAAAAAGCCGCGGTCCGAGAGATACATCATTGATCACATCAACCTCTCCTCGCCTGGGGGCGGTATTGCCAAACGCGGCGGCAAAGAGAAGGTGCGTGGGCCATTGGCGCCGCTCATGCCGCGGAGGTTGACCGAGATCACGGCGACGTCCATGTCGGAGTGGCTCGAGGCTGAGATACCCCGGGGACCGACAAATGCTGGCCATGCTTTCGGTCTGTTCAAAGCGTTCATTCGATGGTGTGACAGTGACGAGGCATATGCGGGCATCATTCCTCACGACGCTTACACATCTCCAAAGGTCAAAGGCATCCTTCCGCGAAGCGCCGCGAAAGACGACTGCTTGCAACGGGAGCAGTTATCGGCTTGGTTTAGCGCGGTGCGCGGCATCGAGAATCCAGTCATCAGCGCATATCTCCAAGGCCTGCTGATCACGGGCGCCCGGCGGGAAGAGCTAGCTGCATTGCGGTGGGAAGACGTGGACTTCCGCTGGCGCAGTCTCACTATGAACGACAAAGTCGAGGGTACTGGTGGACGAACGATACCGCTCACCCCGTATTTGGCGAGCCTATTGTTGAATCTTCGGCGACTGAACGAGACCCCACCTAACAAACGTCAAACGAAGCGACTTGCCGAAAGACGAGAAGAATGGGAACCGTCCGAGTGGGTCTTTGCCAGCAAGACGGCGGCGGATGGAAAGATCGCCGAACCACGTCATGCGCATAACCGAGCATTGGCGCCGACAGGTTTGCCGCATGTCTCGCTGCACGGCCTACGTCGATCGTTCGGAACCCTGTCAGAGTGGGTCGAGGTTCCCGTTGGCGTCGTCGCCCAGATCCAAGGACACAAACCGTCGGCACTTGCCGAGAAGCACTATCGACGTCGGCCACTCGACCTGCTGCGGATGTGGCATGACAAGATCGAAGCCTGGGTGCTCAATCAAGCAGGGATCAAGTTTCACAGGCAACTGAAAGGAGCGTGATATGCGCCCGCGGAAATCAGGCCAAACCGGAGAAGCTAGTGCATCGGATCAATCGAATGAGGCAAATCGGCGAAACCGTCCTAAACACGGTGCTGATACAGATGTGTTGTGGCAGCTTTCTCCCGCAGCAATCGCGCACTGGCCTACGGTAGCCCAACAACTCTCCGATGCTGGAGTGCTCAGCAGCGTCGATGCACGTTCCGTCGTCTCTTACTGCGAGGCATTCGCACGGTGGCGCGCAGTGGGTGACGAACTCGCAAAAATGCTGATAGAGTTCGGAGCAAAATCCGTCCGACAAGTAGAGGAAGAACACAACGGTCCTCAAGGTCCCGAACCGCAAGCGGCGATCACCCCGATGAAGCCAGCGGATCCGCGGCCACCAGCCGCAATCATGAGGCGCGTAGAGGTCGAGAGGGAAACTGGGCTATCTCGCTCTACGATCTATCAGCGGGTCAAAGAGGGGACCTTCCCTCCCCAGTTGAAGATCGGGCCAAGATCGATTGGCTGGCGAGTTGCCGACATCGAGTCCTTCCTAAAATCGCCAGCAAACTATCGAGCAGAAGATAAAAAACCATAGAACGCAAACGGTCCATGTCACCTTCGCTAGTTATCGAAGGCATCGATTGCACATCCAACTTCTCCTTGTCATTTTCCGTGTACATTTTGATCTACATTGCAGCGGTTGCCGCAGCAAACCTGAGCGTCGCGCATTTCGGCCCGGCGTCCACTCCGATCAACGCCTTCTTGTTGATCGGCCTCGACCTTGCTATCCGAGATCGTCTTCACTTGGACTGGCATGGGCACTCGCTGTGGGCTCGTATGTTCTGCCTGATCACCGGCGCCGGTGTCGTCAGCTATATGCTCAATCCGGCTTCAGGCGTTATATCCTTGGCGTCTCTCGTCGCATTTAGCGCGGCGGCCATTACGAGCGCGGTCGTGTTCCAAGCGGTGCGACGCTATCCCGTTCTCACGCGTGCGAATGGCGCAAACGTAGCCAGCGCAGCGATTGACTCTGTCGTATTCCCGCTGATCGCATTTGGCACGATATTCCCGACAATCGCAGGACTGCAATTTCTGGCGAAGGTTACAGGGGGCGCTATCTGGTCTTGGGTGTTGTTGCGCAAGGTTCGTATCGCTTAAAGCGGGGAAACGCTACAGATACGAGCGTAGGTTTGCTCTTTCGCGCCTTGCAGTTCTCGCCTGGCAGTTGTTAGTCTCCCCGCGCTTCGGACTCCGTTGTCTGCACCGGTCACTCCATACCCTGTCAGGGTGAGGAATAGTATCGTGCAAATCAAATTATTAAATCGATACATCGCACCTCGTATGGAAGCGCTGAATCGCCGGCACGCACTTAAGCACACTCGCGACGCGAAAGCAATTAAAAATGGGGTTCGATCGTCTGAATAGATAGCAGCGGCAAATCGCGCATATTTGCAAGTTGTCGCACGTCTCAACTTCTATTTAGCGTTCAAGAAAGGATTTACGGGTGCCGTTTACTACTCTGTAGGCGCCTTAGTTGTTGCTTTGAGACATAGGTAACATTTCACCGTCGCGCCAATCGTCGAAAGATCTTAAGATTGCGACGTTGTAAGGCACACCGGGGACCTCATGAGAGAGGGGTCGAGTGAAGCGACCATTAGCCGCTCACGTGAGCGATAAACAGAAAGTCTAGAAGCGCAAGGCGCCAGCAGAGATGCCGCAATTTCACTTTGGTTGTTTCACTTGTGAGGGTCGGGTTCGGGAATGCTATTCCGACGTGTATCGGAAAAGCCCGACATCGAGCGAATCCGGGTCTATTTTGGCGGGAGCGCGGTGATGCCGGCCGCTCGACCTGAAGTCGGCGCATTCGTCCAGATCACCGCCGTGCCGTACTCTGCCTGGGGAATCGGAAAGTTCGCCGGTGCAACGAACGGAATCGCCCGTGTTCAATATTTCGATGCACCCGGGGCTGAACCGCAGGTTGTTGAATCATCCCTGACGAACATCAAGCCGATTTGCCTGCCTACCCAGACACGCGTATTTAGGCGGCAATCGACTGGCCGCTGGCAGGTGGGACGCGTGACCGACGGAAATGGCGCTGCCATTTTCGTGCAATTCCCAAATGGTGAATCGGCCAATGTCGAGGCCGCAGATCTTCAGGTCCGTTGGAACCGCCCCCTGCGCGACCCTCTGCCACTGCTCACCAGCGAAGCCACTGAAACACCATTTCTCGCTGATGCACGCAGCGCCTTCACGCGTCAGGTCGCGCTTCAGTACAGCGCGGCTTCGGGCATCACAGCCGCTCTCTCGTCTTCTATCGAACTGGTCGATTATCAATTTGAGGTCGTCCGGCGCGTATTGACCGATCCGGTGCAGCGCTACCTGCTCGCGGACGAAGTCGGCTTGGGCAAGACCATCGAAGCCGGCGTGATCATCCGCCAATTCTTTCTTGACATACCGCCGGGAAGTTCACATGCCGTCGTTCTTGCGCCTCCCGCTCTCGTCGCGCAATGGCGAGAGGAACTAACCACGAGGTTCGGCCTCGGCAACGACCTCGATGACTTTCTTCATGTTGTCAGCCACGAAGATGTCGCGGATGTTGAAGACGAACTCGCTAACGCCGGACTGCTCGTAGTCGACGAGGCGCATCACCTTTCACGTTTTAGCAGCGAGCACGAGATCACGCTGTACCGGCGACTGCAGGCCCACGCGCACCGCATTCCCCGGTTATTGCTGCTGTCAGCAACGCCCGTACTGTCGGACCCTGAAGGCTTCCTACGCGTACTGCATCTGCTCGATCCGGTGGCATTCCCGCTCGACGATCTCGATGGATTCAATCGACGAATAGCAACGCGCCAGGTCGTCGCGGAGGTAGTCGCAATGCTGACTCCTGAGAATCTTTGGAGTCTCACTGGCGAGTTGGACCGCCTTCAAGAGGCGTATGGTGAAGACATCACGCTGATGGAAAAAGTCGATGCGTTGCGCGCGATTCTTAACGCTTTTCCAGATGAAGAAGACGAGGCATACGTCAACGCACTTGCGGATCTAAAAACGCATCTGGTGGAGAGTTATCGTTTGCATCGACGTATTCTGCGGAATCGCCGCAAGTCGCTGCAATGGGCCACGCCTAGACGTGCTGGCCTCAAGCGAGTCCCGTTCAGGAGCGCCGGGGCTGAGCGCTGGAGACGTCAACTGGAGGAGTTGCGGTTGCATCTGAACGGCTTGGACACGCTGCCCGCAACGCTGCGAGCTGCCGTGCTCGGTCATGTGCTCAATTCGCGCGACCGTACCTCGGTGCGCAAGCTGCTCGAGCAACACAACATCCGCGACGACGAGGCGCTCGAGATTGCCGACGCATTGGACGGCAGCGCGGAACGCATGCGCGACGGTCAGGAGCGCCTAGATACCCTCACTGCCACGCTCGAAGGCATATTGGCGACACCCAATGCGCAGGTGGTGGTCTTTTGCAGCGATCGCACCGATGCCGACCGCGCCGCTCAACACTTGCAGCGCTCCTTTGGCGCCCAGGTCGTTCGTCACGAAGTTCGTGCGAACTGCGAGGACGAAGACACCCCGCTGCCTTGGCAGAAATTCCTGTCGACGACCGACAAGGTTCGCGTGCTCGTGTGCGACGCGCGCGCGGAAGAAGGCGTAAATCTCCATGGAGGCAAAAAGATCGCCGTTCACTTCGACATGCCGGGTTCGCCGAACCGCTGCGAGCAACGTCTCGGACGGCTTGACCGTTTCGGCAAAGGCGATCCCATCGTGTCCTATGCGCTGCATGACGAATCAAACCCCGATGAAGGTGCGTGGATCGACACGCTTGATACTGGCTGGCAGGTTTTCAACCGCTCGGTTGCGAGCCTGCAGTACCTGATCGAATCAGCCTTGCAGACGCTAGAGGAAGAGTGGTTCGCGCAAGGTACACCGGCTATTCGTGAACACGCGACCGCGCTCAGCGGGCCAATGGGCTTGGTCGAACGTGAACGCAAGCAGATCGATCATCAGGACGGGCTGGATGCACTCGGTGAGCAAGAATTGGACGCCATGGAACAAGTCGACGAATGTGATCAGTCGTGGCGTGAGTGGCGCGCCGCGCTGATCCGGTTTGCTGGCGAAGCCCTCAAATTTCAAGTTCGCTACGACGGCTCGCGCCCCATCAACCAAGACTCGGACGAGGCATTCAGGCTAGCCTATGTGATGGAACATGGTGTGCCCAGAACACTCATCCCGATGGGCGGCTATCTGCGCACGTTCCTGCAGAGCATCGACGTCGATGCGCCGAGCGATCGCTCGCGCTCGCCGCTGACCTATCGCTACGTGTTTCGCCGGCAGAATGCGCTGACGCGCGCTGCGCGGTCGCAGGGCGTGCGCGTACTGCGCGTGGGTGATCCGCTGGTGGCATCGCTCGAGGCGTTCTGCGAGCAGGACGACCGCGGACGCGCCTTCGCCATGTGGCGCGTCGACCGTGAATACGAGGTGCACGATCCGAGCGGCGCCGATCTGTTCTTCCGGTTCGATTTCATCATCCGGCCGGCCGCACTCGTCGCGAAGCTGGACGGACGCGGTGCCGACGGACAGTCGATTCTTGAACAGTCACTCACCCGCAAGTCGCAGGCGCTGCTCGCGCCGATGTTCCTTCGCATCTGGGTGGATGGTTCTGGCGCGGTCGTATCGACCCCGTCGGAACTGATGGAAGCGTCGTATACCGATTTCTGGCAAGGCACGCGCCGCGACTTCAACCTGAATCCTCGCCGGTGGCGCGACCTTCCGTCGCCGATCCAAACCAGCTGGCTGCGAGACTGGCCGGCCCTGTGCGCAGAAGCGCGGCAGACGGCCGAAGCCGCCGCGCTTCAGTCCGACGCGTGCCGTGCGCACGTCAGACAGGCGCTGACCGCGCTGGACCGCGAAGAGCGGCTACGTCACGCCCAGACCGAATCACGCTTGGCGCGGCTAACGGGCGCGCAGCGGCGATGCGAACTCGAAGAGCGCTCCAACGACGACGCGCTTTGCGCCGCGATCCGCAATTCGCTTGCCGAACCCGATATCGATCTCGATGTTGCGGGTGTGGTTTTCCTGGCCTCTGAAGACCCGTTCGAGCAATGAAGCGCGATTTCTTCGGTGACGCCGAACTCAAGGAGTGTCTAGCGGATTGGGGGCGGGCCGATCAGATTCTGACAACGCATCAGGCCACAGGTTTGCTCGAGCGCCTCCGACAAGTACTGCTGCGATATGTCGATGGTCATGCGCACCGCTCGCACGTCGAATTGGCGGCCTTACTGCGGCAGTGGTTACTGCTGCATACCCACCGCGGCGGGGCGCAATGGCTGAGCGTGCCAAGTGGACCGATATGGCCGGATCGCCACGCGTGGGAAGCAGCTCAGTTCCAGGTGATCGCTTTCGAGCGCCGTTTCGAGATTCGCGCACAAAGTCCCCGGCTAAGCTGGTTGGGCAAGCAGAGCGACCTGTTCGACGACGTGCTAGTCGAAACTCAGGCGCTCGACCGCAAATGGATCGCAGCGGAGCCCGTCGTCGGCGACGCGCTGGGATTGCCGTTCTTCACCGGCGCTGGTCAGCGCGAGGCCGTGCGCAGCCTCCTTCACATGCCTTCCGACATCACGCTAATCGCCGCGCTGCCGACGGGGAGCGGCAAATCATTGCTGGCCCAATTGCCGCCACTTTTGAACGGTGAAGGCCATGTCACGCTGGCGATTGTGCCCACCGTCGCGCTGGCAATCGATCAGGGCGAGCGCATGGCCGAGTTCTTCCGCAGAGAAGACGTCAACTGGCAGGAGAAGCCGCTCGCGTATCACGGCGGCCTCAGCCCGGACGAGCGCACCGCAGTGTTTCGTGCGATGAATAATGGCACTCAGCGTGTGCTGTTCACCTCGCCCGAGGCAGCAACCGGCTCGCTGCGAGGCTTGCTAGAAGACTGTGCGAAAGCGGGGCGTCTTACTCACGTCGTCGTGGATGAAGCACATCTCGTCGTTACTTGGGGCAGTGGCTTCCGGCCAGCGTTTCAACTTCTTCCCGCGCTAATTTCACGCCTGCGCAGCATGGCGCCGCGCTCGATCCGAGTCGTGCTCGCGTCTGCGACGCTCACCTCGCACACTATCGAAGTGCTGCAACGCCAGTTCGGACCGCCTGAGAAGACCAGGCTCATTTCTGCCGTCTACCTCCGGCCAGAGCCGCGTTACGCAACTCATTTCTGTGCAACGCTCGCCGAACGGAAGCAACGTGTCGTCGAGGCACTCAGATTAGCGCCGCGCCCGTTCATCCTCTATGTCACACGGCCCGACGAGGCCGAGCAGTGGCTAGGAATACTCCTCGAAGATGGCTTCGAACGCATCGCGCAGTTCACTGGCGAAACGGGTGCAAGCGCGCGAAAAACGCTGCTCGCGCAATGGAAACGAGATGAGTTGGACGGCATGATCGCCACTTCCGCGTTCGGCGTCGGCGTCGACAAGAGTGATGTCCGCACCATCGTCCACGCGACGCTGCCGGAATCGCTGGACCGCTTCTATCAGGAGGTCGGGCGCGGCGGGCGTGACGGCATCGCGTCCGCCAGTCTGCTGCTCTACACACAGGAGGATATCCAGCAGGCGCAAGGGCTCGCAGCGCCACGCTACGTTGGCAACGAAATCGCCTTCGAGCGCTGGAGCATGATGATCGAGCGTCCGGTTGCCCGTGACGCCGAAGGCGACCAGACTTGGGTGGATCTGCGCCGGCTCCGTCCGGCGCTAAATGTTCAAGGTTCAACCAATCTCGAATGGAATCTCCGCACGCTCAATCTCATGGCGTGCGCTGGCTTAATCGATATAACAGCACTATCCACGGTTCCGCCGGACAGATTCGGCAAACCTGATAGTGACCTCGAAGAATCCGAAACGACCGTTACGTATGCAGCGGTACGCCTCTCCAATGCAGGCCATCTGGCGAGAGCGACTTTCGATCAGCAAATGCAGCGCGCTCGAAGTGACGCGCGGTCCGCCAACAACAAGGGCATGGAGTTGATGCTGTCGATCGCCCGCAATGAACGGAAGGTAGAAGACGCCCTGAGTGAACTCTATCGGGTCGCGCTGCATACGGTTTTCGCTCCGGTTCGTCCTTATTGCGGAGGTTGCAACCATCACTGGTCCGAGCGACCGCGCAAGCCGGTGGCACCGTCACCGTTCGTTGCTCGACTGGACATCTTTTCGCGGAGACCAGATGTTCCGAACGCATTGCGGGGCGTCCCTCGCGTGTATGGCAATCTGTCATTCATCGTAGTGGATGACGTTTCTCGTGTTCTGCAACAGTCGACCACAAACGTCCTCGACGCGCTCGTCAGCACTTTGAAGCCACACACGATCGCGCTCGAGCGTGAGACGCAGGATGTCGCGCTGAACTCGATGCGGGCGCGCTTGCGACGCCTGCGCTCCGATGCATTCATCGACTTGTTCGATCCAGCCCGGCCCGACGGCCTGGATGGCGCCGAACATGAAGTACGGATCGTCATTTTGTCTTCCGAATCAATCGGTCACTCCCTAAGTTTGGCTTTGAAAACGTCGCCCTGTGCGATGACTGTCGTGCTTCTTCCCAATTCTGCTCGAGATCCGGATCGCCCCGACCGTCTATGGTCAAGCGTACTTCCGCATACCGATGAACAGTCCCTGATCCGGGCATTGACCCTATGAGCCTACTGAATCTCACCAACGACGGGCTGCCGAACATCCTAGTCCAGCTGCACGCCACGGTCCTGCGTGCGATCAAACCAATTCCCCGCGAAGCCTTGCTCGATGCCGTCGCGCCGCCCGCTCTGGTTTCCGATGCTGGAAAACTGGCGCGCGGCACGCTGTTGCGCTGGACGGCGCTGGGACTATTTCAGGAAGTCGACGGTGCGATCACCGTAACAGAGCGTCCTGCCAGCCGCCGCGACGGCGCAAAGGACCTGCTTGCGTTCACGCGCCGGACTGCCTGTGCGCGCGTCATGGCTGCAGAAAACAATGGGGAGTTCTGGATGTCCGAAGGCGCGGCCGCAGCGGACCTCACCCGTTCCCTTGCATGGATGCTCGCTCAGGACGTGTATCGAACCGGCTTTAGCCAGTTCGAGGCGCTGGAAGTTCAGCAAATGGGAGAGTCCGAGCGATTGCTGTTCCGCAACCCGACTCGACGCACTGGTTTGCAATACTGGGCGCGCTTCCTCGGCTTCAGCCAGCAGCCGTTTGCGGACATCGATCCCACCGTCGCAATACGTGATGTCTTGCCCAAGATCCTGGGAGAAGGCGAAGACATCGACGCGACCCAGTTTGTCGACAAACTCGCGCAGGCCCTGCCCGTACTCGACCGTGGCATGTGGAGGCAAGAAGTCCTCTCCTCCGTGGACGGCAACGCACTCGCGCCGTTACAGGCGGGTCAACTCAGCACTGCATTGTCCAGGGCTTTGCTCAATTTGCGCGGATCAGGAGACCTGCTGTTGCAGCGTCGCGCCGACGTCGGCAGTTCTATCGTTCTTACCGGTGTGAACGGCATGCGCGCCGACATGAGTTTTCAGTGGATCGCAAGACCCAGCGCAGGAGCCGTCCGATGAACCCTTTGATCGAATTCTGGCCCACCGGTGAACATGTGGAGGAATGTCTCCGCACCGAAGCCGAAACGGTAGATCAGGCGCTGTTGCTCGCAGTACACTTGCCCATCACGCTGAAGCGACGCTCCGCTCAGGCCGGGAATGAAGTGGATGCGTCTGAAGTCGACCTGCTCGACTCGCTCATGCGCCCCGTCAACGACGGCAGCTCGGTCATCATTGCGATTACCGGCGCGTCTGGCGTCGGCAAATCGCACATGATCCGCTGGCTCGGGGCGCAACTCGATCGCCATCCGCGCCGCAAAGATCTAGTCGTGGTTCCGATTCCGAAGACGGCGAGTCTTCGCGAAGTAGTCGAACGGATTCTCGCCCCGCTGAGCGGCGCACGATACGACGCGCTGCGGGCGGACCTGAGTCGCGCGGTGGAGTCGCTCGACCCGCCACGCGCGGCCGAACTTCTCGCGACCGCGCTCGCCGAGGAACTCGGCCCCTACGCGGCGCAAGTGGAGGAGCAAATTCGCGCGAGCGGCGACCGAACGCTCGGACCTCGCATCGTCGCTGCGAACCGAGTGCGCGATATGATCCGTGACCCCGAGATTCGCGATCAGTGGTTTCGGGACGTTTTGTTGAGAATCGTCGATGCAAGCCTCAGCGGCACGTCTGACCCCGCGCGCCGGCAATTCCAGATCGCGGACTTCGAACCACCTGCAGCCGTCGCAAGCATGGAACTGCGCCGGACCGTGGGCCAAGCGCTCGCGTTCCTGGCCAGTTCGAACGGCGCCGCTCGCGGCATCGCCGCGGAAGTGCTGCAGGAAGTGCTGGACTCGGCTCTACGCACCATTTTCCGATTCACAGAAGCGCTGAATCAACGCACTATTCAGGAGGTCGTCGACGAGATTCGACGAGAATTGCTCGCGGACGGCAAGGAACTGGTGCTGCTCATCGAGGATCTGGCGGCCCTCTCAGGCATTCAGCAACCCTTGCTGGACATCATGATCGCCGAGAGCGACGAGAAGGGCGTGCGCGTGCGCGCCCCGATCCGCACGGCAGTGGCTGTTACGGATGGTTTCCTTGCAGGCCGGCAGACCGTGCTGACGCGCGCGCGGGAGCAATGGGTCGTGCCGAGCGAAGGCATCGACGAGGAAACCGTCACGCGTCTGCTGGTCGAGTTCACGGGACGCTACCTCAACGCAGCCCGCCACGGTATCGCTCATTTGAAGCGGCGTTTCAACACGGTGGCTCCCAACCGGGACGATCTCTATTCGTGGGTGCCCAAATTCGATCCCACGCTGGACGCGGCCTGGTCGGAAAAATTGGCGTCGTTCGGGAGCAGTGAATCAGGTTATAGCCTCTTTCCGTTCAATGTCGCCGCGATCAAATCGCTAGCTGCGAGCGTCCTCAAAATCGGCGACGCCTGGACATTCAATCCCCGCGCCTACATCAACGAGGTATTGAGCAGCACGCTCAGTCAGCGCTTTACCTTCGAGGCTGCCGGCTTTCCTCCCGCCAACTTCCGCAATCCAAAGCTACTGTCCGCAGTGAGCGTCGGTTTGACTTATCAAGGTCTGACACCCGAACAACTCGGTCGAGTGACATCGGGGCTCGCTCACTGGGGTGGTAATCCCAACACGCTCGATACAGCCCCACCAGCCACGCGCAACGTGTTCGACGCGTTCTCGCTGCCATGGCCTTTCGATGCGGTCGTGACGCCCAAACCCGTACCGGTCGATCCAGATCCGCATCGAGGCGGCAAAGTGGCGCCACCACCCCCGCCACCGCCACCACCGCCCGAACCGGCGGAAAGCCCATATGCACAGGCGCTCGAGTTGTGGGACCAGAACACGCGCCTGATCAGAACGTATCCGGTCAGAACGCGCACCCTGCTCGCCGATGCTCTGAACAAGCGGATGAACTTCGGCGACTACTGCCTGAGCGGGCAGGAAGTCAACCGGGACTGGTTCTGGCTTCCGCCCGCCAGCACGATCAG
The DNA here is from genome assembly GCF_013426895.1 of Paraburkholderia largidicola. NCBI lineage: Bacteria > Pseudomonadati > Pseudomonadota > Betaproteobacteria > Burkholderiales > Burkholderiaceae > Paraburkholderia > Paraburkholderia largidicola. The sequence goes on along the minus strand of NZ_AP023174.1, from coordinate 190,719 downwards.
CAATCCCACCAAGGGCTTGAAGATTGAAGTTTCGCCGCCGGACGTGCCTATTTCGCCGACTGTCATCGCCGGCCTGAAAGCGCTCGACCGTTGGGACAGCAATGGGAAATCCTGGTCCTATCCCAACGGGGAAACAGACTATGCCGCAGCCAACACGTTACTGGAACGGCTTGAACATCAGATACTCGACATGGTGCTCGATGAGGCCGTCCGCGACACTGGGATTGCCGCGCTCACACTGCATCGACAAGATTTGCTGCTCGGCGTGACCACGCGTGCAGACAACCCCAGTCTGCGGGACTTGCTTGCCGATGCACCTAAGGAAATCGCCGTCGCGGTCGATGATCTTTCGCAACAAGTGCGCAGAGCGATGACGACCCGGAAACTGGCGACTGACACGCGCCCCCGACTGCAGGAGCGCCTGCGCCGCTACTTATCGTGCTATCAGGGTGACGGCGGCAAGGTGCTGGCCATCGACAACGAACGTTTCCGCCAGGCCATTAAGCAGGAAGTTCAGGATCGCTGGGTGTTCGTACTCAACGGCAATGGCGAGGCTGGCAATGAAGTGCAGGATATGCTTGACCGACTTGAGCCGCAAGCCGTCGATATGATCGTGCGAGACCTCGCAACGGCAGTCGACCTGTATTTGCAGGAAGCTGCCGCGGCTTTCGCCGAAGACCATGCACGCGTTGCATGGCGAGACGAAATGTGCGCGATAGTGGATCAGGCGAGTCAGACGCCCGCTTGGCCGACTGGCTCCGTTGCGCTGAGCGAAGTGCGCGGTGCGGTGGATCGTCTGGCGGCCGAGCCGCTCGATCAGGCGATCCAACGTCTGCGAAAAGTACAGCCCGTCGACGCGAACTGGGAAACGCATCAGAAACTGGCGGCCCTCTCGCTCGTCCCGTTGCCGCAACTCATCACAATCTACAAGGAAGTCGCCCTGCTTCGGCGCTTCTTCATTGACCTCGACAAATCCATCAAAGCACAGACCAGTTCGATCGACGATCAGGCAGCCGTCCAAGCGCATGACGCCCTCTTCCGCGATCTGGCTTGGGAGGAATGATGCCAACACTGCTCGAACAGGCTCAACTGACACGAACCGGACTCGATCAAGTCATCCGTACCAATCAGCTACGTTCTCACTTGTCGGCCATTCAGAACCGTTCGGCCGAATGGTCCCGCCGCAAGGAAAAGCGCGCTGAACTGCACGTGAAGTCCGGCTACCTTGCGCCGCCCGCATCCAAACTGGCCGAGCTTGCAAGCGCCGACGAGGCAACGCGAGCTCTATGCGCGGAAGCGCGCGAACGGCTCAGCAAAAGCGACGGCGTCGATGCATTGTCACGCGATGAGTTCTGGATACGACTACTGGCCCAGGCCGACAAAGCCAACAGCCTGAGCAGCGATGCTATCCGCGCAAGCTGGCGCGCGTTGATCCGTGATCTCGGTGAACCGGAAGCCTCCTCGGCGCTGCTTGCACGCGAACCGGAGACTCCCGGCAACAAGCAGGCACTCGCCCGATATCGCGAGGTATACACTCTGTACGCTTCGCTCAAGAGCGCTGCCATGCCTCCCGATACCCGATCGGCGGACGCGCTGCGCCAACACGTCGAGGAATTACGCAAGATTGTCTCGACGCTGACGCCTACGCCTCAGTCCGTCAAATTGTTCTTCAAAGCAATGGAGGCAGACGGCGCCGCGCTCGATCTCCTCACCGAGGAAGTTCTCATCTGGCTCCGACAATACGACGACACCTCTCGCTTCGTCATCCGTACCCGCACGGTGGGCACATGGCGCTGACTCCCGATCTCACGTTGGCAGAACGCGCACTCGACGAACTGGAGCAGATCGAGGCGCGTGCGCTCGTCTGGGGGCTGGTCGACAATGCGCTCGGGGATGATGAAGTGTACGAGGCACTGAACCGTGTCCTCAACGATAAACGGAACTCCGAACTGCGTTACGACGTGGCTTGCAATATCGCCACCGCGCGTGACTTGCGGGACCAGCTCGTCGCGCTCCGCATGATATTCGAAATACCGCATTCGCATACCGGCTCGGGTGACCATAGCCCGCGCTGGCGCACGCGTATGGCCGAAGGCGTACGCCTTATCGCGCGGCTGCGCCAGATGTTTCCGCAACACGCGGGGCCGACTCAATGGACCTCAGCACCGACGCTGGTCGCGGACTACCGCTTCCTGCGCCGCGCCCGCCGTTACCCAAAACGCGATCAGCGGCGCGATGCGGTGATGAGCGTCATCGACACGGCCGTGACCGATCCCCTGTTGCGTTCGGCCGTCGCGCACTGGCTCGACCAGATGCCGCCAAATGCAGGCATGTCGCGCTTTCAAGTCGATGCCGCCGCGCGCATTCTGGATGGCCTGCACCATCGCGTGCGAGCGGGCACTCTAGTCTCGGCGGGCACCGGTAGCGGCAAGACGCTCGCCTTCTATCTGCCGGCGCTCGCGTGGATCGCCCGGCAGCGGGTGGAGTCGCCAAAGTCGTCGGTTCGGGTCCTCGCGCTGTATCCACGTAACGAGTTGCTCAAGGATCAACTAGCCGAGGTCTACGAACAGTGCGGCAAGTTCGATGACTGGATCTCGAGCCGCGGCGGCGCACCACTGCGAGTCGGCGTACTGTACGGCGAAACGCCCGGAACCCGTCATAGCGCGCTCAAGCAGAGCGGCTGGCGATCCAATGGACGCGAATCCATCTGCCCGTTCTTCACCTGCCCCAAGCCTGGTTGCGGCGGAGAGATGGTCGTCCGCGCCGAAGACAAGGAACTGGCACGTGACCGGCTCGTCTGCAAGTCGTGCGGACATTGTGTCGAATCGGACCGGCTTGCATTTACGCGTGAAGCCATGGCAAAAGAGCCGCCCGATGTGCTGTTCACGTCGGTGGAGATGCTCAACCGCCACTTATCCAACCCGCAGTTGCGTCATCTCTTCGGCATCGGTCCGAAGGCGCTCGAAGCGCCTAGCCTCGTGCTCATGGACGAGGTGCATCTGTACTCCGGCACCTACGGCGCACAGGTCGCGTATCTGATGCGCCGATGGTGGAGCGCGAGCGGCAGACGCTCGAGTTTCGTCGGCCTCTCCGCGACCATCTCTGAAGGCCGGCGCTTTTTCGCCAGTCTCACGGGGCTGGATGATTCCGTGGTCCAGGAGATCAAGCCGCTGGAGAATGACATCATCGATGAAGGCGCGGAGTATCTGCTCGCTCTTCGCGGCGATCCGGTGTCTCAGGCCGCGCTTCTGTCAACAACCATCCAGACGCTGATGCTCTCAGCGCGTCTGCTCGACCCGCGCAATCGATTCGACAAGACCAGCAACCCGTTCTTCGGATGGCGCGCGTTCGCCTTCACAGATCAACTGGATGCAGCCAACCGCCTGTTCCGCAACCTTCTGGATGCGGAAGGCCGCCATTTCTCTGGCCACCCGAATACATCGCGTTATCCCGAGGGCGGTCTTGCCCGGCTGCGTTCAAGCCTCGAGCAGAACCGCCGCTACGATGGCGGCCAGGATTGGCGTGTGCCAGAGAATATCGGTCACAAGCTAGAAACGCGGCTCGAAATTGCGCGCACGACGGCACTCGACTCCGGCGTCAGCGCTGCCAGCGAAGTCGTGGTGGCTACCGCTGCACTTGAGGTCGGCTTCGACGATCCGGCCGTCGGCGTGGTCGTGCAACATAAAGCGCCGCGCGACATTGCCTCGTTCCTGCAGCGCAAGGGACGGGCGGGCCGCACGCGTCACATGCGCCCGTGGACGATGATCGTGCTGACCGACTACGGCCGGGACCGTCTCGCATATCAGGCCTACGATACGCTTTTCGATCCCGAGCTGCCGGCGCGTCAGTTACCGCTTTCGAATCGCTACGTGCAACGCATGCAGTCGGTCTATGCGCTGCTCGATGAGCTCGGCGATATGACGCACACGGACCCGCTCGGAATCTACGTCTGGCGTGATATGAAAGGGCCGCCCGATGAAGCCCTGCTGAAACACTGGGAGCCGCATAACCTTCGCGAGCTCAGGGAGGTCCTCAAAAGCACTCAGCCCGCGAAAATCTCCGCGCAGCACAACGCATTACGGATCAAGGCGAAGCAACTCGCGCCGAAAGGCTGGCATCGGGGCGAGAACCTGGAAACATCGGGCTGGTACTGGTTGAAGACGCGTCTCGCTCACAAGCGTCTCCACGACCTTCTCAAACACGTCCTAATCCGCCAGGATGCGGGCGAGCGCCTTGCTGCTTCGCTGCAGAAACGCCTTGCGATCCCGCGCGAAGACTTAAATGTGCTGCTGTGGAACCATCCGCGCCCTTTACTGCTCGGTGCGGTGCCCACTGCCATGCGTCGTCTGCAGATGAACTGGCTGGGCAAGGACTCGGCGCATCCCGACTACAGCGCGGGCCATCCCCTGCCCGACTACATTCCAGCCAATCTGTTCGATGATCTGAGCCTGCCCGAAATGCGCCTCGCCCTGCCTGGCGAGGCAGCGGACGACCACTATCTGCCTGTTCAGCAGGCACTGGGCGAGTTCGCGCCCGGCAAGGTCTCGCGTCGTTACGATCACGCGCTTTGGCTGGGTGTTTCAGCGCAAACGCTCAAAAGCTACCTCGACATGAATCAGGAGATCGTCGAGCAAGACGCGGATATCGGAGACTGGTATCAAATGCAGGGCGAGCGGCCGTTCCATCGCATGGAAGGCCGCAAGGTGGTCGAGTATCAAGCCTTTCGCCCCCGCACCGCGCGCCTGCAGGCAGCGCCCGCACGGAGCGCCGGCTTGCCCGAGATAAGCGACACAACCAATGCGCAGCTCAAATGGAGCTCGCATCTCGAAGGGCCGCGCGACGGCACGGAATTCCGACCGCCCGAGCATATCGGCGTGAGTCGCCTTTTCAGCTCACTCGTCGCGCATACGCACGCGGGGCAATCTGCCGCACTGATCCGGCGATACGCAATCGCATCGCGAGCGGATATGCGCATGCGGATCGGCAACACATCGCACCGCCTGACAGTCGACTGGCGCTTCACACAAGAGGGCAAGCCCTCCGGCGTCGGCTTCGAGATCGACGCGGACGCGCTTCTGATCGTGCTGAATCTACCCGCCGAGTTGCACAAGAGCATCGACTGGTCGGATGAGGCACGCGTGCGCGCCGCCCGTGCCGCACGCTACAACTGGGAAGCGCAGCATTGTCCGAGCTTCGTCGAGACCGTAGCAAATCCGTTTCTGCGGGGCTGGATTGCACAGATTTTCCAGATTGCGGCCATTCTGGTGGCCACCACGGAGAAATTGTCACTGACGGTCGCGTTGAACGAGCTCGCCAACGGCGCGCGCATGGAGATGCTGCAGGGCGTGCTCTCCACGGTGTTCCAGATGCCCGAGACAGAGCCTGGCGATGAAAGTCCCGATCGCCTCAGGCAAGCGCTCACTGAAGCGCTCGGTCTCGAAAGCGTGCGGCTCGCCGTGCGGGACGCGGCACGTGTACTCGTCATGCCGATCGACGCAGAATGGGAAACGTGGCTGGCCCGAACCATGCGCGCCACCCTCGGAGCCGCCTGCTTGGAGGCCATTCAGCAGGCCTGCCCGCAGGTCGATCCGGAAGGACTGATCGTGGATATCGATCCCGGCATACGCCTCGACGGCACTGCGCCACAACGAGCGGAAATCTGGATCTCGGAGACCAGCCCCGGCGGAAATGGCATGATCGAACAGGTAGTCGAACTGCTCGCTTCGCGTCCCGACAGTTTTTACCGGCACGTCGAAGCCGCGCTAGAAGCCAGTGATCTCGAGTCGACCAACACGCAGTTAAAGCAGCTGGTGGAATGGCTCGGCGGCAACGATCGCAAAACCGAAATCGTCGATGCGGTCATGCGCGTGCGTAATGCCACCAGTCCGACCACGGCGCAGGCAGAGTTCGCCCGTCTGCGCGCGGACCTGGTGCGACGCGGACAAGCCGTATTCCACGGCTACGCGGTGGCCCTGAGTCTGCGCATGCTGAGGCCCGGATCCCCTGAGGAAATCGACCGGCTGATTGCCGAGATTCATGATCACTGGATACGACTCGAACACCTGCACGGCATCGAGATCGATGTTCGGGTGATGTGCGCGGTCTACAGCAGCGACACGCGCTTGGACGCCGCCTTTGTGTCCTCTGGCCTTGTCTTGCCCATGAGCGACCGCGAAAGCTGGCGCTTCGGTGTGTTGATGGGTCTGTTGTGGCCGCAAGGCCACGCACTGCGCGCGGTAAATTTGCCGCTCTCGAATCGATTCGTGCCAAATATCGCGACTGAGCGTCTGCTGCTCGGACAATGGCTGACGCAACGCCAAGCGCCGATCGATCCGAGCCAGCCGGGTTGGCTGGAGAACGCGCGCGAGCAACTGATCGCTCGCTCTGAAGCAGTATTTGCGGTGGTGGCTGACCAGGCGCATGAACTCGTCCCGACGATCATTCGCACGCTGACTGTCGAGCCAATCCACTTCGATTATCTGAACGTTTTCGCGACGCTGTCTTCGGTCAGGCGGCGCGACGACACGATCGAGCTCCACTTCTCGATTCCGGAATCCGCATGAGTACCTCCCGAAGCATTTTCAAGTCGGCCACGTCTGCACCGGAAGCCGCGCGCAATGCCTTGGCGGCCGTCTTCGCCAAGGAGCTGCTGGCGCCGAGCAAAACGGTTCATCTGCTAGCGCCGTGGATCAGCAATATTGTCATCTTCGATAACAGCATAGGCAGTTTCAGCGGTCTCAATCCCGAATGGAGCAGGCGCGAGATTCGCTTGGTCGACGTTCTGGTGGCAATTGCTTCCAATGACACGCGGCTCGTGATCCGGGTCCGCGCAGAAAATCACAACAAGCCGTTCGAAAAACGCCTCTTTGGCGCGCTAGCGGATTCCGGACTGCAGGACAAGTGCGACTGGAAGGAAAGCAATACCTTGCATACCAAGAGCCTGCTTACCGACCACGTGTTGATCGCTGGGTCGATGAACTTCACGGAGCGCGGAATCTCGCTCAACGAGGAACACGTGACGCTGGAATTCGATGGAGAGCGTATAGCGCAGGCCAAGATGGAGTTCCAAGACCATGGCATCTGAGCATCAGTTACAGCTGGCGCAAAGTGCGGCCGCATGTCTCGATGCGTTCTTCGCCGCGCCCAATCTGTTCGTGCTTCCGGCCGCACGACACGATGATACTGGCGAACCCAACACCAATGAAGTCCCCGAAGCGCTGGTCAGTGCGATCCAGCGTACACGCAAGGGCGAAGCCGATCTGCCCATGCTGCTGCCGTTCCGCAGCGCGGCGGACGAACGCGTTACCTGGTACGCATGCGCGCGCGACAAGCAGGGCGAGCGCGCAGTCCGCGCCGATCTCGATGCATTCGTCGGCCCAGGCTTCGCAGATTTCGACATTTCGACGGTCCCCCCTAAGAATGCAGACGATCTGTTCACAAAGCACGGTTTCCATGCGGTGCGCTTCACCGCGAACCGACCGAAGTTCGACATGCATATCGTCGAGCAGTGGTGCGTGTATTGGGAGCTGTTGCAGCGCAAGCCGAAGCGCCGGAAGCTAGAGCACCGGACGTTCGCGCAGCTGCGCGCGGCGCTCGACTGGGCCTTGCTCGCGAAGAACGAGGCCGAAGCCAGCGCCGCCGTCGCGGCTTTGCGCGAACAGCACGGTCTGAGCGCCGAGAACCGCGCATTCCTGGACATTCGCATCGCGGCGTCGTTCGGCCGATGGGACGAGATCCTCGACCACGAAAACTTTTCGCACCTGCTCAAGTTGCGACTGCCGCCGGAAACCTTCGGTGACATTTGGGAAGCGCTGTACGAAACTTGGATCCGTCCGCACGAGGCGTCCGGTGATCCTGAGCGACTGAAGAAGGCCTTCGAAACGCAGGTTCGCCCGGCCGCCGGCCATCTGCTGCGTTCGCTGGGACGCTCGCGTCGCCCCGCCGCGCTGAAGTCGTTCGTGCTGCACGAGTTGTCGCAGACCCAGCCCGCCGTCGATCTCTGCACTCAATGGTTTGCCGAACTCGGTGACCACGCCTTCGGCCCAGCCACGGCGGGTATCGTCAAGTTGATCGAAGCGCTTACGCCGCGGAACGGCTTTGATGTAGCGTGCGAGGACATGAACCTTGAACGCTACGAACAGGCCTACGATCTGCTGTCGTCGCTCGAAGATAGCGTAGATGTGCTGATTGCGCTGCTCCGTTGCTCTAAGGAAATTGACGATCCCGAACGCGCCGTGCTGACCATCGCACGTTTGGAGGCGAGCGACCCGGCGGTAGCAGCCGAGGTTCAGAAAAACCGCACGCGCCTGCTCGGCGATGTCACTCGACTAGCCGAGACTTTCCCCCCGCAAGACCTGAAGGCGCAGTTGCTGGACGAGGTCGAGAGCGAGCCGGCCGCGGCGGACAACGTGGTGGAGTTCTGGCGCGAACTTGCCAACGCCGACGCGCTCATCAAGATCGACGACGCCATGCAACAGCGTCTATTGCAAAGTATGGAAGACGAAGTGCTGAGCAACTCCGGCACCTTCGACGCGCTTCTGCCAGTCTGGTTTGACTGGATCGTCGAGCGGACTCGGCCGCATGTGCCGTTCATTCCTCTGTATGACCAACTGCTCGACACCATATGGGTGCGCGACCGCTACGGCGAAAGCGAACTGGAGCTAATCAAGCAGGCGGCGCTGCACGTCGTGCGGGCCGGCCCGACGCCCGAGCAGTACAGACATCTGATGGAACGTCTGAAGAAAATGTTCGACGTCGTGCGCTCTCCTCACTCGATGCCTTGGGCGCTCGATCTCGCCGATTCACTGGCAATGTCGCCCTCGCGCGACGATCAGGCGCGCAACCAGTTGCTAGTCGCCATTTTGAGTGCGGGCAGCGAATTCTTAGCCCGCCTCGCTGATGCGCAAAAAGCCCTCTTGCGCCTTCTGGCTAATGAGAACTCGATTCCCTTCACGCTGCCGTCGCAAGAGGTGGTGAGGTCTGTTGAGCCGGAAACTACCGATTCCGAAGCGCGCGTGATGATCTATAGTTTGGATAGCCAGGCAACCCAACGCGCAATGGATATGCTCAAGACCTTGAGTCCCAAACTCAAGGTCACGACGAATTGTGATACGGAGTGCACGCCGCGCCTACGTCAAAGTACGCGCCACGCCGACTTCGTGTTTTTCGTGTCGAGTGTGGCCACGCATCAGGCATTTTTCTGTATCAAGGACGCGCTGCGTACGCCGGACGCCCTGTGCCATGTTCAGGGCACGGGCACGACGCGTATCGTCGAGACGGTGATAAAGCAGATTCAAGCGGCGGGGTAAGCGTCGCCTGTGTCAGATGCGCGCTTCTTCCCGAGCGTGCATCGCCATCGCCATCGCCAAGTCAAGATCGCAGCAGTCTCCGCTTGCAGGTCGCTCCACCCGAACCCTAGAGATGTTCGGCAGCGCGCACGAAAGGTTGCGGTAGATGTAAGCGCATAAGCCTTCTAGGGTTGCCGCGCCGAGGCCGGGTACTTCATCGAGAAAACGGTGGTCGAGTTGGTCGCGAACACGTTCGATCTCTCTGCGTAGCAGACCGAGGTCGACCACCATGCGTGTGGTAGGGTCCGGCCGGCCACGCACGAAAATCTGTGCGTGATACGTGTGCCCGTGAACGCGACGACTGCCCTCGGCGTCGATCTCCCGGTGCAGCGTGTGCGCCGCCTCGAAATAGAACTTCTGGCTGAGTTCGTAGTTCATCTGGTCCGGTGCCACTTCCTACTCCTCCCTCATAACACCGCGCGTCATACAGCTACTTCCCGAAACGACTCGAAGCCTTTCTGCCGCAGTTCGCACGCCGGACATTCGCCGCAACCATAGCCCCAATCATGCTGCTCGTTTCGATCTCCGACGTAGCACGTGTGCGTTTCGGTGCGGATCAGGTCTACGAACGCAGCGCCTCCGAGGGTATCCGCCATGCGCCAGGTATCGGCCTTATCGATCCACATAAGCGGCGTTTCAATCACCAGCGGCTGATCCATTCCCAACGCGATTGCGACCTGCAAGGCTTTCAGCGTGCTGTCACGGCAATCCGGGTAGCCTGAGTAGTCTGTCTCGCACATGCCGCCTACCAGCAACTGCACACCACGGCGATAAGCGAGAGCGCCTGCCAGCGTGAAAAACAGCAGATTGCGTCCCGGTACGAACGTGTTCGGCAGACCGCTCGCTTGCATTTCGATCGCCTTGCCCTGAGTCAGCGCGGTATCACTGATCTGGCCGAGGATCGAGAGATCAAGCATGTGATCATCGCCAAGTTTCGCACCCCAAGCGGGAAAGTCCTCACGGAGCCTGCGCAGCACGTTCACGCGGCACTCCAGTTCGACGGCGTGCCGTTGCCCGTAGTCAAACCCCACCGTCTCAACGTACTCATATCGCTCGAGCGCCCATGCCAGGCACGTTGTGGAGTCTTGCCCACCTGAGAAGAGAACGATGGCGCGCGTTTTCATGATCAACCTCAAATGACTAAGAGTTCGCAACCAGACGGTGTTGACGAAGCGCTCGCTTCATCGACCGGACGAGATAGTTGGTAAGCAAGTCAATATCGCTTGGAGTGTTCTGAATGCCGTTCCAGGGACGTTCATCGTTTGGCGCGAGGCGCCACTGGCCGCTAGTCCACGCTGTGTATTCCTTTAGCAGCTCAAGACCATGTTCGAACTCTGTCTGCGTGGTTGCTCCTTCACTGGAGTAAAGAAACTCCATCACGAAGCCCATCGCCACTAGCCCGGCTCCGTGTCGCAAACGCGATGTCTTCGGACTCATGCCAATCCATTCGCTGCCGAATACCTCGGTAACTGCCCCAAAGAACGCATTCACGAAATCGTACGCGCGGTTCTCGAAGTCGCCATCTTTGATGAACTCGCGAATGGCGCCGTCCGACGCCGAGTTCATAACGACTTTCTGCATGGCCGTATCGCTCAGCACCCCCTTGGGATTGGTGTGCTGACGTATCTCTCCACGAAGCGCCGAGTTACGCGAAAAATTCAGTCGGTCGACGATGCGTGCAGCAAATTTGCGAGCGGTGAATCGTTCAGGTAGACCTTCCACGTTTGGTAGCAGTTCGTAGATCAGCGTCTTGGGTAAAGGCCGCGTATTGTTGATCAACACGAACTGCTGACGCAGTTCATTGTAGTCCTTGCAGATGAGCGCAGACACGAAGACCTGAAACCCCGGCTTCGTGATGCCCGCTAGCGCGCTCAGGCGCTGCTGGCCGTCCACCACGAAGCCCGGTTTGCTGTCGGTCGCTTTAATCTCGATGTCCACCACGCCATCGCTCCTGTCCTTGACCTTGACGCCACCGATGAACGCGACAATCAGCGCGTTTGGCAGAAGTGCATCTTCGCGTCGCAGATAATCGCGGATCTCCTTAATGTGCGAGGCTATTTGGTGTCTCTGGAAGCCGCGCAATTCTCCACTCTCCTCACGTCCGACGCGCTCGATTTCCGAGAACGCCAATATCTGCTCGGGCGTGGCTGCAAAAGTGAATACATCATGTTCCGCGGCTTGCGACGCGCGAATGGCCTTGAATCGATGGACGCTCACCGGTGCTTCTCCAGGGTACGTTGTACGTGCTTGTGATAAACGCCCAGATTGTGAAACCCACGGCGCTTGTTTCGATTGCTCGAACGGAAAATAATGACCTCGACGCCAGCCTTGTTGCAAATGGAACAGTTGCAACGCTTCCAAGGCGCGTCTTCCAGCGTGCGTTGAATCAACGCTCGCATCTTCATCAGATCTTTGTAGTGAGCCTCGGGTGAGACACTGTCCGCGAGTGTGAGGAATTGTTGATAGTCCATCACCGCGTCGAGCGCTTCCTTCACCTTAACTCCACCTCTGTCAAACCGACGCAGCGTGGTGAGCGCCTTTTCCTCTCGACGCTGCAAGTCCTCTGAACTGAGAACGCCACGCTTGATGCCTTGCATCAGTCGAGCGTTTTCAATGGCCTGCGGAATGCGAATGGCGGCGTAGTAATCCAAGCCGCCTTTCGGCGAGTCGATGTAGTAATTAGCTTTTGCGTCCTTGAACGCACGAATGAGAGGCGAAGTCGAATCGAAACTGGTGATCCCGAAGTTTGTAAACTCGTGAATTGTGTCTGCCTTGGCGAACCCGAGAAGATGAATCTTCGTTTCTGGCTTGATCGCGCTTCGTAAGGCATGCAGCACCTGTTTGATAACATCGACCTTAAGCGGAACGAGACCTCCGATGCCGAGGTAGCGGTATCCCATCTTCTCCAACTCCACCGCCGCCGCAGCCATGCTTCGGGGCGACCACCCTTGAACAGCACCAAGCGGTTCGAACGCATGCCCTTCCGACGCTGTGAGTTTGATGAACTCCTGCGCGTTGGCAAGCGTGATTTCATACCGCTCGACGATGCTCCCGTCAATGTCGCTGGCGGGCGGATTATCGGTCAGGCAATCAAAGATGATGTGGTCGGGGGAAACCCCATGTGTAAAGCCTGCGTCGAGATAGAACTCGACTACTTCATTTGGAGGGTACGCAGGAGTCTGGTTGTCAGCGTACGCAAACGCGCCACAGTCGCCCATCACCATTGCATCCTTGAATGGCGCCCCACCATAGCGAAGGAACTTACGCACGCCATCGCGCAACATGCGTTGCTCCTCAGCAGTCGAATAACGAACCTTGGATTTTGGAACGCCAGCCGCTTGGCGAACCGCGCTCATCGATACAAGAAGGCCATCGTAAGGGGCTGGAGTCATCAACTCGTGCGCGTACATGTCGTCCCAGTAGCGGCGACGGCCGGGCGCGTTGCGGTCGTTAATAAAGTCGTACTCGGGATCGACGTAATCCTGAGTGTCGGAGTAAAGGAATTTCATTGTTTCATCGAACTGGTATAAATCTGCACCAGTGTGTCTTGGAGTCTTCTAATATCGCGCGGGACGCTCTGGATCTCATTCCACGACACGCCGAGCGCCTCCCAAGTTCCATTGGTCCAGCGGCAAGCGGGCGCGACTTTCTCAAGTTCTTTGCGGACTGTCTTATAGTCTTCGCTCTGTCCAGCCAAGCGGGCGTAGATTCTATCCATCAATACGCCCATGGCTTCGATACCCGCTGAGTGCATAAGCCTGCTGCGTTTCGGGTCAACTCCCCAAGCATCAGGAAAGACATCGCGTACAGATGACCAGTATGTGATGAGGATCTTATACATTCCGCCGACATCTACGCCTTCGCGTCCCAACCCCTTGTAGGGTGCCAACGCACCAAGCGGATTGTTCATGCTATTGCGTATCATGGTAATGATCGCGGTATCCGTAATCACGCTGACATTGCTACTTTTCTCCGAGATGCGCTTGATAAGCTTGTGAAACGGCGACTCCGGATCACGATTAAGCAGACTGCAGATCTCCGATGGTACCTTCCGCGCGCTCAGTTCTCGCGGCAAAAGAATGCTACGTGTTTCAGGTAGCAGTTCGTTGATCAAACGCGTCGGCAAGGGACGCGCCTTGTTAACGAGGATGAATTGTTCGCGCTGAACTTCCAGGCTGTCTGACACGAATCCGACAACGGGAACCGGAATGCGCTTTTGCTCCGCTTGCGCCAGCGCGAGTGAACGTTGCTGTCCATCAACGATCCAAGCGACCCGTTGCCCCTCGTCGTAAACAGGAATTGTCAACGTTCCGGATTGCGCCACGCCATGATCGCCGGTAGGTTTGGTGCCGCGCGATGCCGCGAAGTGAACCGCTGGCGACATCGCCAAGATGATCGCGTTGGGAAACAACACGTTGTCCTGATTCAGATAGTCGACGATGCCTTTTACGTGTGTGCGAATTTCCGGCCGCTGAAACCCTTTCAGTACGTCGTCACCGTCCCGCTCTACTCGCGAGATGTCTGCGACGCGCACGATGTCGGAGCCTTGAATAAAAAAGGCGTACACATCTAGATTTTCGCCCTGAATCGTGCGCAGTGCTCGCACCACGATCTCGTTTCTAGCCATATCGACCTCACCCCTTTATGTCGAATTCTTGCCGGAGATCGCACCAAAGACTGCGGAAACGCCCCTGCTCACAAGCGACTAACGCCTCATCACGAAGGTATCGCAGGAGTCGCGAGGATGCTCCGTTAGACCGATGCCAGTTCTTGCGCATAAGCGCCAGAATTTCTGCATCGGTTTTCTTCTCCCGCGCAGGCACCACCGGCTTCGTCAAATTGCGCATCGCATTAGTCACAGACGCAAGTGCTTCGTCAGCGGAGAGTCGATGTCCGTCCAACATCTCCACGAAGTGGCGCATTGCCCTCTGCGCAAAATCCGTTCGCGTGCCCGCGTAGGGCGAACCCTCCAAGCGCTCGTCATATGGCAAAGCAACTTGTCGAACGTTATCGGGCACGAGCGTCCGGCCATGATCCGATGTGATGATGCGGATTCTATTGACCTGTGCCTTAGTAAGGGAAGCCAGATCCTCAGCGACCAGTGACACGTAACTTCCAGGCAATGCAAAGAGCGCTAGAGCGTCAGGATGTCGGTGAAGCAGGGTCGAAATGGAGTGCTGCCCCCCCAGCTCTGCCGTTAGTGCCTCCCACCAATCGCTTGCGTTTAACCCCAACCGGGCGAGCAACGGCTTTAACGAATTCGCACCATCGGAGACGGTAAGGTCGTACGAGGGTATCCGATCCGCGGCACCAACAATGCCAAGTCCTGCGGAGACGATGTGTAACGTACCCTGCAGTGCGTCGGCCACTCGCTGCGCCTCAACAAACGCACGCCCCATGTAAACGTCCCGAGCGTGACCCGACGGCTTCGCTTGCCGAACGGCTTTGACCCAACGCGCAGCAACAGATTGGAGTGTACCGCCTGCTTCTAGCGAGGCCAGTTCGACGCTGATGCCGCTGTGGCGCTTTCTGTTGGTGCAGTTGGTAACAACAATCGCTTGACGTGTCATAACTGCACTCACAGTCGAAAAAATCACCATCAATACTACACACTGAATTCGTCGATAGTTTCGCACTTATTGAGAGAAATTTCCATCTTTTCAGTGAGATACAGGGGGGTGATGAAGAGAATGTGTAGCTCCGGCGCAACGATGTGCCACGAAGAACGCACGGAAAGGGACTTTCGGATGAGTCATCAAATGGATCATGTGGATTGTCGACGACTCCGACCAACTCAGTCCGCCAAACACCCTGCTTCCGATTACAAATATTCTTCGGGCTGGACGATTTATGAAAATGGAAAAGATCGTTGCCGGATCCGGCTATGTCCCACGTCACCGACCAGCATGCAGGAAAAGCCGAGAGCGGTGCCACCATCATTGATGAAGCCGCGGGATGGACCGCGCATACGCTGCGCTCGCTTCGACTAAGCCGACGAACAGTTGGTCGACCTCATCACACCGCGCGGTTTCGAAATTGATCTATCGCACAGATCACACAGACCAGCAATCGCATTCGAGGCAAGCTTACCGGGATTCATCGTGCACCGAGCGCGTTATGTGCTCGCGCTTCGGCCATCCAGATTTGCTCGACCCGCTGGAGCCATACCCGTTGCCCGTCGACTTGCGGCGGCCAGCGAGAAAGCGCCTCCCAACCGCCTGACCAAACGTGTCCACGGACGATGAAAAGTCTTGCTGTCGAAATCGCTCGTGCGCTCAGCGAACACGCAGTGACTGTACCCGTGACACCGGCCGCAGGATCATCATGCCGAGTCTCGCCTAGCAACTCGTGCCCTTGTGCAAATAACGGGACGAAGTCTCAGACGAAATAGAACGTCTAGTACATTTAACCTTCCCTTTGACCAGTCCTGACCTGCATGCCGGGAGTCGACGCCAAAACCACCACCAAGGTCCCTACTGAAGTTGCTCGTAAAGCCTTCGTGTCATCTCCCGCATCTCGACGCCAACGCGGGCCTCGCACCGGTAAAGCAGCGCTCGGTCTCCTCCATCCGTGTCAAACATCCATCCAAGCGGGGCAACAAGATCCTCAAGCGAGCGCTCTACTTCTGCGCCCCGTGCGTCCCTGCAAAACCCAATCTCGCGGGACTATAACGCCCGCAAACTCCAGCAGGGCACGCGCCGCCGCCAAGCGCTCATCGTCTACGCAGTTGCGCCGCTTCTCGCGAAGTCAGGGCAATGCAATCCGGTTGATTATGGTGATCGCTTGCGCGCTATTCTTGCGGCACTCAGTCCCACCCGTTCTTTACCTGAACACCTCATTCTCAGCCTTGCTGGGCACCGACCTGCACGACCATTTGGCACCGGATCTACCTATTTCTTCGCACGGCAATAGCGTGGGATCGCTTGAGTTTCCCGAGTCATCCACTTACCATCCTAAATGGGGTTTGAACTCAGGAGATCCACATGGCGGCACTACAACTTCAAGAATCGATAAAAGCTAGATTCTCGCAATCCGAAATCGCCTTGGCTGCTGTCATCGGCGCCGATATGAACCTTTCCCTAAAAGAGAAAGTGGTTCAACTTTTTCTGCAATTGGATGATCCTCTAATTTCCGCAAAAGAGGTTCAGCTTTTGCTTCAAGTGAACGCGGATGAGCCCGAAATTTCTGTTGCGCTCGGCGAATGTTGCTCTGAAGATATTTTGGAGAAATCTACTTCGACTCAAAGAGCGCTTGACAAAGATGGCATAGCCCTTTTTCGCAATAAAAATATTCCCCTACAGCGTTTAAAAATTCTGGGTACTGCTTCCCGTCTATCGGACAATTCGGTCAGGCTTAATTTTACCATCGATGGCAGGTTAATTAGAGCGTTCGCTGCTGTGGACCGATTGGATGCTGTGGCAGGTACAGGGCAGCAACGGGATGAAATCGTCAAGCACGTGAAGGATATAAGTGCAGGGATGAAGTCGGGAGTGCAGGTACCTAATTCAGTGATACTTGCATTCAACGATGAGATATTCGCCTGGGCTAATGAAGTCGGAGAGTCGTCACCGGAGTCGTGGGTAATATGCAGAACCCTCGGAGAATGGTCGACCACTACATTCCCTGGTAATCCAAGTCGAATTGTGCAAGAAGTCGTTCCTATTGAACTCGATATCCCGTACAGAAGCGCAGCATTTGACGAAGAAAAGTGTGCCCTGCTTGTGGACGGGCAACAGCGCACAGCCGCACTGTCCTTGGTTGATGTGGATGAAACGCCCTCATTTCAGCTGAGCGTCAATGCGAGCGCTTCGTCTCCGGAGCAGGCAAAGGAGACATTCCGCGTTGCAAACAACACCGTTAAGATTTCCACCGATTTTTCGCGTGCTCTCTTGGGTACCTTGCCAGACGCGCCGGGTTATGTGAAGCAGGAGCGGCAAATTGCGCAAGCGGTAAAGACACTAGCCATTGAGGATAAGCATTCTCCTTTCTACCAATTGGTGAAACATCCAGGCGTAGAAGGACGCGGATTCCCGATTGCCTACAATACCCTATTTTCAGTTGTCTCTGCTTTCGAAAATTCCAGTCTCGACTTTGAAGGCAGTGCGTCGAATCTTGCACGCTGCGTGTCTGATGCCTTTACGATAGTGAAAGACGTATGGCCTACGGCTTGGGGAAAGTCGCCTAAGGATTCGCGCCTCATGCACGGAGCAGGGTTGCGAGCGATCGCCGGTGTCGTGGTCGACCTTCTAAAAGTGCAGGCAGCGCTGCATGAGCATGACTTGAGCCGACCGGAAATCTGGCCGGAGATGAAAAATAGCCTGTTGCGACTGGCCACTAGAGTTCTTTGGACCGCCGAAGCGCTCAATGGGACGGCTACTCAAAAGCAAAACTACATTAAGGAAATTCAAACCCGTCAGAACACCAACCAAGATATCCAGGGTTTAACCAACTTTCTTGTTAGAGAGTCCGTCGTCCTCGAGAAGAAGCCGAAAGAAAAGATCGCATGAGCGTGCTATGACGGAACTTGTTTCACATCTCGCACAAGCTATCGGGCAATTGCGGGGTTTGAAGCCCCACTTTCCGTGCTGCTCGGAAGAGTTGGCGGCCCAATATGCTGCCATAAGCGCACTGAGAGCAGTTTGGGGTTCACTCCCCAACTCTCGATTAAAGGATTCGGAAAGAGAGGACTTCATCAGGATGATGATCGGGCAATCGCCCAGCGAAGAACATCTCCGACTTGCAAGTTCGACGGCGCGTCAACGTAGATTGACTGCAGCGGAGAAGGTCAAACTCGAGGAAAAACAGGGAGGGCGATGTGCGATATGTGGAGTGCTTCTAAATGCGCTTGCTGAGCCACACGTCGACCATATTACTCCGGTGTCATTGGGCGGAGTTGATGGATTATCGAACAATCAACTGCTCTGCAGTAAATGCAATCTGGGTAAGTCGAGCTCTTTACATTGGTTGATGCTGTGTCCATTTTTTGATGAACGCCCAGGCAATGAGCCGAGTGCCGCCCTGAGGTACGCGGTCCTACAGCGCCACGGTGGGCTATGTGGCGCCCCAAATTGTGAGGCGAGTGCCTCCGATGGTGAATTACATGTGGCTCCTCGAGTGCCAGTGTCGAATGGAGGGCGCGTTATCTTCGACAACTTAACGGTTTATTGCACTGAGCACCTGCGGGAATATCAAGATGCTCAGTATCGAAGTGCACGAGAACGAATGGCCGGTCGAATTGCAGAGGGCCCCAGATTTCGATTTCAGAATTGACGCGAATCCTCTTGATAGATGGCGGGCAGCGAACGCCGATCCGCCATCTTTAGGAATATTGGACGAAAGCACCAACATGGCCGTGACCGCTTGCTTCCGGCAGTATCGCGGGAAGAAGGTTGCCCGCAACGACATGCCGGGAGGGGCGTGTCATCCTGTCATATTTCGATGCAAACAGCCGACTACTTTTCGTTTCATAGCGGCTGCCATCGGCTGCAATATTCGAGAACAACGTTCTTCTGAATTGGGCCTCGCGCAGGTCGTTTCGGTTGGACCTTATGAGATCAGGAGAAAACGAGTTTGCAATTGGGCCTTGGCAAACGGCTCCGTTTCAACAATTATCGTCCGCCCCAACCCGTACACTCAGATAAAACATGCTCTCCCCCGTACTACGAATGTATATCGACGTGCGTAGTTTTCGTCACGGCCGCCCCCCCCGATTACAGTCGAGACGACGACCTCAGGTCTTGGGTTACTCGTAGCGGCTCGGTATTGCCTGATTCCTCGGCAACGAAGCTGTGCATGCAGATTCACTTCTATACAGCGTGTACACCATAGTGTCCCCATTATCCTCCCGATACGAAACCTCGACCTTTATCAGGCCGTCAGGGCCTGATGTGTCGGCAGTATCAGCCCGCCGTCCATCGTCTTGAATTTCGCGGATGTAGTAGGCCGGTGTTTGGCTTGGGATGCAATGATCGTGATTGATGTTCTGCGAGAACCAGCGATGATTTTTTTCGACGGAGACTTTGGCCGCTTCTTTCGCCTTTGCGGTCGCCGCAGCCATGATCCGCCGCCGCTCGCCGTTGTATGCAGCCGCAAAAACCTTACACTGATGGCTATTCACGAAGAACCGGTACACCGTCACGTCCAAATACCGCTCCCCTTCATACTCGGTCCCCTGAACAGTCAACATGCTTTCATCCGGGCTGACGGTTTGCTGAATATTGTGGGGCAGACGATCACCCCAGATATTGAAAGGCAGGCCGTCCGGCAGACTTTGACATTCAGAATAAGTCGGACCGAATGCGAATATCTGCTCGTTTGAGAACCGATCATCCGAGGAAGCGCACGCGGCAAAAAAAGGAGTAGTTAGGGCGAGGATGATCAGGGTGCGCAGAAATTTCATGGGTTTTCGCAACGTAATCGAGGTCTCGCGTTAGAGGGTGCAATACGCGACAACTCAATAATGGCCTTGGCGCCGTAGGTTTGAATTCACGTCAATGGATCGCCTGTCCCGTTTCGGATCAATTCCCCTGAGAAGAGCCACTTCGCCCTATCTCCGCCAAAAAGCGTAGCCTAGCTTGGCGGGGAACCGGAGATTCCCATTGCTACTGGCGATAATTCAATCATCCAGACGGCTGTTATCAGCGTGAAGCGGACGCTTGTGCGACCTTCCCCTGCGACAGCAAGCGCCCCCTCATGGCCGAACTCTGTTCGACGTATATCTCGATCGACCGTTGACCGCCACAGTCATGTGAAAGGCACGAGCCGGCCCGTAACGGACGATCGAAGATGCCGGGAGCGGTCGTTCAGAGCTTCGTCACAGGGCAGACTCGCTGGCTAAACAGGGGGTTTAATCGCTACGTTTGCGAATCCGTCACAACAATGACAGTCCATCCATTTAACGTTTCCCTCGCGTTCAGCGACGACATTGAATCACTTGTCGAACTAGATTCGGTCTCGCGATGTGATTTTCGTAGAAGTACCTTCATCGGAAACGCCGTTAATGCCGCGCAGTGCTGGATAGCGACTGAAAGCGGTGATGTGCCATTGATCGTTGGGTACGGCGTTTTAAATCGAACGCTCTTTGAACAGGACTTCGTTCCGCTCGTTACTGGTCACCTGCATTGTATCGGCTCCGGGAATCTCAGACGTTAATTAATGCCGACCAGCATATTCTCAGGGATATTCTGGCAAATCCCTTTCGCCGCTCCTGGTCCTGTCGCATTTGCTGCCCGGGCCTGTCAAAGCCGTTCAGGCTATCCCGTACGCTAGACTTCAAGCCCCGCTAGCGTGTCGTGCAACACTATTCAGAAATACCTAAATACCGAGGTGCAGGACGGGCCGAAGTACAGGCGCAAGGCGAATCCGACGCAGCTGACACCGTTTCACGAGACCTTGAAGCAGGCACGGGAGATTGATGCCTGGCGCGAGGAGATGGGATTCGATCAGGCAGCGCTCGATGCCGTGGCAAGTGCCGGGTTCAGTAACGGCACATTCGAAGAAACCATCGAGGAAACCCTGTGATCGCCCGGGAAGCACAGGCGGCGCTCAGTGCGACCGCCATCACCGGCGCTCTGCTTCTGGCAATGCTCATGGACAGAGCAGCACAAACCCTCACGCCTACCTTCAGGCGAGCATCTTCAGTCGCCGCTCGATCTGGCCAAACTTCCCGTGACTCTCCTGAATGGCTCTGGCACTATCACTCATGGTCGCAACGATGCGCTGGAACTCGCGCAGTTGCGGCGCGAAGAAGTCGAGCATTTTTTCGTTGTCGGCGAGGAGGTCGTAGATATCCTTGAAGGCGCTCTTAATGACGTCGCCAATTTCGTCCTTGACCTGCCTCAACTCGGCCTCCAACTCGTGGCTCTTGTACATCTTGTACACATCGACGCCCAACGAAATGGCACCGCCCGCAGGACCGGCCCAGGTCGCGATGGCGCCGGCAAACTTCGTGGCCTGCCATGGCTTGAACTTGATGGCGATGCCCGTGAACTGGCCCAGCAGGTCGCGTGCAGAGAAAATCGTGCCTTTGATGACACTCGGATTGACCTTCGAAATGCCCTTGAGCACGCCGCTTGCCGATTGGAGCATGCCCTCGCTCATTGCTTCAACGAAACTCTCGCTCTTGTCGAGCTGGCGACTGATCTCAACTGAAATACGGTTCGTGACGGCTGAAGACTGTTCGAAAAAGTGATCGACCGCCGTCTTGATATTGAGATGCAGCTTGTAGCCAATGCCGTCTTGCGCATAGCCAATCTCGTCTTCGAGATAGCCGCGAATGTCGTCGAGCGACAAGGGGCGCAACTTGTTGAGCAACTGCTTTTCCATCGCCTGCAATTCCTTCCCAAGCTCGCCACCGAGCCGATTGACATCGGTGCGGCCGCGGTTGATATCGCTCTTGATACGCTCCGACTCCTCCTGATTCTGCTTCGCATAGATCGCGAGTTCGTCGAGTTGCATCTGAGCAGCGGCAAGCTTCTGCGCAACGACGTCGCGCACGACGTCGAAGCCCGTTTTCGCGATCAGTATCCCGGGCACGTTGTCCTTGAGGATCCGGCCCGTTGTCGCTTTGAGATCATTGATGCGCGAGCGGCTTTCGTAGTGCTCCGGCTTGCCGAACCAGAATTCGAGACCGCGGCCATTCGGATTCGCGGCCACGCACACGATATTGAGCTGCGCCGACTCGTCCGGCGAAAGGCCCGCCACACGTTGCAGCTTCAACTTGAGATTGTCCCGCTTGATCGCGGCCTGTTCCGTATAGAGCGCGTGTTCGGTCAGGTCCGTCACCTCGTCCATTTTGTTGATGACGAAGACCGTGGAAGTGAGCTTGTTGAGGTCACGCAAGACCCATTTCGCGATCTCGCCATGGCTTTCTTTGAGCGGATTCGTGGCGTCGACCACGTAGAGAATCAGGTGCGCCTCTGAAATATAGCGGCGCGTCAAATCCTCATACATCACCGTCTGGCCGTTGAGCGTCTTCTCCTTGTCGCCGAAGAGTCCCGGCGTATCGACGATTTCGCATTCTCCGGGCAGCCCCTCAGGTTTGTACACGGCGAGCCGGTCGGAAGATTCGTCCATGTCGATCTTCATGTCGCTCATGATGCGCCCGAGCCATGCGGCGACGACACTCGTCTTGCCATCTGAAAACGCGCCGAGCAGCGCAATACGCAACACGTCGCTTTCGATCGATGCCAATGCGGAACCGATCTTGTCCAGATCCTGATGCACGTCCAGTCCCAGTTCACCAAGCTCTGCGAGGAGTTCGCGCAACTGGTTCAGCTTGCCGACAGCAGCGTCCTTATCAACGCTGAATTGCTTGAATTGTTCCATAGGGCATGTGTTCAAGTTGAGTTTTGATGTTTGACATCGCGGCAATCTGCTGTTCGATGACGGCGAGCGGGCGCACGAGTTTTGCATGCAGTGCATCGATCTGCGCAAGCACAGAATCCGCCATTTCCTTGCGAATCGAGCCGGCGATTTTCGCGACTTCGCCGGGAAGCTTACGCATGACCTCGCTACGCAGATCGTCGATCTTGTTCTGCACCTGCGCCTGGGCCTTGCGGATGCGCTTTTCCTTGCTAGTAAAGAACCCGACCACACTCATAAGCGCGCCGATGGCGGCGCCCGCAATCCCACCGATCAAGGTACCGATCACTGGAAATGCCGAACCGATGGTTGCGCCCGTGACTGCATAGGAAGCGATATTCAACGCAATGCCGCCCCACTCCTTGAGGCTCAGGCTCATGTCCAACTGCTCGATCCGGAATGCCGCAGCGCGGTCGCCAGCGTCGAGCTTCATGCCTTGCAGGAACTGCATGCGCTGAACGTCGACAATCAATCGCTGCATGGCGTCGCGTGCACGCTCCTGAAGCTCTTCGAGCAAAGTTTGAAGATGCGTCTGGATATCCTCGCCCACCTTAATCTGAAGAGCCGAGGACGCGCGCCTGAGCTCCGATCCGATGACCTCGTTCTCGCCGAAATTTTTTGCGACGATCGTGTCGGCACGTTCGCTGAGCGCGTTGAAGAAGTCCGACCAGCGGTTGGAGATTCCGTTGGCTAGTAGGCGCTCGAATGTGATCAACGATGTCTCGACTAGATTACGGCAGTCCTTGAAACTGCCCGACACATCGTTCACGAAGCGCTGATGATCCGCGAGCGCGGTTTGCAGATCCGCGATGTTCGCGGCCAACAATTGGCGCACTTTCACCTTGTTGCTTTCGATAATGTCTTCGCGGAAAGTGGGCAGTTTCGCGTCAACCAGTTTCGCGATAACACCAAGCTGGCTGAACTCGAACATCGCCTTGTAGGACGCGAAATACTTGCGATAATTGCGTTGCTGGATGACGAGATCCTTGTCCCGCGATGGGTGGATGTTCGTCTTGCCGCTGATGCTGTTCACCGCGAGCGAAGCAAAGCCGATCAGCCCTTGCACACAGTTGCCGGGCAATAGCACGCCCTCTGGCAGCACGGTATCAAGCACGCCGACGGTCTGCTTAAGCGCGGCGAGCACGCCGCCATGCGATTCCAGCGACTCACGATCACTATCGAACTCGTAGGAGTCGGCATTTCCGCGCACGTTCACGAGCGGATAGACCCGCGTGCCCCAGCGCAGATACGAGCGGATCTTCTCGGCGGTGGCTTTCTCGGGCTTCTTGTTGGTGCCGTTGACATAGACGACCAGGTGCGCCTTCGCGACAGCTTCCTCTACCATCTTCGCGTAGCGGTTCTCGTCGCCTTCGATGCCGGGCACGTCGAGCAATTGGAAGGTCTTGCCCTTATGATTCAGCTGATAGACGGTATTGCCCTTGGTGAAGTCCGCCTCGCCGGTGCCGATGATCCGGCCATCCACGCGCGGCGCCGCCAGCCGGCGCTCTTCTAGCGCGATCACCGCCTCATGGAGCGCTGGGAGCGACGCATTGACCAGACCGTCTACTGCCTCGGTGGCAGCCCGAACGCGGGATAGTGGCGCGCGCGTAGCCTTCACGGGCGCAGGCGCGGCCGAGGTCGCGATGCGGGTCGCGCCTTCGTAGAGCGCCTCGGTTTCTACACTCACCGTGCTCATAGCAGGCCTCGCAGCACAAGCGTGAGCGGCACCGCGAGCGTGCAACCCGCCACGACGCCGCCAAGCACACCCAGCCAGACCTTGCGGCGCACACGCGCCGACGATTCCGCTTTCACCACGCCCGCGAGCGCTGCTGCGCTTTGCCTGATGTCGGCAATTTCCGCCGCATAGTCGCTGCAAACGCGGTTCATGCCTTGCCGGACCTGCTCGACGTGGTTCTTAAGCGCCTGTTCGAAACGTTCGACGTCGTAGGCTTGTTCGCGCAGCAGTTGCTCGCGCGATTCTTCCTTGAAGAGAATGCGCAACGACTCGATGATGGTGCTTTTACCTGCATTCGTCTCGCCGAAGAAGGCGAGCGTGAATTTGTCCCACTCCGCAAATTGCTGGAGATCGGCGAGTTGCCGATCGAAGCGCGATTGAATCGTGCGCAACCGTTGCAGCATGTTGCCGATTTCCTGCTTGCCTTGTTCGTGCTCGACATTGAGTTCGGCGATATCGGCGATGGCACCAGCGATGCTTGCAGATATGTCCGTGTACAGCCGATCGAAATCCTGTTCAGGATGCATGTTGGGTGACAAGATGATTGCTGATGAAAAGGGAGCGAAGCCATCGGAGTCCGCTCGCCCTATCGCGAGATGACGTCCTTCAGCTTGCCCGACAACTGGTCGAACAGCGTCGCTTCACTCCGCCGTAATTCCCGCGCGCCACAGCGCGGGCAAAGTGATTTCATGTCCTGACCGGGGATCAGGACATCGCTATGCGGGGCAAATGTATGTTTCCACCCACATCGAGTGCATTTCAACGTAAAGGGCGCTGGACGTACTGGCATATCGTTTCCGGCTGCTTATTCGTCAAACGTGACGGGTTGTTTCAAACCCGCCATCCCATACAGGTCGAGTTATCCCTGCTGCGCATCAGACTTGACCCGATCGGCATACGCTCCAACTGCCGCCGTCCCCACCACAGCGGCCACAAACACAATCGCAAATGCGGCCAAATGTTGCAGGGGGGAGGAATTACAATTCGAGCACATGATTTCTCCTGGCAGGCGGTGCAATAGAACGGCATCAACATGCCGCCCTCTCAAGATAACCGCCCCTTCAGTCAAACCATGTCCGAGCACCTTCAACAGACACAGCTCAAAGCTCCCTACCCTTCGTAAATCGCAGTCATTGCCCGGGCCTCCGCCGCCAGCTCCGAGCGCAGGCTTTCTGGCCCCAGCACCTCGACGTTTGGCCCGAACGCCCTCAACCACCACCGCAGTCTCTGGCTCAACAGCACCGTTCCGCGCACCTCAAGCGTGCTGTCGCCCTGTATGACCTGCTGATCGCCGGACAACGGCGCTTCGAGCAAATGGTTCCCTGCCCCGTTCCTGAAACGCAGCCTCAGGTCAATCTCACCCTCGACCATGAAATCGAACTGGCGCTGCTCCCGCACGTACTGCGAGAGCCTGAACCCGCGCGGGTAGGCAAACGACTCGGGTAGCATGGTCGCGCGTGCGAGACGGTCAAGCCGGTACATCGCCGGATTGGGATGGCGTGGCATCGCTGCCACGAGATAAACCAACCCGCCGACCTCCACCAACCCGAGCGGGTAGATGACTTTCGCTTCAGCATTGTCGATCTTCGAGCGCGACCGGTAGACGATCTCCAGTTTCTGCTCGTTAAAGAGCGCATGCGAAACCGTTGCGAAGATATCGGGATCGACGTCGGGGTATCGCAGCGCGAAGCTGCCGGTTTCGACCTCGATCTTGTCGATCCATTTACGGTAGCGTCGCTCATGCTCGCTATTGACCGTCGCCAGACGCTTGCCAGCAACATCGAACAACGGCGAAAGCGTTTCGGCCACCAACGCCGGAATCCGCCACGTTGAGAAGCGACGCAATGTCTGCAGGGCCAGTGCCTCGCCGTGCGTCATTGCCCCGGCCGCCTTTGCGGCAAGGCCGCTTGCTCCCGCAACCTTGCGCCAATACTTGGCCCTCCCGCGCTGCTCCATGAAGACAAGCGAATCTTTGAGCATCTCTTCGAGCCGTCGCTGCACGGTCTTCACAACCGGCGGGTCGAGCAGCATGACACTGAGCTTGCGATGTACGTCGGGAGTGGAAATTGGCTCCTCGCCCCTAGCAGCATCGGGCAAGACCTGCATGATTTCTCGATCTAGCATGTCGGGGAATGGACCGGGGAGAACTTTTCAATAACCTCTTAACGACATATTTCCGGCGCTCTTTAGCCCATGGCTTCACCACGACTATGGCGGCCTTCGTTACCCATCTGCCAGCACTACCGTCAGAAGTTGCTGGTCAGAACAAGACACGATTTGTCTCACCGGCCTTCTAACCTGCACGATCAGGAAAAACTCGTGGACTCAGGGAGGCAATTTGGAACGCGGGAAACCTCTTGCTCCGATTACGACAGTACAGCGACTCGGGCTGCGCGCAATGATCTTCGACCATTGTCCGGACGGCATGGTGATCACCGATGCCCGGGGATACGTGATCGAATCCAACACGTCACTCACGCGTATAACTGGATTCCGTTCCGATGAAATCCAAGACAAAAACCTGCTCCGCCTTTGGGCCGGATGTTCCGGCCGGACGCTCTATCGGGCAATCCGCAAGTCCATCGGGTCCACGGGCTTCTGGCAAGGTGAAATGCCTAGCCAGCTGGTCCACAGCCACGTGCATCGCTATTCACTGCGCATCAATGCTATTCGCGATGAACACGAGAAAACGGTCGCCCTCATCTGGACGCTTATCGACGACTCGCGTATATGGGACATGCGACGTGAAATGGTTCGGCTTGCGCACCACGACCCACTCACTGGGCTACCTAACCGCCTGCTGCTGATGTCGCGGCTGGAGCACATGCTCGACCGCTTTCGAAAGAATGTCCCCGGCGCAATCTTGTTCGTCGATCTCGACGGCTTCAAGCAGGTTAATGACACGTTCGGCCACAAGGCCGGAGACGAACTCCTGCAGGCCGTCACGACGCGGCTCAACGCACGCCTAAGGCACACGGACACGCTGGCCCGCCTCGGGGGAGATGAGTTCGTCATCGTTCTGGAACAGGTCGCGCATGCGCATGACGCTGCCACCGTTGCCGAGCACATCGTCCAGCAGCTCCAAGTGTCGTTCGCGCTCGCTGATGGTACAACCGTGCATATCGGCGCCAGCGTTGGCATTGCTCTTTTCCCACATGACGGGACTAACGCGGATCAACTTCTTGAGTGTGCCGACCGTGCGCTTTATTCCGCCAAGAGGGCCGGCAAGGGAGTCTATCGATTCTTTGAGAGTCAGCAGTTCACGATGGCATAGTGTCGACCGATAGCACAAGTTATTCCATCGCATTGCGCGCCTTTTGCCTAGCGCAATCTGCATGGGCCGAGGCTGGGTACGATGCGCCAGTCGTGCTTTTGTACGCAAAGAATCGATTCCAGAAATTTTGAGACCTATATCACTACAGTGAGATGGACTAACGGTCCCACTCAACTAATAGGTATCCATTCACGGTCTTCAATTTTCTCTTGGTCGCCAAATGTCTTCCAGTACTCTCGCGCCTGCGCGTACATCGCTTGAATGCCCCCGCTGCAACTCCACAAACATCAAAACTCGTAACTATGCTCGCAAAGCTGGTAGCGCCGTGGGTGCAGCTGCCGGTGCCGCCGGTAGCGCTGCTGCCGCATTAGGCGGTGCCGAAGCTGGCGCAGCTCTTGGCATGGTCGCCGGCCCCGTCGGCTCAATCTTCGGCGGCCTTGCTGGTGCGCTCATGGGCGCGCTGTTCGGGGGCGCAGCGGGTTGTGCCGCTGGTTCCGCCGTAGGCGAGCAAATCGACACGCACGTGCTCGACAACTTCGAGTGCACGGCATGCGGCCATACCTTCGGCAAGCAGCAAACGTCCTAGCTCGCCGGTTCGTTTCGTTTTCCCTAGTCCGCTATTCGACGCCATGCCTACAGCCCTTCGGGGATGTAGGTATTTTTGCTGTCTGCTTCTCACTTTCTCTATCAGGAGCACCACCATGCATCTCGTTCAAACGATGGCCTATGTCAATGACACCCCGTGGCACGGCCTCGGTAACCAGCTCGCCCATAACCAGCCGCTCGAAGTCTGGGCACAACAGGCCGGCATGAACTGGAAGATTGAAGAATCCGAAGTGCGCTTTGTCGCCGGCAGCACGGGCCTCGGCTCGATCCACGCATTCCCCGAGCAGAAAGTGCTCTACCGCTCCGACACGAAAGCACCGCTATCTGTCGTCTCCAGCCGCTATCAGGTCGTACAGCCCGCCGAGATCCTTGAGTTCTACCGGGACCTCACAGAAGTTGGCGGGTTCGAGCTTGAAACAGCAGGTGTGCTGAAGGACGGCAAGAAACTGTGGGCGCTCGCGAAGACCGGTCAGAGCGCCACGCTCAAGGGATGCGACCGTGTAAACGGCTACCTGTTGCTCGCCACCGCCTGCGACGGCACGCTCGCGACAACCGCGCAGTTCACGTCGGTGCGTGTCGTGTGCAACAACACGCTCGCGATCGCGCTGGGCGACGGCACTGGCGCTGTCAAAGTACCGCACCGAAGCCAGTTCGATGCGCAGGCCGTCAAACGCCAATTGGGTATTGCAATATCGAACTGGGATGGCTTTATGGCACGCATGAAAGCCCTGTCTGAACGCAAGGTGAGCGACGAAACCGCCGAAGCCTATTTCCGGCGTGTGTTGACCTACAACGCAGGCAGCACATCCGACCGGCCCGTTTCGACTACCAACGACAGTGCTGTCAAGGCCGTCCAGGCACTGTTTGGCGGCCAGGGCAAAGGCGCTGAAATGGCCTCAGCAAGCGACACCGCCTGGGGGCTGCTCAACAGCATCACCGAGTTTGTCGATCATCAACGCCGTGCGCGCAGCGACGACCACCGGCGCGATGCCGCGTGGTTCGGCGCAGGAGCCACGCTCAAGCAGAAGGCATGGGACGAAGCGATGAAGCTCGTCCCATGAGACTTTCACCAACACAGCATAGGCGCCCGGCCGGGAATTTCCCCGCCGGGCGTTTTCACATCTGGAGTTAATCATGTCTCTAAGCCGAGCCGCCGTACACGGGAAGTGCAGTCCAGCATTGCGCCTCGTTGAAACGAAAGGCATGCCACGCGAGGACTGGCTTGAGGTCAGGAAATCCGGGATCGGCGGCTCAGACGCTGCCGCTGCCGTGGGCCTCAATCCATACATGAGCGCACTTGAGTTGTGGCTCATCAAGACTGGGCGTGATGCAAACCTGGCTCGCCCTGATCCCGAAGACACGACGGAACCTGTCTACTGGGGCACGCTGCTCGAACCCATCGTGGCCGCGTCGTACACGAAGCAGACGGGCAACCGCGTGCGGCGCGTGAATGCCGTGCTCCAGCATCCGACACTCCCGTTCATGCTCGCCAACATCGACCGCGAGGTGGTCGCGACGCCCGACGTGCAGATCCTCGAATGCAAGACGGCGGGCGAGTTCGGCGCGCGACTCTGGCGTGACGGGGTGCCGGAATATGTACAGATCCAAGTCCAGCATCAGTTGGCTGTCACAGGGAAGCAAGGGGCAGATGTCGCAGTTTTAGTTTGCGGACAAAAGCTCGAAGTGCACCGCATCGAGCGAGACGACGAACTGATCGCACGACTCATTCCACTGGAAGCCGCATTCTGGCGTCATGTCGAAACAGACACGCCGCCGCCCGCTGACGGATCGGAGTCAGCCGATCGTGCGCTCAGGTGCCTGTATCCCGGCAGCGGCGGCACGGTGGATTTCACGGATGACCGTCACCTGTCGTCGGTTTTCGCCGACCTCCTCGTCGTACGCGCCGACATCGAGAGGCGTCAGGCTGCCGAAGCGAAGCTCAAGCAAGCCATCCAGCATGCGATGGGTGAAGCCGACCGGGCGATCTTTGAGACCGGCTCCGTTTCCTTTCGTCGTAGCCGCGATGGTTGCGGCGTCGACCTCAAGCGGTTACTGGCCGATCACCCGGAATTCACGGTGCAGTACGGCGTCACGAAGCCCGGCTCGCGCCGGTTTCTCGTGTCTGCCTGACTCGCTCTTTTTTCCCCCTCCCTCTATTTACATACAGGAGAATTGCCATGCTCAAGGGTCTGGCCATCACGCCTCCCGTAATCGGTCGTATCTCGATCGGCCGTGTCGTCGAGAAAAACGGCAAGCGTCTGCCGGAGAAGGACGACCAGTTCACGATCACCACACAGGTCCAGAACCGCGACGGCTGGATGCTGCATCCGCTGAACGAGTCGCTGCGCAAGGTCAGCACCGGCAAGCTGCGCGCGATTCCGGTCCGGTTCCTGTTCAACGATCCCCATCTCAACCTGCGCGCCGAGTATTCGCTGTTCGACCGCGACACCGGCCGCCCCGTGTGCGTCGGCAACGGCGAGTCGTGCAGGCGGGTTGGCGATACCGGAATCGAGGAGCTGCCCTGCCCGTCGCCGGACGGCTGCGCGTTCGGTCGCGCCGGAAACTGCAAGCCGTATGGGCGGCTGAACGTTGCCATTGGCGACGAAGACGAACTCGGTTCGTTCATCTTCCGTACGACCTCGTACAACTCGATTCGCACGCTAGCCGCACGCCTGCATTACTTTGGCGCAGTATCGGGCAACCTCCTCGCCTGTCTGCCGCTGGAACTGAAGCTGCGCGGCAAGTCCACCACGCAGAGCTACCGGTCGGCGATCTACTACGTGGATCTGGCAGTGCGTTCCGGCAGCACGCTCGAAGATGCCATCATGCAGGCGCGCGAACTCGATGCCCGGCGACAGGCTGCCGGATTCGATCAGCGGGCACTCGATACCGCCGCGCATGCCGGTTTCAGTAACGGTGCCTTTGAGGACAGCATCGAGGATGGGGCGGAAGTCGTCGACGAGTTCTATCCGTCCGACTCCGGTCACAGCGACGGTCCAGTCACGACCGCCGATGCGGGCGGTGAAGTCCCGGCAGTAAGGCCCAGCCTGAAAGAGCGGCTGGATCGGCGCACCGTGCTGCTGGGCGGAGCGACGGCATGACGCTCCGGCAAGGCGCGTTGCTACTGGCGGTCTTCGCGAGCGGCACCGCTATCTGCATGTCGGTCCTCGCCGGGTGGCAGCGGGGCGGCTGGCTGACTGAGCGATTCGTCTGGGTGGCGACAGGCATCGTACTGGTCGTGGGTGCGCACCTGTTGCCCGCGCTGGCGCGCGAGGCGTCGATCTCCATCCGCAGCATAGGTTCCCTGATATGGGTAGCGTGTCTGGTTACCGCATGCTACGGCCATGTGACCTTTTTCTTGCTCGCGCAACAGCATGCCGGAGATAGGCGGGCAGCTACCGTTGCCGGCGACATGCCGCCCGCGCCGGAACGCAGCCTTGCGGTCGTCATGACGGAGCGCGCAATGGTTACGCGCGAACTGGCGTCGGTCAACCAGCTGAACTGTCGGCGAGCCTGCGCAACCCGAAATGGCCGGCGCATGACGCGCCAGGCAAGCCTCGATGCGCTAGACGCCGAAGCCAGTGACGTCCGGCGCATCGAGGCCCAGCGCGACCGTGCGACTGGCATGGAGGACTCGCGTCGTGCTGATCCGGTCACGTCGCGACTCGCTGCGTAAGCGGCTCACGAGGGCCGTTCTGGCATAGCGATTGAGGTTTTGGATAGTTTGGTATCCACCAAATTTATGGTGGGAACCAAAGTGGACAAGACGTGGGATGAGCGCTCCGCAGGCAGCGCATATAAACGGCCGAACTTTCCGACCGAATTCAAGCGGCAACTCGTCGAACAATCGTTCGAGCCGGGTGCGTCGGTAGCGTTGATCGCGCGCAGCAACGATATCAACGCGAACCTGCTGTTCAAATGGCGGCGGCTCTATCTGGCAGGAGAGTATGGTTTGCCAACGCTCCCGGAGGGCGCGGCGCCGAAACCGACACAGCAGGCACCTTCGCTGTTGTCTGTGGATGTCGTCGCTGAAGCAGCCAGCCATACGCCACCGACGGCAGTCACGACAGTACGGTCTCCAGAGGATCTTTGTGAGATCGAGTTCGACCGTGCGCGCCTGAGAGTTCGCGGCAACGTGTCACCGGATATGCTGCGCCTGCTGATTCGGGAGCTTACCCGATGATCGGCCTGCCGGCTGGCACTCGCATCTGGATCGCTGCCGGCGTCACCGACATGCGCGCCGGTTTTCAGGGGCTGGCGGCGAAGGTGCAGACCGCGCTCGAGGAGAATCCGCTGGGCGGCAACGTCTTCATTTTTCGCGGGCGGCGCGGCGACCTGATCAAGATCTTGTGGGCCACAGAGGACGGGCTTTGGCTCCTTGCGAAGCGGCTCGAACGAGGGCGTTTTATCTGGCCGCAGGCTGACGGTGGCAAGGTCCATCTGACCCATGCACAACTGTCGATGTTGCTCGAAGGCATCGACTGGCGTCAGCCGCGTCGAACGGCGGCGCTATCGGTGTTGTAAACGGCCTGGCGCACGCGTAAACTCCGGCGCATGACCGATGATGTCCCACTGCCGGATGACGTCGATGCGCTCAAAGCCTTGCTGATCGAGGCCCGCGCCCAGCTTGCCGAACGTGATATCGAGATCGAGCAGCTTAAGGCTCAGATCGACAAGCTCAGGCGGATGCAGTTCGGCCGCAAATCCGAGCAATTGGACCGCCAGATCGAGCGGCTCGAAACCAAACTGGAGGATCTGACGGGTGGGCGTGGTGCCGCCGATGTTCGCCGTGCCCGCGCGTCGGGTACGAGCGCGCCAGTCGGTACGACGGCCCCGAAGGAGGCGTTGCCGCCGCATCTGCTGCGCGAAGAGCACGTGCTTGACACTGGTTCGAACTGCCCGAACTGCGGCAACGCCATGCAACCACTTGGCGAAGACGTGTCTGAGCAACTCGCCCGTGTCGCCGCCGCGTTCAAGGTGATTCGCACAATCCGGCGCAAGGCAGTCTGCCCCTGCTGTCATCACTTCTCCCAGCCGCCAATGCCGGTGCTACCGATCGAGCGCAGCATTGCGCATCCGAGCCTACTGGCAGATATCCTCGTTTCGAAGTTTGCAGATCATCAACCGCTGTACCGGCTATCGGAGATTGCTGCGCGTGACGGCGTCACGCTCGATCGCGCCAGCATGGGGCGCTGGGTCGGTCAGTGCGAGGAGCTCTGTCGTCCGCTGACCGAGGCGCTGCGTCGCTACGTGATGGCGAGTTTCAAGCTGCATGCGGACGACACGCCAATTCCTGTGCTGGCGCCCGGCAACAGGAAGACCCGCACGGGCCGACTGTGGGTCTATGTTCGCGATGACAGTCGCTCGGGATCAACGGAGCCGGCGGCGGTCTGGTTTGCATACTCGCCCGACCGCAAAGGCATTCACCCGCAGAGCCATCTCGCCGGATTTGAGGGCATCCTGCAGGCCGACGCATACGGGGGCTTCAACGAGCTGTATGAAGGCGGCAGGATCCGTGAAGCGGCATGTTGGGATCACGCCAGGCGATATCTGTACGATGTTCATGTGCGTACACCCACCGAAGCGACAAGGCATGTGCTCGAGCTGATTGGCGAACTTTACGGAATCGAGGCCCATATTCGCGGCGCACCGCCAGGCGAGAGGCGGCAGGTACGACAGCACAAGAGCATACCGGTGTTAGCGGCCATCAATGCATGGATGACACACAAGCGCGCGACACTGTCAGCAAAGTCGGAACTGACCAAAGCGATCAACTATTCACTCAATCAATGGGACGCGCTCGTTCTGTACTGTGACGACGGTCGCGTCGAAATAAGCAACGCGCTGGCCGAAAACGCCTTGCGCTGCGTAAGCCTGGGGAGGAAGAACTTCCTCTTCGCAGGCTCCGACAGTGGAGGGGAAAGGGCTGCGGCAATGTACGGCCTGATCGGGTCATGCAAGCTCAATGGGATCAACCCCCTCAGCTACCTTGAATATCTCCTGACCCACATCGCCGATCACAAGATCAATCGCATCGGTGAACTCCTGCCATGGAATGTGGCAGACAGACTGCCCGTCCTGTCACCTCCACCGATCTCCCTCTGATCATTACCCTTCGGTCCAGTATCACTATCATCCCTCGCGCGCGCGAGTTCCATCGAACGGCCCTCGCGAGCCGCTTACCTCGCTGCCTTACGGGGCACGACTGCGGGGCTCGTCGATCTGATTTCCGGCTTGCTGTTCGCTGGCGTGCTCGAAGGCGTGGCGTGCCTGCTCTGGACCATTGCACTCCGGCGGTCTCCCGTGCCAGTCGCCACTCCGGACTCGACGCCGCCCACATTTGCTGTCGTCACAAAGAGTCATGTACCCGCGACGCCCGGTAACGATCCCGTCTTCCCTGGCGATACGACTGCGGACGCCGTTCAGCTTGCGTCATCCCCCGTCGCCAACGCGACCGACGACGAGATCACGCAACTTGCCCGCGACGTCGCGGCCGGTCACGTTCGCCCGACCGTCGCGGACATACGCCGTCATCTGCGCTGCTCTCAGGCGAAGGCATCCGCCCTGAGACGCCAACTCGCCGAGGTCACGTCATAAACGGGCGCATCGTGCGCCCGGTCTTTTATTCCTTCGGTTTTCGCGCGTCTTGCATCCGGATTCTTCGGAGGCTCGCGCTCGTCCCATTTCTGGAACACTCCATCATGAATCAGCCCGCGAGGCTCAAACCACTCTTTTATCCCGGTCGCCTGTGTGTCACTCCCGCAGCGCATACTGCGCTGCACTCGCACGGCATTCCCGTCATAAGCGTCGTCATGCAACACGTGTGCGGCAACTGGGGCGACATTCCCGACGACGACAGACGCCAGAACGACCTATCAGTTACCACAGGCTTGCGCCTTCTGTCGAGCTACCGGTTACCGGACGCAACGCGAATCTGGGTAATCACCGAATGGGATCGGTCGACTACGACGATCCTGCTGCCCGACGAATATTGACGGAATCAGCGTTTGGCGAGTCGTCCCGCCAAACGCTTCTCGATCTCGACAACCATCGCACGGTCGCTGCCACCAAGCTTTGCAAGAAGCCGCCCCACGTATTCCGCTTGATCGCTGCTGCGGCTACTTCCCTCGGCTTGCAGGCCGGCTGCCTCGCAGCCAAAATTTCGGCGAGTTCGACAAAGCGTGAAACGGTCGGCATCACTAGGCCTCACTCCATACGCGATACCGCCTCATTACCAATACCGAGCGATTCTGCGACCTGTTCCTGTGTCAGGCCGCTTTCACTACGGTGCGTCGCAATCGTCCAGCTGATCACGCCAGCCACCTGTTCGACGTCTATCTGCGCCATGTGTTCTCCCATTCGACCAGAATGGCTGAACATCAACCTCCTCAAATTAATGACCTTACAGGTTGAACCTAAACCCATTAAGTTGAATGCCGTTAGCTTGGGGAGAGCCGCCGTAGAACGCTGCTCCGATACAGTCGTTTCCAACGACGAGCTCGGTGAATGGGAGGAACGGTGCTGGCACGGGAAGCCGCCATGATGATGCAAGGTTAGCGCAAACCGGACCATTAGACTCAGCGGGCTTTCGGACCTGCTGAGTCTGTCCGCTTCCGGGTTTCTTTTTTTGCTTTCGTTCAACAACAATCGGGCGTTGCATCGAAAATGCATCTGTAAAAGCGGCTTTGTCGAGCCCCAAATGCACTTCGACTAGTTCGAGCAGAACAAGAACCCTCTGGCGCCGTCGATCAACTGTATCGTCACATCAACTGAAGCGCGCCGCTATCTGAGCTATCGGCTCAGGCATCTCCGCTGGTTCCCCGCCGCTACGCCAACAGCTCCACTTGTCGCGACGAAAGACTATCCAATAGTCGGTGTCCGATTTGATGTAGAGGCCTGGATAGTCGTCACCATACACAGCTCGGTAGCTGATCTGCTTGATATCGGCGAGTTCCCCGGTCATCTGTTGTCGCCGAAGTTCGAGATAAAGTGCGTAGCTGTGTGATTCGGCGAAGTAGCCAGACAACCGCACCTTCGACAGGAGGAGGACGCTGTCTGCGGACTTGCGTACCAGTCGCATTCCACAATAGCCAAACAGTCCTGGGTCGCGAACCATCAAGGAGCGCCAGCCTGTCGCGGTGCTGTTGTCGATCAGTTGTCTGAGCGAGGTTGGTACATCGTCACCGATGGCATCAAGAAATTCCCGGAACCGAGAATCCTCAAAGACCGGTAACCAGTTCTCCTGGCGATCGCGGTAAGAGGTAGCGTTTGGAACGCAGAAGGTATGATTGTCTCCAGTTGACGCCGGGAGGAAGTCATAAAGCGAGAGCAACGCTCGTTGAAGCACGAACTCTTGAGACACAAGAATATCTTGCGTCAATACCCGTTTTACGACCGCCGTGTACTTTTGAAACTGTTCCTTGCCGGGCGCTGAAGAATCGGTCGTGCTCAACTTCAATAGGAAGCCCACGCGCCCCTGCAGGTACCAGTGAGATTCTGCTTCATCGAGCAGATTCGACCACTCGTCGTCCTTCAAAAGCAGCGCGGCCTTCTGGCGCTCCTCTTCGATCTGGCTTCTGTTGAACCCGAGACTCCCCGGGGCATCCCCGGCCAGAGTCTCATAGAGCGAAGTGGCGTGCTTGGCCAACGTCGTCAAGCCTTTTATTGCGCTAACCGCCGTACTCGGTTCATCGATACGGGTATTCTGGATCAAGTTCTTGGTCACGCGGGACCACCGATGCAAGCACATCTCGTGGGCAGCTTCGTCCAGCTTCTGGACATCGGGGGAAAGCAAAAAAGCCACGACCGCGTACAACCGGAGTAGATCGTAGTAGTCCGCTCTTGACGCCAAGGCTCGCTGGAGAATGTGAACGAACCTCGCCCCCCGATCGCTCACCAGATAGTCGAGTACGACTCCGATCTCGGCAAGTTGTGCCGGCATAAGCGAGCCGTTCGCATCGAACTCTCTTAACGGGCAGTAGCCCCGTGCGTCGCGAAGCCTTAAGAGCCAACTGCGATCATCGTTGGTTGCGTTCCAGTACCCGCTGACGCGTTGGCAGGTCTGAAAATAGGCCGAAATATAGAAAAAGCGCAGGAACAGATCATCGAAGCTTTCTCCGCCGGCGCCGTTACGTCCAGCAAGTGTCCAGAAAAGATCCACCCACTGCTGATCCAGCTTTGCCGTGAAGTCATCCGACCAGGCTTCGTCCGCGACTTTCTCGACAATCCACGCCTTGAAGTTCTCAAACGGCGTGAGGGCTTTGCCTCGCGCGTTCATCTTAATGTAAAGATCGTCCGATAATCCGAAATCGTGAAGATCGAGGTAATGGAAGGTGACGCGCTGCTCTTCCACGAGTGTCTGATAGAGTCCCTCCGTCTTCCTGAACTTGACATCGATAGCATCGAGCATGACCAAGCTGGAACGGACAGTCGGATCTCTACGCCAAGCGTCGAAAAACCACTTCGAGTCGACAATCAAGGCGGATAAGGTCGCTTCCTCATGTACGCCGGGGATATTGAAGTCGTTCACTGTTAACGCTTCGAAAAACTCGGCAGCGCTGGGACGGGTGGAGTAGGCGAAACCCGTACGCTCTACTTCCTTTATCCACGCGCGTTCGCGGAAATCCTCAAATTTCCCGTCTAGTGCCGCCAGATACCGATGCAGCAAAAACAGTGTCGTGAGGCGCTGTTGACCATCGAGCACCGACAGTGTCCGTAGACCATCTTGCGCCACGCTGCCGTACACGAAGTCCAGATCCAGCGGCGGATTTTCTTTCTTCAATGCGCCGGCTATCGCCGACAAGAAGCTCTCACGGATGTCACCCGCCTCAGTCCGTCCCTGAGCATAGTCCCGCTGGATAACGGGAATCTCGATGACGTCAACGTCCTCGAGAAGTCCAAAAAACGTGTGCAGCTTCCCTTGGCTCATGCCAAGTCCTCCTCTGCGAAAAATCGAGTTAGGCAGTCGTGAATCGCGGATGCATAGGTGGCAGCGTCTTCCTTTGACCATACGAGCATGCGGTCAACTCTTGCACTGTAATACTTGAGAAAGACATTTTTGGTGCAAAGAGGGACGAACTTCCCCACCTTATCCAAAGCAATCACCGTCTTGCGTTTTATTGGAAAGATTGCATTGCCATAACCCCGATTTGTAACCTGATCGAGCAGTGTCAGGTTGCCGAGGCTGTCATCAACCTCGATGTCCTGGAAGGGATCAAAACACTCCTGAACATGTTTGAAGAAAGCCTCAAATGCTTCGCTGTCGAAACTCTGATCGCGAATGATGGCCTTCCCTTCCTGCACCAGGTCGTCGTGCCCATCTGGCCGCACTGTCGCTCCGCCTTCGCCGTCCTCCCCCGACGCGTCGCATCCAAGATACTCAAGAACATTGCCCAGCCATCGTTTCTGATCATCCTGTCGCTGAGGCATTCGAGAATGAACGGAACGAATGTGCTCAATGTCCCATCTCTCGCTTTTGTAGGCATCGAACGGAAAGCGGGCACGCGAATCGCTCTCCATCAGCGACGCCAAATTGAACAGCAGCAGGACGTTTCGAATCTGAACAGTATCGGAGTCGTAGTCGAGGCCTCCAAGCTCCGCTTGCACGAACTCACTAAGGCCCACGCCAGCGCTCGGCGCTGCATCCCGGCTGTGCCGGAAAACCCGCTGAAAGATCTCTGCTTTCAACTTTCGCCGGAAAGCGCGTTTGCTCGCCGCCTCGGCCGACAGCCGCGACACGTTGGCGATCGCCCGATGAGGTTCACCCGCATCATGACTGGCTAGAAAGCCGACCATATGGTAGAGCGTGCCATCACGGAACCATTCCTCCATTGCTAGAAATTGACGCTTTACGCCCTCCCACTCGGTCCATGCGCGCGAACCTGGCTCCGACAGGCGTTGGGCAAAGGTGTGAAAGACTGAAGCGTTGCTCCATCGAGGTCCGGACTGTTTAATACGTTCGGCGCAGAGCTTGAGTACAAACTCGATTCGACCGGCCTCCAGTCGCGCATTGGTCAGGAAGAACCAGAAGTCATCCTCCTGAAGTCGGCGCTCCATTGCATCCCACTCGTGTGCAATTTGCAATTGCCGAAGCTGGAGCGCCCGTTGGCCTTCCCCCTGGAAGTTACTCGACCGCAGGAACAAGGCCTTGACCAGCTCAGCGTCTGTCAGCGGAATTTTTCCAATGTTAAGGCGCCTGAAGACCTCCATCGGCTTCCCGCCTTCAGTTTCGATCTCATACCAGATGACCTTGACGTCATTCAGGAAGGCAGACTCAATGTCGTTCACCCTATTAAACTTGTCCGCGAACCACTCCTGAATCGCCGCGAAGGCCTCCGCCATATGAAAGAAGTCGATATTCTCCTTGGCGCGTTCTGGCTGTAGCTCGCGCAAGTAGTCGGCGCTCGCTGGTCGAGTTTTATACTCAATCGAGTAAAGCTGTTTCCTGAATACTTCCTGGAAGCGACCGTTGAAAAAGTGCAGTATCAGATACAGCGTTGTCAATCGCTGCTGCCCATCGACAACTTCCCAGCTCCCATCGTCGACAGGGGCCACAACGACCGGCTGAAGGCAGTAAAACTCATTTTTGGCCTTCGCTCCGGACTGAACAAAGTCCCAAACGTCGGAGAGTAGTTCCGTGACCTGCCGTCTCGACCAACGGTATCCGCGCTGATAATTGGGCACAAAGAATCTTTCGCTGCGAAGGTCATCGATTGGACGGAGCTGTAATTGATGCGTTGACATCGTGTATTCGCCTATTTGATCGAGCAAAGTGGGTTTTCCTGGAAAAACCGGTCACCGAAAGACATCGCTGGCAAACGTATCAGATTGGGTTTGGGTAGCCAAGTCGTTTTCGCCTTCAAAATTGATTAACACCTTGCCTGGGAAGAACTCACGGGAGCACAACCGGAGTACCGTCACGACTCGTAGGCGACGTTCCGATGAACATCCCTCGCGGATGGCTGCCCGAGTAAATCACCGAACACATCCTGAAGCGTTCGCCTCAAATCGCGAAGATTCGCAACCTGCGGATTCTCTGATCGCATGCGGCCAGTTTCCAAGCAAGGCCTCATTGAGCTGCAGCTCCTCTGTCGACACGCGAGACTTCTTGCGTGGCTTCACGCGCAGTATTTGTGCCTTGTTACGAGTGCAGTAGCTACCAGATCGTCGGCTACTTTGTCGAACCGCTGTACCGATCGCATGCTGCGAATCGAGCGGTCACTTGCCTTGCGCCATTAGCCGAATGGAATCGCCTCCGTAACATAGATGCACTCTATTTTTTCATCCAAGAATGCCATTCTCGCGCAACACTCGTAGCTGCGGTATATAAGGGAGGAGTGGACCCATCCCCTCCTCCCGTTAATCATGTCGACTCTAAAGAAATAATCCCGGGATTGGCTTCCAGCCAAGCCCCGGTTAAATCGAGTTTATATCCACCTCCGGCAGATGCCTCCGGTTACTATAAACTCTAAATAAATAGTGCTGGTGAGGGGTTGTAAATACCCCTCACCAGTTAATGGGGTGTCGAGTTTATATTCGCCTGCGGCTGCTATAAACTCTCTAATAGATCGCTTCGCTTCGCTCGCTCACTATTATACGAAACCTATCCCCGTAGGTCCTTTCCTTCAACGCTTTCGCGAAGAAGGAAAGGAAGGCGCCTCGGCGTAGTCGAGAGCACTTGTCCTATAAAATATACATCTGATGCAATAAATTTTTGGTGCGAACAAAAATTACTTCTGTACAAACTATCGGATGCAAGCACCCTGTCGTCTGAACAGAAGTAATTTGTTGCATGTTTGGATTTTTCAGAATAAAGAAATTTTCAACATTAGTTCCGCATGCACCAAAAAACTCTACCCAACCTTCTTTCGGAAAGATTGGGGGTGCCAACGTGTATTACGGGCCGCACCGGCCACACCGGCCGCACACATGCTGGCCGAAACGCCCCCCCTGAGAAAACTGAAATATCGATCGTCGGGTATGCTCTGCGCACAGCAGAAGCTACACGATGGCGCGGCAATGATCAGTTGCGGAGCTCTTCCATTGATACGCGGATGCGCATGCAAGAGTCGGAGCAGAGAGCAGTATCTGAGCATACTGCCACCACAACAAATCGGATCTATCCGGCATCAAGCGCTTGTTGCGCCTCGATTAACCGGCCTCGTACGGGGGAGCAATCCTTTCGACGTGCATATACGGCGTCGTCAAGATCGATCAATCGATATATGCAACCAACACTACCCGAGACATTGAGCGTCTTCAATTGTCGTCGTCGCGGCGGCTCGCTGTCCGCCTTCGTGCCAGCACACCAATCTCCCAGGGGCGACTCTCATTAAAAGTGATTTCCTAAGCTGCCTAAATACGGAAGGCGGTTGAAGGCATCTACAAGCACTCTGCCAAGCTCATCTAAACGCTCCCAATCGGAGCACGACGCATCGAGAAAGCGGCGAGCAACCCGATCCTGAAATTCTAATTCGCTTTCCGTATCAAATCGCTTTGTTTGGTCGTATTCCCTCGCGTATTCCTGAAGCAGCCAATCCCAATTCGATTCCGACACCCATTCTGGCCTGTCGCCGGGTTGCGGCAGTCGCGATCGCTCAACTGTGCCAACTGTGCCAACCGTGCCAACCTGCGCGTGCGCCTCACCGGATACCTGACTCGCTCGGGGAGCCATGCCGAAGCCTGTCACTCTGGTTTCGAGATGCGGGGGATACTGCGTGTGCACGCCTCCATACGGAACACCATCGGGTGTCATCATAGGTGGCGTTCCGGACGGTACGCCATTCATGAACGGTGGTGGCGCGCCGTTCACCGCCGAGCAGTACGCTGGGTAGCCCATCGGATATCCGGGGGACCATCGGTCCGTGGGCATTCCTAGCGGCTCGAACGACAGCCCTCCAACCGCATTGCCCACGCCGCCCGCCCTCTCCGGCACGTTGGACAGGTACAAAACGTTTGGGCTGTGAGGACCGGCACCGCTTTGCTTACTCGACAGGACGCTTAAATGCTTTCGCGCCCGCGTGAGCGTTCTGCTCGAAATTCCCGCTGCGACGGCATGAGATTCAAGTTCCGAACACAACATCGGTCCATTAGCGAGCGCGTTTTGCAGGAACTCAGCTGCCCTTCCCAACGCACCTCCTGGCATTTCCGCCGACGCCCCAGCCGCCAATTTGAGGATTTCGTCGGCCGAGCCACTCAACATCCCAGGAGACCAGACAAGACGCGAAGTCTGAATCCGCTTGCCGTCGACCGGTACCTCAACCGGCTCAATTTGATATTC
Source organism: Paraburkholderia largidicola (assembly GCF_013426895.1). Classification (NCBI taxonomy): domain Bacteria; kingdom Pseudomonadati; phylum Pseudomonadota; class Betaproteobacteria; order Burkholderiales; family Burkholderiaceae; genus Paraburkholderia; species Paraburkholderia largidicola. The sequence goes on along the minus strand of NZ_AP023174.1, from coordinate 148,117 downwards.
GAACCCGCCGTCCGTCGGAGCGATATTTGTCTTTGCCCTTACCAAGACGCCGCATTGATCGGCGTCCGCGCTACCTCGAACTCTGGAGGCCATTAGAACCATTCTCGGCACGGCGCCATATGCGAGATCGCCCATCACGCGTTCCAATGGTGACCGCCGCGAAGACCCCTTACTTACGTGAGTGAGGCACAGAACGGCGCACACCGCATCGGCAAAACGCACCAGCGACTCCAGTGCGTCACGCACGGCTTTGTTGTTGTTTGAATTACCTGACACGATCGACGTGACGGGATCGATGACAACAAGTGCGTAGCCTCCTTTGCCGATCAGCTTTTGCTGCAGCAAGCCCAAATCGCGTTGGCAGTCGAACCGTCGGCTGCGCCCGCTAAACTCTGCTGTATCTCCGATCACCTCGACGTTACGAAGATCTGCACCCATTGCTGCCAGCCGAGGTTTAATCGTGTCCGCAACTCCGTCCTCCGGAGCATAAATCAGTACACGCCCCGATTCAGCTCGGCTGCCGTCGGGCCATATCCCACCCGACGAGATGACCGCCGCGAAGTACAGGGCTATCGACGTCTTGCCTGCGCCCGGCATACCAGCGAGCAACGACAACTTCTTCTTTGGTAAGAAGCCTGGCAGCAACCATTCAGTGTTCTGGGCAACTACCTGGGTTGTAGAAATGATATTGATGTCCGCCGCCTCGGACGGATCTCGACGTGTATGAAACATGCCTTATGCCTTTGCCATCTGATACGAACGGCAAGTACGGCCCGGTCAACGACGATATGTCGTGCTGAGCCGTTCAAATGAAAGAAAATGCAAGGGAAACAACGGGGCAACGCGCCGACAACCGACGGCACCCAGAGTCGCCACACTTAGGCCGCTCGAACACCCGAGACTTCGTATACGCGGTAGGTGTTAAACGGGACGCGCCCAGTCGTGCCGCCGCGGATTCCCACGCAGCTCAGTCGCTCGCGTCGCCGAAGCGGGCAGAATACTGGCGGTTCAACCTCGCGGCCTTCGGTTGCCCACAGCGGAGAAATTTGCGGATTGACGCTTGCGTTGGCTTGAGTTGTCCCGTCGCGACAGCTGCACGTATTTTTGTTAGCAGATGTTCGTCTTCACACCGCGCCGGGCTGTCGGCGCTTTCCCTCGTGACCTCTGGCCGCCCCCTCGTGACTGCGGCACCGTTGTCGGCGTGCGCCAAGTGAACGGAATTTGCGAGGTGCGGCGCTCGCGCAATCGCCTCATGTTCAGATAGGGCGGCTTCACGCTCGGCCGCAGTTGCTTTACCGACAAATGGGACTGCTTCGCGAGTACGCGCCCGGCATGATGCGTTTGACACCAATAGCCAACTAACGATGGCAGCGCCTTCGAGAACAACCGCGCACGCAGTCGCCGAAATCAGTTCGAGTCGGCGTTCGGTCGTGCCGAGCCAAGATGCGACAGTTGACGCGGCTTGGTCTTCACGCAGGGTCGAGCGCAGCGCTTCGTCGCGGTCGAACTGCCGATTGCGCCGGTCCTCGTCCGCTTCCCTTCGTTTTGCCTCGTCCGCCTCAACGCTCAGCGCATCAAGTCGCGCCAACAATGTCATTCGTAGAGCCTTGGGAGACGGGCAATTGCCCTCGCAGCGGCGCGGATTCACACCAGCGAGGGCGGCAGTCGTCCTCGCAATGTCCTGCGCAACGGCGGTGAGGGAGCGCCCGTTTGGCAACGGCGGAAGGCTGGAAACGATGGCTGGAAGTGTTGCCGAGCGTTGTTCACCCGCATGTTGCTGCGACAGCACGAAGAAAGTGGCCTGCCCGTACAGAATCACAAACAGACTGACGGACCACAATGCGAAAGCGAAGACCCGCGAGGGCAAGCGGAACATGTTCCAACACATGGGCAATAGGTGCAAGAATACGACAGCAATGCCGGCAAGCGCGACATTAAGCACTTGCTCAATCTGTGTGCCGCCACGCTGCCACCCCCCGTATCCAGCAATGACGATCGATACTGCGGTGGCGAACAATGCCGCTACCATTGGGAGCATCGTTGACTGGATAGACTTACCATACGAGTCATCAACAGAAGTTGCGCCATCTTCCCGCCTGTTGGCGATCGATGAAACCTGCGCGCCTGAGTTCATCGCGCCGTCCCCTTCAAGCTGTGTCGCCAGATTCCACGCTGGCTGTAAGCCACGCGTTGATCTGCTAGATGATTGCATCGGCAGCGAAAGCGAACACCCACTCAACATGTCCATGGGAGACTTCATTTGTCACATCCGTCAATATTGAGAAGTTTCTCAATATCGGCCAATGGCCACGCGAGCTTCCGCGACGGCAAACGCACCGGACGAATGCCGCTATAGTTCCCCTTCTGGCTATGGCTTTTAAGCAGCGTTTTTGAATCGACGAGCAACATGCTGGCCGCCACAACAGTGTCTACATGCGTGGGGCGCATTGCTGGGTGGCACAACGTCGGACGAGCCGCTTCTTTTGCTAAGCGGGGGCACTCTTGTTCCACTGAATTAAGGATGGGCTTCAGCGACATGTTCATTTCTCTCCAAGCTGATACGAAGCATCAGGCTTCGCGCTGCGAGCGGGGCATACCAGTCACTCTGGATCGCCACCGCTCTACGCGAATCGCGTGGGAGGAAATCTATCGGGCCGAGGCCTGACGCTGGGCGATACGCCCAGTTACGTCGACTTATGTACAGTTATGTACGCCGCCTGTTGTCTCCGCGCATCCGGCTACGCATTTCTGCGATTCCGAAAACATGCAAATTTCCATCGTCGTCTTCCCACTTCACTTCTTGGCCATTGTCTAAAGCCTCCGTCAGTGGCGAAGGAACTGGGGAGCGTCTAGCGAGTTCCACTAGTGCCGCCAATATGGAGCGAGCGCTGCTACGGTCCCGAGCACGCTCCCATGCGATAGTCAGCACCTCAGCCAGCGGCCCTCGGAATCGGGGCGCTATCACAACGTTCGCCGTATTATGCGTTTCGTGTTCCGTTGGTGCGACGCAGCTGCCAAACGGATGAGGGATTTCCGACTGTTCAAGAAGATGCACCAGAACAGGGTAGACGAAGCCAATGTTGGCACCGCTATAAGTGCCCATGTTTATGTACTTGAGATACGGATCCGTTGCGACAGGCGCCGGTCGCTCGCGGTTATACAACCATGCAAAGAAGGTGGCCTCCCAGTCGTCGAACGCTCGAATCCACAGGCTTAGTATTCTCCGTCCCTCCGCCTCAGATCTTGTAGTTGCCTTTGGTGCTCCCATGCCTTCGGTGATGTCCAGCCAGACTGGTTGCGCCCCCCTCGGTAATACGTCTATCGCACTAACTAAAAGGTCTGCGGCCTTTGAATGGCTATATAAGAATCGATGCACGGTACGGATAGGTTCGGGGACACTAAACGCCTCTGTGTGTGCTTCGCGACCGAGCAGGAGCCGACCGGAACCTTGGCCCTCCTCGCTCCTTGGGACAATCTCTGGGGGAGAAATTTGTGAAGCGATACCCTCGACGGCACGCCAAAGGGAAACAAAGTCTGACTTTTTGATGTTCATGCGCTAACCACTCAGTGCTCGGACGGCTATCAAAATAGACAACCGCAGCGTTCGTAACCCCGTCAGAACGACGGGACTTGTGAACGCACTAACGGCATGGCAAGGCAGGGCTTTATGCTGCCTAGACGAACAGAGCAGTAAAGGAAACGATGGCGGCCAGAGAAGGACCTCGCCAGGTATGGGATGGGCCGGGCGTTTCGTCGTAACGGTGAAGGGTACGACGACGCAAGCATGTCCCTAGCGGGAGCTGACCCGCGAGCGTTACAGTCAGAGCGCGACCGATCGGTTTGACTTGGATGGATCGGAATTGCTTAAATTCGCTTACACAGCGGTTACACCGGCCGCAGAAACACAAAAGGGTTACAGGCAAATCACCTGTAACCCTTTGATTTTCTTGGTGGAGCGGATGAGGATCGAACTCACGACCTTCGCATTGCGAACGCGACGCTCTCCCAGCTGAGCTACCGCCCCACGACCAGCCGATTCTAGCACGACGAAAAATTACTGTGCCAGACCAACAAGCCGGGGTCACTTCGAAGAAGGCGCCCCAGCCAGCACCCAATCGACGACGGTCCGAATATCCGCGTCGTTCATAGCAGGATGAGCGGGCATGGGAATCGCGCCCCACACGCCGGAGCCGCCCTCCTTAACCTTCTTCGACAGCAAAACAGCAGCCCCAGCATTCCCCCTGTACTTCTCAGCCACCTGTTGAAACGAAGGCCCAACAAGCTTCCGATCAACCGCATGGCATCCCATACAAGCATTAGCCCGAGCGATGGCCGGCCCACGCGAAGGCGCATCGGCAGCATGAGCGGCGCTAACAACCCCAAACCCAGCAGCCACAACCAACCCACCCATCACCACCCGAAGCCCAGCAACAAAAAAACCCACCCTCATTGCCCCGCCTTCGGATTCCCCGGATGCACCTGCGTCGAGTTACTCACCGGCGCGGGCGCCTGCTGCTCCAACGGCTTCGAAGTCACCGACGAATCCGGCACCGCTCCCGAAGTCACCTCAGCATCAGGCTGAGCCGCAGCAGCCGGCACCCCCGAAGCCGCCGACGCAGCCGCCGCCGACGCCGCAGCAGCCTCTTGCGGCTGAATATACTGAAACACCTTCACAACCTGCGTAACCCCGGGCACCCGGCTAGCCACATCCGCCCCGCGATTCCCTTCATCAACAGTAACGAGCCCCATCAGATAGACAGAACCACGCTCGCAGACCACCTTATAGTTATTCGCCGAAATATCCTTCTCAGCGATCAGCGCGGTCTTCACGCGCCCTTCCAGATACGTATCGTTACTACGCGAAGAGAAAGAACTCGCCGGCGCGACGGTCAACTCATTAATGATCGCATTCACATTGTTGAGGCTACGCAGAACCGATTCAGCCCGAGCCTTAGAAACCTCACCCGCCACTTCACCTGTCAACAGAACCCGCCGATTAAACACCGTCACATTAACGTGAGCCGAGTCCGGCAAGTTCTGGCTGATCAACGACATCGCCTTCACCTGAATCTCGCGGTCTTCCGTCTGCGCGCCAAGCGTGCGCCGGTCGGTCGCGACCAGCGCGCTGCCGCCCGCCGCCGCGCCCACCGCCAGCACGCAACCCTGCAACGTCGCAGCCAGCCCGGCGACGAGACCAACCACCAGCGTGGTCCTCACAAACGTACTCTTCACGCGATATGCGCTCATCAACTCGCTCTCCTTCGGGATCATTCTTCGCCGAGCAACATCGCATCGATGCCGTCGCACAGACTATGGATCGTCAACAGATGCACTTCCTGCACGCGCGCCGTGCGATCGGACGGCGCGCAAATATGGATATCGGTATCGTGCAGCACTTCGTTGATCTTGCCGCCGCCCTTGCCCGACAGCGCGATCACGATCATCTCGCGATCATGTGCGTCTTCGACGGCAGCGAGGATATTGGCTGGATTGCCTGACGTCGAGATAGCGAGCAGCACGTCGCCAGGCTGGCCGAGCGCGCGAACCTGCGCCGCGAAAATCTGATCGAGCGATGCATCGTTGGCGATGCCCGTGATGATCGACGAATCCGTCGTCAGCGCAATGGCCGCCAACGCCGGCCGCTCACGCTCGAAGCCGCCGATCAGTTCGGCGGCGAAGTATTGCGCGTCGGCAGCGGACCCGCCGTTGCCGCACGCCAGAATCTTGTTACCGTTTGCAAGCGCGGCAAACATCGTGTCGACGGCCGCCGCGATCGGCATCGACAAAGCTTCCAGTGCTGCGAGTGTGACTGCCGCGCTATCGCGGAAGTGCTGTTGAATGCGTTCGACTGACATCGACTCTCTATCGTGTACTGCTTGCGCTGCCCGCCTGGCAGCGCAGCTTCAAATGGACGTGTTGCCCTTCCCCGCGCGATGGTCCGCAGCCGCTCCGAGCGGCGCGTCAAGCGAGCCCGCTGTGCGCTTCCGTACTGCGCGCCTGCAAGCAAACCGTTCGGCGCGTCTTCACACACCACCCGCTCGCCGCCCTTTTCGCGCCCGCAAGTTTATCGTACTCACGCGGCGAAACCGCCTGCTCAACAGTCGTCCGCACGAAAAGCATCTCGCAGCCACACCAGACGCCCGCGTTCGAACGCGATGACGTCGAACCGGCACGCGGGCATCGCGCCATCATGCGCCGACAAAAAGTGCTGCGCGGCGCGCACGATACGCTGCTGCTTCTGCCTCACGACACTCGCCGCCGCGCCGCCATATCGACCGTGCGCTCGCGCGCGCACTTCGATGAACACGAGCGCGCCGTCCGGCTCGCGCATCACGAGATCGATCTCGCCGCCGCGACACACGACGTTACGCGCGACGAAGCGCAAACGCTGGCGCTGCAAAAACGTCATCGCGTGCGCTTCGAACGCTGCCCCGACGTTTTTGGACCGTGCGCCATCGGAAAAGTTGTGCGGGCGCCGCGCCGTATCGCGCATGTCGTCTCGCACGTGGTCTCGTGCGCACTCGGCTGCGTGGCACAATGTCGGCCTCGCTTCGTCTGTCTGCGTCTTCCGTGTCATGACTCCTCTTTCCGAACTCGCGCAGGGACAGCAGTACCCCGCCTCCGCGCTTTACGTCGTGGCCACGCCGATCGGCAATATCGCCGACATCACATTGCGCGCGCTGCACGTGCTCGGCCTCGTGGATCGCATCGCCGCCGAAGACACGCGCAACACAGGACAACTGCTGTCGCGCTACGGCATCTCGAAGCCCCTCGTCGCCGTGCACCAGCACAACGAACGCGAGTCCGCGCGGCGCATCGTCGAGTATCTGCAGGCAGGCGAGCGCATCGCGTACGTTTCCGACGCGGGCACGCCTGGTATCTCGGACCCGGGCGCAAAACTCGTCGATGCCGTGCGCGAAGCCGGTTTCCCCGTCGTCCCGCTGCCGGGCGCAAGCGCGCTCGCTACGGCGCTGAGCATCGCGGGCGACTGGGTATCGACGTTCTCTTTCGTTGGCTTTCTGCCGCCCAAAGCGAAGCAGCGCGCCGCCACACTCGCGCCGCTCACGAAGCATCCGTACGCGATGGTGTTCTATGAGGCGCCGCATCGCATCGTCGAAACCGTGCAGGCGCTCGCCGACGCATTCGGCGGCGAACGGCGTCTGTTGATCGCCCGTGAGTTGACGAAATTACATGAGGCGTTGCATCGCTGCACCCTGGCCGAAGGGCCTAAGTGGCTCGAAGAAGATGCCAACCGGCAACGCGGGGAATTCGTGCTAGTCGTCGAAGGCGCGCCCGTCGATACCGAAGGCGAGCACGATCACGACGCGCTGCTCGGCATGTTGCTGGAGGAATTGTCAGTGAGCGGCGCAGTGAAGATTGCGGCAGCGCTCACGGGCGCGTCGCGCAACGCGCTGTACACGCGCGCGCTGGCCCTGAAAAAGGACGAGTGAAAATAAAAAAGGCTGCCTGACGCAGCCTTTTCTTCCGGGGACACTGCATTGTGTCCACGGCCATCGCTCAAAGACGATCTTACTTCTCGTTCGAATCGCCCTGATTCGACGCCAGGATTTCCTTCATCTCGGCCTTCGCCTCACGCTGCGTCAGACCTTCGATCTTCACGCGTGCCGTACCGATATACGCAAGGTGCAAAATTTTCGCAGCCGCGTAAGAAAGATCGATCACCCGGCCGCGCGCGTACGGACCACGGTCGTTGATCTTCACGACGACGGTATCGTTGGTCGCCGGATTGGTCACGCGCACGTACGAGCCGAGCGGCAGCGTACGGTGCGCAGCCGTCAACGCGTGCATGTCGAAACGCTCGCCGTTGGCCGTCTTGCGTCCGTGGAAGCCGCGCCCATACCAGGAAGCACGGCCCATCTGATGGAAATCACCGATATTCGGACCGTCGGTCAACGGTTCTGCGTCAGCGAGCTTGCCCTTCTGCTCTGCCGTGTCAGGCAGATTGTTCAGACCGGAGCCATACGACTGCGGGGCAACCGCAGTGTGCGCATCCCTGGTCGTGGCGGACACACCGCTGACCTGGGTGCTCGCGCCCGGAGGCACCGCACAACCGGCGAGTGCCAAAAAGGCAAAAACGCTCCCAACACGTCGGGGTAGCCGAGTTTTCATAAGACAATTTGATACCAATGCGAGCCGCACCACGCGTATGACTGCGTTATTGCATGCGACTCCGGCGGCAATGAGCGAGCGCGCACCGCGCAACGCTGGCGCAGGACGACGGAAGCCCGGACGCGGCACACTCAGCCGCTACCGCACGGTTAGTTTTCACGTCTGACGGAACTGTCCCCGCAGTTTTGGCCAGACCCCACAAGCCGCCATCGAACGTGAAACACGCTCAGCGCCGGAAACTCACGGCGCTTAGGAAGGCGGCGTAGGCCCCATCCAGCGTTACGGCAGCGAGGCCGTGGCAGGCGCGTGGCACCTGGCTAGACAGGACGTGCGCATCGATAAAAGCGATCGATGCTGGATTTGTCATCGGATTCACCCGACGACACTTGCTTGATGGTGAAGCAGCAGCGCCCGTTCCCGTTTTATAGGACGAAATGCCTTTTCACCCAAAAGACAGTGCGGTTTCCCACACCCATTACGTGCATTATAGCAAAAACACAATTCCGTGTTGCCCGGCTGCCCATCCGCTCGATGAATTCTCACTATTACTGCAAAAATGCGCATGCGCCAGTCGGCTTTCCGGCCAATGGCATGTGTCCCGGCGGCCGGTACAATCGAGCTTTTCACGCTTCGCGCGCCCGCCATGAAAGTCACACTAATGCCCGTTACGCCGTTCCAGCAGAACAGTTCCCTGCTCGTTTGCGAGAACACCGGGCGCGCGGCCATCGTCGATCCAGGCGGTGATCTCGACGTCATCAAGGGTGAGGTGGAGCGCCAGAATGTGTCGGTCGAAAAGGTGCTGTTGACGCACGGCCACATCGATCATTGCGCCGGCGCGAAGACGCTGGCGGAGCACTATGGCGTGCCGATCGAAGGTCCGCATGTCGATGAGCGCTTCTGGCTCGACAAGCTGCCTGAACAGAGCGTGCGCTTCGGCTTTCCTGCCGCCGAGGCCTTCGAGCCGACGCGCTGGCTCGACGACAACGACACGGTAACGTTCGGCGACGAAACGCTCGAGGTCTATCACTGCCCCGGCCACACGCCTGGTCACGTGATCTTCTTCAGCCGCGCACATCGGCTCGCGCTGGTGGGCGACGTGCTGTTCGCCGGCTCGATCGGCCGCACGGACTTTCCCCGTGGCAACCACGGCGACCTGATCCGCTCGATCCGCGCCAAGCTCTGGCCGCTCGGCGACGACGTCACGTTCGTTCCCGGCCACGGCCCCACCTCGACGTTCGGCGACGAACGCCGCACGAATCCGTATGTCGCGGACGGAGTGGGCGCATGAGCGCGGAAATCTATGTGAGCACCGACGTCGAAGCGGACGGCCCGATTCCCGGCCCGCATTCGATGCTGAGTTTTGCGTCGGCCGCCTATACGGCCGACAAGCAACTGATCGGCACGTTTTCGGCGAACCTCGAACTGCTCGAAGGCGCCGCGCCCCATCCCGTGCAGGAGGCCTGGTGGAAGACGCAGCCCGAAGCGTGGGCGGCGTGCCGCAAGGACCTGCAGCAGCCGGCAGCGGCGCTCGTGGCGTATGTCGAATGGGTCGAGGCGCTGCCGGGCAAGCCCGTGTTCGTGGCGATGCCGGCGGGCTTCGATTTCACGTTCATGTTCTGGTACATGATGCGCTTTACAGGCCGCTGTCCGTTCTCGTGGTCGGCGCTCGATATCAAGACGCTCGCGTTCGCGATGACGGGGCTGCCGTATCGCAAGTGCATCAAGCCACGCTTCCCGAAGCACTGGTTCGACGATCATCCGCACACGCACGTCGCGCTCGACGACGCCATCGAGCAAGGCGCGCTCTTCTGCAACATGCTCGCGGAGCTGCGGGCCAGCCAGAGCGCCGTAGCAGCCGACACTGACGGGGACGACTCAGGACAAAAACCCGCCGAGTAAGCGCCAAATTAGGGAATCTCCCTCAGTACGGGCGGTTTGCATTGCGTTTCGTTTCCGCCACCTCTACCATTGACGAAAAGGCGACGCGACAACGGAGGCGCAGTTGACACTCGATACGTTCTCTCAAAAAATCCTGCGTCTTTTGCAGCTCGACGCGCGCCGTTCGGTGCAGGAAATCTCCGATCAGGTCGGGCTGTCCAGCACACCGTGCTGGCGACGCATCAAGGACATGGAGCAATCGGGCATCATCCAGCGCTACACGGCGTTGCTCGATCGCGAAAAGCTCGGTCTGCATGTGTGCGCGCTTGCCCATATCCATCTGACGCGGCACACGGAAGGCGGTGTCGAGCAGTTCGAACGGGAAATCGCCACCTGCCCGGAAGTGACCGAGTGCTACAGCACGACGGGCGAATCGGATTACATCCTCAAGATCGTCGCGCCCGACATCAAGGCGTACGACACCTTTCTCCACGACCGCATCTTCAAGATTCCCGCCGTCGCGCAGGTGCGCACGAGCGTCGTGCTGCGCGAGATCAAGTTCGATACGCAGTTGCCGCTATAAGCGGCTCCCCTGGACGCCGGGAATCGTTCAGCCGTCGCCGCGCGGCTCGCGCACCAGATCCGCGCTAGCCGTCGACACATCCACTGCATGCGTCACGCTCAGGCGGCGCGCGCCAAGCTTGCGTTTGAGCGCTTCCAGATCGACCCGCTCTAGCTGACGCACTTCGCTTTCCAGCGCGTCGAGCCTCGACGGCTGCAACGTCACCTCGACGTCGAGCCCCGTGCTCAGATAATGCAGATTCACGCTAGCCGCTCTAAGGCCTTGCGCGGCAAGCGCCGACTCCACTTCCGCGGCGACCTTCGCGCGCGGTGGCAGATTGACGGGCGGCCGCGCAATCGCGTCGTTTTCCGGATCGACGTGTATCAGCGCGTCGAGCACGCGGTTGTCCGACAGCACCCGCGCCCGCGCCGTTTCGGCAATGTAGTGGCCTTCGGAAACGGAGATCATCGGATCGACGAGAACGTGCGCGTCGACGAGCGCAAAGTCGCCCATCTTTCGCGTGCGAAGTTCGTGGACGTCGCGCACGCCGGGCGTCGATAAGATCCGGGCGCGCAGATCGGCGGTATCGGATTCGTCGAGCGCGCGGTCCGACAAATCCTGAAGCGCGTCCCAACCAAAGGTCCATCCCATGCGCGCGACCATGAAGCCGACAATGGCGGCAGCAATCGGATCGAGCAGCCGCACACCCGCAATGCTCCCGACGATACCCAACGCAACCACCAGCGACGACGCCGCATCCGAGCGCGCATGCCACGCGTTCGCAATCAGCATCGCCGACCGCACGCGCTGCGCCTCGCGCAGCATGTAGCGAAACAGCGCTTCCTTCGACAGCAACACGACGACGGCAACCACGAGCGCGCTCACATGAACGGCGGGGATGTTGTCGAGATCGGTGAGCCGCTCGCCGGCGCGCCACAACATGCCGCCGCCGACCGCGATCAGCAGGCCGCCCAGAAATAGCGACGCGACCGTTTCATAACGGCTATGTCCGTAGTTGTGGTCGGCGTCCGGTTCGGCCCCGCTATGTCGATTGGCGACCAGCACGACAAAATCGGAAATGAGATCGGCGAGCGAATGCACGCCGTCCGCGACGAGCGCTTGCGAATGCGCAATCACGCCCACGACAATCTGCACCGACATCAACACCGTATTGAGTCCGATGCTGACATAAGTGGTTTTGCGGGCTACGCGCCGTTTCTCCGCGGATTGGGTGGTCGGGTTGGAAGGCATCTGAAAGCGAGCGGTTTGGTTACTATTTATTCTACCCGCCGCTTTGTGAAACGGCAGTTAAGCAAACGAAAAATACCTTTTAAATCATGTGCTTATCATAACGCGACTCATTCGCATCGAAGCGCGCACCGCACCGGTCACCTTCTTTCCTAAGAATTGAAAAGACATGGCCCAATAAAAAAACCGCGCTTCCAAATGGAGCGCGGTTTTTCTTAAATCCATTGCTTGCGGTGCAAGCATTAAGTCATATTATTTCTCGATGAGAAATTTTTCGCGATCTTGTCCGGCAATCCAGCGGGGCGGCTTACCGCGGCCCGACCAGGTGCTGCCGCTTTCGGGGTCACGATATTTAGGCGCGACGCCGGCGCGGGGACGGCCCGCTGCCTTTACAGCTTTCGTACGTCCGCCAGCGCCGAGTTCAGCCAGCGTAATACCGTAATCAGACATTTTCTGCTTGATCTCGTTTAACACTTCCGCATACTCGCGCGCTTTCGCCTCTTCGATCTGTTTCTCGAGCTTTTCGCGCTGCGCGAGTAGTTCCCTGTAGGAGGACATAGTTTCCTTGTGGTTCGATAAATGGACGGACGGTCTGGGCCGATTAGTCCGGAAAGTGATCATGCCTCGGAATTTGCTGGCGAGATTAACACAAAATAGAAACTTCGGAAAAGCCACTGGCGAAAATTAATTAATCTCAATTTCATAAACTTTCAAGCGACTGGCAATCAACCGTGTTCACAAGCCCAATTATTCTGCTACTGAATAACGCTCATCTGAGGAATCGATTCATATTTAACTGGCAAGACATGAAAAGCAATGGTTAATTTATTCCAAAACATTTCATGCCATGCGAGTTTTAACTGGCAAAATGTAAAATGCCGACCCGATTTTCCGGTAAAAATCGCACCGCATTACCCGTCACGCGTTGGCGTGCCGTGCGATGCAATCTTCAAGGGCGGCGTGCAGGCATTCCGCATCGGGCGCAGGTGTGTCGAAGGCCAAGCGACTGCGGGCCCCCGAAACATTCAGATCCGCCCCATACCGGTCGATGCCCATCAATTGCACGTGCGCCGGCCGTCGTGGGTGATGCTCGAAGAATTCGATAAGCGCGTTTTCCTCGTCGAACGAAACGGGGTCGAGCGGATCGAGTTCTTCTTGCGTCAACCAACCCATCGCGCCGAACCCGCCTATGTAACGCATCCGCTCGACCGACATCACCCAGAACGAGAAATCGCCCAGCACGAGATAGCGCTCCGCATCCGGGTGATAGCGCAGATACCGCTGCGTCACGGGAGGCGCCGGATCGACGTGCTCGAACGTGCCGACCAGCGTGATGCGCTGCCCGTTGAGCACGTCGCCGTCCGGCGCGTGGACGATCAAAAAGCCGGCGCGCGGATCGGAATGCAGATTGCGCGTGTGCTCGGCGAGACGGCTCACGAGTATCGTCGGGCGATGATGCGAATCCGGCGCGAACGGCAACACGGTCGGATACGGAAACCCCTGCGGCTGGCGCGCATGCGTCGCGAGCGTGCCGATGGCGGCCTGATGCAGCAGATGCAGCGGAGCGTGAGCGGGAATGTTCAAGTGCGCGTCCTCGTCGGGTGATGTTTGCGCCGCGCGATGCCGTGAACCGCGACACGAGTGGAAAGTAGATATTAGTTCAGAGGCTTGCCCGCACGACGCATCATGCTTCGCTAGAATGTGGAAGCGCTTTCATCACGCTTTCTTGCTGCGTTCCCGCTTCACCTTCGTTTTCAATCACCGAGCTTTCCGTGTCCGATCGTCCGTCCGAGTCCGCATCCTTGCCCGCCGCGCATCGCAATCTGTCCGCGAGCGCGCGCAACCGCGCCCGTTACGCGACGATGGCGCTCTTCTTCATCGCGGGGATGATGTATGCGTCCTGGGGCGTCCACGTGCCGACCGTGCGTGATCGATTCCAGCTGAATCCGGCCATGCTGTCGCTTGCGCTGTTCGCGGTGGCGGGCGGTTCGATCGGCGCGATGGTGACGAACGCGCCGTGGATCGCGCGCGTCGGCACGCGGCGCGCCTGTCTCGCGGGCGGGCTCGTGATGTCCGCGGCGGGCGCACTGATTCTCGTCGTGCCGTATTACTGGATGCTGCTCGTCTTGCTCGCGCTGTTCGGCGCGGGCATGGCGACACTCGACGTCGCGATGAACGCGGAAGCCAGCACCGTCGAAGAGACGCTCGGCCGGCCGATCATGTCGGCGCTGCACGGCATGTTCAGCGTCGGCGGGATGGCGGGCGCGGCGGTCGGCGGCGCAGCGCTCGCGCACGGCATGGCGCCTGCCGTGCACCTGCTGCTCGCGTCGCTGATCAGCGCGGCTGTGTTGCTGGCCGCGTGTCCGTCCGTCCTGCCGCACGTTCCGCATTCCGAGCATCCCGATGCACACACGCCGCGTGGCAACCGCTGGCGTTCGCCCGCGTTGTGGGCGCTCGGCGCGATCGCGCTGATCGCCTTGATCGCGGAAGGCGCGATGTATGACTGGGCGACCGTCTATATGCGCGATGTCGTCGCGTCGACGCCGGCCGTCGCGAGCGCGGCTTACGCGGCGTTCTCGGGCGGCATGGCAGCTGCACGTTTCGCCGGCGACGCGGTGCGCGCGCGGTTCGGCGCGCCGCAGCTGATTGCCGCGAGCGCGTCGCTGGCGTGCGCGGGCATGATCGGCGCGCTGCTTCTGCCGTATCCCATCGCGGCGTTGACGGGCTTCACGCTGATGGGCCTCGGTCTCGCCAACATGATGCCCGTGCTGTTCGCGGCGGCCGCGCGCGTGAAAGGGATCCATGCCGCCGAGGGCCTCGCGCACGTCGCCGGGCTCGCCTACTTCGGGCTGCTGCTCGGGCCGGTGATCATCGGCGGCGTGGCGCAGGTCACCAATCTTCCCATCGGGCTATCCGTCGTCGCGCTGTGCGCGGCGCTCGTCGCGTTCATCGGGCCCAAGGTTTTGCGTCGGCTCGGCATCTGAACGCACGTCGCTCGCGTTACGTTACGCGAGCGGCATATGTCCGCATGTTCCGCGACACATCAACCTCCAGCGAATCTCGTTCTTTTGACACGCAGAACGGAAGCGCCTGATTCCATTTGGGTTTCGCGCGACGCGTCGCTGCGCGATCGCAATGGCATAACCCTTGCGATTCAAACGGCACAGCACAACCCATCACACAGAAAAACTAACGACGGCAACCGAAGCGTCAGGGGGGACGGCGGACCAGAGTATCGGTCCGCCGTTTTTTTACGCAGCATTGGGCACGCTAGCGCCGCTCAAAGCTCGCGATACGTGCTGTACGTGCGGCCAAAGTCATTGCGCTCGATAAAGTTCGTGTAGGTCATCGTGGCGGAAACATCGAGCGCTTCGACGTAGTGCCACCAGCCAATCGGCAGGAACAGCAGTTCGCCGGGTTCGAGCGTGCACTCGATCACCCGCGCCTGTTCGAAGGACGGAAATCGCTCGACATCGATTGCGCCGCCATCGAGCTGCGAATAGCAATGCAAATGGTTGTACATGTGGGCGGTGTCGGTGAACGGCACCAGGAGAACGCGCTTGCGGCCAATCACCTGCGCCATCAGATTGTTGGTCAGGTCGTGATGAAACGGCGTCTTTGTGCCGGCCGGGCCGAACCAGAAATAGCCCGCGTCGGCGGGCGCGGGATCGAGATATTCGCCGATCGCCGGCGCATCGGCCCATAGCGTCGCGAGCGCCGCGCGGTTGCGCGACGCGTTGTTCGCCGTCATGTAGAAGTCGTTCGTCACGCCTGCGCTTTCGACGAGATCGACGTATTCGCCAAAGCGCATCGTGCGCGTCAACGCCGGTTGGTTGATCTCGTAGTTCGCATCCGTCTCTCGCCCGACCTGCACGTCTACTTCGACAAGGCCGCAACGCGCGCGGAAGTAATCGAGATTCCACAGCTTGCGCGCCGGCCACGAATCGAACATGCCCGTGATGATCACCGGCCGGTTCTGAAAATAGAACTGCTCGTAGAACGCGTCGCGCGACAGGCGCGCGCGGCGCTCGACACACCCTGCATCCGAACGCATGCGATTCAGCTCGCCGTACACGGAAAGCATCCATTCGCGCTTACGCAAACGATTGCGCAAGCGCGAACCCGCTTGAAAATAAGGGCTTTGCAGCGTGCTATCGATCTCGCATAACGCATCTTCGCCCTCGAATCCATGCTCGACGAGCACGGCATGCACGGCTTCCGGCGAGGCATCGAGCAACAGGTTCTCGGCAATCCAGCGCCGCCATTCGTCATCGATCATACGTGTCACGACCGCGTCCCCCGCGTGTTGTAGCCGCTACGACAATATCGCCCGCACCGCATCCGGTGCGCAAAAAGAAATGCGCAGACAGACATGCGCAATAGAACCATGCAAAAACAAAAACAAAAGGCACGCGGGTCGAAACCCGCGTGCCTCCTAAGCCCTTTCGGGCCGGCTCGCGTTGGGCGGAACGCGGCGAACCGCGCTTCCGCCCGCTACGCCAAGCGCTCTTACATCTTCACGACGTCGAGCAGCGTCTTCTTGCCCGACTTGTAGTTGTACAGCGAGATCACGCCGTGCTTCAGGTCGCCCTTCGAATCGAACGTGGTTTCGCCGATCACACCCTTGTAGTCGGTGTTCGGCATCACTGCCACGATCTTCGCCGGATCGGTCGAGCCAGCGCGCTTCATTGCGTCGACGATGATGTACACAGCGTCATACGTGAACGGAGCGTAGATCTGGATCGGCTGGCCGAAACGCTTCTGATACTTCGCCTGGAACGCTGCGCCGCCTTCCATCTTCTCGAGCGCCATACCGGCTTCCGAGCAGACGATGTTGTCGGTTGCATCGCCAGCCAGGTCAGACAGCTTGTCGGTACACACGCCGTCGCCAGCCAGCACCTTCGCGCGCAGGCCGAGCTGCTTGGCTTGCTTGGCGAACGGGCCGCCCGTGGCGTCCATGCCGCCGTACATGATCGCGTCCGGGTTTTCGCCCTTGATCTTCGTCAGAATCGCGCGGAAGTCGACAGCCTTGTCGTTCGTCGCGTCATGCGACATCACGTTCAGGCCCAGCGACTTCGCCGTCTTTTCGAATTCGTTTGCGAGACCCTGGCCGTATGCCGTCGAGTCGTCGACGATCGCGACGCTCTTGACCTTCAGGCCCTTCGCTGCGTAGTTCGCCAGTGCCGGACCTTGCTGCGCGTCCGTCGCGACGACGCGGTACGTCGTCTTGAAGCCCTGTTGCGTGTACGCCGGGTTCGTTGCCGACGGCGAGATCTGAACGATGCCTGCATCGCTATAGATCTTCGAAGCCGGGATCGACGTACCCGAGTTCAAGTGACCGACCACGGCGACAACCTTGTCGTCGACCAGCTTCTGCGCAACTTGCGTTGCCGTACGCGGGTCAGCTGCGTCGTCCTGTGCGTCGAGTTGCAGCGTGATCTTCTGGCCGCCGATCGTCAGACCCTTGGCGTTGATCTCTTCAACTGCGAGACGTGCGCCATTTTCGTTGTCCTTGCCCAGGTGAGCGATGCCACCCGTCAAAGGCGCAACATGGCCGATCTTGACAACTTCGTCGGCCATAGCCGTCGTCGCCAACGTTGCAAACAGCATCGCCGCAGCGCTGATCGGCAACAGCTTTTGGATTTTGGTGTTCATGTAAGTCTCCGATTTCGGTCCCGAAAAACAACGGTATCGCCCTTGTGCCCCGCTTCCTTCACGTGTCGCTCAATTCCCGTGGACGACTCCGCCGGATGCATCGTTCATGCACTTGGCAAGCACGCGTTCCAGCCTGTTTGTGGCAGGTGGCGCCCCGCGCTTGCGCGCAAGTGTAGGCCATCAAATTAATTTGTGGGGGTTTTTTGAGAAAGTGGGAACACTACCAATAGCGTTTATCCCACTTAGTCGTGAAAGGCACGCGTGACATGCCCGGAAAGCGACGGCTGGCGCGGGTTTCGGGCAAACGAGGCATCCTTCTATAGTGCAGGTCTAAAGCTTTGCCGCGATCGTCCGTTAATGCGCCGGATGTGCGTCGAACACGTCATAACGCGTCAACACAATGGTGATAGAACGCCGTTGAGATCGTTCTCAAACATTCTCAAGCTATGCGCTCTATATATAGAGTGCGAGTGCCGTTTTTGGCCGCCGCCACCTGTCCGCGCAGCCGGCCGAAACGGGACGTCGTTTCAATCCGCTTACGGGAAGGCCGCCGCGCGGGCCGCTCGCTGCACTTGCCTTCTTTTGATGGCACACTGAGCGCCCGCTGCGGGCGAGACGCCCGCAAACGATTGCCCGCCCGATAGCGGCTTCACCGTTTATGCAAGGAGAAACAACGTGAGCGTGACTTCCCGATGGATCGACATCCAAACCGGCAATGATTCGTTTGGCGCGTACATGTCGACGCCGAAAAGCGGCAAGGGTCCGGCCGTCATCATCATCCAGGAAATCTTCGGCGTGAACGGTCACATTCGCGACGTCGTCGATCAATATGCGCAGGACGGCTATATCGCGATCGCACCGGATATTTTCTGGCGCACGCAGCCGCGCGTCGAACTCACCTACGCCGGCGCGGATCGCGACAAGGGCATCGAAATCCTGCAAAAGACGAACGTCGATCTCGCCGTCGCGGATATCGGTGCAACGGCTGCCGCGTTGCGCGCGATGCCGGAAGTGACGGGCAAGATCGCAGGCGTCGGCTACTGCTTCGGCGGCCGTCTCGCGTATCTGGCCGCGGCCGAAGGGCTGCTCGATATCGCCGTGTCGTACTACGGCGGCGGCATCCAGAACCAGCTCGACAAGGCCGCGCAAATCAAGGTGCCGATGCAGTTCCACTACGGCGAACTGGACCACGGCATTCCGCTGTCGGCAGTCGGTGAAGTGAAGGAGCGTTTTGCTGGCCGCGACGAAGTCGAACTGTATATCTACCCGAATGCGGATCACGGCTTCAACTGCAGCGAGCGCGCGAGCTATCACCAGCATTCGGCAGCGCTCGCGCATGGCCGCACGCTGACTTTCCTCGGCACCCACGCCTAAGTTACGCTAGAGGCGCGACGTGGCTGCGTCGTGCCCTGCGCTTCGATTCAGGGCACGACGCCCCGCGCGTGCCGCCATCACCATTCCTGTCCGCGGGGGTCGTCGTCGTGCAATCCGATTATCTCGATCATGACGCGATCGGCCTCGCCGATCTCGTGCGCAAGCGCAAGGTGAGCGCGCGCGAATTGCTGGAAACAGCAATCGCGCGCGCCGAAGCCGCCAATCCCGCGATCAATGCCATTGTGCTGAAGGACTACGATGCCGCCCGTCAGCGCGCATCGCGAGAACAGGCGAATGGCAACGGCGATGCGTCGGGCGGTGACACGCTGGCCGACGGACCGCTCGCGGGCGTCCCGTATCTGGTCAAGGATCTCGGACTGCCCGTCAAAGGGCTGCGGATGTCGATGGGCAGCCGCCATTACCGCCACTTCATTCCAGACGAAGACGCGCCGCTCGTCACGGCCACGCGCGCCGCCGGACTCAACATCTTCGGCAAGACGAGCACGTCGGAAATGGGCCAGATGCCTTATACGGAGCCCGAACTGTTTGGGCCGTGCCGCAACCCGTGGAGCCTCGATCACACGCCGGGCGGCTCGAGCGGCGGCTCGGCCGCCGCCGTCGCGGCGGGCATCGTGCCGCTCGCGCATGCGTCGGACGGCGGCGGCTCGATCCGTATTCCTGCGTCGTGTTGCGGCCTGTTCGGGCTCAAGCCGTCGCGCGGACGGCAGCCGTCGAACGCGGTGCCCGCGCCCGGCGACCTCGGCATCGATCACGCGGTTTCGCGCAGCGTGCGCGACAGCGCGCTGCTGCTCGATCTCACTTCAGGCAACGCCGACCGTCCGATGGGCGCGCCCGGCACCTTCCTCGCCGCCGCCAGCGAGCCGTGCAAGCCGCTGCACATCGCGTTCGTCACGGATCCGATGCTCGCCCGCGCGCTGTCCGCCGACGCCCGCGCCGCGCTCGACGACGCCGCGCAACTCGCCGCGTCGCTGGGCCATCACATCGAACCCGTATCGCTAGGCATCGACTTCGCGAGCCTGCGCGAAGCGTTTCTGATGATCTGGTCCGTGAGCGCCGAAAACCTCGTGCTGAGGGCCGATCAGATCACGGGCCGCAAGCCGAATCGCGAGGAATTCGAAATCGCCACGTGGACGATGGGACATATCGGCCGCAAATTCGGCGAACGCGAGTTGCCCGCAGCACTCGAAGCGCAGCGTCAGGTGAGCGCGAAGCTCGCGGATCTGATGACGCGCTATGACGTGATTCTGTGCGCGACGCTCGCTTCCGCGCCGATCAAGATCGGTGAAATGCAGCCCACCGCCGTCGAGAAAATGCAGATGCGCGCCGTCACCACCGTTCCCGTCGAGCCGCTGATGCGCAAGCTGCTGACGGAAGTCTCGAACAAGGCGTTCGCGTGGGCGGGATGCACGGAGTTGTTCAATCTGACGGGGCAACCGGCGATGTCGGTGCCGCTCTACTGGAATGCACGTGGACTGCCCATCGGCGTGCAGTTCGCCACGCGTGACGGCGGTGAAGCGACGTTACTGCGGCTCGCCGCGCAACTGGAGATGGCGCGTCCGTGGTTCGGCAGGCGGCCGCCGCTGATGCCCGCGCGAAGCTAGCGGCGCTCCAACGCATCGACGGGCTTGCGCATCGCATCGAGATCGGCGTGACGTTTCGCTGGCATGCACGCGACGGCGATGATCGACAGCGCGAGCCCGCACATCACGTAGTACGTCGGCGCAAGCGGCGAACCGGTTGTCTCGATGAGCCACGTGACGATGAACTGGCCGAAGCCGCCGAACAGCATCACCGCGAAGTTGTAGGCGAGCGAAAGGCCGATTGAGCGCACGTTCGCGGGAAAGAGTTCGGCCATCAGCGCGCCGAATGGGCCGTAGTAGCCGGACAGCGTGATCGACAATACCGCCTGGACGAGAATCAGCTTCGAGACGCTCGGCGCTTCTGCGAGCCATGCGAAGAGCGGATAGATCACCACCAGCGTGATGCCCAGCGACCACAGCGACAAACCCTTGCGCCCGATGCGATCGGACCACGCGCCCGTCAGCGGCGACAACACCATCAGCAGCAGATTGCCGACGATCACAGCCGTGAACGAATCCGAATAAGGCAGCTTCAGTTGCTTGACCGCGAAGGTCGGCAGATAGCTGATCAGCACGTAGATCGTGACCGTCAGCGCGATCACCGAGCCAAGACCGCAGAGCACGTCGCGCGTATGGTGCGCGAAAAGCTCGCTGAGCGTCGCGCGGCGTGCGGTCTTCTTCGCGTGCAAAAATGCTTCGGAATCCGCGAGATTGCGGCGAATGTAGAAACCGATCGGGCCGATCATGAGACCGATGATGAACGGCACGCGCCAGCCCCATGATTTGAGCGCTTCCGGCGACAGACCGCGCGTCACCAGCGCGCCGACGATCGCGCCGAGCAGCAGTGCCGCCGCCTGGCTCGCCATCTGCCAGCTGCCGTACAGACCGCGCTTCGAGAACGGCGCCGCTTCGATCAGCAGCGCGGTCGAACTGCCGAACTCGCCGCCCGCGGAGAATCCTTGCAACAGACGCCCGACCACGATGATGATCGGCCCGCCTATGCCGATTGCCGAGTACGGCGGCGCGATGGCGAGCAGCAGAATGCCGAGCGTCATCAACGCGATGACAAGGGACAATGCCGCCTTGCGTCCCGCGCGATCCGCGTACAGGCCGAGCACGATGCCGCCAACAGGCCGCATGCAGAACGCGACACCGAAGGTTGCCGTGGTGAGAAGAATCGACGCGTAGTCGCTGCTGGAGGGAAAGAAGAGTTCAGCGATGACGACGGTGAGAAAACCAAAGACGGTGAAGTCATACCACTCGAGTGCATTACCGATGACGGCCGCTGTGACCGCACGGGTATTGAGGCTCCTCGCTGCTTGTGACATCGATGTCTCCGCCCTTCGTCGAGGCGTCGGGGTGCGTTGATTTGAAGTGATTCGAATGGGCCGTCGTGAGGCCGCGCGCGCAAGCCATGCGAGTGTAAAAGAGCACGACATCGTATTTCAAGCAACTTTCATACGACAAAGAGCGCGACACCGCGTTGCACGGCGCGCGCTCTATCCGGTGCTACGAGAGGCAGGTGCGGCGATGCTGCATTGCATCTTCCGATGCATGCCCACGCCGACTGGATTTCCTGGTATCAGGCCTTCTTGTTATATGCGCTGCACCAACCCTTGCTCGCGACCTGCTTGCCGGCGAACATCGGGCAGCCCGCGTACGCGTCGGTGGCCTTGCCCTGATAGAAACTGCAATTGCCGCAGTCCTGGCCGGCTGCATACTTCGCGTATTTGGCCTTGTCGACCTTGGACGCGTCTTCCTTGTAGCCGAGCGCCTGCGCGGTCGGATCGGATTCCGCGACCTTCGGTGCATCGGCGAACGCCTGGCGCGACAGCGCGAGCGTCGATGCCACACCGATACTCGTGATCAGAAACGTACGACGGGAATTGTTCATGGGAACTCACTCCATTGGTATTGTGGGGATCTACGCCGTTCTAACGACAGCGGTCCCCAAGCATATCAATGAAGCCGGCGCGCGTGATGCTTCAAATCCCCGTCATAAGCGAATCGTACTGCGTGTGCGCGACTGCCAAGCGCGTCACGGCGGTGTCACCTTCGCTACATAACGATGTCGAATTCACGCGGCACGGTTCGCTGCAGACTTGCGCCTTCAGGCGCGGCCACTGACTTCGCACACGCGCTGCGCAATCGCCAGCGACGCCGTCAAACCCGGCGACTCGATTCCGAACAGATTCACGAGACCACGCACGCCGTGCGCGGCGGGACCCTGAATCAGGAAGTCGGCGGCGGGCTCGCCGGGACCGGACAGCTTCGGACGAATACCCGCATATGCCGGTTGCAGCGCATGATCGGGCAACGCGGGCCAATACGCGCGGATCGCCGCATAGAACGATTCGGCCCGATGCGGATCGACGTCGTAGTTGATCGAATCGACCCATTCGACGTCCGGGCCGAAGCGCGCCTGGCCGCCGAGATCGATCGTCAGATGCACGCCGAGTCCTGCTTCGTTCGGCATCGGATAGATCAGCCGGTTGAACGGCGCGCGGCCCGAAATGCTGAAGTAGTTGCCGCGCGCAAGATAGAGCGGCGGCACATGACGCGCGTCGAGCCCGCGAATCTTGCGTGCGATCGCGTTCGCCTGCAGCCCCGCGCTGTTGATCACGCACGCAGCGCCAATCGTGGTCGGCGAGCTGCCGCCTACCTTCACGATGAAACGCGCGTTGATCGCTTCGATCGCTTCGACGGGCGCATGGAACGCGCAGACAGCGCCGTCGCGTTCCGCATCGCCTTGCAGTGCGAGCATCAGTTGATGGCTATCGACAATGCCCGTCTGCGGCGAGAACACCGCTTCGACACATTGCAGTGCCGGTTCCAGCGCCTGGGCTTCCTCGCCGCTGATACGCATCAGATCCAGCACGCCGTTTTCCTTGCCGCGCGCCATGATGCTTTCTAGCTGGGGAATCTGGTTGCGCGCAGTCGCGACGAGCAATTTGCCGCAGCGCTGGTGCGGCACGCCGCGTTCGGCGCAGTAGTCGTACAGCATCTCGCGGCCACGCACGCACAGCGCCGCCTTGAGCGAACCGCGCGGATAGTAGATGCCCGCGTGTATCACTTCGCTGTTGCGGGAACTCGTGCCGACGCCGATGGCTTCCGCCGCTTCCAGCACGATCACTTCACGTCCGCGAGCAGCCAGCGCACGCGCGACGGCAAGACCGACGACACCAGCGCCGATCACCACACATTCGATCTGATCCATGTCCGTTGGACGCGGCTTGAAGCGCCGCGTTCTACCTCGTCATCCACCAGGATTTCGATAGCGTGCGGTGTCGTCGAAACCGTGACCGCGTGCTGTCGAACGCTTCACATGCACAATGCGAAATGACGCGACGCGCTACAGACACAAATGCCCGCAGCCTTGTGCGGCTGCGGGCATCAATATGTGGGAACGCGTCGAGCGTTTGACTCAGTGTACGCCCACGACGCTCATTCTAGGTGAATTTGGCGGCCCCGTTCCGCCGGAGCCACAACAGGCTTGATCAATCCTGTGCAGTTGTGCGTTTGAACAGATGGCGCAGGTCCACATGGGCGATCGGCACCGTATAGCCGCCCGTCGCAAACTGCTGAGGATAAGCGGGTGCGTTCGGATTCAGGCTCAGTTCGCCATTCGCGCGGGCTTGCGCCAGATCGGCCCTCACCTCAGCGCGCGTCTTCGGTCCGTTGACGCTAGAGGGCGTCTGCGTCGGAGCCGGACTGTAGCCGCTGGCGAAAGCGGGCGCGGCGACGACTGCGGAAATCAGCAAAGCGGCAAGCGAGAGCTTCTTCATGATCGGTTCCTGAGGTGAAGTCCAGTTCAAACGAAACGCGGTTTGCATTTCAGTGAACGGAGTCTAGTCCTCGCCTATCGGATTGCCGACCCTCATTAGCGGAATTGACTGTTGCTCGAATATGTTCAAATCAGGCGCAATTCGCCCTGCTTACGCTATGGAATAGCTGCACCATTGGAACAATGAACAGACCGCGCAAGCGCGGCCTGTTCGCATAAATCACGCGATTGACGCTAGAAACCGATCGGTTTGCGGCGCGAATTGTAGTCAAGGCGAATGTCGTCGGCGCCGATATGGTCCCGGCTCGCGATTCGCGCCGAGCCGAAGCCGTTCAGGATGGCGCGCCGCATTTCACGCGGCGACGCCTGCGCCAGCGCGTCGAGCGCCGCGCCGCCCAGTTGCGCGGGAAACCGCTGGCCCCAGCCGTGCGCCGAGCGGATTTCGTTGTAGATCGACTGCGCGATGCGCCGCGAGCCGTCCCGGTCCGGCGGCGGAATCTCGTAGACGTTCATCCGGTTCAGGATCGGCTCCGGAATCGCCCGTTCGTCGTTCGCGGTCGCGATCCAGATCACATGGCCCGCGTTGATCGGAATCTCCGCGAACTCGTCGATAAACGTCTGCGCAGTGTCGTGCTCCAGCAGCGCGTAAAGCGCGCCGAGCGGATCGTATTGCGAGTCGCCCGTTGCCTTGTCGATTTCATCGACGGCGATCACCGGGTTCGCGTAGCTGCCGTGCACCAGCGCATCGAACACCTTGCCCGGCTTCGCGTTCTTCCATTGCGACGACGCACCCGACAGAATCCAGCCCGCCGTCAACGAACTCATCGCGACGTAGTGATACGCGGTGCCGAGCATCCGTGACAACTGCTTCGCGAAATGCGTCTTGCCGATGCCGGGATCGCCGAGCAGCAGGATCGGCATCAGTTCGAGGCGGTCCTCCGTTTCGAGGCACAGCGCGACCTGCTTGCGGATGTCGTCGAGCGGCTCGGTGAAGTTGGGCAACGACTCGATCAGATCGTCGATGGACGGCATCCGGTTCGGCTTCACGCAAAACCGCAGATTGCCGACCTTCAGCATCTTTTCGTATGTGGAGCGCAGTGCGTCGTTGGCGCCTTCGCTGAGTTCGTTCAACGCCGTCTCGACCTGATCCAGGTCATAGACCTTGCTGAACGATGCAACCGCAATTTCCTGCTTCACCATGGCCGTTGTCATTGCTTCACCCCGTCGTGCTGATCTTGCATCGGCAGCGTCCCCGACGCCGCTTCAATTTCAGTGTAACGACGCCGAAATGGCATGCAAGCCAGCAATCATGCGGGTCTGCTGCTAACCGCACATGTCGGGCGAGGCAATTGCTTGAATCGACACATCCGCGCCCCTATCTGCAATGCAATGTAACCACCGGCGCTGAACCTTGGTTCCAGATCGGGTGTCAGAAAACCATTATCCCGATAAAGCGTAAGATGGTCGGCGGTCGCAGAAAGAACGCGCGGATGCCGCACGCTTTAGCGAAACGCAGCGATTCCGGAGACTTTTTGTTCATGTGGAAGACCAGCCTCGTTGCCGCCGTGTTCGGCACCACGTTGATGGCGCAGGGCGCGATGGCGCAAACGCAGCCGCGCAGCGCGCCGCCCGTCGTCAAATGGGAACTGCAGGTGATGCGCGACGGCCAGCAGATCGATTCGTTCGACGGCAACACGACCGTCGGCCAGGCGCGCACGGATACGCACCATCACGTGGTGCAGAACAGCGTCGGTTGCAAGGACGTGCCGGCGGGCAGCATCGATCTCGCCCGCACGCTGACCCTTTCGCCGACCCAGGCGGATGCCAGCGGCGTCACGTTCCTGATCGACGCCCAGGAAACGCTCGAAGAACCGTCCACGCGCACCACGAGCACCGGCTGCAAGCTGCCGCCGCAGCCTCGTCAGGTGAGCGCGAGCCATCCGGGGCTGAAGGTGCCGCCCGGCGACTGGACTTCGTGGACGATCGTCGACAAGGACCCGAATCTCGTATATCGATTGCGTGCAAGCGTCGCAAACAACCCGTGAACTTAACGAAAGACGTGGATAACGCGGCATGCGAAACCCCGAAGAACTGATACGCGAAAACTTAGACCGGAAAGACTTCATCGCCGTGAGCTGGAACCTGCACAAGGGCCGCTCGCCACTCGGCTTCCAGGCATGGCAGGCGATGCAGCGCTGGGTGCAGTCCGTTCATGCCGACGCGTACTTCCTGCAGGAAGCGATGGCGCGCCGGATGCCCGGCCCCGTACTGGCCAGCTCGTTTGGCGCGCGCCTGGGCGACATCGACAACGACGTATGGCATTGTCAGGCGACCGAAATCGCCGACGCGCTGCAGTTGCAGATCGCGCTAGGGCCGAACGTGTTCAAGCCGTCGTGGCGGCATGGCAATGCGATCCTGTCGCCGCATCCGCTCGATCTCGGCGGACGTTGGGACATTTCCGCGCACCGCTTCGAGCGACGCGGCCTGCTCGTTGCGCGCGCGACGTTCGGCGGCCACGCGGTGACGCTGCTGTGCGCGCATCTCGCGCTGACGCGCCAGGCGCGGCTGCGTCAGATGAACTGGATCGCGCACTGGATTTCGAAGGAGGCGCCCGACGGTCCGCTCGTGCTCGCGGGCGACTTCAACGACTGGCGCAACGATTCCGTGCCGCTTTTCCGCGAGCACGGCCTCGAAGAAGTCGCGACGCTGCTCGGCGAGCCGGGGCGCACGTTTCCCGCGTTTTCGCCCGCGCTCGCGCTCGACAAGATGTTCGTGCGCGGCATGAAGCCCGTCGAATGGATCCAGCCGGCGCAAGAGACAGCGTGGCTATCGGATCACCTGCCGTATATGGCGCGGCTGCGCGTCGACTGAACGCGCTTCGGTGCGTCTGTATCAGGCGCGCTGCGGCTTCCAGCTGATCCCGGCGCTGATCGTTTCGCCGGGCTGCAACACGCGGTAGCCCGTGCGCTCTCGTGCACCATCGCTGGCGTTCGCGTTGAAGCAGTCGGTCGTATTCGTGACGGGCTCGACGCACAACTGCACATCGTTCGCGGGCGCGAACACCACCATATGGTCGAACGGCGCATCGGCGGTCATCGTCAGGCTGCGCGCTTCGTCAGGCCATGCAATCGTCGCGCTGCGCGTCCAGCCGCTGAAGTTATTGTCCAGATCGAAGGCATCGGCACTCATGCCGCGCCTGAGCGCATCGACCGCGCCATGCGGGCCGAGATGCGTCGGCAACACATGCGCGTCGGCATGCCACATTTGGTCCACATGCGCGGTGATCACCGTGTTCGCCGTGCGCGGATAGTACGGATGATGGCCCATGCCGAACGGCATCGGGCTGTCCGACAGGTTCTGTGCGGCAAGCGTCACGTGTAGCGCATCGCCCCGCAATTCAATGCGCTGACTCGCGCGATAGTGAAACGGCCAGTCGCCGCGCTTTTCGCTGTCCGGCTCATGCTCGAAATGCAGTTCGACCGATGAAGCCGTGCGCGCGCCGACGCGCCACGGCCGGCGCCACGCGTGGCCGTGCAGCGCGTGCGCATAGCCGTTTCCGTCGCCGCCCAGATCGATCGTGCGACCGTCGAACTCGAAGCGCGCATCGCGAATGCGGTTGCAATACGGAAACAGCGGGAAGCTCGCCATCCGCAGCGGATCGCCAGCGGCGAGCGCTGCGCGCGTGGCCGGACGCAGCCAGTGCAGCGCGCGTTGCGACGTTGGCTCGCGGACAACCTCGAAATAAGCAGCAATCGATCCGCCGACTTCCGGCGCGACCACGAGCGTCGTATCGCCGCTGGACAAGACGACGAGCGACGGATCGTCGATGCGCAGATCGGTGGCGGGATCGGCTGCGGACGGATGGAGAGAAGCTTCGCGCATAGTCGTTTGAATGGGCGTGGGCGGTTGCGACGTCATCGGGGCGCGCGCGTTCGATGCCATGCGCCGAAGCGGCCCGCGCGAGCGAGAATCGCACGGCAGAACTCATCGGTCAATATTATTAGTAATAATACCGGTGAAATCCACCACTGAGGCGGTCGTAGTGGAGTAAAAAAGCGGGGTTTGCGTGTGTTGTCCAGCGCATATTATTAGTGGTACCGTCAGTACAACGATGCCTGCGGCATTCACCGTCAACGAGCCGCCGTTGCGCGGCCAGATCAATGAAAAAATCGACTCAGCGCCGCCCGACGATGACCGATATCGCCAAGCTCACTGGCGTGTCGCAATCGACTGTTTCTCTCGTCCTGAACAACGCGAGCAGCGCCAAGTTTTCCGAAGCCACTCGCAACAAGGTGCTGAAAACTGCGCAGGATCTCGGCTATCGCCTCACCCCGCGTGAACCGCTGCCGCCGTCGTCGGGCGAGCGCAATCTGATCATCTATCTCGCCGACGAAATCTCGACCAGTCCGCACCCCGTCGTGAACATCGACGGCGCGCGCGATGCCGCCTACGCGAACGGCAAGCTGCTCGCGGTCTACTCGACGCACGGCAACGCCGACATCGAGCAGCAGGTGCTGGACGCGGCCCTCGCAAGCCCGACCGTATTCGGCGTGATCTACGCGACCGTCTACACCCGCAAGGTGACGCTGCCCGCCGCGCTCGCGCGCGTGCCGACCGTACTGCTGAACTGCTACACCAGCGAGGGCGGCCAGTCGTCGATCGTGCCAGCCGAAGTCGCGGGCGGCCATGTCGCGACCGAATTCCTGCTGCGTGCGGGACACCGGCGAATCGGCTACATCAACGGCGAGCACTGGCAGGACGCGGCGAAAGACCGTTTGAAGGGCTATCGCACCGCGCTCGCTACCGCCGACCTGCCGTTCGCGCCTGAGCTGGTCCGCGACGGCGACTGGAGTTCGGGTACGGGCTTCGAGCACACGCTGTCGCTGATGCGCGAGCCCAATCCGCCGACCGCGATCTTCTGTGCGAACGACCTGATGGCGCTCGGCGCGATCGAGGCACTGAAACAGCTCGGCTACCGCGTGCCCGACGACGTCTCCGTGCTCGGCTACGACGATCAGGAAATCGCTCGCCACACGCATCCGCCGCTGTCGACCGTCGTGCTGCCGAACTACGAACTGGGGCGCTGGGCCGTCGACACGCTGCTTCAGGAAGTGCACAACCAGGCGGCGGGCGCGCCCGTGCGCCACCGGATGGTGAAGCTCGACGGTCCGTTGATCGAACGTGGCTCAGTCAGGGAAATTACCGAGGCAAAACGCGCAGCAATTAATATTATTAGTGATTGACCAATAATAATTCGCGATGGAATAATCGGCACGTCCGGTCACCACCGACGTGCCGGCGGCAGTTGAAGCACAAAAGCAAAACACACCAACTGGTACTGGAGGAAGACATGGCGTCGCACAATCGGGATTCGCGCGGGCAACGGCTTCAGCCGCTCGCCGCAGCATTGCTGGCAATGGCTTTGGGATTTGGGATGGCGTCGGCGCAGGCTGACGATCTGCCGAAGATTCCCGCCAAGAAACCGCTGAAAGTGGGCTTCGCGCAGACGGAGAGCAACAACCCGTGGCGCCTCGCCGAAACGCAAAGCTTCAAGGACATCGCCGCAAAGTGCGGCTGGCAGATGGTGATGACGGATGCCAACGGGTCCAACTCGAAGCAGGTCTCCGACATCCAGAGCATGATCGCGCAGCACGTCGATCTGCTCGTGTTCCCGCCGCGTGAAGAGAAGCCGCTCGCGCCTGTCGTGTTGCAGGCGAAGAAGGCGGGTATTCCCGTGATTCTCGTCGACCGCAACGTCGATCAATCGGTGGCGAAGGCGGGCCGCGACTACATCACGTTCATTGGCTCGGACTTCATCGACCAGGGCCATCGCGCAGCCGACTGGCTCGTCAAGGCGACGGGCGGCAAGGCGAAGATCATCGAACTCGAAGGCACGACGGGCGCGTCCGCTGCGAACGACCGCAAGAAGGGCTTCGACGAAGTCATCGCGAAGAATCCGGGCATGTCGATCATCGCGTCGCAAAGCGGCGACTTCGCGCGTGACAAGGGTCGTCAGGTGATGGAAACGCTGCTGCAGGCGCATCCGGATGTCACGGCTGTCTACGCGCACAACGACGAAATGGCGCTTGGCGCGATCGCCGCGATCAAGGCGGCAGGCAAGCAGCCGGGCAAGGATATCCAGATCGTCACGATCGACGGCACAAAGGGCGGCCTCGAAGCCATCGCCGCCGGCGAACTCGGCGCGAGCGTGCAATCGAGCCCGTTCTTCGGCCCGCTCGCGTGCGATGTCGCGGAGAAGTTCGCCAAGGGCGAGAAGGTTCCGACGTGGGTCAAGGTGTCGGACCGCTTCTACGACAAGGGCAACGTGAAGGAAAGCATGCAGTACGGCTATTGAGCGTTCGTTGATGTAACCGGCCGGCGTGTTCCTGGCTTTCACGCAGCGGGGCGCGCGGCACGGCCAGAGGCAGGGCTTCACCGGGCGTTCGCGCCCGGCTGACGGGAAGGGTTCGAAGCGACGTTCCATGGAACGTCGCTTCGCTTTGTCGGGCGTACCATCAACGTCGCGAACTGACCGACAGTATGTAAATCTCGCGCCGGCCGTTGCGATAGGCACGGGCCGCGCTGCATCGCGAGCGATGCGGCATGGGACCCGCGTAAGCACTAGAGCGCTAACGCTGGTCGACCGCGTTGCATGGGACCAGCGTAAGGCGCTAAAGCGCCAACGCTGGTCGACCGCGTTGCATGGGACCAGCGTAAGGCGCTAAAGCGCCAACGCTGGTCGACCGCGTTGCATGGGACCAGCGTAAGGCGCTAAAGCGCCAACGCTGGTCGACAAAGGAGACACACGTGACGCAATTCCACGCGCCTTCCGACGCGGCCCCCGGCGCTCAGCCGCCGTCGCCGTCTTCGCGCGCGACACTGCTCGATATGCAAGGCATCGACATTTCTTTCGGCGGCGTGCCAGCGCTGCGCGGCGCGAATCTCAGCGTCGCGGCAGGCGAAGTCCACGCGCTGATCGGCCAGAACGGCGCCGGCAAATCGACCATGATCAAGATCCTCACGGGCGCCTATCGACGCTCGGGCGGCACGGTGCGTTTCGAGGGCCGCGAGATCGATTTCCGCACGCCGAAAGAAGCGCGCGAAGCAGGCATCAGCACGATCTACCAGGAGATCAACCTGGTGCCGTTTCGCTCCGTGGCAGAGAACATTTTTCTGGGTCGCGAGCCGCGCCGCTTCGGTCTGATCGACTGGCGCGAAGTGCAGCGGCGCGCGTCCGCGCTGCTCGAATCGTTTGGCTTGCAGATCGACGTGAAGAAGCCCGCGGGCAGCTATTCGACGGCGATTCAGCAGATGGTTGCGCTGGCACGCGCCGTGTCGTCGGACGCGAAGATGGTCATCATGGACGAATCGACTTCGTCGCTCGACGAACGCGAAGTCGAACTGCTGTTCACCGTCGTGCGCAAGCTGCGCGACGACGGGCGCGCGGTGATCTTCGTGTCGCACCGGCTCGATGAACTGTATGCGCTGTGCGACCGCGTGACGGTGATGCGCGACGGCCAGACCGTCGCACAAAGCGCAATGAAGGATATCGACAAGCGTCAGCTCGTCACGACGATGCTCGGTCGCACGCTCGCCGCCGTCGTGCAGGACGACAGCGCCGCGCGCGAGGCGAATCTCGCGCGGCGCGGCGACAAGGCGATCTCGGCGCGCAATCTTTCCGCGCATCCGAAGGTGAGCGACGTATCGCTCGATGTGCACGCGGGCGAAGCCGTCGGCCTCGCGGGTCTGCTCGGCTCGGGCCGCACGGAAACGATGCGCCTGCTGTTCGGCGCGGACCCCGCCGAGCGCGGCACGGTATCGATCAACGGCAAGGACGTCGTGCTGAAATCGCCTCAAGACGCGATCGCGCGCGGCCTCGCGTATCTGACGGAGGACCGCAAGGCCGAAGGCATCGTGCCGGATCTGTCGGTGCGCGACAACCTGACGCTCGTCTGTCTGCGCACGCTGTCGAAGCACGGCATCGTCGATGTGAAGAAGCAGCAGACGATCGTCGATCGCTTCATTGCGTCGCTCGGCATCAAGCTGCGCTCCCCCGATCAACCGATCCGCGAACTCTCGGGCGGCAATCAGCAGAAGGTGCTGCTCGCACGCTGGCTTGCCGCGCAGCCGTCGCTGCTGCTGCTCGACGAGCCGACACGCGGCATCGACGTCGGCGCCAAGGCGGATGTCGCGAAGATCGTGCGCGAACTGCGCGACCAAGGCATGGCGGTGCTGTTGTCCGCCTCCGAACTCGAAGAACTGACGGCCGTAGCCGATCGCGCCGTGGTGATCCGCGACGGGCGCACGGTCGCCGAACTGGATGGCGCACAAATGAGCGAATCCGCGATCATGGACGCGATTGCCTACGGCAGCCCGGGCACCTCGCAACTGGTGGAAGCGGCGCAGTCCGCGCATATCGACGATGCACTGGAGGGCGACCGTCATGGCTCATGAGTCGCTGCGCAACGACGGCGCGCCGCTCGCAGCGGCTTCAGCGTCGCCCGATCCATCGACAGTGAAAAAGAAGCGGCGCATCACCATTCAGCGCGAGATCGTCGTGCTGCTGGCGATGCTCGTATTCAATCTGCTTTTCACGCAGCACTTCTGGTCGTTGCAGACCTTCAACGTCAATCTGACGCAGGTCGTGACGATCGTGATCGTCGGCATCGGCATGACGCTGGTCGTGGCGACGGGCGGCATCGATCTGTCGGTGGGCGCGTCGATGGCGATTGCGGGTGCGCTCGCGCCGATGCTGTTCCTGCACATCGCCGGGCCGCTCGGCATCGCGCTCGCGTTCGTGCTGCCCGTTCTGGCCGCTGCCGTATGCGGCGTGTTCAACGGCTTTCTCGTCACGCGATTAGCCGTGCAGCCGATTGTCGCGACGCTGGTGCTGTTCATCGCCGGGCGCGGCATCGCGCAGGTCGTCACCGACGGCAGCCTGCAGGCGTTCAACAACCCTGCCTTCCAGTGGATCGCGCTTGGCAAGGTCGCGGGCGTCCCGTTCCAGGTGCTGCTGATGTTCGCGCTCGTCGCGTTCTTCGCGTGGGTCGTGAAGAAGACGCTGTTCGGTCAGTATCTGCTGGTGACGGGCGGCAACGAAAAGTCCGCGTATCTGAGCGGCGTGCCGACCGCGCGCGTGAAGATGATCGCATACACGCTGTGCGCGGCGCTGTCCGGCCTCGCGGGGCTGATTTCGATTTCGGTGAATTCGTCGTCGGATGCGAACGTGGTCGGGCTGGGCATCGAACTCGATGCGATTGCGGCAGTGGCCGTCGGCGGCACGGCGTTGACGGGCGGCAAGGCGTATATCGGCGGCACGCTGATCGGCGCGCTGATCATCCAGTTGTTGCGCTACACCCTGCTCGCGCACGGTATTCCCGATGCGGCCGCGCTCGTCGTGAAGGCGGGCATCATCATCGCGGCGGTGTACGTGCAGCGCCGTTCGCGCTGAACGATTTGCAAGAGACGATCCGATGAAAAAGAACCTGCCCATCCTGATCGCGCTCGGTGCGCTGATCGTGCTCGGACTCGTTCGCTACGAGCATTTCGCGTCCGAGTACAACATCACGTCCTTCTGGCGCTACAACTCGATGTTCGCGTTGATCTCCGTCGGCATGGCGTTCGTGATCATCACGGGCGGCATCGACCTGTCCGTCGGCACGGTCGCGGCAATGTCGAGCGTCGTTGCGGCGCTGGCGAGTCCATACGGCGGCTGGGTCGCCGTGCTCGCGGGTGCGGGCGCGGGTCTGCTGGTCGGCGTGCTCAACGGCATCATCATCACGCGGCTGAAAATCCTGCCGTTCATCACGACACTCGCGACGAGCCTCGGCGCGCACGGCCTCGGGCTGCTGCTCGGCAAGAACGACGCCGTATCGATTTCATCCGATACGAACTTCGCGAACTTCGGACAGGGCGATCTGTTCGGCCTGCCAATCCCCGGCCTGATCGCACTCGTCGCTGCCGTCGCGGGTTGGCTCGCGCTCCGCAGCACGCGCTTCGGCCGGCATTCGCTGGCGATCGGCGGCAGCGAGGAAGCGGCGCGTCTGATGGGCCTGAACGTGAACCGCACGCTGGTCGCCGTATATGCCGTGAGCGGACTGCTGGCGGGCCTGGCTGGCGTGATCCTCGCCGCGCAGTTTGGCGCGGGGCAGCCGAACGAAGGCGTCGGCTGGGAACTGTTCGCGATTTCGGCCGTGGTACTCGGCGGGACGCTGCTGACGGGCGGCGAAGGCTCGATCGCGATGACCATCGCAGGCGTGCTGCTGCTCGGGCTCGTGTTCAATCTGCTGAACTTCGAAAACGGGCTTGGGTTCATCAGTCTGTCGGCGTACTGGCAGTCAGTGATACGCGGCGTGTTCCTGCTGCTCGTGATCGTGCTGCAGGCGCGCGTGCTCAAGCAGCGCGGGCACAAACGCACGGAGACAGGTGCGGGCGCAGGACAGACGGCGGGATAAAACGCATCGCGCGCTTGCCTGACTGGCGATAAAACAGGCGCGAGGCGGAGTAAGATCGCGGTTCCGCCCTCTTCCCGCTCAATGCGCCGCCGCACCGCGCGGCAAATCGTCGCCATGCATCATTACCTGCCGATCCTCCTGCAAATCGCCCTCGTCTATCTGATCGCGCTGGTCAGCCCCGGTCCGAACTTCTTCATGATCACGCAGCTGTCGCTGGCAGGACGGCGCGGGCTCGGCGCGGCGTCGGCGCTGGGCGTCGGCACAGGGTCGACCATCTGGGCCTCGCTCGCGATGCTCGGCTTCGCGACCGTGCTGCAACGGATCGACTGGCTGTACAACGGCATTCGCATCGCGGGCGCGATCTATCTGGTGTGGTTCGGCATCAAGCTCGTGCGCTCGAGCACGAAACGCGGCGAGTCCGTCGTGATGAACGTGGAAACGCCGCCCGCGAACGACCGCGGCGCACATTTCCGCGCATGGCGCACAGGCATGCTCACCTGTCTGACGAATCCGAAATCCTGCGCGTTCTGGACCAGTATCTTCGCGACGCTGTTTCCGGCGCATCCGCCGCTGTGGTTCTACGGCGTGGCGCTCGCGATGATCGGGATGATGTCGGTGGGCTGGTACGGCAGCGTCGCGCTGATGTTCGCGACGGAGCGCACGCAACGCGGCTATCGCCGCCTGCGCCGGCCGATCGACGGCGTGTGCGGCGCGCTGCTCGTCGGCCTGGGCGCGAAACTCGCCGCCGAAAGCTGAGCGCGGGCGCCGTCTCCGGCTGGATTTTCCAGCTTCGGGAGAAGGGTCAATGCTGCAGCGCGCGATAAGTTTCCGGTATTATCCCGAAATAGCGCCTACCAGCGCCTGTTTTCGTTGAACGGCTGCCATCACCCGATGACTGACGGGCGAAAGCCGGTCAAGCGGCAACGGCCCAACGCCCGTCACGGACGGGCGAGACCCGAAGGGCAACACTCTCGCGGGTCACCCGGGCACGGACCCAACGCCGCACACCCCAGCAGTACACCCTTGCCGCGCCGCAGCTGGCCGTTTCCGGCGAAACCGGGCGACAGCCGCGCCGGCGCTTGATAACCAGCTTGACAGACCACATTCACCGCTCGACCCGCTGCGGCAATGCCCGGCGCGGTAACGCGGTAAAATAGCGGATTGCGCATCATTCCCGGGTCGCTTCCGGCGCGGGACGGTGCATTGCCTTTGCCGTGCCGGCCCCGCTTTTATGTGGCCGACCTTGATTTCGCACCATCGAAGAAGCCATGAGCAACCTGAATCCACAAACCGTCCTGAGCGTCCACCACTGGACCGATACGCTTTTCAGCTTCACCTGCACGCGCGATGCGTCGTTCCGCTTCGAAAATGGCCAGTTCACGATGGTCGGTCTCGAAGTCGACGGCAAGCCGCTGATCCGTGCGTACAGCATGGCTAGCGCCAACTACGAAGAAAACCTCGAATTCCTCAGCATCAAGGTGCAGGACGGCCCGCTGACGTCGCGCCTCCAGCATCTGAAGGTCGGCGACCAGGTCCTGATCGGCAAGAAGCCGACGGGCACGCTGATGGCCGACAACCTGCTGCCCGGCAAGACGCTGTGGCTGCTGTCCACCGGCACGGGCCTCGCGCCCTTTATGTCGATCATCAAGGACCCGGACGTCTATGACCGCTACGAGCGCGTGGTGCTGACGCACACCTGCCGTTTCGTCGACGAACTGGCATACAAGGAATACATCACGGACCACCTGCCGGCGCACGAGCACATCGGCGAGCTGATCCAGGAAAAGCTGGTGTACTACCCGACCGTCACGCGCGAGCAGTTCGCGAACCGCGGCCGCATCACGGACCTGATCGAAACGAAGAAGCTCTTCGAAGATCTGGACCTGCCGCACTTCTCGCTCGAAAACGACCGCGTGATGCTCTGCGGCAGCCCGCACATGCTGCGCGACACGCGTGAACTGCTCGACAGCCTGGGCTTCCAGGAAGGCAGCAACAACAATCCTGGCCACTACGTCGTCGAAAAGGCGTTCGTCGGATAAGACTGCGTCGCACACACGCTGGTGCCGCGTCCACGACGCGCGCGCGAGCCGTAACACCCGAAACCGGAGCCTTCGCGCTCCGGTTTTTCTTTTGGCGCGCCGGCTTGCATGGAGCGATGGCCGATCGCGCCTAAGCGCGGCCATACCCAGTCAGATACCAGGTTACAAATCCAATGGCGATTGGACAACTTTGCGTGTAGGCGTTTTTCCGACACGACCTGCAAAGTTTACCTCGACTATTGCGTGAACTTCGCGCTGCAAGCCAAGATGGGCGGGCATTTTTTCTTTTTTTAAGATATGATCGCCACGAAGCAGCATTTGACAGACTTTTAACGAAACTGTCGTCTATTTGTTACAGAATGTAAATTTCGTTACGTCCCGACGTAGCGTTTTTCCGTCGTGGCAGTTCCGGTGACGGACATCTCTGGGGGTCAGGGTTCGCATGCGTTCTTTCGTCTACATGCTGCCGATGCGTCGTTGTGGCGCCGGCCGTTCGGTTTCGTGAGCAGGGCCATGGATTCGTCGATCGTAGTGCCGATGCACACGCACGGCACGGCGGCCCGCGCGAGCGATGCCACGCGTGCATCGAATGCGTCTGCCCGCCGCCGTTCCAGCAAAGTCGCGACAGCGAACGACGTCACCGCGGACGCCGCCACGCGAACCGCATCCAGCGACGAACTCGCGCGCCTGCAGGCTCGAGTGCGCGAGCTGTCGTCCGAGCTGATCCGCACACAGGAAACCACGCGCCGCCATGTCGCGCAGGAACTGCACGACAGCCTCGGCGCCGAGCTGACGGCCGCGCGCTTCGCGCTCGCGAACGTCGAGACCTGGCTGCCCGCCGACGCCCCGCCTCAATGCACCACCGCCCTCGCCACCGCGCAGCGTTCGCTCGACGCCGTCACTGAAGCGGCGCAACAGGCCGTCGGCGATCTGCATTCGCCGACGCTCGACAAGGGCATCGTCTGCGCGCTGTCGCACTGGACCAACAGCTTCGCCGCGCGCACTGGCCTGCGGATGAGCTTCGTGTGCGCCGCCGATGCCCGCCTCACGCGCCTGTCGGCCGATGCATCGCTGGCTGTCTTCCGCGTCGCCCAGGAAGCGCTGAACAACGTCGCCAAGCACGCGCGCGCGTCGGGCGCCGACATGCGCATCGAAGCCACCGCGCAGCATCTGAGCATCATCGTCAGCGACGACGGCATCGGCATTCCTGCTCACGCGGGACAGGACGAACGCCAGTTCGGGCTGGCAGGCATGCGCGCGCGCTGCAACGCGTTCGACGGCGAGTTGCGCGTCGCCGCGTCCGCCGGTCAGGCGCGCGGCACGACCGTGCACGCGCGCTTCGCGTGGAAAGTCCTGATGGGCAGCGCGCCGCGCGCTCGACGCACCGCAATCCGCCTGTGATCCGCTTATAACCTGTTTGTGAACACTGACTTCCCGTTATGAGCCTGCGCATTCTGATTGCCGAGGATCACGCCATCGTTCGTCAGGGCGTGCGGCAACTGCTGATCGACCGCGACGTCGCCGACGACGTCGCTGAAGCGCAGACGGGTGCCGAGGTGCTGATGGAAGCGTCGAAGCATGTGTACGACGTGATCCTGCTCGACATCTCGCTGCCCGATATGAACGGCGTCGAGGTGCTCAAGCGGCTGAAGCGCAAGCTGCCGCGTGTGCCCGTGCTGATGTTCTCGATGTACCGCGAAGACCAGTACGCGGTGCGCGCGCTGAAGGCAGGCGCGGCCGGCTACCTGTCGAAGACCGTCGACGCCACGCAGATGATCGCCGCGATCCAGCAGGTGGCGGCGGGCCGCAAATACGTGAGTCCGGCGATGGCGGAAGCGCTCGCCGATTACGTTTCATTCGACGGCGAGCAGTTGCCGCACGAAAAGCTCTCCGACCGCGAGTACCAGACGCTGTGCATGCTCGCGTCGGGCAAGCGGCTGACGGATATCGCGAACGCGCTGTCGCTGTCGGTGAAGACGGTGAGCGTCTACCGCACGCGCTTGCTGGAGAAAATGAAGCTGCGCAACAACGCCGAGCTGACCTTCTACGTGATGAGCAACCGCCTCGTCGACCTGAATCCGGCGATGGCGGGCTGACAGGTGCGTCGCGCTCGCGACGCACTCTAATTGGGCACTACGAAGGGCCGTCCGGCCCACTTCCGCTAAAATTGCGGGTTTTCCCGACATTGGGCGCGCCCACACGCGTGCTTCACAGGAGACCCCGCCAAATGTCCCTCTTTCGCAAAAAGAACGTCGAGCACATGATCGCCGGCGCGCAGGCTGCTGGCCTGAAGAAAGCGCTCGGCGCGCTCGATCTCACCTTTCTCGGCGTCGGCGCCATCATCGGCACCGGCATCTTCGTGCTGACGGGCACGGGCGCGGTGCAGGCCGGCCCGGCGCTGATGCTGTCGTTTCTGATCGCCGCCGTTGCGTGCGGCTTCGCGGCGCTCGCGTACGCGGAATTCGCCTCGACGATTCCCGTCGCCGGCTCGATCTACACCTATTCGTACGCGACGCTCGGCGAACTGGCCGCGTGGATCATCGGCTGGGATCTGATGCTCGAGTACGGGCTTGCGACTTCGGCGGTGTCGGTGGGCTGGTCTGGCTATTTGCAGTCGCTGCTGTCGGGCTTCGGCGTTGCGCTGCCCGTCGCACTGATGGCCGCGCCTGGCGCGCTGCCCGGCCACGAGACGCTGTTCAACCTGCCCGCGTTTCTCGTGATGATGGCGATCACGACGCTGCTGTCCGTCGGCGTACGCGAATCGACGCGCGTGAACAATCTGATGGTCGCGATCAAGGTGACGGTGGTGCTGCTGGTGATCGTCGTCGGCGTGTTTCATGTCAAGCCGGAGAACTGGCATCCGTTCATGCCGAACGGCATGGGCGGCGTGTTCGGCGCGGCGGCTGTGATGTTCTTTGCGTTTATTGGCTTCGATTCGGTGTCGTCGGCGGCTGAAGAAGTGAAGGACCCGAAGCGCGACCTGCCGATCGGGATCATTGCGTCGCTCGGTGTTTGTGCGGTGTTGTATGTCGCCGTGGCGGCCGTCGTGACGGGGATCGTGCCGTCGGCGCAGTTCGCGAATATTTCGCATCCGGTTTCGTATGCGCTGCAGGTGGCGGGGCAAAACTGGGTTGCCGGTTTTATCGATCTCGGCGCGGTGCTTGGGATGCTGACCGTGATTCTGGTGATGGCCTACGGCCAGACGCGGGTGATCTTCGCGATGTCGCGGGATGGGTTGTTGCCTGCGGCGCTGTCGAAGGTGCATCCGCGGTTTGCTACGCCGTTTGCTACCACGTGGCTGGTTGGGATTGTGTTTGGTTTGATCGGCGCGCTTGTTCCGTTGAATGTGCTTGCTGAGCTGATCAATATCGGGACGCTGGCGGCGTTTTCGATGGTGTCCATCGCTGTGCTTGTGCTGCGGCGCACGCATCCTGATCTGCCTCGCGCTTTTACGTGTCCTGGCGTGCCGGTTGTGCCTGTTCTTGCTGTCGCTTCCTGTCTGTTTTTGATGCTGAATCTCAGTAAGGTTACGTGGATTGCGTTTGTGATCTGGCTTTTGGTTGGGATGGTTGTTTATTTTGGGTACTCGCGGAGGCATTCCAAACTCGCCCACGGCGGGCGGTAAGGTTTTTCTCGCGGTGCGGCTGGGTTTTGTTTTGTTTGTTTTGGTTTGGTTTGGTTTGCCACGCAGGTCGCTGGCATCCGCGCCTTGTTAGCGTGCTTCAAGCGTCGCCCCTGTGCGGGGCGGCACCTACTTTTCTTTGCCGCCGCAAAGAAAAGTAGGCAAAAGAAAGCGGCTAACACCGCCAGTTCTTGTATTTGCCTGAGGGCCCCCAAACGGTCTTACGCTTCACACGGCAACCACGTGACCCACGCTCGTTGCCAGCGCTCTAAATGAGCGCCTCACCCGCTTCACGCTCCCGCACTGCAGCACGCTGTGCCAGACAGTCCACCGCCGCCCAGGTGGCAAACTGTGTGTAGGCCCAAGTGCTCCACGCGCCTCACTTCGAACCGATCGCGCACGCGTTCTACCGTGTAAGAGCGCCAGGCTATACGCCGCGACAACCTACACACAGTTTGCCACCTGGGCGGCCGTAACCGTTCGCTGGCGCGAGCTCATTTACGGGTGTTTGATGTGGGTGAGGCGTTTAAACGATGCGTTGGCAACGAACCTGTGCAAGTGCGCGGCCGTGCGAAGCGTGGGGACGTCGGGGCCCGTGGATAAGAACACGGGCTGGCGGTGTGAGCCGCTTTCTTTTGCCTACTTTTCTTTGCGGCGGCAAAGAAAAGTAGGTGCCGCCCCGCACAGGGGCAACGCTTGAAGCACGTAGGCATTACGCGGATGCCAGCGCAAACACAGGCGGACCACACGCCTGCGCAGCAAATACCAAAACCGAAACCCAAAAAAGCGCCGCAGGCACAGTTCCCCCATAGCCGCCTCCCGTTTTTTGTGTTTTACTTTTCGACACAAACAACAAAAACAACAACAAAACCCAACCGTACCGGACCCTCCAGCAGGCAAGCGGTAGCAAGTGAACAGCGGGCCCGAGCCGGTCTCGCCCCACCCGGGGCTCAATACAAGAGCGTCCCCTAGGAGACAGTTCATGGCGATCAGCATCAGTCTGACGGTGAACGGTTCACCCGTTACCGCGAACATCGAGCCGCACACCCTGCTTGTCCAGTTTCTACGAGAACAATTGCGGCTGACAGGAACGCACGTCGGCTGCGATACCGCGCAATGCGGCGCGTGCACGGTTCATCTGAACGGCCGCGCGATCAAATCCTGCAACATGCTTGCCGTGCAGGCCGAAGGCCAGGACATCACCACGATCGAAGGGCTGTCGAAAAACGGCGAACTGCACCCGATGCAAGCCGCTTTCCGCGAGTGCCACGGCCTGCAGTGCGGGTTCTGCACCCCAGGCATGGTGATGAGCGCGACCGCGCTGGTCGCCACCCATCCGAACCTCACGGAAGACGAAGTGCGCCGCCAGCTCGACGGCAACCTGTGCCGCTGCACGGGCTACCACAACATCGTCAAGGCCGTCGTTCAAGGCGCAGCCGGCATGCAAGCCGACGCGTCGTCGAAAGCCGCCACGACCGTCTGAGGAGCCCGCCATGAACGCACCCGATTCGCACCGCATGGTGGGCATGCCCGTCAAGCGCAAGGAAGACTATCGCTTCCTCACCGGCAACGGCCAGTACACCGACGACATCGTCCTGCCCGGTCAGACCTACGCCGTCTTCCTGCGCTCGCCGCATGCGCACGCGCGCATCACACGTATCGACACCACCGCCGCGAAGCAGTCGCCCGGCGTCGTCGCGATTTTTACCGGCGCGGATCTCGCCGCTGAAAACGTCGGCGGGCTGCCGTGCGGCTGGCTGATCCACAGCGTCGACGGCAAGCCGATGCACGAACCGCCGCATCCCGTGATTGCGCATACGAAAGTGCGCCATGTCGGCGACCAGGTCGCGATCGTCATCGCCGATTCGGTGAAGGCCGCAAAAGATGCCGCCGAACTGATCGAAGTCGATTACGCCGAACTGCCCGCCGTGATCGACACCACGCACGCGTCCGATGCCGGCCAGCCCGCCGTCCACGACGAAGTGCCCGACAACACCTGCTACACATGGGGCCACGGCGACAAGGCGGCAACCGATGCCGCGTTCGCCAAGGCGCATCATGTGACGACGCTCGACATCGTCAACAACCGCCTCATTCCGAACGCGATCGAGCCGCGCGCCGTCAACGCCAGCTATGCGCCGCAGGACGACAGCTACACCGTGTATGTGGCCAATCAGAACCCGCACGTCGAACGGCTGTTGATGGCGGCGTTCGTGCTGTCACTGCCGGAATCGAAAGTGCGCGTGGTCGCGCCGGATGTCGGCGGCGGCTTCGGCTCGAAGATTTTCCTGTACGCGGAAGACGTCGCGCTGACGTGGGCATCGAAGAAAATCCGCCGTCCGGTGAAGTGGACGGCCGAACGTTCCGAGGCGTTTCTATCGGACGCGCACGGCCGCGATCACGTGACGAAAGCTGAACTGGCGATGGATGCCGACGGCAAGTTCCTCGCGATGCGCGTGCACACGATCGCGAACATGGGCGCGTATCTGTCGACCTTCGCCTCCAGCGTGCCGACCATCCTGTACGCGACGCTGCTCGCGGGCCAGTACGCGACGCCTGCGATCTATGCGGAAGTGAAAGCGGTCTTCACGAACACAGTGCCCGTCGATGCGTATCGCGGCGCTGGACGTCCGGAAGCGACATACGTAGTCGAGCGCCTCGTCGAAACCGCGGCGCGCGACATGAACATGGACCCCGCCGAAATCCGCCGCCGCAATTTCATCCGCACCTTCCCGTATGCCACGCCCGTAGGCCTCACCTACGACACGGGCGACTACGAACCCTGCCTCGATCGCGCGATGGAACTCGCGGACGTCAAAGGCTTCGCCGCGCGCAGACAGGAATCGGAGAAGAACGGCAAGCGTCGCGGACTCGGTTACTCGTGC
Source organism: Paraburkholderia largidicola (assembly GCF_013426895.1). Classification (NCBI taxonomy): domain Bacteria; kingdom Pseudomonadati; phylum Pseudomonadota; class Betaproteobacteria; order Burkholderiales; family Burkholderiaceae; genus Paraburkholderia; species Paraburkholderia largidicola. The sequence continues at coordinate 104,885 of NZ_AP023174.1, read as the reverse complement.
TACATCGAAGCGTGCGGGCTCGCGCCGTCGAACATCGCGGGCGCGCTCGGTGCGCGCGCGGGCCTGTTCGAAGCAGGCGAAGTGCGCGTGCACCCAACCGGCTCGGTCACCGTCTTCACCGGTTCGCACAGTCACGGTCAGGGCCACGAGACGACCTTCGCGCAAGTCGTGTCCGACCGCCTTGGCGTACCGATCGAGAACATCGATATCGTGCACGGCGACACCGGGCGCATTCCGTTCGGCATGGGCACGTACGGCTCGCGTTCGATCGCAGTCGGCGGCTCGGCGATCATGAAAGCGCTCGACAAGATCGAATCGAAAGCGAAGAAGATCGCGGCGCATCTGCTCGAAGCATCGGCGGACGACATCGAGTTCAAGGACGGCACGTTCCGCGTCGCGGGCACGGACCGCACGAAGACCTTCGCCGACGTATCGCTCGCCGCCTACGTGCCGCACAACTATCCGCTCGACAAGCTCGAACCGGGCCTCGACGAAAGCGCGTTCTACGACCCGACCAACTTCACCTATCCGGCGGGCGCGTATATCTGCGAAGTCGAAGTCGATGTGGATACAGGCGAGACGCGCATCGAGCGCTTCACGGCCGTCGATGACTTCGGCAACGTGATCAACCCGATGATCGTCGAAGGGCAGGTGCACGGCGGTCTTGGCCAGGGCATCGGCCAGGCGATGCTGGAGCGCTGCGTGTACGACAAGGACACCGGCCAGTTGCTGTCCGGCTCGTACATGGACTACGCGATGCCGCACGCGTCCGATCTGCCGTCGTTCACCGTCGAAACCGCGAAGGGCACGCCGTGCACGCACAACCCGCTCGGCGTGAAGGGGTGCGGCGAAGCGGGCGCAATCGGTTCGCCGCCAGCCGTGATCAACGCGATCATCGATGCGCTCGCGCCGCTCGGCGTCACGGATCTGCAGATGCCGGCCACGCCGCATCGCGTGTGGTCCGCGATCCACGCTGCACAAAACTCACGTCCCTGAGCGGAGGCCGACATGTATTCATTCGACTATCAACGTGCAGCCGATCCGAAGAGCGCCGTCGCCGTGTTGAACGCCGACAGCGACGCGAAGTATCTGGCGGGCGGACAAAGCTTGTTGCCGACGATGCGCCTGCGTCTCGCCCAACCGTCGAAGCTGATCGACGTCACGCGCATTCCGCAGTTGAAGGAGATTCGCGTCGAGCCGACCAAGGTGACGGTCGGCGCGGCCGTCTGTCATGCGGACGTGGCGAACAACGCGGACGTGCAGCGTGTGTTGCCCGCGCTCGCATTTCTCGCGGGGCACATCGGCGACCGGCAGGTGCGTTCTCTCGGCACGATCGGCGGATCGATCGCGAACAACGATCCTGCGGCGGATTATCCAGCCGCCGTGCTTGGCCTCGATGGAACGGTCGTGACGGACCGGCGACGCATTTCGGCTGCGGATTTCTTCGTCGGCATGTATGAAACCGCGTTGCAACCGGACGAACTGATCGTCGCCGTCGAGTTTCCTGTGCCGGAAAAAGCCGCGTACGAGAAGTTCAGGAATCCAGCGTCGCACTTCGCGTTGACGGGCGTGTTCGTCGCGAAAACAGCGGGCGGTGTGCGCGTCGCGATCACGGGCGCGGCGGCGTCGGTGTTTCGCGCGACGGACATGGAGAACGCGCTCGCCGCGAACTTCACGGAAGCCGCCGCGCGCGGCGTGACGATCGCACCGGACGACCTCAACACCGACATGCACGCGAGCGCCGAATATCGCGCTCATCTGATACCCGTGCTGACGGCGCGCGCGGTGCGAGCCGCAAACGGCTAGCGGACGCGGCGTGCGAGGCGTTTGAGCACCCGAGGCCCGGCGCGTCCGGGCCATTTCGTTTATCGGGTTTGTCCGGCTTCTTCAGTATTCGAGCGATGCAAGCCGACAGGCCAGGGAGGACCATGCAGCCCGCTTCAATCGACGACACCCTCGCCCAGCTCACCGCGCAATGTTACTTCGCGAGCCGCGAACTGGCGACGGCGCTCTTTCTCGCGCTGCGCATGGAACGGCCGCTGTTCGTCGAAGGCGAGCCGGGCGTCGGCAAGACGGAACTCGCCAAAGCGGCGGCGGGCATGCTCGGCACGTCGATGCTGCGGCTGCAATGCTATGAAGGGCTCGATACGGCGAGCGCGTTGTACGAGTGGGACTATCCGCGTCAGATCATGGCGCTGCGGCTCGCCGAAGCGGCCGGCGAGAAGCCCGACAGCAGCACGCTGTATCGCAGCGAGTTTTTATTGAAGCGCCCGCTGCTGCAGGCGCTCATGCCGGATGAGCATCATCCCGGCGCGCGACGCGTGCTGCTGATCGACGAAATCGACCGCGCCGACGAGCCGTTCGAAGCGTTCCTGCTCGAACTGCTGTCGGACTTCCAGGTGTCGATACCCGAGTACGGCACGGTGAGCGCCGAGCATCCGCCGCTCGTCGTGATGACGTCGAATCGCACACGTGAAGTGCACGACGCGTTGAAGCGCCGCTGTTTATATCAATGGATCGGTTACCCCGACCGCGAGCGCGAGCTGGCGATCGTCGCCGCGCGCGCGCCCGAAACGGGCGAAGCGCTGCAACGCCGCGCCGTCGATTTCGTGCATCGGCTGCGCGGCATGGATCTGTTCAAGGCGCCGGGCATCGCGGAGACGATCGACTGGTGCCGCGCGCTCGCCGCGCTCACCGTCACCGAACTCGATCCGCAATCGGTTCAGGACACGCTCGGCGTGCTGCTGAAGTATCAGGACGACCTCGCGCGATTCGACGCCGAACAGATCCGCCAATGTCTCGCGGCAGCGGAGTAGCGTCGATGACACCCGTCAGCGATCCCGGCTCAGCGACGCTCGCGCGCAACGTCGTGCACTTCGTGCGGCTGTTGCGCGGCGCGGGCTTGCCGATGTCGCCCGCGCAAGCCGTCGACGCGCTCGAAGCATTGCGCTGGATCGATCTCGACCGGCGCGACGACGTGCGCGCGGCGCTCGCCGCGTTGCTGCTGTGCGCGCCCGACGAGCGCGAGCTCTTCAACGCCGCGTTCGATCTCTTCTGGCGCGATCCCGATTGGGAAGGCAAGCTGCGCGCGCTGCTGCTGCCGAAGGTGACGAGCGGCATCCCGCCGCCGAAGCGCAACAACCGGCTCGCCGATGCGCTCGCCGCGCATCACGCGAAGCAGCGCAAAAAGACCGGGCAAGCCGCCGACAAGGACCGTCACGAACTGCACGCGCACGTGACGTTCAGCGCGGAAGAACGTTTGCGTCATCGCGATTTCGACACGCTCACCGCAGACGAATGGCGCACGCTGCGTCATCTGATTCGCGCGCAGCGTCTGCCGCTCGCGATGGAGCCGACGCGTCGGCTGAAAGCGGCGTCGCGCGGCACGCATGCGGATCTGCGCGCGAGCGCGCGGCATGCGGTGCGCGCGGGCGGCGACTGGACCGTGTGGAAGTACCGCGCGGTGGTCGCGCGCAAGCCACCGCTCGTGCTGCTGCTCGATATTTCCGGCTCGATGAGCAGCTATTCGCGTGCCGTGCTGTACTTCTGCCATGCGCTGCTGCAATCGCGCGAACGCTTGCAGGTGTTTCTGTTCGGTACGCGCCTCACCAATGCGACGCGTGCGTTAAAAGAACGCGATCCCGATGTCGCGATTGCGGCGCTCGCGGATCAGGTGGTCGACTGGTCGGGCGGCACGCGTATCGGCGCGGCGCTCGCCGAATTCAACCGTCGTTGGGCACGCAGAGTGCTGACAGGCAGGGCGACCGTGCTGCTCGTCACCGACGGCCTCGATCACGAAGCCATCGACGTGCTCGAAACCGAAATGGCCCGCCTGCGGCGCTTCGCGCATCGCATCGTGTGGCTCAATCCGTTGTTGCGTTACCGCGAGTTCTCGCCGAAGGCGCGCGGCGTGCAGGCGATGCTGCCGTTCGTCGACGCGCACAAGCCGGTTCACAATCTCGACAGCCTGGCTGCGTTCGGCCGCGATCTCGCGCAATTGACGCGCGTGTCCCGCGATGCCGGGCGCGCCGCGATATCTGGAGGAGCGACGTCATGGAGCTGACCGAAACCTACACGCTGCCCGTGCCGCAGCAGCGCGCATGGGAGGCGCTGAACGACACGGAGATTCTGCGTGCGTCGATTCCCGGCTGCGACAGCATCGAACCGGACGGCGAAAACGCGTACGCCGTCGCGTTGAGCGCGGCTGTTGGACCAGTGAAGGCGCGCTTCAAGGGCCGCATGGAACTCACCGAGATCGACGCGCCTCACACCTATACGATCGTATTCGAAGGCCAGGGCGGCGCGGCGGGCTTCGGTAAAGGGCGGACCCATGTGACGCTCGAACCCGAAGGCGACGACACGACGAAGCTCACCTACACGGCGACGGCGCAGGTCGGCGGCAAGCTCGCGCAGATCGGCTCGCGGCTCGTCGACGGCGCGGCGCGTAAACTTGCGGGTGAATTTTTCAGGCGCTTCGGCGAACAGTTGACGGGCGGCGGTGGCGAAGCGCAGGCAGAATCGGAAGATTCAGGCGACACTGCCAGTCCCGCCGGTGACGGCGAAGCCGCCGCCGAAGGCAGTGGCGAAGAACCGAAGAGGAAGAAATCATGGACAGCGTGGATCTCGAAGTCCTGAAGTCCAGCGCGCGCTGGCTCGAACAGGGACATCGCGCGCTACTCGTGACGGTCGTGAAGACGTGGGGCTCGTCGCCGCGTCCCGAAGGCGCGATGCTCGTCGTGCGCGAAGATGGCGCGGTGGTCGGCTCGGTGTCGGGCGGCTGTATCGAAGACGATCTGATCGATCGCGTGCGTCAGCGCGGCATCGAGCAGACGAAGCCCGAAGCGGTGAAGTACGGCATTTCGGCCGAAGAGGCGCATCGTTTTGGTTTGCCTTGCGGCGGGACCATTCAGCTCGTGCTGGAGCCTTTGACGGAGGCGAGCGGCATCGCTGAACTGTGCGATGCCGTTGAGGACGGACGGCTCGTTGCGCGCACCCTCGATATGGAAACGGGCGTCGCCCGTTTGGGCCCCGCACAGGCAACCGATGGCGTCGACTTCAACGACAAGCGTCTGCTGACGATACACGGCCCGCGTTATCGGATGCTGGTGATCGGCGCGGGGCAACTGTCGCGCTATCTGTGCAATATCGCGGTGGGGCTCGATTATCAGGTGACGGTGTGCGATCCACGCGAAGAGTACACGGATGAGTGGGACGTGCCGGGTACCAAGGTCGTTCGTACGATGCCCGACGATACCGTGCTCGATATGAAGCTCGATGAGCGTTGCGCCGTGATCGCGCTCACGCATGATCCGAAGCTCGACGATCTCGCGCTGATGGAAGCATTGAAAACGCCTGCGTTTTATGTCGGCGCGCTGGGCTCGCGGCGCAATAACGCGGCGCGGCGCGAAAGGCTCAAGGAGTTCGATCTCAGCGAGACGGAACTCGCGCGGCTGCACGGGCCGGTTGGGATTTATATCGGCAGCAGAACGCCGCCTGAGATCGCTGTGTCGATTCTTGCCGAAGTGACGGCGGCCAAGAATGGTGTGTCGCTGCCGACGCTGCTGCAGGTCGAAGGCGCCAAGGCGGCGCGTGAGATTGCTGCTAGCGGTGGGGCGGCTTGTAGTATTCCGGATTAAATCCTCTCAGACCGCGGACGATATCGGTTCGCGGTCGATTTCTCTCGCCCGGCTTTAGCCATTCGGCTGACTGTCGTCGGGCTCTTCTGATCCCTGGCATCGAATTTTTGCGGACTGCCACGCGCGGCTTGCGGCAAGCCCGCGGTCTCTCTCAGGTCATCGCGCGTTTTCCGGAGGGGGAGGTGAAGATCACCAACTTTGCGCAAATCGAAGATCCAATTCGCGAAGAAGCGCAAGACGACTGACGGATGTCACCGCTCAAGAGCTAAGCGCTCCATCCGTCACACTCACATCAACCCACAAACGACCGCCGCCACGATCGACCCACCGACCAGCACCACACCCACGGTCCGACGCTTGTTGAGTTCCGTCCACAGCAGCACGCCCGTCAGCGACAACAGAATCAGACTGCCCGCGATCGTATCGATCAACAGCACCCAGCCGACGCTCAACCCAACGCCCTTATGCAGGTTGTTCATCGTGCCGAGAAACGAGTTTTGCGTGCGCTTCACCGACACGAAGCCGTTGCCCACCCAGTATTCGGCCTGCACGTTCTGCCCCGGCCCGGCGATCCCGATCTGCCAGAACTCCGGCTGCATGGCACTTTGATCGCCCCACGCGACCGGGTGCGCGGCCTCGCGGCGCGCCCTGCCCGGCTTGCCGTCGATATGCAGTTCATCCTTCAGCCAGTGCGCCATGTCGCCGGGCGATTTGAAGCCTTTCTCCGGCAACGCGATCTGCAACTGCTCGACCTGCGGCTCGCCCGAGGACACCTTCAGCGGCCCTGCGCGGTGATTCAGCAGAAAACCCGTCACACCGAACAGCAGCCCGAGCACGGCGCCCCATAGCCCCACCCAGCCGTGCACCTTGCGCAGCCACTTGATGAAGTTCGCGCGCCGCGAGCGCTGGCGCCGCGCTGCCAGTTCATCCGCGTCCAGCTGCTGGACGCCGGCTGGCATCACGCCCGCGCGGGCAACAGGCTTCAGTTCGATCGATTCGGGCGCGTTCATCGTGTTCCTGGCAAAGCGGGTCGTGCGTCGCCGGCGTGCGGCAACGTTCAAAGGGAAACTGGAAATGTCGTTCCGGAGCGGAAAGACGGATGCCGGAAGCACGCTTGCCGTGTGACAAATGGCAGCTATGGCATTTCGGGCAAAAGCAGGATGTTCATCGAAGGGCTGGCTGGCGGCTTTGTCATGAGGAGAAAGATGACAATCAGCTGGCGACGCCCTTCAGATGAGAATAACTATCATTACACAGAAAGTCATTTCTTTCAATCCCGAAGGCTTGGGCCGGCCTCCGGAAAATGTTGCCGTTGTGTGCGGTTTGCCCGCTTGACACAAACGTCGCGTGAACTTGAAGTGTGAGGTGCGACAGAACTAGACCAATTCCTTCGGACGCCTGATTCCCCATGCGCCTTTTCACGATCTTCCGTATCGCGATGGCGGTTTGCGCCTTTTGCACAGGCGCGGCCCGCGCCGCCGATCAGGCGACGAACCAGGCTGGCCTGACGGCACTGAACGCCGCAACAGTCGCGCCCATCGAACCCTACACGAACGAACGCGAAACGCAGACCTTCATGGTGAACGCGGACGGCTCCTATACGAAGGTCGACGAAATGACGCTGCGCGTGAACAACGAGGCGGGCGTCGCGCGTGTCGCGCAGTACTACATCTGGTTCAACCGCAACATGGCGAGCGTCGACATTCTGGAGGCGTACACGACCTCCGCCGACGGCACGCGCCACGACGTGCGTCCCGAGCAGATTCGCGACGTGCAGGAAGCGCGTTCGTTCGACGCGCCGATGTTCCAGGACATCCTCGAAAAGGTGATCGTGTTTCCCGCCGTCGAGCCGGGCGCGCGTGTGCACCTGAAGTATCGGAAGACGCAGATGCAGCCGATCGTACCGGGCCATTTCAGCGACTTCACGCCACCCGATCTGGCGCCGACCCACAACTTCCGTCTCGTCTACGATCTGCCTGCCGGCAAGCCGCTTTACGCCGACGCGCGCGGCTTCGTCGCGCTGCCGCCGTCGACGAAGGACGGCCGCACGCGTTATGAGTTCCGCTACGACAAGGCGCATTTCGCGCGGCTCGAATATGGATCGATTGCGTACGTGAGCTATGGCGACCGGCTGATGGTCTCGACCTATCCCGACTACGCCGCGTTCGCGGCGAAGTACCGCGAATCGGCCGTCGATGCGAGCGGCAGCGATCCCGCGATCGTCGGACTGGCCCGCTCGCTCACTGCCGGCGATCAGACGCCGCGCGCAAAAGCCAGGACACTCTACGATTGGGTGCGCAAGAACGTGCGCTATGTCGCCGTCAATATCGGGCGCGGCGCGGTCGTGCCGCATCGCGCGACCGAGATCCTCGCGCTGCGCTACGGCGACTGCAAGGACCACGTCGCGCTGTATGGCGCGCTGCTGGATGCCGTCGGCATCCGCAACGAGCCGACGCTGATCAGTAGCGGCACGATCTACACGCTGCCCGAGCTGCCCGGCTACGGCGTGCTGAATCATGTGATCACGTGGCTGCCCGATCTTCAGCTGTACGCCGATTCGACCGCGCCGAACGTCGAATTCGGCTATCTGCCGTCAACCGACATGAATCGCCCTGTCGTGCTCGTCAACGAAGGCGTGCTGTCGCGCACACCTTCGACGGCCACCATGTCGCGCACTACCGATCTGTCGATCAACGTCGCGCACGACGGCACCGCGAGCTTCGTCTACCGGCTGGATTCAACGGGTTGGGCGGCAGAGCAGGGACGCGCGCTGCTGCGCATGCAAACGCCCGCGCAGCGCGAAGAGTCGCTGCAGGCGGAACTGCGTTTTGTGAACCTCTCAGGCACGGCCACACTGTCGACCAGCAACCTCAACGCGACGGACGGCCCACTGACGCTCACGATGAAAGGCAAACTCGAAGATTTCGTCGTGCCAGGCACAGCCGCGTCGATTCCGGCGCTTACGAGCTTCGTCGGAGGATTTCAGTCGGACGCACGCTACTGGCTCGGCGAGCGGCAGCGCACGCAGCCTTTCGTGTGCCGCAATGTCGAGTTGCACGAGCGCACGCAGATTGCACTGCCTGCGAATTTTCGCGTGCTCGACATGCCGGAAGCGATGGCCGCGCGCGACCGTTTCGTCGACTACCGCTCGAGCTATTCGTACGACGCGAACGCGAATGTCATCACCGTGACGCGCGACGGGGCCACGCGTTTCGGCAGCGAAGTCTGTTCGCCTGAAGATTTCACGCAGATGCGCGCCGGCATCGAAACGATCGGCCGCGACGTGCGCGCGCAAGTCATCGTGCGTTCGACGCTTGCCGATGTGGCGCGCGGCGCATCGTCGACGCTATCGGTGCCATCGCGCGTGATAGCCGGATCGCCAGCCCGCGCGCAATCCGCTGACTGACGGCCGACACGCACGCTCAAGCATCACACCGGCCAGAGCGGCCCTTCCTGCATCGCGCCGATCTGTTCGCGCAACTCGAGAATGCGGTCTTCCCAATAGCGTTGCGAGTTGAACCACGGAAACGCGACGGGAAACGCCGGATCGTCCCAACGACGCGCGAGCCACGCCGAGTAGTGAATCAGGCGCAAGGTCCGCAGCGCTTCGATCAGATGCAGTTCGCGCTGATCGAAGTCGCAGAAGTCCTCATAGCCCGCGAGCAGATCGGTCAAGGCGCGCGACGCCTCGTTGCGTTCGCCCGGCAGCAGCAGCCATAGATCCTGAATCGCGGGGCCCATGCGGCTGTCGTCGAAATCGACGAAATGCGGACCTGCGTCCGTCCACAGCACGTTGCTCGGATGACAGTCTCCGTGCATGCGCAACTGGCGCACGTCGCCGGCGCGTTCGAAGGCCTGCTCGACGCCTTCCAATGCCATGTTCACAACCGCTTCCCACGCAACACGCACGTCGGCGGGCACGACGCTTTGCGAGAGCAGATAGTCGCGTGGCTCGTAGCCGAAGGTATGGATGTCGAGCGTCGGACGCGCCGTGTAGTTCACCGTCTGGCCAACAGCATGAATGCGCCCGATAAACCGCCCGAGCCATTCGAGCGTGTCCTTGCGGTCGAGATCGGGCGCACGGCCGCCGCGCCGCTCGAAGATGGAAAAGCGAAAGCCGTCGAATGTGTGCAGCGTGCGGCCATCGAGCGTGCGCGCCGGCACGGCGGGAATCTCCCGCTCGCACAGTTCCGCGACGAAGGCATGCTCTTCGAGAATCGCTTCGTCGGTCCAGCGCTCGGGCCGATAGAACTTCGCGACGACAGGCGGCCCGTCTTCGACACCGACCTGATACACGCGATTCTCGTAGCTGTTGAGGGGCAGCATGCGCCCGTCCGTGCGAACGCCCACCGTGCTCAACGCGCTATCGAGCGCGTCGAGCACGACTTCCGGCGTGAGACGGGCGAAGGGAACGGCGTGGCCGTCCTGCGGGTTGGGGATCTCGGGAGTGTCTTCGTTCATGCCCGCATTGTGCGCCGTGCCGCGCACAAAAACGAGCGCAAGTGTCACTCGGGATGCGTCGGCCGCTCGGCGGCGCCACACCTCGTCAATCACACTGCGGGAAAGAAGGCCGCGATCAGTGTATCTGCGCGCCTGCGGGGCGGACGAATTCGCCCGTGTCGATCAGATCCTCGAGGAAAAAGGGTTCCGTGTTCAGTATCTTCGACGTTCCCGGCTCGCCGGCGTACCACGCCACCATCGCCATGTCGCCGAGAATGCGCATCACGATCCCGCGTGCACCTTGTGGCACGGCGATATGCACGGATCGAACAATAGAACCGACTTGCATGATGTTTCCCCGTTCTCCCAATTGCCGGCTTGTTTGGGACTGCGCCGGTCAACGTGATGATAAAAGCGCCGCAACATCCGGATGGTTGCGTGCGCACCTGAATCGAAAAACCAGGGGCCAGGTTCGACTCGCATTCCATCCGGCACACCTGCGCCGATGCGAACCCCTGAGCCCCATTGTTGCCCTTTTGGGCGCTTTGGCAAAGTAAAAAGTAAGGCCTCGTGAGGCGTCCGATCCGTCGATTCGACTTACGAAAACCTAACTGTAACGACCCGTAACAGGCTCATCATAAACCGGACCGCACGGTAGTCTCAAAAATGTCGATGTAAGCTACGATACGCGTTATATTCCTGTCGCGCACGCCCGGCCGGGCCGCCGTCGCGCAATGCTCGCTGCCGCCAGAAGCAGCGGCCCCCGCCCTCACCGGACCGCCCTGTTCATGTGGATCGTTCGTCTCGCGCTGCGGCGCCCCTATACGTTTGTCGTGCTCGCGCTGCTGCTGCTGATCATCGGCCCGCTGACGATCCTGCGCACGCCTACCGACATCTTCCCGAACATCGACATTCCCGTGCTGTCGGTGATCTGGACGTACAACGGCCTGCCTGCCGACGAGATGGAAAAGCGCATCGTACTGAACTACGAGCGCGGGCTGTCCGTCGCGGTGAACGATATCGAGCACGTCGAATCGACTTCGCTGAACGGCATCGCCGTCGTCAAGATCTTCTTTCAGCCGCACGCGAACATCAACGAAGCGCTTGCACAAGTCACGGCGCTGTCGCAAACGCAGTTGCGTTCGCTGCCGCCCGGCATCACGCCGCCGAACATACTGCGTTACAACGCATCCACCGTGCCTATCCTGCGGCTGTCGCTGTCGTCGCCGTCGCTCACCGAACAGGAACTGTTCGACTACGGTAATAACTTCCTGAAGACGCAGCTCGCGACCGTACCGGGCGCGTCGGCGCCGCTGCCGTACGGCGGCAAGCAGCGTCAGATCATGGTCGATATCGACTCGCGCAAGCTGCAGGAGCGCAATCTGTCGCCGATGGACGTGGTGAATTCCATCACGGCGCAGAACCTGATCGTGCCGACGGGCACCGCGAAAATCGGTTCGACGGAATACTCGGTGCAGTTGAATGCGAGCCCCGATTCGCTCGCAGGCCTGAACAACATCCCCATCAAATCGGGGCCGAACGGCACCGTCTATATTCGCGACGTCGCGCATGTGCGTGACGGTTATCAGCCGCAGACCAACATCGTGCGCGTCGACGGCCAGCGCGCATCGCTCTTGACCATCAACAAGAGCGGCAATACCTCGACACTCGAAATCGTCGATCGCATCAAGACCATGATGCCGACGCTGCGCAACCTCGTGCCCGAGTCGCTGAATATCGATCCCGTCGCGGATCAATCGCTGTTCGTGCGCGCATCGGTGCAAGGCGTGCTGCGCGAAGCGCTGATCGCCGCGTGCCTGACGGGCCTGATGATTCTGCTGTTCCTCGGCAACTGGCGCGCGACACTGATCATCGCCGTGTCGATTCCGCTGTCGATGATCACGTCGATCATCGCCCTGTCCGCGCTCGGCGAAACAATCAACATCATGACGTTAGGCGGGCTCGCGCTCGCCGTCGGTATTCTCGTCGACGACGCGACGGTCGCGATCGAGAACATCAGTCACCAGCTCGAACAGGGCAAGAACCTCGAACAGGCGATTCTCGACGGCGCGCATCAGATCGCGATTCCAACGCTGGTTTCCACGCTGTCGATCTGTATCGTGTTCGTGCCGATGTTCCTGCTGACGGGCGTCGCGCACTATCTGTTCATTCCCCTCGCCGAAGCCGTCGTATTCGCGATGCTCGCGTCGTACTTCTTCTCGCGAACGCTGGTGCCGACGCTCGCGAAGTATCTGCTGCGACATCACCATCGTCCCGCCGACTTCCATCATTCGCATGAGACGCGCAATCCGTTCATGCGCGTGCACCTCGCGTTCGAGCGCGGCTTTGCGAATCTGCGCGGGCGTTATCGTGAGTTTCTCGTGGCGCGCGTCGCGCGGCCCGGCATCTTCGTGACGGGCTTTCTCGCGTGCTGTCTGCTGTCGCTGCTGCTGATGCCGTTCCTGGGCCGCGACTTCTTTCCTTCCGTCGACGCCGGCACGATCGCGCTGCATCTGCGCGCGAAGACGGGCATGCGCGTCGAAGAAACGGCCGTCGTCACCGATCGTGTCGATGCGCGCATCCGCGAACTGATCCCGCGCGACGAACTGCATTCGATCATCGACAACATCGGCTTGCCCGTATCGGGTATCAACCTGTCGTACAGCGCAACGGGGACGATCGGCACCTCGGATGCCGACATCCTGATCAGTCTGAACCCCGATCACAAACCGACGGCCGAGTACGTGCGCAAACTGCGTCGCACGCTGACCGATGAATTCCCCGGCGTGCAGTTCGCGTTCCTGCCTGCGGACATCGTCAGCCAGACGCTGAACTTCGGCATGCCGTCGCCGATCGACATTCAGATCGTCGGGCGCGACGTGCCGGGCAACCGCGCGTTCGCCGCGATGCTGCTCGACAAGCTGCGCGCGATTCCGGGCTTTGCGGATGCACGCATCCAGCAGCCGTCCGACTTGCCGCGCATCTTCGTCGACGTCGACCGCACGCGCGCGCAACAGGCAGGCTTCACGCAGCGCGACGTCGCGAGCAATCTGCTGATCACACTGTCCGGCAGCCAGCAGACGACGCCGACGTTCTGGCTCAATCCGCGCAATGGCGTCAGTTACAACGTCATAACGGAAGCGCCGCAATACACGATCGATTCCTTGCAATCGCTCGCGAACATTCCGCTGAACGCGAACGGCCACACGAACATCCTCGGCGCGCTGTCGACGATGCGGCGCGAAGCCGGCAACGCCGTGCTCACGCACTACAACGCGCAAACCACAATCGATATCTACGGCACGGCAGACGGCCGCGATCTCGGCGCCGTCTCCGACGATATCCAGAAGATCATCGCCGACACCAAGGCACAATTGCCGAAGGGCTCGTCGATCGAACTGCGCGGCCAGGTCCAGACCATGAACGATTCGTTTTCGGGCCTGTTCACCGGCCTCGTGTTCGCGATCGTGCTGGTGTATCTGCTGATCGTCGTGAACTTCCAGTCGTGGCTCGATCCGTTCATCATCATCACGGGTTTGCCGGGCGCGCTGGCGGGCATCGTGTGGATGCTGTTCCTCACGCATACGACGCTGTCCATTCCAGCGTTGACGGGTGCGATCATGTGTATCGGCATCGCGACGGCGAACTCGATTCTCGTCGTCAGCTTTGCGCGCGAGCAGTTGCTCGAACATGGCGACGCGACGCGCGCCGCGATCGAAGCGGGTTTCACGCGCTTCCGTCCCGTGCTGATGACGGCCCTCGCGATGGTGATCGGCATGGTGCCGATGGCGATCGGCCTCGGCGAAGGCGGCGAGCAGAATGCGCCGCTCGGACGCGCGGTGATCGGCGGTTTGACCATCGGCACGATTGCGACGCTGGTGTTCGTGCCCGTGGTGTTTTCGATGATCTATCGACGGCTCTCGGAACGACGCGCACGCGCCGCCGCGCATGTCGTCCAGAAGCCGCAATAAGGTGGCCGACGTGGCCACGGTCATAACAACGATGCGCAAGCACAGTATCTGGAGTGCCGATGGAAGTGAATCGTCCTGATGAGTCCGCGCCGCACGGGGAAGGCCCGCGCAGCTCATCGAAACGTTCGCGCTGGATCGTCATCGCCGCGGCGATCGTCGTGCTGGCGCTCGCTGCGCAGGGCATCTGGTCGCGTCATGACGCGCAGGCCGCGCTCGAACGCGACGCGCAGCATTCCGCGCAACTGAGCGTCGAGGTGGTGAAGCCGCAGAAATCCGCAGCCGCGCTCGATCTCGTGCTGCCCGGCAACGTACAGGCGTTCCTCGACACGCCGATCTACGCGCGCACCAACGGCTATGTGAAGAAGTGGTACGCGGATATCGGCGCGCGCGTGAAGGCGGGACAACTGCTCGCCGAAATCGACACGCCCGAAGTCGACGATCAGTTGAAAGCGGCCAACGCCGATCTGGCCAACGCACAAGCAACCTACACGCTCGCGAAAAGCACCGCCGACCGCTGGTCGGAGATGCTTCGCAGCAATTCCGTCTCGAAGCAGGAAACCGACGAAAAGGTCGGCGACATGCTCGCGAAGAAAGGCACGCTCGACGCGGCGCGCTTCAACGTCGCGCGGCTCGAAAAGATGCAGTCGTTCCAGAAGGTCTACGCACCGTTCGACGGCATCGTGACCGCGCGCAACGTCGACGTCGGCGCGCTGATCGATGCGGGCAGTTCGGGCGGCCCGGCGAAGGAACTGTTCCATGTCGCGCAAGCCGACCGGCTGCGCGTCTACGTGAACGTGCCGCAGGCTTACGCGCAGGAAGTGAAGGCGCAGCAGAGCGCGTTTCTGACGCTCACCGAAACGCCGGCGAAGCACTACCCCGGCACCGTCGCGCGCACATCGGGCGCCGTCGATCAACAGCAGCGCACGATGCTCGTCGAAGTCGACGTCGACAACCGCAACGGCGATCTGCTGCCGGGCGCTTATGCGCAGGTTCATTTCGCGCTGAAATCGCAGGCCGCCGCGCCGTACACGCTGCCGGGCAACGCGTTCCTGTTCCGTCCGGACGGCGTGAAAGTCGCAACCGTCGATGCGCAGCAGCGCGTGAAACTCGTCAAGGTCGCGCTCGGTACCGATTACGGCACGCGCGTCGCGATCGCATCCGGGCTGACGGGCGACGAACAGGTGATTCTGAATCCGCAGGATTCGATCGTCGATGGCGCCGCGGTGCGTATCGTGCATCCGAAAGCGGGCGGCGCAGCGGGTGCGTCGGGCGCTTCCGGCACGACGGGTTCCGCTCCCGCGCAAAGCGAGCAGACTGCAAAGGCACAAGAGTGAGCACGTACCGCATGCGTCGTCGTTCGGTGGCTTTCGCGCTGATGGGCGCGAGTCTGCTTGCCGCGTGCACGGTCGGCCCCGACTACAAGCGGCCTTCGGCAACAACGGCCGCCACGTACAAGGAACTCGAAGGCACCGGCTGGAAAACGGCCGAGCCCGCCGACGCGCACATCCGCAGTGCCTGGTGGGAGGTCTACGACGACCCCGCGCTGAACGCGCTCGAACAGCAGGTGGCCAGCGCGAACCAGAACGTGCAGGCCGCGCAGGCGCGTTTTCGCGCGGCGCGCGCGCAGGTCGAGCAATTCCGCTCGCAGTTCTTCCCCGTCGTCACCGCGAATGGCGGCTACTCGCGCGCGCGGTCGTCGGAGAACGTGAAGTTCAAATCGACGGCGGGCAAGACGCTCAACGACTGGATCGTCGGCGCCGACGCGACGTGGGAGCCCGACTTGTGGGGCCGCGTGTCGCGCAGCGTCGAAGGCGCACGTGCGAACGCGCAGGCAAGCGCCGCCGATGCGCAAAGTGTGCTGCTGTCGATGCAGGCCGAACTCGCGACCGACTATTTCGAACTGCGCGGCATCGACCGCGAACGGCAACTGCTCGACGACACGATCGCCGCCTACAAGGAAGCCGTCGAACTCACGCAGAACCGCTACAAGGGCGGCATCGCCACCGACGCCGACGTCGCCCAGGCCCAGACGCAGTTGCGCACGACGCAGGCTCAAGCGATCGATCTCGGCGTGCAGCGCGCCCAACTCGAACACGCGATCGCGATCCTGACTGGCCAGACGCCGTCGACATTCTCGCTGCCTGTCGCACCGCTCGTTGCCGTGCCCGTGATCGCACCCGTCGGCGTGCCGTCGACGCTGCTCGAACGCCGGCCCGACATCGCCGCCGCCGAGCGGCAGATGGTCGATCTGAACGCGCAGATCGGCGTTGCAACGGCAGCGTATTTTCCGAATCTGATTTTGTCGGTGTCGGGTGGGCTGGAGGCGACCAATTTCAGCGATTGGCTGCTCGCGCCGGCCCGCTTCTGGTCGCTCGGTCCGACGCTCGCCGGTACGCTGCTCGACTTCGGCGGACGCGCCGCGAAAAAAGCCGAAGCGCAGGCGAACTACGACGAAGGCATCGCGCAGTACCGGCAAACTGTGCTGTCGGCGTTCGGCCAGGTCGAAGACAACATCGCAGCCTTGCGCGTGCTGGAACAGGAAGCGCAGGCGCAGGACGACGCCGTCTCGGCGGCACAGCGCTCGCTCGCGATCGTGTCGAACCGCTACAAGAACGGTGCGATCACGTATCTCGACGTCGTAGTCGCGCAGACGACGGCGCTCACCAACGAGCGCCAAGCGGTCTCGATCGCGCGCCGCCGGATGGCCGCGAGCGTCGCGCTGATCAAGGCGCTCGGCGGCGGCTGGGACGCGACGTCGCTGCCCACCGACGAACAGCTCACGCATCCCGATGCCGCCGATCAGCCCGCCAGCGCCGCCGGTGCGACGCGCGGCTAACACGGCTCGCGTTCCTTTCCTGTTGCCGGATTCGACGACGTGGTACGCGCAATCGGCGTATCGTTGACCCTTCGCGCTGATTGCACACGTTGATTGCGCGAGTCTCTGCGTCGTTTCAATCGTTTCCGGGAGTTTTGTTGTGACCGCATCGTCGGACCCGAGTCGGCCCGCTGATTCATCGTCTTTCGCTTCATCCTCTTCAGCTTCCTCCACCGGCGCGCCGTATCTCGAACGCGGCACGCGCGCTTACTGGCGCGCCAGCCTCGCGCTGCTGTTCGCCGGTTACGCGACGTTCTCGCTGCTCTATTGCGTGCAGCCGCTGTTGCCCGCGTTCTCCGCCTCATTCGACGTCAGCCCCGCGCAAAGCAGCCTGTCGTTGTCGCTGACGACGGCGGCGCTCGCGCTCGCCGTGTTCGTCGCGGGCTTCGTGTCGGAAGGATGGAGCCGCCATCGGTTGATGACGGCTTCGCTCACGGCGTCGTCGCTGCTGACGCTCGCGGTCGCGTTCACGCCGCAATGGCACGCGCTGTTGTTGCTGCGCGCGCTCGAAGGGCTGGCGCTCGGCGGCGTGCCTGCCGTCGCGATGGCGTACCTCGCGGAGGAAGTGCATCCCGATGGCCTCGGCCTTGCGATGGGCCTCTATGTGGGCGGCACGGCGATCGGCGGCATGGCGGGGCGTGTGATTACGGGCGTTGTCGCGGATCTGTTCTCGTGGCGCGTGGCGATCGGCACGATCGGCGTGCTCGGCATTCTTTCGATGCTCGCGTTCCGCTCGCTGTTGCCGCCCTCGCGTCACTTCGTCCCGCGTCGCGGACTCGGCTTCTCGCATCACCGCACGGCGCTCGTAAAGCATCTCGGACGCCCCGGTTTGCCGCTGCTGTTTCTGATGGGCTTCGTGCTGATGGGCAGCTTCGTCACGCTCTACAACTACATTGGTTATCGCCTGCTCGCGCCGCCGTTCGGACTGAGTCAGACGGCCATCGGCGGGATCTTCGTCGTGTATCTGACGGGCGTCGTCGCGTCGCCGTGGTCGGGCCGCATGGCCGACACGTTCGGGCGCGGGCGCGTGCTGATCGGCAGCATCGTCATCATGCTGTGCGGTCTGCTGCTGACCACGACGCAGTCGCTTGCGCTGATCGCGTGCGGCATTGCCTGTGTGACGTTCGGCTTCTTCGCAGGACATGCCGTTGCGAGCGGGTGGGTGGGTCGCATCGCGAAGGAAGCGAAAGGCCAGGCGGCCGCGCTGTACCTGCTTGCGTATTACCTCGGATCGAGCATCGTCGGGTCGTATGGCGGGCGTGTGTGGGCGGCTTATGCGTGGACGGGCGTGGCCGTGCTCGTCGGCGGATTGCTGGTGATCGGCATACTTGCGTCGGCGCGACTGCGGGCTCGCGAGCGCGTCGGCATGGCGTAAGCGTTACACGGCGTCCGCCCGCATTTCCACCGACAAAACGCATATTCGGAAAGGTCGGCGTAAGCGGGCGTTCGCACGGCGCCGAATTTTACGTGTTGTCTCGGGGATGGCGCAAAGCCTTGTCCCGCTTGGCTGTGCGCCGGGAGAGACAGACGCCCGCGTGCGCTCCAGCCCACAAAACGCATCGATACCGTCTCCTATACTGGTAGTCAGGCGCGCCGCATGCAGTCGCGTCAGACGAGTACATAAAGGAGACAGGCATGCACTACTTCACGATCGGTGATTTCATTCTGGTCATTCCGATGGCGCTGGCCGGGGCACTGTTCCTTGGCGCGCTGCCCTGCAAAACCGAGTTCAGGCATAACACGCTGCGTGTTCTTGGCGCGCTGCTGGGTGTGGTGTTTGCGGTTGTGCTGGTGGAGGGGCTGCCTGCGCTGGTGTAGCGGTTTGGTTTTGGTTTTTTTGTTTTTCATTCTTGCATTGCTGCGCAAGCTGTGTGGTTTGCTTGTGTTTTGTTTTGCGCTGGCATCCGCGCTTTGTTGTCGTGCTTCAAGCGTCGCCCCTGTGCGGGGCGGCACCTACTTTTCTTTGCCGCCGTGTACAGACTGGAGACATGGTTGACACATGTACAGGGACATCGCTGACACATGATGGTCAGGGTTTTACTGTCTTCAGGTCAAGTTTTGCGACTCGCTGATGGGCAAACCAGAGCTCGATCACTCCGTCTTCGTTTTCGCTCGGGCGGGCTGCCACCTGCAGCCCCTTGAGCGCAATCGAGAGCTTCACTTTCTCGCCTCGCACGCGCACCACGCCGCTTGCATTGACCTGTAGCACTTCATCGCCGCAACCGTATTCGGGCTCGGGCAGCCGCTCCGGCATCCTGCGCAGGCTGCACGCGTAGCGGGTGACCGGCACCGCCATGTCCAGTGCCTCATGCGGACGCTCGGTGTTGTACACCTGCCGCCAGCGATCCAGTGCCTGCTGCACGTGCGCGTGCGTGGTGAACGTGTGCCGCTCCAGCACTTCAGCCTTCAGCGAGCGGTGAAACCGTTCATCCTTGCCATTGGTCTGCGGGTGATATGGGCGGCTGTAGCTCACCTGGATGCCCAGCCGGATCAGCCAGACCGCGAGCTCGGTGAGCTGCCCCGGCGCACTGGGCGAGCCCCACGGCGCGCCGTTGTCGGTGTTGATGCGCGATGGCAGTCCGTAGCAGCGAAACGCCCGCTCAAGCTCTGCCTGCACGATCCCGGTGGTGGTGCGCGCGCAGGCGCTCAGCACGATGTTGTAGCGCGAGTGGTCATCGATGACCGTCAGCGGCGCGCAGCGCCCGCTCTCCAGCGTCGGGAAGTCGCCCTTGAAGTCTATCTGCCACAACGAGTTCGGATGCTCGTGCTCGAAGCGTTGCCAGTGCTGGCGCTGGCGGGACGCCTGTTCATCAATGAGCCCGTGGCGTCGCAGGATCTCGGTGATGGTGGCGGGCGCGGGAACCTCAATCTGGCCCAGATCGCGCAGGCGCCGTGCGATCTTGCGTCCGCCCCAGCCATGCTGGCGGCGCAGGTCCAGCACCAGTGCCTCGATGTGCTCCGGTGAGCGTGTGGGGCTGTGATGCGGGCGCCGGGAGCGGTCGGCCAGCCCCTTGCTACCCTCAGACTTGTGGCGGGCGAGCCACTTGTAGCCGGTCTGGCGGGTGATCTTGAATTTACGGCATAGCTCGCTGAACGGGACCGCCTGTGTGGCAGCCTCGCAGACGAAGTCTTCGCGACGATTCATGGTGTCTTTTACATCCCAGGGCATGGTGGAAATCCGGGCGTTTGATTACCCGAAAGTGTCAGTCATGTCCCTGTACACCTGTCAGCGATGTCTCCAGTCTGTACACCGCCGCAAAGAAAAGTAGGCAAAAGAAAGCGGCTCACACCGCCAGCCCGTGTTTCTATCCACGGGTCCCCAACGTCCCCACCCTTCACACGGCAACGCCCTTGTTCGCCTGCGTTGCAAACGCGCTGAATGAACGCCTCACCCACTTCAAACACCCGCACACGGGCTAGCGGCAGCGACTGGTCGCTGCCGCCCAGGTGGCAAACTGTGTGTAGGTTGTTGCGTCGTATGCGTTAGCGCTCTTACAGATGGAACGCGTGCGTTACCGGTCCGAAGTGAGGCGTGTGGAGCACTTGGGCCGACACACAGTTTGCCACCTGGGCGGCGGTGGACTGTGTGGCGCGGCATGCTGTAACGCGGGAGGGCGAAGCGGGTGAGGCGCATCGCGAGAGCGCTGGCAACGAACGTCGGTCACGTGGTTGCCGTGTGAAGTGTAAGAACCTGTGGGGGCCCTCAGGCAGGAACAAGAACTGGCGGTGTGAGCCGCTTTCTTTTGCCTACTTTTCTTTGCGGCGGCAAAGAAAAGTAGGTGCCGCCCCGCACAGGGGCAACGCATGAAAACCGAAAACATCACGCGGATGCCAGCGCGACGGCAAACCGCAGAAAGCCTGCGCAGCAAACACCGCCTTCCAGATACCAGCGACTGCAAAAACCAAAACCCTGCTCAACCCCTCAGATATGCTGATCCGTCGACGGCTTCTCCCACAGGTTCACACTACCTTCCGTCGCATACCGGTCGATCTCGGCCAGTTCTTCTGCCGTGAACGAAAGATTCTTCAGCGCAGCGACATTCTCGCGAACCTGCTCGGCCTTGCTCGCGCCGATCAACGCCGACGTCACGCGCGGATCGCGCAGCGTCCATGCGAGCGCCATCTGCGCGAGGCTCTGACCGCGACGCTGCGCGATGTCATTCAGCTTGCGCACGCGCTCGATGTTCTGCTCGCTCAGATGCTCCTGCTTCAGCGAGCCGCCGCCCGCCTTGTTGACGCGCGCATCCTGCGGCACACCGTTCAGGTACTTGCCAGTCAGCACGCCTTGCGCGAGCGGCGTGAACGCGATCGCGCCCGAGCCGGTTTCTTCGAGCGTGTCGAGCAGTTCCTCTTCGATCCAGCGGTTCAGCATGTTGTACGCCGGCTGATGGATCAGCAGCGGCACCTTGTATTCGGCAAGCAGCTTGGCCATTTCGCGCGTCTTCTGCGCCGAGTACGACGAAATGCCGATATACAACGCCTTGCCCTGCTGAACTGCGCTCGCGAGCGCGCCCGCCGTTTCTTCGAGCGGCGTGTCGACGTCGAAGCGATGCGAATAGAAAATGTCGACGTAGTCGAGACCCATGCGCTGCAGGCTCTGGTCGAGGCTCGCAAGGATGTACTTGCGCGAGCCGCCGCCCTGGCCGTACGGACCGGGCCACATGTCCCAGCCAGCCTTCGACGAGATCAGCAGCTCGTCGCGGTACGGCTTGAAGTCGTCCTTGAAGATGCGGCCGAAGTTGGTTTCGGCGCTGCCGTACGGCGGCCCATAGTTGTTCGCGAGGTCGAAGTGCGTGATGCCGAGATCGAACGACGTGCGCAGAATGTCGCGCTGCGTCGAGATCGGCGTGGTGTCGCCGAAGTTGTGCCACAGGCCGAGCGACAGCGCCGGCAGTTTGAGACCTGACTTGCCGCTAACGCGGTACTGCATGTCCGAATAGCGTGCTGAAGCTGCTTCGTAAGCCATTGCTGGTGTCCTTGTCGAGAACAGGAGTGGAGTCGGCGATGCGGCGTGCGCATCGCGTGAATAATGCGTGTTTGTTGTGATTGGTGATGCTTTGTAGCGAAGCGCCGCCCTTGCAGATGCCATACGCGGATACCCGCAATCTGATACCGGTATCACACCGGCACGCAGCGCATGCAGCAGCGGCGCAACACGCTATGTTAGCCAATCGCCGCGCTCGCTGCAGACGCCCACATTGCGGGAAGCGAACATGGACGTGGCGCCGCCCTTCACCTAGACTTTCGGCCACCGTAATCCATCGATAAGGAGTGTTCATGACCAAAGCGATCTCGCTCGCATTGATCGTCGGCGGCGTGGTGCTGCTGTACTTCGGCGGCCAGTCGTTTCATTCGTTCAGCAACGACGTGTCCCGCGTGTTCACCGGCTCGCCGACCAACAAGACCATTTTCCTGATCGCAGGCGGCATCGTCGCGACGCTCGCCGGATTGATCGGGCTCGCGTCGTCGAAGCGCTAGAACGCTGAACGCTCAGAACGCCACTTCCGGCTTGGACGCGGAGCGCGAACCCGGCAGCGGCACGTTGCTGGCGCCGTGATAGGTGAAGACCAGCGAGAACTTCACCTGATCGGACAGATTCTTCCCCGCCGAATGCAGCGTGTTGCAATGGAAGAAGACGACGTCGCCCGCTTTCAATGCGGGCGACACTGCTTTCTGGATCAGCGCGTCGTTCTCGGGCAAATCGGAGCGGAAAAATTTCGCGTCGTCGAAACGTTCGGACGTGAACGGCGCCGAGTGCGAGCCGGGCACGAACCACAGCGCGCCGTTATCGACGGTTTCGTCGCCGAGCGCGAGCCATACCGACACCAGATCGTCCCGCTCGAAGGACCAGTAACGCACGTCGCGATGCCAGCCCGTCAGGCTGCCGTACGCTGGATGCTTGGTCATCATGCAGTTGTGATGCGCGCGCGACAGGCGCGGCTCTTCGCCGAAATACAGTTCCATCCAGCCGCGAATCTCAGGCGCCGTCGCCCATGCGGCAAAGTGCGGATGACGCGCGTACGCATCCAGCAGCCGCCGCACCGTATGACCGCCCGGTGCGTGCTTCGACTCCGGCGCGCCCGGATAGCGCAGGTCCGCTTCGAATTCGACGGGATCGGCGGCTTCCTGCAACTGCTGGCGCGCGATCTGTTTCATCTCAGCGCAGCGCTCGGGCGTGATGAGACCCGGGACGATGACATAACCCTGATCCCGCAGCACCTGGATCTGCTCTTTCTTCGAATGGACTGACATGGACGTTCCGTTCAGCTAGCGTTCGTTCGACAACGGCTTCTCATTGTAAAACGGGCACGATCGTACCGGCGCCAGTCATGCGTTTCTCTTGCGCCAGACATGCAATCGGGGCGGGCGACGCTGCACGGCGGATGGGCAGCCATGCACGTTCGTCGAGCGCAAAGGGCGCGATCGTGCGGGCTTCGTCCTCGTAAAAACCCTGATCCCGCCAGACTTTCGACGGTCACGAATCACGTGTAGCCTGTCGTCCATGTCGATTGCAACACACGCTATCCCGCCATCGGCACGGCCATCCGCAGCCGCTGCTGATTCACTCCGTCTTTCCTCAGGCTATTGCGTCCCACTCGCTGGCATGGATGGTGCTGCTTTTGCCGCACCTTTCGTCGCGTGTTACGTCGCCTGATTCCTAAAGCCATGCACAGCCCATTGAGCACTCGCCTCACCCACGCGTTCAACGCCGCACGTCCCGCACGCCGTCATGTGGCGCGCGCGCTGCGTCACCATACCGCCCGCACGCGCGCGCTCGCCGAGCAATTGCGCGACGCGAAGCCCGTCGATAACGTGCGCGTCTGGTTCCGCACCTTCTTCAGCGCACTGAGTCTGCAAGGCGCGTCGCGGCGCTTCTCGCTGCGCACGCTGCTGCGCAACCCGGCGCCCGTGCGAATGCTCGGCGTGTCGCCGCGCGCAGCCAAGCCCGCGATCGTGACGCATCCGACGAGCCGCCGTCCGCGTCGTCTGTCGGTGACGAGCGAAGGCTGGTTCGCGTTTGCGCGCTGAGCGCGCGCCCGTTCGTTTCCGCCTTCGTACGCGATAGATGCGTCGCTGCGACCCTTAGTGCGTCGCGGCGCGCGCGAACTGCGGCGTACGCAGCTCGCTCGAAACCGCCCCATCAAAACAAAACGCCCTGCATGCGCTTCTCAACGCATGCAGGGCGTTTTCGCTTCCTGGGATCTGAACAGCACCGCGCGACAATCAGCCGCGCGGCGCATTCACAGCCTCACTCAGGCGAGCGCGGCAACCGGCTCCGTGCCGGCGGCTTCTGCCAGCGCGAGTGCCTTGTCGGTCGCTTCCCACGAGAATTCCGGCTCTTCGCGGCCGAAGTGGCCGTAAGCTGCCGTCTTTTCGTAGATCGGGCGCAGCAGGTCGAGCATCTGGACGATGCCCTTCGGACGCAGATCGAAGTGTTCCTGAACCAGACGCGTGATCGTCGCATCCGACACGCGGCCCGTGCCGAACGTGTTGACCATCACGGACGTGGGCTGTGCCACGCCGATTGCGTACGACACCTGGATCAGCGCGCGCGATGCGAGGCCCGCCGCGACGATGTTCTTCGCGACATAGCGGCCAGCGTAAGCAGCCGAGCGGTCGACCTTCGACGGATCCTTGCCCGAGAACGCGCCGCCGCCGTGCGGAGCCGCGCCGCCGTACGTGTCGACGATGATCTTGCGGCCCGTCAGACCGCAGTCGCCCTGCGGGCCGCCGATCACGAACCGGCCGGTCGGGTTCACGAGGAACTTGATGTCGCCCTTGATCAGATCAGCGGGCAGCGTCGGTTTGATGATCTCTTCGATCACGGCTTCGCGCAGTTGCGCCAGTTCCATTTCCGGTGCGTGCTGCGTCGACAGAACGACGGTGTCGATCGAGTGCGGCTTGCCGTCGACGTAGCGAACGGTGACCTGCGACTTCGCGTCCGGACGCAACCAGGGCAGGCGGCCATCGCGGCGCAGATTGGCCTGACGCTCGACGAGGCGGTGCGACAGGTAGATCGGCAGCGGCATCAGTTCGGGCGTTTCGTCGCACGCGTAGCCGAACATCAGGCCCTGGTCGCCGGCACCCTGGTCGAGGTTGTTGTCGTGCGCGCGGTCGACGCCTTGCGCGATATCCGGCGATTGCTTGTCGTACGCGACGAGCACCGCGCAGCCGCGGTAGTCGATGCCGTAGTCGGTGTTGTCGTAGCCGATGCGCTTGATCGTGTCGCGCGCGACCTGGATGTAATCGACGTTGGCCGTCGTGGTGATTTCACCCGCCAGCACGACGAGACCCGTGTTGCACAGCGTTTCCGCGGCAACGCGCGAGTATTTGTCCTGGGCGAGGATCGCGTCGAGGATGGCGTCCGAGATCTGGTCGGCGACCTTGTCCGGATGGCCTTCAGAGACGGATTCAGAGGTGAAGAGGTAGTCGTTAGCCACGTTACAGGCTCCTTTGTTGGTTACGGTTGAGTTTCACGTAGCCTGCTTCGAGCCTGAAGCGGCGACGCTTTAGCGGATTTCCTGACCGT
Source organism: Paraburkholderia largidicola (assembly GCF_013426895.1). Classification (NCBI taxonomy): domain Bacteria; kingdom Pseudomonadati; phylum Pseudomonadota; class Betaproteobacteria; order Burkholderiales; family Burkholderiaceae; genus Paraburkholderia; species Paraburkholderia largidicola. Next base: position 79,433 of record NZ_AP023174.1, on the reverse strand, counting down.
CGGCCGGCTATCTGAAAGATAAGCGTCCGTCGGCTTCGCCCCGCAAGTTGTCTATTAACTCGGCGAAGCCCTTATTATAGCGACTTCTTTCTTTTGTCACAGAGTGTCTGCGCGTGCGGTATATCGACCTTTCTGCCGTTTTTCTTTACCCCGCGTGGTCTCGCGCACACTTCGGAGACGTCGCATGCTGAGCCGACTGGGCGTCAACCTCGCCATCGGTCTGCTCAAGCTGTTCGCTTTGCTGCCGTATGGCTTCGTCGCGCGTCTTGGCGACGGCCTCGGCTGGCTGCTTTATCAGATTCCGAGCCGCCGCCGCCGCATCGTCCATATCAATCTGAAGCTGTGCTTCCCCGAGTGGAGCGACGAGCGCCGCGAGGAAGTCGCGCAAAAGCACTTCCGGCACGCGATCCGCAGCTATCTCGAACGCAGCGTGCAGTGGTTCGGCTCGGCGAAAAAGCTCGAGAAGCTGATCCATCTGGACAGCGAAATCGACCTTACCGACCCGAATCTGCCGCCCACGCTGTTTCTGGGTTTCCACTTCGTCGGGATCGAGGCGGGTTCGATCTTCCTCAACTATTCGCTGAAACGCCCGTGCGGCTCGCTGTATCAGCCGATGTCGAACCCGCAGCTCGAAGAAGTGGCGAAAGCGCAGCGCGGCCGTTTCGACGCCGAAATGGCCAGCCGCGCCGACAGCGCGCGCATCGTGCTGCGCTGGCTGCGCGATCGCAAACCGGTGATGCTCGGCGCCGACATGGACTACGGCATGCGCAATTCGACCTTCGTGCCGTTCTTCGGCGTGCCGACCTGCACGCTGACGGCCGTCGGGCGTCTCGCCAAAGTCGGGCGGGCGCAGGTCGTGCCGTTCATCGGCGAAGTGCTGCCGAACTACAAGGGCTACAGGCTGAAGGTGTTCAAGCCGTGGGACAACTATCCGACGGGCGACGACGACGCCGACGCCCGCCGCATGAACGCGTTTCTCGAAGAGCAGATTCCGCGGATTCCCGAGCAGTATTACTGGGTCCACAAGCGCTTCAAGACGCGCCCGCCCGGCGATCCGAGTTTTTACTGAAGCACGGCGTCGCACAGTGGGCGAGAGGTCCGGCCAGTCACTTACAATAGCGGCATGAAACTGAAATTCACCAAGATGCACGGCGCGGGCAACGACTTCGTCGTGCTCGACGGCTACACGCAACCGCTCAACCTGACGGAGGCGCAGGTGCGCGCGCTCGCCAACCGGCATTTCGGCGTCGGCGCGGACCAGTTGCTGGTGGTCGAGAAGCCGACCGTCGAAGGCGTCGATTTCAGATACCGAATCTTCAATTGCGATGGCGGCGAGGTCGAGCATTGCGGCAACGGCGCGCGATGCTTCGTTAAGTTCGTGCGCGACACGCACCTCACCGACAAGCAGAGCGTGCGTGTGCAGGTCCAGAAAGGCGTGATTACGCTGACCATGCAGGCAAACGGCGAAGTCGTCGTCGACATGGGCACGCCCGTGTTCGAGCCGGCTCAGGTGCCGTTCGACGCAAGCGGACTCGATGCGCGCCGCGAAGGCAACGACGCGCTCTATCCGCTCGACGTCAACGGCGCGACGCGCTGGATATCTGTGGTGTCGATGGGCAATCCGCACGCGGTGCAGATCGTGGACGACGTCGAGGCGTTCCCCGTGCTGGTCGACGGTCCCGTGATCGAAAACCATCCGCGCTTCCCGCAGCGGGTCAATGCGGGGTTCATGCAGATCGTCAGCCGCAGCGAGATCAAGCTGCGCGTGTACGAGCGCGGTGCGGGCGAAACGCTGGCGTGCGGCACGGGCGCCTGCGCGGCCGTCGCGGCAGGCATCCGTCGCGGCTTGCTGGACGCGCCCGTCAAGGTGCACACGCACGGCGGCGCGCTGACCATCACGTGGAACGGAGAATCCGCGTCGCCGCTGATGATGGCGGGGCCGGCCGCCACTGTGTTCGAAGGCGAAATAGAACTGGCCGACTGAATGCATCACCGCCGCGCGGAGGCTGGACCGCGCGGCGCGGCAGCAAGACAGCAACGAAGCGCGCAACCATTAAGCTGAAACCATGAACGAACGCGAAGTCGCCGACTACCTGCTAGCCAACCCCGAATTCTTCGCCGAGCACGCGGAACTGCTGGCGTCCGTGCGGCTTGCCAATCCGCACGGCAAGGCCGCCGTGTCGCTGCAGGAACGTCAGATGGACATGCTGCGCGAGAAGAACAAGCATCTCGAGCGGCGTCTCGCCGAACTGCTGCGCTACGGACACGAAAACGACAGCATCGCGTCGAAATTCGGCCGCTGGACGACGCGTGTGATGGCCGAGCGCGATCCAGGCGCGCTGCCGCGCACGATCGCCATGGGCCTGCGCGACGTGTTCGACGTGCCGCAAGCGGCGTTGCGCGTGTGGGACGTGTCCGAGCCGTATTCGCAAGCGGAGTTCACGCGCCACGTCGGCGAGGAAGTGCGCATCTTCGCGAACAGCCTCGCCACGCCGTACTGCGGTGCGAATACGGGTTTCGAGGCAGCGCAATGGCTGACGGCCGCCGTATCCGCCGTTGCCGGCGAACCGACTCCCCCGGGCGACGGCCTGTCCGTGAACGGCACCGAATCGATCGCGCTGATCGCGCTGCGGGACCCGGAAGCGTCGAATGACGCCGCCGCGTTTGGGCTGCTGGTGATGGGCTCGCCCGATTCGCGCCGCTTCCACGACGGCATGGCCACCGATTTCCTCACGCAGATCGGCGCGCTCGCGAGCGCCGCGCTGAGCCGTCTGCTGCCGCGCTGAGCGCCCGCCACGTGACATCCGCCGACCCGATCGCCTCGTATCTGTCGAGCCTCGAGCACGAGCGGCGGTTGTCGGCGCATACCTTGCGCGCCTACACGCATGAACTGGACGAGCTGAAAACGCTCGCGAACGGGCGTCCGCTCGAAAATCTCACCGCCACCGATATCCGCGGCGCCGTCGCGCGCGCGCATGCGGGCGGGCTGTCGGCGCGCTCGATCGGGCATCGGCTGTCGGCGTGGCGCGCCTTCTACCGCTGGCTCGCCGGCCGCATCGAGCTGCCCGCGAACCCGGTCGCGACGGTGCGCGCACCCAAACGCGCGAAGACGCTGCCCAAGGCACTCTCCGTCGACGATGCCCACCGGCTGATGGAAGCGCCCGCAACGGCCACAGCCGAAGGCGCGCGCGATCACGCGATGCTCGAGCTGTTCTATTCGTCGGGCTTGCGCCTGTCGGAACTGGTCGGCCTCGACGTGCAATTCTTCGACGTCGACGGCTATCGCTCGACAGGCTGGCTGAAGCTCGACGAAGCGGAAGTCGAAGTGCTCGGCAAAGGCAACCGGCGGCGCATGGTGCCCGTCGGCAGCAAGGCGCTGGATGCACTCCGCGCATGGCTCGCGGTACGCGGCGAACTGGTGAAGCTCGATCCGCATCCGCTGTTCGTGTCGGCGCGCGGCAACCGCATGTCGCCGAACGTCGTGCGCGATCGTGTGAAGCGCATGGCGCTCACGGCGGGTATTCCCGCCAATGTTCATCCGCACGTGCTGCGCCATTCGTTCGCGACACACGTGCTGCAATCGAGCGGCGATCTGCGCGCCGTGCAGGAACTGCTCGGCCACGCGAGCATCGCCGCGACCCAGGTCTACACGAGCCTCGATTTCCAGCATCTCGCGCGCATCTACGACCAGGCGCATCCGCGCGCCAAAAAACGCGACTGACGCTGTCCGCGTCGTCAGTCATATCCGCTTTGCCGCTTCCGGCGGCATATTGTTCTGCTGAATCCTCACGAAGTCATGAATACCGTTACGCTGAAACCGTCGAAAGAGAAATCGCTGCTGCGCCGCCATCCGTGGGTCTACGCGAATGCGATCGACCGCGTCGACGGCAAGCCCGCCGCCGGCGCCACTGTGCTGGTGCGCGCGCACGACGGCCGCTTTCTCGCGCGCGCCGCGTACAGCCCGCATTCGCAGATCCGCGCGCGCGTCTGGAGCTTCGACGAAAGCGAACCCGTCGATCACGCGTTCTTCAAGCGCCGCGTGCAGCGCGCGCTCGCGCACCGTCAGTCGATGGTGCACAACACGGGCGCGACGCGGCTGATCTTCGGCGAGGCGGACGGCCTGCCGGGACTGATCGTCGATTACTACATCCAGGACGACGAAACGAAGCGCGGCCAGATCGTCTGTCAGTTCATGGCAGCGGGCGTCGAAGCGTGGAAAGAAGCGATCGTTCAGGCGCTGATCGGCGCGACGGGCTGTCCGAACGTCTATGAACGCTCGGACGTGTCGATCCGCGAAAAGGAAGGGCTCGAACAGACCGTCGGCGTGCTCGCCGGCGACGCGCCGCCCGACACGCTGATCGCCAGCGAAAACGGCGTGCGCTATCACGTCGACGTGCACAACGGCCACAAAACGGGCTTCTATGTCGATCAGCGCGACAACCGCGCGCTGGTGCAGGAATTGTCGAACGACCGCGACGTGTTGAACTGCTTCTGCTACACGGGCGGCTTCTCGCTCGCGGCGCTCAAGGGCGGCGCGAAGCGCGTGGTATCGATCGATTCGTCCGGCGAAGCGCTCGCGCTGGCTCAACAGAACGTTGCGGCGAACGGCTTCGACGCCGAACGCGCGACCTGGCTCGACGCCGATGCCTTCAAGACGCTGCGCCGCCTGTACGATGACGGCGAGCGCTTCGACCTGATCGTGCTCGATCCGCCGAAATTCGCGCCGTCGCGCGAGCACGTGGACCGCGCCGCGCGCGCGTACAAGGACATCAACCTGACCGGCCTCAAGCTGCTGCGGCCGGGCGGCCTGCTGTTCACCTATTCGTGCTCGGGCGCGATCGATGCCGAGCTGTTCCAGAAGATCGTCGCCGGCGCGGCCGCCGACGCGCGTGTCGATGCGCGTATTCTCAAGCGCTTGGGCGCCGGGGTCGATCATCCGCTGCTGACGGCGTTTCCGGAAGGTGAGTATCTGAAAGGCCTATTGTTGCAAATCGCCTGATCGCCCATAGTTAAGGCGTTATTTCCCTGGCGTTGACGGGGCTTTGGCCATGCAACAGCGGCGCTCCGGCACTTATGCTTCAATATCCAGCTGAATTCATGCGGTTCGGGCCCTGCGCGCAGCGTACGGTTCGCACCCCAGTTTGACGAACACAAGGCGACTTCACATGGCGAACAACATGATTCCCGTCACTATCCTGACCGGCTTCCTCGGCAGCGGCAAAACCACGCTGCTCAAGCGCATCCTGAACGAGAAGCACGGCATGAAGATCGCCGTGATCGAAAACGAGTTCGGCGAAGAGAACATCGACAACGACATCCTCGTGCAGGACACGGGCGAGCAGATCATCCAGATGAGCAACGGCTGCATCTGCTGCACGATTCGCGGCGACCTCGCGCGCGTGCTGGGCGACCTCGCCGCGCAGAAGCAGGAAGGCAAGGTGGACTTCGACCGCGTCGTGATCGAAACGACGGGTCTCGCCAATCCCGGCCCGGTCGCGCAGACCTTCTTCATGGATAACCAGATCGCCGACGAATTCCTGCTCGACGCGATCATCACGCTGGTCGACGCGAAGCACGCCAACGCACAACTCGACGAACACGAAGTCGTGCAACGCCAGGTCGGTTTCGCGGACCGCCTGTTCATCACGAAGTCCGATCTCGTCGACGAAAACGCGGTCGGCGACCTGCGCCACCGTCTGCTGCACATGAACCCGCGGGCGCAGATCCGCGTCGTGAACTTCGGTGAAGCGGACATCAAGGAAATCTTCGACCTGCGCGGCTTCAACCTGAACTCGAAGCTCGAAATCGATCCGGACTTCCTCGCCGAAGACGATCACGATCACGCGCATCACGATCACGACCACGACCACGATCATGATGACCACGCGAACTGCGATCACGATCACGGCAAGTGCGATCACGAAGGCCACGATCACGGCCATCATCATCACCATCATGCGCATCACGACGACAAGATCAAGTCGTTCGTCTTCCGCAGCGACCGCCCGTTCGATCCGAACAAGCTCGAAGACTTCCTCGGCGGCATTCTGCAGATTTATGGCGAGCGCCTGCTGCGCTACAAGGGCGTGCTCTACATGAAGGGCGTCGATCGCAAGGTCGTCTTCCAGGGCGTGCATCAGATGATGGGCAGCGACCTCGCGGCGAAGTGGCAACCCATCGAGAAAAAGACCAACAAGATGGTGTTTATCGGCATCGACCTGCCGCAAGACCTGATCACCGACGGTCTTGAAGCCTGCCTCGTCTGATTCGTTCTAATGGCTGGGGTGGACGCCGTTTGGCGTTTGCCCCCGCCGCCATCTGTTCGCTACCCCACGCGAAAACCGCGTCAAAAGCGCGAGCGCGGCAATTTAAAAGCCCGTTTGCGGTCAAAGCACGTGAAAACCCTGTTACGAGAATACGTGTACGACCATCGCTTTTTAGTGAACAGCGCGTTATATTTTCACGATAAGTGGAGTTTGCGGCACGGATTTCCCCCGCTTGCGGTTTCGTATTGTGATTCAGTTACAATACGGCCCCACTGGAGAAAGAGAACGATTTGCCCGGTGTAAAGCGCGTAGTCGCTTCGCAGCCGTGCCGGGCCGAAAAACGGCGCCGGAAAATCTAATCCGGGGACATCGCCGATATGCCGGCCGGTCACACTCCGGCGCATAACGCGCTGCCGGGAAGCATTGCCTCAGGAGCATTGGAAGAATCGGTTTCCAGAGGAGTTCGGCCCCGCATCGGCGCTTCGGCGTCACGACAGCCCACCGTCCGTGTTCGCCGGCGCTCATTTGAGCGTCATCGAGGCGCCTTTGCGGGCAACACGAAAGTGCGGGCAATGATTTGCCTCACATTGACGAAGCAAGCCAGATGACGACGAAACGACTCTTGACCGAAGCCGAAATCCTGAAGATGAGCGACAAGGATTACATGAATGAGGATCAGCTCGCTTTCTTCAAGAACCGGCTCGAGCAGCTGCAGGCGGATATCCTCCGCAATGCCGGCCAGACCACCGAGAACCTCCGCGAAACCGTGATCGTGCCGGACCCGGCCGACCGCGCGACGATCGAGGAAGAGCATGCGCTGGAACTGCGCACGCGCGACCGCGAACGCAAGCTGCTGAAGAAGGTGCAGCAATCGATCGCACGGATCGAGTCGGGCGAATACGGCTGGTGCGAGGAAACGGGCGAGCCGATCGGCATTCCCCGCCTGCTCGCGCGTCCGACCGCGACCCTGTCGCTCGAAGCACAGGAACGCCGCGAACTGCGCCAGAAGCTGTTCGGCGACTGATCGACGGGCGGCGCGGTTTTCGGGGTCCGCGCCCCAGATACGCTTCGTCAGAGGCGCACGGTGAACCGTGCGCCTCTTTTTTCTTTTCAGCCCGCGCTTTTATCGGCCCAATCGACGGTTTGCCCGGGCGAATCGGTAAATGCGCGCTGCATAACCTGATCTGCGCGCAGCCTGTCAGCACCTTTTACCGCCGCTGAAGCCTCGCGCAACGCGTTTCCCACTCACCGCATCCCATCCGCCTTTTCTCGCGCCTGTTCGACTCAGGCTCTTGATATGGCAGCGACCGCCCTAAAATAAATCCGACATGCGTTGCACGCGCGCGCGGCACCCAGCATCGCGCGCCGGCCGCTTTCGGATTCCGTGGTGGCGCATCGACGCCTCCGCGTCCACGCTAGTTTTGGAAAAGGAACGCATATGGAGCAATTTCACGGCACGACGATCGTCTCCGTGCGCCGCGGCGACAAGGTCGCGCTCGGCGGCGACGGCCAGGTCACGCTGGGCAACATCGTCATGAAGGGCGGCGCGAAGAAAGTGCGTCGCATCTACAACGGCAAGGTGCTGGTCGGCTTCGCCGGCGGCACGGCCGACGCGTTCTCGCTGCTCGACCGCTTCGAAGCCAAGCTCGAGAAGCATCAGGGCAATCTCACGCGCGCCGCCGTCGAGCTGGCGAAAGACTGGCGCACCGACCGCATGCTGCGCCGGCTCGAAGCCATGCTGATCACGGCCGACGCGACCACCACGCTCGTCATCACCGGCAACGGCGACGTGCTCGACCCGGAAGGCGGCATCTGCGCGATCGGCTCGGGCGGCGCGTATGCGCAGGCCGCCGCGAAGGCGCTCGCCGACAACACGGATCTTTCGCCGCGCGAAATCGTCGAAAAGTCGCTGGAGATCGCCGGCGACATGTGTATCTACACGAACCACAACCGCGTCATCGAGACAATCGAGTAAGGACACACGATGAGCACCATGACTCCCGCCGAGATCGTCTCGGAACTCGACAAGCACATCATCGGCCAGCATCGCGCGAAGAAGGCCGTCGCGGTTGCATTGCGCAACCGCTGGCGCCGCCAGCAGGTCGCCGACCCGCTGCGCCAGGAAATCACGCCGAAGAACATCCTGATGATCGGGCCGACGGGCGTCGGCAAGACGGAAATCGCGCGGCGCCTCGCCAAGCTCGCCGACGCGCCGTTCATCAAGATCGAAGCGACCAAGTTCACGGAAGTGGGTTATGTGGGCCGCGACGTCGACAGCATCGTGCGCGACCTGATCGAAATTTCGGTCAAGCAGACGCGCGAAACCGAAATGCGCAAGGTCCGCACCAAGGCCGAAGATCTCGCCGAAGACCGCATTCTCGACACGCTGCTGCCGGGGGCGCGCACGGTCGGCTTCGGTTCGGGTTCGGAGTCGGGCGGCGATGAATCGAACGCGACGCGCCAGACGTTCCGCAAGCGCCTGCGCGAAGGCCTGCTCGACGACAAGGAAATCGAGCTCGACATCGAGATGCCGCAACCCGCGATGGACATCATGGGTCCGCCGGGCATGGAAGACATGACCGAGCAAATCCGCTCGATGTTCGCGAACCTGGGCGGCGGCAAGAAGACGCGCCGCAAGGTGAAGGTGAAGGAAGCGCTGAAGCTCCTCACCGACGAAGAAGCCGCGAAGATGCTCAATGACGAAGAGGTCAAGGCGAAGGCCGTGCAGAACGTCGAGCAGAACGGCATCGTGTTCCTCGACGAAATCGACAAGATCGCGTCGCGCAGCGAAGCCGGCGGCGGCGAAGTTTCGCGTCAAGGCGTGCAGCGCGATCTGCTGCCGCTCGTCGAAGGCACGACGATCAACACGAAGTACGGGATGGTGAAGACCGATCACATCCTGTTCATCGCGAGCGGCGCGTTCCATCTCGCGAAGCCGAGCGATCTGATTCCCGAACTGCAAGGGCGCTTTCCGATTCGCGTCGAACTGGATTCGCTGTCGGTGAAGGACTTCGAAGCGATTCTCGACGCCACCGACGCCAGCCTCGTCAAGCAATATCAGGCGCTGCTCGAAACGGAAGACGTCCACCTCGAATTCGCCGACGACGGCATCCGCCGCCTTGCGGAAATCGCTTACTCGGTGAACGAGAAGACGGAAAACATCGGCGCGCGCCGTCTTTATACGGTGATCGAAAAGCTGCTCGAGGAAGTCTCGTTCTCGGCGGGCAATCATGCCGGCAAGAACGTGGTGATCGACGCGACGTACGTCGATCGCGCGCTGAACGAGGTCGCGCAAGACGAGGACCTGTCGCGCTACGTGCTGTAACGCGCGTCTTTACGCTGGCGAACGCCCAAACGAAAGGGCGGCGCTCCACGAGGAGCGCCGCCCTTTTTCATGCTCGTCCGCAAACAGGCGACGGCAAGGTCACTGCTTGACCGGCCGCTTCGCGAGCTTGCGCTGCAACGTGCGTCGATGCATGTTCAGCGCGCGCGCCGTCGCCGAAATGTTGCCGCCGTTTTCCGCGAGCACGCGCTGGATGTGCTCCCACTCCAGCCGCGCCACCGACAGCGGCGTCGGATTTTCGATCGCCTCTTCCGCCTGCAACGCGCTCGCTTCCGTTTGCAGCGCGGAGAGGATCGTTTCGACGTTCGCGGGCTTCGCCAGATAGTTATCCGCGCCGTCCTTCACCGCCTGCACAGCCGTCGCGATGCTCGCATAGCCCGTCAGCACCAGCATCCGCGCGTTCGGCTGCAGATCGCGCAGCGGCGCCACGAGATTCAGGCCGGAGTCGTCGCCCAGATGCAGATCGACGGTGATCTGCCCGAACTTCTGCTGATTCGCGAGGCGAATCGCTTCGTCGGCGTTGTGAGCCTCGGACACCGTGAAGCCGCGACGCGTCAGACCGCGCGCGAGGATGCCGGAGAACACTTCATCGTCGTCGATGACCAGAAAATTCTTATCGCTCATGCTTGCTTCTCCGTATTGGACGACGCGGCGCCCTGCCGGCCCGCGCCCGTTTGCTCGCGGGCCAAAGGCAACCGCAATACTGCGCGCGTGCCGCGCGGCTTGATTTCGCTGACGTCGGTGAGCTCGATCGATCCACCGAGCCGCGCCGCCGCCGAAAACGCCAGATACAGCCCGACGCCATGACCGCCCTGCGTGCTGTCGACGGGCGCCGCGCCCAGCACGCCACGCAGCGACGCGGGCACACCAGGCCCGGCGTCGCAGACCTCGAATTCGATGGAATCGTTGTCGGCGAGCTTCGCGGCGAGCGTCACGTGATCGCGGCTCGCGCGCGCGGCGTTGTCGAGCAGGATGGTGAGAATCTGGCCGACAGCGACGGTGTCGTCGACACTGACGTTCGCGGGCGGCTCGCCGAGGCGCTCGAACTTGACGTGCGGATGCCGCAGGCGCCACTGATCGGCGAAGGAGTCGAGCCATTCGTCGATCCGCTGGCGGCTGCCTTGCGTCGATGCGCGGCTGCGCAGGCGCGCGAGCGCCGACGTGCACAGCGTCATCTGCTGGTCGAGGATGTCGAGGTCGGCGGCGTAGGGCTTCAGGCCTTCGTCGCTGCGCGCGGCGTCGCGCAGTTCTTCCGTGAGCATCGCGATCGTCGACAGCGGCGTGCCGATTTCATGGGCAACCGTCGCGGCCTGCACGCCCAGCGCGACCGCGCGCTCGTCGCGCAGCAGACGCTGTTGCGCATCGCCGAGCGCCGCATCGCGCTGACGCAGCCCGCGCGACATGCGCGCCACGAACCACGCGATCAACCCGACGCTGACCATGAAGTTCACCCACATGCCGGCGCGGTAGTAGTCGAACAGATTCGCGGGATTGTCGAGATTGAGCGGCACCGATTCGAAGCCGAGCACCGCATAGCACGCCACCGCGAACGCGGCGAGCCATGCCATCAGATGCCAGGGCAGCACGGCAGCCGCAATCGCCAGCGACGGCAGATACAACGAGACAAAAGGATTGGTCGTGCCGCCCGACAGAAACAGCAACGCGGACAGCGCGCCGAGGTCGACCCACAACTGCCCGAATAGCTCGAGATTCGACTCGGGCTTCTGGCTCGCGACACGCAGCCAGGTCAGCCCGTTGAAAATCACTTCGAGCCCGATGATGAGCAACATGGCCGGCAACGGCAGCTTGACGCCGACAAAGATCTGGACGAACCCGATTGTCACGAGTTGCCCGATGATGGCAAGACTGCGTAGCCAGAAGAGATGCCCGAGATTGACCCGGCCGGTGACGGTTATGCGCTGCATCCTGCGAGTTTACCTGTTGGGAGGGGTCTGATTCATCCAGCGAATGATCGGAACTATAGTGTTCTTTGACGCTTCCGACGCGCCCGACATTCTCTACCCACAACACCCCAAACAATGGTTGATCCACATCAAGTTCTTTTGGATTCCTTCCAGACATTTCTGCGTCATGCTGTCGCAGCACTGCAGCAAGACGACCGGCAAGCCCATGACATCTGGCTTCAGGCGGCTTCCCATCTGTTTCCAACCGATCCCGCTTCGCTCGACGACATGATGCCTCAACTGGTCGCCCGGCAACGGGGCCGCGAGGCAGAGACGATTGCCCGTGCGTGTGCCGCGCTCGCGCCGCGCGATCCCAGAGCGCTCTTTCGCCTGGGCCTTACGCTGCAGTTGATGAACCGTCACGGCGATGCCGTTGCGCCCTACCGTGACGCGCTCGCCATCGAGCCCGACCTGTATAGCCTGCGCAACAATCTGGCGGGCGCGTTGATGTGGACGAATTCGTCTTCAGTGGAAGCGAACGAACTGCTGATGGCCGCGCTTCACCAGAATCCCGACGACGCGAACGTGTGGGTCAATCTCGCGAGGTCGCACCTCGCCCGGCTGGACCTCGACAGCGCGCTGGAAGCCGAGCGTCGCGCGATCGGGCTTCAGCCCGACAATCCGATCGTGCTCGGCAATCACGGGCAGACACTGCGCGAAGCGCAACAATGGGAAAACGCCGAGCGCTTCACCTTGGCCGCGCACCGCGCCGCGCCGGACACGCCATCGCACCTGTCCAACCTGAGCATGATCCATCTGCTGCGCGGCAATTACGCCGACGGCTGGCGCGAGCACGAAGCGCGCTGGGACGGATCGAAGGAACTCGCGGGCAGACGACCGGTGCTGCCCGGGCCCGCCTGGCGCGGCGAATCGCTCGCAGGCAAGACGCTGCTGCTGTGGGGCGAACAGGGGATGGGCGATCTGCTGCAGTTCTGCCGGTATGTTCCGTTGCTGGCCGAGCGCGTGCATCGCGAAGGCGGGCGTCTTTCGTGGAATTCGTTTCCGCAAATGGGCGCGCTGCTCGGACGCTCGCTCGCGCAACACGTCGATGAGTTCACACTAGGTGGCGGCATCGAGCACCTGCCGAAGTTCGACTATGAAATCTCGCTGCTCTCGCTGCCTTTGCTGTTCGATACGCGCGAAGAAACGATCCCGTCGACTGTTCCGTATCTGCAAGCCGATCCGCAGGCCGTCGACGCGTGGCGCCAACGCCTCGCCGGCGAAAAGCGGCTGAAGGTCGGACTCGTCTGGACGGGCAGCCACGGACACCAGCGCAATCCGTACCGCCGCGTCGGCCTGGAACGCTACGTCGACGCCTTCCGCGAGTTCGACAACGTCGCTTTCTATTCGCTGCAGCCCGGCGCCTCAGCCGAAGTGGCGGCAGCCCGCACGGCAGGACTCGATATCGCCGACCACACGGCCGAGTTCAAAAGCTTCGACGACACCGCCGCCTATCTCGGCGCGCTCGATCTGGTGATCACCGTATGCACGTCCGTCGCGCATCTGAGCGGCGCCATCGGGCAGCGCACGTGGGTGCTGCTCGACGTGAATCCGCATTGGGTCTGGCTGCTCGATCGCACCGACAGCCCGTGGTATCCGAGCGCGACCCTGTACCGGCAGTCGCAGTTCGCGCAGTGGGAACCGGTGTTCGACAAGCTGACGCGCGACCTCTCGGCACTGTCGGATTCGCGCGCCTAGTCCGGCGCGGGCGCGGCGCTTCCTTCCACTGCGCGCGTGCGTGCGATCGCATCGGCCAGGCATTCGGGGCATAGACAGCCGGTGCCGGCGTCGAGCGCCTCGGTGGGCATTGCGGGCATCGATACACACCAGCACGCCTCGCGGCCGCCGCGCGCACCGCAGTCGAACACACGGCGGCAGCGCGGGCAGCGCGCGCTGGACATCGCGGAAGATCCAGTCGATTCGAATGGGGACGGATTCATGACAACGGGCTGAAACCGGTCAGTGGATTCAGACATGATGCCACTTCGCGCAAGCCAGCAAAACGCCTGCCCGCTGCCGCCCATCCGGGCCGCCTTTCGAGGCAGGCCTTTTCGTTCGCGCGACAGAACTAACCAGCCTGGCAACGGCCCAAACCTTTCGCCGCTCCCTGCAAATTGCGCGTGAACATTGCAACCGTCACCCGTGAAATCCGCTTTTCCGCACTGCGGCAAAATGGCCACGATCACCGCGACGGCACACGTCAGTTTCACTATTGCACCGCGCCAGTTGTGTACAATCCGGCGTTGTTTTCACCGTTTCCGTGTCCGAGCCGCCGCCATGTCCGAGTCTCCCGACCTGTCCCAGATCGCCCCCACGCTGAAGGCTGAAATTCTCGCCGAGGCGCTGCCTTATATCCGCCAGTACCACGGCAAGACCGTCGTCATCAAATACGGCGGCAACGCGATGACGGAAGAGCGCCTGAAGCAGGGCTTCGCGCGCGACGTGATCCTGCTGAAGCTGGTCGGCATCAACCCGGTTATCGTGCACGGCGGCGGTCCGCAGATCGATCAGGCGTTGAAGAAGATCGGCAAACAGGGCACGTTCATCCAGGGCATGCGCGTCACCGACGAAGAGACGATGGAAGTCGTCGAATGGGTGCTGGGCGGCGAAGTGCAGCAGGACATCGTCACGCTGATCAACCATTTCGGCGGTCACGCGGTCGGTCTGACGGGCAAGGACGGCGGCCTGATCCACGCGCGCAAGCTGCTGATGCCGGATCGCGACAACCCCGGCCAGTACATCGACATCGGCCAGGTCGGCGAAGTCGAGGCGATCAACCCGGCCGTCGTGAAGGCGCTGCAGGACGATGCGTTCATTCCCGTCATTTCGCCGATCGGCTTCGGTGAAGACGGCCTGTCGTACAACATCAACGCGGACCTCGTCGCGGGCAAGCTGGCCGTCGTGCTGAACGCCGAGAAGCTCGTCATGATGACGAACATCCCGGGCGTGATGGACAAGGAAGGCACGCTGCTGACCGATCTGTCCGCGCGCGAAATCGACGCATTGTTCGCCGACGGCACGATCTCGGGCGGCATGCTGCCGAAGATCTCGTCGGCGCTCGACGCCGCCAAGAGCGGCGTGCGTTCGGTGCACATCATCGACGGCCGCATCGAGCATTCGGTGCTGCTCGAAATCCTGACGGAGCAGCCGTTCGGCACGATGATCCGCTCGCACTGAGCGGCTTCATTGCGTCACGTATCACGCTGACTCACGCTTCACGCGAAGCACGGCACGCTGGCCGCCGTGCTTCGCAGAAGGCATACTGGCCTTCGGTCTTTCGCGCAGTGTCCTGCGCTGTCTCGAGCTTTCCCTTTGCACGCATCGCGCGCCGCCCGTGTCGCACGGCAGCGGACCGCCTCGCGCGCTTGATATCTACCACGCCGCAACATCATGCGCACTTTCCGTCCGAAGCGCCGTCGGCCGCAGATTCACGCCGGCACGCCCGTCTGGCTGTTCGATCTCGACAACACGCTGCATCACGCGTCGCACGCGATCTTCCCGGCCATCAACTCCGCGATGACGCAGTACATCATCGATACGCTGCAAGTCGAGCGCGACGAAGCGAACCGCCTGCGCACCGGCTACACGCAGCGCTACGGCGCGGCGCTGCTGGGACTCACGCGCCATCATGACGTCGATGCGCACGACTTCCTCGACTACGTCCACACGTTCCCCGATCTGCGCGCGATGCTGCGCAGCGAGCGCGGCCTGAAACGGCTCGTCGATGCGCTGCCCGGCCGCAAGATCGTGCTGACCAACGCGCCGGAAGCGTACGCGCTCGACGTGCTGAAAGAACTCGGCATCGAGCGGCTGTTCGAGCGCGTGATCGCCATCGAACATATGCGCGACCGCCGCTACTGGCGCGCCAAGCCGGATCACGGGATGCTGCGCCGTGCGATGCGAGACGCGCATGTGCGTCTCGCCGACGCGGTACTTGTCGAAGACACGCGCAGCCATTTGAAGAATTACCGGCGGCTCGGCATCCGCACGGTGTGGATCACCGGCCACCTGCCGCAGCATGTCCGCCCGGACGGTTCGCTTGCGCGATTGCCGGGCACCGGTCGCCCGCACTATGTCGACCGCTGCATTCGTTCGCTAAAATCGTTGAGACTGGGCACCCGCCCGGGCAGGCCGATCGAACCACTCACGGAGCATCCGGCCTGGCGATAACAGGGACGACAGACATGCAGCCTATCCGCAAGCATGACGAGGACGTAACCGAAGAACAGTCAACCGCACCGCGCGCGACGCGCCTGAAACCGGGCGAACGGCGCGTGCATATCCTCCAGACGCTGGCCGCGATGCTGGAGGCCCCGAAGAACGAAAAGATCACCACGGCGGCTTTGGCCGCGCGCATCGGCGTATCGGAAGCGGCGCTGTATCGCCATTTCGCGAGCAAGGCGCAGATGTTCGAAGGGCTGATCGAATTCATCGAGCAGACGCTTTTCGGGCTCATCAACCAGATCATCGCGAAAGAGCCGAACGGCGTGCTGCAGGCACGCGCAATCGCGCTCATGTTGCTCAATTTTTCAGCGAAGAATCCCGGCATGACGCGCGTGCTGACCTGCGAAGCGCTCGTCGGCGAACACGAACGGCTGACCGAGCGCGTGAATCAGCTGCTCGAGCGCGTCGAGGCGTCGCTCAAGCAGTGTCTGCGACTCGGATTGATGGACGCGTCGAGCCACGCCGAACACAATCCAATCCCCCTGCCCGCCGACTACGATCCCGTGGCGCGCGCGAGTCTTTTGCTCAGCTACATCATCGGACGCTGGCATCGTTTCGTGCGCAGCGGCTTCTCGCGTGCACCGATCGAACAGGCCGACGCGCAACTGCGCCTCATCCTGCAGTAGCCGGCCAACGCAGGCGCGGCGCATTTTCCGCTATACTCTGCGCTTGACCGTTCTTGACGGTCCAGAATTGCACAACGCGCCGATTTGCTGACTCGATTGCGGGCGCGCGAACCAGCGGATGGAGTTCATCCATTCCGGTTCACTATAAATGCGGCTAAAGAGGTCGTCAGCCGCGCACATGCTCCTTCCGCGCCATCGCCGACACCATTTAGCCGCCCCATGTCAGAAGGCGGAATGAATGGAATCGATCGGGATCGTCACTCCACAAACAATGCATTTCTCCGAGCCGCTGCGTCTGCAGAACGGCAGCTCGCTCGCGAACTACGACCTCGTCGTCGAAACGTACGGCACGCTCAACGCCGCGCGCAGCAATGCCGTGCTCGTGTGCCACGCACTCAATGCGTCGCATCACGTGGCGGGCGTCTACGCGGATGATCCGAAGAACGTCGGCTGGTGGGACAACATGGTCGGCCCCGGCAAACCGCTCGACACCAACCGCTTCTTCGTGATCGGCGTGAACAACCTCGGTTCGTGCTTCGGTTCGACCGGCCCGATGAGCATCGATCCGTCGACAGGCGTCCCCTACGGCGCGCGCTTCCCCGTCGTGACGGTCGAAGACTGGGTGAACGCGCAGGCGCTCGTCGCCGACACGTTCGGCATCGAGAAATTCGCGGCCGTGATGGGCGGGAGCCTGGGCGGCATGCAGGCGCTCGCGTGGAGCATGATGTATCCCGAGCGGCTCGCGCATTGCATCGTCGTGGCATCGACGCCGAAGCTCTCGGCACAGAACATCGCGTTCAATGAAGTGGCACGCTCGTCGATCCTGTCGGACCCCGACTTCCACGGCGGCAACTACTACGCGCATAACGTGAAGCCGAAGCGCGGCTTGCGCGTCGCGCGGATGATCGGCCACATCACGTATCTGTCGGATGACGACATGGCCGCGAAGTTCGGCCGTGCGCTGCGCCGCGCGGAAGGCGCGGAGGATGCCTACAACTTCAACTTCGACGTCGAGTTCGAAGTGGAATCGTATCTGCGCTATCAGGGCGACAAGTTCGCCGATTACTTCGACGCGAACACGTATCTGCTGATCACGCGCGCACTCGATTACTTCGATCCCGCCAAAGCGTACGACGGCGACCTCACGGCCGCGCTCGCGCATACCAAGGCGAAGTATCTGATCGCGAGCTTCACGACCGACTGGCGTTTCGCGCCCGCGCGCTCGCGCGAACTGGTGAAGGCGCTGCTCGATCACAAGCGCCAGGTCACGTACGGCGAAATCGATGCGCCACACGGCCACGACGCCTTTCTCCTCGACGACGCGCGCTACCACAACCTGATGCGCGCCTACTACGAACGCATTGCTGCAGAGGTGAACGCATGAACCAGCGCGCTCTCGATTATCTTGCGACGCGGCCGGATTTCCGCGCGATCGCCCGTTGGGTCGAGCCGCGCGGGACAGTGCTCGATCTGGGCTGCGGCGACGGCTCGCTGTTGTCACTGCTGATGGAAGAACTCGAAGTGACGGGCTACGGCATCGAGATCAACGACGTCGGCGTGCTCGCTTCGACGAAGAACGGCATCAACGTGATCCAGCAGAATCTGGAAGACGGCCTGCGCCTGTTCGAAGACGGCAGCTTCGATTTTGCGATCCTTTCTCAAACGCTGCAGACCATTCACCAGACGGCCGCGATCCTGCGCGAGACGGTGCGGGTCGGTAAGGAATGCATCGTTTCGTTCCCAAATTTCGGGTATTGGGCGCACCGCCTGTCGGTTTTGCAGGGACGCATGCCCGTGTCGAAGTCGCTGCCTTATCAGTGGCACAACACCCCGAATGTGCGTGTGTTGACCATCAAGGATTTCGAGGCGCTCGCGCCGGAAGTCGGTATCGAGATTCTCGACCGCGTCGTGCTGCATGGCGGCCAGCAGGTGCGATGGGGCGTGAACTGGCGTGGTAGTCTTGCGGTCTATCGCGTCAAGAAAAGCTAACGTCACTATCTCATGTCGAACCCGCCACACGAGGCGCCTGCACTAACCGCTCACGAAGAACATCCCGGCTGGCGCGCGTTTCTCAACGCGCGCATGCTGATCTGCGTTTTCCTCGGCTTCACGTCGGGGTTGCCGCTGTTCACCCTCGTCTATCTCGTCCAGGCCTGGCTGCGCTCCGAAGGCGTGAACCTGAAGGAAATCGGCCTGTTCGCGCTGATCCAGTTTCCCTACACGTGGAAATTCCTCTGGGCGCCGCTGATGGACCGTTACGTGCCGCGTCTGCCCGGCTGGCGGCCGGGTCGCCGGCGCGGCTGGATGCTCTTCACGCAGATTCTGGTCGCCGGCGCGATCGCATCGCTCGGCATCGTCTCGCCGCGCGATTCGATCTGGACGGTGGCCGCGTTGACCGCGCTCGTCGCGTTCTTCGGCGCGAGTTCGGATATCGTGATCGACGCGTATCGACGCGAACTGCTGCATGACACCGAGCAGGGCCTCGGCAATGCGGTGCACGTGAACGCCTACAAGATCGCGGCGCTCGTGCCCGGTTCGCTCGCGCTGATTCTCTCGGACCATCTGCCGTGGGCGACCGTGTTCATCGTGACGGCCGCGTTCATGCTGCCGGGCATGGTGATGACGCTCGTCGTGCGCGAGCCCGAAGTGCACGGCACGCCGCCGAAGAACCTGCGCGAAGCGATCGTCGAGCCGTTCCGCGAGTTCATTCTGCGTGACGGCTGGCGCGGCGCGCTGTTCGTACTTGGCTTCATCTTCCTGTACAAGCTCGGCGATACGATGGCGACCACGCTGTCCACGTCGTTCTTTCTCGACATCGGCTTTTCGCGCACGCAGATCGGCGTGATCGCGAAGACGACGGCGTTCGGGGCGAGTCTGGCGGGCGGCATCATCGGCGGGATTGCGCTGATGCGCATCGGCATTGGCCGCGGGTTGTGGATCTTCGGCATCCTGCAGATGGTGTCGACGCTCGGCTTCGCGTGGCTCGCGCATGTCGGGCCCACTTCGCCGGGACTCACAGTCGTGTACGACATCGCCGTCGCGCTCAGCGCGGGCACGACCAAACTGCTGTCGCTGCTCGGCGTTGGCTGGACGGTACAGCTCGATCCGATGTCGGTGGCGCTCGCGCTCGTGTACGGCTTCGAGACTTTCACGACAGGTCTCACGCTGGCTGCGTTCACCGCGTATATCGCCAGCACGACCGATCCGCGCTATACAGCGACACAGTTCGCGCTCTTCACGTCGCTGGCTTCGGTGCCGCGCACGCTGGCGTCGGCAGCAAGCGGTTTCGTCGTTGCGCAGATCGGCTGGTTCAACTACTTCCTGGTCTGCACAGCGCTTGCTATACCGGGCATGCTACTGTTGTTCCGGATCGCCCCTTGGAGAAAGCAGTCGTGATGGTGTTTGCGTCGCGGCGCGCCGACATGGGTCCGCCTTCGCGCGCCGCTTTTCGTCGATCGCCTGCATATCGCATGCGCGCCCGTACGCGTGCGCTGCATCTGGCTGTGCTCGCCGCGTGCGCGGTGTTCGGCGTGACGCCGTCGATACAGGCATGTGCTGCCGAAGCGACGTCGAGCGTCAGCGCGCCGCCCGCTGCGAACCCGCCTGCTGCCGCGCCTTCGACGCCTTCCGCGCCATCGGCGCCGAAGTCCGAATCAGCGCCGGCCGCCACGTCCGGCGCATCTGCGGGCACAGCGATAGCGACGCCGCCAGCACCCGTGACGGCTCGCACGCCAGCGCCAACGCCCCCGCCGCCTTTCATGCCGAATCCGCAATTGCGCTACGGCGGCTACGCAGTCTTCCGCAATCTGATTCCGTCGCCGATGCTCGAAGCGCAATCGGCTGAGGAATTCGATCAGATCGCGCGCGGCGCTGAGCATATGAGCCGGCTCTATCCGACATCGGACGCGCATGTGAAGCGCGTGCAGGCGATCGTCGACAAGCTGATTCCGTATTCGCTGAAATGGAACGACCGCGCGAAGAACTGGAAGTGGGACATCGCGGTGCTGCGTTCGCCGGACATTCGTGTGTACTGTTTGCCTGGCGGCAAGATCGTCGTGTACGGCGGCATGCTCGACAAGGTCAAGCCCAACGACAACGAACTCGGTATGCTGCTCGGCCATGAAATCGCGCACGCGCTGCGTGAGCATGCGCGCGAGCGTCTCGGCGAACAGCAGGCCGCGCAACTCGGATCGGGGACGATTCCGCAACTCTTCGGCCTCGCCGATCTCGGCGAAGCGCCGCTCGGCATCGGCACCCAGTTGCTGGAAATGAAGTATGAACGCGCGGACGAAACGGAAGCCGATGTGATCGGCAGCGATATTGCATCGCGTGCCGGGTACGATCCGCGCGCGGCCATCACGCTTTGGGACAAGCTCGCCGTCGCGACGCGCAACAACCGCGATCAGGGCTTTATCTACGTGCACCCGTACAACGCGGAACGCCGCGCGGACATCATGAAGCGACTGGCCGACATGCTGCCGCTGTACGCGAAAGCCATCGGCAAGAACGTCGATGCACTGCCGGACTACGCGGGCATCGGCCGCCCGCGTCGTACGACCGCGAGCGACTGACGCCGCTTTCGCTTATTTCTTCGCGATCTTGTGCGCGTAGTCGACGGTCACGGGCGCGTGATCGCTGAACTTGATGTCGCGGAACACATCCACACGCTTCGCCGTCGCCGCAATGCCCTGCGTCGCGATCTGGTAGTCGATACGCCACCCCACGTTCTTCGCATACGCCTGGCCGCGATTGCTCCACCACGTATATTGCTCGGGCCGCTGATCGAGCGTGCGGAACACGTCCACGTAGCCAACGTCGTCGAACAGCTTCGTGAGCCACGCGCGCTCTTCCGGCAGGCAGCCCGAGTTCTTCTGGTTGCCCTTCCAGTTCTTGATGTCGATTTCCTTGTGCACGATGTTCACGTCGCCGCACACGATCACTTCGCGCTCTTTCGACAACTCCGCGAGATGCGGCATGAACTCGTCCATGAAGCGGTACTTCGCCTGCTGGCGTTCGTCGCCGCTCGAACCCGACGGCACATACACCGAAATCACCGAGAGATTGCCGAAACGCGCTTCCACGTAACGCCCTTCGGGATCGAACTCTTCGCTGCCGAAACCGATCACGACTTCATCCGGTTCGTGACGCGTATAGAGACCCGCGCCGCTATAACCCTTCTTCACCGCATGCTGGAAATAGCCGGTGAAACCGTGCGGCGCGAGAAATTCAGGCGTCATGTCGTCCTGCGAGCATTTGATTTCCTGCACGCACACGACGTCGGCCTTCTGCTCGCCGAACCACTCGAAAAATCCCTTCTTGGCCGCCGAACGGATGCCGTTCAGGTTGGCGGTGATCACACGCAACATGTTTTTCCTTCGTTATGTTTTCGTCTATTCGAAAAGGTGAAGATCATTCGACTATCACGCCCTTCAGCGATTCTTTCGCGGGCGGGAATTCGAGCTTGAGCGACTCGAACGCGCGCAGCAGCAATTCGCCAACCATCACATTGCGATGCGTCTTCGAGTTTGCGGGAATCACGTACCACGGCGCGTAATCCGTCGACGTCGCGGCGAGCGCATCGTCGTACGCCTCCTGATACTTGTCCCACAGCTTGCGCGCGTCGAGATCGGAGACGTCGAATTTCCAGTGCTTGGTCGGATCGTCGATGCGCGCCTGCAGACGCTCGCGCTGCTCGTCCTTCGAAATGTGCAGCATGCATTTGATGATCGTCGTGCCGTTCTCCGCCAGCATCCGCTCGAAATCGCGAATGTGCCGGTATCGGGCCTGGCGCGCGTCCTTGTCCATCGAGCCGAGCACGACGGGCACGAGCACGTCTTCGTAATGGCTGCGGTTGAAGATCGTCAGTTCGCCGGCGGCGGGCGCCTGCGAGTGGATGCGCCACAGGAAATCGTGCGCGAGCTCGACGGGCGTCGGCGCCTTGAATGGGACGATGCGCAGGCCAAGCGGATCGACTTCATGAAACACCGCGCGGATCGTGCCGTCCTTGCCGCTCGTGTCCATGCCTTGCAGCACGAGCAAAACACGCTGCACGCGCTGCGCGTGCAGGCGTTCCTGCTGTGCATCGAGCGCCGCGCCGATCTCGGCGAGCCGTTCGCGGTCGGTATCTTTCGAACCCGTCGAAAACGGCTTCAAGGACGGATCGACATCAGCGAGGGAAAACTTGGACTTGCTGCCTTCGTCGAAAAGAGGCACGCGATATTCGTCGAGACCGTTCTTCTTTGCCATCGTTGTTCCTCCTGTGCGGCGGGCTGTCACGTCGAATGGAAAAGCAAACGGGCCGTTGCGCGACTTTCGATGCGACAACAGCCCGTCCTGGCCTTTGCATGCGACATGCCGCACGCGAAGGCCGGTCCCACTACGACACTCAGCCCAGCTTCTTCTTCAACAGCTCGTTGACCTGCTGCGGATTCGCCTTGCCCTTGGTCGCCTTCATCGCCTGGCCGATCAGCGCGTTGAACGCCTTTTCCTTGCCCGCGCGGAATTCCTCGACCGACTTCTGGTTCGCGGCGAGCACTTCGTCGATGATCGCTTCGAGCGCGCCCGTATCCGAAATCTGCTTCAGGCCCTTCGCTTCGATGATGCGGTCGGCGGCGGCTTCGTCCGTGGCCTTCTCTTCCCAGATCGCGAGGAAAATTTCCTTCGCGATCTTGTTCGAGATCGTGCCGTCAGCGATGCGTTGCAGTACGAGCGCGAGCTGCGCGGCAGACACCGGGCTGTTCGCGATGTCGAGGTCTTCGCGGTTCAGTTGCGACGACACTTCGCCCATCAGCCAGTTCGCCGCGACCTTCGCTTGCGCTGCGCCGACCTTCGCGACGACGGCTTCGTAGTATGCGGCCATCGCCTTGCTCGACGTGACGACGCCTGCATCGTACGGCGTCAGACCGTATTGCTCGACGAAGCGCTGCTGCATCGCCGCCGGCAGTTCCGGCAGTTCGCCTCGCACACGCTCGACCCACGAGGAATCGATCACGAGCGGCATCAGATCGGGATCGGGGAAATAGCGGTAATCGTGCGCGTCTTCCTTGCTGCGCATCGAACGCGTTTCGCGCTTGTCCGGATCGTACAGACGCGTTTCCTGCACCACCGTGCCGCCGTCTTCGATCAGTTCGATCTGGCGACGCACTTCGTACTGGATCGCTTCTTCGAGGAAGCGGAACGAGTTCAGGTTCTTGATCTCGGCGCGCGTGCCGAATTCCTTCTGACCGACCGGCCGCACCGACACGTTCGCATCGCAGCGGAACGAGCCTTCCTGCATGTTGCCGTCGCAAATGCCGAGCCACACGACGAGACCATGCAACGCCTTCGCATAGGCGACTGCTTCGGCCGCACTGCGCATTTCCGGCTCGGTGACGATCTCGAGCAGCGGCGTGCCCGCGCGATTCAGGTCGATGCCCGTCATGCCCGCGAAGTCTTCGTGGAGCGACTTGCCCGCATCCTCTTCGAGGTGGGCGCGCGTCAGGTTCACCGTCTTTTCGTACGCTTCCTTGCCAGCCTTTTCGTTGGCCGGAACCTGAATGGTGATCTGGCCACCCTGCACGACAGGGATTTCGTACTGGCTGATCTGATAGCCCTTCGGCAGATCAGGGTAGAAGTAATTCTTGCGCGCGAAGATGCTGCGCGGCGCGATCGTCGCGTCGATTGCCAGACCGAACTGGATCGCGCGCTCGACAGCGCCGCGGTTCATCACGGGCAGCACGCCCGGCAACGCCAGATCGACGGGGCAGGCCTGCGTGTTCGGCGCGGCGCCGAACTGCGTGGCCGCGCCCGAGAAAATCTTCGAGACCGTCGACAACTGCGCGTGGGTCTCGAGACCGATAACGACTTCCCATTGTGTTGCCATGCTTAAACTCCCGCCGGCGCCTTGCGATGCCAGTCCGTGACGCGCTGGAACGCGTCCGCCACTTGCAGCATGCGTGCTTCGTTGAAATAGTTGCCGATGATCTGCAAGCCGACCGGGCGCTGCGCATTCGCGCCCGCGCCGAAGCCGCACGGCACGCTCATGCCCGGCAAACCGGCGAGGCTCACCGACAGCGTGTAGATGTCCGCGAGATACATCTGCACGGGATCGTCGCCCTTCGCGCCGATATCCCACGCGACAGACGGCGCCACCGGGCCCATGATCACGTCGCACTGCTTGAACGCTTCCTGGAAATCCTGCGCGATGATGCGGCGGATCTTCTGCGCCTGCAGGTAGTACGCATCGTAGTAGCCGTGCGACAGCACATACGTGCCCACCAGAATGCGGCGCTTCACTTCAGGGCCGAAGCCTTCGGCACGCGACTTCTTGTACATGTCGAGCAGATCGCGATACTCGGCCGCGCGATGGCCGTAACGCACGCCATCGAAACGCGACAGGTTCGACGACGCTTCCGCCGGCGCGATCACGTAGTAGACGGGAATCGACAGTTCTGTTTTCGGCAGCGACACTTCGACGAGCGTCGCGCCGAGCGCTTCGTATTGCTTCAACGCGGCATCGATCGATGCGCGCACGTCGTCGGCGAGGCCCGCGCCGAAGTATTCCTTCGGCAGGCCGATACGCAGGCCCGCGAGCGGCTTGTCAGCGGCGTTGCCTGCGCCCGACCATGTCTGGCCGAGATAGCGCGTGTAGTTTTCGTGATCGTGCGTGAGGCTCGTCGAGTCGCGCTCGTCGAAGCCACCCATTGCGTTGAGCAGCAGCGCGCAGTCGGCGGCCGTCTGCGCCATCGGACCGCCCTGATCGAGGGACGACGCGAACGCGATCATGCCGTAGCGCGACACGCGGCCGTACGTCGGCTTGATGCCCGTGATGCCCGAGAACGACGCCGGCTGGCGGATCGAGCCGCCCGTGTCGGTGCCAGTCGCGGCGGGCGCGAGGCGCGCGGCGACAGCCGCCGCCGAACCACCCGACGAACCGCCCGGCACGGCCTTGCGATCCCACGGATTCTGCACCGGGCCGAAGTACGAGTTCTCGTTCGACGAACCCATCGCGAATTCGTCCATATTGGTCTTGCCGACGCACACCATGCCCGCGCGCGCGATACGCTCGACGACCGTTGCATCGAACGGGCTCGTATAGTTTTCGAGCATTTTCGAGCCGGCCGTGGAGCGCCAGTTGCGCGTGACGAACACGTCCTTATGCGCGATGGGCAGACCCGTCAGCGGACCGGCGTTGCCGGCGACGATCAGCGCGTCGGCGGCTTGCGCCTGCGCGAGCGTCTGTTGCGCATCGACGTGAACGAACGCGTTCAGCGCCTTGTGGTCGTCGATCCGTTTCAGATACGTCTGCGCCAGTTCGACCGCGGAGCATTGCTTCGCGTCGAGCGCGGCGCGCAGTTCGGTCAAGCTTTTCTCATGCATTGCGTTTTTCCTGGAAAGCGCGACGGCGCGATGCGCCGCCGTGAAGGCATCCGGCCGCCCGCCGGCAGGCCGGGCCAGACTGGCCGTGCCGAACAAAGCGGGCCGTGTTGCGCGCGGACAAGTCGCACGCGTGACACACAACCCTGTGCTTAATCATCGACGCGGCGCTTACTCGATCACCTTCGGCACCAGATACAGGCCGTCCTGCACGGCGGGCGCCGGACGCTGGTAGTCGTCGCGATTCACGTTTTCGGTCACGGCGTCGTTGCGCAGACGCAGCGCCACGTCTTCGATCTGCTCGATGGGATGCGCGAGCGGCGCGATGCCCGTTGTATCCACCGCCTGCATCTGTTCGACAAGGCCGAAGAAGTCGTTGAGCTGGGTCAGCGTGTGCTCGGCGTCGGCATCGGGCAATTCGAGCCGCGCGAGGTGGGCGATGCGTTTCACATCGGTCAGAGTCAGGGCCATGCAGTCACCGGAAAAGTGGCAGTCTGCCGCAACGATGAAAAAACGATGCTGCGACAGCGGGTTAGGTCATTGGAGCAGGCCCTCGAAATTGGGGCCGGCGACGGCAAAAAGTGCCATTCGTTTCCTTTAAATCAAGCAAAATTATAAGGTATCATTACGCGTTCGACCCAAACCCGGACCGTCTTACCAAGGGCTTTCTGACATTTTCAGAGATCGCTGAACGACAGCTCGGCTGCCTTGCTATAGCCTCCGGTACGTTCCCTCGCAGTTTCATGCTTCTTACGGCGCACTTGGCCGGACATGAGGCTGCTAATTTTTTTCCGCTGCCGCCCTACGCTTTCGATGCGAGGCCCGGCCCCCAGCGAGACAGGATTTTGCATGTTCGGTTTTTTGCGCAGCTATTTCTCCAACGATCTGGCCATTGACCTCGGCACGGCCAACACGCTCATCTACATGCGTGGCAAAGGTATCGTTCTCGACGAGCCGTCCGTCGTTTCTATTCGCCAGGAAGGCGGCCCGAATGGCAAGAAGACCATTCAGGCAGTCGGCAAAGAAGCAAAGCAGATGCTCGGCAAGGTGCCGGGCAACATCGAGGCGATCCGCCCGATGAAGGACGGCGTGATCGCCGACTTCACCGTGACCGAACAGATGATCAAGCAGTTCATCAAGACGGCTCACGAATCCCGTATGTTCTCGCCGTCGCCGCGCATCATCATCTGCGTGCCGTGCGGTTCGACGCAGGTCGAGCGCCGCGCCATCAAGGAAGCGGCACACGGCGCGGGTGCATCGCAGGTTTACCTCATTGAAGAGCCGATGGCAGCAGCAATCGGCGCGGGCCTGCCGGTTTCGGAAGCAACGGGCTCGATGGTCGTCGATATCGGCGGTGGCACGACGGAAGTCGGCGTGATCTCGCTGGGCGGTATTGTGTACAAGGGTTCGGTGCGCGTCGGCGGCGACAAGTTCGACGAAGCGATCGTCAACTACATCCGCCGCAACTACGGCATGCTGATCGGCGAACAAACCGCCGAAGCCATCAAGAAGGAAATCGGCTCCGCGTTCCCGGGCTCGGAAGTCAAGGAAATGGAAGTGAAGGGCCGCAATCTGTCGGAAGGCATTCCGCGCAGCTTCACCATTTCGAGCAACGAAATTCTCGAAGCATTGACCGATCCGCTGAACCAGATCGTGTCGTCGGTGAAGATCGCGCTGGAACAGACGCCGCCGGAACTCGGCGCCGACATCGCCGAGCGCGGCATGATGCTGACGGGCGGTGGCGCACTGCTGCGCGACCTCGACCGTCTGCTGGCCGAAGAAACGGGCCTGCCCGTGCTGGTCGCCGAAGATCCGCTGACGTGCGTCGTGCGTGGCTCGGGCATGGCGCTCGAACGCATGGACAAGCTCGGCAGCATCTTCTCGTACGAGTAAGGTTGCCAGTCTCCATGTCTGCAGCGCGCACTGAAAGGCTGGCTCCGCCAGCCTTTGTGCGCTTTGTGCATTGCGCGCGCGCCTAGCGCGCCGCCGTTTCACCCATTCGCTCACGCTCCCGGCGACCATGGAATACAGTCCGCCGCCCCTGTTCAAGCAAGGCCCCTCGGCTCTCGCACGACTGATTTTCTTCGTGCTGGTGGCGCTCGCCCTGCTCATCTCCGACGCCCGCTTCCGGACGCTCGAAATCGTTCGCGGCGTGCTCGGCGCGGGCTTGTATCCGTTGCAGCGCGCGGCGCTGGTGCCGCGCGACATCTTCATGGGCGCCGCCGATCTCGCCGTCACCGGCGCGACGCTGCGTGGCGAGAACGACAAGTTGCGCACACGCAATCTGCAGTTGTCGCAGCAGGCCAACCAGGCGGCCCAGCTCGACGCGGAAAACGCGCATCTGCGTAATCTGCTGCAACTGTCGCAACGGATGACAACGCAGTCGATCCCCGCGGAAATCCAGTACGACACGCGTGATCCGTTCACGCAAAAGGTCGTGATCGGCCGCGGATCGCAGCAAGGCATCAGGGACGGTTCGCCTGTCGTCAACGAAGACGGCGTGATCGGCCAGGTGACGCGCGTGTTCCCGATGCAGTCGGAAGTGACGTTGCTCACCGACAAGGATCAGGCCGTCCCCGTGCAGATCGTCCGCACGGGTCTGCGCAGCGTGATCTACGGCACGCCGAAGGGCGACGCGCTCGACCTGCGTTTCGTGCCGATCAGCGCCGATGTGCTGGCCGGCGACGAACTCGTGACGAGCGGTCTCGACGGTATCTATCCGCCGGGGCTGCCTGTCGCGAAGGTGGTGCGCGTCGACAAGCAGGCGGATACGGCGTTCGCGCGCGTGATCTGCCAGCCCATCGCACCTGTGCGCGGTGCTCGCGATCTGCTTGTCCTACACTACGAGAACAACGTGCCGCCGCGCCCCGCCGACGAACCCGATCCCGCCGCAGCCGCGAAGGAAGCGAAGAAGAAGAACGCGAAAGCGCAGGACAAGGGCAAGCCAGGCGAGAAGGACGCGAAGGCTGCTCCGACGGCATCTGCATCGGCGCCTGCAGCAGCTACGGCTCCGGCAAAACCGGCTGCGCCGGTCGCCGCATCGTCGGGCAAGGCTGCCGGCAAAGCATCGACCGACAAGAAGCCGGCCGCTGAAAAGAGCGCGAAGCCTCAAGCCGCACAAGGGGCAAATCAGGGGGCCAAGCAATGAATCGCCCGCAGTACATCCTGCAGCCCGTCAATCCTTATTTCATCGCGTTCAGCCTCGCCGCCGCTTTCCTGCTGAACATGATGCCGTGGGGCCGTCTGGTCGGCGTGCCCGATTTCGTCGCGCTCGTGTTGCTGTTCTGGAACGTACATCAGCCGCGCAAGGTCGGCATGGGCATCGCGTTCATGCTCGGCCTGTTGATGGACGTGCACAACGCCAGCCTGCTCGGCGAACACGCGCTCGCCTACACGCTGCTGTCGTATGGCGCGATCACGATCCATCGCCGCGTGCTGTGGATGTCGATCGGCGTGCAGGTTTTCGCGGTAATGCCGCTGCTCGTCGTCGCGCAACTCGTGCCGTTCGTGATCCGCCTGCTGACGGGCGCGGCGTTTCCGGGCTGGGGTTATCTGATCGACGGGTTCGTCGAAGCGGCGCTCTGGCCGATCGCGAGCATTCTGCTTTTGATGCCGCAGCGCCGTCCGGCCGATCCGGACGATACGCGGCCTATCTGACCGCCTGCGCCGCCCGTCCGCTCATGAACGCGCCAGATTTTTCGCCGCCTTCACAAGCGCTCGACGACACAATGCGCTGCGCAACCGGACGACGCAGCGCAGAACCCGGCAACGCACCGACGCCTCGCCGCCGAATTGATTCAAACCGCATAACCGGCAGTTCCTGCCCAACTGCATGACCGAATTCAAGGACACCCAGCAGCAGCTCACGAAATTCCGCCTGCGCGTCGCGGCGGCGGGGCTGTTCGTGTTCGTCTGCTTCGGGCTGATCGCGTTCCGCTTCCTGTTCCTGCAGGTCTGGCACTACAGCAAGTATTCGCTGCAGGCCGATGAAAACCGCATCTCGGTCGCGCCGATCGTGCCGAACCGCGGCATCATCACCGACCGCAACGGCGTCGTGCTGGCCAAGAACTACTCGGCCTACACGCTCGAAATCACGCCGTCGAAGCTGAACGACACGCTCGACAACGTGATCGACAATCTCGCGACCGTCATCAGTATCGACGCGCGCGATCGTCGCCGTTTCCGCAAGCTGCAGGAAGACTCGAAGAACTTCGAAAGCCTGCCGATCCGCACACGACTCACCGACGACGAAGTCGCGCGCTTCACCGCGCAGCGTTTCCGCTTCCCGGGCGTCGAAGTGCGCGCGCGCCTGTTCCGCCAATATCCGCTCGGACCGACGGCGGCGCACGTGATCGGCTATATCGGGCGCATTTCGCAGCGCGACCAGGACAAGATCGACGACGCCAGCGATCAGAACGACAGCGATCCCGAGCACTACGATGCGCGCCTCGACGCGAACAACTACAAGGGCACCGACTACATCGGCAAGATCGGCGTCGAGCAGAGCTACG
Source organism: Paraburkholderia largidicola (assembly GCF_013426895.1). Lineage (NCBI taxonomy): Bacteria > Pseudomonadati > Pseudomonadota > Betaproteobacteria > Burkholderiales > Burkholderiaceae > Paraburkholderia > Paraburkholderia largidicola. The sequence continues at coordinate 49,145 of NZ_AP023174.1, read as the reverse complement.
AGACGGAACTGCACGGTCTGACGGGCTTCGAGGAAGTCGAAGTGACGGCAGGCGGACGCCCGGTGCGCACGCTGTCGCGCACGCAGGCGACGCCGGGCAACAACCTCGTGCTGTCGCTCGATATTGGTTTGCAGCAGGTCGCCGAGCAGGCATTCGCCGGCCGCCGCGGCGCGCTCGTCGCGATCGAACCGTCGACAGGCGACGTGCTCGCGTTCGTGTCCGCACCGAGCTTCGATCCGAATTCGTTTGTCGACGGCATCGACCAGCAGACGTGGGACGAATTGAACAACTCGCCCGATCACCCGCTGCTGAACCGTCCGCTGCACGGCACGTATCCGCCCGGCTCGACGTACAAGCCGTTCATGGCGCTCGCCGCGCTGACCCTGCATAAGCGCACGCCGCAGTGGGGCTTCCAGGATCCGGGCTCGTACACGTTCGGCGGCCACACGTTCCGCAACGACGTGCCGCAGGGTCAGGGCTGGATCGACATGAACCGCGCGATCATGGTGTCGAACGACACCTACTTCTACATGCTCGCGCACGATCTCGGCGTCAACGCGATCGCCGGCTTCATGAAACCGTGGGGCTTCGGCCAGATTACGGGCATCGATATCGCCGGCGAAGCGCGCGGCATCCTGCCCTCGACGGACTGGAAGCACAAGGCGTATCGCAAGCCCGAGCAGCAACGCTGGTACGAAGGCGAGACGATCAGCCTCGGCATCGGCCAGGGTTACAACTCGTACACGATTCTTCAGCTCGCACACGCGACGGCGACACTCGCGAACAACGGCACGGTGATGAAGCCGCACCTTGTGAAGGAGATCGAGAATCCGATCACCCGGGCATTGCGCGCAACCGTGCCGAAGGACGACGGACGCATCGACGTGAAGCAGTCCGATATCGACGTCGTGAAGCGCGGCATGGAAAACGTGACGATGAACCCGTCGGGCACTGCGTATCAGGTGTTCCGCAATGCCGCGTATGTGTCGGCGGGCAAGACGGGGACGGCGCAGGTGTTCTCGCTGCAAGGCGCGAAGTACCACGGCCACGCGCTCGCTGAACATCTGCGCGACCACGCGCTCTTCATTGCGTTCGCCCCCGCCGACAACCCGAAAATCGCGATCGCGCTGATCGTCGAAAACGGCGGCTGGGGCGCGCAAGCCGCGGGCCCGATCGCACGGCGCGTGCTCGACTATTACCTCGTCGACCGACTGAAGCCGGGCGTCGAGCAGGCAGCCGTCGTGGCGGCCGCGTCGGCGACGGAAGAAACGTCGGCGCCCGTCATCGGCAGCGCGCCGGCGGCGCCTACCGGCGACATTCAGCCTGTCGCCGTCGCGGCCGGCTTCAAGCCGCTGCCGATGCCAGCGGGCGCATCAACGCCGCATGCGGCGCCTCCATCGGATGCATCTGGCGCTGTCGCGGCGTCGGGCGCAGCCTCGGCTTCGGCGCCTGTCGCTGCGTCAGCCGCAGCGCCGCGAGCCGCTTCGGCGTCGAAGCCGGCCAAGGCGCCGCGCGTCGCGTCGGCCACGGTCGCGCAGCCACCCGCTGCATCTGACGCGACAGCCACCACGGCTGCGGCACCCGTCAAGGCGTCCGACGCCCGCAAGTCCCCACGAAAACCCCGTCCGGCCAGCGATGCGCGGCCGGTCGCCGCCGCGCCGTCGCGCAACGAGGACTCGCAGGCCGTGCCGCGTGGTCCCGTTTCCGGCGGCATCGACGAGTAAGGAGAAAGGCATGCAAATCGACAAGCGCGCCTGGCTCGAACGCTTCAAGAAGATGTTCGCGGGCTTCGACCGCCCGCTCGCACTGATCGTGTTTCTGCTGCTGTGCGTCGGCATTGTGACGCTGTACAGCGCGAGCCTCGACGTGCCCGGCCGCGTCGAAGACCAGCTGCGCAACATCATCCTGACGTTCGCGCTGATGTGGGTGCTGGCCAACATCCCACCTACGACGCTGATGCGCTTCGCCGTCCCGCTCTACACATTCGGGGTCGCGTTACTGGTCGCCGTGGCGTTATTCGGCCTCACGCGCAAGGGCGCCAAACGCTGGATCAACGTCGGCGTGGTGATCCAGCCGTCGGAGATCCTCAAGATCGCGACGCCGCTGATGCTCGCGTGGTACTACCAGCGTCGCGAAGGCAACATCCGCTGGTGGGACTACATCGTCGGCGTGCTGATTCTCGCGGTGCCCGTCGGGCTCATCGCGAAGCAGCCCGACCTCGGCACAGCCGTGCTCGTGTTCGCAGCGGGCTTCTTCGTCATCTATTTCGCGGGGCTGAGCTTCAAGCTGATCGTCCCTGTGCTGATTGCGGGCGTGATTGCCGTCGGCGCTATCGCGACGTTCCAGGACAAGATCTGCCAGCCTGAAGTGCAATGGCCGCTGATGCATGACTACCAGAAGCACCGCATCTGCACGCTGCTCGATCCGACATCCGACCCGTTGGGCAAAGGCTTCCACACCATTCAGGCCGTCATCGCGATTGGCTCGGGCGGTCCGCTCGGCAAGGGCTGGTTGAAGGGCACGCAGGCGCACCTCGAGTTCATTCCCGAGAAGCACACCGACTTCATCTTCGCGGTGTTCTCCGAAGAGTTCGGCCTGGCAGGCGGTATCGTGTTGCTGACGCTCTATATGGCGCTGATCGCGCGCGGGCTGTACATCGCGGCGAACGGCGCGACGCTATTCGGCCGATTACTGGCCGGCTCGCTGACGATGGCGTTCTTCACCTATGCGTTCGTGAACATCGGCATGGTGAGCGGGATTCTTCCTGTGGTCGGCGTGCCGTTGCCGTTCATGAGCTACGGCGGCACCGCGTTGACGACGCTCGGTTTCGCGATCGGACTCATCATGAGCGTCGCGCGACAGAAGCGTTTGATGCAGAGCTGACCCGACCGCACCAGCAGCATGACCGGCAAAAACAAAACGGCGCCTGAGTTTCAGGCGCCGTTTTTTATTGCGGCTTCGCTTCGTGCGATTCGCGTAGTTGAGTGCTGAGCTGCTGATACTTGAGCCGCGCCGCCGGATCGCCCTGCGCGGCCGCCGCGGCGTAATAGGCTCGCGCGACGTTCAGGTTCTGCGTCACGCCGTCGCCGCCGCGCTCGTAAAACGATCCCGTCACGTACTGCGCGGTCATGTCGCCGCCCTCGGCCGCCTTCTTGTACCAGAAGAACGCCTGCTGGTTATCACGCGCGGTGCCGCGCCCATCGAGAAACTGGTTCGCCAGCGCGAGTTCAGCCTGAATGTGCCCTTGCTGCGCAGCCTTCAGAAACCATTGATGCGCTTCCGCAGGGTCCCGCGCCACGAACTCGCCATCGTCGTACATCTTGCCGTACACGTATTGCGCGTGGGACATATTCGCGTCGGCGGCTTTACGCAGCCACTTCTTGCCCTCTTCGACATTCGCAGGACCACCCTCGCCGTTGAGCAGCATCATCGCGTAGTTGAACTCGGCGAGGCGACTGCCACGCTGCGCGGCCTTGCGAAACTCGGCGAGCGCGGACGTGAAGTTGCCTGCGTTGTAATCGGCGACGGCCGTTTGCGTTTCCATATCCGACGCGGGTGGCGTCTTGCTTTGCGCATGCGCCGCAGCACTGGCTGCCAACGCCGTCAGCATGACGGCACGGCTTGCAATGCGCATTGCGCGCAACGACAACAGCTTCATGACCGAGCCTCCTGCAGTGCCTGTCGCGTGGTGCGCAACAGCCACATCACATCGGCGGCCAGCGCGATGAAGCGGAAGCCTTCCGACCTGTATTGCCGCGCACTCGCGACGTCCATCGCAAAGATGCCCGTCGCGACACGCGCACGATGCGCGACGTCCAGAATATGCTTCATCGCGTCCTGAACTTCAGGGTGTTTCGAATCGCCAAGATGACCAAGGCTCGCCGCGAGATCAGCCGGTCCGACGAACAGGCAATCGACGCCCGGCGTCGCCGCGATCTGCTCCAGATTCGCGAGCGCGCGTTGCGATTCGATCTGCACGATGTTCGCGATCTGCGCGTTCGCGTTCTGCAGATAATCGCGCCGCATGCCGTAAGCGGCAGCGCGCACCGCGCCTGCGACGCCACGCAGACCGTCCGGTGCGTCGACGGTCGCGTATTGCGTCAGGCGGACGGCATGAGCCGCTTCGTCAGCCGTCTCGATGTTCGGAAACATCAGCGTGCGTGCGCCCGCATCGAGCACGCGCTTGACGAGCCACTGCTCAACGGCAGGCAGACGCACGACGGGTTCGGTCGGCAGATGCGCCGCAGCAATCGCGCGCAATTGCCCGGTGACGTCGCTGCTGTCGTTGGGCGCATGCTCCATGTCGATCAGCAGCCAGTCGAAGCCGGCGTGCGCGAGCGCTTCCGCCGCGCTATCGCTGCCCAGCGACAGCCACAAGCCGAACAGCGGGTCCGGATCCTTGAGGCGCAGCTTGAGTGGATTCGTGAAGGTGCTCATCGCGCGTCTCCTTCGACGGGACGCACAGCCGCAGACAGGCTGGAGCAAAAGACGACGCGGCCCGAAAGGCCGACGTCAACAACTAGAGGATGGTGGCGGGCGTCGAGCCCGCAGCGTAGCGCGGTGACCGGCATGTCTCGCTCCGTGTGGTTATCGAAACGATCATACCGTGACAATAACCCGTTTAGTCGCGGACGACGTCAGCCCAGCAATTTGGCGTCTCATACAGACGCACCTTGTGCAGCCGCAGATTGACGCCGTAGTGCGCGTCGTAGACGTTCGCGAGAATGTCGAACGCAACGGCCGCGAGGTTCTCGACGGTCGGAATGCGGTCGAGCACGATCGTCTTGTGGCCGGCCATCGATTCGAGAAAGCCGCGCACCTGCGTATCGCCTTCATAGACGAGAAACGCGTGATCCCACTTGTCGACGAGATGCTCGTTCGCGAGCGCCTTCACGTCGGCGAAATCCATGACCATGCCGCGATCCGGCGCGCCTTCCGTTTCGACGAGATCGCCTTGCAGCGTGATTTCGAGCACGTAGCGATGGCCGTGCAGGTTACGGCACTGGCTGCGGTGATCGGGAATGCGGTGGCCCGCGTCGAATTCGAGTTTTCGTGTAATCGTCAGCACGGCAAATCAGGGAATGTTCAGGTACTTGTGAGTCTGCATCGACAGCCGCCATTGAGGATGACGCTTGCACCAGTCGATGGCGAGCTTCGTATTGATATCGCGCGACGGGCCGTCCATCGGCTGGACGAGAAAATACTCGAAGTCGAGCTTCGCGTACTCGGCGAGGCGCTGGTTTTCTTGCGGCACGACTACTTTCAGTTCGTTGCCTCTGGTCTGCACGAGCGGCGCGTCGGCCTTCGGGCTCACACAGATCCAGTCGATCGTGTCGAGCACCGGGAGCGAACCATTCGTTTCGATCGCGATTTCAAAGCCTTGAGCGTGCAATGCATCGACGAGCGGCTGGTCGATCTGCAACATCGGCTCGCCGCCCGTGCACACGACAAAACGCTGGCCTTCGCCTTCCGGCCACAACGACGCAATCTTCGCCGCGAGTTCTTCGGGCGTGCGGAACTTGCCGCCGTTCTCGCCGTCGGTGCCGACGAAATCGGTGTCGCAGAACTTGCACACTGCGTCGCCGCGATCTTCTTCGCGGCCCGACCACAGATTGCATCCGGCGAACCGGCAAAACACAGCCGGGCGCCCGGCGTTCGCGCCCTCGCCCTGCAACGTGTAGAAGATTTCCTTGACCGCGTACGTCATGCTGCTTTCTGCCCGATGCTCCGTGAAGCTCTGTTGATGTGCGCTTGTGCCGCGTGCTCTTTGTTGCCTACGCCGCTCAAGCGGGTTCCGTGACCTGCTCGCCGTTCAGATACGCCTCGTAACCGCGCTTGCGCAAACGGCAGGCAGGGCACTCGCCACAGCCGAAACCCCACGCATGCAGTTCCGCGCGCTCGCCGAGATAGCACGTGTGCGTCTCGACGCGAATCAGTTCGACCAGTTCTTCGCCGCCCAGCTCATGCGCGAGGCGCCACGTATCGGCCTTGTCGATCCACATCAGCGGCGTCTCCAGCACGAAGCGGCTGTCCATGCCGAGGTTCAGCGCGACTTGCAGCGCTTTCATCGTGTCGTCGCGGCAATCCGGGTAGCCGGAGAAATCCGTCTCGCACATGCCGCCGACCAGCACGCGCAATCCACGCCGATACGCAATGGCCGCGGCGATCGTCATGAACATCAGGTTGCGGCCGGGCACAAACGTATTCGGCAGGCCATTCGATGCGGCGTGGATCTCGATCTCACGCGTCATGGCGGTATCGCTGATCGAGCCTAGCACCGACAGATCGATCATGTGATCGTCGCCGAGCCGTTTGCCCCACTCGGGGAACGTGCGCGCCACTGCGCTGCGAAATCCCTCGCGGCATTCGAGTTCGACGCGATGCCGCTGGCCATAGTCGAAACCCAGCGTTTCGACCGTTTCATATCGATCCAGCGCCCAGGCGAGGCACGTGGCCGAATCCTGGCCACCGGAAAACAGCACGAGCGCGCTACTCTTGGCGTCTTTGCGGGTCACCGTGAAACTCCGTGTAGGTTGATTGCGTGCGCCAGCGGCCTTGCGCGAGCGGCGGCTCGCGGCCGGCCTCGCGACCTGTTTGAGACCCTTCGGCGCTGGCCGGCACGGACATTGGCTCAAGCAGTATAGGCGGCGGCTTTCGCGCGCCAATCTGCTGTGGCTTATACCGTTGATCGTCCGCCAGAGCGTTTCACGCTACACGATGCCTTGGACCTGAAACGAAAAAGGACTTGCGAAGAACACGTGGCAAGTCCTTGATACAGCGGGATTTTATCATGCGCAGCCGAGGCTCGCTCGCGGCCGCTGCACCGCTCATGCGTCGCAACGAACCGGTATGTTGCCCGCAAATAGGAAAAGCCCCAGGAATCTTGCGATTTCCTGGGGCTGAATCCTGGTGGCCTGGGGCGGAATCGAACCACCGACACGCGGATTTTCAATCCGCTGCTCTACCAACTGAGCTACCGGGCCAACGAAGAAGCGAGAGTATAGCAAGCACTTTTGCGTTTCTCAAGCCCCTCCCGAAAAAAACTTGAGGCGCGTTTATTCGCCCTTGTTCTTGCCGAGATCGACGCCCAGCTGCTTGAGCTTGCGATACAAATGCGTTCGCTCCAGCCCGGTCTTTTCCGCGACGCGCGTCATGCTGCCGTTCTCGCGCGCAAGGTGATACTCGAAGTACGCGCGCTCGAATGCATCGCGGGCGTCGCGCAGAGGAATGTCGAATGAAATCGACGCCGTCTGCGCGGACAGCATGCCGCCGCTCAGACTGTCCGCCGACATCATCGGCAATGCAGCCGCCGATGCCACCGCCGACGCATTCGTCGCGATCGCCGGCTTCGCTGCCATGCCGCCCGCCGCGGGCGCCGCGCTGCCGCGCGCGAGTCCCTGCTCGACGGCCTTCAGCAGCTTCTGCAGCGCGATCGGCTTTTCAAGGAAATTGAGCGCGCCGATCTTTGTCGCTTCGACCGCAGTATCGATGGTCGCGTGACCCGACATCATGATGACGGGCATCGTGAGCAGCGCTTGCGCGGCCCATTCCTTGAGCAAGGTGACGCCGTCGGTATCGGGCATCCAGATGTCGAGCAGCACCAGATCGGGTGCCAGGCGTTGCCGGTAGTCGCGCGCCTCCTGCGCGTTCTCCGCGACCTCCACGACATGCCCTTCGTCGCTCAGGATCTCCGAGAGCAATTCCCGGATGCCCATTTCATCATCTACCACCAGGATGGTTGCCATTTAAGCTGCCCTTGTCTGCACTGTTGCTTTTGTCTTTCCCTGCGATGCACCGCCACTGCCGTGCACCGCCTGCGGCCCGCTTCCAGGCGCCGCAGCCTTGTTGTCTGCGAGTTGTAGGAAGAGGATCGAAATTTGCGCGCCCTCAATCACATCGCCCGCTTTCAGACGATTGCGAATGTCGATTCGTGCGCCGTGTTCATCGACGATCTTCTTGACCATGGCGAGTCCAAGACCTGTTCCTTTGGCCTTGGTCGTCACGTAAGGTTCGAACGCACGCGTGAGGATGCGCGCGGGGAAGCCCGGACCGTTGTCCGACACGGTCAATCGCACCGCAACGCTCACTTTGCCCTCTGCGTCGGGATCGCCATATTCTACTGTCCTCGTTTCGAGCAACACACGGGGTTGCCCGATATCGGCAACAGCGTCCTGCGCGTTCTGCAGCAGGTTATGGATCACCTGACGCAATTGCGTCGCGTCACCACGTATAACGGGCAAGTCCGCCAATTCGACGACAATCGGACTCTTGCCTTCTTCGATTCCATACAACGTCAGCACTTCGCTGACGAGTTCGTTCAGTTGCAGATTCGAAAGCACGGCAGGCGGCGTGCGCGCATAGTCGCGGAAATCGTCGACCATCTGCTTCATCGCGGCGACCTGATTCACGATTGTAGTGGCACCGCGCTTCAATACGTCTGCATCCGATGGCGAGAGCTTGTCGGTGAGCTTCATCTGCAAGCGCTCCGCCGAAAGCTGGATCGGCGTAAGCGGATTCTTGATCTCATGCGCGAGACGCCGCGCGACTTCGCCCCATGCGATCGAACGCTGCGCGGAGATCACGTCGGAAATATCGTCGAACACGACGACGTAACCGGACGTCTCTTCATCGTCGCTGTCGCTGCCCGCTGCCGACACGAGCCGTGCGCCGCGCACGAGCAGTGTCAGCGGATCGGCTTCGCCCGGAACCTGCAGCGCCATCTGCTGCTGCCAGTGCCCTGTGTCGTCCTGTTCGCCGCCGCCTGCCGCTTCGAGATCCGCGAACGCCTTGCGCACCATCGCGCCGAACTCGCTCAACACGCTGATGCGATCCAGCGACGAACCGAACAACGACGCGAACGGCTGACGGAAGATGCGTTCCGCACCGCGATTGGCCGTCGTCAGGCGGAACTGCCGGTCGAATACGAACACGCCCGCGGTCAGATTAGCAAGAATGCTTTCGAGGTACGCCTTCGAATGTTCGAGTGCAACGCGGTTCGCTTCGACAGCTGCGCGCGCTTCCGACAACTGCCGCGTCATCGCATTGAACGACTGCGTGAGGAAGCCGAGTTCGTCGCGCGACTTGATTTCGCGCTTCGGCGTGTAGTCGCCTTCCGTCACTTCCTTCGTGCCTTGCGCGAGCAGGAACAGCGGCCGCGCGAGCTGATTGCCGAGCGCGAGCGCAAGCATCATCGCGATGAAGGTCGCGAGGAACAGCGCAAGCGTCAGCGTGCCGATGTACATCTTGCGCAAGCCCGTGCGCCCGATCGCTTTTTCCTGATATTCGCGATACGCGCGCTGCACCGCATCCGCGTTGCGCGCCAATGATTGCGACACGGGCTGCGTGAGTTGCAGGAAGCGCTCGGTTGGCTGCAACTGCGAGGCGTTGGCGTCGGGAATGCGCTGCACGATGCGCAGACGCAATGCGCCCTTTGCGCCGCGCGCTTTCGGATCGCCGTCCACTTCGCCTTCGATCGACGCGAAGCCGCGACCACGCGCCTGTTCGATCATGATCGGCGTGGGCAGATCGCTCGGCACCAGCGACGCGTAATTGCTGGTCGCCTGCGCCACCACGTGCATATCCGGCGTCGGGCCCGACATACTGCGCGACGGTTCGACAATCGTCGCATCCTGCACGCCGAACTGGTCGCGCAAACGCAAAAGCGTGAGCGTCGTGCCCGCGGAATCCGCGCTCGCGAGCTGCTCGGCCATCAGGCGGCCTTTGGTTTGCAGATCGGACAGCGACGCGTCGAGCATGCCGCGTCCGAGGTTCAGCCCGGAGGTCAACGCGGTTTCGACATTCACGTCGAACCACGACTCGATACTGCGCGACACGAACTGATACGACACGATGTAGATGATGCCGCCCGGCACCACGCCGACCAGCGCGAAGAAGAACGCAAGCTTTGCCAGCAGCCGTGTGCCGAACTTGCCCTTGCGTAAGCGTGTGACGATGATGACGACGAGCACCGCGACGATCAGCATGAAGATCAGCGCGACAGCGACGTTGGCCGCATAGAGCCAGCCGTAGTAGCGATCGAAGAACTCGGTATTCGCGCTCGCGGCTGCGAGCAGCACGAGCAGCAGGACGGCCGTGACGGCCACCGTCGACACCAGCAGCCGGAGAACGAGACTGCCGACACTGGTGGCGCGGCGCACTTTATTTAGCACGTTCGGTCACCGTGAAGGTAAAGCGCTTCCAGTCGGAAGCGAGATTCCAGTCGCGGTTGTTGACCGCGTCGATCTGGAACGGCTTGGGCATCAGTGCGATATCCAGCTGCATGCGCACCGATGCAGTGTACGTTTCTCCCGCATGAACCTGATTGCGATCGATCACATGCCATGACGTGACATGCTTGATGACGGACAGCGCCTCGTTCAGCGAAGCGAAGCCGAGCTGCAGACCGCCCGTCGACACGCGGTACTCGCGTGTCAGTGGCTGAAAGGAAAGCCGAATGCTTTGCGAGACGCTCACCGGCTGTTCGTCGAACCAGTACCAGCGGGGCCGGCTCAGTTCGAAGTCCGTTGTGAAGTAAACCGGTATGCCTTTGTTGACGGCGTCTTCGAGATTGCTGTTCAGCTCGAATTCGAAACGCGCATCCAGGCTCCAGCCGCTGCCGTCGGATTGCAGGGACGCGCGCTGCACGGCGATCGATTCGGCTCGCGCCGGCCCGGCTGCCGTGAGGCAAAGGGCCAGCGCAATCCAGAGCGCGGCCACGAGCCGTAGCGGAAGAAAGCGTTTGATGATCACCGTTTCTGAAAGCGCGCGTAGAAGAATCCGTCGTGGTCTAAGCTCGAACCAGTGCTTTGTCCGGCGCGGGAACCAGCCGATACGTCGGCGGGCGCGCGGGCGACTGCTGGGAGCAGTTGCCCCGGCGCGTCCAATCGTACCGCATCCGCGTGCTGGTTTCCAAACCACTGAGCCTGTAACTCGCCTTCTTCCGGAAAGATCGAGCACGTAACGTACAGCAACTCGCCGCCCGTTTCGACGAGCGGCCACAGCGCTTCGAGAATGCGGCGCTGTTCTTCGACGAGCGCGGGAATATCCGACGCGCGGCGCAGCCAGCGAATGTCGGGATGACGGCGCACGATGCCCGACGCCGAGCAGGGCACGTCGGCGAGAATCCGATCGAAAGGCTGGTCGGCGGTGTCGTGCCATTGTGCCGGATCGCCTGCATCGCCGACCCGCACGTTCGCCTTCAGGCCCAGACGCTGCAGGTTCTCGCCAATGCGTCGCGCGCGCGTCGCGTCGCTTTCCAGCGCGATCAGTTCGATGTCCGCGATTTCGAGCAGATGGCCCGTCTTGCCGCCGGGCGCCGCGCACGCATCCAGCACGCGCATGCCGTCGCGCACGCCGAGCCACTGCGCGGCCAGTTGCGCGCCTGCGTCCTGCACCGAGACGACGCCCTCGCTGAAACCGGGAATGCGGTCGACGGGCATCGGCGTGTCGAGACGCACGGCGTGGTCGCCTGCCTGAGTCGCGGCAATCTGATGCTCGCGCAACGTTTGCAGGTAGGCTTCGACGGTGGAGCGGCGCGCGTTCACGCGCAGCGTCAGCGGACCCTGGCTGTTGCCTGCGTCAAGCATGTCCTGCCATGTATCGGGCCACGCGTTGCGGACGGCGTCGATCCACCAGACCGGATAGTTCCAGTGAGCGACAGCGTTGTTCTTTGCATCGGACAGCAACGCCTCGCGCTCACGCAAGAAGTTGCGCAGCACTGCGTTCACGAGCCCTTTCGCAAACGCGAACTCGCGCCGCGCGCCAATCGCGTCGACAGCCTGATCGACGACTGTGAAGGGCGCGTAGGCCGCGCTACTCGCTTCATCGGTCAGCAAGGCGAGCGCGCACGCGAGCACGTGCGCAATATGCGGGGGCGGCGCCTTGCGCACGAGTTTCGCGACCAGCCATTCGGCCGTGCCGAGCCGGCGCATCGTCCGGTACGCGATGTCCTGCACGGCGCCGCGCGACGCCGTCGCGGCGCTCTCCGGCAACGACATGAAGACCGACTGCAACGCAGCAGGCAGCGCCGCGCCCTGGCGCACGGCGCCAACGGCTTGCGCTGCGCAGTCGAGCGCGAAGCCGAGGGATTCGGGCGCCAGATGCAGCGCCGGCAGACGGGCGTCGCGCGAACGCTGTGGCGAAGCGGGCTTGGAAGGCTTTCGGATCATGAAGAAGCGGAAAACGCGCGCGCACGGAAAGTGTCGCGCAAACGCCACATTGTAGCGTGATGCGGGTCGCAGCCCTGTGGCACAAGGCCGTGCGATGCCAATTTGAAAGAAAAAGGGGCGAGTCCAACTCGCCCCTTTGCACTGCTGTCGCGAAAATCCGGCCGGGACCGGCCGGTTCACTTAGTCGAGGCGTCCCGTGCGTGCCATCTCCATCAGGCGCGCAATGCGTTCCTCGGTGGCCGGGTGCGTCGAGAACAGGTTCGCGATGCCGCCACCCGACAACGGATTCATGATCATCATCTGCGCCGTGGCAGGGTGCGCTTCGGCCGTCGGGAACGGGATGCCGTTCGCATAGCGATGGATCTTGTCCAGCGCCGATGCAAGCGCTTGCGGATCGCCCGAAATCTGCGCGCCGCCACGGTCCGCTTCGAATTCACGCGCGCGGGAAATCGCCATCTGGATCAGCGCGCCCGCGATAGGCGCGAGCAGCGCGACGGCGATACTGGCGATCGGATTCGACGGACGGCCGTTCTCGTCGCGTCCGCCGAAGAACATCGCAAAGTTCGCGAGGGCCGAGATTGCGCCCGCCATCGTCGCCGAAATGGTCGAGATCAGAATGTCGCGGTGCTTCACGTGCGCCAGTTCGTGCGCCATCACGCCGCGCATTTCGCGCTCGGACAGCACCCGCAGAATGCCCGTCGTCGCGGCGACGGCCGCGTGTTCGGGATTCCGGCCCGTCGCAAAGGCATTCGGCTGGTCTTCGTCGATCAGGTAGACGCGCGGCATCGGCAGATTGGCGCGCGTGGAGAGTTCGCGCACCATCCGGTAGAACTGCGGCGCGCTCGTTTCGTCGACTTCCTGCGCGTTGTACATGCGCAGGACCATCTTGTCGGAAAACCAGTACGAGAAGAAATTCATCCCGAGCGCGATCAGCAACGCGAGCATCATGCCGCGCTGGCCGCCGATCATGCCGCCGATCACGATGAAGAGTGCCGTGATCGCGGCCATCAGCATCGCGGTTTTCACCCAGTTGAACATTTCAAAGACTCCTTGCCCGCCACGCGGTTCTCTATCCGTGCCGCCAATTTGCGGCGAATGATTGTAAGCAATCTGTTAGATATGGGCGAGCGCGAAAAATTCAATCACCGCGTTGCAGTGGCCAGCCTGATTCCCAGTCCGACGAATGCGCTGCCGACAGTGCGGTCCAGCCACTTCTTGACGCCGGGCTTGCCGGAAAACCGGCGCGTGACGCTGCCTGCAATCCACGCGACAAAGCTGTTCCACGCCATGCTCATCACGACGAATACGACGCCAAGCGTGAGAAACGCCAGGATCTTGTTGCTGCTGTCCGCGGTGACGAATTGCGGAAAAAAGGATACGAAGAACAGCACGACCTTCGGATTCAGCACATTGGTCCAGAAGCCCTGCATGAAAAGCTGGCGCAACGACTTCGGTGCGCCGGGTGAGCGCGCCTCGCCTGTGGTTTGACCGCCCTCCGGCTTCACCAGAATAAGGCGCACGCCGAGATAGACGAGATAAATCGCGCCGACGAACTTGATCACCGTGAAAGCCGTGGCCGATGCAGCCAGCAGCGCAGTCAGCCCGAACGCGCACGCGAGCGAGTGCACGCAGCACCCGGCCGAAATACCGAGCGCCGACATCAGCCCCGCGCCGCGCCCCTGCGCGACGCTTCGACCGACGATATAAGCGGTGTCGGGACCGGGCGTGACGTTGAGCAGAAAGACAGCGACGACGAAAAACTCGAAATGGGTGATGCCGAACATGAAATCCTCTTCAGGCGGAGTTGCACCGAAGATTTTAACGCGCCGCGCAAACGCGGCGCGCCCTGGCCGAACGGCATATGGTGCGACGGAACGCGCGCCGTTATTGTGACTGCGCGAGGTCGAAACGCTGGCCAGCGGCAAGCGTCGAGCCGGCGAGGAAATCGCGCACCGGCAGCCGTTTACCGCCCGGTTTTTGCAGTTGCGTGATGCGCAATGCACCCTCGCCGCACGCCACGACAACACCTTCGGGCGATACGTCGACGATCGAGCCGGGTTCGGCCTGGCGCGCCGCGTCGATCGCCGCAGCGGACCAGATTTTCAGCACCGTGCCGTCGAGCGTCGCCGCGCCGCCGGGGAACGGATCGAACGCGCGAACCTGGCGCGCCAGCTCCGCTGCTGGCCGCCGCCAGTCGAGCGCCGCTTCGTGTTTGCCGATCTTCTCGGCATACGTTGCGCCCTCCGCGGGCTGGGGCGTCGCGGCAAGCTTGCCGCTGCGCTCCAGTTCGATCAGCGCGTCGACGATCAGTTTTGCGCCCGCTTCGGCGAGACGGTCGTGCAGTGTCGCCGTCGTGTCGGCGTCGTGGATCGGCGTACGAACCTCGGAGATCATCGCGCCCGTGTCGAGGCCAGCGTCCATCTGCATCAGCGTGATGCCCGTTTCGGCGTCGCCCGCTTCGATTGCGCGGTGAATCGGCGCCGCGCCGCGCCAGCGCGGCAGCAACGAAGCGTGAATGTTGATGCAGCCGTGCGGCGCGATGTCGAGCACTTCCTGCGGCAGCAGCAGGCCGTAGGCGGCCACCACCATGACATCGTGCGGCGTGGCGCGCAGCTGGTCGATGGCGGCCGTGGCTTCGGCCGGGAATTTGCCGTTACGGCGCAGCGAAGGCGGCTGCGCGACCTCGATGCCGTGCTCCTGCGCGTAACGCTTGACCGGGCTCGCCTGCAACTTCATGCCGCGGCCCGCTGGCCGGTCCGGCTGGGTCAGGACGAGCGGCACCGGGAAGCCGGCCTCGTGGATCGCGGCAAGCGCCGCAGCGGCGAATTCCGGCGTGCCGGCGAAGATGACGCGCAACGAATGACTCATGTGCTGATAGCGAAAGCGGTCGGGAAGCGCATCACATCGCGTGCGCGAGCTTTTTCATCTTGCTCTTGATACGCGTCTGCTTGAGCGGCGACAGATACTCGACGAACACTTTGCCCATCAGGTGATCCATTTCATGCTGGATGCAGACGGCGAGTAGCCCTTCGCAATCCAGTTCGAACGTTTCGCCCTTCTCGTTCAGCGCGCGCACGCGCACTTTCTCGGCGCGCTCGACGTTGTCGTAGATCCCGGGCACCGACAGGCAGCCTTCCTCGTGGATCTCCCTCTCGTCGCTCGACCAGATGATTTCCGGGTTGATGAAGGCGCGCAGTTCGTCATGCGCATCGGATACGTCGATCACGATCACGCGCTCGTGCACGTCCACCTGCGTCGCGGCGAGGCCCACGCCGGGCGCGGCATACATCGTCTCGGCCATGTCGGCGACGAGCTTGCGGATACGGTCATCGACCTTTTCGACCGGCTTCGCGATCTTGTGCAGACGCTTGTCCGGGTAGTTGAGGATGTTGAGTAAAGCCATGGTCCTGAAATTGATTGGGCGCCGACGCGGTTGAACCAGTCGCGCGCCTGGCCATTCGGCCAGGTTGTTCGCCAGGCGCGACACGCACAGGATAGATAGTGGCCGAACCGTGTTGATTCAACGCCAGTTCGACGCTCGAGCACATGTCCGCAGGCTCGCGCGGGCGCGGCGCAGCAGTGGTTTCGGAATATTTCGGATGATGAAAATTTTAGCATGGCGACTGAAAGGCCGGTTGCCGTGCACGAGGACGCCAGCCATGCAGACGCTTCCCCTGACAGACCAGGAACTCGCCGCCTGGTTGCAGCTTTCGACAGCGCCGGGCCTGAACCCGGCCGCCCTGCGCCGCCTGCTCGCAGCCTTCGGGCTGCCCGAAGCCGTGCTGTCGCAGACTTTCGCCGCACTCGCCGAAGTCGCCGGCGAAGCCATCGCCCGGGCTGCGCTCGCGCCGCCGCCTGCGGACTTTCCCGTGCAGCTCGACGCAGTGCGGTGCTGGCGCGAGTCGCCCGGCAACGTGCTCGTCACGCTCGACGATCCTGCCTATCCGCCCCTCTTGCTGACAATGCCCGATCCACCGCCGCTGCTATATGTAAAGGGCCGGGTCGAACTGCTGCACGCGCGCAGCATCGCGGTGGTCGGCAGTCGCAGCGCGACGCCACAAGGCATCGAAGACGCGACGCGCTTCGCCCGCGCCTTTGCGGACGCGGGTTTGACCGTGGTGTCGGGGCTTGCGTCGGGCGTCGACGGCGCGGCGCATCGCGGCGCCCTTCAAGGGCGCGGCAGCACGGTGGCCGTCATTGGCACGGGAGCGGATCTCGTCTACCCCAGCTCGCATCACGCGCTGGCGCACCAGATTGCCGGGCACGGCGCGCTCGTGTCGGAATGGCCGCTCGGCACGCCCGCCCGGTCCGCCAATTTTCCGCAGCGTAACCGGCTGATCGCGGGGCTCGTCGGCGGCGTGCTGGTCGTCGAGGCGGCGATGCGCTCCGGCTCGCTGATCACGGCACGGTTCGCGAACGAGATGGGGCGCGACGTGTTCGCAATTCCGGGTTCCATCCACGCGCCGCTCGCGCGCGGCTGCCATCGCATGATCAAACAGGGCGCGAAACTCGTCGAAACGCCGGAAGACGTGCTCGAAGAACTGGGATTCGCCGCTGGGCCGCAGCCACCCGCGCCCGCTCAGGCGCCACGGCTTCGGGCAGTCGCGAAGACGCCTCAGGGCGAAGCCGGCACCCCGCCAGAAAACGGGGCGCCAGTGCCCGCGGAGGCCAGACGCCTGCTCGACGCGCTCGGCCACGCGCCCGCCACGCTTGAAATCCTGGCAGAACGCACCGACATGGACGACACGCTGCTGCAAAGCACGCTGCTACGGCTCGAACTGGCGGGCGAACTCTGTGCGCTGCCCGGCGGTCGGTACGTCCGCGCAGCGCACAGCGGGTAACGCCTCGTGCTACATTCGCGCCAAATAACCCATGCAATACCGAAGGAAACCGCCATGCCCGCGCTGAACCTGGACACCGACGCGAAACGGATCGCTGAGCTCGTCGCTGATAGCGAGACGCTTTTCGTTGCGTGTTTGTGCGCGGAATGGTGTGGGACCTGCCGCGAGTACCGCATCGCGTTCGACGCGCTCGCGGAAAGGCATCCGGATATCTGCTTCGCATGGATCGATATCGAGACTCACGCCGACCGTTTCGACGATCTTGACGTTGAGAATTTCCCCACAATTCTTATAGAAGACAGCGTGACCACCCGTTTCTTCGGAACGGTCTTGCCGCAGGCATCGATTGTCGAGCGGATGCTGGTCGATCTGACCGCGCTGCCCGGCGTCAAGGGCGCGCCGAAAATGCGTCCAACGCTGTTGGAAGCCTGAGTCGGCTGTGACACGCCGGGATTGTCCCGGCCCCGTTTTTACATTTGTGGGCGAGTGCGACAAGGCATTTTGCCGAAATCGTTGCGCGATACGGGAAAAAACGGCTCGGGACGGATGCTAAACCGCCGTCAGGAGCGTCCGTCACACGCTTGCCCAACTGATCTGCGCGCAATTAAGATGACCCGCTTTTTTGGGCCCACCGGTTGCCGTTGCGGCGGCGTGTGCTATAAAGCGGTCGTTAATGGGTGCCAAACCCGGGTTGGAAAACCCGTGGTCCCCGCCCGAATCCACCAATTTATTTTCAGTCATGTCCAAAGCACTGATCATCGCCGAAAAGCCATCCGTCGCGAACGACATCGCGCGGGCTTTGGGCGGTTTTACCAAGCATGACGAGTACTTTGAAAGCGACGATTTCGTCCTTTCGTCGGCTGTCGGCCATCTCGTGGAGATCGCTGCGCCGGAAGAATATGAAGTCAAACGGGGAAAATGGAGTTTCGCCAATCTCCCCGTTATTCCGCCGCATTTCGATCTGCATCCCATTGCGAAAAGCGAGTCGCGGCTGAAAGTCCTGAACCGGCTGATCAAGCGCAAAGACGTCGATCGCCTGATCAACGCATGTGACGCGGGGCGCGAGGGCGAACTCATTTTCCGCCTGATCGCGCAGCACGCAAAAGCGAAGCAGCCGGTGCAGCGCCTGTGGCTGCAGTCGATGACGCCCGCCGCGATCCGCGACGGCTTCGCGCAACTGCGCAGCGACAACGACATGCAACCGCTCGCGGACGCCGCACGCTGCCGTTCGGAAGCGGACTGGCTGGTCGGTATCAACGGCACGCGCGCGATGACCGCGTTCAACAGCAAGGGCGGCGGCTTCTTCCTGACCACCGTCGGCCGCGTTCAGACGCCGACGCTGTCGATCGTGGTCGAACGCGAAGAGAAGATTCGCCGCTTCATCCCGCGCGACTATTGGGAAGTGAAGGCGGAATTCGTCTGCGCAGCGGGTTTCTACGAAGGCCGCTGGTACGACCCGAAGTTCAAGAAGGACGAGTTCGATCCGGAAAAGCGCGATTCGCGCCTCTGGAGCCTGCCGGCTGCCGAAACGATCGTCGCTGCCTGTCGCGGCCAGACGGGCATCGTGACGGAAGAGTCGAAGCCGTCGACGCAACTGTCGCCGGCGCTCTTCGACCTCACCAGCCTGCAGCGCGAAGCCAACGGACGGTTCGGCTTTTCGGCCAAGAACACGCTCGGCCTCGCCCAGGCGCTGTACGAAAAGCACAAGGTGCTGACCTATCCCCGTACCGACGCGCGCGCGCTGCCGGAAGACTACCAGGAGACGGTCAAGCACACGCTGGAGATGCTCAAGGAGAGCAACAACTATCTGCCGTACGCGAAGCAGGTGCTCGACAAGGGCTGGGTGAAGCCGAACAAGCGCATCTTCGACAATTCGAAGATCAGCGATCACTTCGCAATCATCCCGACGCTGCAGGCGCCGAAGGCGCTCTCCGAGCCCGAGCAGAAGCTCTACGACCTCGTCGTCAAGCGCTTCCTGGCGGTGTTCTTCCCGGCTGCCGAGTTCCGCGTGACCACGCGTATCACGGAAGTCGTCGGCCATCATTTCAAGACTGAAGGCAAGGTGCTCGTCGAGCCGGGCTGGCTGCAGATCTATGGCCGCGAGACGGCCGGCGAGGATGCCAATCTCGTCCCCGTTCAGAAGGGCGAGAAGGTCAAGACCGACAAGATCGCCGCGCAGCAACTCGTGACGAAGCCGCCCGCACGCTACAACGAAGCAACGCTGTTGTCGGCGATGGAAGGCGCGGGCAAGCTCGTCGAAGACGACGAACTGCGCGAAGCCATGGCTGCAAAGGGTCTGGGTACGCCGGCCACGCGCGCCGCCATCATCGAAGGTCTGCTCGGCGAAAAGTATCTGGTCCGCGAAGGCCGCGAACTGATTCCGACCGCAAAGGCTTTCCAGCTGATGACGCTGCTGCGCGGCCTCGACGTGAAGGAACTGACCGCGCCAGAACTGACGGGCGAATGGGAATACAAGCTGTCGCAGATGGAACGCGGCAAGCTGCCGCGTGACGCGTTCATGCAGGAAATCGCCCGCATGACGCAGACCATCGTCAAGCGCGCGAAGGAGTACGACTCCGACACGATTCCCGGCGACTACGCGACGCTGCAAACGCCCTGCCCCAACTGCGGCGGCCAGGTGAAGGAAAACTACCGGCGCTTCGCCTGCACGAAGTGTGAGTTCTCGATTTCGAAGATTCCGGGCGGCCGGCAGTTCGAGATCGAAGAAGTCGAAGAGCTGTTGCAGAAGAAGCAAATCGGTCCGCTTTCCGGTTTCCGCAGCAAGATGGGCCGTCCGTTTTCGGCGATTCTCAAGCTCTCGTTCGACGACGAAACGAAGAACTACAAGCTCGAGTTCGACTTCGGCCAGGACCAGGGCGGCGAAGACGGCGAGGCGCCGGACTTCTCCGAGCAAACGCCCGTCGGCGCATGTCCGAAGTGCGGCGGCAAGGTGTTCGAGCACGGCATGAGCTATGTCTGCGAGAACTCGGTCGCGAATCCGAAGACGTGCGACTTCCGTTCGGGCAAGGTGATCCTGCAGCAAGAGATCGCGCGCGAGCAGATGGCGAAATTGCTGGAGGACGGGCGCACCGACCTGCTGACGAACTTCAAGTCGTCGCGCACGGGCCGCAACTTCAAGGCGTTCCTCGTCAAGCAGAGCGACGGCAAGATCGGCTTCGAGTTCGAAAAGAAGGAGCCGAAGGAAGGCGCAGCGAAGAAGACGGCCGCGAAGTCCGCAGCCAAGGCCTCGCCCGAGTCCGCGAACGACGACGCCGCGAGCGAAGCTCCGGCGAAGAAGGTCGCAACGAAGACGGCTGCGGCCAAGAAAGCGCCCGCAAAGAAGGCAGCCGCCAAGACATCGGCAGCGAAAACCGCAGCGCGCAAGACCGGTTCGTAAAACCTGTTTGGCGCGCGCCGCCGAAAGCACTCAGTCGCGCATCCGAGCGCACAACAAAAAGCGCAGTCACCGTCAAAGGTGACTGCGCTTTTTTATCGTCTATCGGAAACGCCGCCGCGTATCAATGCGTCGGCGAAACGATGCCGCGTGAACGGTTGAGCGTGCGCGTCGCAGGCTTGGCCGGGATTTCGCCATCCAGCAGGCTGGACAGCGGTTCGGCCCCGTCGAACGCCTCTGGCGGCATCGACATGGCCGTCGATTCGAGCATCGACGGCGCCCGTTCCACACCGTCCTTCACCCACTGTTCGCCAAGCTTGCTGTTCGGCGTCTGGTTGAAATGCTCGACGAGGTGATCGATGAACGTGCGCACCTTCGCCGGCAAATGCCGACGGCTCGGGTACGCGATGTTGATCTCGACCTGCGGCAGACGGTAATCGCTCAACAGGCGCACCAGCTTGCCGCGCGTCGTGTCGCGCCCGATCAGATAGCTCGGCAGGATCGCGATGCCCATGCCGAGCAACGCGAATTGACGCAGCATTTCCGTATTGTTCGCGACGATGACGTTCGTCGGACGTACGCGCACTTCGCCGTCCGGGCCGGTGAACACGCGCTCGTCGCCCCAGTATTCGGATGGCAACGACAGGCAGGGATGCTCCAGAAGCTGCTCAGGCCGGGTCGGCGTGCCGTGCTTCTCCAGATATGCCGGCGTCGCGCAGACGGTCATACAGCCCGTTGTGAGCCGCCGGGTGACGATGCTCGCGCTGCGCATATGCCGCGCAATCACGACGCCGACGTCGAAGCCTTCTTCGACGAGATCGACTTGCCGGTCGACCAGCGTCACATCGGGAATCACCTTGGGATAGCGCTCCGCGTACGTCTGCAGCACGGGCGCGAGATTATGCAACCCGAACACGACAGGCGCGACGATCCGTAGCGTGCCGACCGGTTCGTGATTGCGCGCGACGACCATTTGCTCGACGTCCTCGAGCTCGTCGAGAATCTGGCGGGCGCGTTCCAGATAAACCTGACCGGATTCCGTCAGCGAAAGACTACGTGTGGTGCGGTTAAGCAGTCGGGTACCGAGGCGACCTTCCAGATCGGCAACGTGACGGGTGGCGACTGCGTTTGAAATATCCATCGCGCTAGCCGCGCGGGCGAAACTTCCGAGATCCGCCACTTTGACGAAAACTCGCATCGACTGCAAATGATCCATGGACAACTCCTGCCGTATTACCGCTCCCCCGCGAACAGGAAGCACATTTGGGATTTTCCTACGACTAGGGAAATCCTGCAGAAGTTGCCTAAGAAAGCAGAAATTTTATGAAAATTTGAGTCAATATCTTAAGGGACGGAATAGACCACCCCCTATTGTTCCCATTGTCGAAACAATTTGCTGCATCGCGTCGGAATCGCTTTGGTAGCTCGAACAGCGAAAGCGGTGCGTCGGCGGCAGAATGGGGGTCGAAAGGTGACGCGAAAATGGCCGAAATGACGGGAAAGCCGCCCGGAGGCGGCTTCGTCATTCGTTAGTGAACGCTCACCACGTCACGCGACCAGCTTTTTCTCCAGCGCGTTTCGCGTATCTTGCAGTGCGGCAGGCAGGCCTTGCTTCAGCGTGTCGAACAATTCGCTGTGCAATGCGAGTTCCTTGCGCCACGCGGCATCATCGACGGAGATCACCTGCTCGAACTGCTCGCGGGTGAAATCGAGCCCGCTCCAGTCGATATCCTCATAACGCGGCGAGACGCCGAATGCGTGCTCCTCGCCCTGCGCCTTGCCTTCGATCCGGTCGATCATCCAGCGCAGCACGCGCATGTTTTCACCGAAGCCCGGCCACACGAACTTGCCGTCGTCGCCCTTGCGGAACCAGTTGACGCAGAAAATCTTCGGCGTACGCGCGCTCATCTGCTCCAGTTTCGCGCCCGTCTTCAGCCAGTGGCCGAAGTAGTCGCTCATGTTGTAGCCGCAGAACGGCAGCATCGCGAACGGATCGCGCCGCACGACGCCCTGCTGGCCCGCCGCGGCTGCCGTCGTTTCCGAGCCCATCGTCGCCGCCATGTAGACGCCCTCGACCCAGTCGCGCGCTTCCGTAACGAGCGGCACGGTCGTCGAACGGCGGCCGCCGAAGACGAACGCGTCGATGGGCACACCGGCCGGATTCTCCCAATCGGCGTCGATCGACGGGCATTGCGATGCGGGCGCCGTGAAGCGCGCGTTCGGGTGCGCGGCCTTGCGCCCCGTTTCCTTCGCGATGGCGGGCGTCCAGTCCTTGCCCTGCCAGTCGATCAGATGCGCAGGCGGCTCGTCCGTCATGCCTTCCCACCAGACATCGCCGTCGTCGGTCAGCGCGACGTTCGTGAAGATCACGTTCTCCTTCAGCGTCGCCATCGCGTTGAAGTTGGTCTTTTCGCTCGTGCCCGGCGCGACGCCGAAATAGCCCGCCTCCGGGTTGATCGCGTAGAGCCGCCCGTCCTTGCCGGGCTTGATCCACGCAATGTCGTCGCCGATCGTCGTGATCTTCCAGCCGTCCATGCCTTGCGGCGGGATCAGCATCGCGAAGTTGGTCTTGCCGCACGCAGACGGAAACGCGGCCGCGACGTGATGCTTCTTGCCTTCCGGCGACGTGACGCCCAGCACCAGCATGTGCTCGGCGAGCCAGCCTTCGTCGCGGCCCATCGTCGATGCGATGCGCAGCGCGAAGCACTTCTTGCCGAGCAGCGCATTGCCGCCGTAGCCCGAGCCGTAACTCCAGATTTCACGCGATTCGGGGAAATGGACGATGTACTTCGTGTCATTGCACGGCCACGCGACGTCTTTCTGACCCGCTGCGAGCGGCGCGCCGACTGAATGCACGCACGGCACGAATTCGCCGTCCTCGCCGAGCACGTCGTACACCTGGCGGCCCATGCGCGTCATGATCCGCATATTCGTGACGACGTATGGGCTGTCGCTCAACTCGACGCCGATATGCGCGATCGGCGAACCGAGCGGGCCCATCGAGAACGGCACGACGTACATCGTGCGGCCGCGCATTGCACCGTCGAAGAGACCGTCGAGCGTCGAGCGCATCTCGGCAGGCGCGATCCAGTTGTTGGTCGGGCCGGCGTCCTCGCGATGCTCGGAGCAGATGAACGTGCGATCCTCGACACGCGCGACATCGGACGGATCGGACCATGCGAGATATGAATTGGGCCGTTTGGCCGGGTTGAGCTTCTTGAGGGTGCCGGCTGCAACCATCTGCGCGTTCAGACGGTCGTATTCCTCCTGCGAACCATCGCACCAGACGATCCGCTCTGGCTTTGCCAGCGCGGCCACGCGCTGCACCCACTCGATCAGTTTTTGATGTTTGACCCAGGCAGGCGCTTCGAGGGTCGAATGGCCTGCAAATGCGGGATGATTCATCGAGCTGTCTCCGTTTTGGTAGAAAAGAAAAACGGTGCTAGCCCAGCGACGCTGCATGCGAGAGGCGATAATCGGCGCGAAGTGTTTTAAGGCGCACGATCCAGCAGTCGTAAGGGCCTTCCAGCCTGTCGCCGACACGTTGAAACCGTCTGTAAAGCGGCTTGCGTGGACATGCAACAAACTGTTAAAAACGAGGGAACTTGCCCCGCCGTCGTGGCTCCGTCATAGCGGTTCCTTGTACGGTAAGGCATTCACAATAAGCATCATGTGGTCCAGGTCACATGATGGGACACCCGAACAAGACTCTCCGTTCCGCACCCGCATGGTGCGTCGCAAAACATATACGCCATGAAGATTGCCATCCTTGACGATTATCAAGACGCTGTCCGCAAGCTCGACTGTTTCCAAATGCTCGCTGACCACGAGGTCAAGGTTTTCAACAACACCGTCCGCGGTCTGGGCCAGCTGGCCAGCCGCCTGTCGGAAGTCGACGCACTGGTCCTGATTCGCGAACGCACACGCATCAGCTCGCAACTGCTCGACAAATTGCCGCATCTGCGCATGATCAGCCAGACAGGCCGTGCAGGAAACCATATCGACATCGCCGCCTGTACCGAGCGCGGCATTGCCGTGCTGGAAGGCGTCGGCTCCCCGATCGCTCCCGCCGAACTGACGTGGGCCCTCATCATGGCCGCGCAACGGCGCATTCCGCAATACGTGGCAAACCTTAAGCAAGGCGCGTGGCAACAGTCTGGCCTGAAGACTTCGGCGCTGCCGCCGAACTTCGGTCTCGGCCAGGTGCTGCGCGGACAGACGCTCGGCATCTGGGGCTACGGCAAGATCGGCCGGCTGGTGGCGGGTTACGGCAAGGCGTTCGGGATGAACGTGTTGATCTGGGGCCGCGACCACACGCGCGAAGCGGCGCTCGCCGACGGCTATCAGGTCGCGGAAAGCCGCGAAGCGCTGTTCGAGCAGAGCGACGTGCTGTCGCTGCATCTGCGCATGCACGACGACACGCGCGGCATCGTCAAGCAGGACGATCTGATGCGCATGAAGCCGACTGCACTCTTCGTCAACACGAGCCGCGCCGAACTGCTGGAAGAGAACGCGCTGATCGGCGCGCTGTCGCACAACCGGCCGGGCATGGTGGCGATCGACGTCTACGAAAGCGAGCCGATCCTGCAGGGCTACAGCCTGCTGCGAATGGAAAACGTGATCTGCTCGCCGCACATCGGTTATGTCGAGAAGGAAAGCTACGAGCTTTATTTCAGCGCGGCGTTCAAGAACATTCTTGCGTTCGATCAGGGCGATACGTCGAGCGTTGCGAATCCGGAAGCGCTGCAGGGCGGACGCCGCCGCTAGGCGAATGCATGCGGCCCCGCGCGGGCCGCAGCGCCTTTAAGTACGCATTTCAGTCGTGCGCAGCGGCGTCGAGCAGTTCAGGCACGCGTTGTAGAAACTGCTCGCCGTCCACACGGCCGAGGTTGTACGCGTGCTGCATCTGCGACGGACTCGTGTAGTCCCAGCTCGAAATCGGCACCTTGCGGGACGGCTGCACGTACAACCGCTGTTGTGTGCCATGCGGTACGACGAACATCTGCGGACGCGGATAGATACGCGTCACCATCACCAGCACATTGCCGGGCGCCGGATCGAGCGCGCCGACGGGCACATTGTCGACCATCCCGCCATCCAGCACGGGACGCCCATTGCGTCGCAGAACCGGCGTGAACGGCGGCGTACACGATGACTGCAGAATCAGGTCCGCGAGTTCCTCGACGCTCGCGCAATCCTGCGCGCGAACGAATTCCGGATGGAAGCCGAGCGACTGCCCGAGCGTCGGATGCAGCGTCTTGCGGATGTATTTTTCGATGTTGTAGGCGATCAATCCTGCGGCAACCGCGCTGCGCGCGCCGAGCCAGCGCGGTACATGCGACACGCCGATGCGGATCTCCGGTGCCTTCGCCAGTTGCGCGAACTTTTCGCCATAGATGTCGAGCAGCGCCTGCCGGTAGATCCGGTAATGCGGAAACACCGATTCGCCGCGCAGCAGATTGCCCCAGTAGGCGTTCTTCGTGTTGTTGCGCAGCGCGGTTTCGTAATAGCGCATCACCCAGTCGGCGTCGCGCGTATAGAGCATGCAGGCCGTGGCCGCGCCCGCCGAGATGCCCGTGATCACGCGCGGCTTGATAGCCAGTTCCGGCTGGACCACGTCCCAGAATCCTGCTTGCCACCAGCAGCGATTGCCGCCGCCGGCGAATACGACCTGATCGAACATCCGTTGCTTCCTTCGATTGCCGCGGTGCGGGTTCGCGCCGTCGACGGGCGCGCTCAGTTGAGCAGCGCGTAGGTGGTGGTGGCGTGGACGGCCATCTTGCCGTCGTCGTCGGTCAGCTCGACTTCGCCGAACACGAGATTGCGGCCCATGCGCAGTACGCGCGCCGTGATGACCACGTCGCCCTTGCGAACGGCGCGCATGAAGCTGATGTTCAGCGAGACGGTGGTCATCGGCTTGAACCCGCCGAGCGCGGCTGAAATCGCGACGACCATCGCCGTATCGGCGGCTGCCATGAAGACCTGGCCGCAGATCACGCCGCCGCTGTGCCGCAACTCGCCGGAAAACGGCAACCGCAGCGTCGCGCTTTCATCGTCGACCTTGACGGGCGTGAGCGACAGCGCGCGCACCCATGGCGCGAGCACGCGATCGAGCAGTTCCCGGACTTCGGTTTCGTCCATCATGATTTCCCGTTGAAGCCGCGCGGAAGGCCGCGCGGCATGGTTCGCGACATGATACCGGGACGAACGCCCGTGCGCTTCGATGGTGCTTTCGGTGGATGCTGGCGCGGCAGTCCTTCTGGGGTGGTGTGCTGCCGCATCTTTTTTTAAGAAATTTGCGAGGAGCTCTTGCCAAGCAAGAAAAACTCCTGCATAATTTCGCTTCTGTTGGGGCGTTAGCTCAGTTGGTAGAGCAGCGGACTCTTAATCCGTAGGTCGAGTGTTCGAGTCACTCACGCCCCACCAAAGAATTCGAAGGCCGGTCAAGCGAAAGCTGACCGGCCTTTTTGTTTTGGCGCAGCGCGCCGAACACAACTTCAATTCCCCGACACGGCCGCATCCGAAGCCGCCTTGGCCATCTTGTTCGCACGTTCCGCTTTGGCAAGCGCCTGCTTCTTCAGATATTCGACCGTGCCTTGAAAGGCCGGACTCACATCGGGATACGAAGCATCCGTGACGAAGTTCAATCCATTCTGCTGAGCTTCGATCAACTCCTGATACACCTCTGCGCGCGTCTTGCCCTGCGCGAAGACATTCGTCGAACCGAGTGCAGCGACGGAGACAGCCAGCAATGCGAGCATCTTCATTTCCAACTCCTTTGAAAACGTGCGGTACGCATAGTGACGAACCACGCGACGTTGCAATCTATTCCCACTCGCCACACTAAAAAATAAATATGGATATCTAACTATTCAGGCGCAAAACAAAAGCGGCCACATCCGAAGATGCAGCCGCTCAACGTCACAGCCTCAGCAATATCAACCCGGCGTCGCCCCAGTCAACTGCGCATACACATCATGCGCAATCTGCAACATCACCTTGCGGTCAATACCACCCGACACCGCATAGCCAAAATCGCCATCGACCCAATAGAAAACGTTCACAGGCCCTTCCTGATAGAGCTTGAACGCCGTCGTATTCGCATTCACCTTGCGATGAGAAATGCAAAGCGTCACGCGCTCGCCGTTCGCGTTGTGATACATGAACTGCGCAACGGGACCGTCGTCGCCGGGCAAGATGCGGCCGCCCGCAAGCTCGAATCCGGTTTTGGTAAGCATCGGCGGATGCACGTCGGTGCCGAGCTTGTTCGCGAGGTACTGCACGAAATCCTGCTCGTGGTCCTCGCCGATCTGCGCGGGACGATCGACAGCAGGCATGTACACGACATGCGCCAACGCCGCCTTCCGCGCGAACACTTCCGAAGCGTCCGCGCTCACGGGCCGCGTACTCGACGTGACCGACGGCGCACTCGCCCACGGCGCAGCAACGTCCTTGCCCATGTTCGTACCGACGCCAATGCCGATGCCCAGCACCAGCGCCGCCGCCATGCCCGCGTACTGCGGCCAGTTCGCGGCGCTGAGCCAGCGACGCTTTTCGGGCATCCGCAAGCGCGCCGGCACAGGCTCGCTCAACACCCGGTCATAGCGCTCATGAAACATGTTGTTCAGCGAAAAGTAATCGCTGACGCGCGCTGCCAGCGCGGGATTCAGTTCGATCGCGCGCTCGACCTCTTCACGGCGCTCGTCGGACAGCGTGCCGTCCACGTACGCATGAACGTCTTCTTCGCTGATGGGAGTCAGTTGATCGCTCATCGCACCACCTTCAGTTTCGCGCCGGGCTGCGCGCCCGCCATCAATGCGCGCAAGCGCTCCCGTCCACGCGAGAGCCTCGACATCACAGTACCAACGGGGATGTCGAGCGCAATCGCAACCTCGGCGTAACTCATTTCCTCTAGCCCAACCAGCAGGACGACTTCGCGCTGATCGGCGGGCAGACGCTGCAACGCGTAATCGAGGTCGCGCACTTCGAGCGAACGCGTCTGCTCGCCCGACACCGCAAATTCGCTTTCGACAATGCTCTCGTCGTCCACCGAAACGTGAACGGCGCGCGTCGACGACTTGCGCACCTGATTGACGAACACGTTGTGCATGATCGTGAAAAGCCATGCGCGCAGATCGGTTCCCGCCTGGAACATCTTCGTGCGGGTGAGCGCGCGTTCGAGCGTGTCCTGCACGAGATCGTCCGCGAGATCGCGATTGCTGATCAGCGCGCGCGCATAGCGGCGCAATCGCGGCACGTGATCCATCAACTCGTTACGGATGTCCATTTGCTCTACCCATCAGATATCGCGTGGCGCGCATTTCGGCGCGCGCGTCGCCTCTTGAAGCAGAGAACACAACCTGCTGTATTTTATTCCGCTTTATTTCGCCGCAACCGGGCAACGGCGTGCAAATAGACAAGCCGTGCATTTGCTAACGGATCGTCAATGCATCGGCGGCACGCATCAGACCGTGTGTCGTCGCCTTTCCGGCGAGCACGTAGCGCCGCCCTTTCACCGTCCACGACAGCAACCGTACCTCGCCGATGCGCTGCGCCGCCCAGTGCGGCTGGTCCGTCGCAAATGGCGCTCGCGCCGAAAGCAGCACGACAGCTTCGCCATCGGCATTCCGGTAATCGAGTATGTCGATGCTCGCCAACGCATTCGGATGACGCGTCTTTGTCGCAACCAGCTTCAGCCCTAAAGGCGCCAGATCGACAGCGTTCGGGTCAGCAGGCGCAGCCTGCGGCACAGCAGCAGTTTGCTGCCCCGACTCGCGCATCAGCGCCATGACGGCTGCGGCGTCGAGCATGTCCGGCGACACGCGCGACGCGAAAAACCAGCCGCTCGCGGACAGAACCACGAGCACCAAGCCGAGCAGCGCGACGCCGATGCGCCGCACGATGAACCTGCGCATCGCCGATTTGATATCGACGGTCCGTTTTCGATCACCAGCCGGCGCCCGACTGCGTTGCGGCAACGCGCCTTCAAATGCGCCGCGCATCTGCATGTTCAACTGCCGGTAGAACGCAATCCGTTCGGCCTCGCCGGGTCGCGCGCCGAGATACTTCCGCACGCGCGCCGCCCGATCCGGCGGCAGATTGCCATCGGCGAAGGCCTGCATGTCCGCTTCGGTAAGCGGCGTGTCGGACGGTGGGTGGGTGCGGGACATGATCGTCGGTCGTGCAAATATCGGGCTCTTGCTGCGCTAACAGGCGCTTTGCAGCCTTTATTCCATCCGCTTTCGACGATTCATTCATCAGATGTTAAGCAAAAAGAAACGCGCCGCATGACGAAAGCCATGCGGCGCGTTGCGCGATGCAGCGAAGGGACGTTACTTCGGCGAAACGTCGATATTGCCGAAGTATTTTTCCGCGAGCGTCTTGACCGTGCCGTCCGCCTGCACTTTGGTGATCGCCGCGTTCAGCTGATTGCGCAGCGCGGTGTCGCCTTTGCGAATGCCGAACGCGACGCCGCTGCCGAGAATCTTGTCGTCGCGCACTGCCTGACCGACGAATGCGAAGTCTTTGCCGTCAGGACGCGACAGGAAGCCCGTCTGGCCCGCCGGCGCCAGCACGAGGGTCGCATCGAGCCGGCCCGCGACGAGATCGGCATAGACCTGGTTCTGATCCTGATACGGCACGACGTTGACGCCAGCGTTCTCCCAATGCGCCTTCGCATACGTTTCCTGGATCGACGCCTGCAACACGCCGACGCGCTTGCCCTTCAGCGACTCCGGCGTCGGCTGCAGTCCGCTGTCCTTACGCGCGATCAGTTGCGTCGGTACGCGGTAGATCACGTTGGTGAAGTCGATTGCCTGACGGCGCTTTTCCGTTGCGTTCATCGCCGAGTTGATCGCGTCGAACTTGCGGCCCTGCAGCGCCGGGATCAAACCGTCGAACGACGTTTCGACCCAGCTGCATTTCAGGTTCGCCGTCTTGCAGACAGCGTTGCCGATATCGATATCGAAGCCCTGCAACTCGCCATTCGAACCTTTCGATTCGAACGGCGGATATTGCGCCTCGAGGCCATAGCGCAGCGACGTCGCATCGGCAGCCATCGCCGACGCCGTCGCCACCGATGCGAACGCGCACGCCAGCATCAGCAGATTCTTCACAAGCTTCATATCGATCTCCTTCCCCTATGTTCAATGCGGTTCAACGCACGTCAGACGGCGTGGCGATGCGCCGATGCGTGAGCACCGGCAGACGGTTGCGCGCTTCATCGAGCGCGCTTTGTGTCAGCGTCGCGAGTGCGATGCCGGGTTCGTCGTCATGCCGCGCGAGCACTTCGCCCCACGGCCCGACGATCATACTGTGGCCAAAAGTCCGCCAGCCGTTCGAATGCGTGCCGCACTGGCCGGACGCGAGCACGAAAGCCTGGTTCTCGACGGCTCGCGCACGGAGCAGCAGCTCCCAATGCGCGAGGCCTGTGGTGTAGGTGAATGCGGCGGGCACGGCGATCACATCGGCGCTGGGTCCCGCGCGATACAACTCGGGAAAGCGCAAGTCGTAGCACACCGACAGGCGCAGCGTGCCGAACGGACCTTGCGCCGTGCCGATGCTGTCGCCGCCGACCATCGTGTCGCCTTCCGCGTGCTGCTCCGCGCCCTGGTTGAAGCTGAACAGATGGATCTTGTCGTAGCGCGCCGAGCACTGCCCCGAGGGATCGAACACGAGCGACGTGTTGTACGCATGCGTGCCGGCCTGCGGCCCATGCGACGGCCGGATCGGCACCGTACCGCCGATCAGCCACGCGCCCGTCTCGCGCGCAAGGTCGGAGAGCGCCTGCTGAATCGGACCATCGCCGAATGCTTCGGCAAGGGCCACGCGCTGCATTTCGTCGTCGCCGATCCAGCAGAAGTATTCGGGCAAACAGATGAGCGTGGCGCCGTCGCGCGCGGCCTGATGTACCCACCGACGCGCTTCGCCCAGATTCTGCTGGACGTCCGCGCTGCTGCTCATCTGCACGACGGCTGCCTTGATCGATTCCTGCATCATCGCGTGTCCCTCAGATTGAACGCAAACGACGCGCGCCTTCGATCAGCGTCTCGTCGTCCTTCGAAAAGCTCAGGCGGATCAGGCCGGAATCCGTGCCGTCCGTGTAGAACGCCGACAGCGGAATGGTCGCGACCTTCGCATCGCGGATCAGGCGCAACACGAAGTCGCTGTCGCTCTCATCCGAGAAGCCGCGAAAACGCGCGAGCATGAAGAAGCTGCCTTCGCTCGGCAGCAACTCGAAGCGCGACTCGCTCAGTTCGCGTGCCAGCAGATCGCGCTTGTGCTGATAGAACGCGGACAAGCCCAGATAGCTTTGCGGATTCGACAATGCTTCGACGAACGCATACTGCATCGGCGTATCGGCGGAAAACACCATGAATTGATGGACCTTGCGGATCTCGTCCATCAGCGCAGCGGGCGCGAGGCAATAACCGACGCGCCAGCCCGTCACGTGATACGACTTGCCGAACGACGACACGATCACGCTGCGTTCCGCGAGTTCGCGATGACACGCCATGCTGTGATGCTTCGCGCCGTCGAACACGACGTGCTCATACACTTCATCGGAAAGAATCACGATATCCGTGTTGCGCGTGACGGCCTTCAGGCGCTCGATATCGGCATCGCTGAAAATCGTCGCCGTCGGGTTGTGCGGCGTGTTGACGATGATCATCCGCGTTTTCGGCGTGATGGCCGCGGACACTTCGTCCCAGTCGACGCGGAAATCGGTGGAAGACAGCTTGATCGGGATAGGCGTCGCGCCTTGCAGACGCACGATGGGCGCATAGCTGTCGAACGACGGCTCGAAGTAGATCACTTCGTCGCCGGGATGCACGAGCGCGCTGATCGTCGAATACAGGCCTTCGCTGGCGCTGGCGATCACGGTCACTTCCGTCGACGGATCGTAATGCACGCCATACAGCGTTTCGACCTTCGCCGCGAGCGCCGCGCGCAATGCGCCGATACCGGCCATCGGCGCGTACTGGTTGTGACCGGCGCGCATGGCTTTGGTCACGCCATCGACGAGCGCTTCGTCGGGCGAAAAATTCGGCGCGCCCTGTGACAGGTTCAGCGCATTGTGTTCGGCGGCCAGTTGGCCGATCACCGTGAAAATCGTCGTGCCGACGTCCGGCAATTTCGAGCGGGCTTGCAAAGCGCTCTGCATGAGATTCCTCCTTCTCGCTGCAAATCGGCGGGCCACGCGTCAGGCGTCGGTCCCGTTCAGTTTGAACGATTAGGCAACAACGCACGCATGAGAACAATCGAAAGTTTGTCATGCGCGGCATGCGTTTCGCTCATGCGCGCGGCAATGGGAGGCCACGCGCACGATTGGCGCAAACCGGCTTGCTCTTCAGCACCAATGTGAAATGCAGATGCCGGCAGGGTAATCCCGCAGGCATGAACAGGAGTGATGCCTCATGGTTTGAGGGCATTCGTATGACGTTTTACGCAGAAAGCGAAGGCGACGGCAGCACGCGCGCGCCGCCTCGCGCCCGCCGCGCTCACTCGTCCATCAGCCGCACTTTCACCTTCTTGCCTTTCACCTTGCCCGCACTGAGCTTGCGCAATGCGTCACGCGCAATACCACGCTCGACGGCAACATAAGTCGAAAACTCCGTCACGTTGATCTTGCCGATCTGCGCGCCGTTGAAACCGGCTTCACCCGTCAGTGCGCCCAGCACATCGCCGGGACGGATCTTTTCCTTGCGGCCGCCGAGAATCTGCAGCGTTTCCATAGGCGGCAGCAGCGGCTCGTCGCTCGCCGCCTTCAGTTCGGCCAGCGGACGCCATTCGACATCGCGCCCTTGCGCCTCTTCGATGCCCCCCACGCGTCCCATTTCGTTCATGCTCGAGAGACTCAGCGCCCAGCCCTCCTGATCCGCGCGGCCCGTGCGGCCGATCCGGTGCACGTGCACTTCCGGGTCCGGCGTTACGTCGACGTTGATCACGGCTTCGAGTTGCGCAATGTCCAAGCCGCGCGCGGCGACGTCGGTTGCGACGAGCACTGAGCAGCTGCGATTCGCAAACTGGATCAGCACCTGATCGCGCTCACGCTGATCGAGTTCGCCATGCAGCGCGAGCGCGTGGAAACCTTGCGCGCGCAACACGTCGAGCAGATCGCGGCACTGGTTCTTCGTGTTGCAGAACGCGATCGTGCTCACGGGGCGGTAGTGATTCAGCAACAGGCCGACGGCATGCAGACGCTCGTCTTCCGTCACTTCGTAGAAGCGCTGGCGGATCTTGCTGTCGTCGTGCCGCTCTTCGAGCTTCACGTCCTTCGGGTTGCGCAAGAACTGCTGGCTCAGCTTCGCGATGCCCTCGGGGTACGTCGCCGAGAACAGCAGCGTCTGCCGCTCTTTCGGACATTGACGTGCGACCTTGGCGATATCGTCGAAAAAGCCCATGTCAAGCATGCGGTCGGCTTCGTCGAGCACGAGCGTGTTGAGCGCGTCGAGCGACAGGCTGCCGCGCTCAAGATGGTCCATGATGCGCCCGGGCGTGCCGACGACGATATGCGCGCCATGCTCGAGACTCGCTGTTTGCGGACGCATCGGCGTACCGCCGCACAGCGTCAGCACCTTGATGTTCTCTTCCGCGCGCGCGAGACGCCGGATTTCCTGCGTCACCTGATCGGCGAGTTCGCGCGTCGGGCACAGCACCATGGCTTGCACGTCGAAACGGCGCGTGTCGAGCCGCGACAGCAGCGCGAGTGAAAACGCTGCCGTCTTGCCGCTGCCCGTTTTGGCCTGCGCGATCAGATCCTGGCCGGCGAGCGCGATCGGCAGGCTGGCGGCCTGAATGGGCGTCATCTCGGCGTAGCCGAGTTGCGTGAGATTGGCGAGCACCGCTTCGGAAAGCGGCAACTCGCTAAAAGGACGAACCTTGTTTGTCATGTGATTTCGATGTGGGCTTAGTTGTACGGGCGACCTTCGATCTGCTCGTAGACGATCGTGCCGTCATCGGCGTCGAATCGTTCGACATAGTTGCGCGCGCCGCACATCGGGCAGCGAAACAGCAAACCCTGCCCTTCGTTCTTGATGACGACGTCGGACAGTTCCCACTGCGCGCCGCAGCTCTGGTTGATGCAAGTAAACACGGTGATCTCCAGCTTGAGTCATCCGCGCGACATCTCCGTACGCGCAGAGGCCTTTTGATAATAGGTTTACCTGTATGTATACGTAGTAACAGTTAACAAGCGAACTGCTTTTCTGTGGATAACACAGGTTTACCGAAACGAATCAGCGTTTTGCCGGACGCATAACCGCATGGGGTCAGTGTGCGTACCGGATGAAGTTCGATGAACAACTTTTTCCGCTCGTGCGCGAGCGTCGAGTTACCCCGTTTACGTCCACATCGAGTCCACACGCGTTTCACCCCGCTGTCCTTCCGGTTATCCACAGGTCGCTGTGGACACCTTCAGACAGGCCGGAACGCGTGTCGTTTCGTCGATGAGGATGGTGGGTCGGGCGGCGAGACAGGGCCGCGCATGCCGCAATTCTAGCGGATGCGCCAATCCAGCCAGGCGATCAGCCGTTAGTGAGCCAGTAGCGCGCTGGTCGGAGAGTGGACCGTTTTCAGGGTTTCAGAGGGACGAACGCCGAAAAGCTTGCGATAGTCGGTGGCGAACTGGCTCAAATGCCAGAAGCCCCACGCAGCCGCGACGTCCTGCACCGTGCGCTCGCCGGGCGCTGCGCCACACAGGTCGCGGCGCGCGCCGTTCAGGCGGATCGCGCGCAGATAGCTCGCGGGCGCAAGGCTCAGCACGTCCTGAAAGCAGTATTGCAGCGTGCGGCGGCTGACGTGCAGATGCTCGCACAGTTCCGGCACGCCGACAGGACGGTCGCGATTCGCGAGCACGTAATCGCGCGCCTCGGAGACGATCCACTGCCTGCGCGGACGTGCGGGAATCGCGATAGGTTCAAGCGATGTCGTTGCGCACAGATCGAACAGCGAAGAAAGCACCGACGCTTGCAGATTGCGCCGCGCGCGCTCCGACAGCGCGGCGTTGGCCGCGTCGTCGAGCATGCCGGCGAGGAGCGCGCAGAAGCGCGCCTTGCTTTGCGTGTCGATGGGAATGACGCCGGTTTGCGCGGCCTGGTCGATCAAATCGGCGTGCTCGACGAATTCCGCATGCCGATGCAGCACGTCGCCGCGCACGACCACGCCGAAAATCGCGTAACCGCCAGGCGTCAGCAGTTCGAACTCGACGCCGCCGCGCTGAAAGGCGAGCGAGTCGCGGCTAATCGGTTGCGGGCCGATGCGGCCGACACTCTGATCGTCGGCGGGAATGCCGAACCAGCAGGCGTCGGGCGGGACTTCGCACGTCTGCCGCAACGTCTGGCTGGTCGTCTCGCAGAACACGTGCATGTCGTCGAGATGCAAGCCCGTCAGCCTCCCGACGAAGCGGCCCGCCGTGAGCTGATCGTAGGTCTGGGTCCAGCCGTGAAGATTGCGCGCCTGCTCATCGGCGTCGTGCGCGACGCTCGTTTCGAATCGGCACGCGGCCGCTGGCGGCAACGGCGAAGAAAGATCGGTCGTCATATGGGCGTCGATGATGAACATGCACCTGCATGCGACATTGAACTAACGGGCGTAAAGCGACGCAAGTCCCATGCCGATGGGATCGCCACATAGTGCGCCGATGCAACGCGCCGCCCTGTTCATTCGATGAACACTCGTGTTTCGAACTGCTCATGGATGCAACGTCATCCCGATGCCCACCCGCGCCCGAAAAACGACGTGCATCGCGACAGTGCTGCGTGCACCGGCATTGTCCAAAGTCGCACGCCCGTTGGCACGCTTCTGGCGATAAGGACACCCGGCAGCGGAATAGCGCCAAGCCGGGTGATATATCCAATCGAATACATCGACGTCCGATCATGTGAGGAGCACACAGATGAATCACGCAGAGATGAAGTTTCTGACAACCGAGTTCCCGTTCAAGAAGCAGTACGCAAATTTCATCGGCGGAGAGTGGGTGAAGCCGGTTGGCGGTGAGTACTTCGACAACATCTCGCCGATTACGGGCGAGCCGTTCACGTCGATTCCGCGTTCGCGTGAAGCCGACATCGAACTCGCGCTGGACGCCGCACATCGCGCGAAGGCCGCCTGGGGCAAGACATCGACCACCGAGCGCGCCAACATCCTCAACAGGATCGCCGACCGCATGGAAGCGAACCTGCAGCGCCTCGCGGTCGCGGAGACGATCGACAACGGCAAGCCGCTGCGCGAAACGATGGCGGCCGACATTCCCCTCGCAATCGATCACTTCCGCTATTTCGCAGGCACCGTGCGCGCGCAGGAAGGCGGCATTTCGGAGATCGATCACGATACGGTCGCGTATCACTTTCATGAGCCGCTCGGCGTGGTCGGTCAGATCATTCCGTGGAACTTCCCGATCCTGATGGCCACATGGAAGCTCGCGCCCGCGCTCGCGGCAGGCAATTGCGTCGTGCTGAAGCCGGCTGAACAGACGCCCGCTTCGATCCTCGTGCTGCTCGAACTGATTCAGGATCTGCTGCCCGCGGGCGTGCTGAATGTCGTCAATGGTTTCGGTCTCGAAGCGGGCAAACCGCTCGCGTCGAACAAGCGCATCGCGAAGATTGCCTTCACGGGCGAAACGACAACGGGCCGCCTGATCATGCAGTACGCGAGCCAGAACATCATCCCCGTGACGCTGGAGCTTGGCGGCAAGAGCCCGAACATCTTCTTCGCCGACGTGCTCGACAAGGACGACAGCTTCTTCGACAAGGCGCTCGAAGGATTCGCGATGTTCGCGCTGAATCAGGGCGAAGTGTGTACCTGCCCGTCGCGCGTGCTGATCGAAGAATCGATTTACGACCGCTTCATGGAGCGCGCGGTGAAGCGCGTCGCCGCGATCCAGCAGGGACACCCGCTCGACTCGAAGACGATGATCGGCGCACAGGCTTCGCAGGAGCAACTCGAAAAGATCCTGTCGTACATCGATCTCGGCAAGCAGGAAGGCGCGCAATGCCTGATCGGCGGCGAGCAGAACAAGCTCGACGGCGAACTCTCAAAGGGCTATTACGTGAAGCCGACCGTGTTCCGCGGTCACAACAAGATGCGCATCTTCCAGGAAGAAATCTTCGGACCGGTCGTTTCCGTGACGACGTTCAAGAACGAAGAAGAAGCGCTGGAGATCGCCAATGACACGCTCTATGGCCTCGGTGCCGGCGTCTGGACGCGCGACGGCACGCGCGCTTATCGCTTCGGCCGCGAGATCCAGGCGGGCCGCGTGTGGACGAATTGCTATCACGCGTACCCGGCGCATGCGGCGTTCGGCGGCTACAAGCAGTCGGGCATCGGACGTGAAAATCACAAGATGATGCTCGATCACTATCAGCAAACGAAGAATCTGCTGGTCAGCTATAGCGACAAACCGTTGGGCTTCTTCTGAGCGTAGTGCTCCTGTTGGGCGGATCGCGCGATGCGGTTCGCCCTTTTTTCCCAGCGGATCAAGCCAAAAGAGGAAGCGCGATGAGCGAAGAAGGCGTTGCGCGTGTCGTGGCAACGGATGCGGCGGTCAAGCTGATCCAGCAGTTGAGCGCCGAGCACGGCCCGATTATTTTTCATCAGTCGGGCGGATGTTGCGACGGCAGCGCGCCGATGTGCTTTCCGTCGAATGAATTCATGGTCGGCGGATCGGATGTGAGGCTCGGCGAGATCGCGGGTGTGCCGTTTTATATGAGCGAATCGCAATTTGAGTACTGGCAGCACACGCAGTTGATCATCGATGCCGTGCCGGGCAACGGCGGCATGTTTTCACTGGAGCGGCCGACGGGTCTGCGCTTTCTGACGCGCTCGCGCCTGTACAGCGATGAAGAGAACGCGTGGCTCGAGAAGCATCCGGTGAGTAAAGCCGACGCTGTTTGATGTCGATGTTTCGAGTGCCCAAACGCTGTGTGCGTCTGGGCACTTTTCTATTTCTTCGAGCCGTCAGGAATAGCGGACGCAGCTTCTTCGGCCTGAAGCAGCGCGTCGCTGTCGTCCTTCAAGCCGACGCCCGTCAACCCCAGACGTCGCGCGTGCGTCAGCAGATAGTGCAGCTTATGCGCGGCCGCTTCGTAATCCAGTCCTTCCGGCCGCACGTTTGAAATGCAATTGCGCTGCGCGTCACTGCATCCCACTTTCGGCGCATACGTCAGATAGATGCCGAGGCTATCCGGCGAACTCAGCCCCGGCCTTTCGCCGATCAACATCACGACGAGTTTCGTCTTCAACAACTCGCCGATCTCATCGCCCAACGCGACACGCGATTGACGCGCCACCACGACGGGTCCGATCTTCCAGTCGGTGAGACGCTTCGTGATCGCTTGCAGGAATGGAATCGATTGCTTCGAAGCGGCGAACGCGGATAAGCCGTCGGCGATGACGAAGACAACGTCGGGCGCATCATTGGCCGCCGCCTGGCTTAGCGCGTCGCGGCTATCATCGGACAGGCGCCGCCCCATATCCGGACGCCGCAAGTAATGCGCGCGATCCGGCGCGGCACTATGCACATCCAGCGACGTGAAGCCGTGCGCGCGCAACTGTTCGTGCAACACGTCGGCGTCGAGCGGATGGTGCACAGCATCGCGCGCCTGCGCGTGTGACAGATTGAACGCGAGCAGCGGTGCAGTCGGCAGGCTATTGCCCGCGCGGCCCAATGCGATGCGCGCATTCGTGAACGCACGCAATGCCTGCCACGCATTTTTTTCGATCGAGTCGCTCATGCAATGCCCATCCATTCGCTCGCGCCTTCGAGCAACGGCTGACGCGTCGGCGCATTGAGCAGCGCACCGCGCGGATCGGTGATCTGCATCGACTCCAGCCACTCTTCGAACTCGGGCGCGCGACGCAAACCCAGCACGTCGCGCACATACAGTGCGTCATGGAACGACGTGCTCTGGTAATTCAGCATCACGTCATCCGCGCCGGGAATGCCCATGATGAAATTAATGCCCGCCACGCCGAGCAGCGTCAGCAGATTGTCCATGTCGTCCTGATCGGCTTCCGCATGATTCGTGTAGCAGATGTCGCAGCCCATCGGCACGCCGAGCAGCTTGCCGCAGAAGTGATCTTCGAGGCCCGCGCGCGTGATCTGCTTGCCGTCGTACAGATACTCGGGGCCGATAAAGCCGACTACGGTGTTCACCAGAAACGGATTGAACTGACGCGCGACGGCGTACGCCCGCACCTCGCAGGTCTGCTGATCGACGCCATGGTGGGCATCCGCCGACAGCGCACTGCCCTGCCCCGTCTCGAAGTACATCACGTTGTTGCCGACCGTGCCGCGCTCGAGCGACAAGGCCGCTTCATACGCTTCCTGCAACAGCGCAAGCGAGATGCCGAAGCCCGCGTTCGCCTTCTCCGTGCCTGCGATCGACTGGAATACGAGATCGACGGGTGCGCCCTTCTCTATCGCCGCAATCGTGTTGGTGACGTGCGTGAGCACGCAGGATTGCGTCGGCACCTGATAGCGCGTGCGGAAGTCGTCGATCATCATGAGCAGCTTCGTGATTGCGGAGAGACTATCCGACGCGGGATTGATGCCGACCATCGCGTCGCCGCAACCGTACATCAAGCCGTCGATCATCGATGCGGCGATGCCCTTCACGTCATCCGTTGGATGATTCGGTTGCAGCCGCACCGACATGTGGCCCGGCAAGCCAATGGTGTTGCGAAAACGCGTGACGACGGGCCGCTTGCGCGCCGCGAGAATCAGATCCTGGTTGCGCATCAGCTTCGATACGGCCGCGACCATCTCGGGCGTGAGCCCTTTCGTGATGCGCGTGAGCGCCGCTGTATCCGTCGCGCTCGACAACAGCCAGTTGCGAAACTCGCCCACCGTCAGATGCGAAATCTCGGCGAACGCTTCAGGCGAATGCGTATCGACGACGAGGCGCGTGACTTCGTCGCTCTCGTACGGAACCAGCGCTTCGTTCAGGAACGTGCGCAGCGGCACGTCCGCGAGCGCCATCTTCGCGGCGACACGCTCTTCCTCGCTCGCCGCCGCGATGCCGGCGAGCTGGTCGCCGGAACGCAGCGGGCTCGCCTTCGCCATTAGCGTCTTCAGATCGGCAAAACGATACGTGCGGCTGCCGATTGTCTCCGTGTAGCTCATGTCGTGTACTCCAGCGCCGCAGCGACTGCGCGGCTTGTTGCAGGTACGCCAGTGCGTCTACAGCGTGGTCATTCTTCGAGCAAGGCATCGGCGGGGGCGACCTCGCGTTGATGGCGCGTCATCAGGAAGTAGCCGTAGCCGAGCGCGATGAACGCGGCGAACACCAGCGCGACGAGCAGATTGAAGTAGATCATCGTCGCCAGCGAAATCACTGCGGCCACCAGCGCGAACGCCGGAAAGTACGGAAACAGCGGCGCGCGGAACGGACGCTCCATATTCGGGTCGCTGCGGCGCAACTTGAAGAGCGACAGCATGCTGATGATGTACATCACGATAGCGCCAAATACCGACATCGTCACGATGTTCGCAGTCAACGTCTGGCCGCCGAACTGGATCAGCTCGTCGCTATAGATCGCCGCGATGCCGACCACGCCGCCTGCGAGGATCGCGCGATGCGGGGTCTTGAAGCGCGGATGCACTTTCGACAGCCACTCGGGCAGGTATCCGGCGCGCGCCAGCGCGAAGATTTGCCGCGAGTAGCCGAGGATGATGCCGTGGAACGACGCGACCAGGCCGAACAGTCCGAGCCAGACCAGCATGTGCATCCAGCCACTGTTTTCACCGACGATGTATTTCATCGCTTGCGGCAGCGGGTCGTTGATGTTGGAGAGCTTCGTCCAGTCGCCCGCCGCGCCCGCGAACACCATCACGCCGATGGCCAGCACGACGAGCGTCAGGATGCCCGTCACGTAGGCGATCGGGATCGAGCGCTTCGGGTTCTTCGCTTCTTCGGCGGCCATCGCGACACCTTCGATCGCGAGGAAAAACCAGATCGCGAACGGAATTGCGGCAAACATGCCGTGGAACGAGCCCATGCTGAACGTATCGGAGCCGGCCCAGCCGCCCTTCGTGAAGTTCGACCACTGGAAGCCCGGCGAGACCACGCCCATGAACACCAGCAGTTCGAAGATCGCGAGCAGCGTCACGCACAGCTCGAACGCCGCCGCGATCTGCACGCCGACGATATTCAGCGCCATGAACACGAGATACGCGCCCATCGCCGCGTGCTTCGGCTCGAGGCCAGGAAACTGCACATGCAGATACGCGCCGATCGCGAGCGCGATCGCCGGTGGCGCAAACACGAACTCGACGAGTGTCGCGGCGCCCGCGATGTAGCCGCCCGTCGGGCCGAACGCGTGGCGCGCATAGGCGAAGGGGCCTCCCGCGTGCGGAATCGACGTGGTGAGTTCGGTGAAGCTGAAAATGAACGTCGTGTACATCGCGGCAATGAACAGCGCGGTGATCACGAAACCGAGCGTGCCGGCGCTCGCCCAGCCGTAGCTCCAGCCGAAATACTCGCCGGAGATCACGAGGCCGACGGCGATGCCCCAAAGCTGCCAGGTGCCGAGCGTCTGCTTCAGTTCGTGATGCGTCACGGCGCCTTTGTGTTGGGTTGTCGACTCTGATTTCATCTGAGGCTCCCTTGTTGAAGTTGCCGGCTGATCGGCCCGCGTGGCTGACCCACGGAATGGTCCTTTTGGCGGCGGCATCTGGCGATGGTAGGAAGCCATTAATCGAGGTGTTATCGAAAATCGGCAAAAGTTAGATTGGATTGTTTATTTTGTTTCGTCGAGTGCCGGGTTAAGTCGATGCTGAATATGCGCGGCGATTGGCGGGCAGCAGCCGCGAAAAATCCGCAGGATTTGGTAAATCGCCGCGTGCTATCGTGTTTTTATCGATCCCTTTCCAATGCTTGCCATGAACGATATCGGTTATCGCGCGCGCTACGCCGCGCGGCTCGCGCGCGTGCTCGACCATATCTACGATCACCTCGACGAGCCGCTCGATATCGACCGGCTCGCCGGGATTGCGTGTCTGTCGCCGTATCACTGGCATCGGATCTATCAGGCCATGTACGGCGAAACCCTCGCGACGACCGTGCGCCGGCTGCGTTTGCATCGCGCGGCCGGCTATCTCGCGAATGGGTCGATGCCGATTGCCGAGATCGCCGAGCGGTCCGGATATAGCAGTTTGCAGTCGTTCACGCGGACGTTCAGCGCCGTCTTCGGCGTGCCGCCCGCACTGTATCGGAAGGCCGGAACCCATATCCGGTTCCGGCCGTCTCTTGCGGATTCAGGAGTGTGCCAAATGACGATGAGAGATGTGGTGATACGCGATATCGAGGGTTTCGACGTGGTGAGCGTCGATCACGTCGGGCCGTATATGCAGATCGGCAAGGCGTTCGATACGCTGATGGGATGGCTGGCTTCCCGTGGGCTGCTGTCGAACGAGATGCGGATGATCGGCATTTACTACGATGATCCGACGGCGGTGGCCGAGGGCGAGTTGCGGTCGAAAGCGGGCGTGTGGCTGCCGCGTGCTGTGGATGTGTCGGGCGATGGGCTGGTCAGCGTCACGTCGATCGCCGGCGGCAGGCATGCCGTGTTGCGGCATAAGGGGCCCTACGCGGATATGGCGTCGGCGTATCAGTGGCTTTACGGCGAGTGGCTGGTTAATTCGGAACATGAGGCCGCCGACGCGCCTGTGTTCGAGGAGTATTTGAACAATCCGAAGGAAACCGCGCCGGCGAATCTGCTGACGGATATCTGCTTGCCGGTGGTTTAGGAATGGATCGTGCTCGATTGCGATGTTCTGCTGCTGTCGGACGTGGGTGCGAGCATGAAGCGGTATCGGGATTTGAGCGGCCAGTCGGGTGTCGTGGCTTACGAGGTATCGGATGACGCGATCACCGTGAAGTTTCGTGACGGTGACGTGTATCTATACGACTACGCGACCACGGGACGGCGGGAAGTCG
Organism: Paraburkholderia largidicola; assembly: GCF_013426895.1. Taxonomy (NCBI): domain Bacteria; kingdom Pseudomonadati; phylum Pseudomonadota; class Betaproteobacteria; order Burkholderiales; family Burkholderiaceae; genus Paraburkholderia; species Paraburkholderia largidicola. The sequence goes on along the minus strand of NZ_AP023174.1, from coordinate 5,806 downwards.
AGGAGATGAAGCGGCTTGCCGTCGCAGGGCAAGGTTTGTCGACTTTTATCTCGCGGGTGGTGAAAGAGCGGTACGCGCGCAAGTGGTCTTGAGTTTTCTTAGACCATAAGAAAACTCCAACCGGTGACGGTTGGAGTTTTTGTTGGTGCCTGGCTGATTTGGTGCGTGGTGATGATGACGACACTCAAACGTCGATATTCCCCGCCCGCAACGCATTCGACTCGATGAACGCACGACGCGGCTCGACTTCATCGCCCATCAGCGTCGTAAAGATGCCGTCCGCCGCGATCGCATCTTCGATCTGCACACGCAGCAAGCGGCGCACGTTCGGATCCATCGTCGTTTCCCACAGCTGTTCAGGATTCATCTCACCGAGACCCTTGTAGCGCTGCTTCGAAACATTCCGCTCGGCATCGGCGATCAGCCATTTCATCGCGCTCTTGAAGTCGCCGACAGCCATGCTCCGCTCGCCGCGCTTGATGACCGCGCCTTCGCCGATCAACCCCTTGAACGTGTTCGCCGTGTTCACGAGTTGCTGGTAGTCGGCCGTGAGCTGGAACTCTTCGTCGATGACCGACACCTTCACGTTGCCGTGATGACGACGCTCGACGCGCAGCGAACGCAGTTCGCGCACCGGATCGTACATCGGGATCACATTGACCTCGGGCTTGAGCGGATCGTCGCGCAGCTTGGCCTGGAGCGCAGCGGCCGATGTTTCCGTCGACTGCTCGCTCGACAGATCGATCGTCACGCCATCCATCACCGCGCCAAGCGCCGCTTCGTCGTACAGCCTGCTCAGACGATCCACGACGCCCTGCGCCAGCAGATAAGAACGAGCCAGCTCGCCCAACGCATCGCCGGCAATCGGCGTCGTGCCTTCAGACGGAATCAGTTCAGACCCGTTCAGAGCCAGACGCAGCATATGTGCGTTCAACTCCGCGGTGTCCTTCAGATAACGCTCGTCCTTGCCCGCCTTCACCTTGTACAGCGGCGGCTGCGCGATATAGATATAGCCGCGCTCGATCATCTCCGGCATCTGACGGTAGAAGAACGTCAACAGCAACGTACGGATGTGCGCGCCGTCGACGTCCGCGTCGGTCATGATGATGATGCGGTGGTAACGCAGTTTATCGAGGTTGTAGTCTTCCTTGCCGATGCCGCAGCCCAACGCCGTAATCAGCGTGACGATCTGTTCCGACGACAGCAGTTTGTCGTAACGCGCCTTCTCGACGTTCAGCACCTTGCCGCGCAGCGGCAGAATGGCCTGGAATTTTCTGTCACGGCCCTGCTTTGCCGAGCCGCCTGCCGAGTCACCCTCGACGATGTAAATCTCAGACTTGGCAGGATCTTTCTCCTGGCAGTCTGCCAGCTTGCCCGGCAGTCCGACGCCGTCCAGCACGCCCTTGCGTCGCGTCATTTCACGCGCCTTGCGCGCTGCGTCGCGAGCACGCGCGGCGTCGACGATCTTGCCGCAAATGATCTTCGCGTCGGTCGGCGTTTCCAGCAGGAATTCTTCGAGCGCCTTCGCGACCACGTCTTCCACAGGCGCGCGCACTTCGGACGAGACCAGCTTGTCCTTCGTCTGCGAACTGAACTTCGGCTCCGGTACCTTCACCGACAGCACGCACGACAGCCCTTCGCGCATGTCGTCGCCGGATGTTTCGACCTTCGCCTTCTTCGCGATTTCGTGATCGATGATGTACTTGTTGATCACGCGCGTCATGGCCGCGCGCAGACCCGTCATGTGCGTGCCGCCGTCGCGCTGCGGAATGTTGTTCGTGAAGCACAGCACGTTCTCGTTGTAGCTGTCGTTCCACTGCATTGCCACTTCGACGCCCACGCCGTCCTTCTCACCGACGATATGGAAAATGGTCGGATGCAGCACGGTCTTCGTCTTGTTGATGTACTCGACGAAGCCCTTCACGCCGCCCACGAATGCGAAATCGTCTTCCTTGCCCGAGCGCTGATCCGTGAGACGAATCCGTACGCCGTTGTTCAGGAACGAGAGTTCACGGATGCGCTTCGCGAGGATGTCGTAGTGGTATTCAACGTTGCCGAAGATCGTCTCATCGGCCATGAAGTGCACTTCAGTGCCGCGGTTTTCCGTATCGCCAACAACGGGGATCGGCGACAGGCGTTCGCCGTCCACTTCTTCGATCACGCGGTTTTGCGGCACGCCACGGTGGAACTCCATGAAGTGCTTCTTGCCGTCGCGACGCACGACGAGGCGCAACCACGACGACAGCGCGTTCACGCATGAGACGCCCACGCCGTGCAGGCCGCCCGACACCTTGTAGCTGTTCTGGTCGAACTTGCCGCCCGCGTGCAGCTCAGTCATGACGATTTCAGCGGCGCTGCGCTTCGGATCGTGCTTGTCGTCGCGCTTGACGCCCGTCGGGATGCCACGGCCGTTGTCGGTCACGGAAATGGAGTTGTCGGCGTGGATGATGACCTGAATGTCGTCGCAATGACCGGCGAGTGCCTCGTCGATCGAATTGTCGAGCACCTCGAACACGAGGTGATGCAGACCGGTCCCGTCCGACGTATCGCCGATGTACATACCCGGCCGCTTGCGCACGGCCTCCAGACCTTCGAGGATCTGAATGGACGAGGCGCCGTAGCTGTTATCGGGTTGCGAATTGTTCGTATCAGTCATGGATTTCTTCCGGATCTGCGTTACTGCTTCGTTACTGCTCGGAGCTTTTCAAAACACCATAAAAACACCAAAGGGGCGCTGCGCCCCTTGGTGTGTTCTTCGTGTTGGACGCGTCAGATGCGCATCGGCATCACCACGTATTTGAACTCGTCGTTCTCGGGAATCGTGATCAACGCGCTGGAACTCGCGTCGCCGAGGCTGATTTCCAGCATGTCGACCTTCAGGTTCGCGAGCACGTCGAGCAGGTACGTGACGTTGAAACCGATGTCGATGCTGTCGCCCTGGTAGGGGATTTCGAGTTCTTCCTGCGCTTCTTCCTGGTCCGCGTTGGTGGACATGATCTTCAGCTGGCCGGGCTCGACGATGCAGCGCACGCCCTTGAACTTGTCCGAGGTGAGAATGGCCGCGCGTTGCAGCGAACGTTGCAGCTCTTCGCGGCCGATCACGAAGGTGTTCTTGTGCGACTTCGGAATCACGCGCTGGAAGTCGGGGAACTTGCCTTCGACCAGCTTCGACACCAGTTCGACGCCGCCGAACGTGAACTTGACCTGCGTCGGCGCGATGTCGATCTTGAGGACATCGTCGATGTCTTCGAGCAGACGTTGAAGTTCGAGAATCGTCTTACGCGGGATGATCACTTCCTGGCGCGCAAACGAGCCTTCGATCTTCATCGACGAAAACGCGAGGCGGTGACCGTCCGTGGCGACAGCCATCAACTGATCGCCGTCGACCACCAGCAGCATGCCGTTCAGGTAGTAACGGATGTCCTGCTGCGCCATCGCGAAGTGGACCATGCCGAGCAGCTGGCGGAACGTTTTTTGGGGAACCGCGAGGTTCGCGCCGAAGTCTTTAGCTTGAGCGACGGTCGGGAACTCGTCGGCCGCCAGCGTCTGCAATGCGAAACGGCTTTTGCCGGACTGGACCGTCAGGCGCTTGTCGTTCAGGGTGAGCGTGACTTGCCCGTCGGGCATCGCGCGCAGAATGTCGAGCAGCTTGCGTGCCGCCACCGTCGTGGCCACCGAGTCACCGCCGACACCGAAGTCGGCGCGCGTGGTGATTTGCAGTTCGAGGTCGGTGGACAGGAACGAGACGTCCGGGCCGTTCTTGGTAATCAGCAAATTGGCGAGGATCGGCAACGTATGACGGCGTTCGACAATGCCGCTCACGGTTTGCAGCGGCCTGAGGAGGTTATCGCGTTCGGTCTTGACCAGTTGCATAGAGTTCCTTCGTTGATGTGACGGCCTGCGCGCCTTGCCCGGCAGTATTGAAGCGCGCGGCCCCGGCCCCCCGCCGGCGCGGTACTGCGCCAGTCACGGCGTTTGAATCCCGCCCGCTTTTGCCGGGCGGTTAAACCTGTATTGTGCCTGAAAATGGAAGCACTTCCCTAAATTGGGGGTGGCTTGCGCAATAAACAGATCGAATTTTCCGACCGTTTCGAGGAAACCTTCGACCTGATCGGGCCCCCTAACCCTGTCTCAACCCTTCAGCGTCTGCTCCAGCACGTGAAGCTCGTGATTGAGCTGTGCGTCCTTGCCGCGCTCGTCGGCGATCTTGCGCACCGCGTGCAGCACCGTCGTGTGGTCGCGCCCGCCGAACAGCTCGCCGATCTCCGGCAGGCTCTTCTGCGTCAGTTCCTTGGCCAGATACATCGCGATCTGACGTGGACGCGCGATATTGGCCGGGCGCTTCTTCGAATACATGTCGGCGACCTTGATGCTGTAGAAGTCGGCCACCGTTTTCTGGATGTTTTCCACCGAAATCTGCCGGTTCTGCACCGTCAACAGGTCTTTCAGCGCTTCCTTGGTCAGTTCGATGGTGATTTCGCGGCCGTGGAATTTCGAGTACGCGAGAATCTTGCGCAGCGCGCCTTCCAGTTCGCGAACGTTCGAACGCAGGTGCTTCGCGACGAAAAACGCGACGTCCTCATTCAGATTCACGCCTTCCGACTGCGCCTTGCGCATCAGAATCGCGACGCGCATCTCAAGCTCGGGCGGTTCGATTGCGACGGTCAGGCCGGAATCGAACCGCGAGATCAGACGGTCGTCGATACCTGAGATTTCTTTCGGATAGGTATCGCTGGTGATGATCACCTGCGCCTTGTTCGCAACCAGCGCCTCGAACGCGTAAAAGAATTCTTCCTGCGTACGGGATTTGCCCGAGAAGAACTGAATATCGTCGATCAGCAGCAGGTCGAGCGAATGGTAGTAGCGCTTGAAGTCGTCGAATGCCTTGCGCTGATACGCCTTCACCACGTCCGACACGTACTGTTCCGCATGGATGTAGCGGATGCGCGCGCCAGCCTTGTCCATCAGCAGCTGGTTGCCGATGGCGTGAATCAGGTGAGTCTTGCCGAGGCCCACGCCGCCGTACAGGAACAGCGGGTTGTACGAGATGCCGGGATTGTCGGCGACCTGAATCGCGGCGGCCCGCGCCAGCTGGTTTGCCTTACCGGTCACGAAATTGTCGAAGGTGAGCACGGGGTTCAGCTTCGAACGCTCGTACATCGAGTCGCTTTCGCCGTTCGCGGCCGTCGCAGCCGCGCCTGGACGCCACGTGCGGCGCGCGGCGGCAGCTTCGTTCGCGTCGAGGCTGGGGAGATCGAGGTCGGCTGCATCGTCGGTCAGTTGCGCGGCGTGCGTGTGCGCGCCGAGGCCCGCCAGCGCGCCGCCAGCGCTCGAACCGCCCGCGCGCGACGCGTGAGCCGCCTGTACGGCGCCGACTGCCGCGTCGACGGCTGCGGCCGCGCTGCGCGCGCCCATCGGCGCTGGCCGCGACGGCGCGGCAGGCGCCGAGCGCACGCCAGCTTTAGGATCGAGGACGAACTGGACGTCGACGGGCGAATGCCAGAAGTCACGCGCGAGATCGGTGATACGGCCGGAAAACTGGCTCTTGACCCAATCCAGCTTGAAACGGTTCGGCGCCGCGATGCTCAGGGTATTCGCATCGGCGTCGAAGGCGACCGGGGCCAACGGTTTGATCCACGTCACGTACTGCTGGGGCGTCAATTCACGCTCCAGCAATGCGGAACAGTGTTGCCAGAATTCGTTCATCAAGTTGCTGTCGTTATGGTTGCGACGCGACCCGCCGGCGCTCTGATCGCGGGATACGCGACGAGGCCCGAAGCAGCCAGGCGGAAAAGCCCCAGACGCT